>NZ_QXDF01000001.1:272500-1472500 GCF_003550175.1 Dichotomicrobium thermohalophilum
GTCGATGGCCAGTTGCTCACCCGGCGGCGAATAATCGGAGAACGACACGGCACGGTTACCCCGGCCATTTTCAGCATTCTCCTCGGCGACAGTAATATCTCCGGGCACTGGCGCGACCGCATCGCCCGTCTCCGCCGTCGCCTCGTCCACATTATCCTGCTCGTCGGGCCTTTGCTCCTGCGACATGCGTGCGATTTGCGCCTGTTGCTGCTCATCGCCGGCCAGCGGAATGCTGCGCTCGCGCCGTGCCGCGGCCAGGTCGCGCTTGATGACAGAGGCGGCAAACTCGGCAAGCTTGCGGTTGCCCTCGGCGGTAAAGCCGATCCCGTTGTTGTCGCGCAGCCGCTTGGTGACGCCCTCGACACTCGGGCCGTAGGCGCTGAAATTCCCGAATTGATCGGAAAAGCCGTTCCAGGTGTCGATATACTTCACCCCGCCGATATAGGCTCGCTCGCGGATGATGCTGTTGATCTGCTCATACTCCGCCCGGCCCTCCTCGTCCGCGACAATCGGGAGGCCCATCCAGTAGACCGCGACCTTCGCTTTGGTCAGCTTCTCGATGATCGAGTCGACCCGCAGCCTGTAGGCTTCCGCCCAGGCTTCGGTACCGAAATCCTCGAAACCGCTGGCCGCGCGGATCCGGCGCCGGTCATTCGTGCCGAGCATGATGACCGCCACGTGCACTGTCTGGTCTTCGAGGATGTCCTCGATGCGGCGCGACCAGTTGTAACGATCGGGTCGGGCCAGTCCGCTGGAATTCCGAGTCTCCTGTTCGATCTCGATGCTTGCAGACTCGTCCAGTGCTTCCGGCAGGGCGGTCGCGAGCCCGGCAGCCAGGAAGTCGCCAATGACATAGAGCTTGTATTTGTCGGTTTCCGGGAAGGGGTTGATGTAGCTTTGCGTCCAGGCGGGGACGAACGGTGCGTCATCGTCCTGCGCGTGGGCTGTGGCGGTGAGGGCGAAGGCGAGAGCGGCCAACCCAACCGCGAGCTTCGCCGCACGAACACCGATCCAATGCCAATTCACTCGCCCACGTACCATACTGAAACACCTGACGAAAAAATGCGGCAAAACGCGGACGTTTTACCCTAACCGGCCTGGGCCGCACGCATCCTCTTCAGCAGCCGCTTGGTCGGAAAACCGTCCGGAACCATGTTGCGCGACCGTTGAAACGCACGCACTGCTGATTTCGTGTTCGGACCTACGATGCCGTCGATCTTTCCGCGCAGGAAACCCATCTCAGCGAGCATTTTTTGGAGCTCTTTGCGCTCGCTGCGCGCCAGAGGCTGCTCGCTGGTGGGCCAGGATTGCTGGATCGGCCCGAAGCCCATCAGCCGGTCCGCCAAATGCCCGACAGCCAGCGCATAAGCCGTTGCATTATTGTAGCGCTTGATGACGTAGAAGTTATTAATCAGCAGGAACGCCGGCCCGTTCGCGCCTGCCGGTACGATCAACCGCGCCGGATCAGATGGACGCGGAAACGGTCTGCCGCCGGGCCGCTTGATCCCGAACTTCGTCCATTCGGCGAGCGTGCGCTGCGTGCGCCCGTCGGCCAGCGCGTAGTCGAAGCCGTCCGGCAGGATGACCTCATAGCCCCATGTCTCGCCAGTATTCCAGCCTTTCTCCTTCAAAAAATTCGCGGTGGAGGCCAGCGCATCGGAAATCGCTCGCCAGATGTCGCGCGTGCCATCGCCGGTGAAGTCGACGGCGTAGTCGAGGTAGGTGGTGGGTATGAACTGTGTGTGGCCCATCGCCCCGGCCCACGAGCCTTCCATGTTGGCGACATCGATGTCACCGCTGTCGAGGATCTTCAGTGCGGCGAGAAGCTGGGTCCGACCGAACTGTGTCCGGTCGCCCGTGTAAGCCAGCGTTGCAAGCGACCGAATAACGCTCTTGTTGCCCATGAAGGAGCCGTAGCTCGTCTCCATGCCCCAGATCGCGGCGAGGTAGTGACGGTCGACACCGTACTTCTTTTCGATGGCGGCAAACTGATCGGCGTAACGGCGAAGCTGCGCGCGACCCTTGCGGATGCGGGCTTGCGAGACAGCGCTGCCCAGATAATCCCAGATCGGTTTGACGAATTCTGCCTGGTTGTTCTGGGCTTCGAGGATTTCAGGATCGGGCGTCAGTCCGCTCAGAGCCGCGTCCAGCGTTCTCTGCGAAATTCCCTGCGCGGCTGCGTCCGCGCGGAAGCCCTTGAGCCAGTCGGAAAAGGCCTCATCGGCCTGCGCCGGCAAAACCACCAGCACCTTAACCGCGAACGCAAAAAGCGCGGGCAAGGCGCGCTGAACCCACCTCATGCAAGACACCTTATCCATCTCAACCCCGAAGCCCCTCTCTGCGCTTTCGTCTTACCACGCGCCAGCGCGAACTCAAGGCCGGCGGCGCACCAGCGAGTCAGCATCCCCGATTCGTTGAGATATTGTTAACTAACGGATCGTGAAAAATGTCGGCGCAATTCGCGTTTAATTTTTGCTTCACCTCTCCAACCCACGATCAAGCTTTCAGTAACCTGCGTCATCGGCAAGGGCACATAGAGGCCATGAGGATCGAATTGGGTTGGGTATCCCGCAACGCGCTGGCGTTCGCGGATGGTCGGCGTTTTGTTTGCCTTGTTGGCTTTGTTATCGCTGCCGGCGTAATGGCGGGAGCGGCGACAGATGTCCAGGCGCAGATGTCGACCTTCGCCGATAGGTTCGAGCACTGGCATAACGCCCGCGGTGCGGATTATCGGCAGGAGCGGAGCCACGAGCGGTACGCGCCTGAACCGCGAAACCGGTCCTGGCGGGAGCCACGGGAGGAAGAGCAGGCCGGCCGGTATCATACTGTCGAAAGTGGTGAAACGCTCTTTCGCATTTCCAAGCGCTATCACGTATCGGTGGAAGCGCTGATGCGTGCGAATGGTGTTTCCGATCCGCGTGAACTGCGCGTTGGGCAGCGCCTGACCATCCCCGAAGCCGGCGCGCGAACCAGCTCACCAGTCCTCCAGCGCGATCGCGCGGAGCGCCCTGAACGGCGGCGCTATACCGAGCCGCGCCCGTCTCCTGACCACGAGTCATCCAGATACGGTGAACCACGCCGAGACTATGCCCCTGACACTCCCGAAGAGCGCCCCAGGGCGCGCAGGCAGCCTCAGGACCGCCGTGCAGGGTCGGGCCGCGCCGCCCTGCGCCGCCTTGCGGAAACGATGACCGAGCCAGCGGGCCGCGGTCAGGACAGCGAAATTCCCGCCGGCTATACCTTCTTCGCTCAACTCGTCGGCGCCGATCTGCAAGTCGATCAGATGCTTGACGGCTGGCGAGACGGGGGCGGCGCCCGGCGCGTCTCAGCCGAACTCGACCTCGACATAATCTATGGGGATGGGCCACGGGCCAACCCTGAAAGGTTCTATGTGCCCTATATCCGCACCGGCCCGCGCCTGAACCGCTCCGGCAAGCGGTATGCCTTGTCGCGGCACATGCCGCCCGCGGGTCACATCTTCGTCACCCAGCTTCAGGCCGCGCTGATCGAACTGCACAACCGCGCGGTCGACATGCTGATCGAGCGGCATCTGGCGAGCGAGAAGAGCCGCTTTTGCGAAAGCGATGACTGCTCAAACGTCGAGCTGGCGCGGGCGCTGCCGAAGTCGAAGCAACTGCTTCTCTTCAACGACGCGCGGGAAACGGTCATCCACTACTATCACCGCGTCATCGTGGAGGACCTGGTGCCACGCCTGATCGGCGATGAGCGCACGCAGGACATCGTCACCAACGGTCGCGATCTGTTCTTCGCCGCCGGTTTCCGGGACGGCGAAGAGATCAAGCAGCCGTTTATTCCGAACGAATTTGCCTTGGCGGCCTATCAGTTTACCGCCAGCCAACTGCGAACGAGCTACAAGATGCGCGAAGGCGAACGCGCCCGGCGCTTCGATCCGAGGTGGCTGGCCGCAAACGGCGGGCAGCACGAACGGCTGCGTTCCGACGACCTCGCGGACTGGCGGTATTTTGTCGACGTTCTTCCCCAACCGCCGGAGGGATTTAATCGTGCCCGACTGATCGACCCATACCTGGCGTCGGTGCGCCGCGGCTGGCACGAGAACCGTCGGACGCGGAGCACTGCGGAGGCGATCCTGCTGGCTGGTGCCCGTGCCGGACTGCGGTCGGGTCAGGCCGTGGCGGAAAAGATCCTTCCCGACCTACGCAAGCGCGGCGTTCTCTACCTCTGGGAGCCGCGCCAGGAGGCGGGCGAAGCCGATGAGCCATGGCGCGGCTATATCCTACCGCCCGACCGACCCACGCGCGAAACCATATCCGGCGAAACGCCGCTCTGGTACTACGTACTTCAGGAAGCCGACGCGATGGGCGCCCCCACCAGCATCGGCCCGGACACCAGTGCCTATGCGGCCTCCCCCGACGGCGCCCGCTACGCAGCGGCGGGCGACAGCGTATCCGACGGCCAGCCTCGTATGCGCGGAGGCCACACCCTCGGTCCCGTGGGCGGTACAATCGTCGGGGAGGTGCTCATCGGGCTGGCAGAGCACTACGCAATCAAGACCGGCAAGGGCCTTGGCTATCGCCCGCCGATCGGCGCCAGCGCATACGGAGAACGCGACCGCTTCACGCTCACTCGCGCGCGTGGCAACAGCGGCGAACTCGGCGAGCGGTATCTGCTGCGCAATCTGCTGATCGACGCAGGCGTTGCCGTCGCGCTGCGGTGAGCGGCTTGACAAGCTCGCCGGCATGGCGCAACCAACACGCGATTTGCCGCAGTCCTGTCGCGATTGCGGCGCAACGAGAGCGTCGGCTGCGATGCCTGCGGCCGCTCGCGTGTTTGGGACCATATGATGCCAACTCTTTTTTCGAGACTTGTCCAATCCGTTTGCCTCGCGCTGCTGCTTAGCGCGGTCGTTGTGGCGCCGGCGCGCGCCCAGGACAGCGAAGAGGCCGCCAGCGAGGCGCAAAGTGCGCCGTCGAGCGTGGAAAAGCGGCTGCGGCGGATCGAGGACAGCCTCATCGACATGCGCGCAATGATCGGCGCGCTGCAGAGCTTTGCGCCGGGTGATGGCGTCGCCCCGGGGCAAGAGAGTCCAGAGCCGGAAGCCGACATGTCGAGCGAACCCTTTGGCCAGGGCGAAGATCCGCTCGCGCAATCGGCGCCACAGCCATCGACAGGTCCTGGCCCGGAACTTCAGCAGCTCGAAATCCAGGTGCAAGCGCTGTCCGCCCAGCTCTCGGAGACAGTGAAACGGCTGAATCGGCTGGAAGCTGCGATCGGGCAGGGTGCTACCGGCGAAACGGACGTGACGGCGCAGCCGCCCGCCGAGGACGATGCGACGGATATGGCTGCGGAAGATACCGAGCCGGACACGGAAACGGGCTTCGGCACGACGACCGTGCAGACGCCCACTGCGCCTGATGACGATTTTGGCGCGTGGGAAGACGAAACCATGAGCGCGCCGACCGACGAGGCCGGGAACCCGGATGCTCAGGCCATGTTCACCCAGGCCTATGACGCGCTGCAGGCGCAGGACTATGCAGCCGCGCGCGACGGGTTCCAGCAGTTTCTCGAGACTTATCCCGACGATCCGCTGGCCAACGATGCGCGCTACTGGCTCGCTGATGCTGCCTTCGCGGAAGGCGACTACGTCGTGGCGGCCAACAACTTCGTGAAGGTTTACAACACCGCGCCCACCGGGGAAAAATCCGAGGAGACGCTTTTGAAGCTGGCGGTGGTGCTGCGCCGGCTGGACCGCCCGGAGTCGGCATGCGACGCGCTGAGCCGTCTCGATGGCCGGCTGGACGGAATGCCCGAGACGTTTCAGGATCGCGTCGCTGACGAACGCCGCCGTTCGGGCTGCGGATAGTTAACCGCGATCGCGTGCGACCTCAGCGCTTCGCCGGCATATGGGGCTAAGGTGTCCGGCGTGCTGACTCATCAAGACATTGACGCGTTGTTTGCACCGCTGACGCGCTTTTCGCGTGTTGCGCTCGCTGTTTCCGGAGGAGGCGACAGCACGGCTTTGATGCGGCTAGCGCACCAATGGGCGCAGCAAATCCCGTCCCCGCCGGCGCTGATCGTTCTGACGGTCGATCATTGCTTGCGCCCGGAGTCACGGCAGGAGGCGGAATGGGTCGGGGAGCAGGCCGATGCGCTCGATCTGCCGCATCACATCCTGACTTGGGAAACCGCCCCGCCGGGAGCCTCGCAGGCCGAAGCGCGGGAGGCGCGTTACACGCTGCTGGCCGACTTCGCTCGCGCGCAAGGTATCGGCGCAATCGTCACCGCGCATACAGCCGATGATGTGGCCGAGACGTTCCTGATGCGGCTGGCGCGCGGCAGCGGCGTGGACGGGCTGGCAGCGATGGCTTCCGAAACGGCCTGGGACGGCGTGGCTGTGCTCCGGCCGTTCCTCGGCGTTTCGCGGGCTGCGCTTCGCGCCGAGCTCGATGCACGCACGGCCGTATGGCTGGAAGACCCGAGCAACGCCGAGGCGCGGTTTGAACGTGTCAGAATACGCCGCGCTCTGGATACGCTCGCCGAGCTCGGTGTGACGCGGGCGCGGATGGTCGAAAGCGCCGAACGGCTGAGGCGGGCGCGCGAGGCGATCGACACGGCCGCCGCTGATTTCATCAATGGACACATCACAGTCAGCCCGGCGGGCTATGTCCGAATTGATGCCAAGGCATTGCGCGGGCTTCCGGAAGAAGTGGCCATTCACGTGCTCAAGCGGGTGCTTTTGGCCGTGGGCGGGCAGCTTCGCGCGCCGCGCCTGCGCAAGCTGGAGATGCTGGCCGCTCAACTTCGCGCCGGACTCGAGGCTTCGATGACGCTGGGCGGCTGCGTTATCGCCCCGGAGCCTGGCACGCTAGTGTTCTGCCGCGAGCCGGGAAGGCTGCGCGCGGCACCCCTGACACTCCGCCCCGGCGAAACCGCGCTCTGGGACCGGCGCTTTCGGATCATGTGCCGTCACTTGCGCCATCCGGTCCGTGTCGCCGCGCTCGGTGAAGACAATGTTACGGCATTGCCCAAAGCGGTCCGAGAGCAGCACCCTGCGCCCGCCTTGGCCGCGCTGCCCGCTCTTTACGCAGAGACCCGACTCCTGGGCGTCCCCGTGCGTGGCTTCGCCCTCACCGATCAGCATCCCGATACCGCAAACTGTGCGGCCGCGTTCATCTGGCACGGTGGCGGCACGGGATATGCATGAAACGGAAAGGTTTTCAGCCGCGACCAGACCGCGCAATGCTTGGCAAAGAGAACCACCAACCATATGTTTGTCGTAATGCCGCGCATGGCTGAAAATCGCGTGAGGTACTCGTCTGCACTGCGTATCGCTCGGCCCCCCGCCGGGCACGTCCGCTGCGCACGCGAGGCAGCGAAAGGCAAGGACGTCAGATGAATTCGAATTTCCGTAACTTCGCCATCTGGATCATCATCGGTCTGCTCCTGATCGCTCTGTTCAACCTGTTTCAGAGCCCAAGCCGTCAGACCGCCGAGAACAGCATCAGTTACTCTCAGTTCCTGAGCGCCGTTGAGGACAGCAATGTCCGCTCCGTGACGCTCTCGGGCGACAAGATCGTGGGTCAATACACCGACGGGCGCAGCTTCGAGACCTTTGCGCCAAATGATCCGAAGCTGGTCGAGCGGCTGGAGAACCAAGGCGTCGGCATTTCGGTCGAGCCGCAGGACGACAGTTCGCCCACGCTGCTGAGCATCCTGATTTCCTGGTTCCCGATGCTGCTTCTGATCGCCGTGTGGATTTTCTTCATGCGGCAGATGCAGGGCGGCGGCGGCCGCGCGATGGGTTTCGGCAAATCCAAGGCGAAGCTGCTCACCGAGCGGACGGATCGCGTCACCTTTGACGACGTCGCGGGCGTCGACGAAGCGAAGGAAGATTTGGAAGAGATCGTGGAGTTTCTGCGCGATCCGCAGAAGTTTCAGCGCCTCGGCGGTCGCATTCCGCACGGCGCGCTGCTGGTCGGCCCGCCGGGCACCGGTAAGACGCTGCTGGCCCGCGCGATCGCGGGTGAAGCGAATGTGCCGTTCTTCACGATCTCGGGTTCGGACTTCGTTGAAATGTTCGTCGGTGTGGGCGCGAGCCGCGTGCGCGACATGTTCGAGCAGGCGAAGAAGAATGCGCCTTGCATCATCTTCATCGACGAGATCGACGCGGTTGGCCGGCACCGTGGCGCTGGCCTCGGCGGCGGCAATGACGAGCGCGAGCAGACGCTGAACCAGTTGCTGGTCGAGATGGACGGCTTCGAGGCGAATGAAGGCGTGATCCTGATTGCCGCGACGAACCGTCCGGACGTCCTTGACCCCGCGCTACTGCGCCCCGGCCGCTTCGACCGGCAGGTCGTGGTGCCCGCGCCGGACGTAATGGGACGCGAGAAAATTCTGAAGGTGCACACGCGCAAGGTGCCGCTGGCGCCGGATGTCGATATCCGTGTTATCGCGCGGGGTACGCCCGGCTTCGCGGGTGCCGATCTGGCAAACCTGACGAACGAGGCCGCGCTCCTGGCCGCGCGTCGCTCGAAGCGGCTGGTCACCCAGCAGGAGTTCGAGGACGCCAAGGACAAGGTCATGATGGGTGCGGAGCGCCGCTCGATGGTCATGACCGACGAGGAGAAGAAGCTCACCGCGTACCACGAGGGTGGCCACGCGCTCATCGGCCTGATGGTCGAGGGCTCCGACCCGGTCCATAAAGCGACGATCATCCCGCGTGGTCGCGCGCTCGGTATGGTCATGCGGCTGCCGGAGCGTGACAACCTGTCCGTCACCCGCCAGAAGATGAAGGCGGACATCGCGGTCGCCATGGGCGGACGTATCGCCGAGGAGGTCGTGTTCGGCTACGACAAGGTGACCTCGGGTGCCGCGATGGACTTCAAGATGGCGACCCAGATGGCCCGTGCGATGGTCACGCAGTACGGCATGTCCGACAAGCTCGGTCCGCTGGCGTATGGGGAGAACGAGGACGAGGTGTTTCTTGGGCATTCCGTCGCCCGGCAGCAGCACCTGTCCGACGAAACCCAGAAGGTCGTCGATGAGGAAATCTACCGCATCGTGGATGAGGGCTATGACTTCGCCAAGCGGCTGATCGAGGAAAACGTCGACAAGCTGCATATCATCGCCAAGGGGCTGCTGGAGTACGAGACGCTTTCCGGACAGGAGATCAAGGACCTTCTGGAGGGTAAGCCTCCGATCCGTGAGTTCCAGGCGGCCCAGCCGGCAAGCGAGCCGCGCAAGCGGTCGTCAGCCGTGCCGAGCGCGGGCCGGAAATCGCGCGGCGGCGAAGAGCCGGACACAGGCGGCATGGAGCCGCAACCCCAGGGTTAAGTAACGGCGAGGCGGAGGCTTTGGGTCTCCGCCTCTCTTGACGCGTCTGGCTTCACAGGCTAATAACAGGGCTTCGCGCGCGGCAGTTGCGCGCATTTTCGTTTCATCTCACCAATTTTCGGGAGACCGTGATGAGCCGCCGTTGCGAGCTAACAGGCAAGACCGCGCAGACGGGTCATAATGTCAGCCATGCGAACAACAAGACGCGTCGGCGCTTTCTCCCGAACCTGTGCGATGTGACGCTGATGAGCGATGCGCTCCAGCGCAGCGTGCAGTTGCGGATCAGTGCGCACGCCCTGCGCACGGTCGATCATCGCGGCGGTCTCGATGCGTTCCTGCTGAAAGCGCCGGATGCGCAGCTTTCGCCCAAGGCGCTCAAGCTCAAGCGCGAGCTGCGTAAGGTTCTGGCGGAGCGGGAAACCGCCGGCGGGGCTGAAGCGGCGTCGTAAGCCCCTTACTCCATCGCAAAGCGCATTAGCAACGTCCGCTGCACCGGGTTGTAATTGTCGTCCGACATCACGGTAAGGATGGTGCGGCCCTCGGCATCGGTATGCACGGCGATGGCCTCCATATTGTCGACCATTCGCCCGTCCTCCGTCTCGTAGAGAACCTCCCCGTCGAGCCGCGCGCCGGGCTTGATGTCTGCCGCGTCGATGCGCCGGATACGCATGAACACGCCGCGCATGATGCCGGCGAAATTCCTCTCCAGCACAACAAGGCCGCCATCGGGTAGCGCCGCGGCGTCCGTGATATCGAACATGCGGCTGCGCTTGAGCCGGATCTGCTCGACCCTGCCTTCGTGGAACAGCCAGCCAAGGCTGTCGCCGCTGATATGCGCACGCCGCTCGGAGAACGCGATCGCCGCGCCCTCATACGGCCCGTCGCGGAGAATGGCCAGAGATTCCAGCGCCTTGTTATCGGGCAGCCGGAGCGCCGCCGGCGGAAGCTCAAGCGCGCCGACCGGCGCAGAGAAGTTGGTTCCGTCGAA
Source organism: Dichotomicrobium thermohalophilum (assembly GCF_003550175.1). NCBI lineage: Bacteria > Pseudomonadati > Pseudomonadota > Alphaproteobacteria > Hyphomicrobiales > Hyphomicrobiaceae > Dichotomicrobium > Dichotomicrobium thermohalophilum. Next base: position 282,801 of record NZ_QXDF01000001.1, read on the forward strand.
TTCGTAGCGGTGGATACGGTGCTTGCCCTCAAAAACAATGTAGTAATCTCCAGCAAGCACGCCCGGCTCGAGGGCGGCGAGCCCCTCGGCGTCATTGAGCCCGCGCCCGACTTCCGGGTTATCCCATTCATCGCGCAGCACAAGCTTGCCGATCACCGCGTCGCGCACGTCGATGAGCTGTCCGCCGCGCTCCTCGACACGCATCTTCAGCCATGAGGTGCGGTCGGAAATTGCGAGCAGTTCGGAGCCGTCGGCGCTTACGGCCAACCCTGAATACCCGCCGAACGGGCCGGCGGAAGAGCGCAGGACCAGTCCGCCAAGCCAGGTGAGTTTGCCGAAGCGTTTGCGCTGCGGGTTCGCATAATCGAGGATCAGAGGCCGCGTGTCGACGCGGACATCACGCGGCTCGGCGGTTGCATTGCCACCTGTCAGCGTGATCAGAAGGGCGGCTGCCCAGAGCCAGTGCCGCGCCATGTTAGCCTCCGCTCATGCTGACCGTCTGCGCCTTGGGCGCGGGAACGGGCACGTCGCCATCGGGCGGACCGAGCCGTGCTCCTTCCCGGCTGACGATACGCCGGCATGCCGCAGGCAGGTCCGCGAGCGTCATCGGCGCCTTCTTCTTTTTCGGCTTGTCCGGCTTGGGTGGCGCGGTCAGCAGGCGATACCAATAGTCGAGCGGTTTGCCACAGCCATCTCCGCGCGGTGGCGGCGACTGGTTCCGACACCCCTGATACCCCGGCGGGCATTTCAGGCGGACATGAAAATGGTAATGATGGCCCCACCACGGCCGCACCTTGCGCAGCCAGCCGCGATCGTTGCCAGCCGCCTCGCAAAGCGCCTTCTTGATTGCCGGGTGGACAAAGATGCGCGCCACTTCGGCGTAGGATGCCGCGCGCTTGAGCAGCTTGACATGGCCGGAGGTCCACACATCGGGGTCGACGGACAAGCCGTCCTCGGCCAGCATGGAGACGGCGGACATTCGCTCGCGTTCCCGCCAGGTCAGCCGCCGATCCGGCATGGGCTTGAGCCAGATGTCCGCATCCAAACCGATCTGGTGGCTGGCGTGGCCCGTGAGCATGGGACCGCCGCGCGGTTGGGCCAGGTCGCCGATGAGCAAGCCGGGCCAGCCATCCTTTTTCTGCGCCTCACGCGCCAGCCGCTCGATGTAGTCCAGCAGCGCCGGATGACCCCAGTTGCGGTTGCGGGACAGGCGCATTGCCTGCCAGGCCGGCCCGTTGACGGGCAGTTCCCGCGCGCCCGCCAAACAGCCGCGTGCGTAAGAACCGATCGCCCGCGCTTCCATCGGCACCGGGTCATGGACGAAGCCGAAGACATGCTTCGCTGGCCGCTCCTGCGCGTCGGCCGCGTCGACCGCTAATAGCGCGCCAAACGCCAGAGCTGCGAAACCAGATCGGCGGAATGCCTGCATCGTATCCTCCGCGGTTATCGACCGGCTTAGTTACGGGATTCTTGCGGCATATGTATGAAGGGGAGCTTGCGCCAGCTCAGAAAACGCGGCGTCGACTTCATGTAATCGTCGTAGGCGCGACCGAACTTTTTGCGCAGCCAGGGCTCTTCCGCCAGCGGCATGAGCGAATAGACCAGCACGGCCAGCGCCACCAGCCCCCAGATGATCCACGACCCGGCCGCTGCGCCGATGCCGATATAGCCCATGATCGAGGCGACGTATTGGGGATTGCGGCTGTAGTGATAAAGACCATCGGTCACGAGGCTTTCATCTGCGCCGTAGGTGTTTTCGATGCCGAGATCGAAATAGGCGTAGAAGGTGACGCCGAAGCCGACGACGATCAGCGGAAGACCGATCACAAGCTGCAGCCACCAGAGCGGTCCGCTCAAATCCGCGAGCAGCGCCGCCGCGACCGGCAGCCCGCCCATGCCCGTACGAAACAGGGGCCAGAAGGTGTAGTTCTGCCAGCTATTCTTGCCTGGCGTCGGCCATAGCCGGAAGCTGTCAGAGGTGATCGTCGCGATCATCAGGATAGCGAGCACAATCAGCGCAACCGCGACGATGGCGGCCACGATCGGTCCAAGCGTCGAAATGACCCCCATTACCCCTCCCGAACGCTGTTATTGTTCCGCAAATTTCCGGGTTGCGCGCACCAGCCGGTCCACGATGCCCGGCTCGGTCATGGCATGGCCCGCATCCGGCACGATCTGCAGCGGCGCCTTCGGCCATAGCTTGGCGAGCTGCCACGCCGTTGCCGGCGGCGTCACGAGGTCATACCGACCCTGCACGATCACGCCCGGTAGATGCCTGATCCTGTCCATCTCGTTCAAGAGCTGGCCGTCATATTCGAAGAATCCGCCGTGGTAGAAGTAGTGGCACTCGATACGCGCGAAGGCGAGTGCGTAGCTGCTGCAGCTGAACTTCTCGACAGTGGCCGGGTCGATCTGGAGCGCCAGCGTCGAGCCTTCCCAGACGCTCCAGGCGCGGGCAGCCTCAAGCTGCACCTGCTGATCTGGGCCGGTCAGGCGTTTGTAATAGGCTGCGATCAGATCGCCGCGCTCGTCCGGCGGGATCGGGGCGAGGAATTTCTCGAAGGCGTCGGGAAAAAGCCATGACGCGCCGCTCTGATAGAACCATAACAACTCCGAGCGCCGCAGCGTGAAAATGCCGCGCACGATCAGCGACGTGACTCGCTCGGGGTAGCGCTGCGCATAGGCCAGCGCGAGCGTCGACCCCCAGGAGCCGCCAAACACCTGCCAGCTTTCCACGCCCAGGTGCTTGCGCAGACGCTCCATGTCTTCGACCAGATGCCAGGTGGTGTTGTGCTCCAGGCTGGCGCGCGGGCGTGACTTGCCACAACCGCGCTGGTCGAACAGGATGATGCGGTAGCGGTCGGGGTCGTGGAACCGGCGCATGACGTCGGAGATGGCGCCGCCCGGTCCGCCATGCAGCAGCACCACCGGAATGCCGCGCGGGTTACCGCACTCCTCGTAATACACTTCGTGGCCGTCCTGTTCGGGCAAAAAGCCACAGGCGTTTGTCTGGTCGATCGGCGGGTAGAGGTCCAGACGCTCTTCGGGGGGCGGAAAGTCCAAGGCGTTACACCTGAAAATGGCTGCGACGCACGCATTTGCCCGGACGGCGGGCGATCATCCAGAAAAAGGAGCGTATCGCGGCGCGGCTGTCAACGTCGCTTTGGGTCAGGGGCGTGGCGCTTTGCCCCGGGCCGAGAGGCGGGTCAGGCGCGCATGCAGCGTCTCCCCGCCGGAGACGCGGATTTCGCTGGCGATCTCCGCGGTCAGGTCGTCCGGTTTGGGGGTGATCAGGCTCACGGCAATCGCCGCGATGAACGCCACGGGAACGCCGATAAGTCCCGCTGTCAGGGGATCAAGCAACGCTACGCCGCCGGCGGCCGGTCCCATAACGATCATGTAGATCGCCGTTAGGCCGAAGCCCGCCAGCAGCCCGGCCATTGCCCCGGCCACATTGATCCGCCGCCACCAGATCGAAAGCACGACAACCGCGAAAAAGCCTCCGGCCAGCAGCGAGAATGCCAGCAGCATCCACCGCAGCGGATCGACGAAGAGCGAGCGCGCCAGCCACGCCCCGGCGAGGGCGGCCAGGATCATCCCGAGGCGCGCGACAGCCAGCCTCTGCGCGGCTGTTGAGGGCCGGCGTAGCCAGGGATGGAACAGGTCGTTGCTCAAGACGTTGCCGATGATCGTTATGTGTGCTGCGGCTCCGGCCAGCATGGCCGCCAGCAGCGCCGCGGCCGCCACGCCTGCGAACACCTGCGGCAGCCCGCCTGCCACCGGCAGCACGAGGGCGCTCAAGTCGCGGCTGATAAAGGCTTGCGCCGCGCCCAAGGTTGGATCGAACCCGTCCGACTCTACCCGCATCAGCCCGAGATCCGCCGCGTAGCGCGCCCATGCGGGCAGTTCGGCCATCGGCGTACCGACCACCTGTTGCACGATTGCCGAATGCAGGAAGGCGGCATATGCGACGAGGCTGAGCACCATGAAACCCGCGACCAGCCCGGCCCAGCCCATTGAGCCGCGTACGGCAGCGATCGTCGGGGTCGTGCTCAGCCGTGAATGGACCGCTGGCAGCATGGCGGTGCCGAGCATCATGCACAGGCTCAGCAGCACGAAATCCAGCGCGCTCATGGCGCCGAAAGCCTGCAGGAACGGCTTGGTGATTGACTCCGGCGCCATGCCGGGCAGCGCCTCGGACAGCGGTTGCGGGCTGGCCGCTTCGATCCCCTTGGCCTGCTCTGCCGCAGCGGTCGTCTCGAGGATCGCGCCATAGCTAAGCTGCGGCACCGGCAGGTTCGTCACCTGCAGCGCCACGATCACCAGCGGCGCGGAAATGCCCAGCAGCACAACGATGATCTGTGCGCATTGCACCCATGTCAGGGAGCGCATCCCGCCGAACAGCACCGTCAGCATCGCGAAGGCTGCCGCGATGGCAATCAGCATCTGCTCCGGCAGCGGCAGGAACAGCGCGGCGATCATCGCCCCGATCTTCACTTCCGCCGCAAGCAGCATCACGGAGGGAACCAGGATCAGCACCGCCGCAACGGCGCGCAGGAGGCGCGAGCAGAACCGCATCCCCAGAAAACCCGGCATGGTGAAGCTGCCGGCCTTGCGCAAATACGGCGCGAAGAGGATTGTCAGAAGCGCCAGCCCCGCGCACCAGCCCAACACCAGCGGCAGCCCGTCATAACCAAGGAATACCAGCGCCCCGAGTGCCGTCGCGACAGCGCTTGCGCCCATTACGTTCGCGCTGACCGAGAGTCCGTTGTAGAGCGCCGGCACGCGCTCGCCGGAAACGAAGAAGTCTTCAAGGTTTGTGGTTCGCACCATCAGCCCGATGATGAGGTAGAACAGCGCCGGGCCGAGGATCATCACCTGGTTCACCCAGAATGACGCCAGCCCGAGTTGCTCAAGAATGAGAAGTGTCAGCACGAGCGAGACATAGGCGCTGGCGAAGATCGCAAAGCTGGCGCCGAGGCGGGGATTGACGACCGGGTAGTGGTAGTTGAGAGCCATCCGTTAGTACTCGCCGGTGACGTTGTAGCGCGCATCCAGACGGTCCTGCCGCCCTGCGACCCAGTAGATCAGCGCGACCAGGCCAACCACGCTGCCGATCGAAGCCAGCAGATATCCGAGCGGAAAGCGCAGAACATAGCTGTCATAGAGAAGCGGTCCGACCACTGGCAGCACGATGAAAAAGACGCCGAGCAGCACGAGCGCAAGGATCGCGAGCCGCGAATTCGCGCGCCACTGGATCTGCCGCTGATGGTCGATCATGGTCGGTTTCCCGCTTTGTGACGTGTGTTTCCGATTTGGTTGCGCAATCTTTCAGCAAAATTGGGACAACTCAAGGCTGTCACGGGTGTTTGGCGCTCATCCCCACAGGGCGGCAGAAGGTGGGTGGAGCAGCGCGCCATCCACGCTCAGAGCGCATTCGCGGTCCTCGGCGAGGAGCAGCGGACCGTCAAGATCGACCCAGTCAGCCCCCTGCGCGACGAGTAGCGCCGGTGCCATCGCCAGCGAGGTGCCGACCATGCAGCCAACCATGATGCTGAACCCGAGCTGCCTTGCCGCTGCGCGCATGGTGAGCGCTTCGGTAAGTCCGCCGGTCTTGTCGAGCTTGATGTTGACGGCGTCGTAGCGGTCGCGCAGGCCGGCAAGTCCGGCGGAGTCATGCGCAGATTCGTCCGCGCAAACGGGCACGGCCCGCGTGATCTTCGCCAACGCTGCGTCTTCGCTCGCAGGCAGGGGCTGTTCCACGAGTTCGACGCCCGCTTCGGCGCACATATCGAGCAGAGCCGCAAGACCATCCGCTCGCCAGCCCTCGTTGGCATCCACGATGAGTCGCGCATCCGGCGCGGCCGTACGGACGGCGCGCAGCCGCGACTCGTCGTCTTCCCCGCCCAGCTTGAGCTTGAGCAAGGGGTGGCCGCAGCCAGCGGCCTTGGCAGCCATCGCCTCCGGCGATTCCAGGCCGATCGTGTAGGCCGTCAGCACCGGTCTGGGCACATCCAGCCCGGCCAGCGCGTGCACCGGCACGCCCGCCGCCTTCGCCTCGTAGTCCCAAAGCGCGCAGTCGAGCGCATTCCGCGCCGCGCCCGGCGGAAGCGCCTGCGCCAATGTTTCGCGGCTCAGGCTTCCGCCGAGCGTTCGCGCTGCCTCGGCGATCTGTGCCATGACGCCCGCAACGCTCTCCCCATACCGCGCATAGGGGACGCACTCGCCGATCCCGCGTGCCGCTCCGCTGATCTCGACCACCACGACTTCCGCCGCGCGCTTCGCCCCCCGTGAGATCGTGAACGCCCCGGCAATCGGCCAGCGTTCCCCGCGCACCATGACCGTGCGGCCGTCATTGAGCGAGATGGTCTCCATGTTTCTGCTTGTTCGTGCCCGCACACCGTATGTCAAGGTAAACCGGCGATTGCCAAGCGCGGGGCCGGGCGATAGTTTGCGCGCGGAAATGGAAAGTGAGCTGGCGCGCATCCGGCGCTTGCGCACAAGACGGAGCCCGATGCGGGCATGACTGCGGTTACGTCCAGCGAAGAACGGCGACCCAGCGCGAAGGACGCACGCTTCGTCAGGTTTTCGAGTGATGGCGGGGCGCGGCTCGCGCTGTCCGGTGACTGGACCGTGCGTTCCCTCTCCCGGATCGAACGCGATCTCGCCGCCGCGACGCCGCCTCCTCCCAGCGCGAAAGGCCGTCCGCTTGATCTCGACCTGGGCGGGCTGGGGGCGCTCGACACCGCCGGTGCATGGCGGCTGCTCAAGCTCATCAACGAACTCACGGCCGCGGGTCACGAGGTTACACTCCGGCGTATCCGGGACTCCCACAGCAAGCTGCTTCGCGAAATTCACGCTCGGCGCACAACCGAAGACGCGCCGCCGCCTCACCGGCCCGGCATCATCGAAATAGCGGGCGACGTGGTGCGCGGGGCCAGCGGCTTTTTCCGCGACGCGGCCGGGCTGACGACCTTTCTCGGCACAGCGACCGCCGTTTTCCTGCGGCTTCTGGCCATGCCGTGGCGGTTCCGCGCGGTCTCCTTCGTCCATCATCTGGAGCACGTCGGCCTGCGCGCGATCCCGATCATCTCACTGATCTGCTTTCTGATCGGCGCGGTCGTGATGCAGCAGAGCATCGTGCAGCTGCGCGCCTTCGGGGCCGAGACGTTTTCGGTCAACATGCTCGGCATTCTCAGTCTGCGCGAGGTCGGTATCCTGCTGGTGTCGATCATCGTCGCGGGCCGCTCTGCCTCCGCCTTCACTGCCGAAATCGGCACCATGAAGATGCGTGAGGAGATCGACGCGATGCGCACCATGGGGATCGACCCGATGGAGACGCTGGTGATGCCGCGCCTGCTCGCGCTTCTCGTGGCGATGCCGCTTCTGACCTTCTGGGGCGATCTGATGTGTCTTGCCGGGGGCGCCGCGATGGCGTCGATCTATCTCGGCTATGACCTTGATATCTTCGCGCAGCGCCTGCATGACGCGATCAACCTTCGCCACTTCCTCGTGGGCATCGTCAAGGCGCCGTTTGCGGCGCTCATTATCGCGCTGGTCGGCTGCCTGGAGGGGCTACGCGTGCAGGGCAGCGCCGAGTCGCTTGGCCTTCAGGTCACCCGTGCCGTCGTTAAGGCAATTTTCCTTGTCATTATCATGGACGCCGTGTTCGCGATCTTCCTGTCCGCCGCCGGATATTGATGCCGATGAGCCAGACCGAACTCACGCCCGATGCTGAACGGACCGCGCCGCGCGCAGCGCCGGCTCCGCGTGATGTGGTCATTCGCGTGCGCGGTCTGCGCAAGCGCCTTGGCGGCCAGCAGATTTTCGACGGCCTGAATCTGGACGTCTATCGCGGCGAAATCCTTGGGGTTGTCGGCGGCTCCGGCACAGGTAAATCCGTGCTGCTGCGCTGCATCACCGGCCTGCTGAGGCCAGATGCCGGAGAGATCAGTATCTTTGAAACAAGCGCGACAGGCCGAAAGGCCAAGCAGCAACTGGCGCGCACGAACTGCTGGGGCATCCTGTTTCAGGATGGTGCGTTGTTCTCATCGCTCACCGTGCGCGAGAACATCGAAGTGCCGATGCGCGAGCAGCTTCAACTGCCGCGCAAGGTCCGCCGTGAACTGGCGATGCTGAAGCTCGCGCTGGTTGGGCTGCCGGCGGACGCGGCGAATAAATACCCCTCCCAACTGTCGGGCGGAATGCGAAAACGCGCCGGGCTGGCTCGCGCCCTGGCGCTCGACCCGCAGATCGTGTTTCTCGACGAGCCGACCTCCGGCCTCGACCCGATCGGCGCGGAGGCGTTCGACCAGCTCATCCTCAGCCTGCAGCAGACGCTGGGCCTGACGGTGTTCATGATCACGCACGATCTCGATAGCATCTTCACCGCCTGCGACCGCGTTGCGGTGCTCGCCGATCGGGTGATCGTGCGCGAGGGCACGCCATCCGAGTTGGTGGATGATCCCGGCCATCCTTGGGTGGCGGAGTATTTCTGCGGCGAGCGCGCCCGCGTGCACCGCAGCCAGGAAGGTTACGACTGATGGAGACACGCGCGAGCCATTTTCTGATCGGGCTGTTCGTCATTTCGCTGCTGGGGCTCGGCTTCGCCTTCGTCTATTGGGTGAACAATTCGGCAGGCGGTGCGAACGCGCAGCGCTATCACGTCATCTTCGCCGGCTCGGTTCAGGGACTCGGTGAGGGAAGCGCGGTGCTTTTCAACGGCATCCGCGTGGGCGAGGTCGACCGGCTGGAGATTATGCCGGAGGACACGCGCAAGGTGCGCGGGCTGATCTCGGTGAAGCAGACGACGCCGGTCCGCGAGACCTCGCGCGCGAAAGTGGTGCAGCAGGGCCTGGCCGGGGTCGTTGCGCTGGAGATTACGCCGGGGGCGCCGGATTCGCCGCCGCTGCGTGCCAAGGCGGACGAGCAGTATCCGACAATCTATGCGGATGTGGCTTCCTCCAAGTCGTTGCTGAGCGCGGCGCCCGAAGCGCTGGGCGAGGCGCGCGCGCTTATCCGCCGGCTCAACGATCTGGTTGCCGCCAACGAAAAGGCCATCAGCCAGACCATAAAGAATGTCGAGACCTTCACGGCGACGCTGAACGATCATGGCGAGGATGTCAGCATCATCATGCAGAACACCCGCGACGTGTCCGAGCGCGTCTCCCGTATGGCGACGAAGCTGGAGACCACCATCGACAAGTTTTCCAAATATGTTGCGGATGACGAGGACTCCGTTGTGGCCGAGGCGCAACAAGCGGCTCAATCCTTTCGCCAGCTTGCGGAGAAGCTGGACCGCTCGCTGGGCGATCGCGCGGATGAATTGACCGTTTCGGCGGAGCGCGGCATCCGCCAGTTCGAGCTTTTCATGAGAGATGGCAGGCGTTTAGCAGACAGTCTCGATCGCGTGGTTCGCAAACTTGAAGAAAATCCGCAACAAATGCTGCTCGGCGGATCACAAGTCCCTGAATACGAGCCCTCACAGTAGCCGATTGACATTACAGCATGGCATAGTACCTCCTTCTACTGTGCGAGAGTCGGGGCGGGGCGGAAATCTGGCGCTATCAATGCGTGCTGCGCGTAACATCATCGGGCTGTGTCTGGCGCTGGCCATGAGCGGCTGTGCGCTCGCCGTTAATGGCGCGCCGCCGCAGACCTATGATCTGGTCGCGCCGGAGGTCAAGCCGGTTCGCGGCCAGCCGCTACCCGTACAGCTCGTCGTCCGCACGCCCACGGCCGTCCGCGCCCTGAACACCGAGCGTATTCTCGTCCGACCGGCGCATGAGCGCATCAGCTATTATCCGGACGCTGCGTGGAGCGATCGGCTCCCGCGGCTCATCCGCGCCCGCCTGACCGAGGCGCTGGAGGACAGCGGGCATTTCAACGCGGTCGTGACCGAGGATGACCGCGTGACAAGCGCGTATTCGCTGCAGATCGCTATCCGTGCCTTCGAGATGTCCGTGAACGGCAAGCCGCCGGAGGGGCATGTGGCGCTGTCGGCGAAGATCGTGGACGAGCGCGCCGGCAAGGTGGTGGCGAGCCGGCGTTTCGAGACGCGCGTTCGGGCGAAGTCCGATTCGGTGAGCGAAGGCGTTGCGGCAATCACCACGGCGTTCCATGATGTCAGCCGTGAGTTGATGCGCTGGATGACGAACGGCAGCCGCCGCTCGCGGCTCGGCGCGGGCTCTTAGGCCGCGCGACAGATTTACCGGAGAGAGCGATGAATATCGGTGAGGCGGCGCGCCAGAGCGGCGTGCCGGCAAAGACCATCCGCTATTACGAGGATATCGGCCTGATCGCCGCGGCGAATCGCGGCGCGAACGGCTATCGGGATTACACCGAAAGCGACGTGGAGTTGCTGAGATTCATCCGCCACGCGCGCGCGGTCGGCTTCGGGATCAAGGAGTGCCGCAGGCTTGTGGCGCTGTACCGCGACCCGAACCGCCACAGCCGCGACGTGAAGGCACTTGCGCAGGCGAAGATCGCCGAGATCGACCGCCGGATCGCGGAGTTCCAGCACATGCGCGGCGAGCTGGCGGCGCTGGCGGCGGCGTGTCCGGGCGATGACGATCCCGAATGCGCGATCCTGGAGGAGCTGGCCGGCGCGGGGGATTGAGGCTCGGAGGCCGTGGACGTTACTGCGACCGCTTCGTGCGCGCACCTCTGGATGAATCGGCCCCGCGACGTTCATCCTCCGGCTCGCCCGCGTCCCACCGCCGCCACCGATACTCATATGACAGGTACTTCAGCCAGAGCGGTACGCCGAGAAATACTGTCATCCACGACGCCAACAGCAGGAAGATCGCTACCGGCCACGGCACTTGATCCACTGTCGCAAGCACGCCCACGAGTTCCGCCTGGGTGAGCGGCAAGCCGAGGATGGCGAAGATCAGCGACAAGGTTTTCGCGGCGACGCCCGCCGTGATCACGACGGCGGCGATGAGCGGGCCGCGGCGTACGAGCCAGCGTTGTATGCGATACTGAGGCGGCGTTGGCGTCGGCGAGATCATCGCCCATCCTTATCTGATCTGCAGTCAGTTGGTGAAGAGAGGCGCGTTCGCGGAAAATTCAAGTTGGTCAGGATTGGCCGCTTTGATCCACCCTAGCGGGAACCAAGAGGCGGCACCCTTTGAGCGATCAGCCTCGCGCCATATTTGAACGCGTCATGCTGCAAGATCCCGCCGCTCCGGGCCGGACTGCACCATCGCCATCTCTTCCGCCGGCAACGGCCCGATCAGCGCCCGCGCCTCCTCCGCCGTGCCGTTCAGCCAGCAGTCCCACTCTTCCGGCCGCGTCAGCATCACCGGCATCCGGCTCGGGTGAACCGTCGCCACGAGCGGATTGGGCTTGGTCGTCATGAAGGCGTGCACATCGACCGACACGCTCTCGCCGCCCGCGCTCAGCGGCCCGTTATAGCGCCGCCACACCCCGGCAAAGGCGAACAGCGGGCGATCCTCCCCCAGCGCGAACCAGTGCCAGGTTGCGGGCCTGCGCCCCTTCGGCTCGGCGAAGGACGTGACCGGAACGAGGCAGCGCCGGCGGCGAAAAGAGTCCGCCCAGAATGGCGAGGTCAGCTTGTCGTCGCGCATGTTGGTCACGCGCTTGGGCGCCTTGCCCTTCATCGGCAGCGGGAAGCCCCAGCTTGAGATGACGATCTCGCGGTCGCCGTCTTCCGCGGGCCGGATCACCGGCACGGTGTTGCCCGGAAAGATCGCCGGTAGCGGCTCGAACGCCGCCGCACGGTTGTCCGACACGCCGAAGATGTCGCGCACCGCCTCGCGCGGCTTCAGCTCGCTGTAGAGATTGCACATGGCTCCTACTTAATGCGCTGGTTCACCCGCGGCACCTCACGTCAGTTCGCGCTGGTGCGCTTCCACAAGCTCGGCCATGCTGTTGAACACCCAGTCACAGTGCGGCCGCGCGCCGGGGTCCATGGTCGCACCGAAGCCTTCCTGATCGTGGCGGCGATAGATCCAGCAATTGGCCAGGCCGAATTGCCTGGCCGGCTGATGATCGTGGAACAGGCTCTCGGCGACGTGCAGGATCTTTTCCTTCAGGATGCCGCGCCGACCGAGCTGGGTCAGCATGTAGTCGAAATTTCGCAGCGCCGGCTTGTAGGAGCCAATGTCCTCGGCCGTGTAGACCGCGTCAAAGGTCACGCCCAGCTTCTCATTGCTCGCGGCGAAGCTGTCGTTATCGACGTTGGAAAGCACCACGAGCCTGTAATGCTGCTTGAGGTCGCGTAACGCCTCCACCGTATCGGCGAAAACGGGCCAGTCGCGCACACTGCGCCCGTAGGCAAGTGCCTCGTCCCATGTTGCCGAAACGCCCCACTCCTCGGCTAACCGCTTGTACACCACAGCGAGTAGCCGGTCATAACGCATGTGCGGCGTCTGCGCCTGGGCGGTCGACTCGTGGTAGGCGTGACCTTGCAGAATGTCGTTGCGGGACAGTGCCTTGTCGAGTTGGTCGGTGAGGGGGCGCAGGCCCGCGATCATGCCGCTTTCCCAATCAATGAGTGTGCCGTAAACGTCGAATGTCAGTGTGTCGAAATTGCACAGTGGCATTGCTTTGACAGTCCTCCCCAACAACTAAAAATTGCAGTTTTGCCAGCAGCTTAACCGACCATTGACGTATGTCCGTTCTTCTTGACGCCTGGGATCGGTTTCCGCACACTCCATCAATACTGGGCTGGCTGGAACAAAAATTCGTCCAACAACGTTGGCATGGGATGACGTTCCGCACACCGGCCTTTCAAAGGGAGGAGAGGAGCATGACACAGCGTAAACCTGAACGCGGCATCTGTGAGCTCTATGAGCAGGATCCAGAGCGCGCGGACTGGCTGATCTTTGGCCGCGAGGCCTGCTCGGATCGGCGCGGTTTCCTCCGTGGCGCGGGGCTGGCCACCATGGCCGGCGTGGTCGGCGCGACCATCCCGTTCCATCGCAATATGCCGAGCGGCTTGATTCCCGCCGCGCTCGCCGAGGAAACGCAGGAATTCACGATCGAAGGCAAGGACGGGCTGACCGTCCTGAATGACCGGCCGGTGAATGCGGAAACCCCCGCACACCTGCTGAACGACGATGTGACGCCAACCGCGCGGCACTTCATCCGCAACAACGGCATCCCGCCGCAGAACACCGCTGCCGAAGGCTGGACCCTGAAGATCGACGGTCTGGTCAACAACACGATGGAAATGACCATCGACGAGTTGAAGGATCGTTTCGAGGTCGTCCGCCTCGCGCTGCAGCTCGAATGCGGCGGCAATGGCCGCGCGGCCTTCAACCCGCCGGCAAGCGGCAACCAGTGGACTGTTGGCGCCGTCGCCAACTCCGAGTGGACAGGTGTGCGTCTGCGCGACGTGTTGATGGCCGCCGGCGTCCAGCCCGATGCGGTCTACACCGCCCATTACGGCGCCGACTCGCACCTTTCGGGCGACCCGGAGAAGGATGCGGTGTCTCGCGGTATGCCGATCTGGAAGGCGATGGATCCGGATACGATTATCGCCTTTGAGCAGAACGGCGCTCCGATCCACCCGATGAACGGTGCCCCGCTGCGTCTCGTTGCGCCGGGTTGGCCGGGCTCGACCTCGCAGAAATGGCTCACCCGCATCTGGATTCGTGACCAGGTGCACGACGGCCAGAAGATGGGTCCGCGCAGCTATCGCGTCCCGCGCTATCCCGTCGCGCCGGGCGAGGAGGTTCCGGACGAGGATTTCCAGATCATCGAATCCATGCCGGTCAAGTCGCTCATCACGTCGCCGAAGAGCGGCCACGTTCTGCCGGTGGATCACCGTACGCTGGAAGTGCGCGGTCACGCCTGGGCAGGCGACGAACTCGTGACGGCGGTGGACCTGTCCACTGACTTCGGCGCCACGTGGCAGCCGGCCGAGCTGATGCCGCCGATGAACGGCCATTCGTGGCAGACCTGGCGGGCGCAACTCAACTTCCCGACAAGGGGCTACTACGAGATCTGGGCCCGCGCGACCGACAGCAAGGGGCGTATGCAGCCCTTCACGGTCAACTGGAACCCGAAAGGCTACCTCAATAACTCGATGCACCGGATCGCGGTGCGCGTGGAGGTCTAATGGGAAGTGTGTTGCGGCGAGCCGTGCTCGCTCTGATGATCGGCCTCGGCGGGACTCTTCCCGCCGCGGCCCAAGACGACTATGAAGCCCTTCCCGAGGGTGAGAACAAGGATCTTGTCTACGGCGTTTGTAGTGGCTGCCACTCGGTGAACCTCGTCATGCAACAGGGCATGACCCGCAAGAAGTGGGATTCGACGCTTGAGTGGATGTACGAACAGCAGGGCATGCCTCGGCTCGACGAAGAGACGGAGTCCAAGGTGCTCGATTACCTGGCTGAGCACTTCAACGTTGAGCAGAAGAAAGACGGCGGGCAGCCGGACACGCCAAGTCCGTTCGGCACCGTTCGGCCGCTGATGCCGCCGCAATAACCTCCCGGGACGGCGTATCTGCCGGCATTCGACCACTCATTCGGACGATGACAGCAGGGTCACACGCCCTGCAGCTGCGCCCTGAGCCGGACGCCCGGCTCGGGGCGTATTGTCATGTGCATGACTGGCGTCGGCGGCGGCCCGGCTGGCGTGAAATTGAAGCGCGCCAGCAGGGTCGTGAGAATGATCTGCGCCTGCATCATCGCAAAGTTCGCCCCAACGCACACACGAGGCCCTGCACCGAACGGCAGATACTGGTAGCGGTCGCGCGCCTTCTTGGCTTCCGGCGCGAAATGGTCCGGGTTGAACGCCTCCGGCCGGTCCCAGAGTAGCTGATGCCGGTGCATGGCGTACATGTTAAGGAAGACCGTGTCGTTCGGCTGAATGGTGCGGTCATAGAGCTCGTCGGGCGCCAAGACATTCCGCGCCAGCAGCCCGACCGGCGGATAGAGCCGCATCGACTCTTCCAGCACCTGCTCGATGAAAGGCGCGTTCGCCAGATCGTCGGCACCAGCCGGCCGGTCGCCCACGGCCGCGCGCGCCTCGACATTGGCGCGCGTCTGCACCTCCTGATCGTGTGAGAGGAGGTGCAGCGCCCAGGCCAGCGACAGCGCGGTCGTCTCGTGCCCGGCGACAATGAAGAACTGCATGTTGTGCAAGAGATCTGTCTCATCCATGCGTCGGCCCGTGTTCGGGTCCTCTGCGGCCAGCATGTAGTCGAGCAGGTCGCTGTCGCCGCGCGGCCCGTTTCGACGGCGCGCCTCGATCGCTTCTGCCACCATCCGGTGCATGGTCCGCACCGCGCCGCGCCCCAGGATCTCGCCGGGCCGCGGCACCCAGTACGGCACATCAAGGAAGTCGAGCAGCGAGGCGCGGCCGACGGTCAGGAAATATCTGGTGATCGCTTCGCCATAGGCTTCGGCATCGAAATGTTCGCGACCCGACAGCGCTACTTCGCAGATGACATCAAACGTGGCTGAGAGCATCTCGCGCACGATCTCGACGGGATGCGCGCTCTCACCGATCCGCTGCGCCGCGCGCTCAGCGGTTTTCGTCATCATCGGCGCGAGCGCCTTGACGTTGCGCGCGGTGAACACCGGCGCGATCGCCCGGCGCTGCCAGCGCCACTCGTCGCCCTCGGAGGTGAACAGGCTGCGGCCCACCGCCGGGCGCAACATGCGGATCATCACTTCGGATTTCGGGTAGTTCCCGACATTGTCGAGGAACACGCGGCGCATCCCTTCCGGCCCCTGGACCATGTGCCAGCGACCCGGCCCGGTCGTGCCCGAGACGATCTCCTGCGTGTAGGCGATCTGCGGGATAACGCTCAACGAGTTGCGCCGCGCGGCGCGCAGGCTTCCGAAGACGCCCAGCGGGCGGGCGGGCGGTTCGACGGTCGGCGGGATGTACATGCTTCGCGGCGCTCCAGGCTGTCAGGCTCTGACGATTATACAGCCGATGAGCCTAGCAGGACGAGACCCCAGCGTCGGAGCACCCCGGACGGATTGGCGCAGCTGGCCTGCTGCCCATGCCTTTTGACAGGTGCACGCCCAGCAGGCAGATGACGAAGCCCAGCGCAGCGCCAAGCGTAAGCGGCTGGCCGAACATGGCCCATGCCCAGATGGCCGTCACTGGTGGGGTCAGGTAAATCAGGCTGGAGACGCGGGTCGCCGAGGTGCGCCTCAGCGTGGCCCAGTACAGCCCGAATCCGCCCAGTGTCGAGAACAGGATGAACCACGCAACCGCGTAGACGAATGACCAGTTCGCCTCCGGCAGGACCGACTCGCCTGCAGCGATGGCCAGCGGCAGATAGAGCACGGCGGACACCGCGCACTGGATCGTGAGCGACGACAACACCGGAACGGGGCAACTCTGCGCCTTCGCCACCAGGGTCGCCACCACGAGGCAGAGCATGCTCAGGAAAGCAAGTGCATAGGCCCAGACCGGTGCCGCATCGACTGCACCGCTCACCGCGAGGAAGACGCCGAAGAACCCGACTCCCAAACCCAACCATTGACGCGGTGAGACAATCTCCGAGAGCACCGTGCCGGCCAGCGCGGCTGCGGCGAGCGGTTGGAGCGCGGCGATCAGCGCGACCGTGCCGGCGGGCACGCCGAACTTGATGGCGCTGATGACCGAGGCTGTATAGCCGAACATGCCCAGCAGGCCGACGCCGGTTTGAACGGTAAGCTGCCTCCGGTCCAGCCGGGTTAAGGCCAGGACCGTGAACGGCAGTAACAAGAGCGCCAACAGCAGGAACCGCCAGAACAGCACGAGATAGATCGAGGAGGTTTCCGACGCCAGCAGGCCGCCGATGAAACCGGAACTCCAGCAGATGACGAGGCCGACCTCGAAGGCCGGGGTCGCGTCCGTTTGCCGCACGCGTTGGCGGATATTCATGACCGGACTCCCATGTAAAGCGATCGTTCTACTTGCGTGTGTAAAGCGATCGTTCTACACTGTCAATCATGGATTCGACCAAGGCCAGAATCGCTGCGAAACTCGAAGAGGCGTTCGCCGAGCAGGGGTTCGCGGAGCCGGGTGTGGATGACCTGCGCACGGCTGCCGGCGTCAGCCTGCGCACGCTCTACAAGTATTTTCCTTCACGCTCGGACATGGTGATTGGCGCGCTCAACAACCGGCACGCCCGCTATGTGGCGTTCTTGTTCGCTGATCTGCCGGAAGACCCGGAGGCGGCCCTCGATACCGTTTTCGACCGGGTCGGCGAATGGATGCGGACCAGATCGCCGACCGGCTGCATGTTTCACGGAGCAGTTGCCGCTCACCCGAGGAATGAGGCACTGGCCGAGATGCTCGGTCGGAACAAGAAGGACATCGCCGCGCGTATGGCCGAGGCGGGCGACCTGCCTGAGCGGGAGGACGAGTTGCTGCTGCTGCATGAGGGGCTTACGCAGGGCTTCACCCTCATGCGTGAGCGCGCCGTGGAGTGTGCGAAGGCGTTGGCGAAGCGCCTGAGAACGGACTAGGTGCTACTCCGAAAGCCCTTCGAGCGCGGCGCTGACCGCTTCGAGCTTGTGCTCCAGATGCAGCTTGAGGATCGCGGCGAGGCGCTGGCCGTCCCGCGCCTTGAGCGCGTCGTTGATCTCTTCGTGCTCGGCCATCGCCTGGTCCCAGCGCGAACGGGAGATGTTGGCGAAGTAGCGCGCCCGGCGGACTCGGCTGGCGAGGCTCATCTGCATCTGGCGCAACGTCGGATTGCGCGCGGCGGCGGCGATAGCGTCGTGGATCTGCTCGTTCAGCCGGAAATAAGGCGTGCGCTCCCCCGCGGCATGATGCGCGGCCATGCGGTCATGCAGTTGCGCGATATGCGCGATCTCTTCATCCGTGGCGTTGGCGCAGGCCAGTTCTCCCGCAAGCGATTCCAGTGCGCCGATGACTGGGAACGCTTCCTCAATGTCGGAGCGGGTCAGCTTCGAGACCGCCGCGCCGCGGTTCGGGGTCAGGATCACGAAGCCCTCGCTGGCCAGAACCTTCAGCGCCTCCCGCAGCGGCGTGCGCGACACGTTGAACGCCTCGCACAGTTCGCGTTCAGGGATTTTTGCGCCCGGCTCCAGTTCGCCCTGCACGATCATCTCGCGCACCCGGTCCGCCAGCTCGGCGTGCAGCGAGCGGCGCTGAATCGGTGTCGGCCCCTCAAGCGTTGCCATGAGATGCTGTCCCTCCAGCTTTCAGCGCGCGATGCAAGATCTGCGCCACGTGAACGGCCTCGCGGTGTGATCCGTCGCCAATCTGATGACGGCAGGAGGTGCCGTCCGCGACGATGAACGCATCGTCACTGGCCGCCCGCACGGCAGGCAACAGGCTCAGCTCACCCATCTGTTGCGAGACATCGTAGGTTTCAGCCTGATAGCCGAAGGCGCCGGCCATCCCGCAGCACGAGCTTTCGATCGGCTTGACCTCCAGCCCCGGCACCTGCGCCAGCACCCGCTGCACCGGCCCCATGACGTCGGCGGCTTTCTGATGGCAGTGCCCGTGCAGCAGCGCCGTCTCGCCGATGGGCCCGAATGCCGGAACCGTGCCACCGTTGGCGAAATGCTCGGCCAGAAATTCCTCCAGCAGCATGACCCGCGCTCCCATCTCCGCGTTCCAGTTGGAGATAAGACGTGGCGCTTCGTCACGGAAGGTCAGCACGCAGGACGGCTCCAGCCCAACGACCGCGCCGCCCGCTTCGATGGTCGGACGGATCGCCTCGGCGGTGCGCTGCATCTCGGCCTTCGCGCGATCGGTCATCCCGGCCGACAGATAGGTGCGCCCGCAGCAGAGAGGGCGGCCAGCCGTCTGGGGAAAGCCTAGTCGGATATCGGTCGCGCGCAGAACCTCGACGGCGGCGCGCGCGTTGTCCGGCTCGAAATAGCGGTTGAAGGTGTCCGCGAAGAATAGAACGTCCGCATCCATCGCGCCATTCGGTTCGCGGAACACGTCGCTGCGCCACCGCGGCAGCCGCCGGTTCGCGCTCAGGCCCAGCAGCTTCTCCGAAAGCCAGGCCGCACCGGGCAGGGTATCGCGCGCATTCGCCAGGAACGGCGCCTTCGACAGCCACGGCGCATAGCGCGGCAACTCGGCCACCAGCCGGTCGCGCAGGCCCACCCCATATTTTTCCGCGCGCGCCGCCAGCACCTCGATCTTCATCTTTGCCATATCGACGGACATGGGGCATTCGCGCTTGCACGCCTTGCAGGAGACGCACAGCTTCATCGTCTCCATCATCTCGTCGGAGGTAAAGGCGTCCGGGCCGAGCTGGCCGGTGAGGGCGAGCCGCAGCGTGTTGGCGCGTCCGCGTGTCAGGTCGCGTTCGTTGCGCGTCGCGCGGTAGGAGGGGCACATCGCCCCGCCCGCGAGCTTGCGGCACGCGCCGTTGTTGTTGCACATCTCGACCGCGCCGTGCAGCCCGGCGGGCCATGCGCCCCAGTCGAACACGGTCTCGCGCGGGACATGGGCGTAGTCCGGCGGATAGCGCATCAGGGTGCGGTCATCCATCTTCGGCGGATGCACGATGCGGTTGGGGTTCAGCACGCCGTCTGGGTCGAAGCGCTGCTTGACCTCCTCGAAGGCGCGCACGAGCCGTGAGCCGAGCATCTTCTCGTGGAACTCCGAGCGGATGATGCCGTCGCCGTGTTCGCCGGAATGCGAGCCCTTGTATTCCGCAACGATGTCGAAGGCTTCCTCGGCGATCCCGCGCAGCGCCTTCACGCCCGCTTCCTGCTTGAGGTTCAGCACGGGCCGAACATGCAGCAGGCCGACAGAGGCGTGGGCATACCACGTCGCGCTGGTGCCATTGCGCGCGAACACGTCGTTGAGCCGGGCCGTGAAGTCCGGCAGGTCGGGCAGGTGAACAGCGCAATCCTCGATAAAGGCGAGCGGCTTCGCGTCGTCCTTCATCGACATCATGATGTTGAGGCCCTGGGTGCGCACGTTCCAGATGCGCGCCTGAAAGGCCGGGTCGGGTGCGTCGATCACGCCGCCATCCTTCTTGCCGGGATCGTCCCAGCGGAAGCCCAGGTCGGCCATCAGGTCGTGAAGCGCCGCCAGCCGGCGCAGATTCTCTTCCTGATCGGGCTCCGCGAACTCGACGAGCAACAGCGCCTCCGGCTCGCCCTTGACGAACTGGTTCACGGTATCGCGGAAGATCGCGATGTCACGGGCCAGGCGGATCATGTTCTCGTCGACCAGCTCGACCGCGACGGGGTCGAGCGTCACGATATGCTGGACGGCTTCCATCGCCTCGCGAAAGCTGGGGAAGTGGCAGATGCCCAGCGCCTTGGTATCGAGCGTCGGCGACAGCTTGATCTCGATGCTTTCGCTCAGTGCCAGCGTGCCTTCGGAGCCGACGAGCAGCGTCGCCATGTTGTTGGTCGGCCCGTTCGGGACCATCGCGTCGATGTTGTAGCCGGCGACATGGCGATAGGTCTGCGGCCAGCGCGCCGCGATCTCGTCGGCCTCGCGCGCGCCGAGCGCAAGCATGTCACGGAACAGCCGCTGGAGCGCCGTTTGCTCGTTCCTGAGCGTGTCCGCGCGATCCACGGGGCCGAACGTCGCCCGCGTGCCATCCGCCAGCAGCGCCTCTACGGAGTGGACATGTTCGCGCATCATCCCGTAGCGGATCGAGCGCGAGCCGCAGGAGTTGTTGGCCGTCATTCCGCCGATGGTCGCGCGTGAGGCGGTCGACACATCGACAGGGAACCAGAGGCCGTGCGGCTTCAGCTGGCGGTTCAGATCGTCCAGCACCAGTCCCGGCTCCACCACGGCGCGGCGGTTCTCGACGTCCATTTCCCGAATGCCGTTCAGATGCTTCGAGAAGTCGATGACGATGCCGCGGTTGATGGTCTGCCCGCACTGGCCCGTGCCGCCGCCCCGTCCGGTTATCGGCACATCATGCTCGCGCGCTAACGCCAGCGTTGCCTCGACATCCGAGAAGCGCCTGGGCACGACCACGCCCGCCGGCCTGATCTGGTAGATCGATGCGTCCGTCGAATAGCGTCCACGCGAAAACGCATCGAACAGTACCTCACCTTCAATCTCATGACTCAGCCGCTCGGCCAGTTCCTTCATGCCGTCCCGCTCGCGGTTTTTCTCTTGACTCGCATTATGAATTCAAAATTAATCATTATACCCGCGCGATGCGCCGGACAAGCGTTTCTGTGCCGCATCGTGGAAACGGTTTGTACCTGAGGATCACGCGCAGACTGTCGAACTGAAGCGAGGGAGCATTGGCGATGAACACAAGCGGCCGCCATTTCCTGCAGATTCCCGGCCCCACCAATGTCCCCGATCGCGTTCTGCGCGCGATGGACTTCCCGACTATCGACCACCGCGGCCCACGCTTCGCCGAAATCGGCCAGCAGGCGCTGGAAGGCATGAAGCGCATCGTCAAGACCGAAAAGGGCGAAGTCATCATCTATCCCGCCTCGGGTACGGGTGCGTGGGAGGCCGCGTTGGTCAACACGATGTCGCCTGGTGACAAGGTTTTGATGTATGAGACCGGCCATTTCGCCATGCTCTGGCGCAAGATGGCCGAGCGAATCGGGCTGCAGCCGATCGTGCTGGAGGGCGACTGGCGCCACGGCGCGGACCCGAACGCGATCGAGCAGGCCCTTCGCGCAGATGCCGGCAAGGACATCAAGGCGGTTTGCGTCGTCCAGAACGAAACCTCCACGGGCTGCGCCTCGCGGATTGACGAAGTTCGCAAGGCGATCGACGCGGCGGACCACCCGGCGCTTCTGATGGTCGATACGATCTCGTCGCTCGCCTCTATCGATATGCGGATGGATGAATGGGGCGTGGATGTCGTTGTCGGCGGCTCGCAAAAGGGCTTGATGCTGCCACCTGGCATCTCTTTTAACGCCGTCAGCCCTAAGGCGCTTGAAGTGAACAAGGCGGCCGGGCTGCCCCGGTCCTACTGGGACTGGGAGGACATGCGCGGCCCGAATGCCAAGGGCTTCTTTCCCTACACGCCAGCCACGAACATGCTCTACGGGTTGGTCGAGGCCATAGCAATGCTCGAAGAGGAAGGGCTCGAGAACGTCTTTGCGCGCCACGATCGGCTGGCCGAGGCGACCCGCCGAACGGTCCGGGCCTGGGGGCTGGAGCTTCTGTGCCAGGAGCCGCGGCATTACTCCAGCTCGCTGACGGCCGTGGTTATGCCGGAAGGCCACGACGCCGACGCCTTCCGCGATGCGGTGCTCAGGAATTTCAACATGTCGCTCGGCGCGGGCCTGTCGAAGCTTGCGGGCCGTGTCTTCCGTATCGGCCATCTGGGCGATTTCAACGAACTCAGCCTGACGGGTACGCTGTCGGGCGTGGAAATGGGGCTGGCGATCGCCGGTGTTCCGCATAACAAGGGGGGCACGCAGGCGGCGCTCGATTACCTGGCCGAAACTTCGCCTTATCGGGAGCCGATCAAGACGGCTGCCGAATAAGAGCCTTAGTTGGTGCGTCCAGTAACACCGCTATGGCATAACTCTGAAACCGCTTTCTATAGGGAGGAGAAAACAACATGAAACTAAGGCACGTTCTTCTCGGCCTTGCCGCGCTCGCAATGACGGCGACGCCGGCAATGTCCGCGGACATGGTGCTGCGCTTTGGCCATGTCGGCAAGCCGGGCTCGCTATTCGATCTTTCGGCCAAGGAATTTGCCCGCCGTGCCAATGAGAAGCTCGGCGACAAGGCCGAGGTGAAGGTGTTCGGCTCTTCGCAGCTCGGTAACGACACCGAACTGCTGCAGAAGCTGAAACTCGGCCAGGTTCACTTCTCGCTGCCGTCCTCTGTGATGTCCTCGGTCGCGCCGGAGTTCGGCGTCTTCGAGATGCCGTACATCATCCAGAACCGCGATCACATCCGGGCTGTTTCCAAGGAAATGCTGGATGACACCTTCCAGCCGGCTGCCGAGCGCAACGGCTACAAGATCCTGGCGTTCTGGGAAAACGGCTTCCGCAACATCACCAACAATGTCCGTCCGATCAACAAGCCGGAGGATCTGGAAGGCATCAAGCTGCGCACGCCGAAGGGTGAGTGGCGCGTCAAGATGTTCAAGGCTTATGGCGCCAACCCGACGCCGATGGCTTTTTCCGACGTGTTCACCGCGCTCAAGACCGGCGTCATCGACGGCCAGGAAAACCCGTATGCGCAGATCGCGTCGGCCAAATTCCAGGAAGTGCAGAAGTACCTGTCCATCACAGGCCACGTCTACACGCCGGGCTACATTCTGACGGGCAAGCGCACCTTCGAAAACCTGCCGGAGGACGTCCAGGCCGCTCTGCAGGAAGCCGCGCTCGAGACGCAGGAATACGTCTATGAGACGGCGGCCCGGCTCGAAAACGAGCTGCTGGAAGAGCTGAAAAAGGACATGGAGGTGAATGAGGCCGACAAGCAGGCCTTCATCGAGGCGTCTCAGCCGATTTATGACGAGTTTGGTTCAACCGTGGAAGGCGGCGACGAGCTGGTCAAGCGGGTGATGAGCCTCGCCCCCACCAACTAATCCCTGTCGACACTGCGCCTCGCCTTCGGGCGGGGCGCACCGCCTTTCTCAGCGGCCGGCTGCCGTCGGTTGCGTGATCCATGCCCGAGGTTGAGCAAAAATGCGTCAGGCCGCCCGTGCGCTTGCGTTTCTGCTGGAGTGGTTTCTGATCATTCAGATGTTCGCGCTGTCGATCGTGGTCATCTATGCGGTGATCTCTCGAAAGATGGGCGCGTCGCTGAGCTGGTATGACGAGATCGCGGCCATCCAGCTCGCCTGGATTACTTATTACGGCGCCGCGCTTGCCGCTCTGCGCCGTCGTCACATTGGGTTCGATGGCGTCCTGCTGGCGCTGCCCATCCCGATCCGCCGCGTCATGGTCATCCTCAGCGAAGCGCTGGTCATCGGGTTCTTCGCGCTACTCACCTGGTCGGGCTGGGAGGTGCTGCAAGTTCTTGAAGGCATGTCCCTCATCAGCCTGACCTGGGTGCCGGTGCAGCTCACGCAGTCGGTCATACCCATCGGCGGCGCACTGTTCATCATCTGTAGCCTGCTCAGCTTCCCGGACTACTACAAGCTGACCATGGCCGGGCATTCGTTCGAGCATCCCGAGATCGTCGAGGAAGAACCGGCATGATCGTACTCGTTATCTTCCTCGCCCTGCTTTTCATGATCTTCATCAACGTGCCGATCGCCGTGGCGCTGGCGATCTCAGGGGTGATCGGCATTGTCGCCGCCGAAGGCATGGGCGCGCTGGTGACGGTCGCGCTCGACATGTACAACGGCGCCACCAAGTTCTCGCTCATCGCAATCCCGATGTTCGTGCTGGCCGGCGCGATCATGAACGCCTCGGGCATCACGCAGCGGCTGATTGACTTTGTCTCCGCGCTGATTGGCTTCGTTCGCGGCGGGCTGGCGATGGTGAATGTCGGGGTTTCGCTGTTCTTCGCCGAAATTTCAGGTTCGGCCGTGGCCGACGTCGCTGCGCTCGGCTCGGTGATGATTCCGCAGATGAAAAAGCGCGGCTATAAGGCCCCGTTCGCCGCCGCGCTGACCTCGTCCTCCGCGTCGCTGGCGATCATCATTCCGCCGTCAATCCCGATGATCCTCTACGCGGTCTCGGCACAGACCTCCATCGAGCAGCTTTTCGTTGCCGGCGTCGTTCCCGGGATCATCGGCGGTGCGGGCCTGATGCTGCTGTGCTGGTATTTCGCGCGGCGCTATAACCTGCCGGTCGAGGCGGCTTTCGATACCAAGCGTCTGCGCGAGACGTTCATCGCTGCGCTGCCGACTTTCGCGCTGCCGGTCATCATCCTCGGCGGCATCTTCGGAGGCTTCGTCACCGCGACGGAGGCCGGCGGTCTGGCTGTTCTTGCGGCGATCATCATCGGCTTCTGGTACCGCGAGACGGACTTCAAGCAGCTTCGCCGCGCCATGCTCGACGGTGCGATGCAGACCGCTGTCGTCATGGTGCTGGTCGCCGCGTCCGTGCTGATGGGCGGCTTCCTGACCCGCGCGCAGATTCCGCAAGACCTCGCGGCCGCGCTGCTCGACATCACGGACAACAAGTGGGTGATCCTTGCGATCCTCAACGTGTTCTTCCTGGTGATCGGCTTCTTCCTTCACTCGGCCGCAGCGATCATCCTGGTCGTGCCGATCGTGGTGCCGCTGATCACGCAGGTCGGCATCGACCCGGTGCATTTCGGGCTGGTCGTCACGCTCAACCTGGCGATCGGCCAGCAGACTCCGCCTGTGGCGAGTGTGCTGATAACGGCGTGCTCGATTGCGCGGGCCAATGTCTGGGACGTCAGCAAGATCAATATCTACTTCATTGCGGTGCTGCTGCTTGTGCTACTTTTGTGCACCTACGTGCCGGTCGTGCCGCTGTTCCTCGTCGAACTGCTGTACCGCTAGAGGCGATCCATGAGCGAAACCCAGGAACTGATCTACGAGGTGCGCGACGGGATCGGCTGGATCACGTTCAACCGCCCCGAAGCTCGCAACGCCTTCACCTTCGCAATGTATGAGCGGTTGCAGGAAATCTGCACGAACGCCGAACCGGGCGGCGAAGCGCGCGTGCTCGTGATGCGGGGCGCGGGTGGTAAGGCCTTCGGCGCGGGCACGGACATGACGCAGTTCCGCGCGTTCTCCAAGCCGGAGGACGCCTGGGCCTACGAGGACCGCATGGAGCGCGTGTTCGAGGCGATCGAGAGCTGCCCGCTGCCAACCATCGCGGCGATAAACGGCGCGTGCACCGGCGGCGGCGCGGCCATTGCAGCGGCCTGCGACCTGCGCATCGCGAGCCCAACGCTCAAATATGGCTTCCCTGTCGCGCGAACGCTCGGCAACTGCCTGTCGGTGTCCAATCTCGCGCGGCTGAGCGAGCTGATGGGCGCGGCGCGGGTGCGCGACGTCATCATGACGGCGCGGCTTGTCGAAGCCGAGGAGGCCAAGGCGATCGGGCTGGTCTCGGAAATCGCCGAAGACGTGGACGCTCGGGCGCAGGAACTCGCGGAGACGGTCGCGGGCCACGCGCCGCTGACCCTGCGCGCGACGAAGGAAGGGCTGCGCCGTCTGCGCGTCGCCGCGGCGCATGTCGATGATCGCGATCTGATCGAAATGTGCTACATGAGCGACGATTTCCGCGAGGGGCTGGACGCCTTCCTGTCGAAGCGGAAGCCGGCCTGGCAGGGCAAATAGCGATGGCTAAGGAGTCGAAAGGTCCGCTCGCCGGGGTGCGCGTGATCGAACTGGCCCACATCATGGCCGGCCCGGTCTGCGGGCTGATGCTGGCCGATATGGGCGCGGACGTTATCAAGGTGGAAAAGCCGCAGGGTGACGACACGCGCCGTTTCGTGCCGCCAGAGATTGAAGGCGAATCCGCCGCCTTCATGATGATGAACCGGAACAAGCGCGGCATCGCACTCGACCTGAAGCAGGAGCAAGCGCGCGAGGTGCTGTTCCGGCTGCTCACCGAGGCGGATGTCCTGATCGAGAACTACCGCAAGGGCACGATGGAAAAGCTCGGCCTCAGCTACGAGACGCTGCGCGAATACAACCCCGGCCTGATCTATGTCGAGATTTCCGGCTTCGGCCGCACCGGACCCTACGCCGGGCGCGGCGGGTTTGACCTGATCGCGCAGGGCATGTCCGGGCTGATGTCCATCACGGGAGAGGGCCCGGGCCGGCCGCCGGTGAAGGTCGGGCCGCCGGTCTCGGACATCACGGCGGGCATTCTCGGGGCGATGGGTGTCTCGGCGGCCTATGCGCATAAGCTGAAGACCGGCGAGGGCCAAAAGATCGACACGTCGCTCTTCGAGGCCGCGATCACGCAGACCTACTGGCAGTCCGCCATCGCCTTTGCCACGGGCGAGTCACCCGGGCCAATGGGTTCGGCGCATCCGCTCAACGCGCCCTATCAGGCGTTCGAGACGGCGGACGGCTGGATCAACATCGGCGCGGCCAATCAGGCAAACTGGGAGCGGCTGATCGCGGTCCTGGGCGCGCCCGAGTTGAACGACGATCCGCGTTTTTCCTCCAATGCCGCGCGGATGGCCCATCTCGATGAATTGTCTGAAACGCTCAATAAAATCTTCCGCGCTCGCACGACTGAGGAATGGCTGACGGCACTGGACGAGGCGGGGGTTCCTGCCGGACCGGTGCTTTCCATCACCGAGATGCACGCCGATCCCCAGACGCGGGCGCGCGAGATGGTCGTAGCGACGGACCATCCGGTGGCCGGAGAGGTCGAGACCATCGGCCTGCCCGTGAAGTTCTCGGAGACGCCGGGGGGCGTGTGGCGCTGCGCCCCGACGCTGGGGATGCATACGCGCGAGGTGCTGGGCGAACTGGGTTATGCGCCTGAGGAAATCGAGCAGCTCGTATCGGACGGAGCCGCGCTCGCTGGCGACTGATTCACCGGCTGGGGATCGTCGCATTCCGACCTTTTGCCGGTTGGCTGAAAAACTGAATTGCATTACTCTCACCTATTAAATTGATCGGCGTCAAACAGACGGGCTGAGCAATGCCCGCAGCCGCGAGCCAGGGAGGAAACCATGCCGCATGTCACCATGACGGTGAACGGGAACGCCGTGTCGGAGGAGGTGCCCGGCCATACGCTTCTCGTTGACTTTATCCGCCAGAATCTGGGTCTCACGGGCACCCATGTCGGCTGCGACACCAGCCAGTGCGGTGCGTGTGTCGTTCACGTGAACGGAAACTCGGTGAAGGCCTGTACGCTCCTTGCCGCCCAAGCTGATGGTGCCGAGATCACGACGATCGAAGGGCTGGCTCAGGGCGACAATCTGCACCCGATGCAGGCGGCATTCCGCGAAGCGCACGGCCTGCAATGCGGTTTCTGCACACCGGGCATGGTGATGTCGGCGGTCGACCTCCTGCAGAAGAACCCGAACCCGACCGAAGACGAGATCCGCGGTTGGCTGAAGGGAAACATCTGCCGCTGTACCGGTTATCACAACATTGTGAAGGCGATTCAGAGCGTCGCGCAGCAAAGCAAGACGGAAGCGGCAGCTTAGCGCGATAGCTCAGGCGAAACCAGGCGGAACTCAAGAGGTCAGCACCATGGCAGCGGATGGCATCGGCGCGGCGATGAAGCGGCGCGAGGACGATCGGTTCCTCAAGGGCATCGGCCAGTACACCGACGATATCAACGAGCGCAACCAGACCTACTGCTATTTCCTGCGCTCCAGTGTGGCGCATGCGCGTATCGACAAGCTCGACACGTCCCGCGCGGCGAGCGCGCCTGGCGTGGTCGCGGTCCTGACGGCGGAGGACTTCAAGGACGTTGGCGGCGTGCCTTGCGGCTGGCAGGTGACCGGCAAGGACGGCCCCATGGTGGAGCCGAAGCACCCGATCCTCGCGGAGGGCAAGGTACGGCACGTCGGCGACCCGATCGCGGCGGTGATCGCGGAGAGCCTGCGCGAAGCCAAGGACGCGGCGGAGCTGATCGACCTGGAATTGACCGAGCTGCCGGCAGTCGTCGACATGCGCAAAGCGCTGGAGGGCGGCGGCGAGCCTGTGCACTCGGAAGCTGAGAACAACCTCTGCTTCGACTGGGAGCTTGGCGACGAGGCAGCGGTCAACGAAGCCTTCGCCCGCGCGCATCACGTCACGAAGATCGACCTGGTCAACAACCGTCAGGTCGCCAATGCCATCGAGCCGCGCGCGGCGATCGGCATATACGACGCCGGACGCGACGAGCACACGCTCATCACCACCAGCCAGAACCCGCATGTGATCCGCCTGCTGATGGGCGCGTTCGTGCTCGGCATCCCGGAGCACAAGCTGCGGGTCTACGCGCCGGATGTCGGCGGCGGCTTCGGCTCGAAGATCTACCACTACGCCGAGGAAGCGGCTGTCACCTTTGCCGCGAAGAAGATCGGCCGGCCGGTGAAGTGGACGGCGGAACGCACCGAAAGCTTCATGTCCGACGCGCAGGGCCGCGACCATGTCACCCACGCCGAGATGGCGTTCGACGAGAACGGCAAGGCCATCGCTTTGCGCTGCGACACGCTGGCGAATATGGGCGCCTACCTGTCCACTTTCGCGCCCTGCATCCCCACGTGGCTGCACGGTACGCTGCTGGCGGGGCAATATACAACGCCGGCGATCTACACCAACGTGAAGGCGGTGTTCACGAATACGGTTCCCGTCGACGCCTACCGGGGGGCCGGGCGGCCGGAAGCGACTTACATCCTTGAGCGGCTGATGAGCAAGGCGGCGCGTGAGCTTGGCATGGACCAGGCGGAAATCCGCCGGCGCAACTTCATCCAGCCGGAGCAGTTCCCGTATCAGACGCCGGTCGCGGTCGAATATGATACCGGCGACTATGAGGCGAGCCTGAACGCGGCGATGGAGCTGGCGGACTATGCCGGCTTCGAGCAGCGCCGGGCCGAGGCGGCGGCGCGCGGGAAGCTGCGCGGTATCGGTGTTTCGTCCTACATCGAGGCGTGCGGCATCGCGCCGTCGAACCTCGTCGGGGCGCTCGGCGCGCGCGCCGGGCTGTACGAGGCGGCGACGGTACGCGTGAACCCGACCGGCTCGGTCTCGGTGTTCACCGGCTCGCACAGCCATGGTCAGGGCCATGAGACGACGTTCACCCAGGTCGTTGCCGACCGGCTGGGCGTACCTGCGGACAATGTCGAGATCGTTCACGGCGACACCGACAGGGTGCCCTTCGGCATGGGCACCTATGGCTCGCGCTCGCTCGCGGTGGGCGGCACGGCGGTGGTCAACGCGCTCAACAAGGTCATCGAAAAGGGCAAGAAGATCGCCGCGCATCTGCTGGAGGCCTCGGAGGGCGACATCGAGTTCAGCGATGGCGTCTACCGCGTGAAGGGCACGGACAAGGAAAAGGCGTTCGGGGAGGTTGCGCTGGCGGCCTATGTCCCGCACCAGTTCCCGCTGGACGAAATGGAGCCGGGGCTGGAGGAGACGGCCTTCTACGACCCGAAGAACTTCACCTTCCCCGCGGGCACCTACATCTGCGAGGTCGAGATCGAGCCGCGCACCGGCGAGACCAAGATCGTCAATTTCGTCGCGGCGGATGACTTCGGCAACATCGTCAACCCGATGATCGTCGAGGGGCAGGTGCATGGCGGCCTGGCGCAGGGCATCGGCCAGGCGATGCTGGAGCACGCGGTCTACGACGAGAACGGCCAGCTGATGACCGGCTCGCTTATGGATTACGTGATGCCGCGCGCGGATGATGTGCCGTCCTTCAAGATCACGACAACGAGCACGCCCTGCACGCACAACCCGCTTGGCGTGAAGGGCTGTGGCGAGGCCGGGGCGATCGGGGCGCCGCCGGCGGTGATTAATGCCATCTGCGACGCGTTGCGGGATTACGGCGTCGATCACATCGACATGCCGGCGACCCCCGAGAAAGTCTGGCGCGCGATCCAGGCCGGGCGCCCGGCAGCGGCGGCGGAATAAGGCGAGGGAGGTTCACGATGCATGCATTCGACTATCATCGCCCGAATTCGGTCGCCGAGGCGGTGCAGATCCTCTCGCAGAAGCCGGAAGCGAGCCTTCTCGCGGGCGGACAGACGCTGATCCCGACACTGAAGCAGCGCCTCGCTGCCCCGTCGGAGGTGGTCGATCTGCGCGGCATCGGCGATCTGCGCAAGATTGAGAAATCCGGCTCCAATATCGTCATCGGCGCGATGGCGACCCACGCGCAGGTGGCCAGCAGCCCCGATGTGCAACGGGAAATCCCCGCTCTGGCACAACTGGCCGGCGGGATTGGTGACCCGCAGGTGCGCCACGCTGGCACCATCGCCGGCTCGATCGCCAACAACGATCCGGCGGCGGACTACCCGGCGGCGATCCTTGGCCTCGACGCGACGGTCGTGACGGACAAGCGCAAGATCAGCGCCGATG
The DNA here is from genome assembly GCF_003550175.1 of Dichotomicrobium thermohalophilum. Classification (NCBI taxonomy): domain Bacteria; kingdom Pseudomonadati; phylum Pseudomonadota; class Alphaproteobacteria; order Hyphomicrobiales; family Hyphomicrobiaceae; genus Dichotomicrobium; species Dichotomicrobium thermohalophilum. The sequence continues at coordinate 313,633 of NZ_QXDF01000001.1, forward strand.
AGTTCTTCACCGGCCTGTTCTCGACCGCGCTTCAGCCCGGCGAGATCATCACAGAGGTGCGGTTTCCGATTCCCAGAAAGGCGGGCTACGCCAAGTTCGAACAGCGGGCCTCGCGGTATGCGCTGGTCGGCGTGTTCGTCTCGCAGTCGTCCGGCATGTTCTCGACCTCGGTCCGCGCGGCCGTCACGGGTGCGGGCGCGGACGGTGTGTTCCGCTCGTCCGAGCTGGAGCAGGCGCTCAAGAGTAACTGGTCGGCGGACGCTGTGCGCGACCTCAAGATGTCGGATAGCGGTCTGCTCAGCGACCTGCACGCCAGCGCCGAATATCGCGCCGCGCTGATCCCGGTGATGGCCGAGCGCGCGGTCGAGAGCGCCGGGTGAGGAGACGGGCGACCCTTGGATAGCGCCGCGCCGAACACCCCGGAAAGCGTCAGCGCCATCAAGACCCTGCTGCGCGATCACGGCTATATCGCCGACGAGGCGCTGGCGACGACGACCTTCCTCGCGCTGAGGTTGGAGCGGCCGCTCCTGCTGGAAGGCGAGGCCGGCGTCGGCAAGACCGAACTCGCCAAGGTGCTGGCGGAGGCCCTTGGGCGTCCGCTGGTCCGCCTACAGTGTTACGAGGGGCTCGACCTCGCCTCGGCGGTCTACGACTGGAACTATTCACGCCAGCTTCTGCACATCCGCGCGGCGGAGGCGGCCGGTGAAGCGGCGACCGCCGAGGGCGTCGAACGTGACATCTACGCACCTGACTACCTGCTGAAACGCCCGCTTTTGCAGGCTCTGGAGCTTTCGGCGGAGGGCGAAGCGCCCGTCCTGCTGATCGACGAGCTGGACCGCGCCGACGAGCCATTCGAGGCGTTCCTGCTAGAACTGCTCTCGGATTACCAGGTGACGATCCCGGAACTCGGCACGATCAAGGCCGACAAGCCGCCGCTGACGATCGTTACCTCAAACCGAACGCGCGAGGTGCACGACGCACTCCGCCGCCGCTGCTTCTATCACTGGGTCGAGTATCCGAGCGTCGAGCGCGAGCTGGCGATCCTGCGACTCAAGGTGCCCGAAGCCGGCGAGGAGTTGACCCGTCAGGTGATCGCCTTCATCCACGAAATCCGCACGATGGATCTCTACAAGAACCCCGGCATCGCCGAGACGATCAACTGGGCGCAGGCGCTCACCGCCCTCAACCATGTCGCGCTCGACCCCGACGCCGTGGACACCACGCTCGGCACGCTCCTGAAATACCAGGATGACATCGCCCGCATCGAAGGCAGCGAGGCCGCGCGTGTGCTCGACAAGATCAAGGCCGATGCGCGCGCGGGCGGGGAGCAGGCGACATGACCTCCGGCAGCGGGGCGGATATTCAGGCGAACATCGTCGCCTCGCAAGTCGACGGCGGACGCATCGCCGACAATATCGCCATGTTCGCCCGCCTGCTGCGCGCGGCCGGTCTGCCCGCCGGGCCGGACAAGACGACGCTGGCGACGCAGGCTGTGCTGGCCGTCGGCATTGACGATCCCAAGCGCTTCTACTGGACGCTGCATTCGGTTTTTGTCGCACGCCGCGCCGAGCACGACCTGTTCAACCAGGCCTTCGTCATGTTCTGGCGCGACCCCGGCTTTCTCGACCAGCTCATGTCACTGATGCTGCCGACTGCGCGGTCAAACCAGGCGCAGGACGACAAGGCGCTCTCGCGGCGCATGGCCGAGGCGCTGTTCGCCAGCCGAGGCGGCGAAGCACCGCGCGCCAAGGAGGAGATCGAGGTCCACGCGACGGGTTCGTGGAGCGGCCAGCAGCGCTTCCAGCAAAAAGATTTCGAGCAAATGAGCGCGGCCGAGTTGCGCGAGGCGCGCCGGCAGATCGCCGCCCTGACGCTGCCGTTTGAGCGACTGCGCAGCCGTCGCTTCGCCCAGGTGTCGAGGCGGGGCCGGCTCGATATGCGGCGAATGCTGCGGGATATGTCGGCGCGGGGGCCGGATTATCTGCGCCCCGCCTTCCGCCGCCGCCGCTGGGTGCGTCCGCCGATCATCGTGCTGTGCGACATTTCCGGCTCGATGGACACATATGCGCGCATCTTCCTGCATTTCATCTACGCGCTGACCAACGATCGCGACCGCGTCCACGCCTTTCTGTTCGGCACCGAGCTGACGCCGATCTCGCGTCTGCTCAAGCACCGGGACCCGGACGCAGCGCTCACACGCGTGTCACAGCGCGTGCGAGACTGGTCGGGCGGCACGCGCATCGGCGACTGTCTGCGCGACTTCAACCAACACTGGGCCCGGCGGATTTCCGCGCAGAACGCGACGGTGCTATTATTCACCGACGGGCTGGACCGCGCCGGCGGCGAGGGGCTGGACCGCGCGGCGCGCAAGCTCGCGGCGAACAGCCGCCGGCTGATCTGGCTGAACCCACTGCTGCGCAGCACGGATTATGCGCCGCTGGCCGAGGGCGCGAAAGCGCTCGCCCCGCATGTGCATGAAACGCGCGAGTGTCACAATCTGAACAGTCTGACCGCGCTCGCGGCGGCGCTTTCCGGGGACACGGCTGCAGGAAGGAGGATGGTATGAGCACGGTCAAGGGATCGGTTCTGGAGACGGCGCGCAACTGGACGGATGAAGGGCGCAAGGTTGCCATCGCCACCGTGGTTTCGACGTGGGGCTCCGCGCCGCAGCCCACGGGCAGCCAACTCGTCATCGACGCTGATGGCAACTTCGAGGGATCCGTTTCCGGTGGCTGCGTGGAGGGCGACGTAATTGTCGCTTCGGAGGACGCCATCAACAGCGGCAAGCCGGAGATGCTCGAATTCGGCGTGGACAACGAGACCGCCTGGCGCGCGGGCCTCGCCTGTGGCGGGCGAATCCGCATTTACGTTGAGCCGATCACGCGGGACTAAGCGATGAAGGCGGCACACCTGCACACGCTTTCCGAGAACATGGCCGCGCGCCGCCCGGCGGCCCTTCTGACCTGGCTGGATAGCGGCGAGCAGCAGATCATTCGCCGCGACGAGATCGGAGCCGACACGCCCGCCGCGCTTGCGGAGGCGCTGGAAGATGGCTTCCGTACTGACAAGAGTCGGACCGTCGAGATCGACGGGCGCGCGGTCTTCATCAACATCTACAACCCCCCGCTGCGTCTCATCATCGTCGGCGCGGTCCATATCGCGCAGGCGCTGGCGCCGATGGCCGAGCAGGCGGGCTATGATGTGGTGATCGTGGACCCGCGCACGGCCTTCGCCACGGTGCAGCGGTTCGAGCGCGAGCGGCTTGATACCCGCTGGCCGGATGTCGCGCTGCCGGAGATCGGGCTGGATACGCGCACGGCGCTTGTGGCGCTAACGCATGATCCGAAGCTGGACGATCCAGCGCTGCATCTGGCGGTTGCTTCACCCGCCTTCTATGTCGGCGCGCTGGGCAGCACGCGCACGCACGCCAAGCGGGTGGAGCGGCTGCGCGAGGGTGGGATGAGCGAGGAGGGCATCGCGCGGATCAGCGCGCCGGTGGGCTTGGCGATTGGCGCGGTTGGGCCGGTGGAGATTGCCGTGTCGATCCTCGCGGAGATGACGGCAACGCTGCGCGGCAAGAAGCCGGAGCTTGGCTGACCGGCTATTCCACTTAGCTGCCAGTCTGAGCCACGTCATGCCCGTGCTTGCCTGTCCCCGGACAGTTGATCCGGGGAACACGGGCATCCATTGCAGCGCGACTAAGTTCATGCGCTGGATTGCCGGATCAAGTCCGGCAAAGACGAAGGCCCAGCTGTTTCAGTCTGATCGAAAGCAGTCTAATCGCGCGCGGCGATGATCGCCCGCGCAAGGCGCACGGCATAGTGGCTCATGTCATGGTCGCCAAGCTCGTTGATCTGGAGCGCGACGGCCAGCCGGTGGCGCGGATAATACTCGAAGACCGAGAGATAGCCCGGCGTCCAGCCACGATGCCCATAAGCCGGGCCGAGCGGCGTCTGCCGGATCGTCACGCCCAGCCCGTAGCGCACTGCCTCTCCGTAACGCGCTTGCTGGCTGGCATCTTTCGGCACGCCGTCAAGCAGTTCCCCGCGATAGTCGCCCGGCATCGCCGCGCCCGCATAGAGCCGCCACGCCCAGCGGGCCAGATCGCGCGCGTTCGTGATGAGGCCGCCGCCTGTCCATTCCGTCGCCGGATTGTAGGCGAGCACGCCGCCCTTGGCGACCTTTTCGGGCAGGCCGAATGGCGCTTCGCCGCGGATATAGCCGCTGGCCAGCCGGTCGAAGCGGCGGCCTTCGGCCGGCGCGGTCTGGCTGAGGTCAAGCGGCGTGAGGAACCGCTCGCGCAGCTCCGCCTCGTAGTCGCGTCCCGTCACCGCCTCGATGACCAGCCCCGCAAGGATGTAGTTGGTGTCCGAATAGGCGTACCCCGCGCCGGGCGCGAAGAGCGGTTCGGCATCCAGCACGAACCCTACGAGCGCTTCAGGCGGGAAGGCGTAATCCGCGTCGCCCTCCCGGCCGGTGATCCTGCGCTTGGCCGCCGCCTGAAACGCGGGCAGGTGGATATGATCGGGCAGGCCGCTTCGATGGCGCAAGAACATCCGCGTCGTGATCGCCGCGCCGTTCGGAAGGCGCGGGAACCACGGCCTGTCGCCCAGCCAGCGGGCGATCGGCGCATCCAGGTTGAGTCGCCCCTCTTGCGCCAGCGCCAGCGCGACCGCCGCGACGAACGACTTGCCCGTGCTGCCTGAAAGCATCCGATGGTCGGGTGTCATCGGCAGCTTGCGCTGGACGTCCGCCTCTCCGACCGCCGCCGTATGGGGCGTACCGTCTGGCATCACCACCGCCGCGACCGCCCCAGGGAAGGCGGCTTCCTGCCGCAACTTTTCGAGCTCGGCCTGCAGTGCGTCCGTGGGCGTAGCGGCCGCTGGCGTCGCCAGGGCCAGCGCGACAGCGAGCAGCCAGCACAGCATCAGGTTGACGTCGCGCGCGGCGCGGAACATAGGGGGTAACCTTGGAGGCGATGGCGTCGCCGGCAGCTTAGCGGCAAGGGCCGTCAGGTGTGAAGGCAGATGGCATTCGGATATTTCGCTTTCGTACTGGGCTGGAGCTGGAGCTTCTGGAGCGTGCCGGTCGTGCTCGGCGGCGACCCCTGGGCGATGCCGAATGTGGCTTTCATCTATGCGGGCGGGGCCGGGCCGTTGCTGGGCGGACTGGTGTTCACGTACGCACGCGGTGGCCGGTACGGCCTGCGGGACCTTGGCGCGCGGCTGACCGGCGTTCGGCGGATCGGCACCATGTGGTGGCTGGTCGTCCTCGGCCTGATCCCGCTGATCGAGGCGGCTGCGGCGCTCATCGCCGGGAAGGTTTCGGCTGCGCCACCCATGGTCTTCGCGCCGCTCCTGCGAAATCTCGCCGACCCCGCGGCGTTCCTGGCGCTGGCCGGCTTTACGCTGCTGCTTGGCCCGCTGCCCGAGGAAATCGGCTGGCGCGGCTTCGCCCTCGACGCGCTTCAGGCGCGGTTTGCTCCGATCCTCGCCTCGCTCATTCTTGCCGCGGGCTGGGGCGCATGGCACGCCCCCTTGTTTCTGATGGACGGCTATTACGCGCCGTTCGGCGGACCGCCGCCGCCTGTTCAGTTTGCTTATGACATCCTGCTGACGACCCTGCTCATGACATGGATTTTCAACCACACGGGCCGTAGCGTATTGGCCGCGGTGTTGTTTCACTTCATGGGGAACTTTTCCGAGGAGATCGTGGTCCCATCCGATAGCGGCGATATGATCGCCACCATCCTCACAACGCTGGTCGTCGCCGTGGTCATGGCGTCCGGCGGGCTCCGTCGCCCGGCGCTGGCATGAAAGCGGGCGTGGCGACCCCGGCAGGATTCGAACCTGCGACCCTCAGATTAGGAATCTGATGCTCTATCCTGCTGAGCTACGGGGCCTCTGTCCGAGATGTATCATATTTCGCGCGGCAGAACAGCCTTGCCAAGCCTTGCGTCGGGATCACGCGTATCACATAATGCGTAAAAATTTGGTCGGGAGAGTTGCGTATGCGTATGCGATCGAACAGTGCTTTCCGGCGGGCACTGGCTATGACCGCTGCGGCAGCGGTGCTGGTCTTTGCGGACATGGCTCAGGCGGCGTGTGATCTAAAGGACGCCGGCAGGGCGACGATCGTGAAGATCCTCAATACCGAGTCGCTGCTGCTGGAGGATGGCCGGGCCATTCGCCTGGTAGGGGCCCTGGCCCCGCGGACCGAAACGCGCTGGGCGCAAGCCATGGGCCTGGAGGACAAGATCATCGGCGCCCTGGAAGAACGGCTGCTGGGCAAAGAGGTCCGACTGCGCGTTGGCGCGCGGGAGCGTGACCGCTACGGACGTTTGCTGACGCACGTCTTTTCTGGCGACAACGAGCCGGTCTGGGTGCAGGAGGGGCTCGTGCGCGACGGGTTGGCGATGGTGTATTCCTTCGCGGATAACCGCGACTGTGTTCGTGAGCTTCAGGCCGCGGAACGTGCGGCGCGCGAGGCGGGTGCCGGCTTCTGGGAGCAGGGCGTGTTTCGCGTGCGCGACGCCACGGATCTCGACAGTCTGGACGGCCTTGCCTACAGCTTTCAGATCGTCGAGGGCCGTGTGCAGGATGTCGCTGAGAGCCGCGGGCGTATCTATCTCAATTTCGGCGAGGATTGGCGAACCGATTTTACAGCGACGGTCGCGCCTTCGGACCGCGACAGCTTCAATGACTCCGGCCTTGAGTTGCCTGATCTGGAGGGGCGCGTAATCCGGGTGCGCGGCTGGCTGGAGCGCCGCAACGGCCCGATGATCGAGGTCACGCACCCGGAACAGATCGAACGCGTTGGCGTTGGCGACAGCGCTGCACTCCAAACGGAGTGACCGCTCAGGAAAGCCTTCATTCAGGAGGCAGGTGCCACATCTTCCCGCATATGCGTGCGGGTGGCGTCGACAAGCGCGCGGAACAGGTTGCGCTGGTGGCTGTGATAGATAAGCAGTTCGGGGTGCCACTGCACGCCGATCAGGAACGGCCGCTGGCGATCCTCGATACCCTGGATAATGTGCTCCTCGTCATGCGCGGCAGCCACGAGGTTGTCCGCAAGCTGGTCGATCGCCTGATGGTGAATGGCGTTCACGAAGACACGCGGGTGTTTGATCAGGCGGGCCAGCTTCGTGCCCGGGACAAGCTCGATGCGCAGCTGCGGCATGACAGTCCGGCGATTCGTGCGCCAGAGCTTTTCGTCGAGGTCATGGTGCAGCGTACCGCCGAAGAACACATTGAGCATCTGCGCGCCGCGGCAAACGCCCATGATCGGCAGCCCGCGCGGAACGGCTCGCTCCAGCGCGGCCAACTCGAAGCGGTCACGCTCCTCGTCGATGCGCACGTCCAGAGTAAAATCGCCCTCGTAGACGCGCGCGGAGATGTCGTCGCCACCGCCAATCAGCAGGCCGTCCAGTTCATCCACGACTTCCGGGGGCTGATCCGCGCCGAGCCGTTTCGGCCGCGCGCCGGCAAGCCGCAGCGCCAGAGCATTCGCGGCGTAGCTGCACCGCCCGCGATGTCGGGACGTTGACACGCCGATCAACGGCCGGCGTTCTTGCTCCTGTGCCACGATCCCTGCGAAACTCCTGTTTCCCGCCTGAGTGGCCCCGCCAGGGACAGGCGTGATGATCTTGCCAAAATGACTCGCCAAGGCGATATCACGTGGCGGCGCACCATGCCAGCCGGTGCCGCGGGCCGCGCCGCAATCCCTCACCCTGGAGGAGTGCCTTTGAGCGAAACCAGTGCCAAGCCTGCTTGGAAGCGCGACGCTTCGGAATGGCGAGCGCGGGTGCGCACGCTCGTGGATCATCCGGCCTGGGAACGCACGATCCTCACGATCATCATCCTCAACGCCGTCACGCTCGGCCTGGAAACGAGCGACAGCGTGATGGGACAGGTCGGGCCGCTGTTGCTGGCGCTGGATGCGATCTTCCTGACGATCTTCGTGGTCGAGATCGCGGCGCGTCTGATCGCCCACGGCGCGCGGTTCTGGCGCGACCCCTGGAGCGTGTTCGACTTCTCCGTGGTGGCCGTTGCGCTGATCCCCGCAACGGAAAGCCTGTCCGGTCTGCGGGCGCTGCGCATCCTGCGTGCTCTGCGCCTGATCTCGGCGGTGCCGTCGATGCGCCGGGTCGTCACCGGGCTTTTCGCCGCCGTGCCGGGCATGACGACGGTGGTGATGCTGTTGGCGCTGATCTTCTACGTGTTCTCGGTCATGGCCACGATGCTCTACGGGGACACCTTCCCGCAGTACTTCGGGACGATCGGCCGGTCGGCCTATTCACTCTTCCAGATCATGACGCTGGAAAGCTGGTCGGAGAGTATCGTCCGCCCGGTGCTGGACGTGCACCCGATGGCGTGGCTGTTTTTCATTCCGTTCATTCTCGTCACGTCCTTCGCCGTGCTGAACCTGTTTATCGGCATCATCGTTGACTCGATGCAGGAGCAGGCCAGAGAGCGGCTTGAGGCGCTGCAGGAACAGGGCATTGTGGATGTGGAAAGCCAGCGCCAGGCCGCGGAAGAGGAACACGACTGGCAGGCGCAGGAGTTCCGCAAGCTCATGGAGGAGCTCAAGTCTGTGCGGGCCGAGGTGGCGTCACTGCGCGCGCAGCTCGACGGCGAGCGGCGCGGCGGATCCACGGAAAGCTGAGGAAGGTGCGGACGGTCGCTGGCCCGGACCTGCGGAATCGGCGTAAGACTCGATGTCATGAAGCAATATCACGACCTCATGCGCCGCGCTCTCGAAGAGGGTGACCGCATCGAGAACGACCGCACCGGCGTCGGCACGCTGAGCGTGTTCGGCCACCAGATGCGCTTCGATCTGGCCGATGGCTTCCCGCTGGTCACGACCAAGAAGCTGCATCTGAAGTCGATCATCCACGAGCTGCTGTGGTTTCTGTCGGGTGACACCAATATCGCTTATCTGAAGCGCCACGGGGTGCGCATCTGGGACGAGTGGGCGGACGAGAATGGCGATCTTGGCCCGATCTATGGCCACCAGTGGCGCTCCTGGCCCGCGCGGGACGGTGGGACGATCGACCAGATCGGAGAGGTCGTCGAGCAGATCAGGACTAACCCGCATTCGCGGCGACATGTCGTGACCGCGTGGAATCCCGCGGATCTCGACCGGATGGCGTTACCGCCGTGCCACTGCCTGTTCCAGTTCCACGTGGCGGAGGGCCGTTTGTCGTGCCAGCTCTATCAGCGCTCGGGCGACATCTTCCTGGGTGTGCCATTCAATATCGCCTCCTACGCGTTGCTGACGATGATGACGGCGCAGGTGACGGGCCTGCGCCCCGGCGATTTTATTCATACGCTGGGCGATGCGCATTTGTATCTCAACCATCTCGACCAGGCGCGCGAGCAGCTCAGCCGCGAGCCGCGGCCGCTGCCGACCATGACGCTCAACCCGGAGGTCACCTCGCTGTTCGAATTCACCTACGATGACTTCCACCTGCACGGCTACGAACCTCATCCCCACATCAAGGCGGAGGTTGCAGTCTAGTGGCGGAGAGCGAGGCCAAAGTGGCGATGATCGTCGCCATGGATGAGAACGGCGTCATCGGCCGCGAGGGGGCGCTGCCGTGGCGGCTGTCCTCCGACCTGAAGCTGTTCAAGCGCCTGACGATGGGCAAGCCGCTCATCATGGGGCGCAAGACGTTCCAGTCAATCGGCAAAGCATTGGAGGGCCGCGACAACATCGTGATCACGCGCAACAAGACCTTTGCGTCCGAAGGCGTGGATGTTGCCCAGTCCCCGAAGGCGGCGCTGTGGCTGGCGCGCGGCTTCGCGCGGGCGCGCGGCGCCAGCGAGATCATGGTGATCGGCGGGGCGGATATCTTCGAGGCGTTCCTGCCGCATACATCGCGTATTTATCTCACGCGGGTGCACGCGCATCTAACCGGCGATACCTATTTCCCCGCCCTGCCGCCAGAGGAGTGGCGAACGACGCTGAGCGAGCATTATGGCGCCGGCGCGCGCGATGATTACGCCTTCACCTTCACGATCCTCGATCGGGTCGAGACCTGAGCCCTACGGTGTTCCCGCGAGGTCATGCCGGCCCGCGCCGGCGGCTTCCAGCGCCTCGCTCGCTGCAGACCAGATCTTCCGGTCGTCGTCCTGTGCGCGCATGTCCATCATCCAGCGGGAGATCAGCGCCCCCAGGCCGAACAGCAGCACCGCGCCAATCGCGGTGAACATGAACATGGTCCCGCGTTCGAGAGGCAGCGATCCGAGCGGCGCGACTTGCCACGCCAGAGCGGCGAACAGCGCCGGCACCGTCGACAGCAACCCGAATCCGAGCGCATTTTTCAGGCCCGGCTCGCCCCGCAGGCGCGGGAGGTTGTGCGACAGCCGCGCGACGGCGCCGGTAGTCTGGTTCACGAGGGCGATGCAGTACGTTTTCTCCTGCGGCTTGTCCTCAGGCGCAGCCCAGACGACTGTGACCTTCTGGCCGTTATCCAGCGGGATACCCGCGTTGCTCAGACTGACCTCCATGTCTGGGCCGTCTGGCTGCTGCAGCGTGAATTCCAGATGCTCGACCACCCGTTCGGCGACGACGACCCGGCCCTTTGGCGCAATCGGCTGTTCGGACGAGTTGCCAAACGCCTCCATCCAGGATTTGAGGTTCTGGATCGTTCCTGTGGCCGCCCAGGCGTGAAATTCAGCCATGCCGTCCTTCCCGAACGATGCGTTCCGGCCACAACGGCGGTGTCTGCATCGGCTTAAGACGTCTCCGTCAGTTCGCGGCCGCGCGTGTCGCGCAGGAACAGGCCGCCTATGACAATGCTCATAACGGCAATGATGATCGGGTACCACAGACCGTAGTAGATGTTACCCGTCGCCGCGACCGCCGCTGTGCTGATGAGCGGCAGCATGCCGCCGAACCAGCCGTTGCCGATGTGATAGGGCAGCGAAACCGAGGTGTAACGGATCTGGGTCGGGAACATCTCGACCAGCAACGCGGCGATCGGGGCGTAGACCATTGCCACGTAGCCGATCATCACGACGATGATGAATACCGCAAGCGGCAGGTTGATGTCGCGCGGGTCAGCACGCTCCGGGAAGCCGGCCTCCCTCAGCGCCGACAGCACGGCCTCACCGTTTGTGCCGCGCTGCCAGTTCTCTATCGGGATCGGCTCGCCGCCGGCCACCGTGATCGTTTGCGCGGCTTCGGGGCCCACATTCACGATGTTGAAGGACACGCCGCGATCGGTCAGGAAGTCGCGCGCCTGATCGCAGTCGGTGAAGTTCGACCACGGCCCGACGAAGACATGCAGCTGGCAGTTATCCGGGTTCGCGCGCAGCGTCACCTCGGTGCGCTCCTGAAAGGCGACGAGGTCGGGGTTCACCGCCTGAGCCAGCATCTGGAACAGGGGAAAATACGTCATGGCCGCCAGCAGGCAGCCGGCGAGGATCACCTGTTTGCGCCCGATCCGGTCCGACAGCCAGCCGAAGAAAAGAAACAGCGGCACGCTGATCAAAAGGGCCGAGATCATGATGCCGTAGGCGATCAGGTAATCGACCTTCATCGTGATCTGCAGGAAGAACAGGGCATAGAATTGGCCCGTGTACCAGATGACGCCCTGGCCCGCCGCCGCGCCGAGCAGGGCTAGCAGCGCGTTCTTGTTGTTCGGATAGCGAAAGAAGGCGTCGAACAGCGGACGCTTGGAGGCCTGCCCCCGCGACTTGATGTATTGAAACAGCGGGGATTCGCTCAGGCTTAGTCGAATGTAGATCGACAGGATCAGCAGCACCAGCGAAAGCAGGAACGGAATCCGCCAGCCCCATTGTGCGAAATCCTCCTCGCTGATGGCCAGCCGGCACAGCAGAATGACGATCAGCGACAGCAGGAAGCCGCCGCTCGCCGTTGTCTGGATGAGGCTGGTGACGTAGCCGCGATGCTCGCTGACAGTGTGCTCCGCGACATAGGTAGCCGCGCCCCCGTATTCGCCGCCGAGCGCGAGGCCCTGTGTGATGCGCAGCGTGACAAGCAGCGCCGGGGCGAGCCAGCCGACCTGCTCGAAGGTGGGTAGCAGCCCAACCGCGAATGTTGCCCCGCCCATGAGCAGGATCGTGACGAGAAACACATATTTCCGGCCGACCGTGTCGCCGAACCGGCCGAACAGGATCGCGCCAAAGGGCCGGACGATGAAGCCCGCCGCATAAGTCGCGAAAGCCGCCAGTAGGGCCGCGGTCTCGTTGCCCGGCGGGAAAAACAGGAACGCGAAAAACGGGGCGAGGGTCGCGTACAGAAAGAAGTCATACCATTCAAAAACCGTGCCGATAGAGGACGCAAAAGTGACCTTCCGCAACTCCTTCGGACGGATATGAATGATGTCCGGGACACCTTGGTGCCGCGTACGGATGACCTGAACCACGGACGCCCCTCCCAGAAAATTTTTCTTTTTCCAAGGCGATATTCTGCGGCGGCCGGGATGCCGGTTCTCATTGCATTCCAGCTTTGAAACACCGAGGCGTTGTATAGAAATAAATCAAAAATAAGGCTTTCGTCTTAGGCGCGAGACGATCTGCCTCGCGCCCGTCAAAGTTGGAACGCTGCCGCGCTCAGATACGCGGCAGCGTTTCCTCGACGGCCCGCTTGGTGGCCGTGACAACTTCGTCGACCTCCGCATGCGTGATGCACAGCGGCGGGGCGAAGCCGAGAATGTCGCCCTGCGGCATGGCCCGCGCGACGACGCCGTGCCGGGCGAGCGCGCTGGTGACCGCCGGTCCGACCTTTTTGGAGGGATCGAAGAACGTGCGGGACGCCTTGTCCTCAACGAACTCGACGGCCGCGAGCAGTCCTTCGCCGCGCACCTCGCCGACATTGGGGTGATCGGCCAGCGCCTCTTTCAGTTGCGCGTTGAAATAGGCGCCGACTTCGCGCGCGTTGGGGACGAGCGCCATCCGGTCGATCAGCTCCAGATTGGCGACGCCCGCCGCCGCGCAGACCGGATGGGCCGAATAGGTCCACCCGTGGCCGAATGGCCCGAATTCGTCGGTTCCACGCTCCAGCACGTCCCAGACCTTCTGCGAGACGATGGAGCCGGAAAGCGGTGCGTAAGCCGAGGTCAGCCCCTTGGCGATGGCGATGATATCCGGCTCCAGGCCGTAATGCTCCGATCCGAACATGGAGCCGAGCCTGCCAAACGCCGTCACGACTTCGTCTGCGATCAGAAGGATGTCGTATTTCTTCAGGATGGGCTGGATCGCCTCCCAATAGCCCTCGGGTGGCGGCACGATCCCGCCCGTTCCGAGCATCGGTTCGCCGATGAACGCGGCGATGGTGTCCGGGCCCTCGGCCTGGATGAGTTCTTCCAGCTTTTGCGCGCAGTATTCGCTAAAGGCCGCTTCGCTCATGTCCGGATCGGGCCGGCGCAGGTAGTAGGGCGCCTCGGTATGAATGACCCGGTCGAGCGGGAGGTCGAACTTCTTGTGAAACATCTCCAGCCCGGTCAGCGAGCCGGTCATCAGGCCGGAGCCGTGATAGCCGCGCCAGCGGGAGATGATCTTCTTCTTGTCCGGGCGGCCGAGAACGTTGTTGTAGTACCAGACCAGCTTGACGTTGGTCTCGTTCGCGTCCGAGCCGCCCAGTCCGAAATAGACCTTCGACATGTTCTTCGGCGCACGATCGAGGATCATCTTCGCCAGCGTGATCGACGCCTCGGTCCCGTGGCCGACATAGGCGTGATAAAAGGCCAGGTCCCGGGCCTGCTGCGCCATGGCGTCGGCAATTTCCTGACGGCCATAGCCGACGTTCACGCAATAGAGCCCTGCGAAGGCGTCCAGCAGCTTGTTGCCGTCGCGGTCCTCGATATAGACGCCGGAGCCGCTGCTTACGATCCGGTTCGGGCTGTCGCCGCGCGCGTGCTGCGCCAGGTGCGTCGAGGGATGAAAGAAATAATCCCGGTCCCACTGGTCGAGTTGGTCGTTCTTGAGCATGTGCCGTTCCTTCTTTCCCGGGGCCGCCGGTTTTGATAAAGCGGCATTTAACGCCGGATCAGCGGCGTTTCGCAACCCGCCGCATCGCCCGCATCGTGAGGGCCAGCCGGATCCGATGACAATGACCGAACCCGTGCTTCCTTTTTCGCGCGCAGAATACGCGGCCCGCGTTGCAAAGACCCGTGCCGCCATGCAGGCGCGCCAGATTGAGGTGCTCGTCGTCTCCGACCCGTCCAACATGGCCTGGCTTACAGGCTATGACGGGTGGTCGTTCTACACCCACCAGTGCGTGCTGCTCGGCATGGAGGGCGAGCCGGTCTGGTGGGGTCGTAGCATGGATTTGCCCGGCGCTCTACGCACGGTGACAATGAGTCCCGAAAACATCGTCGGCTATGACGACACCTACGTGCAGAACCCGGAAAAGCACGCGATGGAGGCGCTGGCCGCGCTGATTCACGAGCTTGGCTGGGGTCAGGCCGTCATCGGCGTGGAGATGGAGAACTACTATTTCTCTGCCGCCGCCTACCTCACGCTGGTCAAGCATCTGCCCGATGCAACATTCCGCGATGCAACCGCTCTGGTGAACTGGCAGCGCGCGGTCAAAAGTGCGGTCGAGATCGAATACATGCGCCGCGCCGCGCGTATCGTCGAGCAGATGCACGAGGTCATTTTTGAGCGCGCCGAGCCGGGACTGCCGAAGAATGAGCTGGTGGCGGACATCTACCATGCAGCGATCAGCGGTGCGGATGGCCATTGGGGCGACTATCCGGCCATCGTGCCGATCGTCCCATCAGGGCTGGATGCGACGGCTGCGCATCTGACCTGGGACGACACGCCCATGCGCGAAGGCGAGACGACCTTCTTCGAGATCGCCGGGGTGCATCGCCGCTATCACTGCCCGCAGTCACGCACGCTATTTCTTGGCGAGCCGCCGCAGAAATACCGCGACGCGGAGATCGCCGTGCTGTCGGGCATCGAGGCCGCGCTGGAGGTTGCGAAGCCCGGCAACCGCTGCGAGGATGTCGCCATCGCGTTCAACGAAACGCTCAACCGCTTCGGCTTCGTAAAGGAGAGCCGGTGCGGCTATCCGATCGGCCTCTCCTATCCGCCGGACTGGGGCGAGCGTACGATGTCCTTCCGCAGGGGGGACGAGACCGTTCTGGAACCTGGCATGACCTTCCACCTGATGCCGGCGCTGTGGCTCGATGACGGCGGGCTGGAAATCACCGAGCCGATCCTGATCACCGAGGACGGCGTGGAGTGCTTTACGGAGACCCCCCGCCGAATGTTCGTGAAGTCATAGACATGCCGCCGCGCAATCCCACACCCCCGATCAACGTCATGCCCGTACTTGCCTGTCCCCGGACAGGTGATCCGGGGAACAGGGGCATCAATTACCTCAAGCTCTCGCGTCGCTTGGCTGGATTGCCGGGTCAAGCCCGGCAATGACGAAGGAACACATGATGCAGTCCAAGCGAAACCCCATCACCCCGACGATCCCGTTCGATGAGGACGGCGCGCATCACGGCTTCCTGCGCCTGCCCTACAGCCGGGACGACTCTGCCTGGGGTTCGGTGATGATCCCGATCAGCGTGATCCGAAACGGCGACAGGCCGACCGCGCTGTTCACCGGTGGCAATCACGGTGACGAATACGAAGGACCGGTCGCGCTGCAGAACCTGGCCGCGACGCTCGATCCGGCCAGCATCACGGGCCGCGTCATCATCGTGCCGGCCTTCAACACCCCCGCCTTCCGCGCAGGCACCCGCACCTCGCCGATCGACGGTGGCAACCTGAACCGCAGCTTCCCCGGCCGGCCGGATGGAACCGTGACGGAGAAGATCGCGCACTACTTCCACAGCACGCTGGTGCCCATGGCAGATGTCGTGCTCGACTTCCATTCCGGCGGCAAGACGCTCGACTTCATCCCGTTTGCCGCGGCGCATATCCTGGAGGACAAGGCGCAGGAGGCCGCCTGCATGGCCGCGATGCGCGCGTTCAATGCGCCCTACAGCATGCGGCTTCTGGAGATCGACAGCGCCGGGATGTACGACACAGACGTCGAATCGCAGGGCAAGGTGTTCGTCACCACGGAGTTGGGGGGTGGCGGCACCGCGACCGCACGGCTGATCCGCATCGCAAGAAAGGGCGCGCGCAACCTGCTGATCCACGCCGGCATCCTCAAGGGCACGCCGGAGATGGCGCCGAGCATCGAGATGGACATGCCGGACAGCGATTGCTTCGTCTTCGCCGAGCATGACGGGCTGATCGAGCCGACCGCCGACCTTGGCGACTATGTCCGCCAGGGCGAGGAGGTCGCGCGGGTCTGGCCGACCGACCGTACCGGCGTGCCACCTGTCAGCTATGCAGCGAAGCGCGATGGCATCCTGGCCGCACGGCATTTCCAGGGCCTCGTCAAGGCGGGGGATTGCATGGCCGTTGTTGCCGAAGTGCTCTACTGAGCCCTTTTGCGCGCTATCAATGACGTCCTTGCGGCCCTATCATAAACGGATGCTTGTCATCCGTATCGCCGCAGCATCCGCTCATGATGGCCACTGAAACCGAAACGCGCCACGTCGTCTTCGACGTTCATGACGTGACAAAGGTCTACGGCAGTGGACCCAGCGAGGTGCACGCGCTGCGCGGCGTGACGCTGGAGCTTTATGCGGGGCAGATAAGTGTGCTGCTGGGCCCGTCCGGCTCCGGCAAGTCCACGTTTCTCAATATCATCGGCGGCTTGGACAAGCCGACCTCTGGCTACGTGTCATTCGAGGACCAACAACTGAACGAGTTGGACGAGGCGGGCCTGACGGCTTACCGGCGCGAAAGCGTCGGCTTTGTATTTCAGTTCTACAACCTGATCCCGAGCCTCACGGCGCTGGAGAACGTCGCGCTCGTCACCGAGATCGCGGAGAATCCAATGTCCCCGGAAGAGGCGCTGGGCATCGTCAATCTGAAGGAGCGGATGGATCACTTCCCCTCCGAGCTGTCGGGCGGCGAACAGCAGCGCGTCGCCATCGCCCGCGCCATCGCCAAGCGCCCGCGCGTGTTGCTGTGCGACGAACCGACCGGCGCACTCGACTCGAAAACCGGCATCGTCGTCATTCAAGCGTTGGTCGATGTGAACGAGAAGCTTGGCACCACGACCGCGCTCATCACCCATAACGTCGCCATCCGCAAGATTGCCGACCGCGTCATCCATTTCCGCGACGGCCAGGTTCAGGAGATCGAGCAGATCGGGGAGAAGATCGAGCCGTCCGAGCTGAGGTGGTGAGGCGATGCGCGGCACCTTCCTCTCACTCTCGCCTCTGAACCGCAAGCTGCTGCGCGATCTGTGGCACGCGCGCGGGCAGGTGCTGGCGATCGCGATGGTGATCGCCTCGGGCGTCGCCACGCTGATCCTCGCGCTTGGCGCCTATGGCTCGCTGGAGGAAACACGCCGCGCCTACTACGAGCGCTATCGCTTTGCCGACATCTTCGCCACCGCCAAGCGCGCCCCCCAGTACGTCGAAGACGAAATTGCCCGAATTCCGGGCGTCGCGGATGTCGAGACTCGCGCGGTTTCATCGGTGCTGCTGGATATCCAGGGCATGCCCGAGCCGGCGACGGGCAAGCTGATCTCGATCCCCGAAACGGGGCACCCGGCGCTCAACCGCGTGCATATCCGCGAGGGCCGCCTGCCCGAGCCGCTTTCGACACGCGAGATCGCCGTCAACGAATCTTTCGCAGACGCTCACGGTTTCCGGGCCGGCGACCGGCTCAGCGCGATCATTAATGGTCGTAAACGGGAGTTAATCATCGTCGGCGTGGTTCTCTCGCCGGAGTTCATCTACACCATCGGGCCAGGCGACATCGTACCGGACGATCGGCGCACCGGCGTGCTCTGGATGCGCTACGATGCTGCCGCTGCGGCGATGGACCTGGAAGGCGCCTTCAACGATGTCAGCGTCAAGCTGATGAGCGGCGCGGAGCCGGAGGCGGTCATGGACCGGGTTGACCGGCTCCTGGAGCCATACGGCGGGCAGGACAGCTATACACGCGATGACCAGCTCTCCCATGCTTTCATCGACGCCGAACTGCAGCAGCTCGGCGCTATGGCGTATATCATCCCGCCGATCTTCCTCGCCGTGTCGGCCTTTCTGCTCAACATGACACTGTCGCGGCTCATCACCCTTGAGCGCGAGCAGATCGGGCTGTTGAAGGCACTCGGATATCCTTCCCGTGAGGTCGGTTTTTATTACCTCAAGTTCGTAAGCCTGGTGACAGTGCTGGGCGTGGCGATCGGCTTCACGGCAGGGACATGGCTCGGGCACGAGCTGACGCAGCTCTACACGGAGTTTTTCAACTTCCCGTTTCTCGTGTTTCTGCTGCCCACCAATATCTACCTCATTGCGGCAGCTGTCAGCTTCGCCGCAGCTTTCCTCGGCACGCTTCAGGCGGTGCGCAGCGTGGTGCGCCTGCCGCCAGCGGTGGCCATGCAGCCGCCGCCGCCAACCCGCTACGCCAAGACCTGGCTAAGTCGCAGTGGCCTCACGCGGTATGTGCGCCAGTCTACTCTGATGATCGGCCGGCATATCATCCGCTTTCCGGTGCGCAGCATCCTCACCACGACCGGCATTGCCGCATCGGTGGCGCTGCTGATCGTCTCATTCTTCGGGATGGACTCGGTCAACTACGTCATCGACGTGACCTTTTCCCAGACAAGCCGCCAGGACATCTCGCTCAACTTCAATGAGATCAAGAATGACCGCGTGCGCCATGACGTCGCCAACCTCCCCGGGGTCATGCGGGCGGAGGCGTACCGCACCGTGCCGGTGACGTTGCGCAAGGGTTTGAAGGAGGAGCGGGTGGGCGTGACCGGCCTGCCGCCGCGCACGGAGTTGACCCAGCTTCTCGATCCCGATTTCCGGCCGATGAAGGTGCCCGACATCGGCATTGTGCTGTCGGAGATGCTCGCAGATATCCTCGATGTGCGGCGCGGGGAGATGGTGCGTGTCGAGTTCAAGACGGGCCGGCAGCGCGAGGTCCTGCTGCCGGTCACGGGCATTAGCCAGGCCTATCTCGGGCTTACCGCGCATATGGACCTCGACCTGCTGAACGACCTGATGGGCGACGGGCGGGTGGTTTCCGGCGCGCACCTCAAGGTCGACGAGACCAAGTTGCCGGCGCTCTACAACGCCGTGAAGGAGACGCCGGCGGTGTCTTCGATCGCCCTGCTCAACAAATCGCGGCAGTCATTCCGCGACACGCTGGCCGAAAACATCAACACCATGACCGCGATGTTCATCGCGCTGTCGGCCACTATTGCCTTTGGGGTGGTCTACAACAGCGTGCGCATCCAGCTCTCCGAGCGTGGGCGGGAGTTGGCAAGCCTTCGCATTCTGGGCTTCACCCAGGGAGAGGTGATGCTGATCCTGTTCGGCGAGATCATCGTGTTGCTGTTGATCGCGTTACCCATTGGCTGGATCGCCGGTTATATTCTCGCCGGCATGGTCGCCGCCGGCATGGAGACGGAGCTTTACCGCGTCCCGCTGATTGTCGATCGGGACACGTACGCGAAGGCGGCGCTCGTGGCGATCGTGTCGACGCTGGCGTCGGCGGTGATCATGCGCTGGCGGATCGCGCGGATGGACCTTATCGCGGTGCTGAAGACGAGGGCGTGAGATGGGGCGGGTTTGGCGCAAACGCATCGCCTGGGCGGTGCTCGCGGCCGGCGCGGCTGCGCTGATCGCCTATGGGTTCTGGCCCGATGCAGTGCCGGTCGATACGGCGAAGATCAGGCGCGGCGATGTTATCGTCACCGTCGAGGACGAGGGAATTTCGCAGGTGCGCGAGGTTTATCGCGTTTCTTCTCCTGTGGCCGGGACGGTGCAGCGCTCTCCTGTCGAGGTCGGCGACGAGGTCCAGAAGGGCGAAACGATCGTGGCGTCAGTCCTCCCGACCGTCTCCGGCTTTCTCGACGACCGCACGGTGCAGATGCGCGAGGCCGCGGTAAAGGCCGCCCAGGCCCAGTTGCGGCTCGCGGAGGCAAAGCTCGAGCGCGCCAAGAGTATGGCCGAGTACTGGACTACCCAGCTAGAACGGGTCGAGAATCTGGAAGTTGGCCGCACGGTCACCCAGCGCACTGTCGACGAGACGCGAATGGAGGCGAAGGCGCGTCTCGCGGAGGTGCGCAGCGCCGAGGCCGAGGTCAATCTGCGGGAGAAGGAGCTGGAGCAGGCCAAGGCGGCGCTATTGGACCCGCCGGCTGTGTATTCGGGCGGCAAGGGGCGCTGCTGCCTGAGCGTGCCGGCGCCGGAGAGCGGCGTGGTCCTCGAAATCCATAAGGAGAGCGAGACCGTCGTGCAGGCTGGCGCACCGCTTCTGGACATCGGCGATCCGCGTGATCTGGAGATCGTTGCGGAGTTGCTGTCGCGCGATGCCGTGCAGGTCCGCGTTGGCGCGCGCGCGATCATCACGGAGTGGGGTGGACCGCCGCTGGAGGCAACGGTGCGGCGCGTCGACCGCTCGGGCTTCGAGGAAATCTCCGCGCTCGGCATCGAGGAGCAGCGCGTGAAGGTGTGGCTTGATATTGCCGACCCGCCGGAGAAATGGGCTCAGCTCGGCCACGATTACCGTGTGATCGTGCGCATCGTGGTGAACGAGCAGACCGACGTGCTGCGCGTGCCTGTCAGCGCGCTGTTCCGCCGTGGCGAGGACTGGGCGGTGTTCGTGCGTGAGGACGACCGCGCGAGACTCCGGCGGATTGAACTCGGTGCCCGCAATTTCGACTGGGCGCAAGTGACCGACGGGCTGTCCGAGGGGGACGAGGTCATTCTCTATCCCAGCGACCGGCTCAGCGAGGGCGTGCGCGTCGTCCAGAGGCAGGCCGAATAACCCATAAAACAAGTCGAGAATGGCAGACCGACGGCGCGATGGCTGCTAGAATACGGGGTTTGGCAGCCTTACCGGAGCCCCTCATGAGCTGGAACCCCGCCCTAGAGCCTGTCTGCCCATCGGCCGACGATCTCGAACGCATTGAAACCGTCATTGTCCCGCGCTCGCGCGATCTCGGCGGGTTCGAGGTACGCCGCGCGCTGCCGTCGCCAAAGCGGCAAATGGTCGGGCCGTTCATCTTCTTTGACCACATGGGTCCGGCCGATTTCCTGACTGGCAACGGCATCGATGTGCGCCCGCATCCGCATATCGGGCTGGCGACGGTGACCTATCTCTATCGCGGCGAGTTCCAGCATCGCGACTCGCTCGGTACGGATCAGATGATCTACCCGGGCGAGGTCAACTGGATGATTGCCGGGCACGGCGTGACACATTCCGAGCGCACCAGTGACGAAACGCGCGCGCAACCGCACAAGCTGTTCGGCATCCAGACCTGGGTGGCGCTGCCGGAAGATTATGAAGAGACCGGCGCGGTCTTTGAGCATCACGGCAAGGAGGTGCTGCCCTATTTCGATGCCGAGGGGAAGAAGGTCCGGCTCATCATCGGCGCGGCCTATGGCAAGCGCGCGCCGGTCAAGACGTTTTCGGAGATGTTCTACGCCGACGCGGCGCTCGATTCCGGCGTGCTGCTGCCGCTGCCAGACAACCACGAGGACCGCGGCGTCTATGTCGTTGAAGGCTCCATCGAGGTCGGCGGTGATACCTTCGAAAACGGGCGCATGATGGTGTTCCGCCCCGGCGACCGGATCAGCGTAAAGGCCGGACCGCAGGGAGCGCGGCTGATTTTGCTGGGCGGAGAGACGCTGAACGGGCCGCGCTACATCTGGTGGAATTTTGTCGCGTCGTCCCGAGAAAAGATCGAGCACGCGAAGCGCGCCTGGGCCGAGGGCGACTGGGCGCATGGGCGCTTTCAGCTGCCGCCGGGCGATGCCGAGGAATTCATCCCGCTACCCGAATGAGGGGGCCATGACGATCATTCAGCCGAGCACAATGGTTCAGCGCGCGCGCCAGCACTGGCGTTATGACGGGAGCGCGCGTCCGCCCTTCGCCGAGGAACCGGGGGCGGATCAGGAATCAGTGTGGGATTATCCGCGTCCGCCGCGAATCGAGCCGACGGACAAGCCTCTGCGCGTCATGCTGGGCGAAAAGGAGCTGGCGCGCACGACGCGCGGGATGCGCGTGCTGGAGACGGCGGGGGCACCGACGTTGTACTTTCCCCCGGAGGACGTGACGACTGAACGGCTGTGTCATACCGGCCGCAGCTATCACTGCGAGTGGAAAGGCATCTCGAAGGAGCTTGCCGCCGACGGCGTCGATCCCGCGGGCTGGGTGTTGACGCAGGCCTATCCAGAATTTCGCGAGCTGCTCGGCTGGTATGCCTTCTATCCGCAGGAGCTGGCTTGTTTTGTCGGTGAGGAGCGCGCGGGCAGCCAGCCCGGCGGCTATTACGGCGGCTGGGTCACGGCGGACATTGTCGGGCCAATCAAGGGCGCGCCAGGCAGTGAAAGCTGGTGAGCGCGGCGCCGCCGTCATACAAGATACACGGCTTCCGGTCATAGTGTCGGCGAATCCGGTTTCGGGGAGAAATGCCATTGTCCGGCATCTGGGAGGCCGTGCTCGTTTTCGTACGCGATCACGAGAGTTATCTGCTGCCGATCGCCTTTCTGATCTGCATGGCCGAGTCAGTGATCGTCGTCTCGCTTTTCGTGCCGAGCACGATCATCCTGCTGGCTTCCTCGACCCTGCTTGGTGCAAGCGGCGTCGGCATCGCCACGCTATGGATTGCCGCCGGCCTTGGCGCAGCTCTGGGTGACTGGGTCTCTTACGGGCTTGGCCGGGTCACCTACCGCCGCCTGCATCATCGTTGGCCGTTTTACCAGAACCGCAGGACGATCGCGCGCGGGCGACTGTTCTTTGCGCAATGGGGCTGGGCAAGCCTGTTTCTGGCGCGGTTCATGGGGCCGCTGCGCTCGTTCACGCCGCTGGTCGCCGGGATTTGCCGGATGCCGCTTTTGCCTTTTGCGCTGGCCAGCGTGGCCTCGGCCTTTATCTGGGCGGCGGCGGTGCTGGCGCCGACCGGGATCGGGGCGGGCTTCCTGTTGGGCCGGTGAGGGGCGGGGTGCGATCACCCCGCCCGCAAAGGCTTAGTTGAGGACGCGAACATCCACGATCTTGCCATCCTGGATTTCCCAGTGGCCGATTGTGCCCGGCACGTCGCCGTTCTTGTCGAAGTCGACGGAGCCTGAGGCGCCTTCGTAGTTGATGTCCTGGCCGTCAGCCAGAAGTTTCACGGCCTTCTGCCACTCGCCCGGCAGGATCGTCTCGCCCGGCGCGTTGGCGACGTCGCGCAGATTGTCGCGGATCGCTTCCGGGTCGCTCGAACCGGCCTTCTGCGCTGCCAGCGCGATGACCATTGCCGCATCATAGGCGGTGTCGTAGTACGGCTTCGGCGGCAGATCGCCATATTCCGCAGTGTAGGCTTCCCGGAAGACGCGCAGGCCCTCGGTATCCTTCGCCTGCGGGACCGTACCGAATGCGCCGTTCAGGAACTGCGCGCCGACCCGCTCGATGATCTCCGGCGCCTTCATGCCGTCGGTGAAAATGAACTTGTCGAGATAGCCGCCTTCAAGTGACTGGCGGAGTATCACGCTGCCGCTTTCCGGATAACCGATCAGCACCAGCGCCTCGGCGCCGCCGCCGGCCGCCTGCTGCAACTCGCCGCGATAGGACGCCTGCCCCTGCTCGAATGCGATGGACGCGGAAACTTCGCCCTCAAACGCCTCGGCAAAGGCATCGGCAAGGCCCTGTCCGTAGTCGTTGTTCACATACAGGATGCTAACGTTCGAAAAACCCTTTTCCTGCACCAGCTTAGCCAGCTCGACGCCCTGATAGGCGTCCGACGGCACGGAGCGGAACAGGAAGTCGTTGTCCTGCAGTTTGGTGATCGTGGGCGACGTAGACGCGTTGGAAATCTGCGGAACGCCCTCGCGGCTGGTGACGGTCTTGGCGACCGGGATTGTCACGCCCGAGGAAAGCGCGCCAACGATGGCGTGAACACCGTCAACGTTGATCAGCTTCTGCGCCGCATCGACGCCGGCCTGCGGCTTCGTCTGCGTGTCGGCGATGACGATTTCGACCTCCTCGCCGTTCACTCCGCCGGCTGCGTTGATCTGCTTGACGGCGAACTGGACGCCGGTAACGTCTGCCTCGCCGTAGGCCTGCAGATCGCCCGTCATCGGCATCAGCGCGCCGATCTTCAGCGATTCGGCCTGCGCCGGTGCCGCCAGCGCAACGCCGAAGGCCGCCGCAGCAAGCGCCTGAAAGAAACGTGTCCTCATGCTTTCACCTCCCTTCGTGTCTCCCCAGAACGGGGTCGAACAGCGCGCGAACGTTACCACGACCTTTCAAATTGAGCCAGAAAGCGCGTTTTCAATCGGAACGAGTCCAAGCCCCCGACGTCAGCCCGGGGAAGCACAGCGTCCTTGCCACCCGTTGCAATCCCGCGCCGTTTGTTTCATGGATCACCCGCGTCGCTTCGGGCATGGACATTCAGCGCATTTTCATATTGAACCTTTCCGGGGCGCAAGCGTGCACGGCAGGCAGGGGCATATCGCGTGATTGTCGTCGAGAACGTGTCAAAGGCCTTCGGCGGGCTGAAGGCGGTGCATGACTGTTCGCTGGAGGTCGCGGACGGCTCCATTACCGGGCTGATCGGGCCGAATGGCGCGGGCAAGTCGACGCTGTTCGGCATCATCGCCGGGTTCATCCGACCGGACTCCGGCCGCATCCTGCTTGATGGGCGCGACATCACCGGCGTAAAGCCCCACCGGCTATTTCATCTGGGGCTGATCCGTACCTTCCAGATCCCGCACGAATTTAGTCGCATGACAGTGCGCGAAAACCTGATGCTCGTTCCGGCGGCGCAGAAGGGCGAGAGCCTCGTGACCTCGTGGCTCCGCTGGGGCGCTGTCTGGCAGCAGGAGGTAGAGATCGCCGACAAGGCGGACGAGGTGCTCGACTTTCTCCAGCTTGCCCATCTGGCCGATGAGCTTGCGGGGCGGCTTTCGGGTGGTCAGAAGAAGCTGCTCGACATCGGCCGCGCCATGATGACCGACGCGAAGGTCGTGCTGCTCGACGAGCCGGGTGCGGGCGTAAACCGCACTTTGCTGGCGCAGATCGTCGAGACGATCCGCCGGCTGAACCGCGAGCGCGGCTATACCTTTTGCCTGATCGAACATGACATGGACATGATCGCCGAGCTTTGCGACCCGGTCATTTGCATGGCGCAGGGCACCGTTCTGGCCAAGGGAACGATGGAAGAAATCCGGGCCAATGAGGCGGTGCGCGAGGCCTATCTTGGCCACACCGAGCCGGCATGAGGCATTCGATGGAGGGGGCGGCGTGAGCCTGCTGGCGGCAAGCAACATCTACGGCGGCTACGGCGGCGTCGACATCCTCAACGGCGTCAGCCTGCGCGTCGAGCCCGGCGAGATCGTCACCATCGTCGGGCCAAACGGTGCGGGCAAGTCGACCTTCATCAAGGCGCTCGCCGGGCTGGTCACCATCCGGTTG
This sequence comes from Dichotomicrobium thermohalophilum, assembly GCF_003550175.1. NCBI lineage: Bacteria > Pseudomonadati > Pseudomonadota > Alphaproteobacteria > Hyphomicrobiales > Hyphomicrobiaceae > Dichotomicrobium > Dichotomicrobium thermohalophilum. The sequence goes on from NZ_QXDF01000001.1 coordinate 339,099, forward strand.
GGCGATGTGCGCTTCGAGGGCCGCGACATCACGAATATCCCCCCGGAGCAGGCGCCGCGCATCGGGATCTCCTATGTGCCGCAGGAACGCAACGTCTTCACGTCCATGACGGTCATGGAAAACCTGGAGATGGGCGCATTCCTGCGCAGCGACGACTACAGCGGCCAGCTCGAAAGGATCTTCACCTTATTCCCGCGCCTGCGTGAGCGGCGGTCGCAGCCGGTCTGGCAGATGTCGGGCGGCGAGCGGCAGATGGTGGCGATGGGGCGCGCGCTGATGCTGGAGCCCAAGCTGCTTATCCTCGATGAGCCGACGGCGGGCCTGTCGCCGCTGTTCATGGACCAGGTTTTCGAGCAAGTGAAGGAAATCAACGCGCTCGGCATCGGCATCCTCATGGTCGAGCAGAACGCGAAGCAGGCGCTGGCGGTCTCCGATCGCGGCTATGTGCTGGCGATGGGGCGCAACCGCTTCGAGGACCGCGCGGACCAGATGTTGCAGAACAAGGAAATCGCCGAGATGTTCCTCGGCGGGTAAAGGGTGCACATGATCGGCGACATCATCCAGCTCCTGATCTACGGCATCGTGACGGGCAGCATTCTCGCGCTCGGCGCGATCGGGGTGTCGCTCGTCTTCTCGATCCTAAGGTTCGCGCATTTCGCGCATGGCGACCTCATGACGGTCGGCGCCTATGCCGCGCTGGTGATCGTCGCCGGACTGGGCATGCCGATCATCGTCGCCGCACCGTTCGCGGTCCTGGTCGTCGCAGTTGTGGCGATCGCCATCGAGCTTTCGATCTATCGCCCGTTGCGCGAAAGCTCCCCGATCGTGCTGCTGATCTCGTCGTTCGGGATGGCGCTCATCCTGCGGAGCGCGGTACAGCTCATCTGGGGCACCGGCAACCAGGTCTATGCCTCTGGAATTCAGTTGCCCATTCGCGTCGGCGGCATTGCAATCAAGCCTGACCATCTCTGGATCATCGCCGGCACGCTCGGGCTGATCGCCGCGCTGCACGTCTTCCTGCAATACACAAAGTTCGGCAAGGCGATGCGCGCGATGGCCGACAATGTTGACCTAGCGCGGATCAGCGGCATTCCGACCAGTCGGGTGATCATGATTGCTTGGATCATCGCCGGCGGGCTGGCGGCAATGGCCGGCATCTTCCTGGCGATGGACACGCGCCTGCATCCGGTCATGGGCTGGCAGCTTCTGCTGCCGGTGTTCGCGGCGGCGATCGTTGGCGGCATCGGCCGGCCTTACGGCGCGATGGCGGGCGGGCTGTTGATCGGCGTGGCGATGGAGATGTCCACGATGGTCATCAACCCGGCCTACAAGCAGGCGGTGGCCTTCGCGCTGATGGTGGCGACGCTGATCGTCCGGCCGACCGGCATTTTCCGCGGGAGTTCGCTATGATCGTCGCGCGCGCAAAGGGGGAGGACCGCTGATGGAGCTTGCCGGCCTGCTCAGCTATTTCGTGTTCTTCGCCTCCTTCGCCTGTATCTACGCGATCATGGCGCTCGGGCTGAACATCCAGTGGGGGATGACCGGCCAGATCAATATCGGCGTGGCCGGATTCTACGCGGTCGGCGCTTACACATCGGCGATCCTGACGACGCCGCCCACGCCGGAGCATCTCGGCGGGTTCGCCTTGCCCGTGATCGTCGGGCTGATCGGCGCCGTCATCGTCAGCGGCCTGCTCGCCGTGCTCATCGGCATGATCACGGTGAACCTGCGGTCGGACTATCTGGCCATCGCCACAATCGGGCTCGCCGAGATCATCCGCTTCCTCATCAAGAACGAAGAGCAGGTCACACACGGCGTTCGCGGTATCGCCGAAATCCCACGGCCGCTGGTGGAGAGCGGGCCGCTTGCGGGGCCGGTCTTTCTGGTGGTCGCGCTGATCTGCGTTGCGATCGCCTATTTCCTGGTGGAGCGCGCGCGCGTCTCGCCCTGGGGCCGCGTCCTGCGCGCGATCCGCGACAATGAAGACGCGACCAAGGCGGCGGGCAAGAACGTAGTCAGCTTCCGGCTGCAGGCCTTCGTGGTCGGCTCGGCGCTGATGGGCTTTGCGGGCGGGCTGTACGCGCATTTCTTCGGCTTCATTTCGCCGGAAGCGTTCCAGCCTGTGTTCGGCACCTTCATCGTCTGGGCCATGCTGATCGTCGGGGGCAGCGGCAACAACAAGGGCGCGCTGCTCGGTACTGTGCTGGTCTGGCTGGTATGGTCCGGCACCGAAATCTTCACGCGGCTGCTGCCCGCCGACATGGCGACGCAGGCCAGCGCGGCGCGCGTTCTGATGATCGGCGTGCTCCTTCAGATCGTGCTGTTGACTCGGCGGCAGGGGGTCCTGCCTGAGGAGCGGCCGAAGCCCATCCCGCGCGGGGACAGTTAAGCGTCAGGCTCTCTGGTTCGCCCCTTGCGGGCCGGGCTCGGCTCTCGGGGGCAGGCGGACCGCGAACAGGATCGCAAGCAGACCGCCGAGGCCCAGCGTCCCGAACGCCGTACCCCAGATGACCGGCTCGCTCGCGTCCGCGGCACGCAGCGCATCCACCACCCAACCGAAGACGATCGGGGCCACTGCGCCGGAGACGAAGCCTGCCGTCGAACGCGCCGCAAGCACGGTGCCCAGCGAGGCTGGCTCCACGCGCTCCGCCAAAGTGGTCGACAAAACCGGCGAGTCGCCCAGCGCGAAGAAAGCGTAGAAGATCACAAGCGTCGCGATCAGATAGGGCGTGAAGGCGACCAGCCAGCCGACCCCGAAGGAGAACGCGGTGGCCACGGCTGCCGACCAGATGAGGATCTGTCGCCGGCCGATCCGGTCAGAGAGCTTGCCCATCGAAAAAGCCGCGAAGGCTCCGACCAGATGCAGGATGGTGACGAACGATGCGCTCGACTGGCTGGCCGCGACGGTCGATTGGCCGCTGAGCACAAAGCTCGTCGCGATGAGCGCCGGTGCCCAGGTCCACATGCCGATCAGCTCCCAGTTATGGGAGGTGTAGCCGAGCAGGAGACGTCGCGCGCTGCGATTGTCGCGAAGTTGACGCCAGAGACCGCTCTCGAGCGCTGTGGGATGGATGATGTTTGGCAGGTTGCGGATTGCGGTGAGCAGCATCAGGGTTCCCGCCAACGGCAGCGTGCCGCTCACGAGAAAGGCGGTTTGCCAGCCGGATACGCCGAGCGCCATGCCGGTGACCGCGATGGACGCGGCGTAGCCGACCGACGTCGAGGCGATGAGCGCGCCGATGGCCGCGCCGAGCTTTTCTGGCGGCGCATTCTCGCGGAACAGCATGATCAAGGGAGTGTAGACGCCGCCCTGGCAGAGCCCGACCAGCGCATAGAGCACCAGACTGGAGGCGTAGTCCCGCGCAAACAGGGCAAAGGCCGCGGAGGAGATCGCGGTTGCCCATGCGGAAAGCGTTACGGCCCGTTTCGCGCCGATGCGCCCCGCGAGCCACGAAAACCCCAGCAGCGAGAAGGCATAGGCGAAGTAGAAGCCGGAAACGATCGAGCTGACCTTGGCCGCGCCAATCTCCCAGGCTTCCATCAGGACCGGGATGCACCCGGCGACCGTCATGAAGGGCAGGAAGAGAAAAATTCTTGCGACAAAAACGGAAGCGAGAATGCCTCGACTCATTTTTTCTTTATCCTTGGCCGGACTGCTGGGCCGGTCGATGTTAGGCGCTTTGCGTCGCGGACAACAAGGCACGCGCGTTCAAGTCAGCTATTTGCCGGTGCTCGGGCCGCACCATCTCCTTAAGCGGCGGCGGGTCATGCGACCCGACCAACGGCTCGGGCCGTTCCGGGCAGACCGCCGAGCCGGCCAAAACTGCACAAGAGTCTGCGCGCGGCAGTCGTAAAATGAATGCTGCGAAGATCGCGCTGATCTAAACTCGCCCCGTGGAGACCATTCACGAAGAGGAAGGATCGCCCGTGTTTAAAACAATTGTTGTCCCCGTAGCACTGTCCGAAGTCGAAAAAGCCGATCGCATGCTCAACGCTGCCCGGCAGCTTGGCGGCGAGCACGCGCATATCGTGCTCATGAGCGTCATCGAGGATATTCCAACCTATGTCGCCACCGAGCTGCCCGGCGGCTACATGGACAGGGCCAAGAAGAACGCGCATGACGCGCTGTCGAAAATCGCCCGCGAGTCCGGCCTCGAAGTCGAGATCGTCGTACGCAGCGGCCAGCCCTCCGCGGGCATCCTCGGCACGGCCAAGGAAAAGAACGCCGACGCAATCATCATCGCGTCGCACCAGCCAGGGCTGAGCGATTATCTGCTCGGCTCCACGGCGCATCGCGTCGTGCGGCACGCGAAGTGCGCGGTGCTCGTTCTGCGCTAGAGCGGTGCGTGCCGCCGCCAACAGGAAAGGATTTCAAATGGACGCCCTTCAGAACGTCGTGATCCTGCTCATCGCCGGCACCGTGATCTGGATCTTCATGAAGCTGAAAGAGCGGATCGAGTTTCTGGAGCATGAGGTGCGCTGGCTACGCAGCGAGTTGGACGGCCTGAAAGGCGGCTATCGCGGCGGCGACTACGAGTAGGCGTCACCCGCCCATGATCTCGGCGACGGCGGCGGCGGCCTCCTCCACCTGCGCGCGGTTCACGTCCAGATGCGTGACGGCGCGCAGCCTCTGCGTGTCGATCGCGTCGAGACGAATGCCTTTCGCCGCGAGCGCATTGACCAACGCCTCGGCGGTCATCCCGTTGATGTCGAACAGGACGATATTCGTTTCAATCGGCTCGGCCACATGGACGCCGGGCAACCCGGCAATGCGCTCTGCGAACAGCCGCGCGTTATCGTGGTCCTCAGTCATGCGCTCAACATGATGGGCCAGCGCATAAAGCCCTGCGGCCGCCAAAACGCCGGCCTGGCGCATCGCCCCGCCCAGCCGCTGCTTCCATACCCACGCTTCGCTGATGAAAGGTTCCGAACCGGCCAGCACTGCCCCGACCGGGCAGCCGAGCCCCTTGCTGAGATCCAGCCAGACCGAATCGAATGCTTCGCAATACGACGCCGCTGACACGCCCGAAGCGACCGCGGCGTTCAGCAGCCGCGCGCCGTCCATGTGCATAAGCAGTCCATGACGCCGCGCTACAGCGGCCACCTCATGGATCGCCTCAACAGGCCAGATTGCGCCTGAGCCAAAATTGACCGTCTGCTCGATGGTCACGACGCGCGGGCGCGGCGTCTCGCGGCGCGGCTTGCGGATGCGTGCTTCGAGCTGTTCCGCGGTGAAGATTCCGCGCGGCGCGGAGATCGGCCGCACGAAGGCTCCGGCCAGCGCGGCGGCCCCGGCGCCTTCCAGGTTGATGACGTGATACCGCTCCTCCGCGAGAATTTCATCGCCCGGCCGGCAGTGCACCAGAAACGCGATCTGGTTCGCCATCGTGCCCGAAGGGAGGAATACCGCCGCTTCCTTGCCCATCAGTTCGGCCATGCGCGCGCAAAGGGCGTTCACCGTGGGGTCCTCGCCGCGCTGCTCGTCGCCGACTTCGGCGTTCGCCATCGCCTCCCGCATACCAGCCGTCGGGCGGGTCTGGGTATCGCTGGACAGCTCGATCCGGGGCGGCTCCATATCATTTCCTCGCTCAACGGCCCGGCACGCCTTGAAACGGCCATTTGCGGAGACACGCTAGAGAGCGTTGCGCGTCTTGTCGATGCGCCAGTCACTGCCGCGATCCGCGCGTGAGGCTATTCGATCAGAACGGGCGTATCGCAGATATGCGCGTCGCTTTCGACCTGCTTTACGAGGAAATCCGCAACGTTTGCGCGCGAAATTTTTCCAACCCGCCATTCGCGTGGGTCGTTTAGCACCTGGTAGCGGCCGGTGTGCGGCCCATCGGTGAGGATGCCGGGCCGGACGATCGTCCAGTCCAGACCGCTGCGGCGGATGATCCACTCCTGAATATCCTTGTCGTCGTAGGCGCGCTTGAGCAGCCCTTGTCGGCCGAACGCCTGATAGAAGAAACCGCCGCGCCCCGCGCTGTCGCCCGCGCCGAAGCCGGTGACGCAGATGAGCCGCGTCGCACCGACCTCTTTCATCGCGTCGACGAGAACCCGCGTTGCGTTCGAGAACAGCGTGACCGGGCTGATGACGTTTTGCGGCGTTAGCGAGACGCCGAGCGCCTGAATGACCACGTCACCCGGCCCGATCGCCGCGCGGACCGCCTCGGGGTCGAGCGCGTCACCGTCCACTTTCTCCAGGTTCGGGTGCGTGTCCGGGATGGCCGATGCGCTGCGGGCGAAGGCGCGGACCTGATAGCCGGCCTCCAGCGCGCGGCGGACCGTCTCCAAGCCGATCCCCTTGCTTGCGCCGAAAATGACAACCTTCAATTCGCGGTCCTTTCGTTCAGGCCAGCGCCAGCACGATCACCACGATCAGCGCGACCATCTGCACGAGGTTGATGATGACGCTCGTGCGGTGCAGCGTCTCGAAGCGTTGCACCGCCGCCGCGCCCGCGTCCCGCGCCGCGTTGATCCGGGGCATCAGCCAGAAGCGCGATACGACAAACAGCGCAGCGACTGCGGCGAGAATGGCACCCTCCAGCGTGCCCAGCGCCAGCACCGCGGCCAACGCACTGGCAATCGCCAGCACATCATAATAGCGCGGAAACAGACGCCGGATGAAAGCGCCCGCCTGTTCCTCCGGGAACTGCGCGAACACCAGCGGCGCCACGACGCCCGCGAAGAACAGCATCGCGCCGAGCACGGCGGCGGCGAGCAGGGCGGCAATGTCGATGAGGGCAAAACTGTCCATCTCTTCCGCCTTTCGTGTGCGGCAGTATGAAGCGATTGGCGAGCGCAGACGTTAACAATCCGCGTATCGCGCGGTGCGTACCTTCATTACGCATCGCACCTGAGATGGATCGGAGACATGGCCGCGCACCCCGAACCGACGCGCGAGGCGGGCCTTGCGCACCTTTCGGCGTTCATGCCCCGCGCCGGGCGCAATTATGCGCGTTTGCGGAACTTCGACTTCGGGCCGGGACGACACGCGCAGGTTTCCGGCCTATCGCCGTGGCTGCGGCACCGGCTGGTGCTTGAGCCGGAGGTGATCGCCCAAACGCTCGGCGCGCACGGCCTCTCGGCAGCGGAGAAGTTCGTGCAGGAGGTGGTCTGGCGGAGCTACTTCAAGGGGTTCATGGAGCAGCGGCCCAGTATTTGGCAGGCGTATCGCAGGGATGTGGCGGCGCTCGCCGGACGGCTGGAGGCCGAGCCGGGCCTGCGCGCGGATTATGATGCGGCGGTCAACGGGCGCACGGGCATCGACTGTTTCGACGCCTGGGCGGGGGAACTCGTCGAGACCGGCTATCTGCACAACCATGCGCGCATGTGGTTCGCCAGCATCTGGATTTTCACGCTCCGCCTGCCTTGGGAACTCGGCGCGGATTTCTTTCTGCGGCACCTGCTGGACGGTGACCCCGCCTCGAATACGCTTGGCTGGCGCTGGGTCGGCGGGCTGCACACCAAGGGCAAGACCTATCTCGCGCGGCCCGACAATATCGCGAAGTATACCGAAGGCCGGTTCAACCCGGCGGGACAACTCGCGACCGCCGCGCCACCGCTGCGCGAGGAGGAGGAGCATCCGTTGATGCCTCTGCCGGAGCCGGACGTGGCGGTCAAGCCACAGCGGGCGGGGCTGGTGGTGACGGAGGAGGACTGCGCGCCTGAGACGCTGGACCTGCCGGCTGCGCCGACCGCGGAGATCGGTCTGACGGCGACGGCCGGGCGCTCGCCCCTGCCGGTCTCGGACGCGGCTTGCCACTTTGCGCACGGCGCGGTCTCTGACGCGCTCGCTCGGGGCGCCGCGCATTTCGGCGTGGAGGGCCAGCAATCGGACCCCGAGGATTGGGGCGCGGCTTTGTTGAACTGGGCGCGCGCAAATGACTTGGACGGCGTGATGACGGCCTATGCGCCAGTCGGTCCGGTGGCCGAGCGGCTTGCCGCTGCGCGCGCGACGCTGGCGGAAAACGGCGTTTCGCTGATCCAGATCCTGCGGCCTTGGGACAAGGCGGCGTGGCCCCACGCCACCAAGGGCTTCTTCAAGCTGAAGAAGCAGATCCCCGCATTGATCGATGCGGCTGGGTTGTCGCCTTCCCGCTGACAGTTCAGGAAGTCCGGTCCGGCAGGTCCTTGCGGAAATACACCCGGTCGAACCCCGCTTCCCACCGTCGGTCGATCTCGACAAAGCCGCGCGCGGGATAGAAGGCCAGGGCTTCGCTCATCTTCGCGTTTGTGTAAAGTTCGAGTGTTGTCAGACCGAGCTCGCGGGCGGTGTCTTCCGCGCGCCGGAGCAACCGCGTGCCAAGCCCTTGCCCCTGAAAGGCCGGGTGGATTGCCAGGTTTTCTATGTGCAGATGTGCGCCGCGAGGGTAGCGGACCATGAAGCCGGCAACCCGCCCTGCCGGATCAACCGCGATCTCAACGATGCCACGGGCAATCTGGCGCGCGAAGTCCGCCACCATCGGAGCCGGTTCACGGCCGATCAGGGGCACGAACTTCTCATAGGCCGCACGCGCGCAGGCCTCCACCTCGCGGGCGTGGTCAGCCTCGGCCTTGCGGATGGTGATGTCGGCGCTCAACTGGATCCGCTGCTCCTGATGAAAGTCGCGCGTCCAGGGTATCGCCGGACTGATCGTGATTCAGCGACTTTCCGCTTCGAAGGGTAGCGTCATTGCACGGTCGACAATGGCTCTCGCCAGCTTGCGTCACCAGCCGTTGACGCGCGGCCATTCGGCGACGACCTCGCCGTTTTCCAGCACGTGATAGCCGCGATGGGCGGCGCAGGTCATGCAGGTGTGGTTGGGCATGACGCGGACCAGCGAGCCGATGGGCAGCCGGTCGAACCACGACGCATCCGGCACTGGCACAGCCCCATGCTCCTGATGCACCTCCGTGACGGCCAGCGGCGCCAAATGCTCGGCGGTTGCGGCATCGCAGACGAAGCCGTAGCCCGCGTCGGGCATGAAGTTGTTGGCGCCCACGTCTTTCGACAGCGCCAAAGCGCCCGCATCAAGGATCAACCGTCCGGCCTGACGATTGTGCCCGATGACGGTGGACAAAACTGTCGCGGCGATGTCGTGGAGGCCGCAGACGCCGCGCGAGGCTTGGGCGAGATCCCAGAAGACGTAGACGCCGGCGCGCGCCTTGGTGACACCGTGCAAATGCCCCGCGTGCAGGACGGTGGGCGTTGAGCCGACACTGACCACGGGACATGCGTGGCCGTGGCTTCGCAGCGTCTCGGCGGCGCTGACGGCGGCGTCGCGTTCCGCGTCCGCGATCGCGCGAATCTTCGCCGGGTCATCGGTACCATAGGAGTGGCCGGCATGGGTCATCACGCCAACCAGCTCGACGCCGGGTGCGTCCGCGAGTACCGCTGCGATTTCGGGAAGCGCGGGGTCATCCGGCAGCAGGCCGCTGCGATGTTCGCCGCTGTCGATCTCGATGAGCGCCTGTAAGCCGGAGTGGCCCTGTTGCGCGAAAGCCGCCACCGCCTCGGCCACCGCGACGCTGTCGAGGACGAAGCGGATCGTGGCGCCGGTGCGCCCTTGCAGCGCCGCCAGTCGGGGCAGCTTGCCGAGTGCAATACCGACGGCGTAGAGGATGTCGTCGAAGCCATGCGCCGCGAAATGCTCCGCCTCCAGCAAGGTCGAAACTGTGATTGGACCGTTATCGGCCCCGAGCGACAGGCGGGCGATCTCAACGGATTTCGGCGTCTTGACGTGGGGGCGCAGCGCGACTCCCAGGTCGCGGGCGCGCGCCAGCATGGTCTGGGCATTGCGCAAAAGCCGGTGCCGGTCCACCACCAGGCAGGGCGTTTCCAGCGAGTCCAGGGACAGCATGACGACCTCTCAAGTTTCGGGATCGCCCAAGACGATTCCCGGTAGCCGGTCCAGCGTGGACTCGAGAAAATCCGGCACCCCGCCTTCAGGACACGGCAGCCCGATGCGGTTATGCCAGTAAACGGGCATGCCGGCATTTTTTGCGCCCGGAACGTCTGCAGCCGAGCCTGCCACGAAGAGGGTGCGAGCAGGATCAGTCCCCATCGCGTCCAGGGCCGCACGGTAGACCTCCGCGCGCGGCTTGTAGAAGCCGGCCTTTTCGGCGGTGATGACGGCGGCGAATGTTTTACCTGTCAACGATGCGGCCGAAAGCCCCTTTTCCTGGGAACAGTTCGTTGCGATTCCCAGCGGAACCTGAGCGCCGAGTTTCTCGAGAATGCGGGGTGTTTCCGGCCATGGCTTCAGGTCATGCCAGCGGTGATGCAGTTCGTACGCGGCGTTCGGCGAAAGCCCTGTGTCGCGCGCCGCTTCGGCGACGAGGTCGTCATACGGGCGATAGCCGCCGCAGCCGTAAGTGATTTCCAGATAACGCCTGCGCCAGTGGAGGCCCGCCTCTCGACTACCGGCCACGTCGTTCCAGAGTGTCCAGGAGTCGAGGAGCGCCGTGAGAAGATCGAAAACGACGGCGTCAAATCGTGGCGAGTCGGGGTTGGCCATGCGCTGCGCCCTCGTTCCTGCCCTCTGGAGGTGAACCGGTTGCGGCAGAGAAGGTTATCATAGAGGGGAGCTGGTGGAGGAGGTTGGATTCGAACCAACGTAGGCGTTAGCCAGCGGATTTACAGTCCGCCCCCTTTAGCCACTCGGGCACTCCTCCAAAATCGCAAGGCCTTCCGGCTCAAACGGCCGTGGCGGGAAAAGGTCGCGCGCGGATCGCACGCACGATTTTTTGTGTTATGGGAGCCTGTGATCGTTCTGTCAACCGCAGCCAAACGTTGCTCGCGCATGAGCCGACAGAAGAAATCAGGCGTGCCCGGCGCGAAGTCCGGGCAAGGTAACGCTCGGCACAGCGGTGCCAAGTCTGGGCCGAAACGCGGAGGCGTGCTCATATACGGCCTGCATGCCGCGCGCGCAGCCATCGCCAACCCCAAGCGCAAAATCCGCTCGGTCCTGGCGACAACGAACGCCGCCGAACGAATGGGCGACGTGCTCGCTGCGCGCGGGGTGTCGCCCCGGATTGTGCGGCCCGACGATCTCGCTGCGCGCGTCGGCACGGGCGCTGTGCATCAGGGCGTCGTCGTGGAAGCTGATCCACTGCCGCCGCGCGACATCGCCAGCTTTGACGCCTTCAGCGTGATCATAGTGCTCGATCAGGTGACGGACCCGCAGAACGTCGGCGCGATCCTGCGAAGTGCCGCGGCTTTCGGCGCGGACGGTCTGGTTATGACCGCGCGGCACTCGCCGCCGCTGGAAGGCGCACTGGCAAAGGCGGCGTCAGGTGGGCTGGAGCACGTGCCCGTGGCGCTGATCACCAACCTCGCGCGCGGGCTGGAAGAACTCGGCGACCTTGGCGTCATGCGAATTGGACTGGATTCGGCAGGTGATCAGGTTTTCGAGGATTTGCCGGCCTTCCAGCGGCTGGCGCTCGTCCTGGGTGCAGAGGACAAGGGGCTGCGCCGGCTCACCCGCGAGCACTGCGACGTGGTCAGTGCTCTTGCCGCGCCCGGGGCGATCCAGAGCCTCAACGTATCGAATGCTGCGGCGATCGCGCTGCATCACGCCTGGCTGACACGACGGGCGCGCAATTAGAGGAACAGGCCGAAGCCAATTGCCGGCATCATGGCCGCAGCGCCGAACATCGGCGCGAAAGCAAAGGCCGGCGGGTTGGCAGGCGCAGCATGTGGACGCCAGCCGGATCCGGTCGCTGTGAAGGGCGTGGCAAGACCCCGCCACCAGGCGGCGGCCATTGAGAAAATATCTCCGCCTGTCGCTGTTTCGGTTGGGCGCGGCGGATGCCCCCAATGGCCGGCCTGTTGCGCATGAACCAGCGGCCAGGTCGCGGAAGGCATAAGCCGCTGCATCGGGGAAAGCGCCCAGCCGAAGGTGGCATGCATCAGCCGCTCATACGCGATAGCGTCTCGCATCCGGCCGAACACGCGGCTGAGATCAGTCCAGGAACGACTGAGCGTGGTTGTGACATGAAGGGCCATTTCGCGCGCGGCGTGGTCGACGATCTTCGTAGCAGTGCGGGATCGTGTTTCCGGCTCCTGACGCGCGGTCTCGAGCGCGAGAGTGCGCGTAGCACCACCGCCGCCGCTCTCCCGTGCGGGCGCTGCGGTCATCGTCCCAACAGTCATCAAAGGCCAGAGCCAGAACACCGCTTTGATCCCATACCTGAAATGCACTTTTGCAATAATAATCAGGTAAATGTTGCGCCGCAACAAAAATGTGCGGCGCAATAAGGGATCATGGTTGCGGTAAACGTCGACTTAACGCGGCTCAGCAGCTGTCGGGCCAGGCGCCGCGGGGCCGCGATGGCGCCGGCGCGTAGATGCGTTGCCGCTTGTAGACCCAGCGTTCCTTGGGCTCGTGATAGCGCACAATGTTTTCATACGGTTTCAGCAGAACCCGCTTTTTGCGGTAGACAATGCGGCCTGAGCGCGTGCGCACCTTTACCTTCCGGTAACCGTACACGCCGGAGCGACGGTGGATTTCGTAGATACCGGGGCGCTTGACGACATGCTTCCGCACAACGCGATGACGTACACGCGGCTCATGCTTGACGGTACAGCCGCCGTCACCGCGCCACCAATCGCCGAAGGCATGGGCGGGCTGAACATCCCCCGAAAGCCCGAAGGCAAACGCGAGAACGCCGAGAGCAACAAACAAACTCAAATGTTTCATGAGGGATCACCGTTTCAGCTTGATACACCCACACTATCCGCTCGCGTCAGGGGCGGCAAAGCTGGACGGCGAAAATCGTAAACAGATTGATGCGCACTGTGTGCGGTGCTGCGGCGGGCCTTGTTCTATGCCTAATTATGCGGCACGCTGCTTAACGACGCGCACGATCATTACCTGTCGCGCACGTGACAGAACTTCCGGATACCCACATAAAAACAGGATGCGTCATGGTCTCCGCCGTCGAGCCTCTTTCCACCTCCAGCCTCGATGACGTTCTGGCGGCGCTCGAGGCGATCGCGGCCTCCGCCCATGTCACCGACATCGAGAACCTCAAGACGTTCACGCGGCTGCTCTACGCCGACCTGAACGAGGCGGATCTGCGCCAGTCGGACCCGCAGGCGCTGGCGGCTCTGGCGCGCGAGGCCTTCGCGTTTTTCTATCAGCGTCAGCGCGGTACGCCGAATGTCCGTATAGGCCGCGCGCCGACAGGTCCGAACGGTGCGACCCGGTCGGTGGTGCACATCGTCAATGACGACATGCCGTTCCTTGTCGACTCGGTGCTCGGCGAGATCATCGACCGCGGCCTGAAGCTCGACTGGATCGCCCACCCGATCTTGCATGTCGGGCGCGACCCGGACTGTCGCCTGCTCTATCTGGACGACCACACGGCGCAGGAGCCGCCGGTTGAGGAGATGCCGGAAGCCGGGCTGGAAAGCGTCATGGTCATCCAGCTTGAGGACATTCCGTCGGAGACCGAGCGGAATGTTCTGCAAAAGGCAATCATCCAGACGCTGGAGGACGTGCGGGCGGTCGTTGGGGACTGGAAGCCGATGATGGGCCGCTTCCGCGAGGCTGTCGAGCGTTACAAGACGGGCCACCCGCCCGTGCCGGAGGATGAGCGCGAAGAATCGATCCGCTTTCTGGAATGGATTTCGGATCGCAACTTCGTGTTCCTCGGGATGCGGAATTACCGGTTCGAGCCGAACAGCGAGCCGCCCGAGTTGATCCCGGACCCGGAATCCGGCCTCGGAATCCTGCGGGACATCAACGCCAAGCTGCTGCGCCAGCCTGGCGAGGGCACGAGCATGCGCTCCGAGGCGGTCGATGTGTTTCTGCGCCCTGAGCCGCTCATCATTACCAAGGGCAATCTGCGCTCGCGCGTCCACCGGCGCGTGAACATGGACACCATCAGCCTGAAGCTTTACGACCGGGAAGAGCATCCGGTCGGCGAAATCCGTGTCGCAGGCCTGTTCACAGCTTCGGCCTATACCCGGTCGGTCGAGGATATTCCCTTTCTTCGGCGCAAGGCGAAACTCGTGCTCGACCGATCGGGCTTTCCCGAGCAGAGCCACTCCTGGCGCGCGCTGCGGACGGTTCTGGACACCTATCCGCGCGACGAGCTGTTCCAGATCGACGTGGATCAGCTCCTCTCCTTCGCCACAGAAATCCTCTCGCTCGAACTCAAGCCACAGACGCGCGCCTTCGTGCGCTATGACACGTTCGGCCGGTTCGCCTCGGTCCTGATCTATGTCGCGCGTGACCGCTTCTCGACGGAAAAGCGCGTGCGCATCTGCGAGTACCTGGCCGAGGCGTTCGGCGGGGAGGTGACGAAGGCCACGCCGTTCTTCACCAACGCGCCGCTGGTGCGTCTGCACGTCATCGTCTGGCGCACCGGCGCGGAGCCGATCGGCGCGGCGCCCGAAGACCTTGAACAGCAGATCGAGAATATCGTTCGATCCTGGCGCGAGACGCTACGCGACCGGCTGCGTGAAAACTACGGCGAACGCGCCAGTGCCCTGATTGCCCGCTACGGCGATGCCTTTTCGGCGGGCTACGAAGAATACAACTCCACGAACCGCGCGCTCGGCGACATCCAGAAGCTCGAAGAGCTGAGTGCAGACTCCCCGATTACGGTCGAGTTCTGCAAGGACGAAAGCTGCGGGCCGAGGCAGGTTCGCGTTAGCTTGTATCAGCTCGATGAGCCGATCTCTCTGAGCCGCCGCGTTCCCATTTTCGAGAACATGGGCTTTGCCGCCAGTTCGGAGCGGACCTTCACGGTCGAGCCGCAGGACGGCGGCGAACGGCGCACCGTCTATCTGCACGATATCCTGCTGGAGCCCAGTACCAGAGGTGAAATCGAAATCGACTCCGTGCGCGAGCGTCTGGAGAACGGTTTCCTTCGCGTCTGGTACGGGCAGGCCGTCAACGATGCCTATAACGGGTTAATCCTTCGCGCCGGGCTGACCTGGCGGGAGGCCGCGGTGTTCCGCGCCTATGGCTCCTATCTCCGCCAGATCGGCGCGCCGTTCGGCCAGGGCTATATGGCCGGCACGCTCCAGCGGCATCCCGAGATAGCGCGCGACCTGATCGCGCTGTTCCACCGGCTTTTTGACCCCGACCTGAACCCGGCCGAGGCAGAAGACCCGGACGCGATCGCCGCTCGGATTGAGGACGCTCTCGACGATGTCGCAAGCCTCGATGAAGACCGCATCCTGCGGCGCTTCCTGAACGTCATTCAGGCGACCATGCGCACCAACTTCTATCGTCAAGGCCCGGTTGATGGCGGCCCGGCAACCGTTGCTTTCAAGCTGGTCAGCAAGCAGATCGAGGGGCTTCCGCTGCCGCATCCCTATGCCGAGATTTTCGTCCATTCGCCGCGCGTTGAGGGCGTGCATCTGCGCGGCGGGCCGATCGCGCGCGGCGGCATCCGCTGGTCGGATCGGGCGCAGGATTTCCGCACCGAAGTGTTGGGGCTGGCCAAGGCGCAGCAGGTGAAGAACGCCGTGATCGTGCCGCAGGGGGCCAAAGGTGGCTTCTATCCGCGGCAAATTCCGGCCAATGCCGGCCGGGAAGCGCGGATGGAAGAAGGCGTTGCCTGCTACAAGCAATTCATCTCGAGCCTGCTGTCCATCACCGACAACCTCAAGGAAGACCTCGTTATCCCGCCTGAGCGCGTGGTGCGTCGCGACGGGGACGATGCCTATCTGGTCGTGGCGGCCGACAAGGGCACGGCGACCTTCTCCGACATCGCCAACGCGATCGCCCAGGAGAACGACTTCTGGCTCGATGACGCTTTCGCCTCGGGTGGTTCCGCCGGCTATGACCACAAGGAGATGGGTATTACCGCGCGCGGCGCCTGGGAGGCGGTGAAACGCCATTTCCGCGAGCTGAACCACGACATCCAGAACGAGCCGTTCACAGCGATCGGGATCGGGGACATGTCGGGTGACGTGTTCGGCAACGGGATGCTGCTGTCAAAACAGACCCGCCTGCTCGCTGCGTTCGATCACCGCGATATCTTTATCGACCCTGACCCGGACCCGGCGACAAGCTGGGCCGAGCGCAAACGCCTGTTCGACCTCGCGCGGATCACCTGGCAGGACTATGACCGAAGTCTGATCTCGAAAGGCGGCGGGGTCTTCAGCCGCAGCGCCAAGGCGATTCCGCTCACCCCGGAAATCCGCGAATTGACGGGATTGGAAGCCGAAGAGGTTACGCCGAACCAGCTCATCAATGCGATCCTTCGCATGAAAGCCGACCTGCTGTGGTTCGGCGGCATCGGCACGTTCGTGCGAGCAGACAGTGAGACGAACGCCGACGTCAATGACCGCGCCAACGACGCCACCCGGGTGACCGCGAGCGAGCTGCGCGTGCGCGTGATCGGCGAGGGCGCAAATCTGGGCATCACCCAGCGCGCGCGCATCCAGTTCGCCATGCGCGGCGGTCACGTGAACACCGACGCGATCGACAACTCGGCCGGGGTGAACTCGTCGGACTTCGAGGTCAATATCAAGATCGCGCTGGGCAAGGCCGAACGCGCCGGCAAGATCACGCGGGAGGAGCGCAACCAGATCCTCGCAAGCATGACGGACGAAGTTGCGCATGACTGCCTCCGCAACAACTACCTGCAGACACTGGCGATCAGCCTTGGCGCGCGCCGCGGCTTGGCCGATCTCGGCTTTCAGGCAAGGTTGATTGAGGCTCTTGAGGACAACGGACTCAACCGCGACGTCGAGGATCTGCCAAGCAATGCGGAAATCCGCGGCCGCAGCCAGCAGAACCAGCCGCTAACCCGGCCGGAACTGGCAGTGCTGCTCGCCTGGGCGAAGATCGACCTCTACGACCGCCTGGTTGACTCGCCGGTCTGCCGGGATCCGCATCTGAGTTACGCGCTGCAGGACTATTTCCCCGAGACGCTCCGCACCCGATTCGCCGACGAGATCGAGGCGCATCCGCTGCGTCGCGAGATCATCGCAACGCAACTCGCCAACGCGATCATCAACCGCGGCGGCTCGACCTTCATCGTCCGGCTCATCCAGGAGACCGGCAACTCCGCCGACGAGATCGCCTATGCCTTCGCGGCGGTGATGCAGAGCTACGGGTTCCGCCGGCTTTATGACGCCATCGACGCCATCGACAACAAGATCGACGGCGCGCGCCAGCTTGATCTCTATCTCCGGCTCCAAGACGAGTTGCGCCGCCAGACCGCCTGGTTCCTCCGCCACGGCAAGTTCGAGCGCGGGCTGGAGCCGGTCATCTCGCGCTACCGCGATGGTATCGCGCGCATCTCCGACAACCTGCACGCGGTCTTGCCGAGAGAGCAGGCACAGCATGTGGAGGTGACGCAGGCGGAATACGTCACCGGCGGCGTGCCGGAAAGCCTTGCCGGGAAGCTGGCCAAGCTTGGCGCGCTGGGCGATGCGCCGGACATCATCCTGGCCGCTGAGGAGGGCGGCTATGATCTGCTCCAGACCGCGCGGGTCTATTACCAGTTGTCCGGCTATTTCTGCATGGACGCGCTGCGCCGCGTTGCCGAAGAGCTGGCACAGACCGACTATTATGACCGGCTGGCGGTCAATACAACGATGGAGCTTGCGGCGGTGGCGCTGCGCGCGCTCACCTTGCGCATTCTGGCCGAGGCACAGGTGCAGCAGACCGATCCGGATTTCGATGCCTGGTTCGAGCAGACGAGTGCGGCGGTAGCGCGGACTCGCAACGGCATTCTCGCGCTGATCGAGGGCGGCGAGCCGACACTGGCCAAGCTGACCGTGGCCGTCGCGCAGCTGCGTGATCTTGCCGGATGAGCAGCGTCGCCGGTGGCGCAGCGCCTGCGCAGACCCGCGCCGGTCCACTCGGCATCGGCGGCTGGGTGCTGTTCGACTGGGCCGCGCAGCCGTTTTACACGCTCATCACGACCTTCCTTTTTGCGCCGTATTTCGTCGACGGCTTCATGACCGATCCGGTCGCCGGGCAGTCGCTCTGGGGCTTCGTGACGGCGGCGGCGGGCGTCGCGGTCGCGCTGCTCAGCCCGGTGCTCGGGGCCATGGCCGATGCGAGCGGACGGTTAAAGCCGTGGATTTTCGGCTGGTCGGTTGTGTTCATCGTATCGCAGGCGGCGCTGTGGTTCGCCGTTCCAGGCGAGATGGGCGCACTGCCGCTCATCATCGCGGCCATCGTCGCGGCGATCCTGGCGGCCGAGTTCTCGACCGTGCTCACCAACGCAATGATGCCGTCACTGGTCGGTCCGCGCGCGCAGGGACGGCTTTCGGGCTTTGGCTGGGCCGCGGGCTATGCCGGCGGGTTGCTGGCGCTGGTGATCTTTGCAGCGTTCCTGCTGGTCCGGGACGGCGGGGATGAGACGATGCTGGGTTTAGCGCCAGTGCTGCCGCTTGACCCGCAGGCGGGCGAGGGCGCGCGCTTCACCGGGCCGTTCGCGGCGGCGTGGTATCTTGTGTTCGTGCTGCCCCTGTTCCTGTTCACGCCGGATTTGCGCGGGTCGCGGCGTTCGCTCTCGGCGGCGGCGCGTGGCGGTTGGCGCGAGTTCGCCCAGACCGTCCGAAACGTCTGGCAATACAAGCATGTTGTGCGCTTCCTGTTTGCGCGGCTGCTCTACACGGATGGCCTGACGGCGATCTTCTCGTTCGGCGGGATTTATGCAGTGTCGGTTTTCGGCTGGGGCTCGGCCACGCTGGGGCTGTTCGGCATTGTGCTCGCCGCCACGGCGGGCATCGGTGCGGCGCTCGGCGGCGTGCTGGATGACCGGGTCGGCGCAAAACCCGTGATCCTCGCTGCTCTGCTGTTGCTCATTACTGGCGCGGTCGGTGCGCTGTCGATCGACCGCGACTCCGTGCTGTTTGTCGTGCCGATCCCGAACGGCCCGGAGTTGGGGGGCTTGGCCAGCTTCGCGGAGCAGGCCTATCTCGGCTTCGCTATCCTTATCGGGCTTGCGGCCGGGCCGCTGCAGTCGGCGAGTCGCAGTTTCATGGCGCGCATCGCGCCGCCGGACAAGTCGGGTGAGTTCTTCGGATTATTCGCGTTTTCCGGCAAGATCACCGCTTTCGCGGCACCGCTTCTGGTCGCGGGCGTGACGGCACTCAGCGACAGTCAGCGGATAGGCATCGCCAGTATCGGCGTGTTCCTTGTCGCCGGGTTTATCGCCATGCTTTGGGTCAAGCCCGCCCCGCTCAGTGGCGGAAGTGGCGCATCCCGGTGAACACCATCGCCAGGTCGTGCTCGTCAGCCGCCGCGATCACCTCGTCGTCGCGCTGCGCCCCGCCTGGCTGGATGACCGCCGTTGCCCCGGCCTTGGCCGTCTCCAGCAGGCCGTCCGGGAAGGGGAAGAAGGCATCTGACGCGGCCACCATCCCCTGTGGCATTTCCGCGGGTTTCGGTTTTTCGTCATCGAGACCGGACTCGCGCTTGGCGCGCGCCGATTCCTCTGCCTTGTGCGCGGCGATGCGTGCGGAATCCACGCGGCTCATCTGTCCCGCCCCGATGCCGACCGTTGCGCCGTCGCGCGCATACACGATGGCGTTCGACTTGACGTGCTTGCAGACGCGGAAGGCGAAGATCAGGTCGTCCAACTCCCGTTCAGTCGGAGCGCGTCTGGTCACCACGCGGACATCGTCCCGCCCAATGCGCCCGTTGTCGCGCGTCTGGACCAGCAGCCCGCCCGCGACGCTGCGCAGATGCAGGCCCTGGGCTGACGGGTCGGGCAGGCCTCCGGCGAGCAGAAGACGCACGTTTTTCTTCTGCGCGATGATGTCGAGCGCTTCTGGATCCGCGTCGGGCGCGATGATGACCTCGGTGAAAATCTCGATCATCTTTGCCGCGGCTTCGGCGTCGAGCGTGCGGTTCGCCGCGATGATGCCGCCGAACGCGCTGACCCGGTCGCTCATCAGCGCCTTGTCATAGGCTTCGGCCAGCGTGTCGCCCAGCGCGACGCCGCAGGGGTTGGCGTGCTTGATGATGGCCACGGCCGCACTTGCGGAGGGGTCGAATTCAGCGACAAGCTCATAGGCCGCGTCGGTGTCGTTGATGTTGTTGTAGCTCAGCTCCTTGCCTTGCACCTGCCGGGCGGTCGCCACGCCGGGGCGCGCAGGGGAAGTGCCGCCTACATAGAATGCAGCTTTCTGGTGGGCGTTCTCGCCGTAGCGCAGCGTCTGCTTGAGTTCGCCCGAAAAACTGCGCCATTTCGGCGCCGTCTCGCCGAGCTGATCGGCGAACCAGGTGCTGACAGCAGCGTCATAGGCAGCGGTGCGTGCGTAGGCCTTCGCCGCCAGCGCGCGGCGCGTCCCCGCGCGGACATGCCCGTGCTGGCGCATCTCGTCCAGCACAAGCGGATAGTCGGCCGGATCGACGACGACGGTGACATGCGCGTGGTTCTTCGCCGCCGCCCGGATCATCGCTGGCCCGCCAATATCAATGTTCTCGATGCAGGTGGCGAAGTCCGCGCCCTGCGCGACCGTCTGCGCGAATGGGTAGAGGTTGACCACAAGCAGGTCGATGGGCGCGATGTCGTGCTGGTCCATCGCTTGGGCGTGCTGGGGATTATCTCGCGTTCCCAGCAGGCCGCCGTGAACCTTCGGGTGCAGCGTCTTGACGCGGCCATCCATGATCTCGGGGAAGCCGGTCACCTCGGAGATGTCATGGACGATCAGGTTCTCCTCCCGCAGCAGCGAGGCGGTGCCGCCAGTCGAAATCAACTCGACGCGCAGGCCGGCCAGCTCGCAGGCGAAGTCGACCACCCCCGTCTTGTCGGAGACAGAAATCAGGGCACGGCGGATAACGGGTTCTGTGTCAGGCATATGCGGTCCCAGCGTTGGCTGAGGTCCGTCGCCGGGCCGCTCACCTCACTCGAAGGGGCTGGGCTTGGCCGGCGCGGACTTGGTTCTCTGGAAGCTCCATTCCACGTTGGGCGGCGGATAGCAAGGCCCTGTCAACACGATTTGCAGGCAGCGCCGGCGGAAAATCGGGTCGGCCAGGAAAATGCTTTCCTCGATTTCCAGCGTCGCACCGTTGGCCTTGAACTGCCAGCGCTCGCCATTCGGCAGCATCAGCGCAGCGCCGCGTTCCTCCGACAACAGGCTCACCTTGACGCGCGGATGCAGATGAAAGCGAATGGCGAACATCGTGTCGGCCGAGGCGCTTGAGGCGTTCTTCCGCGGGTCAAGGAGCTGGTCGACGCCATCCAGCCGCTGCCCGTCATTAGACAGCTTCAGAAGGCGCTGATGCAAGAGGCCGAAGCGATCGCGGTAACCGTCGTGTGCGCCGCGCAACGTCACCTGCTCGTTCCCGATGGAGATTTCGCTGCGCACGGCCTTGGGGTTGGAAAGCAGATAGATTTCGCGCGGCGGCTGCAGGAGCTGGCGTTTGATGAGCCGTGAGGAAGATGCGTCGTTAACGGTCAGCGTGGAATGCGCGGCGGTCGCGCGCGAGACGATATGCCACTCGCTCTCCTCGTCGCCCGGCGCGCCGCAGTTGACGACAATCTCGTTTTCGCCGGAGCTGAACTCGAAGGCGAGGCAGCCGGCACAGGCGCCTTCGCTGGCCGACAGCGGCGGCGGCTCGCCGACATCCGCAATCACCACGGTATCGCCCTTCGCCAGCCGCGCGTAGCCTGATCTCGTCGTCAGGTTTTCTGACGGCACCAGCGAGTCGTCATAGGCGAGGATGTTCGCGATTTCGTCGACGCGGGTGGCCGCCATGCCGTTAAATCGGGCCAGCGCGCCGTTCCCGAGCCGCATGAAGCGCAGCATCGGTACCATGCGCGAGATCGCCTCGTTCAGCGCGTCTGGCACGTCGAAGCCGCGGCTGACGAAGCACTGCCTCAGCGGCAGCAGATCAAGCAGCACGTCGATGATTGCGCCCGGATTGCGCGAAACGTGCCCGCCGTCGGCCAGGATCTGCCGGTCCAGCTCGGATGCCAGCGAGGGCGTGTACGATGACAGGTGCGATTCGAACTCGGCGATGCACAGTGTCGCGAGCGTCGAGGCGATCAGCGCGCGCAGCCGGGCAACGTTCTGACCTTCGTCGCGTCCGCTAAGAGAGAGCGCGTGAAGCTGACGGGTGAGCCCGGCCATGTAGGCGTCGTAGAAATCCGCATCCGCGCGCTCCAGCACAAAGCCGGCATGAGACAGCCAGGCGATCAGCCGGCGGGCCGCGATATCCGTCTCCCAGGTCAGATCAGGCGCGCGCGTGCCCAGGGCCAGCCAATCGCGGACCAAGGCACGGGCGCGTTCACGCGCGACATCGTCTTGCGCGGCATGGAGGTGCCGCAGCCATGAAAAGGCGTGCAGCTCGCGCAGCCACGGCTGCGAGGGTGGGCGCACGCGAAATGGCGACTCCGAACCAATGGGCGCCACGGCACCGGCGAGGCCGAAGTAGCCGTCATACATTTCCGCCGAAAGCGAAGGGTCCGCCGTGCGCAGGTCCTGCGGGATCAGCACGAACTGGTGGGCCGGAGGCGGACCGGCGATCCAGCGTAGCGGGGCTGAGCCGATCACGGTCTTCATGGCAGCGCGCCCCGCATGGGAGGCGGCCATCGCGGCCAGGCGCATTTTCTCGGTCACGTCGTTGGTGGCCATGGCGGCTGCGTTACCGGTGTTTGTCTTTCGCGCGGAGTATACCTTTCAACGCCTTCGCGGCGGAATAGAGACGCGCTGCAACTATTGATTATGCACCGCTCTTGCGCAACCGGGCGACGAAAAACCCGTCGATGCCGCTCATGGCCGGGTCTTCCGCCGGCAGTTGATGCGGCAGTGTGCGAAGGATGCCGGGCGAACGGGTCCATTCCGGGCGCGCGCCGAGCGGGGCCGGGTCGATTGGTTCGAGTGAGAGGTCGTCGCGCTGCGCAAGAAGCCGGTCGATCTGTCGGATCCCCTCTTCCGGTTCCAGCGAGCAAGTACAGTAGACCAGGACGCCGCCGCGCCGGAGCATCGTCACTGCGTTGTCGAGCAGACGCGTTTGCAGGTCGGCGAGCTTTTCCAGGTCGGCGGGGCGCTTCAGATGCGGGATGTCCGGGTGGCGGCGGATCGTGCCGGTCGCGGTGCAGGGCGCGTCGAGCAAAACAGCGTCGAAGGGCGCGTCTGGTCGCCACGTGGTCACATCGGCGGCGACTGTCTCGGCTGTCAGGCCCAGCCGCGCCATGTTCTCGCGCAGGCGCTCGAGCCGCTTGGTCGACTGGTCTACCGCCATGACCTGTGCGCCGGCTCGGGCCAGTTGCGCGGTCTTGCCGCCCGGCGCCGCGCACAGATCGGCCACGCGTTGCCCTGCGATGTCGCCGAGCACGCGCGCGGGCAGCGCCGCCGCGGCGTCCTGGACCCACCATGCGCCTTCGCCATAGCCGTCTAGCGCCTCGACCCGGCCGCGCGCCGCGAGCCTCACGCTCCCCGTCGGCAGCGCGATGCCGCCGAGCCGCTCGGCCCATCGCTCCGGGTCGGCCTTCACGGTGAGGTCAAGCGGCGGCTCGATCAGGTGCTGTTCCGCGATCGCGCGGGCGGCGGCGTCGCCGTAATGCGCGGCCCAGCGGCTCCAGAGCCAATCCGGCGTGTTGAGTCGGGCGGCATCCTGCGCGGCGACGATGTCGGCGCCCGCGCCGGCCACACGACGTAGCACGGCGTTGGCGAGCGAAGCGAAGCGCCGTGCCCCTTTGTCGCGTCGGGTCTGCTCCACGGCGATGTTGATGACGGCGTGCGCGGGCGTCTCCATGAAGAGGAGCTGTGCCCCTCCCGTCAGCAGGATTTCATCGAGCAGGCCGCGCTTGTCGGGTAGCGGTGATGTGATGAAGCGCGCCAGCGCATCGTCAATCTGGCCCTTGCGGCGCAGCGCCGTGCTGACAATCGCGCGGACGAAGGCCCGGTCGTTCGGCGCGAGCGGTGTTTCGGCCCCGTCGAGCAGACCGAGCGTCTCGTCGAGCGGCTGATATTTGGCGAGGATCTGTCGGAGAATGCGCGCGCAGAGGTCGCGCGCAGCGAAGCCTGTGGGGAGGGCGTGCGCGCCGGATTTTCGTTTGGTCGCCTGGCTCACGGATGTCGCGCCCTGACCGGCGCTATTCGCCATCTAGCCCCACGGGCCTTCTTGGCGCGTTCCCCATGGACCGCCCTCGGCCGCGCTGACGCCGCCCTGGCCCATCTCGCTCGCCATGGCGCGCAGTCGGGAGATGCGCTCATCGGTCGGCGGGTGCGTCGAGAACAGGTTGTCCATGCGCAGTCCGGCCAGCGGGTTGATGATGAACATGTGCGCGGTTGCTGGATTACGCTCGGCATGCTGGTTCTGAACGCGCTTGGCCGCCCCAGCGATTTTCTCCAGCGCGGAGGCCAGCCACAGCGGTCGCTGGCAAATCTCGGCGCCGAGGCGGTCGGCCTGATACTCGCGCGAGCGGCTGATGGCCATCTGGATCAGCGCGGCGGCGATCGGTGCAAGGATTACCATGAGCAGAATGCCGATGATCCCGAAGGGGCTGTTGTTGTCGCGCGAGCCGCCGAACAGCAGACCGAATTGCGCCAGCATCGAGATAGCGCCGCCGATCGTCGCGGCGATCGTCATGATGAGCGTGTCGCGGTTCTGGACGTGCGCAAGCTCATGCGCCATCACGCCCGCAACCTCCTCCCGGCTCAGATTCCGCAAAAGCCCGACGGTCGCGGCCACGGCCGCATTTTCCGGGTTGCGTCCCGTCGCGAAGGCGTTGGGCTGGTCTTCGTGGATCAGATACACCTTTGGCATCGGCAGGTTCGCGTTGCGCGCGAGTTGGCGGACGATGTCATACAGCTCCGGCGCCGTGCGTTCATCGACCTCCTGCGCGCCGCTCATGCGCAGCACGATCTTGTCGGCGTTCCAGTAGCTGATGAAGTTCATGCCGGCAGCGATCACGAAGGCGATCACCATGCCCGACTGACCGCCGATGGCGTAGCCGACGAGGACAAAAAGAGCGGTCAGCAATGCCAGCAGCATCGCTGTACGCACGTAGTTCATGTCTCCCACTCCTTTTCAGGTCGCTGCGCCGGCACCGGCTGCGCGCCTAGATGAACTCGACCTTGAGGACCTCGTAGTCCTTGCTGCCCTTGGGCGTGACAACCTCGACGCTGTCGCCGACGGACTTGCCGATCAGGGCGCGGGCAATCGGCGAGCTGATGGCGATGCGGCCCTGCTTCACGTCGGCTTCGTCGTCACCGACGATCTGATACCGCAATTCCTCCTCGGTTTCCTCGTCGACGATCGTTACCGTCGCGCCGAATTTCACAGTATCGCCGGAAAGTTTCGAGACGTCGATAACTTGCGCGCGCGAAAGCTTGTCTTCAAGGTCGGCTACGCGCGCCTCGTTCAGGCTCTGCTGCTCTTTCGCAGCGTGGTATTCGGCGTTCTCCGAAAGGTCGCCGTGTTCGCGCGCTTCGGCGATGGCCTGGATAATGCGCGGTCGCTCCTCCGACTTCAGGCGTCTCACTTCTCGCTCAAGCGAGGCGTAACCTTCAGCAGTCATAGGAATTTTTTCTTGCGACATTTCCAGCCGTCTCCTGATTCCGGTTCAGTGCCGGATTTCACTGAGTGCATTTGTGATTGAAGCAGCGTTTCGGGTCGTAATGCAATGCCCGCCGCCTAGCGCTGACGGGCGATATATTCCTGCAGCGGTGCAACTTCAAGGATTCCCGCCCGCATGGCCTTGATCGCCTGTGTAACGGCGAGGGCGCCGGTGATCGTTGTGTAGTACGGGATGTGATAAAGCAGCGAAGTCCGGCGGATAGAAGCGCTGTCGGCCAGCGCGCGCACCCCCTCGGTGGTGTTGAAAACCAGATGCACGTCGCCGTTCTTCATCGCGTCGACAATGTGCGGACGACCTTCGAGCACCTTGTTGATCTTTTCGCAGGGAATGTCGTTCGCTTCGAGGTGGCGCTTCGTGCCGCGCGTGGCGACGATTCGAAAGCCCATAGCGACGAGGTCGCGCGCCGGGCCGAGGATGCGTTCCTTGTCGGCATCCTTGACCGAGATGAAGACGGTGCCAGAGGCCGGGAGCATGTTGCCCGCGCCGATCTGGCTCTTGGCGAAGGCCACCGCATAGTCGTCGTCCAGTCCCATGACCTCGCCGGTTGAACGCATTTCCGGGCCGAGAACCGGATCGACGCCGGGGAAACGCGAGAACGGGAACACCGCTTCCTTCACGCCGATATGCCTGTACGCCGGTGCTTCGATCCTCAGATCGGCGAGCTTCTTGCCCGCCATGACGCTTGCGGCCAACCCTGCGATCGGCAGGCCGATCACCTTGGCAACGAAGGGGACCGTGCGGCTGGCACGCGGGTTGACCTCAAGCAGATAGACCTCGCCATCCTTGATGGCGAACTGCACGTTCATCAGCCCGACGACGGCAAGCTCCTGAGCGAGCTTTCGGGTCTGCTGCTTCAATTCCTCGATCAGATGCGCCGGGAGCGAGTGCGGCGGCAACGAACAGGCGGAGTCGCCCGAATGCACACCAGCCTCCTCGATGTGCTCCATGATCCCGCAGATGAACACATCCTCGCCATCGGCGATGGCGTCGACATCAACCTCGATCGCGTCGCGCAGATAAGTGTCGAACAGCAGCGCATTGGTTGCAAGCAGGGCATTCACGCGGGCGCTGCTCTCCTGGAACTTGTGGCGGAGATCGGGCGGGACGAAACCGGCCAGCGTATGGTCGATATAATCCTGCAGATCGGTCTCGTCATAGATGATCGCCATCGCGCGACCGCCCAGGACGTAGGATGGGCGGATCACCAGCGGATAGCCGATGTCCTCGGCGACCATCTGCGCCTGCTCGACACTGGAGGCGATGCCGTTCTTCGGCTGACGAAGGTCAAGCCGGTCCACGAGCATCTTGAAGTGGTCGCGGTCCTCTGCGAGGTCGATGGATTCCGGCGGGGTGCCGAGGATCGGTGCGCCGGCCTCCTTGATCGCCTTGGCCAGTTTCAGCGGCGTCTGGCCGCCGAACTGCACGATCACGCCCTTGAGCGTGCCGGCCTGCTGCTCGACGCGGATGATCTCCATCACGTCCTCGTCGGTCAGCGGCTCGAAATAGAGGCGGTCGGAGGTGTCGTAGTCGGTCGAGACAGTCTCGGGGTTGCAGTTGACCATGATGGTCTCGTAGCCGTCATTCGACAGCGAATAAGCCGCGTGGCAGCAGCAGTAGTCGAATTCGATGCCCTGGCCGATTCGGTTTGGGCCACCTCCGAGGATGACGACCTTCTGCCGGTCCGACGGCTGCGCCTCGCAGACCGGTTCCTCGAACAGGCCGCTCTCGTATGTTGAGTACATGTAGGCTGTCGGCGAGGCGAACTCCGCCGCGCAGGTGTCGATGCGCTTGAACACCGGGTTGACGCCGAGCGCGCGTCGCTTCGCCGTGACTTCTTGCGGCGTCGTACCCGTCAGCGTGGCGAGCCGCGCGTCGGAAAAGCCCACGCTCTTGAGCGTGCGGAAATGGGCCGGGTCTTCCGGCAGACCGTTTTCGCGAACCCAGTTCTCCCAGTCAATGATGGCCTGGAGCTGCTCGATGAACCATGGGTCGATCTTGCAGGACGCCTGGACCTGCTCGTGGTCGACACCGAGGCGCAGCGCCTGCGCCACTTTCAGGATGCGATCGGGCGCCGGCGTGCCGAGCGCGGCGCGGATGACGTTCTTGTCGTCGCCGCGGCCAAGCCCCTCAAGGGTGATGTCATCCAGCCCGGTCAGCCCTGTTTCCATGGAGCGCAGCGCCTTCTGCAGGCTCTCGGGAAAGCTGCGACCGAGGCCGAGAACTTCGCCGACCGCCTTCATGGAGGTCGTCAGCGTTTCTTCGCTGCCGGGGAACTTCTCGAAGGCAAAGCGCGGGATTTTCGTGACGATGTAGTCGATCGTCGGCTCGAAGCTCGCGGGCGTGGCGCCCTGCGTGATGTCGTTGTCCAGCTCGTCAAGCGTATAGCCGACCGCCAGCCGCGCGGCTACCTTGGCGATCGGGAAGCCCGTGGCCTTTGACGCCAGCGCGGAGGAGCGCGACACGCGCGGGTTCATCTCGATGACCACGAGCTTGCCCGTCTCGGGGTTGACGGCGAACTGCACGTTGGAGCCGCCGGTCTCCACGCCGATCTCGCGCAGCACCGCGATCGAGGCGTTGCGCATCTGCTGATATTCCTTGTCGGTCAGCGTCAGCGCCGGGGCGACCGTGATGGAGTCCCCGGTATGCACGCCCATCGGGTCGACGTTTTCGATGGAGCAGACGATGATGCAGTTGTCCGCTTTGTCGCGGACGACCTCCATCTCGTACTCTTTCCAGCCGAGCACCGATTCCTCGACCAGCACCTGGTTCGCCGGGGAGGCGTCCAGCCCGCGCTCGATGATGTGCAGGTATTCTTCGCGATTGTACGCAACCCCGCCACCCATTCCGCCAAGGGTGAAGCTTGGGCGGATGATTGCGGGCAGGCCGACATAGTCCAGCGCGCCCAGCGCCTCGTTCAGGCTGTGCACCAGCATCGAGCGCGGCGTTGCGATGCCGATCCGGTCCATCGCTTCGCGGAAGGACTGGCGATCCTCGGCCATGTCGATGGCAGCGGCGTTCGCGCCGATCATCTCGATACCGTATTTCGCCAGCGTCCCGTCGCGATCCAGCGCAAGCGCGGTGTTGAGCGCGGTCTGCCCGCCCATGGTGGGCAAGAGCGCCATGCGCTCGTTCGGGCGCTCGCGCCGTTCCCGCGCAATGATCTTGGCGACGAAGTCCGGCGTGATCGGCTCGACATAGGTCGTGTCGGCCAGCTCCGGGTCAGTCATGATCGTGGCCGGATTGGAGTTGACCAGAACGATCCGATAACCCTCGGCCTTCAACGCCTTGCACGCCTGCGTGCCGGAATAGTCGAACTCGCACGCCTGGCCGATCACGATCGGTCCGGCGCCAATCACCAGAATTGAGTCAATGTCGGTGCGTTTGGGCATTCAGCTCGCGCCGTGCGCCTGTTGGCCAGAAAAGCGTCGGGGCGCGCGTCCGCGCCCGCAACTGCGGCTCCCGCGCTTATAAAGGATATGGCGCGTGATTCAACAAGATCGTCGCGCGAAGGAATGTATCATTGGGCCGCCAGATCTGCCGTGCTGCCTTCGAGCAGTTCGGCAACGCTGGCTGCAAAGCCCGCGCCGGCCTCCGCATACATGTTGAAGACGCAATGTGCGCCACCCTCCTTGAGCGCCGTCGCGTCCTCCGGGTACTTCGCCAGCGCGGCGATGAAGCCGCCGAAGCCCGCCCGCCTGATCTGCTGCAGCGCATACATGTTCACCTGATGGTCGGGCATGGCCAGCATCACCACGCGGAAGTCCTTCCCGGCCGCCTCCATGCGTTCCCAGAAGTCGCTGTCCGCTGCATCACCGAGCAACACGTTCCGGCCTGCCTCCCGGTGGCTGGCCACCTTCTCGGAATTGCTCTCGATACCCACAACGATGTTGTCGCGGTAGCGTTCCCGCAGAAAATCGTAGGCGCCGGTGCCAACGCGGCCCATGCCGAAGACCAGAATTTGTGCGCCGCCCGTGTCGAGTGGCTGATCGCCGGAGCGCCGGGTTACGGTCTCGAAGCGCTTGAGCACGCCGCTCAGATTGGCGTAGGCGCGGTTGACATTGAGGTTCAGCACGGAAGCGCCGACGAACGAGATCGCGACCGCTAGCGCGATGACCGTCAGTGCGTCTGCCGCCAACCAGCCGCTTTCATAGGCGACCGCGCCAACGATCAGGCCGAACTCGCTGTAGCTCGACAGGCTGGCCGCGGCGAGGAAGGATGAGCGCGCCCGAAGCCGGAAGCGCGACAGGATCAGGAAGAACAGGGCCGACTTGATCGGCACCAGCAGCACGAGCCCGAGCGCCAATAAAAGGTGATCAAGTTTGACCGCGCCGATAAGGCCGATATTCAGGAAGAAGCCGACAAGCATCACCTCCTTGATGGTGAACAGCGAGTCGGCCACGTCGCCCGCGCGACGGTGATTGGCCATCATCATGCCGAGCACGAGCGCGCCCAGGTCGGGTTTCAGGCCGGCCAGCTGAAAGCTTGTCGCGCCGACGACGACCGCCGCGAACAGCCCGAACATCGGCAGCAGTTCACCGCTGCCCGCGCGCTCCAGCAGGTAGCTCAACAGTGGGCGCAGCAGGACGAGCCCGACCAGCGCGAACGCCCAGATCGACGGGAGCTTTCCCGTCGAGAAGGTCAGGAATGCCACCGCGAGGATGTCCTGGAAGATCAGGATGCCGATGGCCGTGCGACCGTCGACCGAACGGGCGCCGCCGCGCTCTTCCAGCACCTTCACCGCAAACACCGTGCTGGAGAAACTGAGCGCGAAGGCGAGCAACACGATCTCGCCGATGTCTCCGACGCCGAGGAGCGTCAGCATGGATATCGGCGCCAGATAGAACAGCACGGAGAACAGCGCGATGATCGTGATCGCATGCGCCGAGGCGCCGCCCCAGATTTCCGGGCGCATCAATGCGCTGGGCTTGAGTTTCAGGCCGATTGTGAACAGAAGGAGAATGACGCCCAGATCGGCAATCTCTTCAATAAAAGGCGAGTGCGGCATGCCCATCGCGTTGAGCGCGAATCCGGCCAACAGAAAGCCGGCCAGCGGCGGCAGCCGAATCATCTGCGCCAGGAAACCGAGAATAGCCGCCAGCGCCAGCGCGACGGAAAAGTCCGAGATGCCCGGGAACAATGCGGATGACGTCAGGTTCATAAGACCGGCATTTTCACAGATCGAGCCCCGTCCGGAAACCGCGCGCCGTGTGGACGGCGTGCCGGCGACCTGCGCCGGTTCATTCCGCC
The DNA here is from genome assembly GCF_003550175.1 of Dichotomicrobium thermohalophilum. NCBI lineage: Bacteria > Pseudomonadati > Pseudomonadota > Alphaproteobacteria > Hyphomicrobiales > Hyphomicrobiaceae > Dichotomicrobium > Dichotomicrobium thermohalophilum. Next base: position 369,846 of record NZ_QXDF01000001.1, read on the forward strand.
ACGGCGGCCTGCGCCCGGGCGGGCGGCAGCTCGGTGATGATGTCGGCGAGACTGCAGCGGTTGTTGTTCAGTTCGTTCACCAACTGAATGAAGTTGCGGAACGAAGGGCTGCGTCCGAAGATCGCGGCGGTCTCTGAATCCGGGGTGTAGGCCGGGATCCTGCACTCGCTCGGGAATCCGATCTGCTCGGCGATCATGTTCTGCGTCGTCTTTGACAGATGCCAGCCCAGCGGCATGTAGAAATAATCGTGCTGTAGCTCCACGGCATAGAATCGCTCGAACGCCTCACCCGTCTTTACGCGCCACTTCGCCAACTGGCCGCGCCGGCGGCGCGTCTTGTCCAGCGTCATCACCGGCGCGCCGAACTCGGTCAGCCCGGCTGGCTCCAGATCGGCTGTAAAATCCTCGTTCAGGATGATAATGCGGAATTCCGGTTGAACATCAAGCGTGTCGGACAGGCGCTGCAATCGCTGCTTGATTCCGTTGACGAGGTCGATCGCCGTCTCGATGGCCGAGCTCTCGAAGTAACCGCCGTCCACGAGGTTCTTCTGTGAGAAGTGAAACGGCGAGATCTGCCGCGGGTAGGCACCCGGCGGCAGGATGATCGGGAAGCGCGCGCTCAGGCTCACCGCCGTCGCAAGGGAGATGTCGTGCTCGGCGGGCATCCCGTCGTCGCCCTGCGCCATGATGGGGTACACGAACTCCATTGGCACGATCGGGTCTTTCAGGAACGGTGCCACGACGAAGCGCTCGCCAGTCTCCACGCTGGTCGTGTTGAGGACCAGCGAGGGCGCCTGCACTTGCGGATCGCGGAAATCGGCCGAGGCGCGGAGGAAATTCCGCTCGAATGGAGTCGGCGCGTTGTCCGCCGTTTCGTTGCCCAGCTTGCGGTTCGTGTCGATCCAGGCGTGGTTCAGGCTCGCCTCGAAAGCGCGGGCGCGGTCAAGCACGCCGAAGCCCGGCACGATGAAACGCTGGAAGAAGTCCGGGAACAGCGCGCCCGACAGCACCGGCGACAGGAAGTCGTGGCCGAGGTAGGTGCGGATGTTCTGCTCGAGCGCGCTGATGCGTCCGTCCGTCTTGGCCTGGAGCTGGCAGTGATCTCCCATCACCTCCGGGCTCTGGTTGCGGCGGGCCTGCATCCAGAAAGCATTGAACGCGCTCGCGCCGAGGCTGCCGCCGGACACGCCGCTGATGGCGAAGACGTGATGGCGCAGTGCCGGGCACGCCGTGTACAGCCGCGCCATGGTCAGCGCAGCCAGATTGGCCGCATATACGCCGCCGCCCTGCGCCGCGACCACATAGACAGGATATTTCTGGTTCCCGATATCGGCATAAAGCCGCTTGCGGTCATCCGGCCGGTTATCGAGCCAATCGAGAAAGGCGATGTAGAGGTCGTCCGGCTGCGCCTCAGCTTCCGGATTGGCTGGCTGCAGACGGACCTTGTGATTGTTGTTCCAGTTGAAGAACGCGAAGATCAGCGCCGCGGAGACGAGGATTGTGACAGCCGGAATGCCGATCACGTCATAGATTCGCGTGCAGCCAGCGAGCAGATAGGTAAGCGCCATCAGGAAGAGGCAGATGATGGCGAAGCTGCCGACGCCCGTGATGATCCATGTGACGAGCAACGGGCCCCCGCCGAGCGAGCGGATGATGGGCTGCGCGGCCACCAGCGCGATAATCGCGCCGAGAGCAAGTACGATCGGAACGAAATACCACAGCGAGAACGGCTGCTTGGCGAAGTGCGACCCGGGGCGAAACGCGCGCCACAGGAGGAACAGGAACATAACCAGCAGGAGTGCCGCCGTCGCCTGGATGGCGATCAGCAGATAGACCGCCACCTGGTTATAGTTGTCGACGATCTCGCTGATATAGGGAGGAAAATCGTTCTGCCCCCGCAAGCTCTGGACGATGTCGCGCGAGACGACCGCGAATTGCCCGCCGACCGTTTCGCGATCCTCGGCGCCGGGAATGCCCACCTCTGCGATCAGCTCCACGGTCGAGCCCACGCCGGACGGCATCATCGCCATGAGTACGCCAATGATCGGCAAAAGCGCGATCAGCATCGAAAAGACGTGGGAGATGAACCGCGCCAGAGGGCTGAAGGTTACGTGCGGGTCAATGTCAACGGAGTTCTTCCAGAGCGAGCGCGACATCGACCACAGGAAATAGCTGAGACCCGCAAGGAGGATCAGCGAGATGATCGGTCGGTAGGGCGCCGTTTCCACCTCCAGCGCGAGCACGCGGTAGATTTCGCGGGTTTGACCGGGCACGTAGAAAACGATGAACGCGCCGACCGAAACCAGCAGCGGCGCGCGCATGTCCCAGATGATGTCGCCGATGATCTTGAATACTCGCCAGACCAGCGGCAACTGGGCAGTTTCGCGTTGCGACATGCCTTGGTACCCCCCCGGCTACTCCGGCCCTGTTGACCGTTTGTTAACGCTGAATACCACGCGGACGCGTTCGCCTGAAAGCCGTTGTGCCCTGTCCGCGATCCGCGTGTCCCCAATCTTCAGATTTCGCAGTTGTTCCGCTGAAGGAAGCGGAGCAATTTCTCGTAACGTTCCTTGTCCGCTTCGGGTGTGTCCGGGCTGTTCAAAATCTTGTCCTGCACCTGCAAATCGCTGAGCGTTGGGTCGCACCCCTCGACCTGCTTGCTGAACATGCGGGCGTAGAAGCGGTCGCGCGGGCAGTAGCCGTGACGGACGAGCAGCTCCATGCGCAATTCGGTCAGCGTCGGGCATTGCAGCTTGGAAAAGTCCTGGGCCGCCGCGCCCGTCACCGACGCCCACCCGATGAGCGGTCCCAGTAGCAGCGCCCGTCCCATGCGTGACAGTTTCGCAGTCATGAGTGCCTCCCAACCTGCCTATTCGGCTTAACCATGCGACATGGCAAATGAATAGGCGCTGAATACGCGGGCAAGCGCGGCCGAAACCCGCCAGCAACCGCAGGAAAGCGGCCAACAGCTCCGACGGCGACTGTGCCGAACCGGGATGCCGCATGCAACTGAATAGGGCTCGCCCTCATGCGGGCGGGATGCCCTTGTGTCTTTTTCGCCAGCCGCCTTCACGTTGGATCACGACGCCTCAAAGCCGTGCAACCGTGCCTGTTCGAGACAGGGTGGGTGAGCCAATATCAATACTTGATCGGTATCATCTTCGAAGTTCGGAGCCGCGCGGAACGGATGGACATGGCAGCAGATACCACAGCCTCATTCGTCGGTGGCGTAGGCACCGATCAACAGGCAGACCGGCCCGATCCGACCCAGCCCGTACTCCCGGTCGCTACGGTCTGGCCGGGCATCCAGCTCGAACGCATAAAGCCGTTCTCCAGCCTGCGCGGCGAAGTGAACGCCGTGCTGCGGACCTACCTCCGTCGTATTGCGTTGCGCGCCGGAGAGCCGCTGTTTCGCGAAGGGGATCGGACAGGCGGACGGCTTTACATCATCGTTACGGGCGAGGTGTCGATCTGCAAATGCGGCCATGATCCGGTAAGCCGCGCGCCGCTGGAATATGAGGTTGCCGTGCGCGGACCTGAGCAGATCGTCGGCTCCGTCTCTTTGCTGGACCGGCGCCCTGCCTCCGCAACCGCGCGCTGCCGGACAGACGTTATTGCCGCCGTTCTTGACCTCGACGCGATCCCCTGCGGATCACTGCCGCGCAAAGTCCGCCGAGCGCTGGAAAACCAGCTCGCCTTCCATCTGGCCACGCGGCTGCGCGACAACCTCGACGCCCGTGTGGATGCGCTGCGGCACGAGGCCGAGCTCGCTGGCTACCGCAACGCGATCGCGCTGGTACTGGTCGGCGCGCTGTCGATGCTGTCGGTCTACACGCTGGCGCTGGGCGCAATCGCCGGCCTCGATCTGCCCCCGGAGGCGCGGATCGGCATCACGCCGCTGGTGATCCTGATGTTCGCGGCTGCGTTCCTCTCGGTCATCCGTCTCAGCCGATTTCCCCCCGCTTTCTACGGTCTGCGCCTCGACAATTGGCGGCCGGCCCTGAGCCTGGCGGTCAAGGCGTCGCTGATCTTTCTGGCCGGAATGGCCGCCGCGAAATGGCTGTTGATCGCCACCGTCCCCGCCCTCGGCCATTTCTCCCTGCTCACGCCCGCGCCGATCGGCGGCGCAGGGCCGCCGGAGATGTCGTGGGCGGTTTATGCCGGCGTCGCGGCGCTTTACGCGCTGTTCGTCCCGGCTCAGGAGTTCGTGGCCCGCTGCGGCATTCAGGCACCGCTTTACGCCTTCTTGGACGGTTCGGAATTCACGCGGCGGACCTGGGCGATCCTGGTATCGAATTTCGCCTTTGCCGCCGCGCATGCGCATACCAACCCGACATTTGCGCTCGCGACGTTCCTGCCGGGCATCTTCTGGGGCTGGCTGTTCGCGCGGACGCACTCGCTGCTGGCGGTGTCAGTGTCGCATGTGATGATCGGCGGTGCGGGGATTTTCCTGTTCGGGATCGAGGATTTCCTCGCCGCACTGTTCTGAATCAGGTCGAGACCGCGCCGGTGTGGGCCGTTTCCAGCTCGAAGGCCGCGGCCATCAGCGCCTTGGTGTAATCCGTCTTCGGTTTGGTGAAGACCTCGCGCGCCTCGCCCTGCTCCACCACCTTGCCATCCTTCATGACGATGACGTAGTTGGACAACGCGCGGACCACGCGGAGGTCGTGACTGATGAACATGTAGGCGAGATTGTGCCGGTCCTGCAGATCGCGCAAAAGATCGACGATCTGCGCCTGCACCGAGACGTCCAGCGCGCTGGTCGGCTCGTCGAGCATCACGAATTTCGGCTCCAGCACCATGGCGCGGGCGATGGCGATGCGCTGGCGCTGGCCGCCGGAAAATTCGTGCGGATAGCGGTCCTGGGTCGCGGGGTCGAGGCCGACTTCGCTGAGCGCCTTGGAGACGCGCGCGCGCCGCTCCTCTGGCCGCATCTTCGGGTGCTGGATGATGAGGCCTTCTTCGACGATCTGGCTGACCGAAAGTCGCGGGCTAAGCGAACCATACGGGTCCTGGAACACGATCTGCATGTCGCGGCGGTACGGGCGCATCTTCTTGAAGGTCAGCCCGTCGATGTTCTGGCCCATGTAGATGATGGGGCCGTCGCTGGAAGTCAGCCGCAGAAGCGCGAGGCCGAGCGTCGTCTTCCCGGAGCCGGACTCGCCGACCACGCCGACGGTCTGCCCCTCGCGGATTTGCAGCGACAGGCCGTCGACCGCCTTCACATGGCCGACTGTGCGCTTGAGCAGGCCGCGCTTGATGGGGAACCACACCCGCAGGTTGTCGGTGCGGATGATGACGGGCGCGCTGGAATCGCTCGCGGGCGGCTCCCCCTTCGGTTCGGCGGCGAGCAGATGCTTGGTGTAGGCGTGCTTCGGCTCCGTGAAGATTTTTTCGGTCTCGTTCGCCTCGACGATCTCTCCGCTGTTCATTACGCAGACCCGCTCCGCCATCTTGCGCACGACCGTGAGGTCATGCGTGATGAGCAAGAGCGCCATGCCCAGCTCTTTCTTCAGCCGCTGCAAAAGCTCCAGGATCTGCGCCTGGATTGTCACGTCCAGTGCGGTGGTCGGCTCGTCAGCGATAAGCAAGTCCGGCTCGTTTGCGAGCGCCATGGCGATCATGACGCGCTGACGCTGCCCGCCGGAGAGCTGGTGCGGATAGGATTTCAGCCGCGTTTCCGGGTCGGGGATGCCGACCTTGTCCAGCAATTCGAGGACGCGAACGCGCGCCTTCGTGTCCGACATGCCGTGATGCACCTTGAGCACCTCGCCGATCTGTTTTTCGACCCTGTGCAGCGGGTTCAGCGAGGACATGGGCTCCTGAAAGATCATGCCGATGTCGCGCCCGCGCAGCTTCTGCATCTCGGTGAGCGGCAGTTTGAGGACGTCGCGGCCCTTGAAGTAGATCTCGCCGGTCGGGTGCGATGCGGCCGGATAGGGCAGGAGCCGCATGATGGAGAGCGCGGAGACCGTTTTGCCCGAACCCGACTCGCCGACGAGGGCCACGGTATCTCCGCGATTCATGCTGAAGGACACGCCCTTGACCGCCTCCACCTCTGTCTCGTCGGAGGTGAAGTTCACCGAAAGGTTGCGCACATCCAGCAGCTTCGTGGAATCGTTCATGCTGCCCTCATCGGAAAGTCTTGCGCGGGTCGAGCGCGTCGCGCACCGCCTCGCCGATGAAGATCAGAAGGCTCAGCATGATCGCGATGACCATGAACGCCGTGATGCCCAGCCATGGCGCCTGAAGGTTGTTCTTGCCCTGCGCAAGCAGTTCGCCCAGCGACGGCGAGCCTGGCGGCAGCCCGAAGCCGAGGAAGTCGAGGGAGGTGAGCGTCGTGATCGAGGCGTTCAGAAGGAACGGCATGAAGGTGATCGTCGCGACCATCGCGTTGGGCAGCAGATGCTTGAACATGATCTTGCCATCGCTCAGCCCCAGCGCGCGCGCCGCGTGGATATACTCGAAATTGCGTCCTCGGAGGAACTCGGCTCGCACAACTCCGACGAGCGCGACCCAACTGAACAACAGCAATATTCCGAGCAGTATCCAGAAGTTCGGCTCGATTACCGCCGCGATGATGATGAGAAGGTAGAGTGACGGGATCGCCTGCCAGATCTCGATAACACGCTGAAAGATCAGGTCCGTCCATCCGCCGAAATAGCCCTGCACCGCGCCGGCGGTGATGCCGATGATCGACGAGAAGAAGGTCAGGGTCAGCCCGAACAGGACGGATATTCGGAAGCCATAGATCACGCGCGCAAGCACGTCCCGCCCCTGGTCGTCTGTGCCGAGCAGGTTCTCGGAGGATGGTGGCGCCGGCGCCGGCACCGGAAGGTCCAGATTGATCGTGTCGTAGCTGTAGCGGATTGGCGGCCAAATCATCCAGCCGCCGGCATCGTGGATCAGGTCCTGGACATAGGGGTCGCGGTAGTCCGCCTCGGTCGTGAACTCGCCGCCGAACGCCGTCTCCGGGTAGAATTCAAAGATGGGCGTATAAAAGTCGCCCTCGTAGCGGATGAGGATCGGCTTGTCGTTCGCGATGAATTCGGCAAACAGCGAGAGAATGAAAAGGATCAGGAAGATCCAAAGGCTCCAGAAGCCGCGCCGGTTCGCCTTGAAGTTGTTCCAGCGGCGCTTGTTGAGCGGCGACAACTCGAACCAGCGGCGCCGCGGCGGAACCGCCGCGCCAGCTTCGATGTAGCCTTCCAGTTCGCGGCTGACCTTCTGTTCCATGGTCGATCAGACCTCCCGCGACTCGAAGTCAATGCGCGGATCAATCCAAGTATAGGTCAGATCCGAGATCAGATTGATGATCAGCCCCATCAGCGAAAAGATGTACAGGGTGGCAAAAACCACCGGGTAATCACGGTTCACGATCGACTCGAATGACAGCAGCCCCAGCCCGTCCAGCGAGAAGATCGTCTCGATCAAAAGCGAGCCGGTAAAGAACGCCGCGATGAACGCGCCGGGGAAGCCCGCGACAATGATCAGCATCGCATTGCGGAACACATGGCCATAGAGCACCCGTGTTTCGCTCAGGCCCTTGGCGCGCGCAGTCATCACGTACTGCTTCTTGATCTCGTCCAGAAACGAGTTTTTCGTCAGGAACGTGGTGGTCGCAAACGCCGACAGCGACAGCGCCAGCAGCGGCAGCGTCAGGTGCCAGAAATAGTCGACGATCTTCATCGGCAGGCTGAGTTCATCCCAGTTGTCCGATGTCAGGCCGCGCAGCGGGAACCAGTCGAGGAACGTGCCGCCCGCGAACAGTACGATCAGCAGGACCGCGAACAGAAAGCCCGGGATCGCGTAGGCGATCACGATCACGCTGCTGGTCCACACGTCAAAGCTGGTGCCGTCCTTCACGGCCTTGCGGATACCCAGCGGAATCGAAATGCCGTAAGAGATAAGCGTCATCCACAGACCGAGCGAGATCGAAACCGGCAACTTCTCGGCGATCAGGTCTATGACGCCCACGTCGCGGAAATAGCTCTCCCCGAAATCAAAGGTGATGTAGTTCCACATCATCATCAGGAAGCGCTCGTGCGGCGGCTTGTCGAAGCCGAACTGCTTTTCGAGCTTCTCGATAAATTCGGGGTCGAGGCCCTGGGCGCCCCGATACTGCGACGAGGTATCGCCGCCACCAGCCTCACCGGACGCAGCCGCGCCGAAATCGCCCTCCGCCGTGCCGCCGACGCGGGCCGTGGCCGCGACATCCGTGCCGGTGAGCTGGGCTATGACGCGCTCGACCGGGCCGCCGGGCGCGAACTGCACGATGATGAAGCTCACGACCATGATCCCGAACAGCGTTGGGATCATCAGCAGCAGACGACGAATGATATAGGCTGTCATGATGCGTGAACCTTTTGCGGACCAATCGAGGGCGCGTCAATGGGGCGCGCTCGTCGCGCGCAGCTTTTCTAGCGCGCATCCTCCAGCCGGGCCGCTTTGTCCTCGTCATACCACCAGGTTTCGATCACGCCACGATCATAAGGCGGTTTTGTTTCCGGCCAGGAAAATTTGTTCCAGAACGCGAGGTGATGCGAGGTTTTATACCATTGCGGGACCCAGTAATGGCCGGCGCGCAACACCCGGTCCAGCGCCCGTGCGGCCGTCTGCATCTCCTCGCGCGTCTCGGCGGCCAGAACTTCGTCGATCAGCGCATCGACCACGGGCGAGGAAACTCCGGCGAGATTGAAACTGCCCTTCGCCCCTGCAGCGTCACTGCCGAAGTAGTTGCGAAGCTCCGGCCCCGGTGTCTGGTTGAGCACGAAGCGCTGCGTGGTGATGTCGAAATCGAAGCTCTTCATCCGCTCCTGGAATTGCGACGGGTCGACCCGGCGGATGCGCGCGTCGATCCCGATCATCTCCAGGTTCTTCACATAGGGACCGATCACGCGCTCGAACGTCGGCGAGAAGATCAGGAACTCGATTTCCAGCGGCTCGCCGGTTTCCGCATTCACGCGCCGGCCGTCGCGGATCACCCAGCCTGCCTCGTTTAGCAGGCGGGAAGCTTGGCGCAGCAGTCGGCGATCACGCCCCGAGCCGTCGCTCTTCGGCGGCACATAGGCGTCTTCGAACACGCTCTCCGGCAGTTGGTCGCGATAAGGCTCCAGCAGCGCAAGCTCCGCCTCGCTCGGCTTTCCTTGCGCCTTCAGCGCGGAGTTTTCGAAGTAACTCGCCGTACGCTCATACAGGCCATAGAACAGGTGCTTGTTCGTCCACTGGAAGTCAAACGCATAGTCGAGCGCCAGGCGCACGCGCCGGTCAGCGAATTTCTCGCGCCGCGTGTTGATGAAAAAGCCCTGCGCGCCGGACGGACGACCATCTTCGAGCGTGAGCAGCTTCATCTGTCCTGAACGAACTTGCTGGATATCGTATTCCGTCGCCCAGGATTTCGACGTGAACTCCTCGCGCAGGTCGAACTCCCCGGCTTTCAGGGCCTCCAGCTCAGCGGTGCGGTCGCGGAAGTACTCATAGCGCAGTTCGCCAAAATTGTACCGGCCCTGATTGACCGGCAAATGCCAGCCCCAGTACCCCTCCCGGCGGCGCAGGGTGACGAAGCGGCCCTGCTTGAAGTCGACGACCTCATACGGCCCAGAGCCAAGTGGCGGCTCAAGCGTCGATTGGTTGAAGGGCTGCTCCTGATAATACGCCTTCGACAGGATCGGCAGTTCCGCGATCATCATCGGCAGGCGGCGCTTGCCCGGGGCGTTGAAGGTGAAGCGGACGGTGTGATCGTCCAGCGCCTCGGCCTTTTCGACATCGCGCAGCATGGCGTTGTAGATCGGGCGACCGTTGCGCTTCAGCGTTTCGTAGGTGAAGACAACGTCCTCCGCCGTCACCGGCGAGCCGTCGGCGAACTCCGCCTCGGGTCGCATGTAGAAGGTCACGCCGCTACGGTCCGGCTCCAGCTTGGCTGAATGGGCGACAAGGCCGTAGACAGCGTCCGGTTCGTCATAGGCGCGTGTCATCAGGCTGTCGAACAGGAGCGCCATGCCCTGCGCCGCGTCACCCTTGATGATGAAGGGGTTGAAGCTGTTGAACGTGATGACGCCGGCCGTTCCGATCATCGACAGGCTGCCGCCCACCGGCGCGTCCGGGTTGACATAGTCGAAATGCTTGAAGTCGGGCGGATATTTCAGTTCGCCAAATGCCGAGAGGCCATGCCGCGCCCCCTCAGGCGTGTCGCCCGCCATCGCGGGTGCCGGCCCGGCGACAGCAACCGCGAGCAGGCCGAACAGTAAAAGCAGAGGCCGCAAACCGCCGCGCATCATCGCACCGCTCATTGTGCCGCCTGCGCGCTCTGCCCGCCGTCAGGATCGTACCACCAGATCTGATTGAAGCCGATGGCGCGGTCCGGCAAGGGGTCAGGGTGGTCAAACTTGTTCCAATAGGCGATTCGGACCGCCGGAGAGAACCACTGCGGTACGACGTAATGGTTCCAGAGCAGTACGCGGTCCAGTGCGCGCGTCGCCGCGACAAGCTCGGCCCGGTCCTTGGCGAAGATGATCTTGTCGATCAGTTCGTCGACCGCGGGGTTCTTGATGCCGATCGTATTGCGGCTGCCCGGTGTCTTTGCCGCGCGTGAGCCCCAGAAGTCGCGCTGTTCGTTGCCCGGTGATTCCGACTGCGGGAAGCTGTCGACGATGACGTCGAAATCGAAATTGTTGGTGCGCTCCTGGTACTGCGAGGAGTCGACGACCCGCACGGAAACATCCATACCAATGCGCTTGAGCTTCTGCGTGTAGGGCAGGACGACCCGCTCCATCGCGGGCGATTGCAGCAGGAACTCGACCGTAAATGGCTCACCCGTCTCTGTGTTGACGAGTTGGCCCTGGCTCGTCTCCCAGCCGGCTTCGCGCAGGAGAGACAGCGCTTCGCGCAGGTTGCGCCGCATGGCGCGGCGGCCGCCGCCTTCCGGGTTGACGTATTCCTTGGTCAGCACCTCTTCCGGCACGTATTCGGGGTACTTCTCGCGGAGCTTTTGAAGGATTTCGCGCTCGCGCCCCTCGGGCAGACCCTGCCAGGCCAGCTCGGTATTCTCGAAGTAGCTGTCCGTGCGCTCGTACTGGCCGTAGAACAGCGTCTTGTTCGTCCACTCGAAGTCGAAGGCATAGTTGAACGCCCGGCGCACGCGCGGGTCGGCGAACTGGTCGCGCCGCGTGTTGAAGACAAAAGCCTGCATCGGCTGCGGCGTGTCCAACTCCACCGCGCGCTTGATCACATCCCCGCGGTTGTGGGCGGGGAAGTCGTAGCCGGTGGCCCAGTTCTTCGCGCTGTTCTCGACATAGAAATCGATCTTGCCGGCGGTGAACGCCTGGAACGCCACGGTCGAGTCGCGGTAATACTCGTATTTGACCCGGTCGAAGTTGTAATGCCCCTTGCGCACCGGCAGGTCCTGCGCCCAGTAGTCGTCAACGCGCTCATAGACGATGCGTCGGCCGCCCTCGACTTCGACAATGCGGTAAGGCCCGGATCCGAGCGGCGGCTTCAGGGTGGTTTCGGCGGGATCACGCCCTTCCGAGCCGTCAAAATAATGCTTCGGGAACACGCGCAGCTGTCCGATGATCAGCGGCAATTCGCGGTTGTTCTTGACGTCGAAATAGAACGTCACTTCACGTTCGCCGGTCTTTTCCGCGCGCGTCACGTTGGCGTAATACGCCGTGTAGAACGGGTTGTTTTCCTTCAGAGTCTTGAAGGAGAAGATCACGTCTTCCGCCGTAATCGGTTCGCCGTCATGCCAGCGCGCTTCCGCGCGCAGCCCAAACGTCGCGGAAGAATAATCTTCCGGATAAGACACCCACTCGGCGATGAGCCCGTACTCGGTGGAGGCTTCATCGAGGCTGGTGGTCATCAGCGGCTCGAACAGGAGGCCGAGCCCTTGCGCCTTGTTGCCCTTGAGGGGGATCGGGTTGACCGAGTCGAATGTGCCGAATGCCCATAGATTGACGTCGCCGCCCTTCGGCGCGTCCGGGTTCGCATATGGGAAATGGGGGAAATCAGGCGGAAGTTGCGGTTCCGGGGTGATCAGCGAGAGGCCGTGATGCTTTTTCCGGGCCGTGTCCGAAGACGTTTCGGCAAAAGCCGCGGGGGCGGACAGGATCAGCCCAAGAAGGGCAAGGAAAACGGCAAGGCTACGGCAAACCATGATACTCCCGGACGATGCTGAATGCGCCAAGAGGCCGGGCGATTAACCTGCGCCGACCTCGCTCTGAGAGGTCTTTTAACATGCCCCGTCAGCGCATCCAGCGGCAAATTAAAAAACCTCCATCGCCAGTTTTCTGGTTCAAGAAGCTCACGGAAATCTCGTCGAGAATGGCGGGCGCGCCACGCAAGGACGCGCCCAGCCAGCATCAGTTCGCGCTGGCATCGCCTTCCAGGCTCGCGGCCTCGGTTTCGGATCCGGCGCCATCGGCCTGAGCCGCATCCTCGCCGGTCTCCGCCTGGCCGGTATCCTGCTCGGTTCCGGGGAGCGGAGGCGCTTCGCCAAGCGAGGCGAGATAGGCGATGATGTCGGCCCGCTTGGCATCGTCCTTCACACCCTGATAGGCCATGGTAGTTCCGGGCACGTAATCCATCGGGTTGGCGAGCCATTCATTCATCCGCTCGTAGGTCCACTTGCCGTCAAGCCCTTTGAGCGCGTTGGAGTAGCCGAAGCCATCAACTGCAGCGATGTCGCTGCCCATGATGCCGTAGAGATTCGGCCCGACGCGGTTGGGACCGCCTTCCTCGAAAGTGTGGCACGCAGAGCAGACGCGAATCGCCTTTTCTCCCTCAGCCGCGCTGGCATCGGCGAACATGGCGGCCAGCTTGTCTTCGCCTGCAGGAGCTTCCGCGGTTTCCGCGGCCTCTTCCGTGGCAGCTTCTTCGGTCGCGGCTTCCTCGCCCGCCGGCTCCTCGGCCTGAGCAGCCTGTTCCTCGCCGGCGGCTTCGCCCTCTTCAGCCGGCGCAGCCTCAGGCGCGGCAGCCTGTTCGGTCTCGGCCGGCGCCTCGGCGGTCTCCTCCGGTTCCGGGTACGGCGGCGTATCACCAAGTGACGCGAGATAAGCGATCATGTCCGCGCGGTCCTGCGGGTCCTTGATTCCCGCATAGCCCATGCTGGTGCCTGGCACGCAATCCGAGGGATTCTTCAGAAAGCAGTCCAGCTTCTCATAGGTCCATTCGCCGCCATATTCCTGAAGCGCGCTGGAGTAAGAGAAGCCATCCACCGAGGCGACGTCGCGTCCCGGCACGGCATAGAGATTTGGGCCGACGCGGTTGGGACCGCCTTCCTCAAACACATGGCAAGCCGTGCATTGGCGCGATACCGTCTCGCCAGCCGCCGGGTCTGCGGCTGCCAGCCGGACCGGAAGCGGTTCGACCTTCGGCGCTTCTTCTTCCTTCTGCCCGGCTTCGGCTGTCTGGGTCTCCTCCTCGACCTGGACGACCTGGTACTCGCCCGGCCCGCCTTCGGGATACAGAATCGAAATCGCCGTGTTGCCCCCAATGATCACGAGCAAGCTGAGCAGTACGGCCGCCGCCAGTTTGTTGAACGTCCAGAGATCCATGTGCTGCGATCCTCAAATTCTTACGCTGAGAACGGGTGCCGCCGCGGTCGCGCGGGTGGAAATCGGTTGACCGGCCAGCATGATATAGCTTTTCTTGGTTGCGCTGTGCAACTTGGATCGGCACGGCCTCGGGGGCGGCCCAGCCCGATCCGCCAACCAACCAAAAACGACAATGACACGCTCGTTAATCATCATTCCAGCGCGGATGCAAGCCAGCCGCCTGCCGGGGAAGCCTCTGGTGGAGATCGGCGGCGAACCAATGATTGTTCATGTGTGGCGCCGCGCCGTAGCGGCCAATGCGGGCGACGTTTTTGTCGCAACTGATGATCAGGCCATTGCCGATGCGGTGCGTGCGGCCGGTGGCCAGGCGATCATGACACGCGCGGATCATCCCAGCGGGTCGGACCGGGTGTACGAAGCCGCGTGCCAGGTCGGGGGCGACGATCCGACGGATATCATCGTGAACATTCAGGGCGATCTGCCGACGCTCGACCCTGCGCTGGTGCGCGCTTGTGTCGCGCCTCTGGAGCACCCGGAGATCGACATCGCCACCCTTGCGGCGGAGATCGACGACGCCGGCGAGGTTATCGACCCTCATGTGGTCAAGGTCGTTGCAACGCCGGCGGGCGATGGCGCGACGCTTCGCGCCCTCTATTTCACGAGGGCGGCTGCGCCGGCTGGTTATGGGCCTTTCCTGCACCATATCGGCATGTATGCCTATCGGCGCGAGGCGCTTGCACGCTTCGTCTCTTTACCGACTTCGACGCTGGAGAAGCGTGAGCGGCTGGAGCAGCTCCGCGCGCTTGAAGCCGGGATGAAGTTCGGCGTGCGCGTGGTTGACAGCGTACCGCTGGGGGTTGACACACCAGCTGATCTTGATCGCGCGCGGGCCATCTTCGCCGCCCAGCAAACCGCGGCCCACGCGCCGGTCGGCGCACAAGGCTGACAATCCGTTATGACCGAAACGAAAGTGAAAAGGCGCCGCCGCAACACGGCGCAGGCGCCGCAACGTACTTCCAACGCACAGCCGAACACCGCCGCGAGCGCGACTGCCCCCCGCCGGGCCGCCGGCCGGATCGTCTACCAGGGCGAGCCGGGCGCAAATTCGCACATTGCCTGCCGCGACCAGTTCCCGGAAATGGAGGCGGTCGGCTGCGCGACCTTCGAGGATGCGCTGAATTCGGTGCGCCGTGGCGACACCTCCTGTGCCATGATCCCCATCGAAAACTCGGTGGCCGGACGTGTGGCCGACGTGCATCACTTGCTGCCGGATTCCGGCTTGCAGATCATTGGCGAGCACTTCGAGCGCATTTCGCATCAGCTTCTGGCGCTGCCGGGCGCGCGGATCGACGATTTGCGCACGGTGCACAGCCATATTCAGGCGCTCGGCCAGTGCCGCCAGGTGATCCAGAGCCTTGGGCTGGAGCCGGTCACGCAGGCAGACACCGCCGGCGCGGCCCGTATGATCGCCCGGGCGGGCGATATCACCCAGGCGGCCATCGCTTCCGAGCTGGCGGCGGAGGTTCATGACCTCCAGATCATGCGCCGCGACATTCAGGACGCCTCGCATAATACGACGCGCTTCCTCGTGCTCGCGCGTGAGCCGGTGTCGGTGCCGGCCGGGAATGGTCCGGTCATCACCACCTTCGTGTTCCGGGTGCGCAACGTGCCCGCTGCGCTCTACAAGGCGCTAGGCGGCTTTGCAACGAACGGCGTGAATATGACCAAGCTGGAATCCTACCAACTCGAAGGTAGCTTCCACGCCACGATGTTCTATGCCGACATCGAGGGGCATCCGGACGAGCGCCGCGTCCAGCTCGCGCTGGAAGAACTGCACTTCTTTTCCTCAAAGGTGACGTTCCTCGGCACCTATCCGGCCAGCCCGTTGCGCGAGACTTTGGCGGAAGAGGCGAACGGGCGCCTGAACGAGGCCGACTGAGCGCGGTTCACCGTTTTTCATGCCTTGTCACAGGGCGGTGACCGCCCATTCCCTCCCGAGACGGCAAGCCTTATCCTCGTGGTTGTCAACGGCCGAACGGTCTCAGCGCAGCTCTACGGCAAGCGAGCAAGGCATGAAGGGTATCGTGACAATCCTTGTTGCGATGATGGTCTTTGGGGCGACAGCGACACACGCGGATCTTCCCAAGGGGCCACCTGCAAAGAACATGCTGACCGCGCCCTGCCAGGAATGCGCCTGAGGCGGTCAGGGCGTTAGATCCTCCTCCTCTCCCTGACTCGGTGGACCGGCGCGGCCGGTTCACCGATTTTCTTCCAGGATCTGCTCGACCGATGCGGCGACGGCGGCAAAGACTGGATCGCCTTCCTCGCGCAGATGCTCGATTTCGCGCAGGGCCCAGTCACGCGCCAGCGCCATGATCCGCGCGTGGCGGGCAAAGTCGAGGAGCGAGATACCCCGCGGCATTGGCGGCTGGAACACAACCAAATCGTCAGGCAAATCCTCGCCGGTGAACCAGCGCGGCGTCTGCGCCCGGAGTGCGATATCCGGGATGGTGGGCAGCGCCGCGTCCTGGGCCAGCCCCTTGCGTCGCCCGCCGCGCATCGTCAGCCGCCGCAAATCGCGATAGGCTGCAGGCGCACGACCCAGCGGCCCGGCCAGCGGCTGCACGGCAAAGCAGCGCCCCACACCCAGCGCGCGCAAATCGTCCACGGGCGGCGGCGCAGCGCCCGAGGCATCGACCAGCATATCGCCATCGACCGAGATGAAGGGCGCGAGCACGCCCGGCGGTGTCCAGTTGGTGCGCACGATCGCCTGCAGGCTGTCGCGCTCATGCGTCCAGAGCCGGGCGCGCGATATGTTCGCCGCGAATCCGTGGAATGGGAGGCGGAGGTCGGCCGCCGTGCCATGCGGGATGTGCCGGTCGATCAGACGGTCATAACGCGCATGACCGTACAGACCCAGCCGGCCGCCGAAGAATGCCGCTTGTCGGCGCGCGCTGGTCAGCACGCCGCGCTGGGTGAAGATGGTCTTGGCCAGCCCGTTGATGTCTTCCGGCCCGAGCCCGCAGGCGAGCAGAGCGCCGACCGCTGCGCCGGCGCCTGTGCCGCCGATCGCGTCTATGGGCACGCCCGAGGCTTCCAGCGCGGTAATCACGCCCAAATGCGCCGCGCCGCACAATCCACTACCTGACAAGGTCACTGCATTGGCGCGGCCCATGAGGAAACGGGCCAACCGGGCAAACGATGCCTTGTCGCCCAGCGCCACAAAATGATGCGCCTGCACCGGTCGTGCGGCGAGCCAGCGCTCCGCCCCGCCTTGTAGCCGTCCCGAGAGCCGGCCCGTCACAATCGCCAGCCGCGAAGTTCGCCCGCCGGCCATACCCAATCCACAGCGCTCCACGTCGGTGCTCGGGATCCGGGGGCCGGCTGGGTCCCCGTCATCCACGCCTACGATGAGCACTTCATCGGCCCGGTCGATGCAGCGCCGCGTCCAGGGGCTCAGCGTACCGTCGGCCACATAGAGCACGACGTCGTTGCGCCGCTCGCTCTCTTCCAGCTCCTGCGCCACCTCGGGGTCGTCGAGCGCGATGCCGCCCGGCTGGTTCTGGCCGAGTCCCGCCGCCGACAGGATTTGGCAAGCGCCCAGCTCCTCCAGCGCTTCGGCAAGCGCGCGCAGAAAATCCTTCGGGACCTCGCCGCTCGCCCCTGGGCAGATGGCAATTGTTCGCGCCGCGGGCTTCGGCACGGTGGCCGACACGCGCCCGCCGCCCTTGACGAGGCCGGAGAGGAGCGTCTCCCACAGATGTGGCATTCCCGCCATCACCTCCCGGAAGTCCTCGCGTGACAGGCGTAGCACCGTGCTCGGCCGCGCCGCCGTCACTTGCCAGGCATGCTTTCCGAAGCCGAAAAAGTCAGAGGCGTCCACTGCCGCGCCGGGACCGAATACCGCCTTCGCCGCCTGCTCTTCGGGCTGCCAGGCTTCATCCGCGGTAGCGATCAGCCGCCCGGACATCACGATATTGAGCGCCTCCACGGGCGCGCCCGCTGCGGCGAGTTTCTCGCCCGTGGCGAGGGACATGACATGCGCCGCTGCATAGAGCGCGCGCAGATCGTCCGCGGCCAACTCCTGAAAGGCGTCGACAGCTTTGAGGAGCAGAAAGGGCGGCTGCGGCGTCATGGGTGCTCCGGGCCTGCGGCTAGCGGTTGGGACGATCGACGCGAACGCACTTGGCGGCGGGATCTGTCGGTCCAGCGGATGGTTCGGCCTCCCGCCCTCATCCTAAAGCCCGATCCGCTCACCGTGAATGGCGTTTTCGTGGGCCCGGATTGGCCGAAAACAGCCATTTTTGCGCACAAGCCGATTCATGTATTCACACCCGTTCACATACTTTTCATCTGTAGTAACGACGCAGTGTTACCCCATTTCCTTTTTGGAGTAATTGATCTATATTCCAATCATGCCGACAAAAAATGGAACGGCATAACAAGTACCGAGTGAAAACTCGATTTTTCAATGGAGAAGGACCATGAAGACCATCTTTACACTGCTTTCTGCTCTGGCCTTTGTTGGCGCTGCATCTGTCGCTTCGGCAGCTCCTGCTGATGAAGACTTCGGTAGCCGCGCCTTCTGGGAAAGCATTGCAGACAAGGGCCGGTAATCAAGAGTTCCCAACAAGATGAACACTCTAGGAAACAGGAGAATGATCATGAAAATCTTCGTCACTGTTCTCTCCGCCCTCGCCCTGCTGGGCGCTGTCTCCGCCGCTTCGGGCGCGCCGGTGACCAACGACAAGGGGCAGACGATTTGGGAACAGCAGTCGCTCTACGGCAACTAAGCGTCTGCGCCAGAACCGAAACATCAAACCTGTGAAACAAGGAGAATAAACATGAAGACCCTCGTCACTGTCCTGTCCGCTATCGCCCTCTTGGGCACTGTCTCTGCCGCCTCGGCAGCACCGAACGCCGAAGAGTTCGGAAGCCTTGCCTGGTGGGAACAGCAGAACAAGAACTAAGCGCTGGTTGAAAATGTACCTCCCTGTCTGAGGGTGGGCCGGCACTCCGGTCCACCCCTTCTTTTATCCGGCGCGCACTGTCCGAATGGCCGCATCCCGCTCGAACAGATAAAGACACGCCCGCGCCGCCGCGCCCTGCGGCCCTTCAAGTCTCGGATCGCGCTCCAGCAGCAGCTTCACCTGATCCCGCGCGGCTTCCAGCACTTCGCTGTCTTCCGGCAAGCGCGCCACGCGAAAGCCCGGATCGCCCGACTGCTTCGCGCCGAGAATCTCGCCGCCCCCGCGCAGACGCAGGTCTTCCTCTGCGATCTTGAAACCATCGTCCGTATCCCGCAGCGCCTTCAGCCGCGCCTCGGCCGTCTCGCTCAGCGGGCCCTGATACAGGAGCAGGCAGGTCGCCTGCGCTGCCCCGCGTCCGACGCGGCCGCGAAGCTGATGAAGCTGGGCAAGGCCAAACCGCTCGGCATGTTCGATCACCATGACCGAGGCGTTCGGCACGTCGACGCCCACCTCGATGACCGTGGTCGAGACGAGGACGCCCAACTCTCCGGCAGCGAAAGCGTTCATCACCGCGTCGCGGTCCGCGCCCTTCATACGCCCGTGAACGAGGCCGACCTGGTCGCCGAAATGCTGGCGCAAATGCGCAGCGCGCTCCTCGGCGGCAGTGGCTGGCGCAACATCCGAGCTTTCGACGAGGGGGCAGACCCAGAACACCTGCGCGCCCGACTTCAACGTGCGGCGCACCGCCTCGATGACATCATGTATCCGCTCTACGGGCAGCGCGCGGGTCGTCACCGGCTTACGGCCCGGCGGCTTCTCGTCGAGCACGGACACGTCCATATCGCCGTAATGCGTCATCATCAGCGTGCGCGGGATCGGGGTGGCCGTCGCCACGAGGATGTCGACGCCGCCGTTGCCCTTCGCCTGCAGCGCCAGCCGCTGATAGACGCCGAAGCGATGCTGCTCGTCGATAACGGCCAGCGCGAGGTCGCGGAATTCCACATCGGCCTGAAACAACGCGTGGGTGCCGACGACGATGTCTGCTTGGCCTTGCTTGATCGCCTTGAGCGTCGTTTCCCGGCCGGGGCCGCTCTCTCGCCCGGTCAGCAGCGCCACACGCAGGCCGGCCGCGGCGCCCATTTCCGCGATTGTCTTGTAATGCTGGCGCGCCAATACCTCCGTCGGGGCCATAAGCGCGGCCTGTCCGCCGGCCTCCACCGCCCCCGCCATCGCCAGCAGCGCCACAAGGGTCTTGCCGCTGCCGACATCACCCTGCAAAAGCCGCAGCATGCGGTGCGGTGCCGCCATGTCGGAAAGGATTTCGGCAACCGCCCGTTCCTGCGCCCCCGTGAGCTTGAAGGGCAGCGCCGCGCGGATCTGGCTCGCGCGCTCGCCCGTCCCGGTAGTGGCCCGGCCGCTAAGCCGGCGGAATCGCCGACGCATCAGCGCGAGCGCAAGCTGACTCGACAGCAGCTCGTCACATGCAAGCCGCTTGCGGGCCTTCCCGGCCGCCGCCATATCGATATCATCGCGCGGCATATGCAGGATTTCGAGTGCCCGCCGAAAAGCTGGCCAGTCCTGCGCCGCGACAAAATCGCGGTCGAGCCATTCCGGCAAATCAGGCACGCGGGCGACTGCCTGGCGCGCGGCATTTCGCACCGCGCGCTGGCTCACGCCCTGGCCCAGCGGATAGACCGGCTCCAGCAGCGGAATGGCCTCCTGGTCGCTCTCGGGGGCGATGTGGTCGGGATGGGTCATCTGCAGATGCTTGCCGTAAGCCTGCGCGCGGCCCGAGATGATCCGCCGTTCCCCAACCGGCAGCATCCGCTGCAGATAGCGCCGGTCCGCGTGGAAAAACACCAGCTCGATGCGGCCTGTGTCATCCTCGCAAATCACCTTGTAGGGCGCGCGCGTGACGCTCGGCGGCGGGGCCCGATGCGCCTTGACAACCACATTCAAAGTCACGAGGTTGCCGGACACGACATCGGCGATGGCGGGGCGTTCGCGCCGGTCAATAACACCAGTTGGAAAATGCCAGAGCAGGTTGATCACCCGCGGGGGCTGGTCCGGGGTCGCGCCGGTGAGCCGGCCAAGCGCTTCCTCCAGCCGTTCGCCCACGCCGTTCAGGTCGCGGAGACTGGCGAACAACGGGTTGAGCGAAGCTGGTCGCATTTTCACGTCGGCACCTTTCGGCAGCGGGCTCGGCATCTGTTTTCGGAACGTAGGGCGAACGGGACAGCCTGCCCAGAACCGCGCGCGCCGCATCCACAGCCTGAAAGGCCCGACTGATGCCGCAGGAAATTGATCCACAGGCTCGGCGGCGGCGCGTGCAGTACCGCGCCAACCATCGCGGCACCAAGGAAATGGATATCCTGCTCGGCCGGTTCGCCGATGCCACGCTGGAGCAGATGACGGCTGGCGAACTGGTCCTCTTCGAGCAGATGCTGGCGCTGCCCGACCCGCAGCTCGACGGCTGGATCCGCGGCGACCAGCCACCAGAGATATTCGCCGACCTGATCGAGCGGATTCGCGCGTTTCACCGCTTCTGATACAACGTTAAATGGCGACAAGCGTAAAGACAAAACCCTCTGAAAAAATCGCGGAACGCTGGGACCGTCTGATGAACGAGCCCGGGCCGCTGCTGGTGGGCGGCGCGCCGGACGGCGTGGACGCGCTGGCGCTGGCACATATGGCGCGCGCGCATCAGCCGAAGGATGCGCCCGCCGCGCTGCTGCATGTCGCGCGCGATGACCGGCGGATGGCGACACTCGCCTCGGCGCTTCAGTTTTTCGATCCCGATCTGCGCGTGCTGACGCTGCCGGCCTGGGACTGCGTGCCCTATGACCGCGTCTCGCCGGACCCGGAGATTATCGCCAAGCGCATCACCACGCTGGTGCGCCTCGCCACCATGAAGGGCGGGGGCAAGGGCGGCCCGACCGTCGTGCTGACGACCGTGAACGCCGCGCTTCAGCGCGTGCCCCCGCGCGAGCACATGCGCCGCGGCGCCGTGAAGCTGGTGGCTGGCGGCCGCGCGGACCGTAACGCGCTGCTCAAGCGGCTGGAAAGTCATGGGTTCGTCCGCACGGGCACGGTCATGGAACCGGGCGAGTACGCCGTGCGCGGCGGCATCATCGACCTGTTTGCGCCGGGCCATGCGCGGCCCGCCCGGCTCGACTTCTTCGGCGACACGATCGAAACCATCCGCAATTTCGACCCTGCGACCCAGCGCACCGAAGGCAACCGCAAGCAGCTCGTCCTGCTGCCCATGAGTGAGGTGCCGGCGGGCGAGAATGTCTCGCGGCGGTTCCGCAAGCGGTATGTCGAACTTTTCGGAGCTGTCACGGGGGACGACCCGCTCTACGAGGCCGTCTCGGCGGGGCAGCGCTATCCGGGCATCGAGCATTGGCTGCCGCTGTTTTACGATAAGCTGGAAACCATCTTCGACTATCTGCTGGGCGCGATGGTCAGCCTTGACCACCTGTCCGAGGACGCGGTGAACCAGCGCATCGAGCAGATCAACGATCATTACGACGCCCGCCTCAGCGCGCTGGAGCAGAGGGCGTTCGGCGCGGCGCGCTATCAGCCCGTGCCGCCCAAGCTCATGTTTCTTGATCAGGCGCAGTGGGACGGTGAACTGGCCGAGCGCGCTACCCGCATCATCGCCCCTTACAGCGCGCCCGAGACGGAAAGTGGCGTGCCGGTCGTCGATCTCGAAGGTAAGGGCGGTCGCAATTTCGCGCCGGAACGCGCACGCAACGCTGAAGGGCTGTTTGACGAGGTCGCCGCGCATATCCGAGGCCTGCAGAAGGCGAATAAGCGCGTCATCGTTGCGGGCTGGACCCGCGGCTCGCGCGAGCGGCTGGGCGAGTTGTTGAGCAGTCACGGGCTGGAGTTGCGTGCGCCCGCCGACAGTTACCCGGAAGCCCAGGCGCTGCCGCCGAAATACGCTGCGCTCGCGGTGCTGGGGCTGGAGAGCGGCTTCGAGATGCCGGGCCTCGCGGTCATCGCCGAGCAGGACATCCTCGGCGACCGGTTGATCCGCCGGCGCAAGGCCCGCAAGCACTCGGAGGTCATCAGCGAGGCCGCAAGCCTCAGCCCGGGCGATCTGGTCGTACACGCCGATCACGGCATCGGCCGGTTCATCGGCCTGAAATCCATCGACGCCGCCGGCGCGCCTCATGACTGCCTGGAACTGGAATACCACGGCGGCGACAAGCTGTTCCTGCCGGTCGAGAACATCGAACTGCTTAGCCGCTATGGCTCAGACGAAGCGGGCGTGGCCCTCGACCGTCTGGGCAGCGGCGCATGGCAGGCTCGCAAGGCGCGGCTGAAGAAGCGCGTGCTGGAGATGGCCGGCCAGCTCATCCAGGTCGCGGCAGAGCGCGCCACACGCAGCGCCCCGGTCATGTCACCGCCCGACGGGCTTTATGAGGAGTTCTGCGCGCGCTTCGGCTTCGACGAGACCGAGGACCAGCAGTCCAGCATCGACGCGGTGCTCGAAGACCTGTCGAAGGGCACCCCGATGGACCGTCTCATCTGCGGCGATGTCGGCTTCGGCAAGACCGAGGTGGCGCTGCGCGCTGCGCTCACGGCCGTGATGAGCGGCAAGCAGGTCGCGGTCGTCGTGCCGACCACGCTGCTCGCGCGCCAGCACTACAAGACCTTCACCGAGCGCTTCGCCGGGCTGCCCGTGCGCATCGCGCAGGCGTCGCGGCTCGTCAGCGGCAAGGAGATGAGCCAGGTCCGCGCCGACCTGAAATCCGGCCAGATCGACATCGTGATCGGGACGCACGCGCTCCTGTCGAAGAATGTCGGCTTCAACGATCTCGGACTGCTGATCATCGACGAGGAGCAGCACTTCGGCGTGCGCCACAAGGAGCGGCTTAAGGAGCTGAAATCCGACGTGCACGTCCTGACGCTGACCGCAACGCCGATCCCGCGCACGATGCAGCTTGCGCTCACTGGCGTGCGCGAGATGTCGATCATCGCCACGCCGCCGGTGGACCGGCTGGCCGTGCGCACCTTCGTCACGCCGTTCGATCCGCTGGTGCTGCGCGAGGCGCTCTTGCGTGAACGCTATCGCGGCGGCCAGAGCTTCTATGTCTGCCCGCGCATCTCCGATCTGGAGGAGGTCGCGGCGTTTCTGCGCGAGCATGTGCCGGAACTCAAATTCCAGATCGCGCATGGTCAGATGAGTGCGACGCAGCTCGAAGACGTGATGAGCGCGTTCTATGATCAGAAGATTGACGTGCTGGTCTGCACGACAATCGTGGAATCCGGTCTGGACGTGCCAAGTGCGAACACGCTGATCGTCCATCGCGCCGACATGTTCGGCCTGTCGCAACTCTACCAGTTGCGCGGGCGTGTGGGCCGGTCGAAGACGCGGGCCTACGCGATGCTGACGATCCCGGCGAACGGGAAGCTGACGCCGACCGCCGAAAAGCGGCTGAAGGTTCTGCACTCACTCGACACGCTTGGCGCGGGCTTCTCGCTCGCGAGTCACGATCTCGACATTCGCGGGGCGGGGAACCTGCTGGGCGAGGAGCAGTCGGGCCACATCCGCGATGTCGGGTTCGAGCTGTACCAGTCGATGCTGGAAGAGGCGGTCGCCAAGCTGCGCGATGGCGAGGCGACAGCGGACACAGGCGAGCAGTGGTCGCCGCAGATTTCGCTCGGCATGGCCGTGCTGATCCCGGAGAACTACGTGCCCGACCTGCAGGTGCGGCTGGGGCTCTATCGCCGGCTGGCGAACCTCACCGAGCAGACGGAGATCGACAGCTTCGCTGCCGAGCTGGCCGACCGCTTTGGGCCGCTGCCGGACGAGGTGAACCAACTGCTGGAGGTCGTCAAGCTGAAGGCTCTGTGCCGCGCCGCCGGCATCGCCACGCTGGAGGCCGGGCCGAAGGGAGCGGTTGTCGGCTTCCGTGGCAACAGCTTTGCCGATCCGGCCGGGTTGGTGAACTTCATCAACGCCAATTCCGCGCGGACGAAGCTGCAAGCCGACCATAAGCTGGTCTACAAAGCCGATTGGGACAGCATCGAGGACCGGTTGAAAGGGGCCCGGTGGCTTGCCCGCGAGTTGGCGAACCTCGCCGGCCAGGCGAAGCAGGCCGCCTAGTCATACCGCGCTGGTGCCCCAGCCGCCCAGGAGCGCGCGGAGCTTGAGGGGCGCAGATGCCTCGAACGGTGCGAGCTTGGCGGTCGGCACCGTCACACCGAGCACGTCCTCGGTCGGGAGCGGGTGAGGCGGCAGACGAAGAACAGCGTCCGGCGATACCAGATCGACGATCAGCGCAACCTGCGCTGCTTCCGTTGATCTCACGCGACGTATGCCCACCCCGCGAACTTCGAGCAGTCCGGCGATGGGCTGAGGCGGACGGGCGATCAGGCGGCCGTCTTCGCGACTGAGCCCCACCTGATCGTCGGCGACGAGAAAAGCCGAACGGTGCCCCTCTGGCGGTGGCCCGGCAATCACCCGCAGCGCGAGGTCGGATTTGCCGGCGCCGGGCGGCCCGCGCAACAGAACCCCCTTGCCGCCGATCGCCACGCAGGTCGCATGCATCTGCAGCGCGCTGCCGCCATCTGCGGTCGCGGCAGCCATGGCATCACGCGGCCGGCAGACGGATCACGAACCGGGCCCCGCGCTGCGGCTCGCGGGACGCACCGGTCTGCCCGCGGGGCAGCGTGCGGTTCTCCGCCCAGATGCGCCCGCCATGCGCCTCCACGATCTGTCTCGCCAGATGCAGGCCCAGTCCGGAGTTCTTGCCGGATCCGTGCTCTTCCGGCCGATCCGTATAGAAGCGGTTGAAGATCTTCTCCAAGTCCTGATTGTTGATGCCCGGCCCCTCGTCCTCGACGAGAATCTCGATTTCCCGAGTCTTGGGCACGCGGCGCATCGACAGCATGATCTTCCCGTCCTCCGGCGAGAAGGACGCCGCGTTGTCCAGCAGATTCGTCAGGACCCGCGTGAGCTGGGTCTCATGCCCGTTGACCATGAAGGTGCGGGATTTGCGGGCTGCCGAGTCATTCGTGACGCCGTCGATCTTCAGTTCGATCGGCGGGTAATCATCGCGGTGGAATCCGTTGTTCACGTTCGAAACGCCCATCAGCAGATTGGCGACATTGAGCGGCTTTGCCCGCTCGCGCGCCAACTCCGCGTCGAGGCGAGAGGCGTCGGAAATCTCGGTGATAAGCCGGTCCAGCCGCCGCACGTCATCGCCGATCACGTGAACGAGTTCGTTGCGCTGCTCCTCAGTTCTGGCGCGAGGAAGCAGTTCTGCAGCGCTGCGCAACGAGGAAAGCGGATTCTTCAACTCATGGGCCACATCGGCGGCGAAAGTCTCGATGGCCTCCATGCGTCGGTAGATTGCCGCCGTCATGTCGTTGAGGGCACGCGACAGGTGCCCGATCTCGTCCCGACGGTGAGAATAATCGGGGATCTTGCGCTTGGTCTTGACGTCGCGGCGAACATGCTCGGCCGCCTTGGCGAGCCGATGCATCGGCCCCGCGATCGTCGCAGCCAGAACCAGCGATAGCACCAGCGTCACGAAGCTCACAAAGCCAGCCATGTAAATGATGGAGGCGCGCTGATCCGCGATAACCTTGTCAATATCGCCGCCGCGGGTGGACAGCATCAGCGCGCCGGTCACCTGCTGGAGACGCTGGATCGACACACCGACGCTTATGATCGTTTCACCGTGCTCGTCCACACGGACAATGGGCATCGAGACGCCGTTGAGGGCCATTCGGACCTCGTGATAGGCGCGGCCGTTCTCGGCGCCGAGATCCTTGTAAAGCGGAAGTTGCTGGCTGCGGAATTGCGCCTGTATCCAGTTCCACGCGCGCTCGAACACGCCGGCTTCTTCGGTTTCCACCGGCGGAAGGTCATAGCGCATGATCTCCCCGCGCGCATACAGGCTCTGGCTGTCCACGAGAAGATTTCCGTCGGCGTTGTACACGCGGGCGCGCGCTCGGGTCGGCTCGACCATGCGGCGCAGGAACGGTGCGATCTGCTCCGGATCAAGCTTGAAGCCCATGCCGGAAAGGTCGCCCTCCTGTCCGTCGAAGCTCGCCGTGCCGACGTCGATACCACTTGCGCCTTGCGCGGCCGT
Source organism: Dichotomicrobium thermohalophilum (assembly GCF_003550175.1). Taxonomy (NCBI): domain Bacteria; kingdom Pseudomonadati; phylum Pseudomonadota; class Alphaproteobacteria; order Hyphomicrobiales; family Hyphomicrobiaceae; genus Dichotomicrobium; species Dichotomicrobium thermohalophilum. The sequence continues at coordinate 396,477 of NZ_QXDF01000001.1, forward strand.
GGCAGGTTCCGGGATGGTCTGCGCTATGGCCTGCGCCATGATCTTGCCTTGCGTCTCAAGGCTGTTGATCCGCGCTTCCACGAGACCTTCGCGCACATCGTTGAGCCAGATGATTCCGCCCACCAGGAAGAGCAGGGCGACGAAGTTCAGAACGAGAATCCGCAACGCGATCGAATGGAAGCTGAGCTTGAGGCCCAGTCGGTCGATCTGCCGGTAAATCCCGCGCCAACTCAGCGCCGGCAACCGGAAAGCGGCGCCCCCTGGCCACGCCCTGCTTGTATCAACGGCCATGCTGTCCCACCCGTCTTGCTTTTATGGCGCGCGATGCGCGCTGCATTCTGGCCGTTAGCGTGAGACGACGGGATGCCTAGGCTTCCTTGAAGCGGTAGCCCACCCCGTAGAGCGTCTCGATCACGTCGAAATCGCTATCGACCATCTTGAATTTCTTTCGCAGGCGCTTGATGTGGCTGTCGATCGTCCGGTCATCGACGTAAACCTGGTCATCATAGGCCGCGTCCATCAGCGCGTCACGGCTCTTTACCACGCCGGGCCGCTGCGCCAGCGCCTGGAGAATCAGGAACTCCGTCACCGTGAGTGTCACGGGCTTGCCGTCCCAGAGGCAAGTGTGCCGCTCCGGGTCCATCTTGAGCTTGCCGCGCTCCAGAACCGATTTGCCCTCGACAATACCGGCGCCGCCGGCGCGCGGTTCGGAGCGACGCAGCACGGTCTTCACTCGCTCCACGAGGAGCCGGTGCGAGAACGGCTTGCGGATGAAATCATCCGCGCCCATGCGCAGGCCAAACAGCTCATCGATTTCCTCGTCCTTTGACGTGAGGAAAATGACTGGCATGTCAGATTTCTGGCGCAGGCGGCGCAGCAGTTCCATGCCGTCCATGCGGGGCATCTTGATATCCACGATCGCGAGATCCGGCGGGGCGTCGCTCAGGCCGTCCAGCGCGGACATGCCGTCAGTGTAGGCGTCGATCTTGTACCCCTCGGATTCGAGCAGCATTCGCAGCGAGGTGAGAATGTTCTTGTCGTCGTCAACCAGTGCGATGGTTGCCATCTGGCTTGTGCCTCCACGGCTTTCTTGAATGACTCCGAAAGGACAATCACGACCGAAATCTGCACGAATTGTGGCGATAAGGCCACGAACCCCCGCGAACTGCGATCGTAGCCATTTGCGGGCGCAAAGCAAGCGGGAAAAGTGCTTGACTGAAGCGGCAATGCCTCACCTGCTTCACACGTAAACATGTGCATGAACACACGCCGTGTCAGGCGCGATTCGTGGGCAAAATCCGCGGATTCCGGCGCGATTGATGCTGATGGGTAACACCGGGAATCAGGCGTTTCCGCGGCGCCCGCGTGCCCAACCTGTTAACTATCCGTATCGGCTGTGCGCGGGTCGAGACTGTCGATCTTGTTCATGGCGATGACCGCCTGCGTCCGGCTGTCGACTCCCAGCTTCTGAAGGATCGCGGAGACATGCGCCTTCACGGTCGCCTCCGAAACGCCGAGCTTGTAGGCGATCTGCTTGTTCAACAGCCCCTCGGACAACATGGCGAGCACACGGACCTGCTGCGGCGTCAGTGTGGCCATTCGCGAGAGCAGTTCGGAGACTTCTTCGGCTTCGGCGCCATCGAGGTCGATTTCCGCCGGCGTCCAGACGCGGCCGTCCAGCACCGCCTCGACCGCCTCGCGGATGCGCTCAGCCGAGAGGCTCTTCGGGATGAAGCCCAGCGCGCCTAGCTGCAGGCAGCGGCGCACGGTCGGCGGCGCCTCGCTCGCTGAGACAACGACCACCGGCAGCTCGGGATAGCGTACACGAAGCTGGATCAGGGCCGAAAGCCCATCGGCACCGGGCAGCGCCAGATCAAGCAGGACAAGGTCGAAATCTGTGCCCGACTCGATCGCTTGGGTCAGATCGTCGAATGAGCCGGCCTCGCTGATCTTGAGCCCCGGGATCGAGCCTCGGAGAATCTGCTTTAGAGCGTCGCGGAACAGCGGATGGTCGTCAACGACGATGAGATGATGGTCCTTCATCGGCGACGGCGATCCCGCGTTGACCCCGGCGCTGCCGGGAGGTGAAAGCATGTCATCCTAAGACTTTAGACGCATATGGACGGCGGCGTCCACAATGGTCATCCGGATCAGTTGACGTCACCGGACACCGCAACACCTCCGCCAGCAAGCGGCTTATCCGTTACATCGGCCAGTTCCAGGAGCAGGCGCGGCGAAAGACGGCCGTCGCGCGGGAGATCGCGAAATGCGGCGAACTCGCGCAGCGCGTCGCGCGTGTCCGCCCCGACGCGGCCGCTCTCTGGCAGATTGCCGAAGCCGAGGCGGGACAGGAGCCGCTGGACACGGGCCACGAGTGCCCGGTCGGCTTCCAGGCGGGCGATGCGGCCACTTTCGGGTGCAGCCTGGAACGGGCCGAAGAGAATGTGCTTCAATACACTCTCAGAAGGCCGGCCAGTCAAGATCATGCGGTTGTCATACTGATAGTTGAGGATTGCGATCCGCGTGGATGTGTCCAGGTTGCCATCGCGGCGATTGACCAGATAGTTGCGATAAGCCAGTTCGCGCTGGATGGCGCGGATCACCTCCTCGGCCGGCATGGTTCCGGCGCTGGGCGGAGCCGCGCGCTCGGCGGGCGTCCGTTGAGGCGGTGCGCTTCGCAGGCTTGGGCGCTCCTGATCTTTGCTGCCGGCGATCGGCTGGAGGTCGCCTTTCGGTGCGGCTTGTGCTGGCTCTTCCGATGCGCTTTGCGGCGTGCGGGCTGAGAGTTGCTGCTCCCGACCTTCAGACACGGAGCCGGTGATCTGCGAATCCCTTTCGAGCGGCTCCTGAAAATACAGGGCGTTCGTGGCGATCGCGCCCGCCAGACACACGAACCCGAAAAAGGTCAGCCGCGCCGAAAAGGGCGTCATCCCTCCTGGCTCCCCTTGCAGCACTTGCCGATGTGCAGACCTGGCCACACGACCCCCTCGCGCGACATTAGTCGGGTTTTACGAAAAGACGGCTAAATTTTGCACGCTCTGGTTTCCGCCGCGTTATCCAACAACTGATAGACAGTATTCCACGCTCAGAGGATAACGTCCATCGCATCGCCAACGGGATTGTCGGTCATGCTCATTCTTCGGCTTGGTATTGTGCTGCTCATCATCGCGATGTTCCTCCCGTCCTCGGCGGAGGAGAAGCAGCAGGTCTATCGCGGCGTTTCGAATGCGGTCGACAATGTCCAGACGTTTTGCGTCCGCAACGCGGCGTTCTGCGACAGTGTCGGGACGGTTGCGAGTGCTCTCGCGGACCGGGCCTACTACGGCGCGCAGATGGTTTATGACGCTGCGATTGGTGCGCCTCAACAGGATCGGGGCGGCTGGAACGGCGAGCGCCCCTACCCGTCTCAGATCGAGCGCAGTTCCCGCCGGGATGAGGGGCGGGCCCGCACGCAGCCCGCGCGCTCGACCGATACGCTGCGCCGGGAGGATCTGGCACCAGCCTGGCGCGGTCCCGGCGCTTCGTAGGAGCTGATCCGCAAGGCGCGGTTCAGTAGCTGGAGCCGCCGGAGGTCATCTGGGTCGATGCCTTGGAGGCGGCTTCGGTAACGACCTCGGTCGTCAGCCGGCGCAGTTCCTCAAGCTGCTGCGCAAAGGTGTCCATCTGCTGGCGAACGTGCTGGTTCTGCAGCTCGATGACGTCCTTCATATCCTTGGCGTCCGCCAGTTTCGTCGCCAGCTCGAAGTTTGCTTCGGCGTTCGCCTTGGTGAACTCCGCGATCTTCTGATTTAGCATCTTCATGCTGTGCGAGGCCGGCGCGGCGCTGGTGTCGATGTTGGACATCGCCTGCTGGCTTGCGGCGATAAAGGTCTCGAATGCCTTGCGCGCCTGCTCGATGCTCGACTTGACGACCTGCCGCATCGGCTCGGGCATTTCGCCCATTTTCGGCATCTCCTGCATCACCAATCTCCTCATTTCACGGTTCGGACGTTTCTACTGGGCGGTCCCAAAATGGGACAGGCGCACAAAGACGGTCAAAGACGGCTATTTTTTGCCCGCTGCGCTCGGCACAAGCGGTGTCGCGCTAAGCGCGATCTTCGTGAGAGCTCGAAGACTCCTGCGGATCAGTCGCGGGTGAGGACGTCTCCTCCTCCGGCTCGGCCTGCCCTTCAGACACGTCATCGGACGCTGGTGTCGGCGTCGACTCGGCGTCTTCCGCACTTGGCTCATCCTGTTCCCCGGTTGGCTCATCGCCAGCCTCGAAGGCGACATCGGACATTGCCGCCTCGGCTGCGGCCGACTCGGAGTCCTCCGCCGTGTCCTCCTCCTGCTCGGGCGCGGGTTCGGACAGCATAGCTTCGGCGGTCTGGCTCTCGTCCTCCACCGCGCTGGCGCCGAGCTCATCGTCGCTCTCGTCCGAAGCGTCGGGCGGGGACGACTCGGCGATCACGGACGCGGCCATGTCCGCATCTTCGTCATCGCTCGCTGACTCTTCGCTCTCGCCGTCAGTATCGCTGAGGACGTCGGCGGCGCTGGTGGCACCCATCACCGCCGCGCTGCCCGCGACAAGAGCGGCCGTCGCCTCAGCCTGGCGCGCGATGGTCTTGGCGGCGGCTTCGGCAGCGTCAATCGCCGCCTGAGCCTGCGGGGCGCCCGGTGCGTTCTGGTCCACCTGCTCCATTGCCGTGCGCGCTTCATCGGCGACATGCTCGGCCGCGGCCGCCGCTACCCCGGCCATCTCGCGCGCGCTCTCGGTGGTCTTGTCCATGATCTCGGGGGATTGCTGCATCGCTGCGCTCGCCGATCCGGGTGTCTCTGCGGCCGCGCTCGAACGTTCCGGTGCTGGAGACGGCTCGGACTGGGCCGGCTCTTCCGGCTTCGCCGCTTCGCGCGGCGCGGCGCTTGTCTCGCCGTCTTCCGGCTTCACGTGCGAAATGCCGTTCATCAGGTCGAGCAACCGGCCCATCTCTTCGGCATATTCCTCCTGCATGTGCTCGAAGAAGCGCTTCTGCTCGCTCCACACCTCGACGGGGGTGCGACACTGCGCCATGCGCGTGGACAGCTCGCGGTATTCCAGCGCCCGCTGTGCGCTGAAGCGCAACATCTCCAGGTTCCATTTCGCCAAGGCTGCGGCAAACGGCGGTAGCGTCCCCGTCAGATATGACAGATTATGCCGGCTGATCTCGTTCAGTTGGCGGAGAACGTCGAAACGGTCGGACTTGTCATTGCGATCGGTCATGCTTGACCTCCCTGCGGTGCGCTGGCGCGGCGGGCCAAAGTCAGTTGTTACGACAAACGCCCCAAGAGTATCAGTGGTCAGCATAGCGTTCCGCGCGTGGCGATCCAACAGCGCATCGTTCATTTTTGCTTTATTCCCGCGAAAAGTTGTGTCGTGTTCACTTTTGCCGAGGATGGTTCCGTGCGGGAGCCATCGCGCGCGTGGGCGCGGAGGCGCGCATGTGCTAATCAGCCCTTATGCAGCAGATCACTTCCGTAATCGGCGTCATCGCCGTCTGGCTCGGCCTGAGTGTGGGCGCCTGGTGGCTTCACCGCCTGTATGCGCATAGGAAACAGCGCCGTAAGCTCGCGCTGGCCAACGAGGCATGGATGCGGGTGCGCGAAGCCCCGGAGATTTTCGCGGATATCCGCGCGGCCGGCATGGCAATCGACGCGGCCGATGGGCAGGCGCGTACGCATGCGCTGCTCAGCCGCGTGCGGGACTATAGCGACTACTTTGATGACGTGAGCGCCCTTCGGGCCGAACTGTCGCGCGCCCTGAAACGCGACGACTGCCCGCCGCTGACCGAAATCCTCAATCTCCGCCGCGACATGTGGGCGGCCGCCGACGTGCTGCTCATCGACGACCCGGCCGTGTTCGGCGAGGCGTTTTCTGAGCCAGGCTCCTACGAGGAATTCTGCCGCGATGCCGAGGATCTCCTGTTTCTGGATGCCGCGCCGCTGAAGGACGATCCCATAGCGCTACGTCTGTCGCTGGCCGATGAGGACATGCAGACCTTCGTTAGCGGGGTTGAGGGCGAGATCGCCGACGAGCGCGAGCGGGAGCGGTTCCCCACCTTGCGCGAGATCATCGCTTACCCCGTAAGCTGGCTGCGGGCGGTGCCGCGCGGTTTGGCGTGGGGCGCGCGAATGACGGCTCGCGCGGGCCGCGCGCTTGGACGGCTGGCGGTTAATGCGGGCCGTATCGCAAGCGCCATTGGCGCGGCGCTGTGGCAGGTGGTTCGGCAGGTTCCCGGCGCGATCGCAAAAACGGCACGCGGGCTTTCCGCGCTGATTGCGCGTCGGCCGTCCGTTCGATTCCCGGAAGGGCGGGCCGCAGCGATCGGCGCGGGAGTGCGCAGTGCCGCAAAACGCGCCCCGGCGTATGCCAAGGCCGCCGGGCGTGGCGTCGCCAGCGTGCGGCATCATCCGGCCGTGGAGCGCATCGCCGCATCGATGCGCCGGGCAGGCGATCGATTCCCCGATCAGGTCGCCCAGGGTCTGAGCCGGGCGGCCGAGATGGCCCGGGACGTGCGCGCCCGCGCAAAGGCCGCCACCTTCCACGCCAGCGGACGCGCCCGCGAGTTCGAGGCCGGCGAGCTGGGCCTGCATTACGACTTTCTCGTCAAGGCGCACAGCCTCCGCCAGCGCTACGCCGACATGCTGCGCCGCGCGCCCGAGCTGACCGAGACTGGCCGCCAATTCATCGCCCGACTGGAACTGGAAAAGCGGTCGGAGCGCCTCCGGCTTGGCACGGCGAAGTTGCGCCGGCGCGCCCGACTGGAACTGGTTCGGCTGTTGACCCTTTTGATTGCGGTACTGGAGCGTCTGCGCGATCGGCTGGCGGATGCCCCGCCGCAGCCCGCACAGACCACAAATCTGCTCACTTCGCCGCTGCACCGATTGTTCCTGCCGCCCCCATCCCCACGCGAGGCGGGCGCCGATTTTCCGGGCGGCTTGCGCGCGCAGGCGCGGTCCTGGGCGCGTGGCTGGGGGCGTTCGGCGCGGCGGCTGCGTGATGTCACGCCGGAGCCGGAGGAGAGCGGATCAACTGCAACGGAAGCGTCCGAAGCGGAGGAGAACCCTGCGGCAGCGCGTGAAGCGTCTTCGGAGCTCAAGCCAAAGATCGAAGAGACGCGGGAGGCCGCTGCCGATAATGACCCGGACGAGCAGGCGCTGCGCCGTGTTCGGCGCTTGTTCGGCATCCGCGACCGGAAAAAGCAGCGTGACTCCGGCAAGCGCCGCGAAAACGGGGCGGCGCAACAACCGCGCGGAGGTGCGCATGCCTCCAACGGCAAAGACACTGCCGAGGCAGAGAAGCAAGCGGACGCCGAAACGGGCCGTTCGGCCAAGGCCCAAATCCTGCCCCCGCTCCGCGGCTCTCGGGCGGGCAACTACGACGAAACCGATGCCGGAGCGCGCTCGCGAGATTCACTGCGGTCGCGTCTCTCCGGCATTGGCGACGAGGATGAAGATGCGTCAGTCGCCAATGATGGCGCTGCGGGCGAGCAGGCCGAGCGTCGCCGTTGGCGGCGCTGGTTCGGTCTCTGATTGCGCCGTCTGGCGTACGCCTTGTCGCCTTAACTGTGGCGCATTTGTCCGCAACCCAAACAAGGGTATGATCCGCATGATTCGCGGACGGGCTGATGAGCAGGTGCATGCCGCACGCTACGGAACGGACATTCAGGGATCGATGGCAGACGGGTGCGCGGATCGCTGGTCTCGCAGCGGCGCTTGTCACGGCTTCGTTCACGCTTGGCTGCACGACCCAGCCGACGAGCGGCCCGGACGAGTTCTCGACCAGCCGGCCCGTCAAGCTCGCGCCGCCGTCCGGTGAGAGCGCGGAGACCCGCATCACGTTGGCTGCGGTCGACGAAACCGAACTGCGCAAGGCCATCGAACGCTACCGGATCAAACTGGAGCGCGAAGAAAGCCCCGTGAAGACCGCCGGGGTCGACCTGACCGGTGACGGTCAGCCAGAAGCACTTGTTCTATTTACAGGGGCGGACTGGTGCGTGACCACTGGCTGTTCCTTTATTGTCTTTCGCGAGAGCGAGACCGGTTACGAGGCCGTGTCGCGGACCACACGGGTACGCGGGCCGGTCAAGGTCGGGCCGGGCAGCAACGCCGGCTGGCGTGATCTGATCGTCAAGACCGGCGGAGGGGCGGCGCCGATCCGCTTCGTCCGGCTGGGTTTTTCCGGCAACGGCTATCCAAGGAACGCACTGCTTCAGCCGGCACCGACGGAAGACGTGCTCGCGCAGGCGACCGATGTCATCCCCGAGGTTCCCTTCCAGGCGAGCAAGCCTCAGGCTTCGTCGGCCCGGTAGCTGTAGAGCCAGTCGTTGCGGCGCAGCAACTCGTGCGGCCTTTGCATCGTCAGAACCTGATTTCGGCTCCAGCGCATGACCCCGCTCATGTGATAGATGCGGCCCATCCGGCGCGAGCGTGCCTGTACGCGCGCGGCCCGCGGCCGGCGCTGTCGCGCATAGGCGGCGAAGGCGGCTTCCGTCTGGCCTTTCGCGAAGGCGAGTGATCGGGCCAGGGCCGCGGCATCCTCGATCGCCAGCACGCCGCCCGAGGCGAGGAAGGGCAGAACCGGGTGCGCGGCGTCGCCGAGCAGCGCGATACGACCGGCCGACCATTGGCCCGGCGGCGGCATGTCGTAGAGCGCCCAGCGCCGCCAGCCCGTCTGCCCCGCGAGAAATCCGGTTATGTTTTCAGGCCAGCCATCAAGATGGGGCAGAAATTCCTCCGCCGCCCCCGGCACGTTCCAGCCCTCGGGTGCGTCGCGGTCCTCAACGATCACGACGATATTGACCTCCGCGCCGCCGCGGACCGGGTAATGGACCATGTGGGCGCCGGGTGAAAGCCACAGGCCGATGGCATTCTGCTGCATCGGCGCGGCCGCCTCGTCCAGCGGGACCGTGAGCCGCCAGGCGCTCTTGCCGGAATGGACAGGCTCGCCCGCCGCGCCAATCTGGCTCCGAACAATCGAGCGGATACCGTCCGCGCCGATCAGTGCGCCGCCGGCCACCGTGTCGCCCGCGTCGCTCGTGACCTGCACGCGCTGCCCCTCCTCTGCGCAGGAGGCGACCCGGAACGGCTGCGTGATGGCTACGTTGTCGGTCGCCCGCACCGCATCCAGCAGAACCCTCTGCAAGTCCGCCCGGTGCACGACCCAATACGGTGCGCCGTAACGCATCTCGGCCAACGGTCCCAGCGGCACGGTTGTAAGGCACTGTCCGGCGCGCGCGTCGACCAGATGCACGCCCTCCGGCGTAACGGCGCAGGGCGCCAGCGCATCGGCCACACCCAGCGCGCGCAGTACATGGACGCCGTTCGGCCCGAGCTGAATGCCTGCGCCGGCCTCGGAAAACGCCGCCGCCTGCTCCAGCACCTGGACCGGCGTTCCCGACTGGGCCAGCGCGAGTGCGGCGCTCAGGCCGCCGATGCCGCCGCCAGCAATCAGGATACGCCGCTTGTCATCGCTCAGCATCGGAGATCAGCGGTCGTCCGACTCGTCGGTGTAGGCGCAGTAGGGCGGATCGGTCTGATCCTTCGCAAGGTTGGGATCATAGATGTAGAGCGTCGAACAGTAAGGGCAGACGATCTGCTGGCGCTCGCCCATGTCGAGATAGATGTGCGGATGGTCCTGGGGCGGGCGCGCGCCGATGCACTCGAACTCCTTCACGCCGATGTGGATCTTCTCCACCCCGATGTCGTTGCAGAACCGGGGAGTCCGTGTTGCCATGATCGCCTCCAAAACCCGTCGCCTCCGGTGTTTTCCTTCCCGCGCGGCCGCGCATTTGCGGTTTGCGCAATCGCCCCGGTGGTGATAGGCGAAAGCCGCGGCGCGGACAACAGCGAACCCGGTAGCTGATGCAGATGCAGTTTTTTGATTCCGATGGCGTTCAGATCGCTTACCGCGATGAGGGCGCGGGCGAGCCAGTCCTGCTAATTCACGGCTTCGCCTCCAACAGCAAGGTCAACTGGGTCGATCCGGGCTGGATGCAGACCCTGACCGACGCGGGCTACCGCGCCATCGCGATCGACAATCGCGGCCACGGCGAGAGCGAGAAGCTCTACGACGAAGCTGCCTACGGCGCGCCGCTCATGGCCGAGGATGCGCGGCGGCTGCTCGATCATCTCGGCATCGCGAAGGCGCATGTGTTGGGCTACTCGATGGGGGCGCGGATCGGCTCGTTCCTGGCGATCAACCACCCCGATCGCGTCAAGAGCCTCGTCATCTCCGGCATGGGCATCAACCTCGTGCGCGGAGTGGGCGGCGCAAAGCCGATTGCGGCGGCGCTGGAGGCGGACAGCCCAGACGAGGTCAAGGACGACGCGGCGCGCAGCTTCCGGCTGTTCGCCGATCAGACGGGAAGCGACCGGCACGCGCTTGCCGCCTGCATCCGCTCATCGCGCGAGCCGATCACGGCCGAGGCGCTGGCCGGCGTGAGCGTGCCGATCCTGATCGCGGTGGGAACAGACGATGTCGTGGCCGGCTCCGCCAGCGAACTGGCGGCGCTATTGCCGGGCGCGCAGGTGCTCGACATTCCGAAGCGGGATCACATGCGCGCGGTAGGTGACCCGGTCCACAAGAAGGGCGTGCTCGAATTCCTGGCTGAACAACGCCGCGCGTAGCTGACTTACCAAAACCAGAAGGCGCTCAGGACCGAGATAATGGTCACGGCATAGCCCGCGCCGAGCACGTAGCCGTCGCGGATCGTTAGCCCCACGCTCAGAATCGTGAGGGCCAACGCCGGCAGGGTGACGCCCCACGGCACCAGCGCCAGCGGATACATCAGCAACGCGAGCAGGATGCAGACAAGCGGGATGAGGAGATAGAGCGGATATTCGCTCATGAACAGCAGGCGCGGGCGCGTCCAGCGATCCATTGCGTCGAGATAGGGGCGCATGGTCTCGACGGCCTGTTCGAGCTGCCCCCGGCTCAACGAGACATTGCGAAGGCGCGCGGGCAGCCAGGGGTGGCTCCGCCCGACGATCATCTGCGCGGCGATCAGGATGATGAGCGTCGCGGTGAGTATGGAAATTCCCGGGATTGCGCCGATAATGGGCGTCAACGCCACAATCGAAGGCACGAGCAGTAACGGGCCGTAAGCCTGCTGGCGGAAGGTCGCCACGGCCTCGCCAAAAGAGACTTCATCGCCCTCGGCATTGGCGAGCACGTCGTCGAAAAGCCCGGCGAGCGAATAGTCCTGCTGGTCGTCGGTGGCGCTTTCGTCTGAGGTCACGACTATCTCTTTGGCCGTGCGAGGTCGAGGACAAGAGGGTGGGGTGTATTCGGAGAACGATCAACCGCGCGCCAGGTTCGTTCCTAGTCGTTAAAGAAGGCGTCCCTTGCCCAGGTGTCAGGCTCGAATCCGCGATCGGGCCGTTGTCGCTCCTGCGTTTCGCGGGTCGAGGGGATGCCGAGCGAGGTGTCAGCGCGGGTCTGGCCGGTTCCGAAGAGCTGGTCCCAGAAGGAGCGGGGCTCGCGGCGTTCCTCCTCGAACCGGGCCTCACCCCAGGTGCCGCCGGGCAGCGCGGCGGGCGGCTTCGTGCGGTGTGCGGCATCCATGAGCTTGCGCCAGATCGTGGCCGGCAGCGAGCCGCCGGTGATCCGCTTCATCGGGCTGAAATCGTCGTTGCCGAGCCAGACTCCGGTGGTGAAATGGGCCGTGTAGCCGATGAACCAGGCGTCGCGATACTGCTGCCCAGTGCCTGTCTTGCCGGCGGCCGGATGCGGCGGCAGCGCGGCCTGCTGGCCCGTGCCCGCCTGGATCGTGGCGCTGAGCATGTCATTCATCGCGGCGACATGTTCCCGGCTGATCACCCGTCGGCTGTCGCCGGCCTTATGCTGCAGAAGCACGCGCCCTTCGGAATCGGTAATCGACTCTATGACATAGGGGACCGCGCGGAAGCCGCCATTGCTGAAGGGCACATAGGCGCCGGTCAGCTCCAGTAGCGAGACCTCCGAGGTTCCCAGAGCCAGGGACGGCTCCGGCGTCAGCGATGACTGAATGCCGAGACGGCGAGCGACCTCGATGACCTTCTCGCGCCCGGCCCATTCAGATACGCGGACGGCGACCGTGTTCATTGACCGCGCCAGTGCCTTTCGCAGCGTCACATCGCCGTAATAGCGCGAGTTGTAGTTCTTCGGCTCCCAGCCTTCGACCTCAAGCGGGCCATCATGGACCAGGCTCTCGGGGGTCAGACCTTTTTCCAGGCCGGCCAGAAACACGAACGGCTTGAAGGTCGAGCCGGGCTGACGCTTTGCAGCGACCGCGCGGTTGAACTGACTTTCCTTGTAGTCGCGCCCTCCGACCAGCGCCTTGACGGCCCCGTCCGTGTCGAGGATCACGGCGGCCGCCTGGCCCGCGTCGTATTGGTCACCCTCTTCGGCCATCGTTTCGGCCAAGAGGTTCTGGGCCGCGCCCTGTAGCCGGTAGTCGATGGTGGTCTGGACCACGAGATCGGCCTGGAGTGTCTGGCGGAAGTCGGCGACCTGCTTCACCACCCAGTCGATAACATAGCCGTAGCTTTCCGAGGGCAGGAAGGCGCGCAGCTTCGGCGGGTTGCGCAGTGCCTCATCATATTGCTCGCGCGTTATGGCATCGGTCTCAAGCATCAGGCTCAGGACAAGCTGTCCACGCTGGCGCGCACGGCGCAGGCTGCGTGTCGGAGCGAAGTAGGACGGCGCGCGGATCAGCCCGGCGAGGATCGCGCTCTCATACAACCCCACTTCCGAGACGGTCTTGCCGAAGTAGTGCTGCGCCGCGGCTTCGACGCCGTAGTTGCCCGCGCCGAAATAGATGCGGTTCAGATAAAGCTCGAGAATCTGCTCCTTCTCCAGCCGGTATTCCAGCCAGAGGGCGAGCAGTACCTCCTCGATCTTGCGCCAATAGGTGCGCTCCGGCTCCAGGAACAGCACCTTTGCAAGCTGCTGGGTGATCGTGCTGCCGCCCTGCACGATTCGGCCGGCGCGGCGGTTGGCGATCATTGCGCGGACGATGCCGATGGGGTCGAAACCGAAATGCCAGTAAAAGCGCCTGTCCTCCGTTGCGATGACGGCGTCCACCAGATGTTCGGGCATTTGCTCATACGGCACGTGCGTGCGCCTGAGACCCTTTTCGGTGATAACCTCGCCGCCTTCGGACAGGATCGTGAGCTTGGCCGGGTTCTGGCTCAGACCAGCCTTGAGCGGATCCGTGGCTAAGTAGGAGTAGACCGTGACGGCGCCGGCGACGATCAGCACCAGGACGGCTGCGGTGATCGTGCCTGAAATCAGCAGGAACCGCGTAAGTCGCCACGAGAGTGAGCGGCGCGGCTTCTGCTTTGGCGGGTCCGGCTCGAACCGGAACACGTTCTCACCGCGCGCGTGGGCGCGTTCGTCCTGCTGTTCGGACAGGCGCGCCAAGGTCCGGCGCCAGCGCCTGAATTTGTCCATAATGGCCATCGGTGTCGGAAAGTCTTTATTACCGAGCCTGCGCGGTGCCCCGCCGATGGGAGATGATACCGCGGTAGAGTTTACCAAACATGTGTAGTGTCCCAGTTTGGCGGAAGCACGACAAACCGCGTTAATAAGGCCGCGATCATCATTTCTTGAGCTTGTAGCCGGTCTCGAAGATGCGCCAGACGAGCGTGAGTCCCGCTGAGAGGAACACGAAGATCATCACCAAGCTCACCCAGACGCTGACATCCGCCACTTCATAGAAGCTCCACCGAAAGCCGCTGATGAGGTAAACCACCGGGTTGAACAGCGTCACGGTCTGCCAGAACGGTGGTAGCATATCGACCGAGTAGAACGTGCCGCCGAGAAACGCGAGCGGCGTCATGACCAGAAGCGGCACAATCTGAAGCTGCTCAAAGCCGTCGGCCCATATGCCGATGATGAAGCCGAGCAGGCTGAAGGTAATGGCCGTGAGCACCATGAACAGCAGCATCATCAGGGGATGCTCGATTCGCAGATCCACGAAGAAGCTCGCGGTCGCCAGAATAATGAGGCCGAGCATCAACGACTTGGTCGCGGCCGCCCCGACATAGCCTAGGACGATCTCCACGGCCGAGATTGGCGCGGAGAGAAGCTCGTAGATCGTCCCGGTGAATTTCGGGAAATAGATGCCGAACGAGGCGTTTGCCACGCTTTGCGTAAGCAGCGTCAGCATCATCAGACCGGGCACGATGAACGAGCCGTAGTCCACCCCGCCGATCTGCTCGATACGCGAGCCGATCGCCGAGCCGAAAACAATGAAGTAAAGCGCGGTGGTGATCACCGGCGAAACAATGCTCTGAAACAGCGTGCGGAAAGTCCGCGCCATTTCGTATCGGTAGATCGCCTTGATTGCGTGAAAATTCATGGATTTCGCTTCACCAGGTCGACGAAGATTTCTTCGAGCGAACTCTGCTTGGTGTGGATGTCGTGAAAGTGAATGCCAGCATCGCGTAACTGTTGCAGGAGTCCGGTAATGCCCGTGCGCTCCGCGTGCGTGTCATAGGTGTAGACGAGCTGCATGCCGTTGGCTTCCAGCGTCAGGCGGTCATCTTGCAGGTGCTCGGGGATCGCGCTCAGTGGCTGGTTGAGATCAAGGATGATCTGTTTCTGGCCGAGCTTTTGCATCAGCTCGTTCTTCTCTTCGATGAGGATCAGTTCGCCTTCGTTGATGACGCCCACGCGGTCGGCCATCTGCTCGGCCTCCTCGATGTAATGCGTCGTCAGCACGATCGTGACGCCGGTGTCGCGCAGTTCGCGGACGACCTCCCACATGTCGCGACGCAGTTCGACATCAACGCCGGCGGTCGGCTCGTCGAGGAAAAGGATGCGTGGCTCGTGCGACAGCGCCTTGGCGATCAGTACACGGCGCTTCATGCCGCCTGAAAGGGTGATGAGCTTGTTGTTGCGCTTGTTCCAGAGCGAAAGGTCGCGCAGTACCCTTTCAAGATGGCCGTCGTCCCGTGGTTTGCCGAACAGACCGCGGCTGAAGCTTACGGTGCTCCAGACCGTTTCGAAGGCTTCGGTGGTCAGTTCCTGTGGCACCAGCCCGATCAGCGCGCGGGCCTGACGGTAGTCCTTCTGGTTGTCGTAGCCGCTGACGGTTATGCTCCCCGCCGTAGGCGTCACTATGCCGCAGATGGCGTTGATGAGCGTTGTCTTGCCCGCGCCGTTCGGGCCGAGCAGGGCGAAGATCTCGCCATCGCGTATCGTCAGATCGACGGATTTCAGTGCCTGGAAGCCGTCCGCATAGGACTTGCTCAGGCTTGAGACTTCGATTGCGTGCGGCATGGTGGCGGCTTTCGTCGGCATGTACGGGGCAGACGCAGCACTGGACAGAGATGGATGCCCGGTGAGCCGTTCTTGTTCTGACCGCGTATGTCATAAAGGTTTTGTGGCACGCGGCCAAATTGAAAGCGCGTATCGGAACCGGGGTCAGCGCACCGCAAGCTTCGGTTGTTCGGCCCGCTGGAATGCCGCATAATCTCGAGCATTGCGCAAGCGGATCGGAAGCATGTTCCAATCAAAAGCCCTGCCGAAGCATTGTGATGTCTGCACCATCCGCAGACGTTCGATCTGCGGCGCGCTCTCCGCGGACGAGATCGAGGCGATGAACCAGATCGCCCACCGCCGGCACTGCGAAGCTGGCGCGGTCATCATGCATGAAGGTGAAAAACAGGATTGCTTTGGCAACGTTCTCAACGGGGTGGTCAAGCTGACGAAGACCATGACCGACGGGCGCCAGCATATCGTCGGCTTGCTGTTCCCGTCGGACTTCCTGGGCCGGGCCATGCGGGTAGAAAGCCCCTACCGCGCCGAAGCCGTGACCGATGTCGAGCTTTGCCTGTTTCCGCGGGCGGATTTCGAGCGGATCATGCTCCGGTATCCTGATCTGCAGAGTCGGCTTCTGGCGCATACGCTTGACGAACTGGACGCCTGTCACGACTGGACGCTGCTGCTGGGCCGCAAGAACGCCTTCGAGCGCGTGGCGAGCTTCCTGCTGATGATCGCACGTCGCGCGCAGGATCTCGGCTGCAAGGCTGACCCGAACGAAGACAGCGCCGCCTTCGTGCTGCCGCTTGGGCGCTCGGACATCGCCGACTTTCTCGGCCTGACGACCGAGAGTGTCAGCCGGCAGATCACCAAGATGAAGCGGGACGGTGTCATCAGTTTGCACGGCAACCGTGAGGTCCAGGTGCCCAGCATGGGGCAACTGCTGAAGCTCGCGGATCTCGCACCCTGCGATACACGCGCTTAGCCGCGCTCGCGTAGAAGCCGCGCCTTCTGGCGCTGCCAGTCACGCTCCTTCTCCGCCTCGCGCTTGTCGTGCTTCTTGCGCCCCTTCGCCAGCGCAAGCTCGACCTTCGCGATGCCGCGCTCATTGAAATAAAGGCGCAGCGGCACGAGCGTCATGCCTTCCCGCTCGGTCGCACCAATGAGTCGGGCGATCTCGCGCTTGTGCATCAGCAGCTTGCGGGGGCGGCGTTCCTCGTGGTTGAAGCGGTTGGCCTGCTTGTATTCCTGGATCGAGCTGTTGATCAGATACAGCTCGCCGTCTTCCGGGCTGGCGTAGGCTTCGGCGATATTCGCCTTGCCCTCGCGCAGGCTCTTCACCTCCGAGCCCTCCAGCGCGATCCCGGCCTCGAACGTTTCCAGAATGTCGTAGTTGTGGCGCGCCTTGCGGTTTTCCGCCACGACGCGGCGCGCCGGTCCGTTCTTCTTGTTCATGGCTTGCTCTTGCGGCCGTCGCTGCCCAGTTTACGCGACGCCGGCCTGTTCCAGCGCGCGCTCGACCGCCCGCTTTGACTCGGCTTGCAATGTTGCCAGCGGCGCGCGCACATCCTCGCGGCAGATCCCCAGCACCTGAGCGGCGTACTTAACCGGCGCCGGATTCGATTCGATGAACAGCGCCTCATGCAGCGGCATCAGCCGATCATGCAGCTTCAACGCGGTGGTATAATCGCCGGCCTCGCAGGCGTTCTGGAATTTTGCGCACAACTCCGGCGCGACGTTCGCCGTCACTGAGATGCAGCCGTGCCCGCCATGCGCATTGAAGCCGAGGGCCGTACCGTCCTCCCCGGAGAGCTGGATGAAGCTCTCGCCCATCGCAGCGCGCTGCTGGCTGACGCGCGCCATGTTGGCGGTCGCGTCCTTCACACCGGCGATATTCGGCAGCTCATAAAGCCGGGCCATTGTCTCCACCGACATGTCGACGACGCTGCGTCCCGGGATATTGTAGATGATGATCGGAATGTCCACCGCGTCGTTGATTGCCTTGAAGTGCTGGTAAAGTCCTTCCTGCGTCGGCTTGTTGTAATATGGTGTGACGCTCAGAAGTCCGTCGGCGCCTGCCTGTGCGGCATGCTGGCTGAATTCGATCGCTTCGGCCGTGTTGTTCGACCCGGCACCGGCGATCACAGGAACGCGCTTTGCCGCCTGGTCGATGCACATTTCGATAACGGCTTTGTGCTCATCATGGCTGAGCGTCGGCGACTCGCCGGTCGTGCCGACAGGGACAAGGCCATGCGTGCCCGCCTCGATCTGGCGATCAACAAGCGCGCGGAATGCCTCCTCGTCGACGCGATTATCGCGGAACGGCGTGATGAGCGCGGTATACGAGCCTCTGAACATCGGTGATCCTTGATTGATGATGTTTAACGCGACGATAATGAGTTGACAGGGGCGGGGCAACACTGCTGCTTGCCGGATGGCACGGCCATGATTATGCCGGATTCCTGCCGCTTCGCTCTCGATTGCGGCTGGGTCGCCGGGGCGCATGATCCGGCGCGATCTGAGTGAGCCCCTGTGGGCAGGAGAGGGCGCGGGTTGCGTATACGCCAGGCAAGACAGGCGATCATCTGAACGGATGGGGACAGGATCTCATAATGGCGCGGGTGGCGAGCGTTTTGGGCTCGTCCTGGCCGGCGTGGCCGTGGTTGGCGCGCTGACAGGTCTTGTGGTCGGCTTGGCGCCCTGGTCGGAAAACGACCAACGCATTGCCGCCGTGGCGCCGGAACCTGCAGCAAAGCCCGCACCCGCAGAGCAGCCGGAACTGGCAGCCCGGCCGGAACCCGCCCCCGCGAAACCGGCGAGCCCACCGCCCGAGGCGGGCGATTTCGCGGTGCGGCCGCTGCCGGAAGCGCCGGTCACGGGAGAGGCCGAACAGACCGCACAAGATGGTGTGCCAACGCCGCCCGTGCGCAAGCATCCACCACCCAGGACAGAGCCGCAGATCGCCTCGCTTGCCCGCCCGACCGTATCGCCGTCCGCGCCGCCCTGGGCGCACGACTTGCAGCAGCGTCCGCGGGGGCTGGATCGGAAAGCGATCGACGACCGACTCGACCAGATCGAACGCATCCGCATCTCCGAGAGCGACCTGGAACTGCTGAAAGAGGCGATCCGGCTTTTCTACAAGGATCGACTGGACGCCGGAAAGCCGTTGATTGAGCGCATCGAGGACGACACGGCGCGGCGTATGGCCCGCTGGTATTACCTGCGTTCCAGCAAGGGCCATGCTGACCTCGCCGAGTTCGTTGCCTTCCGGCGCGACCATCCGATGTGGCCGAGCAAGAAGGTGCTGCGGCGCAACGCGGAACTCTCCGCCCTTTTAAAAGAGCCGCCGGCACAAGACGTGTTCGCCTTTTTCGCTGATGAGCCGCCCAGGACCGGGACCGGCAAGGCGGCGCTGGGTGCGGCTTACCTCGCCACGGGTGACAAGGAGAAGGGCACATCGCTGATCCGTGAGGCATGGCGCCGGCACGCGCTGAACGAGGATGCGCAGGAGGCGATCCGCGAGCGGTACGACAATCTGCTGCGCAAGGCGGACCATAAGGCCCGTGCGGATTGGCTTCTGGCGCAAGACGATCGCGACCTGACCGATGACGCACGCAGGCTGAAAAAGGAGCTGGACAAGCTCGACCAGAAATCGCTGGACGCGCGCGTGGCCGAGGTGCGCCGCTCCCGACGGGCGGGCGGGCTTCTCACGCAGCTTGATGAGAAGGTCAAGACCGAACCGGAAGTGCTGCTGAGCCGCGTGCGCTGGCTGCGCCGGCACGGCAATGACGAGAAGGCCTGGCGCCTCATGAAGATGGCGCCGGAGGATCCTGAAGCGCTGGTCGATCCGAACGAGTGGTGGCAGGAGCGGCGCGTACAGACGCGCACGGCGCTGAATGCTGGCAAGCCAGAGATCGCCTACGAGATCGCCAGCCGCCACGGCGGCGCAACCGGCGATGATCTCCACGAAGCGGAATTTCTGGCCGGCTGGATCGCGCTGCGCTTCCTCAACAAGCCGGAAGCGGCCAGGGAGCACTTCGCCGCCTCGCGCACGGGCGCGGATTTGCCCGCCGACTTCGCCCGCAGCGACTACTGGGCGGGCCGCGCGGCCCTGCAACTCGGCGATTTCGAGATGGCGGAGCAATTCTTTGCCCGCGCCGCGCAACATTTTCACGTCTATTACGGCCAGCTCGCGGGGCTGGCGTTGGGCGAAAAGGCAGAGCCGATCCGCTTCCGCAAGCCCGCGAGGCCGACTCGCGAAGACATGGAACGGTTCGCCGCCCGCGACGTCGTACGCGCGCTGCCGATCGCGCAGCAGGCGGATTTCGACTCCTTCCTGTCACTGTTCATCTACGAGATGGCGCGCGACCTCGAGTCGCCCGGCGAGATGACGCTCGCCGCCGAACTGGCTCGGCGGATTGCGCCGCCCAATGTCTTGGTGCGCTTCGGCAAGGTGGCGCTCAACCGTGGCTTTCCCGTCGAGGCTTATGCTTATCCGACTGACATCCCGGAATTCGAGATGTTGTCAGGCGCGCGGCCTGTCGAGCGGGCATTGATGCTGGCGCTGGCCCGGCAGGAGAGCGAATTCAACCCCGAAGCGCGTAGCTACGCCGGGGCGCGCGGCCTGTTGCAGTTGATGCCCGGCACGGCACGGATGATGGCGCGGATCAACAATGTACGCTACCGTCTGTCGAGCCTGAACGACCCGGTTTACAATGCCAAGCTCGGCAGCGCCTACATGCGCCGGTTGCTCAACCGCTTCGACGACTCCTACATCATGATGCTTGCGGGCTATAACGCGGGCCCGGGCCGTGTGAACCAGTGGATCGAGCTGTTCGGGGACCCGCGCAGACCCGGGGTCGATCCGGTGGACTGGGTCGAGCGCATTCCCTTCACGCAGACGCGCGTCTACGTCCACAAGATCATGGAGAGCCTGCAGGTTTATCGGGCCGTACTGGCGCAAGGTGAGGCCGGCGACGTGACGTTGGCGACGGATCTGCACCGCGGCCGCACCGGCTCGCCGCCCGCCCCGATTTACGCCGGCACCGCGATGAATTAACACTGCTTGGGCTGCGCAGTGACATCGCCTGTTCCCGAGGACCCATGACACGACAGACCACGCGCCTTTTCGGACGCAAAGCTTGGCGCGATATCTATTACACCTCCTTCGACGGCCTGAGGCTGCATGTGCGCCATTATGGCCGGCCAAATCCGGCGACGCGCCCCGTTGTCTGCCTTGCGGGGCTGACGCGCAATTCCCGCGACTTCCACTACCTCGCGACGCACCTCGCCGGTGATGCTCAGGCGCCCCGTGAGGTCTACGCGCTGGATTATCGCGGTCGCGGGCTGTCGGATCACGACCCTGACTGGCGCAACTATTCACCTTTCATCGAACTGCTCGACACGCTCGACTTCATGGGTACCGCGAACCTGCAGGACGCGGCGGTGGTCGGCACCTCGCGCGGAGGCATCATCGCCATGATGATGGCTGTTCTGCGCCCGGGC
This sequence comes from Dichotomicrobium thermohalophilum, assembly GCF_003550175.1. NCBI lineage: Bacteria > Pseudomonadati > Pseudomonadota > Alphaproteobacteria > Hyphomicrobiales > Hyphomicrobiaceae > Dichotomicrobium > Dichotomicrobium thermohalophilum. The sequence goes on from NZ_QXDF01000001.1 coordinate 417,247, forward strand.
ATGATCGGAGCGGCAGTGCTCAACGACATCGGTCCGGAGATCGGCACGGCTGGTCTCGCGCGGATCATGGGATATGCGGGCAAGATCCCCGTTCCTGCGGACTGGAACGAGGCAGTGGCGCTGGTCCGGCAGATCAACGAGCGTTTTTTCACCGACATGAGCGCGGAGGACTGGGAGGCGCTGGCGCGCCAGTCCTTCAACGAAACCGAGGATGGCCGGCCCGCTCCGAGCTACGACAAGCGGATCGCCAAGGCGCTGTCGCAGATCGACATTTCCAAGCGCATCCCGGACATGTGGACGTATTACGATGCCCTGCAGCACGTGCCGCTGATGATCCTGCGCGGTGAGAACACGGATCTGCTTGCGCCGGAGACCTTCGAGGAGATGAAGCAGCGCCACCCGGGTCCGACCGCGTTGACCGTGCCGGCTCAGGGGCACCCGGTGCTGTTTCTCGACCGCTTCAGCATCGGCGAAGTCGGCCGGTTCCTGGCCAACACGGACCCGCAGCGCGAGACCTTCCGGCCGATTCCCTACGAATTGTATCCAGCGGTGTGAAGGCAAAAAACAACCGCCCGCGCGGGGCGGGCGGCAGCATAAAAGTCATTGCGACAGGCGGGCCGTGCTACTGGCCTTCGCCTTCCTGCTTGTTCTGCTGTTCTTCCTGCGCCTTCTTCATCATGGCCATCTGGCGCTTCCGGATCGTCTGCATAAGCTGCTGACGGGCAGCGCGATATTTCTCGTTGTCGACCGGATCGCCTGCATAGGCTTTCGTGAAGCCAGACAGCGGAACCGGGAAACCGATCGGCTTGCCGGACAGGTTCATTGCTGCCACAACGAGCTTTTCACCCTGCCGGAACTGTTCAATGATTTCGTCCGTCGCCTCGGTCTCGGCAGTGCAGCCGCCGACATGGCAGAGCGTATACTTGAGCTTGATCGGCTCATTATCGTCCACTTTGGCCTGGACGCCGGCCGGCAGCGCCATGCCAAGCGGCACCATCACCATCAGCGAGCGCGTGTCTTTGCCTTCAACCTGGCGGATCGCTGCGGATACGAGCACGCGGCCGGTGTTGCCGTCGATGCGCTCATGATGCGTCAGGCAGACATCCAGCTCCTTGCCTTCCTCCTGGAGGCTCGGCGCCTTTTCACAGAGCTTCACCCAGGCGGCCTGCGACTTCTGTTTCTGTTCTTCCTGGGCTGCAGCGTGTGAGCTGATCAATAATGATCCAGCCAGTGCGGCGCCGGCCACAAGGCCGCACAAGGCGAAAGCCGAACGGCAGATCTTGTTCATCGTTACGTCCAACATCCAATCAACCTTTCAAGAACTGTTCCGGGCCTAGCTCCGGCTTTGCTGCCGCCGCGCTGGCGCCCCCCAACGATTGTCCTGCGTACGTCGAATTGAGGCGACTTCGTGACGCGTGATGCGCTCGCCGGTCCCTCATGCACAGGCGCCGCCGATGCGAATGCGCGGCGCGCGCCCCCTGCGCCTGTCATGGCCGGGGCAGGCCGCCCCGAACTTCCCTCAGCTGTTTTGCACGGTAATCGATTTTTTGCTCATTTTGTGGCCAACACTCGCGCGCGATCCGGTTGTACCCGGGCGATCGCGTTTTTATTCTCACGCAGGCAAAAGGCCTGGCGACAGGCGGAGACACTTCGGATGACGGCACACACACGGCAGCGCACGCAATCCATGCTTTGGGCCGGGTTCATCGCGCTCATTGCGGGGATGAGTCTAGGTCTTTCGGCCGCCGCGGAGCCACGCCACGGCATCGCGATGCATGGCGATCCCAAATACGGCCCGGACTTCAAGGCGTTCGACTACGTCAACCCCGACGCGCCGAAAGGCGGCAAGCTTGTTCGCGCCGTGCAGGGCTCGTTCGACAGCCTGAATCCGCTCATCATCAAGGGCGAGGCTGCGCCAGGGATGCGCCAGTACGTCTATGAAAGCCTGATGGCCCGCGCGCAGGACGAGCCGTTCTCGCTCTATGGCTTGCTGGCGGAGAGCATCGAGACACCGCCGGACCGCTCATGGGTGGCGTTCACGCTGCGCGAAGAGGCGCGCTTTTCCGACGGCGAGCCGGTTACGGTGGAGGACGTGATCTTCTCCCATGCGTTGCTGCGTGATCGCGGCCGGCCCAACCACCAATTCTACTACGCGAAGGTCGAGAAGGTCGAAAAGACCGGCCCGCGCACCGTGAAGTTCACCTTCAACGATGAAGGTGACCGCGAGATGCCGCTCATCATGGGGCTGATGCCGGTTCTGCCGGAGCACGCCATCGACCCCGAGACGTTCGAGGAGACCACGCTGGAGCCCCCGGTCGGCAGCGGTCCGTATGTGGTCAGCGAGGTGGACCCCGGCAGCCGCATCACTTTCGCGCGTGATCCAGATTATTGGGGCCGCGATCTGCCGGTCAATCGGGGGCACTACAACTTCGATAAAATCCAGTACGACTTTTACCGCGATGCCAACGCCATGTTCGAGGCGTTCAAGAAGGGCGTCTCGATGTTCATGACCGAAGCCGACCCGGGGCAATGGGCGCGGGAATACGAGTTTCCGGCGGTGCGTGAGGGCAAGGTGCTGCGCAAGGAATTCGATCTGGAGCTGCCAGCGGGCATGAACGCGCTGGTGTTCAACACGCGCCGCGAGGTGTTTGCCGACGAGCGGGTGCGCCGCGCGCTCATCAAGCTGTTCGATTTCGAGTGGATGAACGCCAAGCTGTTCCACGGGCTTTACGAGCGCAGCCAGAGTTACTTCGCCCGCTCCGAGCTGTCCGCGCATGGCAAGCCGGCGGATCCGCGCGAGCAGGAGTTATTGGCGCCCTTCCCCGACGCTGTGGACCCAGCAATCATGAAAGGCACCTACAGCCTTCCGAAGAGCGACGGGTCAGGGCGCAACCGCAAGCAGCTTCGCGCGGCGCTGAAGCTGCTGCGCGAGGCCGGGTATGAGCTGAAGGGCGGCAGGCTGGTGAACGCCCGCACCGGCAAGCCGATGCAGTTCGAGATTCTGGCGGCGGACCCGGAGCAGGAAAGGTTGCTCCTCACCTACACGCGCGCGCTCAAGCGGGCCGGGATCGAGGCGACCGTGCGCATCGTTGATTCGGCCCAGTATCAGCGGCGCAAGCAGACCTATGACTTCGACATGATCCAGAACCGCTGGCCATCCTCGCTCTCGCCCGGCAATGAGCAGACCTTCCGCTGGTCATCGAAGGCGGCCGAACGCGAGGGCACGTTCAACTACGCGGGCGTGAAGAATGAGTCGGTGGACGCGATGATCGCCGCGATGCTGTCGGCCAAGTCGCGCGAGGATTTCGTCTCGGCGGTGCGCGCGTTGGACCGGGTGCTGATGTCGGGGCATTACGTGATCCCGCTATTCCATCTGCCGAAGCTTTGGGTTGCGCATTGGCACCAGCTTCAGCACCCGGAGACGCCGCCGTTCAATGGCGTCGATATCGACACCTGGTGGATGGCGACGGACCTCGCCGAGGCGCAATGAGTATCGATCCTTCCGCGCCGGTCCCTGAACGCTTCAACATGGCGCGGTACTGCCTCGCCGCTGCCGGCGAGACGCCGGACAAGCCCGCGCTGATCGTGGCGGCGGATGCGTGCGGGACGCCGTCGGAAGTCTGGTCCTACGCCGCGCTGGAGGACGCGATCCTGCGCATGGCCGGCGGCTTCCGCACGGCGGGGCTGGCGCCAGGCGATCGGCTACTGATCCGGCTGGAGAACACCAGTGCTTATGCGCTTACCTTCTTCGGGGCGATCGCGGCAGGGGTCGTGCCCGTGCCGGCCTCCGACCAACTGAGTGCGCGCGAGGCGGGCTTCCTGCTGGCCGACAGCGGCGCGGCGGCGATCGCGCTCAGCCCCGCGCTGCCGGTCGAGCCGGTGCCTGAAGACGTGCGGGTGTTCGCGCCGGAGGACATCGCAGCGCTGCGCAACAGCCCGCGCGCCGATTACGCCGGCACGCGCGCCGACGACCCCGCCTTCCTGATCTACACCTCCGGCACGACCGCGCAGCCAAAAGGGGTGCTGCACGCGCAGCGGGCCGCCTGGGGCCGCCGCCCGATGTATCAGGGCTGGTACGGCATCGGGCCGGATGACCGCGTGATGCATGCGGGCGGCTTCAACTGGACCTACACGCTCGGAACCGGCCTGACCGACCCGTGGGCGAACGGCGCGACCGCGATCATCTACACGGGCGAGAAAGACCCGGAGGTCTGGCCGAAGCTGATCGCGGCATACGAGGCAACGATCTTCGCCGCCGTGCCGAGCCTTTATCGCCGCATCCTGAAGTATGCCGGGGCCGGGCCGGATACGATGCCAAGCCTGCGCCACGGCCTGTGCGCGGGCGAGGCGCTGCCCGAGGCGGTCGCGCGCGAGTGGTTCGAGCGCACCGGCACGGTGCTCTACGAGGCGCTGGGCCAGAGCGAAATCTCGACCTTCATCTCGTCATCGCCGAGCGTGCCGCCGAAGCCGGAGCGCGTGGGCAAGCCACAGCCCGGACGGCGCGTGACGATCCTGCCGCAAGACGGCGGGGATGAGCCGCTGCCCGCTGGCGAGAGCGGGCTGATCGCCGTGCATTGCTCCGACCCCGGCCTGATGCTCGGCTACTGGCAGCGCCCGGAGGAAGACGCGGCGGCCACACGCGGCGACTGGTTCATCACCGGCGATCTCGGCATGTTGGACGAAGACGGCTACATCGCGCATCAGGGCCGCGCGGACGAGCTGATGAACGCGATGGGCTATCGCGTCTCGCCCGTCGAGGTGGAAAGCGTCCTTGCCGAGCACCCTGGCGTGGCCGAGGCGGCGGTCGCGCAGGTCGAGGCGCGGCCGGGCGTGGAGATCATCGCCGCGTTCATCGTACGCGGACCCGGCGACGCGGTGAGCGCCGAAGCGCTGGACGCCTACGCCGAGGAGCGGCTGGCCCGCTACAAGCGCCCGCGCGAATACATCTTCATCGACGCGCTGCCGCGCACGCCCAACGGCAAGCTCCGCCGCGCCGCCCTCGCCGCGATGCGAGCGAGCCACACCGCGTGACCCGCCCAGGCGTCACAGGATGCCCGACAGCTCGAAGTCATCTGTGTGCGCGGCGTAGGTCAGGCAGATGCGCGCCTCGGGGTAAACGAGCGCCTCGATCGTTAGCAGAATATAATTCAGGCCGTCAGGCAGGGTCGCGCCACTGTTCCGCGTCCAGCACACGCTCGTTGTCGGCTCCGCCATGGCCCCGCCGGAGAACATATGCGCCTTTGGATCGCAGAGCTTCTTACACTCGATGTAGTCAAGCTCTTCACAATGGCCGTAATTCTGCTCCAGTTCCTTGGTCACCCTCGCAAAGCCGGAGCGGATGTCGAGTCCTTCGGGTCCATTCCCATAAATGTGAGAATACCCGATAATCTTCCACAAGCCGCTGTTCGGCGACCAGCGCCCCAACACGATCGGAAACTCGGGGTGCGCTTTTGGAATACTATCGAAAGCGACAGCGTAGGTCGTGGTCCACGCGTTCGGCGTCGACCCCAACGCAATACCGAATGGGGCACTCATGGGCGATACCCTAGACGCTGATTGTTTTGTGTTAGGCAAAGTTTACGTCAAGGCACCAAACCGAACACCTATACAGTGATCGCGTCAACACAAGAGTTACAATTTTGACACAAATCAATTCACAGGCTGGTGAATTAAGCCGCCGCGCCTTGCGGGTCGGCGAGCCGGGCGATATCCGCCATGATCGCGTTGAGCTGGAAATCCTTCGGCGTGTAGACCGCCGCGACGCCCGCCGCGCGCAGCGCCTGCGCGTCCTCATCCGGGATGATCCCGCCGACGATCACCGGCACATCGTCGATGCCGGCCGCGCGCATCCGCTCCATGATCTCGCGCACCAGCGGCATGTGGCTGCCCGACAGGATCGACAGGCCGATGACATGCACGCTCTCCTGCAGCGCGGTGTTGACGATGTGCTCCGGCGTCAGGCGGATGCCCTCGTAGACGACCTCCATGCCCGCGTCGCGCGCGCGCACGGCGATCTGCTCCGCGCCGTTGGAATGCCCGTCCAGCCCCGGCTTGCCGACCAGCAGCTTCAGCCGACGGCCCAGCCGCTGCGACACCGCCTCGACCTCGGCGCGCACCTCGCCAATGTTGCCGCGCGGCGGCATGGACGCGGCCGTCACGCCGGTCGGCGCGCGGTATTCGCCGAAGACCTCGCGCAGCGCGCCGCCCCATTCGCCGGTGGTCACGCCCGCCTTGGCGCACGCGATGGACGGCTCCATGATATTGCGCCCCTCCCCGGCGGCGGCCCGCAACTCGGCCAGCGCCGCCTCAACAGCCGCGCCGTCGCGCGCCGCGCGCCAGGCGTTCAGCCGCTCGACCTGTTCGCGCTCGACCGCCTCGGGCACCGTCAGGATGTTGTCCGCGCCCGCCGACAGCGGCGACGGCTCGCTCTCGGTGTAGGCGTTCACGCCAACGATCGTCAGCTCGCCGCTCTCGATCCGGCGCACCCGCTCGGAATGCGATTCCACCAGCTTCTGCTTCATGTACTGGATCGCCGCGATCGCGCCGCCTAGCTCGTCGATATGCGCCAATTCCGCGCGCGCCTCGTCTTTCAGCGCCTCGACCGTGCGCTCGATCTCTTCCGAGCCGTCGAAAATGTCGCCGAACTCCAGCAGGTCGGTCTCATAGGCCAGCACCTGTTGCAGACGCAGCGACCACTGCTGATCCCACGGGCGCGGCAGGCCCAGCGCCTCGTTCCACGCCGGAAGCTGGATCGCGCGGGCGCGGGCGCGTTTCGACAAAGTGACCGCCAGCATCGACAGCAGCATCCGGTAAGGGTTGTTCTCCGGCTGCTGCTCGGTCAGGCCGAGGCTGTTGACCTGCACGCCGTAGCGGAAGCGGCGCTTCTTCGGGTCCTCGACGCCGTAGCGCTCCCGGCAGATTTCGTCCCACAGATCGACGAAGGCGCGCATCTTCGACATCTCGGTGATGAAGCGCGTGCCCGCGTTCACGAAGAATGACATGCGCCCGACGACCTCGGGAAACTCGGCCTCGCTCACCTCGCCGGAGGCGCGCACTGTGTCGAGCACCGCCGTGGCGATCGCCAGCGCGTAGGCCAGCTCCTGCATCGGCGTCGCGCCGGCTTCCTGCAGGTGATAGGAGCAGGTGTTGGTCGGGTTCCACTTCGGGATGTCGCGCCAGGCGTAGACGATCACGTCTTTGATAAGCCGCAGCGACGGCTCCGGCGGGAAGACATAGGTGCCGCGCGAGAGGTATTCCTTGATGATGTCGTTCTGCACCGTGCCGGTAAGCTTGTCGCGGCTGACGCCCTGTTCGTCGGCTAGCGCCGCATAAAGCGCCAGCAGCCACGGCGCGGTGGCGTTGATCGTCATCGAGGTGTTCATCTGGTCGAGCGGAATCTGGTCGAACAGAACCCGCATGTCGCCCAGATGGCTGATCGGCACGCCCACCTTGCCGACCTCGCCTTTCGCCAGCGGATGATCTGAATCGTAGCCAGTTTGCGTCGGCAGATCGAAAGCGACCGAAAGCCCCGTCTGCCCCTTGGCCAGGTTGCTGCGGAAAAGCGCGTTGGACGCGGCAGCGGTCGAATGGCCCGCATAGGTGCGGAAGATCCAGGGCTTCTCGCGCTCGCGGGGCTTATCAGCGTCGGTGGGCTGGGTCATGCGTCACCCTCGATGATGCTTTGTCCGTCGCTCAGGCGCGCCGACGTTGGCCGGCGCGCGGATTGCTATCTTCGGAACAGTCCGATCACGAACAGCACGATGATCGCGCCGATGGCGGCGGTGATGATCGTCCCGATCAGGCCGGGCGCGAGCGAAATGCCAAGGAATCCAAAAACGTAATTTCCAACAAACGCGCCGATAATGCCGAGAATGACATTACCGACGAAACCGAAGCCGCCGCCCTTGACGACCAGGCCGGCGAGAAAACCGGCGACCAGGCCGACCAGCACAAGGACGATCAGCGCTTCCAGCGTAACGGGCATCCGTACCTCCCCATATTTCGATGCGCTCCCAATCTGTCGCTGCGCACCCCTTCTTTGTTTATGATATCACTCCATTTGGCTTTGGCCGTATATCATACCGAAGTGTAGCGTAGATTGTTGCAGCGCAAAACTTCCTTTCGTAAATGACGGTGACGCGTTCCTTCGCGCTACTGATGCGCGCGGCATAGGGACGGCCATCTCGGAGAGGGCGCATGGGGACCTTTTCGGCATCCTTGAAATTCATCCTGACCATCGTGCTGGGCGCGTTCGCCTTTGCGGCGACAGCCATACAGCAGCCTACGCTCATGCGCGAATTCCTCAGCATCGCGCGACGGGTCCCCGAACATTTCGCCGCCTCCGGATTGTCAGATGAGTACCTCGTCTGGGTGGATATCCTGCTCGGTGGCGACAAGCTGGTGTTCATCGGTTATCTGATTGCGGCGCGGATCGTGGTCGGTCTGCTGGCCGGGTTGCTCGGGAGTATCTTTGGATTCGGGATGCGGCGTCGCCCTGTGCGCGAGCCGAGCCCGTTCGCCGGCTGGGATTGAGCCGATCATGCCGCGCTCTGAATCTCCGGAGCCGGGCCTATGTGGAACCACCACCGACAAGCCCGCAGGGACAGCCGCAAACGCGCGATGCGCGCGGCGCAGGCGCGGGCCGCCCGGCGCGGCAGGGGCGAGCCGGCGCCCGCACCGGAGGCCGAAACGGCCGAAGACCCGCCGCAGGTTGAAGAGCCGCAGCCGAATGCTGCGCCAGATCCGGAGCCGCCAGCGGAGCCACTGCCTGTGCAACATGACCCGGCAGGCAACCTTGTCTGGGTCGGGTTGGTGCTGCTCACGCTCATCCTCGGAGGATTCATGGCCGCGCTGCTCTTCATGCTGGGCTAGCCGCGCGGGCGGCGAATTGTCATCTGGCCGCGCCCGTCGCGCGCATTAGGTCTGGCACAGGAGGATGACATGAGCGAAACCAGTCACGCCGACAGGCAGACGGAGATCGTGGTTGTCGGCGCAGGGCCGGCCGGGTTGGCGGCCGCGCTGTCGCTGGCGCAGGCGGGTTATGAGGTCATTTGCGCGGGGCAGCCTTTTGCGCCGACCGACACGCGTACGACAGCGCTGCTGCAGCCCTCGATCGAGCTGCTCGACGACATCGGCGTCTGGGATGACTGCCAGGCAGAGGCAGCGCCGCTCAATACGCTCAGGCTGATCGACGATACCGGTCGGTTGTTCCGCGCGCCGGATGCCGCCTTCCACGCCGAGGAGCTGGGCGACGGGCCGTTCGGCTACAACATCCCGAACCATGCGCTCGTTCAGGCGCTGCATCGCGCCATCGCTGAGCGCGAACACGTGACGTTCCAGCCCACGCAAGCCGTCACCGATGTCGCACCCGGAGCAGACGGCGTGCGCGTTACGCTAAGCGAAGGGCCCAGGATTGACGCGCGGCTTGTCGTTGGCGCGGACGGTCGCCGCTCGCTCTGCCGCAAGCGGGCAGGCATCAAGGCGCAGAGCTGGGACTATCCGCAGACCGCTATCGCGTGCAACTTCAAGCATACCCGTGCGCACCGGGACACCTGCATCGAATTGCACACAGCCAGCGGGCCGCTCACCGCTGTGCCCCTGCCGGATGGCTGGTCGAGCCTCGTCTGGGTCGAGCGGCCGGAGGAAGCTGAACGGCTGCGCGAGCTTGATGAGGCAGGCTTCGCGCGCGAGCTCGAGCGGTCTCTGCACTATGCGCTGGGGCGCGTGACCGAAGTTGGCCCCCGGGGCACTTTCCCGCTTTCCGGCCTCCAGGCGCGGGATTTAGCGAAGAACCGCATTGCGCTCGTGGGTGAGGCCGCGCATGTCGTCCCGCCGATTGGCGCGCAGGGACTGAACCTTGGCTATCGCGATGTGGCGGCGTTGACGCGGTCTGTCAAAGAGGCGAGCGGCGACCCCGGCGGCGAACCCGTCATGCGCAGCTATAACCTGGCGCGGCGCGGCGATGTCATGACGCGCACGCTGGCCGCCGACATGCTCAACCGCACGCTCTATTCGGGTTTTCTGCCGTTCCAGCTTGCACGCGGCGCGGGGCTTTATCTGGTCAACGCGGTGGGTCCGCTACGCCGGCTTTTGATGCGGGAGGGGCTCACACCTGCTGGGAGCCGTCACCTGCCAGGATGATGCCGGGCAGGATCACGCGCCCTTCGGTTTCGTTGCGCGCGGGAGTCGGCTCCTTCTTGTCCGCCTTTGAGGTTGAGGTCGGCGCCTGCTGACGATCGGTGATCGCCGGGAGGCGCCAGCCGCCACCGGAAAGCTGTGCATAAAGCATCGCGAAGCTCGCGGCGATCAAAAGCGCGACAACCACCGCCAGCCCGAGCCGTGAGATCAGGCTGCTGCCGGAACGGGCGGGCGCGCTGCGCGTGGTCTGCTCCGAGAGGCGCGGTCGTGACACGTGGCCTGAGCGACGTTGCGGGGAGGGGCTGCGCTTTTCGGGAAGCGGCGCAGACCAGCCCGAAGCGCCTGCGGCCTCACCGGCAGCGGCAGGTTGCGGCGTCAGCACCTTGCGGGTGATGAGCGTCAACTCGTTGATCCGCCCGCGCAGGTCCTCCAGCCCATCCTCCAGCGTCTGCTGGATCACGCCGGCCTCATGGCGCAGGGTCCGGGTTTCGTCCATGCAACCGTTCAGGCCCTCCTCAAGCCGGGCGAAGCGATGCTCGGGGGCCGCCTCGCGCACGGCTTTGGCCACATGGTGGGCCGTGGCTTTCGCGGTCTGGCGGGCAACAGTGGCGCTTGCGCGGATGGCGAGGCGCTGCGTGCCCTTCTTCATCGACTCCAACTCGCTCATCGCACGGTCGAAACCGTGCTGGAGGCTCTGCAGGCGCGTGTCGAGCGTCTCGAGGCGCGGCCCATCATCCGGCGCGATTGCTTCGCGGATGCGCGCGTCGACCATGCTGAGGATCTTGTCGTTGGCTTGCTGCTGGCGCTCCACGGAGTCGGCGAGCTTGCGCTCCATCGCGTTCAGCCGCTCGCGGGCGTCTTCCAGCGCGGCGTCGGCGCTTGCGGACGGCGTCTGTTGCGTCAGGGCCTCTTCGAGCTGGCCGCGCAGCGCCGCAAAGCGCTGGTCGAGCCAGGCGCGGCTCGCCACGTCCAGCCCCGGCGGGGCGTTATCGGCCCAGCTTTTGTCGCCGAGTTGCGCGGCCATGTCGGCCAGCGCCGCCTGAATGCGGCGCTCATAATAGCGCGTGCGCGCGGCGTGTTCCTCGTCGTTCTGGCTTCCGTCTTGTTCCGGCGGATCCCGCCTTGCGCGATGCTCCAGGGAATCGCGAAAGGCCGCCACGCGCGCTTGCATGTCGCGCACGTCCTCGCCGCCGACCTGCCCTGTCTGAGCGCGGTAGCCCAGCCGGTCGAGATGATTGCGCAGCTCACGCAGCGTGAAGGGGAAATCCTCTGCCTCCGCCCGGGCATGCCACGCACCGCGCCCCTCGGCCGCGTCGGCCTCCGGCGTCGCGCCAATATGCGGATGAGACGTGGACATCGCCCATGACCCGTGGTTTCCGGCTGGCGCCTGCGCTCCTCGCGCAAAACGGCACAAAGGCGCTGGCGGCGCACGCCTTCAGATCGCGCCGCCTGACCGCGCCCGCGCAAGCATTCTTCCCGGAAACCACGTTGGCCGGACGGCGTAAAAAAAGCGTAAAATACTGATGCAATTAAAGAAGCTGCAGAGAAATTCCTTTAGGGATGAGGCATTCTCAGCTTTCCTCGCAGCTCTGCGCTTCCACTGCCGCAATCGCGGTCATGTTCACCACGCCCCGCGCGGTTACCGATGGCGTAAGGATATGCGCCGGCTTCGCCGCGCCCAGCAGGATAGGGCCGACGGGCAGCGCATTGCTTACCGTCTTGAGCAGGTGAAAGACGATGTTCGCGGCGTCGAGGTTCGGCATGATCAGCATGTTCGCCTCGCCGGTGAGCGTTGAGAGTGGATAGACGCGCTTACGGTAGGCCTCGTCCAGGGCCGCGTCCCCATGCATCTCGCCCTCAACCTCCAACTCCGGTGCTTTTCGCCGGATCAGCTCGACCGCTTCGCGCATCTTCTGTGCGCTGGGAGTGTCGCGACTCCCGAACGCCGAGTGAGACAAAAGCGCGATCTTGGGCGTCATGCCGAAGCGGCAGACCTGCTTGGCCGAGAGGATGCACATGTCGGCGATTTCGTCCGCCGTGGGGTCTGTGGTGACATGCGTGTCTGCAAGAAAATAGGCACCGTTCGACACGATGATGAGGCTGAGCGCCGAGAAGTCGCGTACGCCGGGCGCGACGCCGATCACATCGCGGATATGCGCCAGATGCGCGTCGAAGCGTCCTTCAAGCCCGCAAATCATGGCGTCGGCCTCGCCGCGCTCCACAGCGAGCGCCGCGATGACGGTCGATGAGGTGCGCACCACCGTTCGCGCCCGGTCGGGCGTGACGCCGCGCCGCCACGTGCGCCGGAGATAGGTGTCGACATAGTCGCGGTAGCGCGGGTCGTCCTGCGGGTTGATCAGCTCGAAATCCTTGCCGGGCTCTATGGACAGGCCGTAACGGTCGAGCCGTGTCCGCACGACATCCGGCCGGCCGACGAGGATCGGCTGCGCAAGCCCTTCCTCGATAGAGACCTGCGCGGCGCGCAGGACGCGCTCGTCCTCCCCCTCGGCGTAGATCACCCGCTTGGTCGCCGTCCGCGCCTGCGTGAACAGCGGCTTCATGACAAGGCCGGAGCGGAAGACGAAGCGGTTGAGCCGGTCATTGTAGGCGTCGAAATCCTCGATGGGCCGGCGAGCGACGCCGCTGTCCATCGCCGCGCGCGCGACGGCCGGCGCGATGCGCAGGATCAGGCGCGGATCGAAGGGCGTCGGGATCAGGAAATCGGGGCCGAACAGCCGGGTCTGACCGCCATAAGCGCGCGCCGCGACATCCGAGGACGGTTCGCGCGCCAGCGCCGCGATCGCCTTGACCGCCGCGAGCTTCATTTCATCGTTGATCTGCGTCGCGCCGACATCGAGCGCGCCACGGAACAGGTAGGGAAAGCACAGGACATTGTTCACCTGGTTCGGGAAGTCGGACCGGCCCGTGCAGATCATGACATCCGGCCGGGCTTCCTTCGCCACGTCGGGCATGATCTCCGGGATCGGGTTGGCCAGCGCCAGGACGAGAGGGCGCTCGGCCATGTGCTGGAGCATCTCGGGCTTCAGGACGCCGCCGGTCGACAACCCGAGGAAGACATCCGCGTCGGGGATGACGTCGGCGAGCGTGCGATGCGCCGTTTCGCGCGCGAATTTCGCCTTCCAGCGGTCCATGCTCTCGGCGCGGCCGGTATGCACGACGCCGTCGATATCCGTGACCCAGATATTCTCGCGTCGCGCGCCCAGGAGGAGAAGCATGTTCAGGCAGGCCAGAGCTGCCGCCCCGGCGCCCGCGGTAACGATCTTTACGTCCTCGATGCGTTTGTCAGCAATCGACAGCCCGTTCTGAATTGCGGCGGCGACGATGATCGCGGTGCCGTGCTGGTCATCGTGCAGCACGGGGATGTTCATCCGCTGAATGAGTGCTTCCTCGATCTCGAAGCACTCGGGTGCCTTGATGTCCTCGAGGTTGATTCCTCCAAAGGTGGGCTCAAGGGCGGTCGCGACCTCGCAGAACTTTTCCGGGTCGTCGGCCTTCACTTCCAGATCGAACACGTCGATCCCGGCGAACTTCTTGAAGAGGACCGCCTTGCCTTCCATCACCGGCTTGGAGGCGAGCGGGCCGATATTGCCGAGGCCCAGAACGGCCGTGCCATTCGTCAGAACAGCGACAAGATTGCTGCGCGAGGTGAGGTTGTCGACCTCCTCCGGATCCTCGACGATCGCCTCGCAGGGCGTTGCGACGCCGGGGGAGTAGGCGAGCGCCAGGTCGCGCTGGTTGCCGAGCGGTTTGGTCGGGGTGACCTCAATCTTCCCCGGCTGCGGATGGCGGTGATAATGCAGCGCGCCGGATTTCAGGTCCTCGGAGGCATCGTTGGACATGACGGCATATCCTTGGGCGGTCAGTGTTCTCATTGGGCGTATGACGCGCCTTACGCATCTTAAGACATAGACAGTTCGGGTCCACACCGCCACCGCCCTTGCCGGCAAAACTTTCCACGTGCGCTCGATTGGACGCCATGCTTGGCGCGGGCGTGCAAAAGCGGTAAGCCAGGGCCAAGGGCGCGCGATCGAGCAGGATAAGGTCATGGTCAAGGGCGTAGCGGCAGCAGGGCATGTGGTCACGGCGCGGGCGGCGACCGACGTGTTGGCTGAAGGCGGCAACGCCTTCGATGCAGCCTGCGCGGCGATGCTTACGGCTTGTGTGTGCGAGCCGGTACTGGCCTCGCCTGGTGGCGGGGGCTTCCTCATGGCGCAGACGGCGGACGGTGAGGCGACGCTTTACGACTTCTTCGCTCAGACACCGAAGCATAAGCGCCCGCAGGAGGATGTCGAGTTCAAGGCGATCCAGGCGGATTTCGGACCGGCCACACAGGAGTTTCACATCGGGGCCGGTGCGAGCGCGACGCCGGGCTTCGTGCCGGGGCTGTTCGCCGTACACGGCGATCTGGGCCGGCTGCCGATGAGCAAGGTTGCCGCGCCGGCCATACAGGCTGCGCGCGAGGGCGTGAAGACCGAGCCGATCCACGCTTACATCTACACCGTCGTTGCGCCGATCATTTGGGCGACGCAGCCGTCCCGCGAGCTGTTCGCGCCGAAAGGCGCGCTCCCAGAGACCGGCGACGTGCATGCCAACCCCGATCTGGCTGCGACATATGAGGCTCTGGCGGCGGAAGGGGCGGACTACTTCGTCAACGGCAAGGCGGGGCAGGCGATCATCGCACAGGCCAAAGAGCATGGGGGGCATCTGACAATCGACGACCTGCGGGGCTATGAGGTTGCGCGGCGCAAACCTCTGACCTGGACGCACCGCGAGCATCGACTTTCGCTGAATGCAGCGCCGGCGGCCAGCGGGCCGCTGATTGCGCTGGCACTGGCCTTCGCGGAGAATGAAGCGCCGAGGCCGGATCCGGTCACGATTGCCCGTATCATGGAAAGGGTAAACGCCGCGCGTCCCGATCTTCTGGACAAGCTTACGGAAGATGTCGCGCCGGAGGCGATCGCCGCGGAAATCGCCAAGCTCGCCGGCCTCAAGCCGGCGCATCGCGGGACAACTCATATCAGCATCATCGACGGCGACGGCAACGCCGCGAGCGTGAGTATCTCCAACGGTGAGGGCAACGGCCATATCGTCGATGGCTGCGGCTTCATGCTCAACAACATGCTCGGCGAGGAAGACCTGCACCCCGACGGCTTCCACGCCTGGACACCCGACACGCGGCTCTCCAGCATGATGGCGCCCACGATCATCACCGCGCCCGATGGCGGGCTGACAGCGCTTGGTACGGGCGGCTCGAACAGAATCCGGTCGGCGATTTTCCAAGTCGCGCTCAACCTGATCGACCGCAGGATGGCCATCGACGAGGCCGTCGCCGCGCCGCGCCTGCATGTCGAGAAATGCGGCAAAGTGAGCTTCGAGGACCTGTTCGATCCGGTCGACCGGGACGCCCTGCTCGACGCCTTCCCAGAGGCGCATCCGTGGCCGGAGCGCAACCTGTTCTTCGGCGGCGTGCACGCGGCCGCGCGCCAGGCCGACGGAGTGCTGCAAGGTGCTGGCGATCCGCGCCGCGGTGGTGTATCGCTCACCGCGTAATGTTGCCGGCATCATTCCCACGCTATTCCGCGTAAGGAGTTCAACGTGCAGGACCGCGCGCCCATGACCGCTCGCGCCGAAGACGCTGGCAGGCTCGCCCGCTTCGACGCCGCGGTGCGCGCGCTCATCGCGTGGCTGGCGGCAACGCGGTGGCGCGCAGCAAGCGCGCTGATCCTGCTGTGTCTGGCTCTGTACCTCCCCGGTTTCGTTGACATGCCGGTCACCGACCGCGACGAGGGCCGCTTCGTTCAGGCCACGACGCAGATGCTGGAAACCGGCGATTTCATCGACATCCGCTTTCAGGACGAGCCGCGCTACCAGAAGCCCGTCGGCATCTACTGGCTACAGTCGATCAGCGCCTCGGTCTTCGGCGACCTCGACCAGCGCGAGATCTGGACCTACCGCGTGCCGTCGCTGCTCGGGGCGATCGTCGCGGTGCTGGCGCTGTGGTGGGCGGCGCGGCCGCTTTTCGGGCGGGAAGTGGCGCTGATCGCGGCGGCTCTGTTGGCGGCGGTGGTGACGATGAATCTTGAGGCGCGCATCGCCAAGTCGGACGGCGCGCTGATCGCGGCCATCGCGCTCATGCAGGGCGCACTCATGCGGATTTATCTGGTGCGCCAGCCGCTAAGTCAGGCGGTCGGGCTGGCGGCCCTGTTCTGGATCAGTCTTGCGGTCGGCATCCTCATCAAGGGCCCGATCGCGCCGGCGGTGGCGGCAGTGACCATCGTCGCCTTGATCTTCTTCGGCGGCGCGCGCGACTGGCTGCGCCGGCTTCATGCGCCCTGGGGCATCCCGCTTCTGCTGACGGTCACGCTGCCCTGGTTCATCGCCATCGGTGTGATCTCCGAGGGCCAATTCTACGCTCTCTCGCTCGGCAAGGATTTCGGTGCGAAGCTGCAAAGCGGGCAGGAGACGCATTGGGGGCCGCCGGGATACTACTTCATCCTCTTCTGGTGGACGTTCTGGCCGGCCGCGTTGGTGGCGACCGGCGGCGCGGCCATCTGGCTCTGGCGCAACCGCACGCTGCGCCGCGCGGCGTTTTTGCTGGCTTGGATCATACCCTACTGGCTGGTGATCGAAGCCGTGCCGACCAAGCTTCCGCATTATGCGCTGCCGATCTATCCGGCGGTTGCTCTCGCCGCGGCCTGGGTGCTCCATACGCAGACCGCGCACGGCATCGTGCCGATCCGCACCTACAAGCAGGCTGCGCTGCTCTGGCTGGTGATCGGCGTCTTGCAGGTGGCGGTGTTCGCCGGGGCGCTCTGGCTGTTTGAGACGCCGCCAAGCTTGCTTGCGGTTCTGCTTGCGGCGGTGTTTGCGGTGACCGCGCCGCTGACGGCGCTGGCGATGCGGCGCCGCGCGTTTCATGCGGGGCTGGCGTTGGCGCTGATCAGCGCGATCACGGCCTACGCCGGGATCATAGGAGAGGTGCTGCCGCGGCTCACGCCGCTCTGGAACAGCGAGCGTATCGCGGAGCTTCGTACGATGCTCAAGCCATGCTATGGCGGACCGGCCGCACTCGCCGGCTACAGCGAGCCGAGCGCAGTATTCCATCTCGGCACGGAGACGCCGCTACTGGCCGGCGAGGGTGCGGGTCGCTGGCTCGGTGAACAGGGCGGGCGGCTGGCTTTCGTGACACAGGACGAGCACGCGGAGTTCGAGCGCGGACTTGCGCAGAGCGGTGCGAAGGTCAGCGGCCCGATTGCCTGTTTCACCGGCTTCAACATGAATGGCGGGGATGTGTTGCGCTTTCGGCTCTATGGGTCTGGCGAGCCCACGGAAAGCTGTCCGATCCCCGAAGAGTATCGCTGTGCGCAGCGGCCGGATCCGCGTTGGGTCCGCCTGCTGAAGTGACGGGGTCCAAGCTCAAGAAGAAGGAGAGAGAAATGAGCGAACTGACGCTTGAGGCGGCGAAAACGATCATCGAGACCGCCTTTGCCAAGGGGCGTGAGCTGGGATTGAAGCCGCTGGCCGTGGCCGTGCTTGATTCCGGTGGGCATCTCAAGGCGTTCGAGCGGGCGGATGGAGCCAGCTTCCTGCGCCCGAAGATCGCGTTTGGCAAGGCCTACGGCTCGATCGCGCTGGGCGCTGGCTCCCGCGCGCTGCACGCCCGGGCCGAGCAGCAGGCCTATTTCATCAACGCGGTGAATGCCCTGGCTGACGGCAACCTCGTGCCGGTTGCCGGCGGCGTCGTGATCCGCGATGCGCAGGGAAACGCGGTCGGTGCGGTCGGCGTGACGGGCGATACCTCGGAGAATGACGAAGCGTGCGCGCTGGCCGGAATTGAAGCCGCCGGATTCCAGGCCGACACGGGCGCGTGACTGCACTTGGAGCCCGTCATTGCGAGGCCGTCAAGGCCGAAGCAATCCACCAGCACGCGACAAGTGGCTGGATTGCGTCGCTACGCTCGCAATGACCTAGGCTCTGTGGTTTCGACGTGAACCCCTGCCTAACTAGGCTTGTGCGTGCGCCAGTCGATCTCCTCTTCGCGCTGATCGCGCAAGCTTCGATACGGCAGGCCGAAGGACATCCTGGTGTTCCCAAGCCGGCGCTTCATCTCGATCGTGCGGATCATCTCGCGGATGCGCGGCTGGATCTCGGTTCGCCAGCGAGTGCCGTTAAACACGCCGTAATGGCCCACGCTCGGCTGGACATAATGGTATTTTTCATCCATCGGGATGTTGACGCAGAGATCGTGCGCCGCCTCGGTCTGACCAAGGCCGCAGATATCGTCGCGCTCGCCCTCGACCGTCATCAGCGCGGTCTTCTGGATTGCGCTGCAGTCCACGCGCTGTCCGCGATGGACGAAATGGCCATCCGGCAGCGAGTGCCGCTGGAATACCTCCTCGACGGTCTGGAGGTAGAATTCGGCGGGCAGGTCCATCACGGCCATATACTCCTCGTAGAAGGCGCGGTGCTGGCGAACCGAGTCGCCGTCGCCCTTGACGAGATTGTTGAACAGGTCGCGGTGGGCGTTGAGGTGTCGATCGAGGTTCATCGTCATGAAGCCGGTCAGCTGGATGAAGCCCGGATAGACGTCTCGCATGAAGCCCCGGTTCGGGAACGGCACCTTGGAGATCACGTTCGAGCGGAACCAAGATAGCGGGCGTTGTGCGGCGAGGTTGTTGACGACGGTCGGGTTACGCCGTGTGTCGATCGGCCCGCCCATCAGCGTGAGCGAGGATGGCTGGCATTCATCGTCATTCGCCGCCATGACCGCCGTGGCGATCAGGGCAGGGACCGCAGGTTGACACACGCCGATGACATGCGTGTTCGTCCCAATGAACTGAATGAACTCGATAATGTAGTCGATGAAGTCGTTAAGGTCGAATGGCCCATCCGACACGGGCACTTCACGTGCATCCGTCCAGTCGGTGATGAACACCTCGTGCTCGGGCAGCATGGCCTTCACGGTGCCGCGTAACAGCGTGGCGTAGTGCCCCGAAAGCGGCGCGATCAGCAGCACCTTGGGGTCATGCCGCTGCCCGATAACGGTTTCATCACGCTCAAAATGAATAAGATTGCAGAACGGCTTGCGAAGGATCACCTCTTCGCTCACCGGCACCGGCTGGCCATGAATTTTCGTCTCGTGGATGCCCCATTCGGGCTTGCCGTAGCGGCGCGTTACGTCCTCGAAAACCTCGCAGGCCGCTGACAGGCTCTTGGCGAAGGGCGTCTCCGCCCAAGGGTTGAAAGGGGCGCCGATCTGGTGTCGGAGGTTGCGGGCGCCGAAGCGCATCGGCGAAATAAAAGCGTGCATCAGCTCATAGGCATGATATTTCATGGGCGCTCCCTGATCCTGCCCGCGGCCCGGTCATTAACTTTTGTGAAAGTATGCTGTAGTTTGTTCGGCGACGCAATACGACCTCTGTTGCAGTGCCGCAACAGCGTTAAATGCCGGCTGGGGCACTGAGCACGCTTGACATTTGCGCTCGGTTGCCGGAAACATCTGGCGAAAATCTCGACAGCGAGTGCCAAAATCGTCCGGTCTCACATGGCTGCCAAGCGCGCCGGGAGGAGGCAGGATGACCATCCGCCAGCGCGTTGCGCCCGCGGATGAGGGAACGCTATTGTCTTTTTGTTTTCGAAGGCCGGGCCATGGCGACTGAGCCGTTGCCGATCTATATGTGGAGTCTGCTGGCGTTTGCCGGATGGACGCTGCTTGTGCTGATAGGCGCGGTTGGCGTCTATCGCTGGCACCGGATATTGACCGGCCAGCAGGCCATCCGCACGTTTCGTTCTGACAAGATCGAGGGCGCGGATTGGTATCGCCGGGCCATGAACGCGCACCGAAACTGCGTTGAAAACATTGCACTGTATGCGCCGCTTGTATTCCTTGCTTGGGCCGCCGGCATTCGGCAAGGCCTGATCAATACGCTGGCGATCGTCGTGATCGGTGCGCGGGTGGCTCAATCGATCACGCATATCGGTTTTGTCGAAACGAACGTGACGACGGCGCTCCGCTTCGCGCTGTTTCTCGTGCAAGTGCTCTGCTTCATCGTGATCGGCTGGATCGTCGTCAACTCTACACCTGTGCGAGTCCTGAATGTTTGAAACACTCTCCGATCGGCTTTCCGGCGTTTTCGAGTCGCTGACGAAGCGCGGCTCGCTCAGCGAAAAGGACGTGAGCGCCGCGATGCGCGAGGTGCGCCGGGCGCTGCTGGAAGCCGATGTTGCGCTGGAAGTGGTCCGTGACTTCACCGAGCGGGTGAAGGAAAAGGCCATCGGCCAGGAGGTCGTGAAGTCGGTCACACCCGGTCAGATGGTCGTGAAGATCGTCCATGACGAGCTGGTCGCCACGCTGGGCTCCGAGGCGCAGACGATTGACCTCAACGCGCCCGCGCCGGTGCCGATCATGCTTGTGGGCCTCCAGGGTTCGGGCAAGACGACGACCTGCGCCAAGATTGCCAAGCGCCTCACGGACAGGGAAAAGCGCAAGGTCTTGATGGCCTCGCTCGACACCCAGCGTCCGGCCGCGCAGGAGCAGCTCAAGATCCTGGGCGAGCAGGCCGAGGTGGATACGCTGCCGATTGTCGAAGGCCAGTCCCCGACTCAGATCGCCAAGCGGGCAATGGAGGCCGCGCGACTCGGCGGCTACGACGTCGTGATGCTCGATACCGCCGGCCGTTTGCACGTCGACGAGGCGCTGATGGCCGAAATGGCCGAGATCCGCGACATCAGCGAGCCGCATGAAACGCTGCTCGTGGCGGACGCGCTGACCGGTCAAGACGCCGTTCATCTCGCCAAATCCTTCGATGAGCGCGTCGGCATCTCCGGCATCGTACTGACCCGTGTGGACGGCGACGGGCGCGGCGGCGCGGCGCTGTCAATGCGCGCTGTCACCGGCAAGCCGATCAAGCTGATCGGCACGGGCGAAAAGCTCGACGGCCTGGAGAACTTCCATCCCGAACGCATCGCCGGGCGCATCCTCGGCATGGGCGATGTCGTCAGCCTGGTGGAGCGGGCGGCCGAAACGATCGAGGCGGAGCAGGCCGACCGCATGGCCGAGCGGATGCGCAAGGGCGCGTTCGATCTCGATGATCTGTCGACGCAGCTTGGCCAGATGCAGAAGCTCGGCGGCATGTCGAGCGTGATGGGCATGCTCCCCGGCATCGGCAAGATGAAGAAGCAGATCGACAGCTCGGGCCTCGACGACAGCTTCATCAAGCGCCAGCGGGCGATCATCTCGTCAATGACGCGGCACGAGCGGCGGAGCCCGAAGGTGCTCAACGCCTCGCGCAAGAAGCGCATCGCCGCCGGCTCCGGAACCAGCGTTCAGGAGGTCAACAAGCTTCTGAAGATGCACCGGCAGATGGCCGATACCATGAAGAAGCTGGGCAAGAACAAGGGCATGCTCAGCCAGTTGATGGGCGGCGGGGGGATGCCGGACATGCCGCCCGAAGCCATGGCTGAAGCCCAGAAGATGGCGGAAAGCGGCCAGACGCCGGGCGGAATGGCCGGTGGGCCTTCGCCGGGGATGCCCGGTGGCTTGCCGGGATTGGGCGGCGGTGCCGGCATGGGCGGTATGCCGGGTGGACTGCCAGGCCTCGGCAGAATGCCGGCCGGCGGTCGCAATAAACGCTCGGCGACGAAGAAGCGCCCGAAGCGGAAGCGGTAGAGCGGTCGGAGCGTGGTATGACAGACCCGCACGCATATCGCAGCGCCGTGACGCCGCTTCTGGTCGTACCGGATACGGATGCGGCGCTGCGCTTTTATGCCGAGGCGTTGGGCGCCGAAGAGTTGTTCCGGCTGACCATGCCCGATGGCGCGGTCGTCCATGCACAGATGCTGGTGCACGGTGCGCTTGTGATGCTGGCCGACGAGAACCGGGATCACGGCAATCTGGCGCCAACCTCGCTCGGGGGTGCACCCGTGTTGATGCAGCTCACTGTGCCCGACGTCGATGCCGTTGTGGCGCGGGCCAAGGCGAGTGGCGCGGAAGAGCTGGTTCCGGTCGGCGACCGGTTCTACGGGGAGCGGGCCGGACGCATCCAGGACCCGTTCGGGCATGTCTGGATCGTCGCGACGGTGACGGAGAAGCTCTCCACGCAGGAGATGCAAAACCGCATGGACGAAATGATCGCCGCAGTGGCGGCGGGGGACACCTGACACCTGTAACACGAACAGCAGTGAGGAAGACGAGCACATGGCACTGAAGATGAGACTGGCCAGGGGCGGGGCGAAAAAGCGTCCATTCTACCGTATCGTGGTGGCCGACAGCCGCGCGCCGCGCGACGGCCGCTTCATCGAGAAGCTCGGGACCTATAACCCGATGCTGCCGCGCGACCGCGAAGACCGCGTCGTGTTCGACGAGGAACGCGTGAAATACTGGCTGGAAAAGGGCGTGCAGCCGACGGACCGGGTGATGCGCTTCCTCGACGCTGCCGGCCTCGTCAAGCGTCCTGCGCGTCACAACCCGAAGAAGGCCGAGCCGGGCCAGAAGGCCAAGGAGCGTGAGCAGGAGCGCCGCGAGAGAGCCGAAGCCGCTCAGGCCGAAGCCGAAGGCGGCGCCGAAGAGGCCGCGGCGGAATAACCCGCTAGAGCATCGCCCATGTCCGAAAGCGAACGCGTGCGCGTCGGCCGGATCACCGCCGCCCACGGCGTTCGCGGCGAAGTGAAGATCCGCTGCTTCACCGAGGTGCCGGAGGACGTGGGTGGTTACGGTCCGCTTCAGGACGCCGACGGCCATAGCTTCACCTTCTCTGCCCTTCGTCCGGCCAAAGGCCCGGCGGTCATCGCGCGCATCGAAGGCGTCCATGACCGCAACACGGCCGAGGCCCTTGTCGGTCGCGATCTGTTCATTCCGCGCGACCGGCTTCCCCCGCCCGAAGAGGACGAATGGTATTATAGTGACCTGATCGGCCTGGTCGCCGTTAACCCCGACGGCGATCGGCTCGGACACGTCATCGCGGTGCATGATTTCGGCGCGGGTGACCTCATCGAGATTGCGCCGCCGTCTGGCAAACCCTTCATGGTGCCGTTTACCGAACAGTGCGTGCCGGATATAAAACTGGCAGATGGCACGATCACGGTAATCCCGCTGCGCGACGCCGACGAGCTGTAAGTCGCGCGGCCCGCCAGCGAAAGGCAAGCGACATGACCGGCACGCGCACCGAATCCGACTCCTTCGGCCCGCTCGACATTCCCGAAGACCGTCTCTGGGGTGCACAGACCCAGCGCAGCCTCGGTAATTTCAAGATCGGCGGCGAGACCATGCCGCCACCGCTCATCCGCGCATTGGGAATCGTCAAGAAGGCCGCCGCGCTCACGAACCGGGATCTTGAGGCGCTGGAGCCACGCCTGGCTGACGCCATCGCCGAGGCCGCCCAGGAGGTCATCGACGGCAAGCGCAACGACCACTTCCCCCTGGTCGTCTGGCAGACCGGCTCGGGCACGCAGAGCAACATGAACGCGAACGAGGTCATCGCCAATCGGGCGATCCAGTTGCTTGGTGGTCAGATTGGGACCAAGGACCCGGTTCATCCGAATGACCACGTCAACCGCTCCCAATCCTCCAACGACACCTTCCCGACCGCCATGCACATTGCCGTGGTCGAGGAAATCCATCACCGGCTGCTGCCGGCGCTCCACCACATCGCCGACTCGCTCCACTGGAAGGCGGAGGCCTGGTACGACATCATCAAGATCGGCCGCACGCATCTGCAGGACGCTACGCCGCTAACCCTGGGCCAGGAGTTCTCCGGATATGCCGCGCAGATCCGTAACGGCATCGAGCGCGTGCATGACACGCTTCCGCGTCTCTACGCGCTGGCGCAGGGCGGAACGGCGGTCGGCACAGGGCTGAACGCGCCGGATGGCTTCGCCCAGAAGTTCGCCGAACACGTCGCCGAGATCACTGACCTGCCTTTTGTCACTGCGCCCAACAAGTTCGAGGCCCTGGCCGCGCATGACGCTATCGTCGAACTGTCGGGCGCGCTCAACACCCTCGCGGTCAGCCTGTTCAAGATCGCCAATGATATCCGCCTGCTCGGCTCTGGGCCGCGCTCGGGGCTGGCCGAGTTGAAGCTCCCGGAGAACGAACCGGGCTCATCCATCATGCCAGGCAAGGTGAACCCGACCCAGTGCGAGGCGATGACGATGGTCTGCACGCAGGTGATGGGCAATCATACGGCGACGACCTTCGCAGGCAGCCAGGGCCATTTCGAGCTGAATGTGTTCAAGCCGGTGATGGCCTATAACGCGCTGCAGTCCATCCGGCTGCTGGCCGATGGCTGCGTGAGCCTGACCGACAACTGCATCGAAGGCATCGAGCCGGACCGCGCGCGCATTGGCGAGCTGATGGAACGTTCGCTGATGCTGGTGACCGCGCTGGCGCCGCACATCGGCTATGACAAGGCCACCGAGATCGCCAAGGCGGCGCACAAGAACGGCACCACGCTCAAGGAGGAAGCCGTCCGGCTCGGCTATGTGACCGCGGCCGAGTTCGACGAGATCGTCCGCCCGGAGAAGATGATCGGCCCGTCATGACGGCGCTCACCGATAACGCGCGGCCGCGCAAGCACTCGCTGAACATCGCGGGGCATCGCACTTCGATCTCGCTGGAGGACGCGTTCTGGACCGCGCTACGGGAGATCGCACGTGAAGAACAGCGGCCGGTGGGCGACATCGTCGCGGAGATCGACGGCGCGCGCGGCGCGTCCGGGCTGTCGAGCGCCATCCGCGTCTATGTTTTGTCGCGGTATCGGCAAAAGGCAACCTGGCAACAGGGACAAAGATAACTGTCAGATGAACGCTTCGTTCAGTGTCTATTCCCGGCGCGAATGTTAGCTTCCTCGGCCATCGGATCATGGCGATCCGACGACAAAAGGCGAAGGGAGGAAGCCATGCACACACAAGTTCATCCGAGCTACCGCGGAATTGCTTTGTTTTTTGCCTCTCTGCTTGTGGGGCTTGCGGCCTCTCTCGCTGCAGCCACAGCCGGGACCCAAACCTTCGAGAGACCGACGTACAAAGGTGACCGCCTGGACTGGTGTCTCAACTGGGGAAAGGGATGCGGCCGGCAAGCGGCGAATGCCTATTGCAAATTACGCGGGTTTCAAAGGGCCACCGATTTTTCGCAAGCCAGCAATATCGGCAAATCGATCTCAACACGCCTGATCGGAACCGGCGCCGTCTGCGATCAGGATTTCTGTGACGGTTTCCGGCGGATCACCTGCTTCAAGCCGTCTCCGACGATAAGGACGTTCCGGCGGCCGAAGTGGCAAGGCGACCGTCTTGACTGGTGCCTCAACTGGGGGCGCGATTGCGGCAAGCCGGCAGCCAACGCATATTGCAAGAAGCGCGGCTTCGACTCTGCGGTTGGCTTCAAGAAGGCCTCAAATATCGGCAACCGCCGGCCGACACGCCTCATTACGACAGGCGCGGTGTGCGATCAGGGTCATTGCGACGGTTTCCGTTTCATCCGGTGCCGTAAAGACTGAATCTTGCCTGACCTTGCAGGAGAGAGGGCGAAGCCGCCGGTTCGTGGACATCGGTGGCTTCGCTTCGCCTTGCACAAAGGCGCTGCCTCGGGCCGGGCCTTATCTTCGCTCAGTGCGTGCGGCGGATGATGAAATCCGCCGTGGTGGCGAGCATCTCGCCGCGCGGGCCGAATGGCTCCAGCGCACGCACCGCCTTCTGCTCCAGTTCGCGCAGCCGCGCCTTTGCCGCATCCAGCCCGAGAAGCGTGATGAGTGTCGCCTTCCCGGCGGCTTCGTCCTTGCCCGCCGCCTTGCCGAGCGTTGCGGCGTCGCCTTCGGCGTCGAGCAGATCGTCCGCAAGTTGAAACGCCTGCCCGATTGTCGCGCCGTAGCGGCTGAGCGCAGCCATGTCGTCCGCGCTCGCGCCGCCGATGATCCCGCCGGCCTCGCAGGCGAATTTCAGCAACGCGCCGGTTTTCATTGCCTGCAGAAGCGCGATCTCGTCCGCGTCCAGGGTTTGTCCCGGCGCCATCAGGTCGAGCATTTGCCCGCCGGCCATGCCGCGCCAGCCGGCTGCCTGGGCCAGCCCGAGCGTGAGCCGCGACCGCGCCGCCGGATCGGAATGCGTGCTCTCGCGCGCCATGATCTCGAAGGCCAACGTCAGCAGCGAGTCGCCCGCCAGGATCGCAGTGGCATCATCGAAGGCCTTGTGCACCGTGGGGCGACCGCGGCGCAGGTCGTCGTCGTCCATTGCCGGCAGGTCGTCGTGAATGAGCGAGTAGCAGTGCACGCATTCCAGCGCCGCCGCCGCGTCGAGCGCCGCCTCCCGCTCGGCGCCGAAGATCGCCGCACTCTCGATCAACAGGTGCGGGCGGAGCCGCTTGCCCCCGCCCAGCGAGCCATACCGCATCGCCTCGGCAAGCCGTTGGGGCGGCGCAAAGTCGCCCTCTCCTTCGCCGTTCAGCAAATCCTGGAGGCGGTCTTCGACAAGTCTTGCATTCGCCTCCAGACGCTCTTTAAACATGGATCGCTGCTCTACATTTCAGGGGTGGCTTGACGGGGCGCGAGCCGTCACGTTTTGTTTTGCAAATTTCCGGGGCGGCGACAAGCGCTCCGCAGTATAGCGCAGGGCGCGCCGGCGCCGTGTGAAATGCTGGCCAACCGGCCCGATTACCGTTATACACCAACACAACGCGATCGCGCGGGTTGTATCTCGCGCGCAGGATTTCAGGAGAACGACAATGGCAGTCCCAAAACGGAAAGTTTCGCGCATGAAGCGCGGCAACCGGCGCGCGCATGACTCGCTGGACAAGCCGACCTATGTCGAGGACAAGGACACGGGCGAGCTGCGTCGGCCGCATCACATCGACCTCAAGACCGGCATGTATCGCGGCCGCCAAGTGCTTGAGCCGAAGGAAGAATACTGATTGCCGCGGGCAATCGATGAACGGAGAGCGCCATGCTCGCGGCAGTGCCGTGGATTGCGGTCGCGCTGATCGTCTATGACATCGCCGTGTTCGGCTTTGCCGGTGCCGGTGTCGCGGGCGCGCAGGCGGTCATGCAGAGCGAGATCGTAACGATCCCGCTCATGTCCGGAGCACGCTGGTCGTTGGGCGTGGGTGACGCGATCGTTCTCTTGACGCTGGTGTTCCTGTTCGTCGAGTTGATGAAGGCGGCCAGACGGCGCGGCATCTCGATCACCGATCAGGCGCTATCGACGATCATCCTGATCATCTGCGTGATCCAGTTCCTGATGGTCGAGAAGGCGGCGACGTCGGTCTTCCTCTTCATCACCGTCGCCGCGTTTATTGACGTGATCGCCGGCTTCTTCATTGCGTTGCGCCCTGCGCGCCGGACCTCAAAGCCGCAGGCGCGCGCATCTCAGGAGGCGTCATCCTGGCCGTCCGACACGGCCACGCAAGGATCCCAACTTGGTCAGGGCTCCCACGGTTAACAAACCTGCCGACCCGGCGCCAGATACACGCGCGCCGACCGAGGCGCTTGAAGCGCCATCCGTCGAGATCGGGCTGAGCGCCGCGATAATTTGCGTCCACAAGGGGGAGCCGCAGATTCTCGTCGTCCGCAATGACGAGGAGGACGGGCTGGACGCGCTACCCTCCGGCCCCTTCAACCCGCTGACACATCGCACACTGGAAATCGGCCTGCGATCATGGGTGGCCGAGCAGACCGGCCTGCAGCTCGGCTATGTCGAACAGCTTTACACCTTCGGCGACCGCGGCCGCCATGCGCGGTATGGCGACACCGGCCCGCACGTCATGTCGATCGGCTACCTTGCTCTGACCCGTGCCCAGACCCTGACCTGCGGCGGCGGCGCGGTGTGGCGGCCGTGGTACGACTATTTCCCTTGGGAGGACCGGCGCGGGGAAACGCCGGCGATCATGAGCGCGCTTGCCCCGCTTCTGGAAGACTGGGCTGGCCGCGCACCCACGCCGGGCGAACCCGCGCGGCCGCTGCGCCGTAGCGACCGGCTGAACATCTGCTTCGGCCTGGGCGACGGCGGCTGGGACGAGGAGAAGGCGCTGGAGCGCTACGAGCTGCTGTACGAAGCGGGGCTGGTCACAGAGGCCCTGCAGGATGGGCGCGAGGCCGCACTGGGCTGGGACAACCCCGTGCGCCCCGGCCGCCCGATGCGCTACGACCATCGCCGTATCCTGGCGACCGCGATGAGCCGGCTGCGCGGCAAGATCAAATACCGTCCAGTCATCTTCGAGCTGTTGCCGGAGAGGTTCACCCTGTCGACCTTCCAGTGCACGGTCGAGGCCATCCTCGGCAGCCGCCTGCATAAGCAGAATTTCCGCCGTCTGGTCGCAAATGCCGGGCTGGTGGAGCCGGCGGGTGGTGTCGAGCCTGCGACCGGCGGCCGACCGGCGCAGCTTTACCGCTTTCGCCGCGAGGTGCTGCTGGAGCGCCCCGCGCCGGGAGTCCGCGTCAATCCGGCGCGCGGCGGGAACTGACGCGGGCCGCGCCGCGTTTCGTCAACGATTGATCGGCATCCTTTGGCGCGTCCGCAGGCGTCCTGTTAAGCTGAGCGGCGCATATCCAAGACCGCAGACACATGGAGACTGGCATGAAAGGCGAAGAGGTCGTTCTCGAGCATCTGCAGAAGGCCCTGACGATGGAGTTCACGGCGGCCCACCAGTACATGCTGCATTCGCATGTGCTGAAGGATTGGGGCTTGGACGGTCTGAGCGAAAAAATGAACGAGGAGATGCAGGAGGAGCAGGGTCACGCCAACATGTTGATCGAGCGGATGCTCTTTCTGGAGGGTGATCCCGACATGACCTCAATGAACAAGGTCAACCGGGCCCAGACCTTGCGCGACATGTTCGAGGCCGACCTGCGCGACGAGCACGAGGCGCGCAAGTTCTACACCCAGGCTGCGCAGGCGTGCCAGGAGGCGGGCGATCTGGTGAGCCGCGACCTGTTCACCAACCTCGTCCACGACGAAGAAGGCCATATCGAGTGGCTGGAAACCCAACTCGGCCTGCTCGACCGGCTCGGCGAACAGGGTTACACGCAGCTGCAGATCCGCAAGTCCGGGGGCGACGAGGATGAGGAGTAGCGCGGTCACGCGCCAAGCAACCTCATCACGAGGGCCGCGGCGATCCAGCCGCATGATTTGGGGCGATGCTCCTGGCTGACTTGGCGCGAGGCCCCGGCCTCGCATTATACGCGATGATTTCTTTGCCGTCTTCGTCCGGCCGGCACTTTGGCTCGCGCGGTAGGGCGATCGGCAACTTTCCCTTGGGACGGTCGTCTCACACCGTCAGCGCATGGTGCATGGCAGGCGCGCGCCGGCCAAGGCTTCATTACGCATCAAATTCCACCTGCGAGCTTGACAGCCGCGCAGCAGCGGCCTGAATCCCCAGCGCGTGCTTTGCCTGACTCCAGCAGGACCGATCCTTGGCGATATTCACGGAAATCCTGACGGGCATTACCCTGCCTGTGCTCGTGCTTGCCGCGCTGGGCTGGTTCGCCCAGCGGCGGCTGGCTTTCGACCTCGACACGCTGTCCCGGCTGATGGTGAACGTTATCTTGCCGGCGGCGCTCATCCACTTCCTGACATCTGCGGAAATCCCGCTTATCGAGATCTGGCCGACGGCCTGGTTCGTGCTGCTGCAGTTCGCCGTGCACTATGTGATGGGCTATGGACTCGCGCTGATCCTCGGCCAGGGCGCGGAGATGCGGCATATGTTCGGCTGGCTGATCGCGTTTCCCAACAGCGGGAATTACGGCCTGCCGCTGATTGCTCTGACCTTTCCTTCCGACTTCCTGCTGCATCAGACCGTCGCCGTCAGCGCGCACATGGTGCTGGTCTCCACGGCAGGCATCTGGCTGATGGCGCGCGGCGGCCCGGACGGGCCGAGCGTGGCCAAGCTGCTGTTCGGCTCGCCCGTGCTCCCCGCCGTGGCGGCCGGACTGGCGCTCAAGGGCTTCGAGGTCAGTTTGCCGGTCGCGATTGCGACGCCGCTGGAGCTGATGGGCGATGCGCTTACGCCGATGGCGCTGTTCCTGCTGGGCGCGCAGCTGACGACCGTAACCACCGAGACCGCGCGCGGGCCGCTGGCGAGCACGGCGGCCATAAAGCTGCTCGCCGCGCCGGCCGTGACATGGGCGCTGGCGGTAGCGACGGGCTTTCCTGATGCGATGGTCGCCTTCTTCGTCGTCGGCACGGCGACGCCGACGGGCATCATGCTGGCAATCTTCGCCGCGCAGTACCGCGCGCAGCCGCAGTTCGTCTCCGCGATCGTGTTCTTCACGACCGTGCTCAGCGCGCTGACGGTGACGGGCTGGATTTTCGCGATGCGGCTCGCCGGGCTGATGCCGTAAAGCGCATTCCGAAAAGTGAGAACCGCTTTTCGGATCAAAGGCGCGCCAATAGAGCCGCTGGCCATCTTGCCCGCGCCCGTGTCATAACCCGCGCGAAACAGACGCACTCAGAGGACAGCACATGATCGACCTTTACACCTGGGCGACGCCGAACGGCCGGAAAGTGTCCATCGCGCTGGAAGAGATGGGCCTCGACTACAATGTCATCCCCATCAACATCGGCAAGGACGAGCAATTCTCGCCAGAGTTCCTTGAGGTCAGCCCCAACAACAAGATCCCCGCGATCCGCGATCATGACACCGGCCTGGCGCTCATGGAGTCCGGCGCGATCCTGATGTATCTGGCGGAGAAGACCGGGCAGTTCTGGCCCCAGGATTTCGAGGGCAAATGGCGCACGGTCGAATGGCTGATGTGGCAGATGGGCGGGCCCGGCCCGTTTCTCGGTCAGGTTCACCACTTCGTCAAGTTCAACCCTGGCGTGAGCGAATACGCCGAGCAGCGATACCTGAAGGAAGGCAAGCGGCTCTACAGCGTCCTTGACCGGCGGCTCGCGGAACGCGAATTCGTGGCGGACGTTTACACGATCGCGGACATGGCGATTTTCCCGTGGATTGCGCGCTTCGATTATCAGACGATCGATTTGGACGATTATCCGAACGTCAAGCGGTGGTACCTCACAATCGCGGAGCGCCCGGCCGTGAAGCGGGGCTACAACGTTCCGGAATCCAACCAGAAAATCCCGATGCCCTGACCACGAGGATGGAACATGGCCAATAATGATCAGATGAGCGGCGTGATCGCGCCGGTGGTCACGCCCTTCAATGACGAAGGCGCGGTCGACGAGGAGCGGTTTTATGAGCACGCCCACTGGCTGCTCTCGAATGGCTGCGACGCGCTCGCCCCCTTCGGCACCACCAGCGAGGCCAACTCGCTCGGCCAGACCGAGCGCAAGCAGCTTCTGCGCGGCCTGGTTGACAGCGGCATATCGCCGGATGACCTCATGCCCGGAACGGGGATGTGTTCGCTCGCGGACACGCTGACGCTCACGCGCCAGGCGGTGGAACTGGGCTGCCGCGGGGTACTTCTGCTGCCGCCTTTCTACTACAAGAACGTCAGCGACGATGGTCTTTTCCAATACGTCAGCGAGCTGATCGACCGGATGGAGAGCAGCACGCTGCACATTTATCTCTACCATATCCCGCCGGTGGCCCAGGTCGGATGGTCGGTCGATCTGGTGAAGCGGCTGGCAGACAAGTTTCCCGAGACAGTCGTTGGCCTGAAGGATTCCTCCGGCGACTGGTCCTACACGGAGGCGGTGCTGGAATCCGTCCCGGATTTCGCAGTGTTCTCCGGCAGCGAGGATTTCCTGCTGCAAAACAGGCGCGCGGGCGGCGCCGGCACGATCACGGCAATGGCCAATATCAACGCGCCGATGATCGCCGAGCTTTACGACAAATGGGAAGAGCCGGACGCCGGGGAGATACAGGCGCAGATTTCCAGAATCCGTGAGGTCATTCGCGACGCCGGAACCATTCCCGCGCTCAAGGCGGTTCTGGCGCATTATCGCGAGGCGCCCTCGCTCCGCACGGTTCGTCCGCCCCTGCTTTCCATGGGTGAAGCAGCCGCGACCAAGCTGATCCGCGCGCTGGACGAGGCGGGCTTCAGTCCGAGTTTCTGACTGGGCCGGGATTGGCCTTATCACCCGCGCTGTGCTCCTCGGTGCCGAGGGCATCGGCGAGCCGCGCCTGGGCTGAACCGGGGCGTAGTGGCTTCTGCTGGCTTTCGTGCGGTGCCCAACCGGTCAGCGTGATGATCTCGAAGGTCGCGGAAACGCGGCCGTCAGCGATGCCGTAATGATCCGCGTAAATCTCAGCCGCACGCATAAGCACATCCCGACGCAGCGGGCGGCTTGAACGCTCGCGCAGGGCGTTGACCGCGCCCATCCCGCGCAATTCATGCATCAGGGCGAAGGGCGTCTCATAGCTGACCTGCACGACATCCGTGTCACTCACCGGCAGGTTGAAGCCGGTGCGCTGCAGAAGCCCGCCAAAGTCGCGGACATCGGCCATGGGCGCCACGCGCGGCGCGGCGCCGCCGGTGATCTCGGTCTCCGCAGCCATCAGCGCGGCCCGAAGCTCCTGCAGAGTTGCCCCGCCCAGTAGCGCGCCAAGGAACAGGCCGTCCGGCTTGAGCGCACGGCGGATTTGGACCAGCGTTCCGGGGAGGTCGTTGGCGAACTGGAGCGCCAGCGCCGAGACCACCAGATCGAGCTTCTCGCCGCCGAAAGGCAGCATCTCCATGTCGGCGCGCACGCGCGGCGCCGGGCACTGGCGGAGTAGGGCGGGGCTCTCCTCGACGCTGATGACGGTACCTACGCTCTCCAGTTCGACGAGCGCGCGCGAAAGCACGCCATGGTGCGCGCCGACATTCACCGCGACTGGAAACGCGCGCTGGATCACCCCGAGTCTCTCGACGATGTCCTCCGCGGCGCGGTGGAGCAGGAAATCATGCGCTCCGATGCGCTGCGCCGCGCGGTTTCGCTGGCGGGCAAGCATCTTGCGGTCAAAGAGGTCTGACGGGCTGGTCATGGTTGCTCGGCCTGATATAGTCCGACTGTTTCGCGTGAGGGGTGAAAGACGTTGGCACTTCCGTCACATATTGAGCGCACGAGCGGTCTGCGAAGCTGGGCCGCCGCCGGCCTGCGCTATCTTGGCGATCTCGTGCTGCCGCCGGTGTGCATCGTCTGTCACGACCCGCTCGACCGGCACAATGCGCTGTGCCCGCGCTGCTGGAACGGGCTGCGCTTCATCCGCCCACCACTGTGCCACCGGCTCGGCCTTCCGCTGCCCTATGATGCCGGAGATCAGGCGGTGTCGTCCATGGCCCTGCGGCATCCACCCCTGTATGACCGTGCGCGTGCCGCGCTGGCCTTTGATGGTGTGGCGCGCGAGTTGATCCATGCCTTCAAGTACGCCGACAGGCATGAGGCGGTTCCCTTGTTCAGCCAATGGATGAGCGACGCCGGTCGCGCGCTCATCGCCGAAGCCGATGTGATTGCGCCGGTGCCGTTGCACCCCTGGCGGCTTTTGCGCCGGCGCTTCAACCAGTCGGCCGTGCTGGCCGGGCGGCTGGCGCGGGCGCATGACAAACCGATGGTCCTGGGCCTGAAACGCGTGCGCTACACACAGCAGCAAGTCGGTCTGGCCTTCGGCGAGCGACGCGCGAATGTGGAGGGGGCATTCCGCGTGCCGCCGGGACGGGCGCAGGCGCTGGCTGGCAAGCACGTTCTGCTCATTGATGACGTGATCACGACCGGCGCGACAGTCGAGGCCTGCGCGCTGGCGCTCAAGGATGCGGGGGCCACCGCAGTGGATGTCCTGGCTGTTGCCCGCGTCACTGATCTTGAGCGCCCGACCGCTTAGGGCGGCGATTTTTCCCGAAATTTGATCCAGCGCAATGCGCGGCGGGTTGCAATTCGCGCCCGGCAAGCCCAAACTGAGGTCAGATTATAAACGTTCTAAATCAGCCGGCGTGTTGGCCGGCGTCTGCCAACTTCGAGGTGTACGATGTTCATCCAGACCGAAGCGACTCCGAATCCGGCGACGCTCAAGTTCATTCCCGGCCGCGAGGTGCTTCCCTCCGGTACGCGCGACTTTCGCGATGCGTCCGAGGCGGCCGAGGTTTCGCCGCTCGCCGCGCGGCTATTCGACATTGACGGCGTGGAAGCCGTGTTCCTGGCGACCGACTTCATCTCGGTAAGCAAGCGCGACAGCGAGGACTGGCAGCATCTGCGCCCGGCCGTGCTCGGCGCGATCATGGAGCACTTCATGTCCGACGCGCCGGTTGTCACCGACGTGGAGGAGGAGCAGGCCGGCGACGAGAGCTACGCCGAAGAGGACGCCGACACGGTGAAGACCATCAAGGAGCTGCTCGAGACCCGCGTACGCCCCGCCGTGGCGCAGGACGGCGGCGACATCACGTTCCACGCCTATCGCGACGGTGTGGTGTATCTGCATATGCGCGGCGCCTGCGCTGGCTGCCCGTCCTCCACGGCGACGCTCCAGCAGGGGATTGAAAACCTGCTGCGCCATTTTGTCCCGGAGGTTCAGGCGGTTCGCCCGGTGATGTAAGCCGGTCGCGCCGATAGAATCGGCGTGCCACTCACACAAGGAGATCGGGGGAAGCATGGCTGAGCCACTGGATGACGCCGCGCTCGATCAGCTCTTTCGCGAGGCGCGGACGCATAATGCCTGGCACGACCGCGAGGTCACCGACGAGCAGCTCCACGCGATAATCAACCTCATGAAAATGGGGCCGACGAGCGCGAACTGCTCGCCCGCGCGGTTCGTCTTTGTCAAGTCGCATGAGGCCAAGGAGCGACTGAAGCCGCATCTGATGGGCAACAACCGCGACAAGACGATGGCCGCGCCGGTCTGCGCGATCATCGCGTGGGACACCCAGTTCTACGAGTATCAGCACAAGCTGTTCCCCCACGCGCCGGAATCCCGCGACTGGTTCACCGGCAGCGAAGAAGCAACGTTCATGAACGGCTTCCGCAATGGCACGCTGCAGGGCGGCTACTTCATCATGGCGGCGCGCGCACTGGGGCTGGACTGCGGCCCGATGTCGGGCTTTGACAATGACGGCGTGGACCGCGAATTCTTCCCGGACGGCCGCTACAAGTCGAATTTCCTCTGCAATATCGGCTATGGTGACGAGAGCGTGCTGTTCCCGCGGCTGCCGCGCTTCGAGTTCGATGAGATCGCAAGCATCATCTGACAATATCTGGAGGCGGGCATGACAATGCTCGCCTTCGACACCAGCATGGCGGCCTGCTCCGCGGCCGTCTGGCGTGATGGCGTCGTAGCCCGCCGCTTTCAGGCGATGAGCCGCGGGCATGCCGAGGCGCTTTTCCCGATGATCCGCGAGGTGATGACCGAGGCGGGCGTGAGCTTCGCTGATCTGCACGCGATCGCGGTGACGCGTGGACCGGGGAGTTTCACCGGCGTGCGCGTTGGAGTCGCGGCGGCACGCGGGCTGGCGCTGGCGGCGGACAAGCCCGTCATCGCAGCGACCAGTCTTGAGGTCATCGCGCATGGCGCAGCGTCCCGGTTGACGCCAGAACAGGCGCGCGAGCCGTTCGTTGTCGCGATGGATGCGCGTCGCGGCGAGCTTTATTGCCAGCAGTTCGCGGGTGGGCGCGCGGTGTCGGATGCGCAGGCGCTGTCGCCCGAGGATTGCGCCCGTACAATGCCGCATGAAGACTGCGTGGCAGTCGGCAGCGGCGCGCCGTTCCTCGCGCAGGCAGCCGGGCCTGACCGGCGCGTGATCGCGCTTCAGCCGGATATCCTCCCGGATGCGGCCGACCTCGCTGCCATCTGTGCCGACCGCGCGCCTGAGACTTCGCCGCTGTCGCCCCTTTATCTGCGTGCGCCGGATGCGAAGCCGCAGGATGGCTTTGCCGTGGCGCGCCTGGGCCGGTGAGGCACGTACGGGCGAAGGCGCCGCCCTTTACAATCGCGCCGCTCACCACAGCCGACGCGGCCGCGCTCGCCGCGCTTCACGCCTTGTCCTTCCCGCCCGGCTGGCCGGCGGCGGATTTTCGCAACTTTCTCAGCGAGGCCAGGGTCTTCGGCTTCGGCACGGGCGCTGATCCACTCAGTGGCTTTATCCTGTGCCGCGCGGTGGCCGACGAGGCGGAGGTGCTGACCTTCGGAGTGACGCCCGAGCGGCGCCGTCAGGGGCGCGGTCGACGCCTGCTCGCCGTCGCAATGGAAGAGGCGCGCCAGCGGGGCGCGCGGCACTTCTTCGTCGATGTCGCCGAGAATAACCTCGCCGCGCGCAACCTGTATGAAAAGACAGGGTTCTTTTGCGTGGGCCGGCGCGAAGGCTATTATCGCGGCGCAGGCGCCCCCAGCCTCGCGGGCACGGCGGCCCTTGTGCTACGCTGCGACTTGGACGATGCCGCGCCGCGGTAGGTTCGCAGCCATAGACTGTCGAGGGGAGAATGCCGGCCAAGCCGAAACGCCGGAGCCGTATTGAAGAGCTTTGCGAAGAAAAGGGCCTGCGCATGACCGGCCAGCGCAGAGTCATTGCGCGCGTTCTCTCCAACGCGACCGATCACCCGGATGTGGAGGAGGTCTATCGCCGCTCCAACGATATCGACGAGCGTATTTCGCTTGCTACAGTGTACCGCACCGTGCGGCTCTTCGAGGAGCAGGGGATCGTCGAGCGCCATGATTTCGGCGACGGCCGCGCGCGCTACGAGGAGGCCGAGGGCAGCCACCACGACCACCTGATCGACATGGACACCGGCCGGGTCATCGAATTTCGTGACGACGAGATCGAGCGCATTCAGGAGCGAGTGGCCCGCGAGCTTGGCTATCGACTGGTCGGCCACAGGATGGAGTTGTATGGCGTTCCGCTGGAGCGCGAGCCGGATCAGGACGAAAGCAGCGATCAGGAAGATGAGGAAGTCGATGCGTGACCCGGGCAGGGCATCCTTGGGAGGCGTGCGCTGATGGACCGGATTCGGGCGGCTCTCCTGCTGAGCGTCTTCTTCCTGATCACGCTTCTGCTCATCCCGGTGCAGTGGTTGCTGCTGAAGCTTGGCTCGCGCTGGAGCGAATGGCTTCCGCATTACTACCACCGCCTGATGTGCTGGTTGCTGGATGTGCGCGTACACATCACAGGCGAGATTTCGCACGGCCGTCCGGTGCTGCTGATCGCGAATCACATCTCCTGGCTGGACATCATCGTCATCAGCGCGGTCGCGCCGGTGCATTTCGTTGCCAAACGCGAGGTGGCGGACTGGCCGTTGTTTGGGTTGATGGCGAAGCTGCAGCGCACCGTATTCGTCGATCGCGAGCGGCGCACGACGGTGAAGGACACGGCGCACGAGATCGCCGAGCGCCTTGATGCGGGCGAGCGCATCGTCCTGTTCGCGGAGGGCACAAGCAGCGACGGCAACCAGATCCTGCCGTTCAAGAGTGCGCTCATCGGCGCGGCGGCGCTGGCCGCCGAGGAAGAGGGCGACGGTGCGGATGTCCAGACGTTGGCGCTGGCCTACACCCGCATGTATGGCCTGCCGATGGGGCGCGTCGCGCGGACGCATGTGGCGTGGTACGGCGACATGGACATGATGAGCCATGTCTGGGGCCTGCTGCGGCAGGGGCCGCTGGATGCGCAGGTGCGAATCGGCGCACCGCTGCGTCTGGAGAATGTGCGCGACCGCAAGAAGCTGGCTGCGATATCCGAGGCGCAAGTCCGGCGCAACTTCGCGGAATTGCTCACTGCGCGCGCGGCGGCGGAATAAGCTATTGCGCCGGGGCGCGGGCATTGCGATATGCTTGCAATCTCGGGGCGCAGAAACCGACCGGCACAGGGTGAGAACCATTGTCTGAGTGGCAGCATTCAACCGCGAACCGGAAGGTCTTTATCAAGACCTTCGGCTGTCAGATGAACGTCTACGACAGCGACCGTATGGCAGAGGCGCTTGCGCCGCTGGGCTATGCGCAGAGCGAGTCGATAGACGATGCCGATCTGGTCATCCTCAACACCTGTCATATCCGCGAGAAGGCCGCCGAAAAGGTCTATTCCGAGCTTGGGCGCGTGCGCGAAGCACGCGAACGCCGCCGCGAGGCGGGTGAAGGTGACACGCTGATCGCGGTGGCCGGCTGCGTCGCACAGGCCGAGGGGCAGGAGATCATCCGCCGCGCGCCCGCCGTTGATATCGTCGTCGGGGCGCAGAGCTATCACCGGCTGCCGGAGTTGCTGGGCCGGGCCGGCCGCGGCGAGAAGGTCGTCGAGACCGAATTCCCGGAAGAAGACAAGTTCGCCGAACTGCCCAAGCGCGCGGCGACGCGCCGGCCGAGCGCGTTCCTCACTGTGCAGGAAGGCTGTGACAAGTTCTGTACGTTCTGTGTCGTGCCGTACACGCGCGGGGCGGAGTTCTCACGCCCCGTGGAGGAGGTGCTGGCCGAGGCACGGCGTCTGGCCGACTTCGGTGTGCGCGAACTGACGGTTCTGGGCCAGAACGTCAACGCCTATCACGGCGAAGGCCCGGACGGGAAAGACTGGTCCCTTGCGCGGCTGATGCATGCGCTGGCGGAAATCCCGGGTATCGAGCGGCTTCGCTATACGACAAGCCACCCGCTCGACATGACGGATGATCTCTACGCCGCGCACCGTGACTTGCCGCAAATGATGCCTTATCTGCATCTTCCATTTCAGGCGGGCAGCGACCACATCTTGGCCAAGATGAACCGCCGCCATACGGCTGACGAATACCGCCGCGCGATCGACAAGCTGCGTGGAGCGCGACCGGATATTGCACTTTCGACGGATATTATCGTGGGCTTCCCGGGCGAAACTGACGCCGATTTCGAGGCCACAATGCAGCTAGTGCGCGAGATCGGCTTCGCCAGCGCCTTCTCGTTCAAGTACAGCAGCCGCCCAGGGACGCCCGCGGCCGAGATGGACGAGCAAGTGCCGGAGGACGTGAAGCTCGACCGGCTCCACACCCTGCAGGCGCTATTGGCGGAGCAGCAGCGGGCCTTCAACGATTCGATGGTGGGCCGGACGCTGCCGGTGTTGTTTGAAGCCAGCGGGCGCAATGCCGGTCAACTCACCGGACGTTCGCCGTATCTGCAGCCGGTTCATGTCGAGGCGCCGGCCGAGGCCGTCGGCCAGATCGTGGATGTGGAGATTACCCAAGCCGGCGCGAACAGTTTGAAAGGTGTCATAAAACCGCTGTGAAAGCCCGATACCGTCTTATCGAATCTGGCATGACGGACTGGGCGCCGACACATCAACAGCCCCGACGGAGAGGTCACCACCGCGCATGCCGCAACAGCGTTCGCCCTTGAAGGTACACCCGACGTTGCCGACGCAGGATCGTTTCCAACTGCATTTTGAAGACAACCGGCTTCTGGCTGCGCTGCTTGGCGAGTTCGACTCCCATCTCGTGATGATCGAGGACAAGCTGGGCATTGAGGCCGTCGCCCACGGGAATGTGGTGATGCTGGACGGCCCGACAGGCGCGTGCGAAGTGGCCCGGGACGTGCTCGAAGGGCTCTATTCGCGGCTGGAAGCGGGTGGACAGGTGAGCGCGGGCGATGTCGATGGCGCGCTGCGCCACGCGCGGGCAGGACGCCGCGCGAAGGAGGCGGCGCAGGCACCTGCGACCAGCAAGGCGCCCAGCAAGGACCGGCCGGGTGAGATCGCCACCCGCAAGCGTGTCATCACGGCACGCACGCCGGCGCAATCCGCCTACATCAATGCGCTTCAGAATTGCGATCTGGTTTTCGGCACTGGACCAGCGGGCACGGGCAAGACATACCTCGCAGTGGCGCATGCCGCGGCACTGCTGGAGCGTGGCGAGACCGAGCGACTGATTCTCTCGCGGCCGGCGGTGGAAGCGGGCGAGCGCCTCGGCTTCCTGCCCGGCGACATGCGCGAGAAGGTCGATCCTTATCTGCGCCCGCTTTACGACGCGCTTTACGACGTGCTGCCGCCGGAGCGCGTCCAGCGCGGCATGGAGACGGGCGTGATCGAGATCGCACCGCTGGCCTTCATGCGTGGACGGACGCTGAGCCACTCGGTCGTGATCCTCGACGAGGCACAGAACACGACAACCATGCAAATGAAGATGTTTTTGACTCGCCTCGGGGAAGGCAGCAAGATGATCGTCACGGGAGATCCCTCCCAGATCGATCTTCCGCCGGGCCAGACATCCGGTCTTGCCGAGGCGACGTCTGTTCTGGATGGTGTGGAAGGCATCGACCATATCGCCTTCACCAATCAGGACGTCGTGCGCAGCGAACTGGCCGCCCGGATCGTCGAGGCCTACAACAAAGCCCGATAGAGCGATGAGCGACGACCCGGACCCTGGGCAAAGATCGAGTGGCGCGGCGACGACGGATACCGCCGCTTCTGGTCACGCGATCGACGTTGTCTTACCCGAAGATCAATCCGAATGCGACGATACGCGCGCAATTGCCAATCGCCTGTGCGCCGCCGCAGAGATTGCGCTGGAGATGGCTGAGACCGGCCCCGGTGCGGTTACGGTCGTGCTGAGCAATGACGAAGAGGTGCGCGCGCTGAACCGGCATTTCCGTGGCGCCGACAAGCCCACCAACGTGCTGTCCTTCCCTGCAGAGTACACCGCGCCGGAGCCGGGCGCGCCGCCTTACCTGGGCGATGTGATTGTCGCGCGGGAGACAGTGGCACGCGAGGCCGGCGAGCAGGGCAAGAGCTTTCTGGACCATGCCACGCATCTGGTGGTCCACGGTGTGCTGCATCTTCTCGGCTATACGCATGACGCCGAGGACGATGCGGAACGCATGGAGGCGCTGGAGGTCGCGGCGCTCGAACGTCTCGGCCTGCCGGACCCCTACGCAGAGGCGACACTTGCGGAAACCTAACCAGTCCAGTTTAGACAGACGATGAGCGAGATTTCACAAGCGTCCCGCAACGGAAACGGGGCGCATACACAGCCCGAGGACGACAGTTCGGGGAACGGTGCAAATTTCTTTAGCCAGTTCGCGCAGCGGCTTGGCTTTGAAGGCGAGGAAGATCTGCGAACCCGGCTTGAACGCGCGCTGAAAGGCGAAACACGCGAAGCACAGGCCTTCGATCGGCAGGAACGGACCTGGCTGCTCAACACCCTCCGCTTCGGCGGCCTGCGCGTGGAGGACGTGATGGTGCCGCGCGCGGATATCGTCGCCATCGACGAAAGCGCGCCCCTGTCGGACCTGATCCGTCTGTTCCGCGAGGCCGGGCACTCCCGAATGCCGGTCTACCGCGAGACGCTGGATGCGCCGACCGGCATGATCCATATCAAGGACCTTCTAACCTGGATCGCCACACAGGCGGAAAAGGCAGCGCAACCCGCGGAGGGCAACGCGGCTGATGGACAGACCATGCAGCTTGGTGCCGTGGACCTGTCGCGGCCGATCCATTCTTCGCTTCTGGTGCGCGATGTGCTTTACGTGCCGCCGTCGATGCCCGTGGTCAGCCTGCTGCTACGGATGCAGAGCCAGCCGATCCATCTCGCCATCGTGGTCGATGAATACGGCGGCACCGACGGCCTTGTGACTATCGAGAACCTGATCGAGGAAATCGTCGGCAATATCGAGGACGAGCACGACACCAACGGGGATCTGGAGATCCGCGAGGCGACGGATGGCCTGATCGCATCGGCGCGTACGCCGATTGAGGACCTGGCCGAGCGGCTGGGCGTGGAGGAACTGGTCGCGCCCGAGCACGAGGACGAGGTCGACACGCTTGGCGGTCTGGTCTTCACGCTTTTGGGCCGCGTGCCGTTGCGCGGCGAGCTGGTGCCGCATCCGAGCGGGATCGAGTTCGAAGTGCTGGAGGCTGACCCGCGCCGGATCAAGAAGCTGAAAATCCACCTGAGAAAGGCGGACGAGGCCCGGCACGTAAAGCGCCACGCCGATATATCTGGCGCGACCGGCAGCGGCGAAAGCGAGTCCTAAGCCGCCCGGCGGTCGCGCGCGAACCGCTTACGCCTCGGCCATCGGGTAGGAGACGCCTGTCCCGCGAATGCCGCAATAGCCGGCGGGGTTCTTGGCCAGATACTGCTGGTGGTAGTCCTCCGCAAAGTAGAAGTCAGGCGCGGGGAGAATCTCGGTGGCGATCGGCCCCTGCCCGCGCGTCTTCAGCGCCTCGGCATAGGTCTCGCGCGAGGCCTCGGCTGCTTCCTTCTGCTCCGGCGTGGTGTAATAGATCGCAGAGCGGTACTGCGTGCCGACATCGTTGCCCTGGCGCATGACCTGCGTCGGATCGTGGCTCTCCCAGAACACCCGCAGAAGCTTCTGCAGCGAAACCTGTTGCGGGTCATAAGCAACGAGCACGACCTCGTTATGCCCGGTCATACCGGAGCAGACTTCCTCGTAGGTCGGGTTCGGCGTGTAGCCGGCGGCATACCCCACCGCCGTGACGTAGACGCCCGGGATCTGCCAGAACAGCCGCTCGGCCCCCCAGAAGCAGCCCATACCGAAAACGATCGTCTCGATCCCCTCAGGATAAGGCCCCTTGAGCGGCTTGCCGTTGACGAAATGGCGCTCGGCCGTCGGGATCGGGTCCCTGCGGCCCGGCAGCGCCTCCTCCGGCGCGGGCATCGTGAGCTTCTTGCGTGGCGTGAACAGTCCCATGACATCTCTCGCTGAACGTTGACTGGCCCTCTGAAGGTAATCCGCGCCCTCGCCCGTGCAAAGCGCGCGCCGTTCACTTTCGTGTTGACCAGCCCCGCCCCCCGGCGCAATTTGCTAACGCTTTGCCACTTGCGATGGAGACGGGGAGATGGCGCAAGCGACGGCGACTGGCGAGGTTCCGGCCTACACGCATGGGCGCGGACTGCGCGTCATTCTGAGTATCGGCTTTTTCCTGTTCCTGCTGTTCGCCGTCAATGCGGGGGCAGGAACGGTCTGGCTGGCCACGCACAATCTGCCGGGCACGGCGGCGATTTTTGCCGTGATGTTCATCCTCGGCCTTGTCATCCTGCTCTACATCGGCATTTTCCTGTTCGCCGCTTCCCACACGCGGCTGGAACTCGGCGAGGATGGCGCGCGCATGGTGCTGCCCAACTGGCGTGGGCCGATGCCCTTGTTCCCCTACACAGAGATCGAGATTCCTTATGACCAGATCGCGGCGGTCGAGACGCGCGGGGAAATCTACCGCTATCTCGTCATGCCAACGCTGATGCGCTCGGTCAGCATCCTGCGCAAGGACGGCGAGCGGTTCACGCTGGGCTATATTCGCGAAAACACGACCGACCCGGCTGTGCCGTTCAACGAGGTGGCTGAACGCATTGCCGAGCGGGCGGGCGTGAGCATCAACAAGCGCGGCGTTGTTGACTGCGGCAATCGCTTCCGCGTCATGGTCCAGGATGAGCCGAGCTGGGACTCGGCAGAATGCACGCCGGTCGACGTCGAAAAGGCCCGCAAGCGCGAGAAATGGCTCTGGATGCTGGCTTTCGCGGTGTTCGCGGTTGCCGTCATCGCGGCGATCGGCTTCCAGATTGCTGAGCTGTATATCCTGACGGGATAGATGTCAGTTGGTAAAGACGTCGAGCCGCTTGCGCCTGTCGCCCAGCAGATAGAGCAGAGCGCCCAGTCCGCCGACCACGATCCACGCCGGCAGTAGCAGGATCGTCGTGATCACCGGGTCCCAAAGAAACGGCGCCACGTGACGCTCAATCCCCGCCTGCGCCGCGTTCAGGCTTTCCGGGTGGATCGAATACCAGTGTTCGCCCAGCGAGGTGAACACGAGCGCGCCGTTGTCGGCCAGCATCCGCGTGCCGTCATAGACTAGCGCGACGACCGCGAGCAGCATCAGCCATACGCCGAGCACTCTCAGAATGAGCATGCCGAATCCCCTTCATTCGGCCGAGGTGAACCAATAACTATGAAGATGTGTACGCCTGCCCAGCGCCAGGTTCAAGGCCGCTGAGCAGGTCACCGGCGCAGACCGCTACCGGATCCAACGCGCGTCTTGTGTGAGCGCGCACCTTCGTTATATTGCAGGGCCTGCGCTGGAATGATTACCTTAGAGATGGCATCGCGGAGGGGTGGCCGAGTGGTCGAAGGCGCACGCCTGGAACGCGTGTAGGCGGGAAACCGTCTCGAGGGTTCGAATCCCTCTCCCTCCGCCATTTCGCATATCCGGACAACTGATCAAGCATCCTTCTCAGGCAGCTACGCATCGAACCCTGTCCGCCCTGTTTCGGGTTTGCCCGCGATTTTTTTCAGGGCTGCACGGACAACGCGCCGATAGTTTGTAAGAAATTCTTTCCGCTGGGTAGACGCTTGCGTTAGGATTCCGTCTTATGGTCACACTCGATTTGAACCGGCCGGATGAAATCGCCGCGTGCCGCGCCGCAGTGAGCGTCTATGTCCAGACATACTGGCGGGCCCGCATGGACGGTCCGGCCTACCAGGCCGCGGTCTCCGCCTATCAGGAGCATCGCCCGGACCTGTCCCTCGATGAGGTTCACGGCCGAACATCTTCTGCTATCGCCATGGCCGCAGAGGTCGATCCCGATGTGTTCTGGGGAAAGAGTTGGCGCCTGCCGCCGGGCAG
Organism: Dichotomicrobium thermohalophilum; assembly: GCF_003550175.1. Classification (NCBI taxonomy): domain Bacteria; kingdom Pseudomonadati; phylum Pseudomonadota; class Alphaproteobacteria; order Hyphomicrobiales; family Hyphomicrobiaceae; genus Dichotomicrobium; species Dichotomicrobium thermohalophilum. Next base: position 461,829 of record NZ_QXDF01000001.1, read on the forward strand.
TTTCAAGACCGGCTGAAACCTGGGCATCGGTAGCGCGCAGCGTGGCTCGTCCGGCCCCGCGCCACGGGCGGAAATGATGTGCGGCACTGGCATCAGTCGACGGCTCAGGCTAGCCTTGTGTGGTGTTGAGCCTGATGCATCCTGGATGTGAGGGGTGACGAGATCACCCGTCCCCGTATCATGCAGACAGTGGAAGGTTCATGACAGACGGCCTTCTTGACCGCAGCACCTGCGCAAATCTCGCGGATACCGCGCTTCGCAAGGCCCGGCTCGCAGCGGTCGATTACGCGGACATTCGCATCGGAACCAATCAGAGCGAGCTTCTCTTTGCCCGCGAGGACAAGCTGAAGGCTGTCAATACCGCGACAGAGACAGGGGTCGGCGTCCGGGTCCTTGTGAACGGTAGCTGGGGCTTTGCCGGCAGCAACATGGTCTCCGACACCGAGATCGGTCGGCTTGTCGATGCAGCCGTCGCGACCGCGCGCGCAACCGCGGTCATCCAGAAACGACCGATCGCGATCGAGGACCTGCCGAGCTACCAGGCGGAGTGGGCCATGCCCGTAGGTGTCGAGCCGTTCAGTGTTCCGACCGACGTAAAGGCCGATCATCTACTGGCGATCAATGACGCGGCGATGAAAGCTGGCGCCGACTATTGCGCGGCGACGTTCCAGTTCGTTCGCGAGCAGAAATTCTTCGCCAGCACGCGTGGCAGCGAGATTTGCCAGACGCGCGTTCGCAGCTATCCGTTCTTCCGCGCGACCGCCGTGGACAGGGATACCGGCCGGTTCGTGACCCGCGACAGCCTGGCTGCCGCGCGCGGCGCCGGCTGGGACTATGTTGAACGCTGTGATCTTGTTGACGAGGCCAGCAGGGCCGGCGCGGAAGTTCGTGAGAAGCTGCACGCCAAGCCCGTCGAGCCGGGCGCGTACGATGTGGTCATTGACCCGACCAACCTGTTTCTCACCATTCACGAAACTATCGGCCACAGCACGGAACTGGACCGGGCGCTGGGTTGGGAGGCGGATTTCGCCGGCACGTCCTTCCTGACGCCGGACAAGCTGGACACGCTGCAATTCGGCGCGCCGATGATGACGGTGATCGGCGAGCGGTCGCAGGACGAAGGGCTCGCCTCCGTCGCCTACGACGATGACGGCGTACGCACCGCCGGCCGGGAGTTTCCGGTCATCGAGAATGGTGTGTTCAAGAACTACCAGATGGCGATGGGACAAGCGCAGCTGATCGGCCGCGACGGGTCCAATGGCTGCGCCTACTGCGCCAGTCCGGCGGATTTCCCGATCCAGCGGATGCCGAACATTTCACTGCAGCCGAACCCGGAAGCATGCTCGCTCGATGACCTGATCGGCGGGGTCGAGCGCGGCATCTACATCAACGGCGCGGGAAGCTGGAGCATCGATCAGCAACGCGACAACTTCCAGTTCTCCGGCCAACTCTTCTACGAAATCCGCAACGGCAAGCTCGGGCCGATGCTGCGCGATGTCGCCTATCAGGGGCGCACGGTGCCGTTCTGGAATTCGCTCGACGGGCTGGGTGACCGCTCGACCTATTTTCTTGGCGGAACCTTCACCTGCGGCAAGGGACAGCCGATGCAGCCTGCGCCCGTATCGCATGGCGCCGTGCCCGGGCGCTTTCGCGGCGTGACGATCCTGAACACCGAACGGAAAGCCTGAGATGCTGCTGTCGCGCGAAGAGGTCGAGCGGATCACGTCACGCCGGCTCGCGGCGTCGCGCGCGGACGGCTGCATTGTCCATGTGAGCGGTAGCGACAAGGTCAATCTGCGCTTTGCCCGAAACAGCGCGACCTCGAACGGCGCACGAAGCGCCGTGGGCGTGACGATCACCTCGCAGTTCGGGCAGCGGTCTGGCTCCGCGACGGTGAACGGCCTCGATGAGGACGCGCTCGATGCCGCCCAGCGCCGCTCGGAAGAGATCGCGCGCAAAGCGCCGCCCGATCCGGAGCAGATGCCGCCGCCAAGCCCGCAGAGCTACGCGTCCAACGCCGCCTACGACACCGACACGGCCCAACTGGAGACCGCGCGGCTTGCCGAGGCCGCGCAGACGGCCATCGCCGCCGCCGAGGCCGGAGGCGTGGATGCAGCCGGGTATGCCGAGGCGGGCGGGCGCTTCCGCGCGGTCGCCAACAGCGCGGGGCTGTTCGCTTACGAGCGCGACAGCATCGCGGATTTTACCGTGACCGCGCGGCGCAAGGACGGAAGCTGGTCCGGCTGGGCCGGCGGCTCGGAGCATCGCTTCGATGCGCTCGATCCGGAGCAAATCGCCCGCGACGCCGTCGCCAAAGCCGCGCACGATGCGACGCCGCTTGACCTGGAGCCGGGCAAGTACACGGTGCTGCTGGAGCCGTCAGCGGCCGGGGAACTGCTGCGCTATCTGATGTGGGCGCTGGACGCCCGTGCGGTGGATGAGGGGCGAAGCTGGTTGAGCAGCGCGGCCGGCCAGTCGAAGATCGGGCAGCAGCTTCTGGATCCGAGCGTCACAATCACCTCCGACCCCGCCGATCCGCTCGCGCCCAGTCCGACCTTCGACCGCGAGGGCCTTCCCCATCAAGCCACGGTCTGGGTCGAGGACGGCGTCGTGAAGACCCTGGCGTGTTCGCGCTACTGGGCGCAGAGGACCGGGCGGGATGCCCGCCCCGCACCTGCCGCCCTGACGATGGCGGGCGGCTGGACATCGCTCCAAGACATGATCCGGGCGACCGCCCGCGGAATCCTCGTGACACGCGTGTGGTACACGAACATGCTCGATCCGCAGAGCCTGCTTCTCACCGGGCTCACGCGCGACGGCAATTTCCTCATCGAGAATGGCGAAATCGTCGGTCCGGTCCGCAACTTCCGCTTCAACGAAAGTCTGCTTTCGATGCTGTCCAACATCGAAGCCATCGGCCCGAGCGAGCGCATCCACGGCGGTGACCTCCACGGAGCGCCGGTGGCCGTGCCGGCGCTTCTCGTGAACAACTTCACCTTCTCCAGCCGCTCGGCAGGAATCTAGACAGCCGGCACAGTATCCAGCTTATAGTCAGTTAGGGGAACAAAGGGGGCAGCGGACGAGGCAGGCCAAATCAGCGCAGCAGCGCCTAGGCGATCGGCTCCTGCTGCAAGGACGGCTCGCATTGCGCGACGGTGCCATACTCCTCGTACCACGCCTGGAACATGAGCACGGTCCACAGCTTGTAAGCATGACGGCCGCGGCCCGCCAGGTGATCCTGCCAACATGTCCTGATCGCCTGCGCATCAAGCAGCCCCTGCCGTCTTATCATGTCGGGATTCAGCAAATCCTCTGCCCATGGGCGAAGCGGGCCGCGCAGCCATTCCCCCACCGGCACCGAAAATCCCTGCTTGGGCCGTTCTATCAGCTCGCGCGGCACATGCCGTTCGAGCCATTTGCGGAGCAGCCACTTACCCTTGCCGCCGCGCAGCCGCATCGCATAGGGCAGTGACCACGCATACGCGTAAAGACGCGGATCCAGCAAGGGTGCCCGGACTTCCAGAGAAACGGCCATTGACGCGCGATCCACCTTGGTCAGGATGTCATTCGGCAGGTACGACAACCCGTCCCGGAACATCATCTGTTCGGCGAAGTTCAGGCCCTGCGGTTGCCGGCCGGGATCGGTCAGGGGGATACGCGAAAAAACCGCGTCGAGGACGGGCGTCTGCGCGTCCGGCCACTTCGCCACCAGGTGATCGTAAATCTCCGCCGCGTCGGCCAGCGGCAACAGTTCCGCCAACTTGTAAAGACGTTCGCCGAACTGCGGGTGCTGCGGCACCAACCGGTTCCAGCGCTCGATGGAAACACGCTGGATTGCCCGGCTCATGGCTGCGCGGACTCGGCGGGGCAGCCACCCGATGCGCTGCCACAAGGCCGGGACGACATAGTGCCGCTGATAGCCGCCGAAAATCTCGTCACCGCCGTCGCCGGAAAGAGCGACCGTGACTTGCTGACGCGCGAACTGCGACACCATAAAGGTCGGGATCTGCGAGACATCGGCAAACGGTTCATCATAGATGGTAGGCAGGCGCGGAATGATATCGAGCGCCTCCTTTGGGGACATGTAATGCTCGTGATGTTCGGTCCCCAGATGCGCCGCGATTTCGCGGGCATGGACTGCCTCGTCAAAGCCTGTTTCCCTGAAGCCGATGGAGAACGTCTTGACCGGGCGCTCGGACTGGGACTGCATGGCCGTGACCACGGCGCTGGAATCGATCCCGCCTGACAGGAAAGCGCCCAAGGGGACGTCGGAGATCATGCGTTCTGCCGTGCACTGGCGGAGCAGACCGTCCAACCTGCCGATTGCCGCGTCGTCGCTCACCGGCTCTTGCTGAGCGCGCGCCTCTTGGACCACCTCCATCATGTCCCAGTAGGGTTCCATGAGGGCGCTGATATCGGCACCCGGCGCTATACGGCCGCCAGACAGATCCAGCGTCACACGGCAGCCCGGCAAAAGCTGCCAGGTGTTCTCGTAGATCGAAAACGGCGCCGGCATATCGCCATAGCGGGAATAAAGGGCCAGCGCCCGGCGTGAAATCGTTCCTTGAAAAGAGGGGTGTGCGCGGAGGGCCTTCAGTTCGGACGCGAACACGAGGTCACGGCCGGCCCAACCGACATAAAGGGGCTTCTTGCCCATCCTGTCGCGGACGAGATGCAGGACTTTCGCCTGCCGATCCCACAGGGCAAAGGCGAACATGCCGTTGAGTTTCTCCAGCGCGCGGTCGAGACCCCACCGCTCGAACGCGGCGAGCATGACCTCCGTATCCGAATGACCCCTGAACCGGACGGCCCCCGCTTCAAGCTCGGCCATCAGCGACGGGAAGTTGTAGATCTCGCCGTTATAGCTGATGACATAGCGCCCGCTGTGGGAGGCCTGGGGCTGATGGCCCTCCGCAGACAGGTCGATGATCGACAAGCGCCGGTGCGCCAGACAAAGTGGCCGTTCGGCCTCCTGCCAGACCCCCTCGTCATCCGGGCCGCGATGCGCCAGGCGGTTGGCCATGGCCATGGCGACCCGGCGCTGGACCAGCCGGTCCGTTGCAGGGGCGGCCGAGAAAATGCCGGCAATACCGCACATGGTTGCGAAACTTTCTTAATGACTGCCAGCGGACCGGCGGCCAGTCGCCTTCACTCGCCGCTTCCCACCGACGCCTTGCAAGCCGACTCGGGTCATCCGGAGGATGCGATCCTCCATGACCTTGGGGGGGCGAGGTGTCTGCCGGCGCAGCACGAGCGGACGCGCGTAACTCCCAAGAACCAGACTGAGCGTGAGAACGAACCAGACGATCGGATGTCGGAAGATAAAATGCGTCATGCTGAACGTGGCGACAGCGGCGAGCAGGGTCGGCAGGTATGTCAGGCCGATCGACATCGTCCCGGTGATTGCCTTGCCTCCCAGCCAGACCAGCGCGATAACGGCGAGCAGCCCGCCCTGAAGCATCACGTCCGCCAGGGTATTGTGCACCTCGAAGTTCGGATACGCCTCGTATCGTGGCTCGCGCAAATTCGCGGGGCGCATGAGATGCGGTCCGGGTCCGAGCCCGAGGAAGCCACTTTCGACACTGCGATCCAGCGCACGCATCAGCGCCTGGGACCGATACGCGACGTCTCGTTCGATGACTTTTGTCCGCGAGTCAACGGAGCGAAGGGTCTGGGTTTCGCTTGTCACGAGGCTGTAAACGAGAGGCGCCGACGCGAGGAGCATCGCGAGGCATGCGAGCACGCTCAGCATGCCAGCAGAGCTGCGGGTCCCGGCGCCGCTGGGCGTTCGCAGCCAATGCCATAGCCTGATGGCGGACAGGACGAGGAGGCCTGCCACCAGGGACAGCAGGAAGGTGTCGCTTTTGGTCAGCAAGCCTGCCATCAGCGGAAGCAGCGCGAGGCTGATAGCTGCGAGCTTCGCCGAACCGCTGGCAGCCGTTTCCAACAGGTGGAGCGACAGGAAGAAAAGGATCAGGCACAACAAGGCTAACTGATTTGCATTCGTGGTCCAGCCGCAGAGACGGTCATAATACCAGACCTCCAGGCCCCAGGTGGGCAGCGCGCCGAACGCTTGTGCCAACTGGACGCCAAGGCAGATCGACCCGAAGGCCGCGGCAAGCCATGCCGCGCGGTTCAGTCGCCTTGGCGCGTCATGCTGGATGGCGGCCATCAGGCTGATCGCGGCGACCAGCGCAAATGCGATCGTGTCGTGGCGCATCAGCGTGGGGTCGTTGCGCTCGCCGACAACGTACGCCGTTATCAGTCCCACGCACAGGCCGGCCGCGAACAGAGCCCAAAACGTCAGCAACCGCTGTGAAGCGGATGAGAGCGGTGCGTTCAGCCGGTGTGCGCTGCCGACGAGGCTTAAGAGCAGCCACAGGAGCAGCGATACTTCGCCCGGGCCGATCGGCGCGCCTGACACGCGTAATTGGGTAAATATCGCTGCGACCAATCCGATCGCGAGAAGGCCGTCCCGGATCACGCTTGTAGTCCCGTCACCGCGTTATCAGTTCCCATCTTCGACCCCTCTACGCCGTGGAGCGCAGCGCGTGCGCTTCCAGCCCCGGCAGTTCGTAATTTCCGTAGAACGTTCCGCGCGTTGAGACGTCGTCGAGCATATGGGCGGAGAGTGCCCAGATGATCTCGTCGATGCCTTGCTCGATCGACACAAGCGGTGTGAAGTGCAATTCGCGCTTGACCTTTTCAAAGTTCACGCGGTAATTGCGCCGGTCCTCGCTGTCAGGCTTGTAACTTACCCGCCGGCCGGGAAGCCGCTGGAGGATCCGGTCCACGATCTCCTGCTTTGTATGATTGTTGGCGTCGCCGCCACTATTGAAGACTTCGAAGGCGACACGGCCGACCGGGTAATCAAGTACGCGGGTGATCAGGCGCGCGAAATCCCGCACATGGCAGTAGGGTCGCCAGGTGTGTGCATCGAAAACGGAAAGCTCTCTGCCAAGGAAAAGGTCCCGCGTGAACTCATTGACCGTGAGGTCGAACCGCATCCGCGGTGAGAGACCGAAAGCGGTCGCGAAACGAAGGATCGTCGGCGCGTAATCCACCTGTCCTTCAAGCCCGAGGAGGAACTTCTCCGCGGCGACTTTGGAACGAGCATAACTCGAGAGTGGCTTCAGCTCGAAGTCTTCGGTGGCGATCTGATCGTCGCCGATGATCCCGTAATTCGAGCACGTGGATACGAAAATGACCTTGTTCAGGCCTCGCCCGTTCAGCGCGCGGATGCAAGTCTGGATCGCCTGATCGTTAACGCGCTCTGCGGCCCCCGGGAACTTCTTGGTGATCGGATCGCCGACGAGCCCGCCCAGAATAATGACATCTGTGATGCCGGCCAGCGCCTGCTGCATCGTTTCGGGGTCGCCCATATCGCCCAACATCAGCTCGTAACGGGGATGCGAGATGTATCCGAGGACGGACGCGCCGTTATGGTAGGCGAGACAGTCCAGGTTGCGGACAAATGCGCCGGCCGCGAGAAGATAGCTCGTCAGCGGCGCGCCGATATAGCCGGCGCCCCCTATGATCAGGATCCGCCTTTCAGGATCACCGCCTCGGGCCGCGCTGAACCGGCTCTGCTCCTCAGACAGTTCGGTCCGGATACCTGGCGGCAGCACCATCAATTCTGAGTGATCTATCAGCATAGGTTTTCCCTGATGTGTCCGTGTTTTCATAAGTGAAAATTGCGGAATGACAAATAAAACAGCCCATTAATTTTTGATTAATAATTTTGTATATGAAATACACAGTATGTGTAAGCAAAAATCAAATAATAAACAGAACAACGATATCAAAACGTCTTGTGGAAAGCTAGTCGGTCAAGCTTGTGCGGTGAATGCCGCGTTTACGGACAGCTTAAAGAACGAAGAAAAATAAGGTGCCTTCGCGATCCGTCGAGTTCTCCTCGATGTTCAGGCTGGAACCGGACGAAGCAGGCCCAGTGCGCCCGGAAGAATTTGCAATTTCCGCCAGATGTCGACGGCCATCAGAGCGTTCCAGACGACAAGAGCGGCTGCGGTCGCGATGGCGGCACCCGTCAGACCTAACGGGATGACAAGACCCGCGCAGAGCAGGCCGTGGAATATCGCCGATATGACAAGCATTCTTGCGGCCCCCGTCTCGTTCCCGGTCATGGCCATAAGGAGAAGCTGCGAGCCGGCGCTTGCCGCCAGTAACTGCCCGAGAAGCAGGATTCGCAGCGGCACTTCGCCAGCCCGAAATTCCGGGCCAAAAAGCGATAGAATCGGGCCTGCGGCGACGCTGAGGACCAGTACGATCCCACCGCCCGCCAATAGCGAAAGGAGCGCGGCGCGCCCGACAAGGTTCTGCACGTCCGCCAGTCGCCCCTCGGCATGCATCCTTGCGATGGTCGGAGCAAACATCGTGTCGATCGCGGTTCGCGGGAGCACGACGAGCATGGCCATACTGAAGATCAGAGCGTAGATACCCGCCTCGCGGTGCATGTCACCGAGGCCGAGAACGAGAACGCCGGTCTTGTCAAACAGGGCCTCCACCGCCGTGACGACGAGGAGTGGCAGGGCGGCTTTCCGCCATGTCCCGGCGTCAATCTTGGGCGCGGCGCTGAAGAGCTGGGCCGGTTGCAGTCGGCGCATCCAGTAGGTGGCGAAAGCCAGGCCAAGCACGGTCCCCGCAACCATCGCGCTCATTACGAGAGGCGCTCCGGCCTGCTGGACCCCGAAGAGCAGAACAGCGAACACGCATATGGTCACGACGGGTTCGCGCACCACTCTTTCGGGAGCGAGAGCGGACACAACGCCACCAAACCCGCGGACAGCGGCACTGCGTAGTGTCAGCAAAGGCAGCAACAGCACAATCGGCAGCCCCACCAGGAAGGTCAGCCGCAACTCCCGGGTCATCGCTCCGCCAGAAAGCAGCACGACAGCCGCGCCCGCGGCAATCAGGGCCAGCGCGACCGTAAAAACCTTCCGCTCGGCATATGCAATGACGCCAGCCAGATGGGGCCAGTCCTGTTGCGCGGTGTATGTCGGTATGAACCGCAACAGAGCGGTGTTAAAACCGAACATGGCGAAGTAGGACAGGACGACCATCCAGGCGAGCACATAGGCATAGATGCCGAAAGACTCCGCGCCGAAAGTCCTCGCGATCAAAAGCTGCGTGACGAAAGCCAGGCCGTGGCCGAAAATGAACACGGCGAAAGCCGCCGCTCCGCCAGTGGCGAGGCGGGCCCCCAGCGGACCATCCCGCAACAGGCTGGCGCTTCGCCCCACAACCAGTGCAAGGCGTCCCTTGATCATCCCACTGCCCACTTCCTGACGCGGCGGGACCATTCGGAAATGAATGCGGTGGCCCCGGCCACTGCCGACGCAGGCGCACGAACGACCTTCGAGATGGCTTTCTTGACTCCGCCGGGCCGAGCGGGCGGAAGCAACCTTGCCCCATGCCTGGTCATGACTTCCGTCGCGTCGCCGAAGCCGTACCGGGCATGGGCTCGGGGCGCCACCTGGGTAATCACGGCGCTCACCCCTTGCGCTTCGCCGCGCGATGCGATCAGCGCGTCCACTGCGTTCCGGGCAATCCGCGTGCGGGTTGCCCCCCATTTGACGGCGAAGATCACCCGATCGGCCATCCGCGCGATCAAGCCAGCCTCGGCACGCCCAAGCGCGGGCGGCCCGTCGATGAGGATCACATCATAGCGAGAGCGGAAATCGTTGAGCGTCGTCTGCCAATACGGGTCTGAGACCAGCCTCACGGGATCGACCTGACCGGACGTCATCGGCAACACATGAAAGTCCAGATCCGGGTCGGTCAGCACGGCTGCGTTCCGGTCCACGCGCTGTGCCATCAGGTCGACCAGGCTATAGCGCGCTTCGACGCCAAGCTCCTTCAGGACGCTTGGTGTTCTAAGGTCAAGGTCGATCAGGAGGACACGTCTTCCGATGCTGCCGGCATACTGCGCAAGGCTTACTGCCAGCGGTGTCTTGCCCTCGCCGGGTTCGCTGCTCGTGACCATCACGGTCTCGGCAGCGCTGGAGGTTTGCGCAAAGCCTCCTGCGGCTGCGACTGAGCGGATCGACTCGGCGAAAGCAGAGAACGGCTCCTGACGAAGCGAGTCGTGCGCTCCTCCGGACCGGAGACTCCGCGATCGCGGCACAAGTCCGAGACACGGGATCGACAGCGCGCTGGTGACGTCCTGCGCGCTGCGCAGGCTTTGATCGAGCCGGTCGCGCGCGATCACGAGGAAGGATGTCGCGATCAGCAGGAAGACGGCGCCCGGAACAACGAACAGCATCGGATGCAGCGAACTTGGCTCGACGGGCGGACTGGCGGGCGAGGCGATCCGCAGGTTCGGAGCGACGGATTCGAGTTGGCGCTGCAGCTCGCGCCGGCGCTGTTCCAGTTCGACCAGGAGCTGTGCCTTGCTGCTTGCGCTCGCCTTGGACTCCGCGGCCTCCGAGGTTGGCGATCGACCGTCTGGTCCGCCCCCTGCCTCGATCGGCGTTTCGGGTTCGAATTGCTGGCGCATCTGCTCGCGCGCGGTATCAATGTCGCTGCGAAGTCGGGAGATTCCGCTGTCCACGCGCGCAAGTTCGTCTCGGATTTGATCTGCCTGCTGGCTGACCTGCTGCGCGAGGTAGACCTCTGCCATGCGGTTGGCCAGATTCGCCGCCTCGTTCGGGTCCGGCAGGGTCACGCGGATTGCGATGATGCGCGATGACATGAGCTGGTTGATGGAAATCCGTTCGCCGAGCCTTTCGACGAGACGCTCGTTCTTGCCGTTTTCGAATTGGGGCAGCGGCGCGATGACCTTCCGCAGGAAATCAGGCATCCGGAGCATCACCATATGGGTGTCGAGGATCATCTGCCTGTCAGCCGCATCGGCAGGCGCTGTCTGTCCGGCTTCTGGTCCCCATCCCGGCAAGACTTCGATTTGTGCCATCGCCGTATAATCTGGCGGGATCTGTCTGGCCGCCAGCGCCAGCAGAACCGTGCCGATGACGGTCACCCCAAGTATTATCCACCACCGGCGCAACAGCACGGACCAGAGCTGGTGCAGGCTCGGTTCACCCTGCGTCCCGGCTGCCTGTCCGGTCTCAGCCTGTGGCGTCGCGGCCAGCTTGGAGAACTGTCGACCGGTCAGACTCTGCGCTGGCTGTCTGTCTGGGTTGGCGGCCTTCGGGCGGCGCTGTTCGGACGTCCGCTCATACATTGGCGTTCCTGTTGCCTCCGAAATGTTCTGAGCGGCTCGGGTTGGCCGTTGGCAAATTTTCGGGGATCATCGCGTGCGCCTGCTGCCGCGCGGGGTGGTCTACCGAGCCAGTCTGGGCGCTCTCCGTTTTGGTTTGGGCGGTGGCGCCCGCAGCGAGCCGCTCGTAGGCGGTCGCATAGGCGTCGACGATCGCCTCGAGGCTGAAAGTCTGAACAACGCGCCGGCGGGCGCGCTGTCCCATTTCGTGCGCGGAGTCCCGATCGTGCAGGAGGTCAAGGATGCGATCGGCGAGCTGTCGCGGTTGACCGGCGGTAACGACAAAGCCGCTTTCTCCGTCCTCGACCACATCGGGGCATCCGGGCATGTTCGTCGTGACGATCGGCAGGCCAGCCAGGCCAGCCTCAAGCAGGACGCGCGGAACGCCTTCACAAAGCTCGGTGGGGAAGGCGAAGATGTCAGCCATGCTTAGAAGTGAGGGAACGTCGGACCTTGGCCCGATCGCCATGACGTAGGGCGCGTGACGGTCGATTTCGGCCTGCGTTACGGCCAGCTTGCCTTCTGTCTCGCGCGACCCGACGAGCAGGAAGCGGACGCCGGGCCGTACGGCATACACCAGCGCGGCGGCCTCCAGGAGGGCGGGTATGCCCTTGATGCGCGAGAGACGCGTGACGGTGATGACGACTTCAGCGTCCGCGAGACCGAGGGCCGTCCTCAACTCTTCAGCTGATGGTCCTTCGCTGCGCCGTTTCTCGAAGTTGGCGATATCTGCACCGGAGCCAGGAATGAGGCAGCTTCCACCGCGACCGATCATGTGCCGTTCTTTGAAGAACGCCTCATCGCTCCGGTTCTGGAATACGGTCAGCGTCGTCCATGGCGCCGTTGCCCGATGCAATATGTTGAAAGCCGGCCGGAGCGCCCGAGCGGGCAAAGACTGTGAGGAGAACAGCCAGCCAAGCCCGTTAATCGTCCGCATGACGTGGGTTCCCGGTCTGGCGCGCGCGGCCGCTGGCACCAGGATGCCGGGCTTGGTATCGAAGCTGTGCACGATATCGGGCTTATGCTCGGCTATGATGCGCCGGAGATCCCGCAGGGCGCGCCAGTCGGCCAGCGGATTGGCAAATCGGTCGAAGCTGTACGGGTAATACCGGATACCGTTGCGCGCGAAGGGGTCGCTTGAGCACGTTCCCGCAGCGGCCACGTCGAAGCCCATTTTTGCGAGTTCGAGCAAGAACGGAATGCGCAGGTCGTGATCCGACCCGCCGACCAGCAGGATGCGCGGTGGCACCGGTTGCCGCACTCGGTCGGTCCCTGCGACAGACGTTGATGAGGATTGAGCCGTTTGCCGCGCGACGCCCGTCATCTGGCATCCTCCCGCTGCAGATGGGTGAGGCCAAGATCGGCAACGCTGTCGTCATCCCTGGAGTGTTCACCAGTGCGCAGGACGCCTATGCCCATTGGCCCTGGATCGCCAAGTCGGACCTCGATGACGTCGCCCGGCAAGACTTCAAAATCCTCGTTTTCGACATAACGCTGGATCCCGTCCGGCATCCGGCGGTGCACAATGAGCTTCGGACCGGTGCCGTCGCGGCCATTGCTTGATGGTCCAAAGGACCTTTGCGGCGGGACGGACCTCGCCAAACGCAGCTTGCGTGTCGCAGCCCGCGCCTCGATGCGCGCGGCAGCCTCCTCGGCCATTGCCTGTTCCAGCTCGTCGTAAAGGTCGCTCTTGCGGTCTGCCTCCAGCTTGTGCAACTGCAACTGGCGCTCCGCCCGCTGGCGCTTCGCTTCGCTCAGTCGCGCCTGGGCCTGCAGAAGCCGCGTGGAGGAGAAAAGCGTGGCACGGCGCGCATCGGACAGTCGCTTCGACGTGACAATCCCTTCGGATCTGAGGTTGCGGAGCGACTCCAGATCGGTGCTGTCGGCCTCGTAAGATTTCTCCTCGACCGCCACCTGCTGTTCGACGATCGCGATCTCTTCATCGAGCTGCTCGATAAAATTCTTGATGGCGGTACGCTCGCGCTCGAAGCGCGCGTTGCGGTTTTCCAGTTGCGTCACGGCCTGAGCGGCGATCCGGTCCCGGATGGCCGGCTGCAGCGGCAGCTCCGAGGGGATCGCGCTCTTCGCAGCCGCTGGCTTTGGCGACGCCTTGCCCAGTTCAGCCTTGATCCGCCAGATGCGTGCGCGCTGCCGCGCGATGGTCTGCCAATGCGCCTCGCGTTCCGCCGAGGCATCCAGGGCGCTGAACGCGACGCTGACATTCGTATCATTGCGCAGGCTGATGTAGCCGCCCGCCAGGGCAATCGCCTCGCGAATGGACATCGGCCCGCGATACGAATACTCGCCGGGCTGCGTTACGTCGCCTTTGACGTAGATCGGGCGATAGCTGGCTATGCTGACGATCACGTCATCCACGCCAATCGCGGCCGCTCTCTCCCTGCCGCCCGTCGCGGTGAAGGTAACGACTTGGCCGCTCAGCGCCGACTGGATGCGCCTGCGAAGTTCGGCCACGGTGAGGCCGGCCACGGACAAGGTGCCGGCAATCGGAATCGCGATCGTTCCATCCGTCTCTATGCGCACGCGGCGCTCCAGGTCAGGCATGCTGAACACGTTGATCTCGATGACATCGCCCGGACCGGTGCGGTATTCTGCGCCGGCAAGCGTGGCGGGCGCAGCCACGCTCAGCAGGGCGCCGAGAGCGATAGCGACTGTTCTGGCTGTGATCCGCGACAGGTTCATTGTGCCTCCGAGGTCCGGGACGTCGCCTTCGGTGGATTCCACGTCGTCACGAAAGCCGAGACGGGCGCGCCGGGCTTGCCCCAGTTGCTGGCCCATATGACGCGCGATCCGTCTGGGGAGGGCGAGCCGTGCGCCTCGCTCAGGTACTCGGCGTCGGCGCCGTAAGTGTGGGCCAGGCGGTGGACCTCGCCGCTGCCGTCGATCCGCAGCGCAACGACCTCCTGGTAGTACGGGGCCGGGTAGTCGAGCTTCCTGGTGTTGGCGTAAGACCCCGAGAAACTCACGAAGACCCATCCCGGCAGCTTGATATTGCGGGCCGAGATGTGGCTGGCGTTGCTGTAGGGGATCAGGCTGGTCACGGCGCCGTCCGAAAGCCGGCGCTTGACGACGTGGAACTTGTCCGGCTCGGATTTGCTGACGCCGACGTAAACATCCTCGCCGTCGGCATCTATGGTCATGTCGCCGTGACCGGGCCGATGGTGCTCCGGCCAGTGCTGGATCAGCTTGCCGTCTGTCGTGAAGACATAAGCCGGTTCATGACCGTCGTCCGTCCTCTGCGCGACGTAAACGTAGCGGCCGCTCGGGGAGATCGTGGCGTAGTGGTTCTCGCCTTCCAGGCCATCGAGCATTATGTCGGGGTGTTTCTGGCCGTCCCGCAGGTCCAGGGCAAACGCGACGAGCTTGCCTTCGGCATCGAGGCCGCGCAGAACGATCAGGTCGCCGTCGGCCGACAGGTTGCCTTTGTACGGACCGAAAACGAGCGCGCGATAGTCTTCGGTCTTCCACAGGCTCTTCCATGTCCTGCTTCTCGGGTTCCACGCCGACACCCCGGAGGGATACACGCACACCATGATGTCCGGGTCGCGCGGGTGCCATTTGCAGTCATGGCTGCCAGACACCTGCCGAACGAACAGCGGCTCATAGGTCTGCCCGTCGACGAAGCACAGGCCCGGACAACCTTCGGTGATGAGCAGCAATGACTGGTCTGCGTTCCACGCCTGCGTGCTGGAGTAGCGATGCCGGCAGGCTTTCGGTCCGCAAACCACGCCCGGCAGGAAGAGAGCTTCGGGGTCGGTGACACGCGTGAATGTCGTGCTGAAGGTGGGGTCCGTGACAGTTTCCAGATAGTCCGGAACCGGGAGAGGTGCCGTTTTCAGCAGGTCCCGGTTTTCTGAAGCGCGGCTGACCTGCGCCACGGCGACGACCGTGATCGTCACCGCGACGACCAGGCCGAGCCAGGGCGAGAAGGCCCTGCGCAATCTTGATGGCTTGTTGGTCCCGCACCGCACGTCGCTCTAGCCTCCAGGGCTTTCTTGAGATTCGAGAACCTCGGTCTCTCCAGCCGCGCTCAGAACCTCGTCGCAGATGGTGTCGACGTCGGCGTCGCTTAGCAGCGGATGCAGCGGCAGCGTGACCTCCCGCGCGGCGACATCGAGGGTTTTCGGAAGCGGTCCCTGCTCGGGGCATCTCTTCCGGTAATGGGTGAAGAGGTGAACCGGCGGATAATGAACGCTGGTCTGAATGCCGCGCGCCTTCAGCGCTTCGCGGAATGCCGTGCGTGAGCGGGCGTCTTTCAGGACGATGGGCATGATGTGGTGCCCGGCATCGTCTATCCGGTCGGTGAAGGGCAATGTCATGCTCGGACAATCCGCCAGGCGCTCCTCGTATCTCCGGGTCAGCGCCTTCCGGCGCGCGTTGGCGCCGTGCAGCTTGCCGAGTTGGACGAGGCCGAGAGCCGCGGTGATTTCGGTGCCGCGGTAGTTGTAGCCCAAGTCGACAACGTCATAATCCGATGCCCGCCCGGCGGCGCGGTCCCAGCTCGTCTTGGTCATGCCGTGGGCGCGCGAACGACGGGCGTCCTCGGCAATGCGGTCATCGTCGGTGACGATCATTCCGCCTTCGCCGGTGACGAGGTTCTTGTTGGCGAAAAAGCTGAAGCACCCGGCGGCCCCGATCGTGCCGAGCTTGCGTCCTGTAAGCTGTGGGTCTGCGCCCAGCTCGTAAGTGGCGCCGATCGCATGGCACGCGTCTTCGATCACCGCGAGTCCGTGCCGATCGGCGAGCGCCATGATGCGGTCCATGTCCGCCGCATAGCCGGCGAGGTGCACGACGATGATTGCCGACGTGCGAGGCGTGATCCGCGCTTCAAGGTCGCTCAGGTCGAGGTTGAGATCGTCGGGGCCGCCAATGTCGACGAAGACCGGCGTCGCGCCTTGGTAGAGGATGGCGTTCGCCGACGCGACGAAAGTGTAGCTCGGGACCAGAACTTCATCGCCAGGCCCGATGCCACATGCTTTCAGTGCGAGATGCAGGGCTGCGGTGCAGCTTGAAACGGCTACGGCGTGCTTGGTCCCCATCATCTCGGCAAAGGCGGCTTCGAACTCGGCAGTGCGCGGGCCGATGGACAGCCACTTGCTGCGTACGACGTCCGCGACAGCGCGGGCCTCCTCCTCGCCCATGTCGATATCGGAAAGCAGGAACCTCATTGTGGTCTCCTCGCCGGTGTTGGGGGCTCAACGGATGGCTTGACCGGCCCACAGGGTTGCGCATCGCGCTCCAGCGCGTGGCCAAGCGGTCCGGGATGGACAAATTTCTGGTAAACGTGTCTCAGCTTGCGCATGACTCCGCGATTGCCTACCGAATGCCATTGATGTTGCCGAACCCACCAATAGAGGCGGGCGGGTTGTGGCAGATCGCTCAGATCGCTGTAGGTGGACCACTGTTCGTAATCGGCGAGCAGGTCGTACGGATGCAGGTAGACCTGCGGCACAAATCCCTTTTCCCAGGCTTCGTCTAGCAGGGAGGTCACCAGCTTTGCCGGCAGGAGGCGCAGATAGGTTCCCCCGACGACGCGCACCCCCAGTCCCGGCGTCAGCGGCCGCCAATAGATGGCGAACTCGTGAAGCTCGCTGTCTGCAAATCGGCGCAGCTGTGGGTGGTGGGGCGCGCCGTCGTGATGCGTGCTCACATGGCTGGAATCGTACACGAAGACTTCCGACAAAACCTTGTACGCCCAGTGCGCACATCGGGCGTCGATGGAGAAATCTGGTGCACGAAAGCCTTTCACGGGCTGACCGGACGCAGCGCTGAGGACATCGACGGCGCGCTCCAGGTTGCGCCGAAACGTCGGCGGATCATGGTCGCGGATCTGATCGTGCTCGTAATAGTGACAGCCGATTTCATGGCCGTCGGCAGCGATGCGGCGCACGATATCGGGATAGTCCCGAGCGACCTGACCTGTAACGAAGAAAGTCAATCGGGCGCCGGACAGTGCGTCTTGCGCGAAATTGTCGATGATCTCGTAGCCGGCCGTCAGTGCTTCGGGGCCCTGCCGGGGAGCACGAATACCCCGGGCGCGCTGGAAGTCGTGCAGAAAATCCTCGAAGTCGATCGTGAAGTAGCATTGCTTCCGCTCGCCACGGAGCTGAGGAGGCCTGGAGTCCAGCTCAGGCGTCGCGGACTGCTTGCAGTCGGGACGCAGCGCATCCGTCGCAAGCGCGCTCAGGTCGTCCGACCTGATCGGTTCGCCGCGCATCATGGGATCCCCCGAACGATCATGGGGCCCAGAACGCGCGTTGCCGCCACCGGAAGCCGCTGCCAAAGCTGAATTGCCAAGGCGAACTTCCGGTTGTCCGGGCGCATCGACTGCGTGTCGCCGCGGCGCAGATAATACTGCCAGGTCACCGGCCGGGCGGTCGCACCCCACTTCTTCTTGAAGATATATGTCGCCCCGCCGAGCGTGCTCCGGCCGAAGTCGAATTCAGTCTGGCCGCGCTCTATCGCCCGCTCGATGGCGTTCCAATACATCAGCGAGTTGGCCGCCGTTTTGCGATAGGCACGCAGCGCGGCGGCACTCGGGATTTCGGTGAGTCCAGGACCGTGAATTGCGAGGCAGGCTGCGATCGGAGCGCCGTCGAGGCGAACAACGCCGAATTCGGCATTGTCGCGCGCCGCGGCCGCAATGTTTCTGAACAAGCGCAAAGGAAACACCGGCGTTCCGAGGTCGCGCATATTCCGGGAAAAGACCTCGTAGAACGCGCGGATGGACTCATCATCCCGGCCCCACGACACCTGGAGCCCGTGTTTGGCGGCCTTGCGGATCTGGGTTCGGACTTCCGACTTCAAGCCGCGCCAGTTCTCATCGGCCTCGGCACCGAGAGGAAGCCGCATCTGCACCTTGGCACTCTTTCCGACGACAAGCCGGTCATCATCGAGCGGCTCAAGCTGGCGCAACTCAAGGTAGTTCGTGTCCAGCTCCTCTGCGAGCCGGATCGCCGTACCAAGCACTTTCCTGCCAACGGCCTCGTCGGCGCAGATGACGCCGCCCCAGTTGACGTAGGGCACGCTCACAAGGAAGCGGCCGAACAGAGACGAGCGCATGAAGATCGCCGGCAAAAGGCCGACGACATCGCCGCCCCGGGTTGCTTCGATGATGAATGGCTCCTGGCGAAGACCTGTCGCAATGGCCTCGATGATTTCCGGATCGCAGTACATCGCCGGCTCGCCGTTTGCGCGTAGAAAGTCACGCCAGCTTGCCCAGCGGTCTTCGCTCTCCGGGAGCCGGTGCACCGTTGTTGAAATGTCGAGTGGCTTATGCATGACCTTCATCGATCGGACCCGCACAGGACCGGCGGGGTAAGGCGAACCTGCCGCGCCGTCACTCCGCTACACCTGGCAGGGATTCGAGCGGCTGCTCTGCTTGCAGGAAGTGCTCCCTGAGCATTTGGAATCGTTGCGAGGCGACCTCGTAGTCACTCGGGCGCCCGATATCTAGCCATTCGCTATCACTCAGATAGACTTTGACTTTTTTCCCTTGTTCTAACAGGTCTTGAACCAGTGATGGCAGGTCCAAATACGTATTGGGCGCATATGACGCCAGCGTATCGCGATTGAATACGTAGACGCCCATTGACACGTCGTAGGGAATGTTTGGCTTTTCCCGATACCCGGTGACCTGCATTCGGCCATCAAACTCGATCACGCCGAGATCGACACGCGTGTTGCACCGATAACAGGCGATCGTCAGCGCAGCCTGCGATCGGAGGTGGGTTCGAAAAAGCTCGCCGTAGTTCAACGTCGTAAGCACGTCGCCATTCATCACGATAAAGTTCTCGGGGAGATCATTGAGGAGCAGAAGCGGACCCGTTGTCCCCAAGGGCTGCTCTTCCCGCGAATAGTCGATCTTGACGCCCCATCGCGCCCCGTCCTGGAAGTAGGCTGTCAGCAGCTCAGCAAGATGTCCGACCGCCAAGGTCACATGAGACACGCCATAGTTCTTGAGTTGTCGGATCACGATTTCCAGTATCGGCATGTCTCCCACAGGAACCATAGGTTTGGGGAACGTGATGGTGTACGGTGCTAGACGACGGCCTTTTCCACCCGCAAGAATAACCGCCCGCATAAAACCTGCTCCTTTTAGTTGGTTGATTTCAAACGCACCCTGGATTCTTTGATCGAGCGCCCCTGTTCGTTGCTCCCGTCCTTGGATAGTTCGTCAATGTTCATCGGGGGTGGCATGAATACGGCGACGAGCGACCGTATAACCCACGACAGATCCGAAAAAATTGTCGCTCGCGCATAGTATTCGATGTCCAATTCCGCTTTTCGGGGAAAAAGAACGCTCTCGTAAAACTCATTCGCGTCTCGGCCCGGCGGATACATATCCGCTTCATTGCGGAACATCGTTTGGCTCGGACCAAAGATGCCTGGAGTTATCTCGAGTAGCGCCTTGTGCTGTCCTTCGAAACAATGACTGAACGCAGGAATTTCAGGGCGGGGGCCCACAATTGACATGTCGCCACGCAAGACATTGATGAGTTGCGGCAATTCATTGAGTTTTGTTTTGTCGAGGAATTTGCCGACCCGACTATATCTTTCATCGTTGACTAGTGTAACATGCGGTGCCGATGAAAAATCATCGTTCGCAAACTTTCGAAATTTATTGATGTAAAAAATATGTCCATTCCGACCAATTCGACGTTGTCGGAAGATAATAGGTCGGCCATCGTCAAACCAAATCGCTACGGCGATCAGGGCAAACAGTGGAAAACTTAATAATAGCCCGAAGACGGCAATGCCGATATCGAGCAGACGCTTTTGGACTGTCATGGTTCCCACTCATGCACCCGCACTTCATAAGAAGTGAAAAGAAAAAACGTTTTATCGAGAAATAAAAAACAATTTAGCGCGCGAACGGCCTCAAAGTGTTTGTGATTAAAACGGTATTTTTGAATGCCGACTGGATCAAGCGCTCGGATATATGATGGTGAAGTAGATCTGAAGCGCCGGGCGCAAATTTTGAATGGTGGCGACCATCTTTAAATAAAAATGATTCAGGGCAGATAGTATTTGAGATGGGGTTTCGCGCACTCCGGCTCGCGAACAGCGTCGTTCGCACCCCTCACGCGTCACGAGCGACTCGCTTTAACGTCGGAGCGCTCGGCGTGAGATGGCGCTGTTGCAGAGGAAAGCGCCAGCCCGCTTCGCCTGGAGTCTCCGGCGAGGTCTGGGGGATAATAGGTGCTGCTTGCGCCGAAAGGGCTTTGCCTCGTTTCGATGGCCCGAATCCGTTTCAGCCCCAGCCGCAGTTCCGACGTTCTGTCGCTGGCACAGACCTTGCTACTATTACGCCGGAGGGGCGCGCGTCTTTGAGCGGCGCGCCGAAACACGGCATACAAGAACGAGGACAAATGCTGGATACACTACGCTCGAAAGGCGCGATGATCACCGCGCCGCACCATCTCGCCGCGCAGTCCGGTCTTGCGGTCATGCGTGAGGGCGGCAATGCCCTCGAGGCAATGATCGCGGCGGCCGCCACGGTAGCGGTCATCTATCCGCACATGAACGCCATAGGCGGCGATGGTTTCTGGCTGATCGCCGAGCCGGGTCAAGCGCCCGTAGGCATCGACGCCTGCGGTCCTGCTGCGGCGCTGGCCGACTCGGCCTTTTACGAAGCGCATGGCGTCACCGAAACGATCCCGGCGCGCGGCGGGCTGGCGGCGCTGACGGTCGCGGGAACGATTGCCGGTTGGGAAGCGGCGCACGCTTTGGCCCAGGAGGCGGGCGGGCGCCTGCCGCTCGAGCGGCTGCTTGCGGATGCCGTCCACTACGCACGCGAGGGCATTGTCATCACGGACAGCATGGCGGCGTTGACGGAATCGAAGCGCGCCGAACTCGCGCATGCACCGGGCTTCGCGGAAACTTTCTTGCTCGGTGGACAGGCGCTGCAGCCGGGTGCCGTGCTCCGCCAGCCGCGCTTGGCGGACACGCTGGCGCAGCTTTCGCGCGCCGGGCTGCGCGACTTTTACGACGGCGATATTGCCCGCGCGCTCGCGTATGATCTGGAGGCGGCGGGCAGCCCGGTTCGCTTGACCGACCTTGAAGGCTTCGCCGCGCAGCGGGTCGCGCCGATCAGTGTCGCGCTCGATGCCGGCACGCTCTATAACATGCCACCGCCGACACAGGGGCTGGCCTCGCTGCTGATCCTCGCGATCTACGAGCGGCTGCGCGCCGAGCAGGCCGAGTGTTTCGACCATGTGCACCGGATCGTCGAGGCGACCAAGCGTGCCTTCCTGATCCGCGACGCGCATGTCACCGACCCGCGCTTCGCCAGCGCCGCGCCGGCGGATTTCCTCACGCCGGAGCGCATCGCCGCCGAGGCGGAAGCGATAGACGTCGAACGCGCCGCGCCCTGGCCCGCGCCGGCGCCGGGCGGCAACGACACGATCTGGATGGGCGCGGTAGACGCGGATGGCCGCGTCGTCAGCTTCATCCAGTCGATCTACTGGGAGTACGGCTCCGGCGTCGTCTCGCCCGCGACGGGCGTGCTCTGGCAGAACCGGGGCATCAGTTTCTCGCTCGACCCGAGCGCAGGGAACCCGCTTCAGCCCGGGCGTAAGCCGTTCCACACGCTGAACCCGGCCCTCGCGCGTTTCAGTGATGGGCGCGTGATGACCTACGGCACCAAGGGCGGCGAGGGCCAGCCGCAAACGCAGGCCGCGATCTTCTCGCGTTACGCCATGCATGGCCAGCCGCTTCAACACGCCGTGACCGCGCCGCGATGGTTGCTAGGCCGGACTTGGGGCGAGCAGAGCACGAGCCTGAAGATCGAGGACGGCTTTGGCGATGACTTGATCGCGCGTCTACGCCACGCGGGGCATGATGTCGAGGTCACAGAGCGGTTCGCGCAAATGATGGGCCATGCCGGCGCGATCGTCCGCCGCCCGGACGGCACGCTGGAGGGCGCCAGCGATCCGCGCAGCGACGGTTCGGTCGCCGCGCTCTAGAATGCGGAAGTGTAAAGCCGCACCGCGGTGATCAGCAGAAACAGGCCGAACGCCCGGCGCAACCAGACAGACGGCAGCGCATGGGCGATGCGCGCGCCGACCGGGGCGAGGCTCGTGGAAAGAAGCGCGATGATCGCCGCGCCGGGCAGCAGCACGTAACCCAGGTAGCCGTCCGCGAACGCGGTCTGCGACCAGCCGCTGAGCACGAAGCCGATCCCTCCGGGCACCGAGATGATGAGCCCCAGCACGGAGGCCGTCGCGACGGCCCGATGGATCGGCATGTTGAACAGGCTCAACAGCGGCACGCCGACGGTCCCGCCGCCGATGCCCATCACCACCGACACGCCGCCAATAAACAGGCCCAGCGCGCTTTGGCCAACGGCCCCCGGCAACTTATCGGCGAGTCGCGCGCCCTCTGGGCGCAGCAGCATGTTCCCAGCAACGAGCAGCGCGACGGTGGCAAACACGATCGTCAGCACCGCCCCGGCGACGAAGGCCGCCAGTAGCGTTCCAGTGATCACGCCTGCGAACACCGAGGGCGCCAGCGTCCTGAGCGTGCCGGTATCGACCGCGCCGCGGCGGTAATGCGCGCGCGCCGAGCTGATCGAGGTCGGGATGATGACGGCGAGCGAGGTGCCCACGGCCACATGCATCCGCAGCGCCTCGGGCACGCCGACGAATGGCAGCATCTCGAACAGGACCGGCACGATCACGATCCCGCCGCCGACGCCGAGCAGCCCCGCGACCACGCCGGCGACTGCGCCGCACGCGCCGAGCACGGCGGCCAGCGCCAGCAGGTCCTGCCATGTCCCCAAGTCCATCCCGCTCACCAGCCGATCGCGTCCGGCAGCCAGGTTGCCAGCTCGGGGAACAGGAATAGCAGAGCCAGCCCGACAAGTTGAATGCCGATGAAGGGCAGGACCCCGCGATAAATCGCCAGTGTTGTCACCTGTGGTGGGGCGACACCCTTCAGGAAGAAAAGCGCCCAGCCGAACGGCGGCGTCAGGAACGAGGTCTGCAGGTTCATCGCAACCAGGATCGCGATCCAGGCCATGTCCACGTCGGCGGCGACGAAGATCGGCAGGAACATCGGCAGCGCGATGTAGGAAATCTCGATCCACTCCAGGAAGAAGCCGAGAACGAACAGGATCAGCATCAGGAACAGAAGCTGGCCGTCCAGACCGCCGGGGATCATGGCGAAGGCATCTTGTACCAGGTGCTCGCCGCCGAGCCCGCGAAAGGCCAGCGCGAAAGGCTGTGCGCAGATCAGGATGAAGAAGCACATGGCGCTGGTGGCGAGGCTGGAACGCATGACCTCAGTCATCACCGACAGCGACAGACGCCCGGAAGCGGCGGCCAGCAGGATGCTGCCCATCGCGCCCATCGACGCGGCTTCGGTTGGCGCGGCCACGCCCCCGATGATTGATCCGAGCACGAGGATGACAAGGCCGATGGGCGGGATCACGACCAGGATGATCCGCTGGATGAGCCGCAGGGTGCTGACCTCCTGGCGCTCGGCCAGCGGGATAGGCGGCACGGTGTGCGGCAGAAAGACGCCCAGCAGGATCAGATAGAGGAAGAACAGCCCGGCGAGGATAAGGCCCGGTATCAGCGCGGCGGCGAAAAGCGTGCCCACTGACTCGCCCATGATGTCCGCCAGCAGGATCAGCACGAGGCTCGGCGGGATGATCTGCCCCAGCGTGCCTGAGGCGCAGATCACACCGCAGGCTACGCCGTGGTCGTAGCCCCGTCGGATCAGCGGGCTCAGCGCGATCAGCCCGGCG
The DNA here is from genome assembly GCF_003550175.1 of Dichotomicrobium thermohalophilum. Classification (NCBI taxonomy): domain Bacteria; kingdom Pseudomonadati; phylum Pseudomonadota; class Alphaproteobacteria; order Hyphomicrobiales; family Hyphomicrobiaceae; genus Dichotomicrobium; species Dichotomicrobium thermohalophilum. The sequence goes on from NZ_QXDF01000001.1 coordinate 485,834, forward strand.
GTCACCACCGTCGCGCCGACGATGCCGGAGGACGCGCCCATCAGGACGCCGACAACCACGATCGCCATTGCCATCCCGCCGCGCAGCCGTCCCATCGCCAGCCCGATCACGTCGAGCAGGTCCTCCGCCAGCCGCGACTTCTCCAGCATGACGCCCATGAAGATGAACAGGGGCAGCGCCAGTAGTGTGTAGTTGGTCACGACTCCGTAGATGCGCGCGGGGACCAGATTGAACAGCGTCGCGCCGAAGCCGAGATAGCCGAACACGAATCCGGAGACGGCAAGGCTGATCGCCACCGGCACGCCGATGATGATCAGCACGAAAAAGCCGCCGATCATGGCGATGGCCAGCAGCTCAGTTTCCATGATGGTCGCTCTTGGAAGTGTTCGTTTGGCTCTGCAGCAGCGCCTGTGCGGTGCGCGCGACCTGCACGAGCGCCTGAAGCGCCAGCAGCGCGAAGCCCAACGGAATGAAAGACTTGAGCACGAAGCGGTATGGCAGTCCGCCGGGATCCGGCGAGCCTTCGTTCATGGCGAGGCTTTGACCGACATATGGCAGGGACAGCTTGATGACGATCACCGAGATCGCGAGCGTCAGCACGGCAGAGAGCAGTCGCACCAGCGCCTGCGTCCACGGCCCGAAACGCGCATAGAGGATGTCGACGCGCACCTCGTCGCCGCGATGTAGCGTGAAGGACATGCCGATCAGCATGGTGACGGCCAGCAAGTGCCATTCCAGCTCCTGCAGCGCCACCAGACCGTAGGCGAACAGGTACCGCGCCAGCACGTCGAAGGCGACCAGCAGGACCAGCCCCAGCCCGAGCCAGGCTGTGAGCCGGCCAGCCTGACCGACCAGCTTGTCCGCATGGTCGATCAGGCCGGAGAGCGATCCTTTCATCGAGCGATCCGGGAAGGCTGATCAGCTCAGATATTCGTGGTACGGCTTCTCGCTGATCGTCGCCCAGGCCCGGTGCTTGTCGCGGAAGGCCATGAAGGCGTCGTGGACCTTCTTGGTCTGCGGGTCCTTGGCGGCCTCGGCTTCGAGGACGTCGAAGGTGATCTCGCGCATCTTGCTGACGATCTCGGCGGGCAGAACGTCGGCCTTCACGTCATAATTCTTCACCAGGTCATCGAGCGCGTCGGCGTTGTTGGCCTCGGACCAGGTATGGCTTTCGATGTTGCAGGCCATCGCCGCGGCCTTGACGATCTCCTGCAGATCGGTCGGCAGCGATTCCCAGGTCTGCAGGTTGATCAGGAGTTCGGTGACGTTCGACGGCTCGTGCCAGCCGGTGGTGTAGTAGTATTTCGCGGCCTTTTGCAGCCCGAGACGGCGATCCTGATACGGGCCGACGAACTCCGCCGCGTCGATCACGCCGCGTTCCAGCGCGGGAAAGATTTCGCCGCCCGGCAGCAGCTTCACGTCGACACCCAGCTCCTTGTAGACTTTGCCAGCGAGGCCGGGGATGCGCATTTTCAGGCCGTTGAAGTCCTCGACGGACTCGATCGGCTCGCGGAACCAGCCGGTCATCTGCACGCCGGTATTGCCCATCGGAAAGGCGATCAGGCCGAGAGGCTTGTAAAGCTCCTGCCACAGCTCCAGACCGCCGCCATGGTAAAGCCAGGCGTTCACGCCCTGGAAGTTGAGTCCGAAGGGAACCGTGGTGAAATACTGCGCAGCAAACAGCTTGCCGGCCCAGAAATAGGCGTTGGCCGCGTTCATCTCGACCGTGCCGGCCTGCACGGCGTCGAAGCCCTCAAGTGCGGGGATCAGCTCGCCGGCGGCGAAATGCTGGATCTTGAGCCGGCCGCCGGACATCGCGTCGACCTTCTTGCAGAAGTCGGTCGGGCTGCCGGGGCCGACCGTGTAGAACGGCGCGCCCGGCGGGTAGGCGTTCGTCATCTAGAGCGTGAAGGTCTCCTGCGCCCGTGCGATGGAGGGGGCGGCGAGGCCGGCCGTGGCGGCGGAGGCGGCGCCGGCTGTCTTCAGGAAATCCCGTCGTTTCATGCCGATGTCTCCCTTGGTTGTTGCGACGCAATCCGCGTAGCAACGGCCGTGCCAGAGCCTCATAGCGCTGAATTTCTTGGATAAATCGAGCTGACGGTGATTATGATGCAAAGATTGTGCACATAGAATGCGCGCTACGGCTAGCGTGTATACACAATGGCGAGATTGTCCGTTCCAAAAAACAAGACGGTTCTCCTGCTGGCAAAATCGTGTCACTCTGCCGGGAAAAGCCGCCTGAAAGCGAGGGATGGGAGACGTGCCGCAAAACAGCGAGAAGAGGGCCACGCGCGCGGAGATCGTATGCCGCCAACTGGAGGACGAGATTGTTTCGGGCGCGCTCGCGCCGGGGACGCGGCTGGAGGAAAAGGCGTTGGCCGCGCGATTTCGCATGTCGCGCACGCCGGTGCGGGAGGCGCTACAGCAACTCGTCTCCAAATCACTCGCGATACGCCAGCCCTATCGCGGGGTTGTGGTTGCGGAAGTATCGCGCGAACGGCTGGACGGTCTGTTCGAGGCGATGGCCGAGGTCGAGGCGATGTGCGGACGCATCGCCGCGCAGCGAATGACCACATGGGAGCGTGCTGAGTTGACCCGGATCAACGAGCGACTTGCCGATGCCTCGCGCGACCGCGGTCGGGCGGGCTACGAGGCGCTCAACGAGCAGTTCCACGAGTTGATTTACCACGGCACCCACAACGAAACGCTCGCCAACATGGCGCTGTCGCTGCGGTTGGAGCTGTCGCCTTACCGGCGCTTTCAGTTCCGCAATGCCGAGCGGATCGCGCGCTCGCATAGTGAACATCAGGCGATCGTCGATGCCATAATCCTGCGTGATCCGTCGGCGGCTGAGATGCAATTGCGCAAGCATCTGCTCAGCGCAGCGGAGGCGTCGCTTTCCGCGGTCAGCGAAGCCAGCGTTCAGAATACGCGATCGGGACGCGCGGCGATAACGCGGCTTGACGAGCGGCCCGGAACACCGGACAGCCGACCTCAAGAGCGCGTGCGTACCGAACCCACATCATGAAAGCGTCGTGCACGGTTGCACTCACCGGTCCATCATGACTGAGCCAATAGATCGGCGGCGCGCCGCAGCGGACGGGACGAGGCAGCTCGTTACCTAGTTCCGTTGTTTCGCGGCGATCAGATTTTCGCCGATGATTTCGCAAATCACACGGCAGTCCTCTGGCGTAAAGGTCAGCGGCAGGCGCATGTCGAACGTGTTCGAAAGGATTGCCCGGGTCCGCGGCAAGTCCGGCAAATCGCCCAGATAATGCCAGCTATCAAACCGGCTCGTGTAACCGCGCGGCTCGTCTTCACCGAACCATTTCAGGGCGACGCCATCCGCCTCGCACTTACCTAGAAAACCGGAGATTTGCTCTTCCGTAATCTCTCCAACGCGGAATTGAATCGAACTGCCAATGAAATCTTCCCGCTGATGGCGCTCTGGCACTTCTATTCCGGGGATTTCCCGCAGACATCGCTCCATCTCGTGATAGAGCGCGTTCCATCGCGCGCAATTCGCGTCCAGCTGCCTGAGTTGCGGCCGAAGGATTGCTGCGCGCAGGTCGTCCATCCGCCCGCTGAAGTTGGGGATGTTCAGCCGCAATGACTCGAATGTTTCCTTCGGCGGCCGCGCGCCGTGCCTCTCGAAGAGCATATATGAGCCTGAGTAGAGAATGGCTCTTGCAGCGACTTCCGGATCGTCGGTGACGAGGAGACCGCCCTCACCCGAATTGATGTGCTTGTACGTCTGGGTGCTGAAGCAGGCGACGCGGCCGAAGTTGCCCGACAGCGTACCGTTCCACGAAGCGCCCATGGTGTGGGCGCAGTCCTCGATGAGGATGAGGCCAACGTCATCGCAGGCTCGCTTTACCGCGTCCATGTCCGCGATGTGGCCGCGCATATGCGACATGAGAAAATACTTCGCCCCGGACTCCCGTGCTTTTGCCAGCAGATCTCCGATATCGACATGATAATGCTCGTCGATCTCGACCAGCACGGGCCGTGCGCCGCTCTGATAAACGGCTCCGGGGACCGGCGCCAGGGTATAGGCGTTCATGAGAACGGCGTCGCCCGGCGAAACTCCCGTGGCTCGAAGCGCAACGTGAATGGCGTAGCCGCCGGAGGTGCAAGCCAGGCAGTATTTGCGCCCCTGATAGTCGGCGAACTCCTTCTCCAGCAAGGATGCTTCCGACCAGTCGTCGCCGCTTGTATTGTACCGATGCAAACGGCCTGACTGCATGACGGTGACCGCTTTCTCAATGGCGTCGTCGGGAAGGGGTTCCTGCTGGGTGAAGGATTTTGAGAAGCGCTTTTGCGACATTCCGGGCTACCATCTGTGACTTTGCTTCGGTTGTCAGGCTAGCGCAGTCGAACTGCATGAGATAGCGCATTCCGATAAAATCCTCTCCTCCGCACAATGGGCAATCCTGCGTAAGCTGGTTCCGAGACTGGAGTGGGGGGCGCCGCACCGGCCGTGCACGCAAAAGGGGCAGGGACGTGACCGCAAGTGGACCGCAAGGGTTTTCCCAAGGAGGTTGAGCATGTCTGTATCCGCCGTCCGAACGCGCACGCTGCCGTCCGGCGACGAGATCCCGGCGCTCGGGCAAGGAACCTGGTTCATGGGTGATGACTCGCGCCAGCGAGACGATGAGATCCAGGCGTTGCGCCTCGGTCTCGACCTTGGGATGTCGTTGATTGATACCGCCGAGATGTATGGCGGCGGCGCCGCGGAAGAGCTGGTCGGCGAGGCGATCGCCGGTCGCCGCGACAGGGTCTTCCTGGTGAGCAAGGTGCTGCCGAGCAACGCCAGCAAGAAGGGCGTGATTTCCGCCTGCGAGCGGAGCCTGCGGCGGCTCGGCACCGACCGGCTCGACCTGTATCTGCTGCACTGGCGCGGCGGGACACCGCTTGCGGAGACGCTCGAAGGCTTCGCCGCGCTCACCGAAGCTGGGAAGATAAGGCACTGGGGCGTCAGCAACTTCGACGTGGCCGATATGGACGAACTCTTGAGCCTGCCAGGAGGGAGCGCCGTCCAGACCAACCAGGTGCTTTACAACCTCATGCGCCGCGGCATCGAGTGGGACCTGCTGCCCTGGGCCCGCAAGCGCGGACTCCCGATCATGGCTTATTCTCCGATCGAACAGGGTCGGATTCTTCATAATCCCGGCTTGCAGAGCGTGGCCGAGCGGCACGACGCAACTGCAGCCCAGGTGGCGATCGCCTGGTTGCTGCGGCAGGACGGAGTTGTGGCCATTCCGAAGGCGGGCACGCCGAAACATGTCGAGGCGAACCGCGGCGCACTGGACCTCTGCTTGACCGACGCAGATCTCGACACGCTCGACCAGGTTTTTCCGCCACCGCGGGGGAAGAAGCCGCTGGAAATCATCTGAGCGAAGGGGCGCGGGATCGTGCCCACCCTCTCGCCCTAACCCTCGCCGAGCAGCCTTGGGGTCGCCGTCTCGATCAGCTTGTTGACGTCCATACCCGGCGCGACATGGGCGTAGTCCTCGTCGATAAGCAACGAGGCGGCGCCGTGCACGAAGGTCCATAGGCGCAACGCGACGTCACGAGCGTCGTCATCACGCCCATTGGCCGCGCAGTACATTTCGACCTGCCGGATCAGCCCACCGAAGCAGTCCATGCCGGTTTCCAGCACGCCCTCGACCTTCTTTACCTGCGCGTTTTGCCCGAACATCATCCGAAACACGCCCGGCTGCCCCGCGGCGAACCCCACGTATGACTTGCCCATTTCGATAATGCCGTCGCGCGTGCCCTCGCCCACGCGCATTACCGCTGCCCGGTTCGCTTCGGCCAGGCCGCGAAAGCCGCGATTAACGACCTCTGCGAGCAACTCGTTCCGATCCCGGAAGTGCCGGTAGGGTGCGGCGGTCGAGACGCCGGCACGTCGACAGGCATCCGCGAGGCTGAAATTGTCCGGCCCCTTCTCCTCCACGAGCTGGGTCGCGGCGGTAATCAGCGCCTCCTTCAATTGTCCGTGATGATAGCTCTTGCGCTTTCCCAGCGCCTGTCCGCCGTCCGGCTCGTTCTCCTCCATCTTCTTCATTCCGCTTGTTTTTTATCGTTGTCGCTCGGCGCTCAACTTTTCCATTGAAAAGTTAGCGGCACTAACATAACGTCGGGCGCACCATGTTAAGGCCATTAACATAGCGTATCGCCGACGGAGATTAAAGATGACAGATGAAGCCCGCGCCGCACAGCCCAAGGGGCTCTGGCGCAGCCTGGGCAGGCATTTGCTGGTCCTGATTGCGGCAGGTGTGATCGTCAGTGCCGCGGCAGGCGGGATCGCGGTTCTTCACATGCGCGCCCTCGCGGAAGCGCCGGTGGACGCCAATCCACCGCTGACGGTGCGGACGATGACGCTGGACAAGCGCGACGAGTATGCGACCGAGCAGCGTTTCGCCGGCCGCATCGAGGCCGCGCGCGAAACCCGTGTGGCGTTCGAGCGGCGCGGGCTGGTTGATCGCGTGCTGTTCGACGAGGGCGACGAGGTGCAGGCGGGCGCGCCGGTCGCCGAACTCGACCAGTCGAAGCTGAAAGCCGAACGCAAGCGCCTGGAGGCGAATAAGCGCGAGCTACAGGCGCGACTGGCGCTGGCCGAGCGCACGCTCGAACGGCAATCGACCCTGTCGCGCCAGGGCTGGCAAAGCGAGCAGCGATTCGACGAGGCGCGCTTTGCCGTCGACGAGCTGAACGCTACGATCGAGAAGATCGCCGCGCAGATCGAGGCGATTGATATCGACCTTGAAAAGTCGGTGTTGCGCGCACCCTTCGCGGGCACCGTCACAGCCCGTCACGTCGATGAGGGCGCGGTTGTTCAGGCTGGCGCGCCGGTGCTCGGCCTAGCGGAGACCTCACGCATCCACGCGCGCATCGGCGTGACAGCGGCGGTCGCCGAGGAGTTGGTCATCGGGCAGAGCTATCCGCTCGCCGTCGGCGATCGGCCAGTTCGCGGCAAGCTGGTCGCCGAGCGCCCCGATATCCAGACTGGCACACGCACCGTCACCGCCTTGTTCGCCATCGACAACCCGGGCGCGCCGCTGGGCGAGGTTATCGAACTGATCCGCACCCGCACGATCCAGCAGCCCGGCGCATGGCTTCCGCTCACCGCGCTGGTGGAAGACCGGCGCGGCCTGTGGTCGGTCTACCGCGTGCGCGGGGAAGGCGAGGAAAAGACCGTTCAGCGCCGCACCGTTGAGGTTCTGCACAGTCGCAACGGGCGCGCCTTCGTTCGTGGCCTGTTCGCCGATGGCGAGCAGATCCTGCGTGATGGTACCAACCGCGTGGTCCCCGGCCAGCGCGTGATCCTTTCCGAAAAAATCGCCGAAAACTAAGCGGGGCCGCCGATGAAAGCCGCCTTCTACAAGAACCCGCGCCTGTTCGCGCTGGCCGTTCTGCTTATCCTCGCCGCCGGGCTGTCCGCCTTCTTCACCATCGCGCGGCATGAAGACCCGACGATCAGCAACCTGTTCGCCACCGTCGTCACGCCGTTTCCCGGCGCGGACCCGGCCCGCGTCGAGGCGCTCGTGACCGAGAAGATCGAGGATGAACTGGAGCAGATCGCGGAGATCGACGAGATCACCTCCACCTCGCGCGCGGGCATCTCCGTGATTCAGGTCGAGTTGTCCGAGTTTATCTCCGAAACCGAGATCGAGCAGACCTGGTCGGAAATTCGCGACGCGCTGGGCGACGCGGCCATGCACCTGCCGGACGGGGTGCCCGACCCCGAGTTCGACAACGACCGCACGGGCGCTTTCACGGCCATCGCCGCGCTGGTGCCGGATCGGTGGCAAGGCGCGGAGGCGGTTACACGGCGCTATGCCCTCTCGCTGCAGGACCGTCTGCGCGCGCAGGCTGGAACCGAGCTGGTGCGCCTCTACGGTATGCCCGAAGAAGAGGTGCTGGTGCGCATCGACCGGCGCAAGCTGGCCTCGCTGGGTCTTAGCGCCGATGCGGTCTCACGCGCCATCGCCCAGGCGGACTCCAAGGTCGAGGCGGGACAGCTTCGCGGCGACACCGAACTGCTGATCGAGGTCGAAGGCGAAATCCGCTCGCTCGACCGAATCCGGCGCGTGCCAATCGCAGAGAGCGCGAATGGCCAGATCGTACGGGTGAGCGACGTCGCCGAGGTCATCAAGCAGGTCAAGACCCCGCCGGAGAGCATCGCGTTTGCCGGCGGCGAGCGCGCGATTCTGATCGCCCCGCGCATGGAGACGGGCCGGCGCGTCGATTTGTGGGCCGAGGAACTGCGCGACACGGTGGGCGCGTTCCGCGCCGAACTGCCCACCGGGCTGAAGCTGGAGCTGCTGTTCGACCAAAGCGAATATACCCAAGAGCGCCTCGCGGGCGTGGCGCAGAACCTGTTGATCGGCGTGGCGCTGGTGGTCGGCGTACTGCTCGTCACGCTGGGCTGGCGCGCGGCCATCGTCGTGGCAGCGGTCCTGCCGCTGGCGAGCCTGATCGCGCTGCCTGTCCTGAAGGCGCTGGGCATTCCCATCCACCAGATGTCCGTGACCGGCCTGATCGTCTCTCTTGGGCTGCTGGTGGATGCGGCGATCGTGATGACGGACGCGATCGGGAGGCGGCTGCGCGCGGGCGCCACGCGCTTGCAGGCCGTGCGCGAGTCCGTCGACCGGCTGGCCGCGCCGCTGCTCGCCTCGACCATCACCACCGCACTGGCATTCATGCCGATGGCGCTTTTGCCCGGCCCGGCAGGCGATTTCGTCGGCTCCATCGCCATCGCTGTGATCGTGATGTTGCTGTCGTCATTCGCGCTGGCGCTTACGCTGACCCCGGCGATGGCGGGTTGGCTGCTGGCGGGCGGCGACAGCGCGACGCCGGAGCGGTCGAGTGCGCTGGGCCGCGCCTTCGGCGGCTCGCTCGCGCTGGCGCTGCGCCACCCGCGCCTGTCGATCCTGGCCGCGCTGATCCTGCCCGTCATCGGCTTCGGCGCCTTTCCCACGCTCAAGGCGCAGTTCTTCCCCGGCGTCGATCGCGACCAGCTTTACATTCAGGTGAAGCTGCCGAGCGGCACATCGATCGACAGCACAGCGGCGCTGGCCCGCGAGATCGGGGCAAAGGTGCGCGCCAACGACGAAATCACTGCAGTGCAATGGGTCGTGGGCGAGAGCGCGCCGGCCTTCTACTACAACATGATCACCGACCAGGATCAGACGCCCAGCTTTGCCGAGGCGCTGGTCACGACACGCTCACCCGAGGCGACCGAGCGCATCCTGCCCGATCTGCAGCGGGAAGTTGACCGCGCATTTCCCGAAGCGCGCATCGTGGTGCGCGGGCTGGTGCAGGGGCCGCCGGTGAACGCGCCGGTCGAGCTGCGCCTCGTCGGGCCGAACTTGGAGACGCTGCGCCAGCTCGGCGATGAGTTGCGGCTGGTCATGGCGCGGGAGCCGGAGATCAAGCAGGTACGCACGCAACTTGAGCCGGGCGAGCCGAAGATGCTGGTCAATCTGAGCGAGGAGAAGGTCCGGCTGGCTGGCCTCGACTTCAGGGCCGTCGCGCGGCAGCTATCGGCAACGCTTGATGGAGCGACGGGCGGCTCGCTGATCGAGGGCACGGAGGAGCTTCCGGTGCGCGTGCGGGTCGGCGAGGATGTGCGCGAACGCGCCTCGGCCTTGCGTACGCTGGACATTACCGGGCCGAACGCGCGACAGCCTGCGCTTCAGGGCGACTATCCCGGCATTCCGCTTGCCGCGCTGGGCAAGGTCGAGGTCGTGCCCGCGCATACCCCCATCTACCGGCGCGACGGCGAGCGCATCAACACGGTGCAGGGCTTCGTCCAGCGCGAGGTGCTGCCGGAAGAGGCGCTGCAAAAGGTGCTCGCCAGCGTCGAGAAAAGTGATTTCGAACTGCCGCATGGCTACCGGCTGGAGGTTGGCGGCGACTCGGATGCGCGCAGCGAGGTCCTGGCAAACCTGCTGGCCCAGCTTGGCCTGATCGTCGCGCTGACCATTGCGGCCATCGTGGTCACCTTCAACTCATTCCGGCTGACGGCCATCACGCTGATGGTCGCGGGGCTGTCGATCGGGCTGAGCCTGCTGGCGCTGGCGACGTTCCAGTATCCGTTCGGCATCCAGGCGGTGATCGGGGTGATCGGCTCGATCGGCGTATCGATCAACGCGGCGATCATCATCCTGACGGCGCTGCAGCAGTCGCCGGCGGCGATGGCCGGCGACCTGGCGGAAATCCGTGCCATCGTACTGGCGCAGAGCCGGCACATCATGTCCACCACGATCACGACCTTCGGCGGCTTCCTTCCGCTGATCCTCGAAGGCGGCGGATTCTGGCCCCCCTTCGCGATGTCGATCGCTGGCGGCGTACTGCTGTCGAGCGTCGTGTCGTTCTACTTTACGCCGCCGATGTTCTTGCTGCTCAGGCGTGCTCCACGGCATCGCGCCGCGCACAATAGCCACTTGGGCGTCGAAACTGATGGTCAGCGGTTCCCGCAAGTCGCCAATTGAACCTCCGCGGAAATGGCCGACGCCGTCGTATACCAAACAAGAGCTTTGGGATGGTGCTGCTGGTGAGAATTGAACTCACGACCTCTCCCTTACCAAGGGAGTGCTCTACCTCTGAGCTACAGCAGCCTTAAGGCTTTGAATAAGTCACCAAAGCCGCCGGGGCAAGGGGTGAAAACAAATTGGTGCGGGTTTCGCGGGTCGGGCTCGCGCGCTATCTTGGAGGAAAGCGCCATCGGACCATTTTCACATGAGCGGCAACGGCAAGAACGGCAAGGACAAACCGCCAGCTAACGACGACCGGCAGACCCGGCTTGCGCAAGCCTTGCGTGCCAACCTGCGCAAGCGCAAGGCCCAGGCACGTGCGCGCCGCACTTCGGGAGAGCGCCCTTCGGACAGACGCTCGGAACAAGACTGATCCGCGGACAATTCATTTGACAATGGGCGCGGCCTGCCTGATGGCGGACGCGTCGTGCGATATGCAGGACGCCTGCGCCGACTTTCCGATCGAGCGGCGCGCTTAACGGCTTGCGCGGACACATCATGCTGGCGAACGTCGCTCCTATTACGGCATTGTTGCTGGGCGTCGCACTCCTTCAGCTCGGTAACGGGCTGCAGGGCACACTGCTGCCCGTGCGCGCGCAGGTGGAGGCTTTCACTCAGCTTGAGCTGGGCGCCCTCGGCTCGGCCTATTTCTTCGGCTTCGTCGCCGGCTGCTACTTCGGGCCCTGGCTCGTCCGCAATTCGGGGCACATCCGCACCTTCACCGCGATGGTTGCCCTGGCGTCCGCGCTGGTGCTGACCCACCCGCTGGTCGTCGATCCGGTGTTCTGGCTGGTCGTCCGCGCCGGCTCCGGGGCGTGCTTCGCGATCCTCTACATGGTCATTGAGAGCTGGCTGAATGCGCGCTCCTCGAACGTCACGCGCGGCCTGATATTCGCCGTCTACGCCATCGTCAGCTTCGGGATGCTCGGCATGGGGCAGCTACTGCTCGCAGTGGACAGCCCGACCGGGTTCCCCCTGTTCCTGTATGCGTCGATTCTCGTGTCCGTGGCGGCGGTTCCGGTCGCCTTGTCGCGGTCGCCGCAACCCGAGCCGATCGAGTATATCCACATCCGATTCGTGCACTTGTATCGCATTTCGCCCGTCGGCATGGCCGGCAGCTTCATCGTGGGCGCGACGAGCGGTGCGATATGGTCGCTGGCGCCGATCTTCTTCGGTGGCGGCGCGGCCAGCACGGAAGCCATAGCCGTGTTCATGACGGTCATGATCCTGACAGGCGCGATCGGGCAGTGGCCGCTGGGCCTGATTTCTGATCGGATGGACCGCCGCCTCGTCATCGCCGCGACGGCGTTCCTGTCGATCTGGGCTGGTCTGGCGATGAGCCTTTTCGGCACCGACACCGGCCGGCTGTCCCTTGTCCTGACCGGCATTTTCGGTTTTCTGTCGTTCCCGCTCTATATGCTCTGCGTCGCGCATACGAACGACTCCGTGGAGCATGACGGCTTTGTCGAGGCGGCAAGCGGTCTGCTGCTGATCTGGGGCGCCGGCGCTGTCCTCGGGCCGCTGGTGGCCTCGAACGTCATCGTCGCGGTCGGGCTCGGCGGTCTGTTCTATACCACCGCCGCGCTGCACGCTGTCCTGCTGGCCTTTACGGTCTACCGCATAAGCCAACGCGAGGCGCGCCCGGCCGAGGAGCGCGGCGAGTTCCTCGATGCCGTGCGCGTCGGCCAGACCGTCTCGACGGTCGACCCGCTCACGCATGAGGAGGAGGCTGGGGAAGAGCAGCCGCCGCAGGCTGGTGCTCAGGCCGCAGGTTAACCATTGGTTGCAGCCAACGGTTGCCTGCAGTTAAAAAAATCTGTACCTGCCACGCATCTGTGGTAATCTCAAAGTTTATCCCCGATGACAAATTTTAAGAGTTCTGGGGACATCGGGGCTGCGTTAGCGTGAGCGTCTGGCGGCAAACTTTACGGCGATCAGGGTTTTCAAACGGGGGGAAATCCGATGGACATGCTTCACGCGGGCGCTGTGGCGGGCGGCGCGGCAACCAATCAGGTAAAAATCAAGGGGCTTGATTGCCCACTGGAAATCCGGCACTCGCCGCGGGCGACGCGCCTGTCGCTCAAGGTGAGTCACACGCGCCGGGCGGCGATCCTGACGCTGCCGCGCCGGGCGCGGCTGGAGGATGCGGGCGACTTCGTGGCCCGGCATCTTGACTGGCTGCGCGACCAGACGCGCAAGCTGCCGCAGCCGGTGCCGCTGGCTTGCGGGGCGGTGATCCCGCTGCGCGGCATGGCGCACAAGGTGGAGTTCATAGGCCCCGTCCGGTCGGAGAGCGTCGTGATGCCCGAAGGCGAGGGCGACGGCGTCTGGCAGGGCTACTGGGCGGATCGCGAAGTGACGGAGGCGGCGCTGCCGCGCCTGCGCGTGAGCGGCGAGCCGGACCACGCGCCGCGCCGTCTCGCGGACTGGCTGAAGGCGCAGGCCCGCGCGGATCTGTCGGAGCGGGTGGCGCATCATGCGGGCGCGCTCGATGTGGCGCCGAAGCGGATCAGCGTGCGCGACCAGTCCACGCGCTGGGGCTCATGCTCGTGTTCAGGGTCGCTGTCGTTTTCCTGGCGGCTGATTTTTGCGCCGGCCTTTGTGCTGGATTACGTCGCCGCGCATGAGGTGGCGCATCTGCGCGAGATGAACCACGGGCCGCGTTTCTGGCGGCTGGTACGCGACACCATGCCGGAGATGAACGCCGCGCGGCGATGGCTCCGCGAATATGGCGCCGAACTCCACCGCTTCCAGATCTGACAGCCTGCCCGTCCGCCGCCCGCCGAGGCGGCGCTTTTGATTCTTGGGTCGTAATAAGCCAAGAATGGCCTCGGTTATGTAAAAATTTACGCCATGATCGAAAGTTTCCGAGATTACCTGTCTGCAATTCGTGAGACTCCTCTCGGTCAACACACGGAATATACCGGTCGCTCCCCCCTTGAGGCGCTTTTGCGCAATTTCGCCGCCCAGGGTGGGTACGCCGTCCAGCACGAACCGAAACGCGAAGCCGGCAAGGGCGCGCCTGACTTCAAGCTCACCAAGGGCGGGTTGATCCTTGGCTATGTCGAAACGAAGCCGATAGGCGAAAACCTCGACAAGGTCCTGAAATCAAAGCAGATCGAGAAATATCGCGAACTGTCGAGCAATCTACTTCTTACAGACTATCTCCAGTTTATCTGGATCAACGGCGATAGCGTTCAGCGCGCGCGGCTGTGTCATGCGACCGACCTTGAGAAACTGGATTTCCGGCTAACAGAGGCTGATGCCGCCGGGGTCGCGAAGTTGCTGAACGGCTTCTTCTCCACAGCGCCAAAGAAAATCGGGGCAGCCGAAGACCTCGCTCTGGCGCTTGCCACGCGCAGTCAACTCCTTCGTGACTTCATTGGCGAAGAAATGGTGCGGCAAGAGCGCGAGGATGCAGCAGGAAAGCTCTATGGCCTGTTCGAGGTATTTCGCGATCAGGTGTTCCAAGAGCTTACTGCTAAGGAGTTCGCCGACGCCTTCGCGCAGATGCTGGCTTACGGCCTTTTCCTCGCCCGGCTGAACTCAGGCAAGACAAACGTTACGCTGCATAATGCGCGCGAACATGTGCCGGGTTCGTTTCGGCTCATCCGTGAGCTTGTGGATTTCCTGCCTGTACTAACCAATCCCAACTACGGCGACATCCGCTGGGTGGTGGAGGAAATACTTTCCATCGTGAATGGCACGGACATCGCCGCCATCCACGAGGACCTGTCTTTTCGTCAGCGCAAGGTGCGCCGCGGCGTCAGGGCGCGGAGCGAGGATGAGGCGCGGCTGTTTGAGCGCGACCCGTTCGTCTATTTCTACGAGGACTATCTTTCCCGCTACGATCCGACCTTGAGGGAGTCGCGTGGCGTCTACTACACGCCGCCGCCGGTGGTCAATTTCATTGTCCGCGCCATAGATGACATCCTGAAGGACAAGGACACTTTCAATATCAAAGCCGGGCTGGCGGACCACAACAGCGTCACCGTTCTCGATTTCGCCTGCGGCACGGGCACCTTCCTGGTCGAGGTGTTCGAGCGCATTTTCTCAAACATCGGCGGGCCGGACTCTGGCAAGGCTGCATTGGTCGTGCGCGAGCATATGCTCAGGAACATCTACGGGTTTGAATATCTCATCGCGCCCTACACCATCGCCCACCTAAAGCTGTCGCAATATCTGAAAGACAAAAAACACGAACTGAGTGATGACGAACGGCTGCTGATCTATCTCACCAACACGCTGGAACCGATTGATCCGCAGAAGAACCTGCTGCTGCCGGAGCTGACCAAGGAGGTCGAGGCGGCGCAGAGGGTCAAGGATAAGCCCATCCTCGTCATCACAGGCAACCCGCCCTATTCGGGGCATTCGCGTAACATGGGACCTCATGCGTGGGCGTCCGTACAGGAATACAAGAAGGGTTTCCCGGACCTCGACAAGCCCGGTCAGGGGAAGTGGCTGCAGGACGATTATGTCAAGTTTATCCGCTTTGCGCAGATGAAGATGGATGCAGTCGAAGAAGGGATTGTTGGGGTCATCACAAATCACTCCTATCTCGACAACCCGACCTTCAAGGGCATGCGCAAGTCGCTCATGCAGACGTTCGACCAAATCTACATCCTTGATCTGCATGGCAATGCGAAAAAACAGGAGCGGGCGCCCGACGGAGGCGATGATCAGAACGTGTTTGATATTCAGCAAGGTGTCGCCATTGCATTCTTCGTCAAAAAGCCTGAAGTCGAGAAAGGCGTCTGGCACGCCGATCTATGGGGCAAGCGTCTGTCGAAGTACGAAGCCTGTGCGAGCGGCGAATTTTCGCGAATGGATTGGCAGGCAGTTACGCCTTCGGCTCCGCTATACCTGTTTCACCCTTGGGATGAAGATATTGGTCGAAAGTACGAAAAATTCTGGTCCGTTCCGGCGATCTTTGCGCCGCTTGGCGATCCCGCACCGGGAATAGTGACGACCCACGATCAGTTTGCGATCTCGTTCACTCGGGAAGAGGCGATAGAGAAAGTGGAACGTCTGCTGGCCACAAAAACAGAGGCGGAAGCGCGGCAGCTTTTCAGGCTCTGCTCCCAATCACAGTGGAGCTACGAAAAGGCAAAGAAAAAACTTGCCGACGGTTCGTGGCGCACGAAGGTTGTTCCGATTTTATACCGTCCGTTCGATGTCAGATGGACTATTTGGGATAGTCACGTTGCCGTTCATCGGCGTGAGCGCGTTATGAGCCACATGCTTGGACCGAATTTTGGTTTAATCTTTGTCCGACAAATTTCTCACGCTGCTCAAGACATTTCGACTTACGCTCTTGTTGCTGATAGTCCCGTTGATAATCGTACATTCTTGAGTAGCAAAGGTACTGCATTTTTAGCCCCTCTCTATATGAATACGGATTATAAAATCTACGAAAATATTTCCCATGATTTCCGGGCCTTTATCGACAAACGCTACGAGCACCACTACACGCCCGAGGAAATCCAGGGCTTCATATACGCCATACTGCATGCGGCGACTTATCGAGAGGAATATGCCGAGTTTCTGCGCATGGACTTCCCGCGCATACCCTTCCCCGAGGACAAGGCTGACTTTGAAGCGCTGTCGGAGCTTGGCTGGGACCTGATACAAAAGCATCTGCTGCGCGACATACCGGACACGGGGCTTGGCAAGTATCAGGGCAAGGGCGAGAACCATGTCGAGAGACCGCGCTACGCGGAGGCCGAGCAGGCGATTTACATCAACGAAACGCAGAAGTTCGAGCCAGTGCCCCCAGAGGTCTGGAACTTTCACATCGGCGGCTATCAGGTGATGGAGAAGTACCTCAAAGATCGCAAGGGGCGGACGCTAACGCTCGACGAGATTACCAACGTGGAGAACATCGCGAACGTCCTCGCCTTCACCATCGAGCAGATGGAAAAGATCGACGCGGCCTACCTCGCCGCCTTCGCGGATCGTGGATAACGCGCCGGCGCCGCCCCGCGCCGTGAGCGAATCAGGCACCTTTTTGAATAACTGAGAGGTGCAACGATGAACCAGATCGACCTGTTCGGAGAGAGTTTCGGCACGCCGCGCTATGTGCCCAAGCCAGAGCATGTGCGCAACCGGCTGCAAAGCATCCTCGACACGCTGCGCGCAGCAGATAGCTGGCCGTGGCCGCCCGTCATCGTGCGGCAATATCGGGACCTGACGCTGCCCTATTTGTATGAACAACTGCACGACCCGGCTGAGGCCGCGCGCTGGTCCGATCTTATTGACGCGGAAATCGCCCGGCTGGGCGAGCCGCTGGTTGACACCCCCCGCTAATTATCCAGAAAACTCCGCAGCTTCCGGCTGCGGCTCGGGTGCTTGAGCTTGCGCAGCGCCTTCGCCTCGATCTGGCGGATACGCTCGCGCGTCACCGAGAACTGCTGGCCCACCTCTTCCAGGGTGTGGTCGGTGTTCATGCCGATGCCAAAGCGCATCCGCAGCACGCGCTCCTCGCGCGGGGTCAGGCTGGCCAGCACGCGCGTGGTCGTCTCGCGCAGGTTGGACTGGATCGCCGCGTCGATCGGCTGGGTGACGTTCTTGTCCTCGATGAAGTCGCCCAGATTGGAGTCGTCCTCCTCGCCGATCGGGGTCTCCAGGCTGATCGGCTCCTTGGCGATCTTCAGCACCTTGCGCACCTTCTCCAGCGGCATTTGCAGCTTCTCCGCCAACTCCTCCGGGGTCGGCTCGCGGCCGATCTCGTGGAGCATCTGGCGGCTGGTGCGCACGATCTTGTTGATCGTCTCGATCATGTGCACCGGGATGCGGATGGTGCGCGCCTGGTCCGCGATCGAGCGGGTGATCGCCTGGCGGATCCACCACGTCGCGTAGGTTGAGAACTTGTAGCCGCGGCGATACTCGAACTTGTCGACCGCCTTCATCAGGCCGATGTTGCCTTCCTGGATCAGGTCGAGGAATTGCAGCCCGCGGTTGGTGTATTTCTTCGCGATCGAGATCACCAGGCGCAGGTTCGCCTCGACCATCTCCTTCTTCGCCGCGCTGGCTTCCTTCTCGCCCTTCTGAACGATCTTCACGATGCGGCGGAAGTC
This sequence comes from Dichotomicrobium thermohalophilum, assembly GCF_003550175.1. Classification (NCBI taxonomy): domain Bacteria; kingdom Pseudomonadati; phylum Pseudomonadota; class Alphaproteobacteria; order Hyphomicrobiales; family Hyphomicrobiaceae; genus Dichotomicrobium; species Dichotomicrobium thermohalophilum. The sequence goes on from NZ_QXDF01000001.1 coordinate 503,454, forward strand.
GCCGATATCCAGGCCGGTCTCGGACGCCAACAGGCGGATCTGCTCGCGGATGTCCTCGACCTTGTCGCGCTCCCGGTCGACGAATTTCTGCCACCCGCGGCCCTTCAGCCCGGCGACGCGGTCGAGCCAGTTCGGGTCAAGCTCGCTGCCGTAATATTCGCGCAGGAACTCATCGCGCTTGACGCCGTGGGATTCGGCCAGGCGGAGCAGCCGGCCCTCATAGCCCATCAGCCGCTTGTTGATATCGTAGAGCTGTTCGAGGAGGGATTCGATGCGGTTGTTGTTGAGCGACAGGCTCTTGACATCGGCAATGATGGCGTCCTGCAGCTTCTTGTAGCGGCGCTGCTGCTGCGGGCTGAGCGCCTCGTTCGCCATCTTCTTCTCGACGAGCTGATCCTGAAGCTTGCGCAGCTTCTTGTAGTCCTCGGCGATGCGGTCGAAGGTCTCCAGAACCTTCGGCTTAAGTTCGGCCTCCATGGCGGCCATGGAGATGCTGTTGTCGTAGTCTTCTTCGTCGTCGTCCTCGGCAACGGCTTCCTCGCCGTCCTGGGCTTCGGCTGTCTCGCTGGCGTTGTCGTTGTCCGCAACGGTGGTCGCCGCGCTGCCATTGCCTGAGGCGCTCTTGGCGGGCTTCTTGTCCTCGCCGTCGGTTGTCTGGGTTTCCTCGGCGCTGCTCTCGCCGCCGGCGAACGGGCCGGCATAGGTGGCTTCCAGGTCGATGATGTCGCGCAGGAGGATCTTGCCCTCGTTCAGCTCGTCGCGCCAGATGATGATGGCCTGAAAGGTGAGCGGGCTTTCGCACAGGCCGGCGATCATCGCCTCGCGGCCGGCCTCGATGCGCTTGGCGATGGCGATCTCGCCCTCGCGGGACAGGAGCTCGACTGAGCCCATCTCCCGCAGATACATGCGCACGGGATCATCGGTGCGGTCGGCGGACGGCTCGGCGGCGCGCTCCGTCTTGGCGGGCACCGCGCGCTCGTCGGTCAGTTCGCCGCCGGTGGCTTCGGCCTGCTCCTCGATCTCTTCCGCCTCGACGACGTTGATGCCCATGTCGGCAAGCATGGCCATCGTGTCCTCGATCTTCTCCGAGGACACCTCTTCGGAAGGGAGCACCTCGTTCAGTTCATCATAGGTGACGTAGCCGCGGGCCTTGGCCGTCTTGATCATGCGTTTGACGGCCTGGTCGGACATATCAAGCAGCGGGCTGTCCTGCCCGTCCACCTGTCCGGCTTCCTGTTCCTTGTTCTTCGCAGTGCTCGTCGCCATACCCTACTCCAAACGATGCCACCCGCGCCGCCAATGCCGCACGTTATGTGGCTGCTGTTGGATCGCTACAGACCAATGAATCGTCTCGGACGTCGTGACGCCGCCGCGTGCTTTCGCGCGTTCTGTCGCGATGTCTCTCCGAGAAAATCCGCGCTCATCACCCAGTTCGGAACCCGCGTTTTCCCATTCTCACCGCTTACGACGTCGACGCTAATCAGGTCTTAAACAATCGCGCCATAATCCGCACGGCTCTATTCGGCTACATGTGCGTTGCATTTTGAGCACATCAACCCGAAGCGGCCCCGACGCCTCACGCGTCAGGCAGGTCCGCACCGTGATCCAGATTTGCCAATTCCTCGTTCAGGGCGCGCAAGCGGATGAAGTTTTCTTCTGATTGCTCCTCGGCAAATGCCTGTTCCGCCGCTGCAAGCTCCTGTCTTAACGCGGACGCCTTTCGATGCAAAGCGGTGATGTGCTGCCACGCCGCTTCGATGTCCGCACGTGAGGCGTCTGCCCGGAAATGGGCGCCAAGCTCACACGCGGCCAGGCTTTCTGTTTCCTTAAGCGCGCCGTCCAACCCCATGTTGTGCAGGTGATGGCGCAGCGAGTCTATGTCAAGTTGATTTATCGTAACATGTGCAGCATTCAAGCCGTCCAGCAGCCGCCGCGCGGCCTGGCTCTCCAGGTGCAAGGTGGCGACATCCTCTGCGACCGTGTCCAATAGCCAAGGGTGGCGGACGAGCGCCTGGACGATCACAGCTTCGCGCACGGGTGAGCCGCCATCCGGCCGGCGGACCAGCGCGCTGTTGGCCAGCGCTTCGCTGGCGCCGGCGCGATCGCCATAGCCCGCTGAGGGCTGCCGCCAACCATTCGTTCGATGCCGCGGCGGCTGCTCCCGACGCCGTGGCGCGGTGCGGAACATCTGGAAAAGCCGGTCCCGGAAGGCGCGCGTGTAGTAGTTGCGCACCGTCGGCTCGCCGATCGTGCCGGCCAGGGTACGCAGCCGGGCCTCCAGCGCCGCGCGCCGCTCCGGCGTTGACCAGTCACCCGCGCCGGTCTCGCGCTGCCAGATCACGTCGATGAGCGGTTTGGCCTGTTCCAGAATGCTGCGCATCGCGCCCGCGCCGTCGCGCCGGATCAGGTCGTCCGGGTCCAGCCCTTCCGGCAAATAGGCAAAGCGCAGGCTCTTGCCCGGTGCGAGCAGCGGCAATGCCGCCTCTGCCGCGCGATAGGCTGCCCGCCCGCCTGCCTCATCGCCGTCGAAGCAAAGGATTGGCTCATCCGCCATGCGCCATAGCAGCTTGAGCTGTTGCTCGGTGAGCGCGGTGCCGAGCGGCGCCACCGCCTGCGGGAAGCCCGCCGCCGCTATCGCGATAACGTCCATGTAGCCTTCCGCGACGATCACTTCACCGCGCTCGTGGGCCGCCTTGCGCGCGTTCGCGGCGTTGAACAGCATCGCGCCCTTGTGAAACAGCGGGGTCTCGGGCGAGTTCAGATATTTCGCCGGCTGGTCCGGGTCGAGCGCGCGCCCGCCGAAGGCGATCACCTGTCCGCGCAGGTCGGTGATCGGGAAGATGATCCGGTGCCGGAAGCGGTCGTAGGGCGTGGCGATGTCCTCGCCGGCGATGACCATGCCCGCGGCGGCCATGTCCTCCACGCTGAAGCCCTGCGCGGTGAGGTGAGACTTGAGCGCGGAGCGCGAGGCGGGCGCGTAGCCGATGCGGAAGGCGGCGGTCGTCTCGGCGTCCAGCCCGCGGCGGTGGAGATAGTCGAGCGCTGCCGCGCCCGCGTTGCCGCGAAGCTGCGCCTCGAACCACTTGCACGCCGTCTCGGTGAGCCGCAACAGCCGGTCGCGCTCGGCCTCGCGCGCCTCGTCCTGCGCCGAGGGCTTGGGCAGGTCCACGCCCGCCTCGCCGGCAAGCTGCTGGACCGCCTCGGGGAAGGACAACCCTTCCGTCTTCATCAGGAAGGTGAAGATGTCGCCGTGCTCCCCAGTGGCGAAGCAGTGATAGAAGCCCTTCTGGTCGTTGACCGTGAAGGACGGCGTCTTCTCGTCCTTGAACGGCGACAGCCCGACAAACTCGCGCCCCTGGCGCTTGAGCCGGACCCGCCGCGACACCACGGCGGAGACGGGCAGGCGCGCGCGGATTTCATCGAGCAGGTGCTGCGGGAACTTCATCGGCGCTCAGGATGCGGTTGGTGATCGCGGCGATGATGGGGTGATTCGCGCGCGGGAGCGGCGGCGTGGACAGTCCCTGTGACTTGCGGGGACAATGTGGAGAGGCTAGGATGGCTCGCGCGCGGCGATCGCCTCGGCCAGTGCCACGGTGCGCCGCGCCATGTCGGCGTGCAGCCGCTCGACCATCCGTCCGTTGATCGAAATCGCGCCCTTGCCGGCGTTTTCCGGCCTGTCGAATGCCGCGATGATCTCGCGCGCCCGTTCAACCTCATCCGCCGAGGGCGAGAAGGCCAGATTGCACGGCTCGATCTGGCGCGGGTGGATCAGCGTCTTGCCGTCCATGCCCAGTTCGCGGCCCTGCTCGCACTCCGCCGCGAAGCCGGCATCATCCGCGAAGTCGTTGAACACCCCGTCTATGATCTCCAGCCCATAGGCCCGCGCAGCGAGCACGCAGGTCGACAGCCAGGACAGCATCGGCGCACGCCCCGGTGCGAGGGCCGCGCGCGTTTCCTTCGCAAGGTCGTTGGTGCCCATGACGAAGACGGTGAGCGGGTTGCGCTCGCTGGCGGCCGCGGCGGCGATCTCATTCGCGCGGATAATCGCCATCGGCGTCTCCATCATCGCCCAGAGCGTCAGTTCGGCCGGCGCGCCGTGATCCGCGAGCATCGCCCGCACCTCGGCCAGCCCTTCCGGCCCGTCCACCTTGGGCAGCAGGAGGCCATCCGCGCCCGAGGACGCTGCCGCGCGCAAGTCCTCTGCGCCCCACGGGCTGTTCAGAGCATTGATGCGGATGATGACCTCGCGCGGCGCATAGCCGCCCTGCTTCACCGCCGCGACGACCTGATCCCGCGCGAGCGCCTTTTCCTCGGGCGCGACGGAGTCCTCAAGGTCGAACAGCAGGCAGTCGGCCGGGAGCGACCGCGCCTTGTCCAGCGCCCGCGCGTTGGAGCCGGGCATGTACAGAACGCTTCTGCGGGGTGTGATCACGCGCCCTTCCTCACTGCCAGTTGGCGCGAGAATACGGAGCCGCACGCGAGCGCGCAACCGGCCGGGCGGTTACTTCTGCTGGTTCCGGTTGTTGAAGAGAATGTTCAGGACAAAAGCGATGCCGTAGATCAGGGCGGGGATGACAACGAGGATCAGGATCGTGACAGCGATAAGTTCGATCATGATATGGGTCCCGGACTGCGTTTGACGTGCGGAAAACGGGCGGGGGCGGCTGGTGGACCTGCGACACACGGGCGCAGATCAGACGCGCTTGGCAACGAAGCGCTGGAGCCGCGGGCGCACGCGCAGGAACAGGTCGTAACCCCGGTCGAGCAGCCAGCGGCTCGGGGCGTTGTCGGTGAGCCAGCCGAGCCAGCGGAATGCGCTTAAGTGCTTCCAGATCTCGATGAAGCCCGCGGCGCCGACGCGCGGCGTGCCGTCCGGCATGACGACGTGGAAGCGGGCCTTCGCGCTCGCCGCGTTCACGCCGCAGACCTCGACGCCGTCGGGCGCGGTGCTGATGTCGCGCCACTCCAGCCGGTCCGCGCCGCGCAAGCGCCGGTAAAACGCGATCTCGCGGACGCATAGCGGGCATGCGCCGTCGTAGAGGACGGTCGGTTTGTTCGTCGTGTTCGCCATGCTACAGATTCGCGCCAAGCGCACGTTTGGATCAGCCCATGCCCACCGTCCTCGCCATCTCCTCGCAGGTCGTCTTCGGCCATGTCGGCAATTCGGCGGCCGCGTTCGCGCTGCGCCGGCTGGGCGTGCATGTGCTGCCGGTGCCGACGATCGTGCTGACCAGCAACCCGGCGATCAGCCCGCACGCGATCCAGCACATCGCCCCGGACAAGCTCGACGAGATGCTCGGCGCGCTGGCGGCGAACGGCTGGCTCGACCGGCTCGACGCGGTGCAGACCGGCTATCTGCCCAGCGCCGCGCATGTGGCCGTGGCGGCGAAGTGGGTGCGGCGGCTGAAGGCCGAAGGCGCGCTTTACGTCTGCGACCCGATCATCGGCGACGAGCCGGCGGGGCTGTATCTGCCGGAGGCGAGCGCGCGGGCGATCGCGGAGGAGCTGCTGCCGCTGGCCGATGTCGCCACGCCCAACCGCTTCGAGCTGGGCTGGTTCGCGGGCGCGGAGATCGCGGATGCGGCGGGCGCGCTGGCGGCGGCGCGTGTGCTGCCGGCGGAGTGCGTGCTGGCCACGTCGTGCCCCGCGGATGGGCGTCTCGCGAATTTGCTGGTCGCGCGGGCGGGCGCGTGGCGCACGGAGGTCGGCGCGCATGAGCGGCTGATCCCCGGCGCGGGGGACTTTTTCGCCGCGCTGTGGCTGGCGCATGTGCTCCGTGGCGAGAGCCGGGTGACGGCGCTGGCGCTGGCCACGGCGGGGACGGAAGCCGCGATCGCCGCGAGCGGCGGCGAAGGCATCGACATCGTCGGCACGCAGGGCTTATGGACCGCGCCCCAGCCCTGGCCTGTCGTCAAGGCCTGAGCGTTCCTCCCCGGCGCGCGCTGGTTATAGCACCGACCGAAGCACGACTAGGCTTGCAACCCCGACAAATACGGCCAATAGCAATGGCAGGCGGAACGCAGCAATAGCCGTAAGCGCCCCGGCGATCGCTTCGGCCGCGCCGGCTGACAGAACCGCAGGCGCGATGATCGCCGTCAGAACGGCTGGCGGAACGGCGTTGAGCGCCGCCGTCATTCGCGGCCCAAGATGCCGCTCGCGCATCACCAGGTAGCCACTGATGCGCGTCAGATACGTAACCACCGCCATGGCCAGGATCGTCAGAAGGCTCGCCATATCCATGATCATGCCCTCGACAGTTGGGCGCGGTCGCCCGGATTAAGTACAGCCGCGAGGCCGACAGCCGTCAGGCTACCGAGGATCACGTACCAGGGGGCGGGCAGGATCTGGTAACTCAGGGCCGAAACGGCGGCGCTGGTGGCGACGACGGGGAACCAGGCCGGGGTTTTGCGAAAACCAACAATCAGGGCAATGAACATCGCGGCGAAAACGAAGTCGAGCCCCCATGCTTCCGGGCGGCCGATTCCGGTACCGAACACGCCGCCGGCCAGCGTTCCGCTGATCCAGCAAACGAAAAGCGGGATGACGAGGCCGGCGTAATAGGCGGGGGTTAGACGGCTATGCATTGCCCGGGCCTCGGCCAGCGCCCAGACTTCATCGGTCAAGGCATAGAACGCGGCAAAGCGTTGCGCTCCGCGAAAGGCGGCCATGTGCCGCGCGAGAGAGGCGCCCATCATGACATGGCGCAGATTGACCATGAACGTTGCGAAGACGATTGCCGCCGCCGGCAACGGCGTTGCCCAAAGCCCGATTGCGACGAACTGCGACGCGCCAGCGAACACCGTGGCGCTCATCAGGCCGATCTCGGCCAGCGACAGACCGCGCTCGCTGGCGAGTGTGCCCCACACCAGCGCAATCGAAATCGCGGCGATGCAGATCGGCAGCATTGCCGCCGCGCCCCGGCCAAACTCTCGCCGAAGACTGTCACCATCTGGTCTTGGCATTGCTCGTCCCCGAAACCGGATGCGTCAGGTCATGCGCGCGAACGCTCCGGGAGTCACGCCAATCCGCGCTTTGAACGCCCGGGTCATGTGAGGTTGATCCGCGAAACCGGCGGCTGCCGCCACCTCAACCGGCGTCAGGCCGGAGCGGAGCAGCCGCCGCGCAAGCCGCACGCGCCGATCCACGAGAAAGGCGTGCGGCGTCAGCCCCGTTTCCTGCTTGAAGGCGCGAATGAGATGTGAGCGCGACAGGCCGGCAATCTGGGCGAGCGTGGCCAGATCGACGTTCTCGGGCAGGTTCGCCTCCAGATAGTCCTTGGTCCGGATGACGGCGCCCCGCTCGTTCCTGAGGTGCTCATCTTCGGCGTCGAGGCGTGCGTGGCGAACGAGCATTCGCCGCAGGACGCTGATCATCGCCTCATCGACGCACAAGGCGTCCTCACTGCCCTGCATCGCCTGATGCGTGTCAAGAAAGGCCGTGCTCAGTTCAGGATCGCGGACTACCGGCGCGTCAAAAGTCAACGTCCCTTTCGGGGATTTGCCCATGATGTCCGTGGCGATGTCGGTAATCAGGTCGATGCTCGGATAGATCATCCGGTACGCATAGCCGGCACCCTCGGGCCGCCCATCATGAACGGTATCCGGATTGACGAAGCAAAGATCACCGGGTCGCGCCGCATGGGCTACGCCCGCGATTTCGAAGCGCTCACAACCGGCGACGATTGTGCCGATTACATATGTCTCGTGCGTATGGCGCTCGTAAACATGGGTGCGGAACGTCGCGGTGAGACATTCCAGATCGCCGTAGCGCGGTTCGCGCCACAAGGTCGCCGATTCGCCATGGGCCAGTGGCGCTTCTCTCAGCATGTCTTGTTGGGTGCGCATCTGCATGGAACGACATTAGCGGTTTGTGCGCCCTCTGGCTTGAACGAAAGTGCGGTCTCCGGATCGGTGCGCCGCACTCATCAGCCAGGGCTACCGCACAAACCCCAGCCCCGCGCCCGCGCCGGGCTTCGTCCGGCTCACCTGACCGAGCATCTCCACCACCTGCGCCTTGTCGCCCTTCGCGCCGAGCATGTCCGCCCGGCTGTAGACCTGCGCAAAATCGCCCGGCGTAAGATTGTCAAACGCCAGCCCGCCTTCCGGCGGCTCGCTCCAGCCGAAAAACACCCGGAACGCATGCGCCAGCGCCGCCTTGTCCAGATAGGTCAGCGTGATGTGAAAGGTGAAGCGGCGCAGCGAGGCGGTGTCGAACCGCTCGAACAGGTTGGTCGTGAAGCACACCGGCAGCGGGTGCTGCTCCATCCAGGTGAGCATCTCGTTGACCTGCGTGACCTCCCAGGAGCGCACGGCGTCGCGCCGGTCCAGCAGGAAGGATTCCGCCTCGTCGAACACCAGCATCGCCCCGGCGTCGCGCGCCTCCTCGAAGGCTTCCGCGATGCGCTTTTCCGACTCGCCGACGAACGCGCCGAGCAGGTCGGAGCCGCGCTTCTGGATGATGTCCATGCCCAGACGCGAGGCGAGATAGCGCGCGTAAGCCGATTTGCCCGTGCCCGGCGGGCCGGACAGGACGATCGAGAAGTTGCGGCGCTGCCCGGCGGCGACCTGTTCGGTGAAGGCGACGAGGTCGCAGTCCGCGCTGGCGAGCTTGGGGTCGAAGTCGACATCGCTGGACACACCGCGCGCGCCCGCGCCGGAAACCGCGCGCACCACGCCGCTGGCGGCTCGCTCCACCGCGCCCGCGCCCTGCCCGGCGTAGCGCGCCGCCTTCAGCGCGTTCTCCATGATCGCCGGGGTGGCGTCGATCTTGCGGGCAAGGCCCTCAAGCTCCTGCTCCGACAAGCTCACGCCGTGCCGGTCCGACAGCCGGCGCAGAATGCGCTCGCGCTGGCGCGCGGGCGGCAGGCGCAGCTCGATCGCCAGCGTCATGCGGCGCAGCACCGCCGGGTCGATCTCGTGGATGTTGTTCGAGGTCCACAGTACCGGGACCGGGCTGCGCTCCAGAACGCGGTTGAGATACAGCTTCGAGCCGCCGCGCCCGATGAGCTGCGAAGCGACATCCTCCATCTCGTCGAACAGCACCGCGGCGTTCTTCGACCCCGCCAGCAGTCGCAGCGAGAAGACGAGGTCCGCCAGCCGCGCGGAGCGGTCCTGCTCGGCCTGTGTGCCCGCATCCTCGCCCGCGCCGTAGAGCGTCAGGCCCGCGGCCTCGGCCGTGACCTTGCACAGCTCAGTCTTGCCGGAGCCGGGCTGGCCATACAGCAGGATGTTGACGCCCGCCGCGCCCTCGCGCGCCGCCCCGCGCAGCACGCCGGCGATCAGGTCGCGGTCGGTTTCAACGTGATCGTAGTCGTCCGCCCTGATCGCCGCCTTCAGCGGTGTGCCGAGGAACGCCTTGCGCATCTCGGCGAAGTCGGCGAATTCGCGGTCCAGGCAGTTGTTGACGCGCGGCGGGATCTGGAAGCGGCCGTTGAAGCCGGAGATTTCGTCGCCGTCCTCATCCAGCTTCAGCAGCCCCGAGACGATCAGGTCGCCGTCCGGCCCGATCAGCGGCTCGACCACGCGCGCGGGCTGGCCGGTCATCGCGGCGATGGTGCGGCTGAACGGTGTGATGACCTCGCCCACGCAGTCGCAAAGATATTCGACCTGATCGAAGCGCGCGTAATAAGCGATCAGCGCGACGATATCCGCCGATGCGGGCGGCAGGCCCAACTCGCGCACAAGCATCTGGATATTACGCGTCAGCGGCTCGGGGGGCGGCGTGGCCTTTGCAGCGGCTTGCAGCTCCTGAAGGACTTGCGCCTCATGCGTGCGATAGGCGCGCTCGAACTCCGCGACATTGAACCCGCCGCCATAAAGATGGCCGATCACCTTCGCCAGCGGTTTCGGGACCGGCAGTGAGAGGACTTCGGAGCGTTCGTTGAGCCAGTGGGTCAGATGCCGAAGCGCGCGCAGGGGCAGGTCTGGCCGCGCGAGCACGCGCGACAGGTAGCCCGCGACAAGGCTGCGTTCGGTATCATTCATAAGGGCACGGCCGCCCCGGGGGCCTGAACATACGCACTCATCCCCCTGTATGTATTGCTTTCGCGCGGGGTCGGGCAAGTGCCGTGCTGCAAGCGGCGGCGGGTTGGTCGTCAGCTTCCGCTTGACGAGAGGGCCTTGGTCTCGATGTGTCTTGCAGCGGGGCGCGTGCCTGTCCTCTCGCTTTTGGTACCCTGCCGACGCAGCGCCGCGAGCCGCGCCCGCTCGTCCTGCAGCGCGCGGGTCAGGGCCATATGCCGGTTCACGTCATAGCTCCAGTGGCCTGCCCGGCCGCGCTTCCGCTCGCCGCGCAGCGCCCGCTCCAGAGCCGCGACAACGCGCTCGGCATCGGCGGGGTCGGTCGACTCAATCTCGCTCGGCCATAGCGGCACCAACCGGGCAAGGCGGCGCGTGCGCGCATCTGCCGCAAACAGGGCTGGCGCGCGATCCCTGTGCTCGGGCGCATGCCAGCTTTGGATGCGGGGCCTGCGCCGCTTGTCACTCTGGCTTTGTTGAACATGATACGTCATCGTTGCGGCTCCTTTTACGCGGAACCGCAAGGCTGTCACGCCGTATCGGGGCGGGGATAACTTGTCTCGGGTATGCGTTCGACGGCGTTAAAAATATCTGAGGCTCATGACAACCGGGGCGATCCAGGAAACCTCAGCATCATAGGCCACCTCCGCGCCCGCATCGTGCGGCACGAGTGTCCAGCCGTTGCCGTTGCTGCGGATCACGCGCGTGAACCTGATCTGTCCATCCTTCATCTGCACGAGGCAGTCAGCCCCATGCGCCCTGGTGTAGTCCGCCTCCTTCAGGCGGTTGGCCACGAGGATGGTTCCGGCGTCGTAAAGGCCCACCCGCGCATCGAGTTGCACTGCCACCGGATTGTCTGCCGGGACATGCAGATGCAGTACGTTGACCTGCTTGCCCTCGCTGGTGAGCACGCGCCCGTTCTGCATAACGCGGCCGATAACCGGAATTTCCCGTCCTCCGGGCCGGGCGATCAGATCCGCCGGCTCGATGTTCAGCGCGTTGGCGATCTTTTCCAACCAGTCGGTGGAAACGGTCATGTTCGCCGTCTCAAGGCGCTGGACCGTTTGCGGCGTGGTTGAAATCTTGTCGGCCAGCTCTTTCAGCGTCAGCCCGCGCAGCTTACGGAACTCGCGAATTCTGGTTTCCATGTCGGGATCCTCTTGTTTTGGATCACCCTATACGAGATTTTTTACCAGGGATTTGTTCTGCATTTTTACTTTTTATGTAAATTGTCAGCGCACGGGTGTTTTCGACGACCTTTGTTGTCCCGAACAGAAAGGGGGTAGACGGCGTATGAGTTGGGAGTTTGAGGATCGGTGCATGAAGGATGTGCCTCTCCCCGAACACTACATAGGTATATCAAGCGCTTATCAAGCACAATATATTCAGTTTTCAGCTCTCGGCGGCCTTTTAGAACAGGCGGTCAGCACGATGTTCGCCGTGCCGCGCTGCGAGCTTCGCGCGGGGCGGAGATGTGAGGCCCGCGTCGCATTCGCGCGACAGGTTGCCATGTATCTCGCCCACATCATTTTCGGCCTGACGCTGAGCCGGGTCGGCCAGCTCTTCGGCCGCGATCGCACCACGGTCGCGCACGGTTGCGCGGTGGTCGAAGACCGCCGCGAAGACGTCGCGCTCGATCGAGCTCTGAACATCGTCGAAAACGCGCTGCGCAGAGCGCCTTTTCGTGGCGTAATGTCTGGAGGAAATCATTGATGAGTGAATCCGACGCGCTGACCCCGGAGGCAGAAAAACTGCTGCGTAAACTGAGCCGACGGAATACGCGCCTCGTGCGGTGTCGCACAAACGAAGTAGAGGGTGAATCTGATCCTGCCTTCATTTTGACACAGGGTTCATCCTTGGGCAGAGAAAAAACACGCCGCATTTCTTCTGATCTGGTTTCGGCGCTTTGGAGGCAACAATTAATTACGTCAGATGATGGCGGGTTTGTGCTCTCGGAAACCGGGCGGGCGTTTTTAAAACGAAAACTTGCGCGCACTGATGCATTTCAACAGCAGCATCAGGAGCGTGCCATGGAAACCGTGGAGATCGAGGGTGTTCGCAAGCCCGCGCTTGTCAATGAGACTGAAAGCCCCCTGGGCTGGCTGCGCCGGCGCAAGGACAAGAGCGGCCAGCCGTTGATTGACGCCGCGCAGTTCGAAGCCGGTGAGCGTCTGCGCCGTGATTTTTTCCACGCCGGTCTGACGCCGCGCGTAACCGCGAGCTGGGACGGGATACCGGGAGACGGCGCCTCACGCCGCGCGGCGCCTGGCGTCTCGGCGAACCTTCGCGAGCAGACGGTGGCGGCGCAGCAGCGTATTCGCCGCGCGCTGGAGGCGGTCGGGCCGGACCTTGGTGACTTGTTGGTAGACGTATGCTGTCACCTCAAGGGGCTGGAGGAGACCGAAAAGGCGAAGGGCTGGCCGCGGCGTTCCGCCAAGCTGGTGTTGCAGATCGCGCTCAGGGAGCTTGCGCGGCATTACGGGCTTCTCCGCTCCGCCGGGGAGGCCGCGCACGACACGTCGCGCCGGCTCCTGCATTGGGGCGCGCCGGACTACAAGCCGCAGATACAGGATTGCTGAGATCAGGCCGTGGCGGTGCCTAGCGCCGCCGCGGCGTCCTGCTTCACGCGCTGGACCATCGAAGCGAGACCATTCGAGCGCTGGGGGGTCAGGTGATCCCGCAGGCCGATCTGATCGAAGACCTTTTCGGCGTCGAGCTGTGTGATCTCGTCGGCGCGCTTGCCGGAGTAGAGCGCGATCAGAATGGCGATCAAACCGCGTACGATATGCGCATCGCTGTCGCCACGGAACTTGAGGACCGGGCGCTGCGCGTCGCCCTCGTGCTCCGTCACCAGCCAGACCTGGCTGACGCAGCCGCGGACCTTGTGATCCTCCGTGTAATCCTCCGGCTGGAGGGGTTCGAGCTCCTTGCCGAGTTCAATCACGTAGCGGTAGCGGTCCTCCCAGTCGTCCATGAACTCAAAATTCTCGATGATCTCGTCGATACTCATGGTCGTGCCGAATGCTGTATTGTCCTGATCTCCCCTAGAGATAGGGGCGCGGCGGGCGGCTTGCCAACCGCGAATTGCTCAGGGCTACGCGAAGGCGCCCAGCTCGGATCGCGCTGCCAGCCTTCAGGACGGCACGCAGGACCGCACACTGTCCCAGAGCCGCTCCCAGACCGGCGGCATGAGAGCTTCGGGCGGCTCCACGAACTCCATGTAGAAAAGATAGACGATGAAGGCACCCGCCAGCACTTCGAAAAACGCCTCGGTATATTTCAGCTCCCCAAGCTCGGCCAATTCGCCGCCCTTCCGATAATCCTTTTCGCGCGAGTGGAGCACCATGCCGAGGCCGAACACGAAGCCGATCGCCAGCAGCCCGATCTCCAGCAGGTTGAGCACTGTCATCGTCAGGCAGCCGATGAAATTCGTGATGAAGATCGCGAAGGTGAGACCGGCCGGCGTGATATTCCCGAGCCGCGCGGAGGGCACCAGCCAGCACAGCGCGCAGTAGCCGGCATACAGCGCGATAATCAGGAAAAAGAGTTTGCGGACGCCAAGGGTAACCGTGTTTTTCATCGCGCCCGCCCCCTGTTCCATGCGGCGCGATCAGGTGCGCAGCAGCTCGTTGATCGAGGTCTTGGCGCGCGTGCGCTCGTCGACGCGCTTGACGATCACGGCGCAATAGAGCGACGGGCCGGGCGACCCGTCGGGTAGCGGCTTGCCGGGCATCGTGCCGGGTACGACCACGGAGAACGGCGGCACTTCACCCATATGAACTTCGCCGGTGGTGCGGTCTATGATTTTTGTGGACGCGCCGAGATAAACGCCCATCGACAGCACCGAGCCTTCGCGCACGATCACGCCCTCGGCGACTTCCGCGCGCGCGCCGATAAAGCAGCCGTCCTCGATGATGACCGGGTTGGCCTGGAGCGGCTCCAACACGCCGCCGATGCCCGCGCCGCCGGACAAATGCACGTTCTTGCCGATCTGCGCGCAGCTTCCGACTGTCGCCCAGGTGTCGACCATCGTGCCCTCGTCGACATAGGCGCCCAGGTTCACGAAGCACGGCATCAGCACGACGCCCGGGGCGATATAAGCGGAATGGCGCACGACGCAGTTCGGAACGGCACGGAAGCCGGCCTCGCGGAAGCGGGAATCGTCCCAGCCTTCGAATTTCGAGGGAACCTTGTCCCACCAGGTCGCGCCGCCGGGACCTCCAGGGATCGTGCTCATGTCGTTGAGCCGGAAGGAAAGTAGCACCGCCTTCTTCAACCACTCGTTGACCTGCCAGCCGCTCGCGGTCGGCTCGGCCACACGCCCCTCGCCGGAGTCGAGCATTTTCAACGCGGTGTCCACCGCCTCGCGCACCTCGCCCTGCGTTTCGGCGCTGATCTCGTCGCGCCGCTCGAACGCTTGCTCGATGACTCCGCGAATGTCCGTCATGTGCTTGTCCCTCGGTCAAGTTCCTTTTCGCCGCCTGTTTCGCCGTCCGCGCCTGTGTTGTCAACGCTGTCGCGCGGGGCGATGACCGGCCCGAGCGCGTTCAGGAAGCCCGTCAGGTCGTCGGTGAGGTGATGGACATGCGGCGGCAACGGGCGGTCCGGGCTGATTGTCCGCTGCGCCGGGTGATCATGGTAGGACGAATGCACCAGCACCGTGACCATGCCGAGCGCATGCGCGGTTTCCAGGTTGTGCGGCAGATCCTCGAACATCGCTGAGCGTTCTGGCGCGATTCCGTGCGCGCTGCAGAACCGGTCGAAGGCGTGGCGCGTCGGCTTCGGGATATAGTCTGAGGAGGCGATGTCGAAGATATCGTCGAACACGTGCAGGACTTCGAGTTTCTCGGCGACGCGCTCGGCATGGCGGCGGGAACCGTTCGTGAAGATGTAGCGCTTGCCGGGCAGCGCCCTGGCCGCTCTCGCGAGATCGGGTGCCGGCTGGATCGGGCTGAGGTCGATGTCGTGGACGTAATCGAGGAAGTCGGTCGGCCGAACGCCGTGCTGCTTCATCAGCCCGGCCAGCGTGGTGCCAAAGGTGCGATAGTAATGCTTCTGAATGCGGCGCGCCTCCTCGGGCACGACCTCCAGATAATTCGCAATGAACTCGCCCATGCGGCGGTCCACCTGATGGAACAGGTTGCTTTCAGCCGGATAGAGCGTGTTGTCCAGATCGAAAATCCAGGTATCGACCTTGCGGAAGTCCGCCAAATCGCGCGCGCTTGATGTCATTCGCGTTCCGTTTTCTCCGGTTGTCCGGTTTCGGCCTTGATCAGTGTGCCCGCGCCATGCGCGGTGAACAACTCCAGCAGCACGGCATGAGGGACCTTGCCGTTGATGATGACGACGCCTTCGACACCCGCTTCCACTGCTGCCATGCAGGTCTCGATCTTCGGGATCATGCCGCCGGTGATGGTGCCATCGGCGATCATGTCGCGCGCCTGCCCGGTCGTGAGCGAGGTGACCAGTTCGCCCTTGGCGTCCAGCACGCCCGGAACATCGGTGAGCAGCAACAGGCGTTTCGCCTTCATTGCCCCCGCCAAAGCGCCGGCGAAAGTATCGGCATTGATATTGTAGGTCAGGCCGTCCCGCGCCACCCCGAGCGGCGCCACAACCGGGATAAGGTCGCTTTCGGTAATGACATCGACGATATGCGGGTTCACGGTCTCCGGCTCACCGACGAAGCCGAGATCGACCAGCTTCTCGATCTGCGATTCCGGGTCGCGCACTGTCCGCTGCAGTTTGCGCGCGGTCATCAGGTTGGCGTCCTTGCCCGAGATGCCGCAGGCCTTGCCGCCGAAGCGGTTGATCATCGCCACGATCTGTTTATTGATCGAGCCGGCGAGCACCATCTCGACAACGTTGACCGTCTCCTGGTCGGTGATGCGCAGGCCGTGCGCGAACTGGCTCTCGATGTTGAGCCGCTTGAGCAGTGACTGGATCTGCGGCCCGCCGCCATGCACCACGATGGGCCGGACGCCCGACTGCTTCAGCATGACGATATCGCGCGCGAAGGTTTCGCCCAGCGCCGGGTCGCCCATCGCGTGCCCGCCGTATTTCACCACCACCGTCTGGCGATCATAACGCTGCATGTAAGGCAGCGCTTCCGACAGCACCTTGGCCTGCAAGGCCGGCAGGATTCCCTCACCGCTTTCCGACATTCTCGACTCCTTACGCTCCGTCCCAACTGAGTATCCGGCCTTGGCCCGCGCGACAACAGCGCCGGGTCTGCGCGCCCAAAAATCGCGTGTTCCCAGAGGGCTGACATATTTCGGCTTCGGTCTTGGGGAATCGTGCGGATTATGCCACACACAAGCGTCCGGTGGCCGAGGGGGTAAGGCGCACCGGCGGGAGAGGACTGTTTGCGTATGACGGAACGGGCAAAGGCCGTGAACGAACTGCCGCATTCGGCCTATTTCGCGCACACGGTGCGGCGGGCGTATTCGGTCGCTCAGCGGCGCGGCAGCGCGATCGTCGGACTTGAGCATTTTCTCTATGCGTTGCTCGATGACCCCGATGCGCTCGCCCTGATGGAAGGGTGCGACGCCGATATCGCCTCTATCCGCGTGGAGTTGGGTACCGCGATAGAGAAGACGACGCCGCGCCAACTGCTTGGTAAGGACGAAACCCCGCAAGCCGGCAAGGGGCTTCGACATGTCTTGCAGGTGTCCCAGAAGGGCGCGCGGGAATCCGGGCGTTCGGAAGTAGACGGTGCGATCGCGCTGGCCGCGCTTGTCGGGCAGAGTGATACGGCGGTGGCGCGGCTGCTGAACCGGCACGGCCTAAGCTTTGGCAAGGCGCTGGGCTGGATTGACGCGCAAACCGCCCGTGATGCATCAGCGGCTGCGCCGCTGCCCGAACCGGAAGAACAGCCCCGCGCCGCACCATCCCCGGCAGCGCAGCCGTCACAGCGTCCCGCGCCGGCGAAGCGTGATATGCCGCCGACCAAATCACGCGAGCGGAACGGCGCGGAGCCAACCCTCGAAGACATGCTGGCGACGATCCGCGACGTCATAGACGAAGAGGCGGAGGCGCCACCGCCCGCGCCGGAGCAACGGCGTGCGCCCGCACGTAAACCGGGCGCTCAGGCGCCCACGCCCTCTGGTGCCCGTCAACCCGCGGAAACGCGCCCGCCGGCACCGAACAAGGGTGGAAAGGGTGGACGCCGGAAAACGAACGGGGCCGCCGGGGCGCAGCATAAGCGCCGCCGTGCCGCCGAGGCCGACGCGGAGCCGAAAGTCCCGGCATTGCTGGGTAAACTCGTAGAGCGCATCCCGCGCACCATGCGTGAGGGCGAGCGAGAGCATATCGAAGTTCGCATCGCCCGCGAGGCGTCGGAAGAGCTCCTCAGTGGCGTTCAAGGGCGCGGCACGACGCATGTCCACGGCGTCACCGTTACCCGCGCCATGAGTCTCTCCCTGCGCGCGCCGGATGGCGGGTTCATGATCGAGCCGCTGACGCCGGAAACGCAGTGGGTGTTCGACCGCCCGAGCTTCCTTGAAAGCGAGCCGTTCGGCCGCTGGGAGTGGGTCGTCCTGCCGATGAAGCGCGGCAGCCGGAAGCTGCAGCTCATCGCCGCCGCGCGCAGCGTGGACGAGAACGGGATGATTGGCGACGTGGCGCTGCCCGAGCAGGTCATCGACGTGCGCGTGCGGATCAACTGGGCACGCAGCTTGCGCAAGGTCGCCCTGTGGGCAGGGCTGGCGATCGCTGGCGGTGTGCTTGCAGAGATCGCGACCCGCTTTTTCCCCGGCCTGATGGGTTAGCCTGCCCACATCTGAAATGCGATCGCCGCGAGCGCCAGCGCTCCCGCCCAGATTCCCAGCCGTCCCCAGCGCGCGCCCCTGTCCGTCGCCGCACTGAGCCGCGCAACCGTCTCGTCATCCAGCCGCACGCCGCTTTCGCTCATCTCCGCGAGGCTCTTGCCGACCCGGTTGGCCTGGTCGGAGAGCTGCGGCACGGCGGCGAGAAACTCCGCCAGGCTGACCGCACCTTCAGCCGCGTCGCGCAGCCGAGCGCTGGCGCCCATTTCCGTGGTCATCCAGTCGCGCACCACCGGTTCGGCCGCTTCCCACATGTTCAGACGTGGATCGAGCGAGCGGGCGACCCCCTCGACCACGACCATCGTCTTTTGCAGCAGCAGCAACTCCGGCCGCGTGCGCATGTCGAACATCTCCGTGACCTCGAACAGTTGCCCGAGCACGCGGCCCATCGAGATTTCCTCCGCCGTCCGGTCCTTGAGAGGCTCGCCGATCGCCCGAAGCGCCTGCGCGAAGGTCGCCACGTCCTGGTGCGGGGGCACATAGCCGGCCTCGAAATGGACGCGGGCGCAGCGCATATAACTGCGCGTGAGAAAGCCGTAGAGGATCTCCGCGAGGAAACGTTTTTCCTTGGGGCCGAGCCGACCCATGATGCCGAAGTCGATGGCGATGATCCGGCCGCTGAGGTCGACGAACAGATTGCCCTGATGCATGTCGGCGTGGAAGAAGCCGTCGCGCATCGCGTGCTTGAGGAAGGCGCGAATGATGTTGACGCCGAGCTGCCGGCGGTCGAGACCAGCGCGCTCAATCGCTGCGACGTCACCAAGCGGGATCGCATCCACCCACTCGACGGTGAGCACCCGGCGCGAGGTGCGCATCCAGTCGATCGCCGGTACGCGAAAATCCTTATCGCCGTGCCTCTGGATGTTGTCATGCATCTCGGAAAGGCCTGCGGCCTCCATCCGCAGGTCCATCTCCAGCTCGACCCATTCCGCCAGCGTGTCGACGACGGCGACCGGGCGCAGTCGGCGCGACGGGGCGTGGAACCGCTCGATCATCCGCGCGGCGAAATAGAAGGTTGCCAGATCGCGCTGGAAGCGCCGCTCCACGCCGGGTCGCAACACCTTGACCGCGACGTCGCGCGGCGGGCGGCCCGGCGTGTTGATCGTTGCCTTGTGAACCTGGGCGATGGATGCCGCAGCGACGGGCGGTCCGAAGCTGTCGAACAGCGCATCGACATCCACACCGAAGGCTTCCGAGATCGCGCGCTTGGCGTCTTTGGTCGGGAAAGGCGGCAGCTTGTCGCGCAGCGCGGACAACTCGCTGGCCAGCTCCATGCCGACAATGTCCGGGCGCGTGGCCAGAAACTGGCCGAGCTTGATGTAGCTGGGGCCGAGCGCGGCGACGGCTCGCGACAGATCGCCGGGTTTTGAGGGCCGGGGGCGACCGATGCGCGTACGCCGCAGCAGCTTCAACGGGCCGGGAATTGCCTCGTCCTCGGGCAGGGCCCGCATCACATGCGGCAGCAGGACGATGCCCGCGCGCGCCAGCCGGTAGAGGTGTAGGATCGCCTTCACGCCTTAAACGTTGCCCCCGCGTTCAAGCGGTTTTCGTTGTTTCAGAGTCGCCAGCCGGAATGGATCGCGGCGATCCCGCCCGTGAGGTTGCGGTACTGCACGCGCGAGAAGCCCGCGGCCCTGACCTCATCGGCGAATGTGTCCTGATCCGGGAAGCGCGCGATGCTCTCAACGAGGTACTGGTATGCCTCCCGCTCGCCGGCGACCACTTCGCCGAGCCTTGGTATGACATGAAAGGAGTAAAGTTCGTAAATATCGTCCAGAATCGGAGCCTGCACCTCAGAGAATTCGAGGCAGAGAAAGCGCCCGCCGGGCCGCAGCACGCGGTAGGCCTCGCGCAGAGCGCGGGCGCGGTCGGTGACGTTGCGGATGCCGAAGGCGATCGTGTAGGCGTCGAAGCTGCGATCGGGGAATGGAAGCGTCTCGGCGTTGCCCTGGACGAAGCTCAGCCGCCCCGCCAGCGCCGTGCCCTCGAAGCGTCGGCGCCCAGCCTCGATCATCTCTGCCGAAATGTCGCAGATGACCGCTGTCGCCTGTGGTCCTGTCGCATTGAGGAACCGTCGGGCAATGTCGCCTGTGCCGCCGGCGACGTCGATCAGGCGGAAGGGGCGGTCCTTTGGCGGCGCAAGCCAGGCGATCAGGTCGTCTTTCCAAAGACGGTGCAGCCCGCCCGACATGAGATCGTTCATCAGGTCATAGCGGTCGGCGACCCGCGCGAACACATTATTGACCAGCGCCTGCCGTTCGGCGGCGCGCACCTGCTTGAAACCGAAGCTCGTCGTATCCGAGGTAACTGATTTGGGCGTATTATCGTCGGTCATGTGCGCGACCATAGCGCAGCGCGCCGCCTGTTGCTATCGTTCGCGCGCGCTCGCGCCAGAGGCGAAAACGCACAGCGGAGCCGTGTGACGAGATGCCTGAACTGCCCGAAGTTGAAACCGTCCGCCGCGGCCTCGCGCCGGTGATGGAAGGGGCGCGCTTTGTTGCGGTCGAACTGCGCCGGCCCGATCTGCGGTTCCCGTTCCCGGATGGCTTTGTGCAGCACCTCGTCGGCCAGCGTGTGCGCAGGCTGGAACGCCGGGCGAAGTATCTCCTGGCGCACACAGACAACATCGTACTGGCCATGCATCTCGGCATGAGCGGGCGCTTCTCCATCTTCTCGCCGTCGAAGACGGCGCCGCTGAGCGCCGCACCCGTCCAGCCGGGCGAGTTTGTTCATGCTGCGGGAGGCCTGCCGGCGCATGATCACGTGGTTTTCGATTTCGATTCAGGCGCCCGCGTCATCTACAACGATGCGCGCCGCTTCGGCTATATGACGCTGATCCTGCCGGAGGATCTGGAGTCGCACCCCCTGTTGCGGGATCTTGGGCCGGAACCGGTCGGCGTCGACCTGACGCCCACCTATCTGGCCGAGTGCGGTCGCGGCCGTATCCAGCCGCTCAAAAGTTTTCTTCTCGACCAACGGAACGTTGCGGGCCTTGGCAACATTTATGTCTGCGAGGCGCTGCACCGCGCGCGCCTGTCGCCGTTCGCTCCGGCGGGCCGGCTCTCCACGGCGACCGGACGGCCATCAGCGGGCGCGAAACGGCTCGCGGCCGCGATCCCGGAGGTTCTCCACGAGGCGATCGCGGCCGGCGGCTCCAGCTTGCGCGATCATCGTCGCGCGGACGGCACGCTTGGTTATTTCCAGCACGCGTTCGTCGTGTATGACCGCGAGGGCGCCCCATGTCCCCGCCCGGATTGCGGTGGATCGGTACATCGTGAGGTTCAAAACGGTCGTTCAACCTTCTATTGTCCGCGCTGCCAGCGATAACGCGGGGCACGCGATCACAAGAGGGAACTCTCCATGACTTACGAGACAATCATCGTCGAAAAGCGCGGACGCGTCGGTCTCATCGTCCTGAACCGCCCCGAATCGCTTAACGCGCTGAACGAAGCGATGATGGTCGAACTCGGGCGCGCGCTCGATGCGTTCGAGTCCGAGGCAAACATTGGCTGCATCGTTATCACCGGCTCCGAGCGCGCATTTGCCGCGGGGGCAGACATCAAGGAAATGCAGGGCAAGGTGTTTCCCGCGACCTACCGCGACGACTTCATCGGCAACTGGGATCGCGTGACGCGTACGCGCAAGCCGGTGATCGCGGCAGTGTCCGGTTATGCGCTTGGCGGCGGCTGCGAACTGGCCATGATGTGCGACTTCATTCTCGCATCGCCCACCGCCAAATTCGGACAGCCCGAGATCACACTGGGCATCATCCCCGGCGCGGGCGGCACCCAACGTCTCACGCACGCAGTTGGCAAGGCGAAGGCGATGGAGATGTGCCTGACCGGCCGGAACATGGACGCCGAAGAGGCAGAGCGGGCCGGACTGGTCAGCCGTATCGTGGCAAGTGGCGACCTCGTCGAGGAAGCGATCCGCACGGCGGAAAAGATCGCCGATATGTCCATGCCGGCGGTGATGATGGCCAAGGAGAGCGTGAACAACGCTCAGGAAATGAGCCTTACCGCGGGCACGCGGACCGAGCGCCGGCTCTTCCATAGCCTCTTCGCCACGGCGGATCAGAAGGAGGGCATGGCGGCATTCGCCGAAAAACGGAGCCCGCAGTTCAAGCACAAGTAACAAGTGTCTGTTAGGTTGCGGCAGACCCAGGCCGTTATTTGACATCGATCAAAGCGACAATTCGCCCATCCGGACCTTGTTGACCCTGCCGGCCTGCAGCGCCACTAAATGAGGCGAATACGTCGGTTGGGGAGCGAGAGACATGTTCGGCTTCGAAGCGCTCGAATTGGCCCGGTTCCAGTTCGCTTTCACCGTGGCCTTTCACATCATTTTCCCGTCCTTCACGATCGGCCTGGCAAGCTATCTTGCCGTGCTCGAAGGTCTCTGGTTGTGGAAGAAGGACGACGCCTACCTTAAGGTCTTCAATTACTGGAAGACGATCTTCGCCGTGGCGTTCGGCATGGGCGTCGTTTCGGGCATCGTCATGTCCTACCAGTTCGGCACGAACTGGTCGGTATTTTCCGACAAGGCTGGCCCGGTGATTGGGCCGCTTATGGGCTACGAGGTGCTGACAGCGTTCTTCCTGGAGGCAGGTTTTCTCGGGATCATGCTGTTCGGCCTGAACCGTGTCGGGCCGAAGCTGCACTTTGTCTCGACGCTGGTCGTGGCCTTCGGCACCCTGCTATCGGCCTTCTGGATCCTGTCGGTCAACTCCTGGATGCAGACCCCGGCGGGCTATGCGATTAACGAGGTGGGCCAGTATGTGCCGGTGGATTGGTGGGAGATCGTCTTCAATCCCTCCTTCCCCTATCGCCTGGTTCACATGGTGCTCGCGGCCTACCTCACAACGGCGTTTGTCGTGGGCGCGGTCGGTGCGTTCCATCTGTTGCGCGATCGGCAGAACCGCGGCGCGCGGATCATGTTCTCGATGGCCATGTGGATGGCGTTGATCGTCGCACCGCTGCAGCTCATCGCGGGCCATGCGCATGGCGAAAATACGCTGGAGCATCAGCCCACTAAGATTGCGGCGATGGAGGGGCATTTCGAGACCAAGCGTGGCCAGCCGCTGATCCTGTTCGGCGACCCCGACGCCGAGGCGGAGACGGTCCACAATGCGATCGAAATCCCGAAGCTCGGCTCCTGGGTGTTGACGGGCGATTTCGAGGGCGAGGTCCAGGGCCTGAAGGCGTGGCCGAAGGAAGAATGGCCGCCTCTCGATATCGTCTTCTGGTCATTCCGGATCATGGTCGGTATCGGCGTGCTGATGATCCTTGTGGGTCTGTGGAGCGGCCTTGAGCGGCTGCGCGGCAATCTCTTTGAGGCGCGGTCGCTGCAACGGCTGTCTGTCGTCATGGGGCCGATGGGTTTCGTCGCGGTGGTCGCGGGCTGGATTGTGACCGAGGTCGGTCGTCAGCCGTGGACAATCTATGGCGAACTGACCACGGCCGCGAGTGCATCGCCCATCGAAACACCGGCGGTTACAAGCTCGCTACTGGCCTTCATCGTCGTCTACTTCATCGTGTTCGGCGCTGGCACGTTCTACCTGCTTCGTCTGATGGGCAAGACGCCAGAGGGCGGCGAAGGTGTGGAGGAGCTTGGCCCGATCCGGACCAGCGGTATTACGCCCGGACCGGCCAAGAGCCTGGACCAGCAACCCAAGCCAGCGGAATAGTCCGGCTCCGAGACACAGGAGGGAAATGTCATGGTCATCGACCTTCCGTTCATCTGGGCCGCGCTGATCGCGATCGCGGTGCTGGCCTATGTGCTGCTCGACGGTTTCGACCTCGGCGTCGGCATCCTGTTCCTGGGTTATGAGTCCGGCCATCAGCGCGACATCGCGATGAACTCGGTCGCACCGGTCTGGGACGGGAACGAAACCTGGCTGATCCTGGGCGGCGGCGGATTGTTCGCCGTGTTCCCGCTGGCCTATGCGGTGGTGATGCCGGCGCTGTATGCGCCGATCATCGCCATGCTGCTGGCGCTCGTGTTCCGCGGCGTGGCGTTCGAGTACCGCTGGCGTACCGAGCGAGGGCGGTTCCTTTGGGACTGGTCCTTTGCGCTCGGTTCGACGGTCGCGGCTTTCGCTCAGGGGGTCGCGCTGGGCGCGCTCGTTCAGGGCATTCCGGTCGAGAACCGTGCCTATGCTGGTGGCTGGTGGGATTGGCTGACGCCCTTCTCCGTGCTGACCGGCGTGGCACTCGTCGTCGGCTACTCGCTCCTTGGCGCCACATGGCTGGTGCTCAAGACCGAGGGCAAGATTCAGCAGCAGGCTCGCGATTACGCCGTGCGCGCCGGTGTGGCGATGCTGGTGCTGATCGGCGTGGTCAGCCTCGCGACGCCTTATCTCAACCCTGTCTACCTGGAGCGGTGGTTCGCCTGGCCGACGGCGATCTTCAGCATAATCGTCCCGGCGCTGGTACTTGGATGTGCGTATCTGTTGTTCTCGGGATTGAACCGCGGCTATGACCTGCAGCCCTTCCTTGCCTCGCTCGGCATCTTCCTGCTGTGCTATATCGGCATCGGTATCAGCTTTTATCCGTACATGGTGCCGCCCAGCCTGACGATCTGGCAGGCCGCGGCCCCGGATGACAGCCTCGCCTTCCTGCTGGTCGGCGCGCTCATCCTGCTGCCGCTGATCATCGCCTACACCGGTTACGCCTACTGGGTGTTCCGCGGCAAGGTGAGGCCCGGAGAAGGGTATCACTGATGCGCGAAGGACTGCGCAGGGCGTTGTGGTTCGTGGGGCTGTGGGCCGCAGGCGTGGCCACGGTCGCGGCGGTTGGCCTGCTTATCAGGCTGATTCTGACATAACCAGCTGCGCGGCCGGCGCCGGCAATTCGTGGATCCTCACGGCGCCGGCCACCGCTTCGCGCGCCAGATCGCACAGATGCGCATGGTGGGTCAGGTAGATCACTTGGCCCATTTGCGCGACGTCAGCCAGCATCTCGAAGCTGGCGCGGGCGCGCTCGTCGTCGAAGCTCTGCATGATGTCGTCGGCGATGAAGGGCAGCGGCTCGCGGGTTGCCGCGAATTCCTGATAACCGGCCATGCGCAGGGCGAGGTAGAGCTGGTCGCGCGTGCCGTCCGACATGCCCTCCACCAGCAGCGAGCCGCCATCCGCCTTGATCGCCACGAGCGTTTCGCCGTCCTTGTCCGGGCGGGCCTGCAGATCGGTGAAGCGCCCGTCCGTGATACGCCGGAAGCGCTGCGCGGCGTTGAGCATCATGTCGCTGCGGTGCTTGTCGCGGTAGAGCCGCAAGGCGGCCTCGGCGGCGGCGACGCCGGCCATCAGGCGCAGATAGCGCTGTGTTTCCTCTTCTATCTGAAGCAGAAGTCCCCGCCGCCGCTCGCTGAGTTCCGCCGCTTTCTCGTCCGTACCGACCGCCGCAACCTGTTCCTCAGCCTTCTTCATGGCGTGATAGAGTTCTTGCAGGCGCTCGTCCCGCGCGGTGATGTCGTCGCTCAGGGCCTGCGCCTCGGCGGCGAGTTCGTCCGTGTCGCAGCCGAGCAGTTCTTGCTCGATCTCGGCGATCGGCCGACCATCGAAGGCCGCGCGCAAGTTCTCCTCGCGCTCGGCAATGTCCCGCTTGATCGCCGCCTTTTCCTTCGCCTGCCCGATCGCGGCGCGCAGCGCCTCGGCGTCGGCCGCGCCGAAGCGCTCACACAGCGCGCCGAGCTCCGCAGCGACCGTATCAAGATCCTCTTTGGCGCGCGTGAGGTTGTCATGCTCTCGCGCGAGTTCCTGCTCGGTCTGCTCTCGTTTCGCGCGCTGGTCTCGCCCCGCCGCAAGGCGTTCGCGCAGCGCGGTCAGCGCGTTGCCGGGGTGGTCCTCGTTGAGGGGCGTTTCCGTCGCGGCGCAGACTTCGTGGCAAAGGGCCAGAAAGTCCGCTTCCGTCGCGCGCCACTGTTGAATGTTCCGCTCCAGCGCCTCTGCGCGCTCCACCGCGTCGCGTAGACTATCCAGCAGCCGCAGGATGTCGCGGACCTCACCTGGCTGACGCGCAGTCCCTTCCTGGGCGAGCCAGCACTGACCGAGCAGCTCTTGCCAGTGCGCTGTCCATTCCGCCTGAGCCTGTTCCGCTTCGGTGAGTCGGCGCTGCCGCGCTTCGCATTGGGCTTTCGCCCGTGCGTATTCCTCCTGCTTCTGCTCGCGCTTGACCTCGCGGGCATCGGCTTTCTGAGCGACCGACTCGGCAAACTCGAGCAGCGCGTCCAGCGGCATCCCGTTGCCGGGCGCGGCACCCGCGGCGGCCAGTGCCTGGCTGAGCCGCTCTTGAACCACGGCCCGGTTGTCGCGCTGGGCGTCGAGCTTGGTCTGGAGAGATGCCCACTCGTCCTGCGCCGCGAGCGCATGTGTGCGGGCTTCAAGCCACTGCTGGATGCGCCCCGGTTCCCATCCAGATGGCAAGCCAAGCGCAGCGGCGGCTTCGTCGATGCGCTCCTGTAGCGCGTCCAGTGCTTCTTCGGCGCTGTCCCGCTCCTGCGCGGCATGTTTCGCGGCTGCCTCGGCCTGGGCGACGTCAATGGTGAGCTGGCGCAGTCGGGCGGCCTCGTCACCGTGACGCTCACGCCTGGCCCGTGCCGCATCGTCGGCCATCATGACGGCTTCGAAAGCGTCGGCCGTCTTGGCGATCTGCTCCAAGTCGCCGTCGCTGATAGCCTCGCGGTGCGTGCGCCAGGCGGCGTCGCGGGCCGTCCGTTTCCGCTCAAGCTCCTCATCGCTGACCAGCCCCGTCGCCTGCTCGAGCGCGGCGATTGTCTCGCGGAACTCCGCCGCCCGCGCCGCCTGCTCCGCGCGGCGGCGCTCAGCCTGAGCGCGCTTGTCTTTCTGCGCGGCGCGTTCCTCGGCCCAGGCGGTCAACTGGTCGGTCGCCGGCGGCGTCATCGCGCGCAACGCGTCCGCGGATCCACTCCACGGGGTCAGCGCGGCAAAAGCTTCGTCACGCTTGGCCGCGGCGCTGGCGACGGCCTCCTCCAGATCGGTGGTGTCGTGCGCGACCCGCGCATCGCGCCCTGCCACGCGGAGCTGATGCAGCAGGGCCGGGTCGACAGGATCACCCAGTGCTTTGAGGCTCTCCTCAAGCGCCGCAAGCGTGTCGCCTGCCTTCTCCGCCTCCTCCTTGGCTGTCGCCAGCGTCGTCGAGATGCTGTCATGTGCGCGGATCATCTCGTCGAGCTGGCTGGTCAGCGGCGCGGGCAGCAACAGGGCGCGCGGATCGCTCGCCGGATCGACGCCCAGCTTCTCCAGCGTCGCGCCGATGCGCCCGCGCTCGGCGGCGAGGTCGGCTTCGGCGGCTGGCAGGCTGTCGCGCGCCTCCTTGTAGCGATCCTCCATCCGGTTCAGTCGGTCGATACGCTCGGCTTCGGCGAGCACAGCCTCGTCCGGCGCCAGCGCGTCGCGCTCCTCCTTCAGCCGCTGCAGTTCCGTTTCGCCCTGTTCGATCTCGCGCCGCAGCCGCCCGGCTTGCTCGTCAAGATCATGGATGCGAGCGGCCGCCTCGTCAGGAATCTCGGGGGTATCGTAAAGCGGGGCGAGGCGTTCGCGCGCCATGCGCAGCTTGGCCCAGTCGCGCATCGCGCCCTGCCAGCGCTCGATCTGCTTGAGCCGCTTTCGCACCAGCTCGGCATCCCTTTTCGCTTCCCCGTGCGCCGCGCGTGCCTCCTCATATGCCTCGACGAGCTTGCGGTATTGCGGCGCAGTGACGGCCACCTCCTTCAGCGCGGTATCCACCTCTTCGAGTTCGCGCTTGAGATCGTTCAGCCGCTGTTTCTTGCCGCGCGGCTTGAAGAAGTCTTCGGCCTCGCCGCGGACCTCCTCCAGTTTCGCGCTGATGGATGACAGGCCCGATGTCGCCGCGAACAGGGCCTCGCCCAGTCGCCCGCGGCTGCGATAAAGCTCCTCGCCGCCTTCCTTGAGCGTTTCGCTGTCGAGCGAAAACATCAGCTCGAAGGTCTCGCGGTCCATCCCGCCGAGCGCGGCGTCGAGCAGGGTGCGATTGGCTGCCCGGCCGTCGCGGGTGACCAGATCATCCTTGCGCCGCTTGAGCCGCCGCCATACCACGCTTTGCCCGCCGGTCTCCAGCGTCCCGCCCACCTCCATCGCCTTGTAAGCGTGGAGAAAGGCGTAGTCCGACTGCGGGGGGATACCGAACAGCAGGTCGTTGATCGCGGCGCGGAGCGTTGATTTGCCGGCCTCGTTCGGCCCGTAGATGATGTGCAGATCGGGCGCGCTGTCCGCGGCGCCGAAGTCGAGCGACAGGTCAGTGAAGGCGCCAAACCGGGTGAGATCGAGCCTGCGAAAGCGCATCAGGTTTCCTCCGCGCCATGCAGGCGGGCGATCACGTCGCTTCCGCCCTCCGCGATCAGCTGGTCGGCGAGCGCCCGCCGCGCATCCTCGTCATCAGGCAAGCTCTTGCGCGCCTCGGCCGGCAGGGCGCGGCGCACGGTGTCGACGGCAGCAAGCGTCTGATCGACGACCTCCGGCGGCAGGTTGTCCGGCGTCATCAGCGCCTCGAGCTCCGCCAGCGGGCCGCTCTCCGCCTGCCGCGCGCCGCCAAAGGCGAATTTCACGCGGTCGATCAGCGTATCGCCGACGCTCTCCGCCGCCTGCCGCGCTTCGTTCAGCGTCAGGTCGTCATCGCGGCGCAACCGCGCTGCCAGCGGCGTGTCGCCGGTCAGCGTCAGCCGCGCGATGAGGCAGGGCGCGGCCAATGATTTCCGCGCCTCGGCCAGCGCGCGCTCCATCGCCCCCGCGGCGTCGGCCATTGTTTCTGCGCCGCTGAGGTCGGCTGGCACATGCTCGAACTGAGCAACTGCCGTCGGGACGGCCTCAACCGAGATCGCGCCGTCATCGCCCACCGTGACGAGCGTCGCGGATTTCGGCCCGTCTTCGCCGATGTCGCGGCCCTGCGGAATGCCCGGCATGACGATCCAGGGCGCTTCCGCATGAACCGCGCGCTTGTGCACATGCCCGAGCGCCCAGTAGTCGAATCCGTGGCCGCGCAGATCGGCCAAAGTACAGGGTGCATAGACGTCGTGGCCCTCCGCGCCGGTAAGGCTGGTGTGCAGCAAGCCGATATTGATTAATCCCGGCACCGGCGCGGGGTAGCGATTCAGCAGGTTCTCCGGCACGCTGGCTGAGGCGAAGCTCACGCCGTGGATTGCCACGCCCGCATCCTGCAGCCGCTCGGTCCCGCCCTCCGCGCCGAAGACGAGGACGTTCTCGGGGAGACTCAGCTCGCGTGAGAGCACCGACTCGGCATCGTGATTGCCTCGTATGATGAACACGCGTATGCCCGCCTCCGCCAGCCGGCGCATCTGCCGGCCGAAGAACAGCGCCGTGCTCATGTCGTGGATGTCGCGGTCGTAGAGATCGCCGGCGATGACCAGCGCGTCGAGTTGCTGTTCGAGACAGATGTCCACGATGCCGGCAAAAGCCCTGCGCGTCGCGCCCCTGATATGCGCGCCCAGTTCTGCATCGCGCAGTGCGAGCGTTTTGAGCGGCGAGTCCAGATGAATGTCGGCGGTGTGCAGAAAGCGGAAACCCATCACCCGATCCGTGGCAGGACTTTTGCGCTCAGTCTATAGATTTGCGCACGCGCGCCCACCCCGCACCGCGCCTGTCCCCAGCCAGCGGTACGTGCCCCAATGACACGATAGGGAGCCGGGATCGCTTTACGGCGGCGGCAACAGCGGCGATAATGCGGCGCTGCAAGGGGGGTGGCGCATTGGTCGTGCTGCGTATGTGTCGGCTTTTGGCTGTCTTGATGGGGCTGGGCGGTATCCTGGCTTTGCCGGACGTCACGCCCGCGCACGCTTATGGCGCTTGCGAGCCGTACGAGTTCTGCCCGCCGTGGCGGGAATGCGTGCGCCATGACTGTTACGAGCTCGGCTGCGTCTATGGCAGGACCTGCTACTATGGCCCGGCGGACCCGCCCCCGCGGCATCCCTGGCGGGCGGAGGAGCCCTGGACGCCGGAAAAACATGCCTGGCGCGACTATCTCAAGCATGACGAGGCGAAGCCGCCGCTGCCGGCGCGACGTCCAGCGCCGCCGAATGAGCCGACGCAAACCGTTGACGCCGATAGCCTGGACCAAGATTGGCAGGACGAACCACCACGCGCGAACGGCGACACCGACCTGTCAGGCGACTCGGTCGAAATGAAGCCGCGGCGCCGGGCGGCTGTCGAAGGCGAGATCCCCGAACGCTATCAGGAGGCTGAAAACACGGTCGGCCACAGCCTGACGGCCATAGAGGCGGGTGCGTCGCTCTATCGCGAAAACTGCGCGTCGTGTCACGGGGCGGCGGGCGAGGGCGACGGCCCCCGCGCCCAGGCGCTCCGCCCGACCATGCCCTCGCTGCCCTATACGCTTGAGCAGGACTACAGCACCGATGCCTATCTGCTCTGGACGATCATGGAAGGCGGCGAGCCGTTCGGAACCGAAAAACCGGCGTTCAAGAACGAACTCACCACCGAACAAGCCTGGCAGATCATCGCGTATATGAGGGCCGGCTTCCCCGCGCGTAGCCCGGAACAGCCTCTGCGCCAGACCATGCAGACGCAAACGAGCAACACTCCGCCATCCGCGCGCTGAACCCATCCCAGATCGTGGCGAAAAAGTGGCTCGGTCAATTCTTCTTTAATTCCAGCAGGCCATCAATAGCTCGAACGGCCTCAATCGTTCCCTGCGTAGCCAAGGGGCCGGCGCGGCCGGTTTACGCCGCGTTTTCCGCTCTGCCGGCAAAGATCGGCGGCTATCCCGCGCCGCACGTAAGCCGGGTCACGCAAGCTGAACACGCATGGGCATCCCTTGAGGTGTCCCGAAAGAAGACGATTGAGGATTGAGACGATGAGCCGCTTTTCAGATCTGCCGAACCGCACCACCGATCATGCGGCCCGCGCCACGCTCCGCATTGTGGAACTTATCGAGACTTATCTTCGCCACCTGCGCAGCGCGCCATCTGAAGAAGCCGGCGACTACGTCGTCACGCTGGTCGCGCGTTCGCCGGCGAGCCCGGCCGCCGGAGCCTTGGCCGCGAAGGCGGACGAACTCGGCGCCGAGCAGGTGAGTGCAAACATTATCTTTGCCAAGCCCGCGCCGAGCGATGCACTCGAAGACGTGCTCAGCGTTATTCGGCCGTTGCTTCGCGGCGAGGCCGTGGCCGCGCGCGTGCGCTGGGCGCGCAATCCGGCGCTTTTGGATGCCCACGAGCAACTCACGCTCGGCTCTTCTATCTGCTGGTCGGGCGACGCGATGCGCCGCTCCCCGCAGCGTCCGCAGGCCCTAGAGATGGCTGAGGAATGCGCGCCGGATGCGGTGCGCCGGGCCTCGCTTGCATTCTCGGCGCTCTGGGCGGCGTCGAAGCCGCTCAGCACCAGCCAGATGCGCGGGGAAAAGCGCCGAGTGTACGACTCTCTGTCGGACATGGCGATGGCCGTGCATCAGCGCGAAAGCGGCGAAGTGGCCATCCCGAGTATCAGTGACAACACCACACGCCATTGAGATCACGTTTCAGCAGCCGCGCCATGGGTCGCCGATCCGCGGCGCGGCGTGCTAGACGGCTTGACGGCGGGGTTCCGTCTCAAGCGTTTGTGCGCGCCGCGCCGGCAGACCAATGAAGATGATCGCCGGCCCCACGATGCCCGCCTCGCTGATACGTTCGCACATGTTGGCCAGCGTTGCGCTCACACGCTTTTCCTCGGGCCGGGACGTGTTTTCCACGATGGTCACCGGCGTCTCCGGGGCTGCGCCGTGCAGCATCAGCCGCCCCTGCACGAAGCGCGCTGCGCGCAAGCCCATGTAGATGGCCAACGCGTTGCCCGGCTGGGCCAGCGCACGCCAGTCATGCTCGGCATAGCCCTGCGCATCATGCGCGGTCAGGAAGGTGATGGCCTGGTTGCGCCCGCGGCGCGTTAACGATCGCCCGGACGAGGCGGCGGCGGCCGACCCGGACGTGATGCCGGGGACGACGTCCCACTCCACGCCGGCCGCATCCAGCCCGTCCAGTTCTTCATCGGCGCGGCCGAATACCATGGGATCGCCGGACTTCAGCCGCACCACGAGTGCGCCAGCCCGTGCGTGTTCGATCATTGCGGCGTTGATGTCGTGCTGCTTCCAGGCCGGGCCGCCCGGCGTCTTGCCAACCTCGATCAGTTCCGCCTCGCGCCGCGCCAGTTCCAGAACGCGCGGGTCGACCAGCCGGTCGTAGAGCACGACGTCGGCTTCATGCAGGACGCGCCGGGCCTTGAGCGTGAGCAATTCCGGGTCGCCGGGCCCCGCGCCGACGAGGATCACGCGGCCTGGGTCGCACGCGGGGGCATCCTCGGCGTAACTCGCGATCAGCCGCTCCAGCGCGGCCCGCGCGGCCTCTTCGCCGCCTTCGGCTAGTGCAGCCGGCCCGTCCGTATCGAAGAAGTGGGACCAGAACGCGCGGCGCACACGCCCGCCGGGCAGCTTTCCGGCCGCCTCTCGGTAGTGGCGCGCG
This sequence comes from Dichotomicrobium thermohalophilum, assembly GCF_003550175.1. Taxonomy (NCBI): domain Bacteria; kingdom Pseudomonadati; phylum Pseudomonadota; class Alphaproteobacteria; order Hyphomicrobiales; family Hyphomicrobiaceae; genus Dichotomicrobium; species Dichotomicrobium thermohalophilum. Next base: position 535,792 of record NZ_QXDF01000001.1, read on the forward strand.
ATCGCCGCCAACTGTCCCAGTTCCGTGGGCAAGCGCTCTTCGACGTCGGCCTTGATCCGACGCGCGAGCACAGGTGCCGCGCCCTCCGTGCCGATAGCCACCGTAACCGGATCGCGGTCCACGATCGCGGGCGTGATGAACTGCGACAGCCCAAGATTGTCCACGACGTTGACGAGCACGCCCATCCGCTCGCCCATCGCCCGGACCTGCGCATCCGCCTCAGCGTTGTCATGAGCCGAATAGACAAGGCGCGCGCCGAACAGCGCCGCGGCCGGGAGGGGCTTCGGAAACCAGCGCAAGCGGCCCTCGTCATGCCACTTGCGCACGTCGTCGCACGCGTCTTCCCCGTAGACCTCGATCAGTGCCTCGGTCTTGAGCAGCAGGCGCAGCTTGGCGGCCGCTGTCTCGCTCGCGCCTGACACGAGGACTCGCTGGCATTTCAGATCGACGAAAACGGGGAAGTGACGCATTTCAAATCCTAATAGTCGGCCAGGGTCAGCTTCAGCCCATCGAGCGAATCATCCCAGATGATCTGGCAAGACAGGCGCGAATTCGGCTGCACCATCGGCAGTTCATCCAGCTTGAATTCTTCCTCTTCACGCGGCGGATAGAGCCTGTCCATCCAGTCCTCATCCACCAGCACATGGCAGGAGGCGCAGTCGCACCCACCGCCGCAAGTTCCTGCCACACCGACACCGTAGTCCCGCAGGATTTCCATCACGCGCCAGCCTTCGACGGCCTCCAGCGCATGGGTTTCGCCTTTGCGGTCGGTAACGATGATTTGCGCCATCCGTGCCTCCTTTCGCCTTGCCGAGCACTCGTGGCATGTTGCCGTGCTCATGGCCAGCTTAACCGAAATTAACGGCACCATGGATAGCACATGACGACTCGAGTGTCAGGTTTATTTGACACTTGATTGCCCTGCCACGATGGCGAGCATGAGCGGCGGTTCAGCCCCGCGCAACGGCTTGCAGCCGTATCAGGAATTTGTTTCACCGATGGTCGCGCGCATAGACTGTTGGGCCGCCGGCGCGGGCCTTATATGTCTGGGAGTCGGCCCGGTCACACGCGTTTCAACAATCCCGGAGCAAGAATGAGCATAACCTACGACCAGCGCCGGACCTTCGCGATCATCTCGCACCCGGACGCCGGTAAGACGACACTGACGGAAAAACTGCTGCTGCAGGGCGGCGCCATTCACATGGCCGGCGCGGTGAAGGCGCGCGGCGAGGCGCGGCGCGCGCGCTCGGACTGGATGAAGATCGAGCAGGAGCGCGGCATCTCCGTCACCAGCTCCGTGATGACCTTCACGCACAACGGCCTGCTGTTCAATCTGCTGGACACGCCGGGCCACGAAGACTTCTCCGAGGACACCTACCGGACGCTCACGGCTGTTGACAGCGCGATCATGGTGATCGACGCGGCGCGCGGCATCGAGAGCCAGACGCGCAAGCTGTTCGAGGTCTGCCGGCTGCGCGACATCCCGATCATCACCTACATCAACAAGGTGGACCGCAAGGGGCGCGAGGCGTTCGACCTGCTCGACGAAATCCAGGAAGAGCTGCAACTCGACATCGCGCCGCGCGTCTGGCCGCTGGGCATGGGCGGGCAGTTCCACGGCTGTTACGACCTGGCGCGCAATGAGTTCCATACCTCAACGCAGGGGCGCGGCGGGCCGTTCGATACCGTTGTCCACTGCTCCGGCCTAGACGATCCGCAACTTGAAGAGCGTGTGGATGACGGCGTGCTTGCGCAGGCGCAGGAGGAGGCGGAACTGGCCGAGGCGGCCTATCCGCCCTTCGACCCCCAAGCCTTCCGCGAGGGGCACCAGACACCAGTGATCTTCGGCAGCGCGCTGCGCGACTATTCGATCACCAGCCTTCTCGACCTGATCGCGGAGCACGCGCCGCCGCCGCGTCCCAGCCCTGCCACGCCGCGCGATGTCACGCCGGACGAAGACAAGGTGTCGGGCTTCGTCTTCAAGATCCAGGCGAACATGGACAAGAATCACCGCGACCGGATCGCCTTCTTGCGTATTTGCTCTGGGCGTTTCAAGCGCGGGATGAAGCTGCGCCAGGTCCGTACGGGCAAGGACATCACCGTGCACAGCCCGATCATCTTCATGGCACAGGACCGCGGCATTGCAGATGAAGCCGGGCCGGGCGACGTCATCGGTATCCCGAACCACGGCACGATCCGCGTCGGCGACACCTTCACCGAGGGCGAGAAGCTGCGCTTCACCGGTCTGCCGGCCTTCGCGCCGGAAATCCTGCGCCGCGTGCGCCTGACCGACTCGACGCGCGTGAAGCAGATGCGCCAGGCGCTGCAGGACCTCTCCGAGGAAGGGCTGATCCAGGTGCTGAAGCCCGACATCGGCTCGCAATGGGTCGTCGGCGTGATCGGCCAGCTTCAGCTCGACGTGGTCAGCGACCGGGCCAAGAGCGAATACAAGGTTGCTCTTGAGTTCGAGCCGACGCCCTACCAGATGGCGCGCTGGCTCAGTTCCGACGACGAGAGAGCGCTCAACACCTTCGTCAGCAAGCACAAATCCGCGATCATGACCGACCGCGACGGCGATCCGGTCTTCATGGCGTCCAGCCCCTGGGAGCTGAACTACAAGATCGAGAGCAACGCGGCGATTCGCTTCTCCAAGACGAAGGAGATGGAGTAGGCGGTCATTTGCGCTTGCCTTTTTGCGGCCTTCGCTTCGCCTTTCTGGGCTTGGGCATTCGCAGCCGCTCCGGCTCGAAGCGAATGCGCACATCGGTGCCTTCGCCGGGCTTGCTGATGATGTCCAACTGGCCCTGATTGTCACGCACGAAGCCGAGCACCAGCCGCAGGCCCAGCCCGCGTCGTCCGGCAGCTTTTACATCCTGTGCTTCCTCTGGTGCCTTCGCGGCGGCGATCTGCGCGGGCGTCATGCCTGGCCCGTCGTCCTTCACGCTGAGGATCAGCCCGCCCTCGCGATCCAGCCGTGTCATGACGCGGATTTGTTTGCCGCCGTCGCCGTGCCGCAGGGCATTCATGAGCAGGTTGAGAAGGATCTGACGCACCGAGCGCTCATGCGCGAGCAGCAGCGGCGCTCCTCGTTTAAGCCGCCGCATGAGCGTCACGCCTTGCGCGGTAGCCACGGGCTCCAGCAGGTGCAGGCAGTCCGCGATCAGCGCGTTCAGGTCGAACCAGTCATGCGGCGGCGGCTCTCCATTGGCGCGCTCGGCAAAGCCGAGCAGGTCGTCGGCAAGTCCGAGAGCAAGTTGTGCAGTGCGGTGAATATCGCTGGCGTACTCCTTGGCCTTGCCCGGCGGCAGGCGGTCGGCCCGGTCGCTTTTAAGGATCTCCGCGAAGCCGAGGATGATCGTCAGCGGGTTGCGGATTTCGTGGCTGACGCGCGCGAGCAGCGCGGTCATCTCCTCGCCCGACGGTGGCGACGGCTCGGGGACGGGGCTTTCCGTTTTTCGCTGCGATTTGCGTTTGCTCTGGCCCGCTGAGCCTGACGTGCTGGCGGGCTTTCGCGCAGATTTTGCCGGGGCCTTGGTGGCAGGCTTTTGCGTGCCCGCGGCGCTTGCTTGCGCCAAGCCCTTGGCGTCGCCCAGGTCCCGCGCGATGGCTTTCAGCGCGCCGATGTCCGAGCGGGTAGCTGTCTTGCGCGGCGTCTTCTGTGGTTGCGGTGGTTTGCGGGCCGGATTTTGCGGCGCCGTTTCAGCCAGCTCGGCCGCCGGATGAACCGCAATCTCCGCAGGCGTTTCGGCTTCTTCCCGTTCGGTCAGCACACGCACGACCAGCCCAGGCCGATTTCCGGCAAGCTGCAGCCGCTGAAACACGCAGGAAACGGGCACATCGCCTCTCGGCGTCGGCACGCGCAGCGTTTCGGCGTGGTCGCCGAGCGCCTTGCCGGACCGCGCCAGTTCTGTCAGCCGGGCAGGCGCACCACGCGTCTTACCCGTGCGCCGCCGCTTCAGTCGCTCCGGCGTCGCATCGCCCCACAGCTTGGCCGCCGCCGCATTGGCCCAGACAATACGCCGCCCCTGCCCGTCCCACACCCAGACGGGGTCGTCGGTCGCCAGAAAGCTCTCCAGCGGCAACGCGCGCGCCGCCGGGGCGGCCGGCGCCGGAACGCTTGCAGTCTGCGCCATCGATATGTGCCCGTTCGTAAATGGTTAAAGAATTATCACCAACCGCCTGTCGGTTGAAGGAAATTCCCGATTTGCCCCCAACCCGCGCCGGGGTCGAAATTGTGCGCTGCAACTGCATCCGGCCGTTGTACGCGGAGGTCAGGATTGTTGCGCTGCAAAAAATTGTTGCATTGCAGCATAATTCATATTAGGACAGGGCATAGCCGGCGCAGGAGCGATCTGCACCCTTGCCGGCTCCGCTTAGAAAATTTTCGGAATTTCCAGTCGTGGAGAGCTTGAGATGAACGACGCTACCAATTTCGATATTCCCGCTCCGGTCCGTCAGATGGCGGAAAAGTCCGTTGAGCAGACCAAGCAGGCGTATGACCGCCTGTTGGAAGCCGCGCGCCAGGCGCAGGGCATGTTCGCTGATTCCACGAACGCCATGGGCATGGGCAGCAAGGAAATCCAGGAAAAGACCATGCAGTACGCCGAGGCCAACGTGCAGGCGAGCTTCGATCTGGCCGAGCGCCTGGTGAAGGCGAAGGACCTGCAGGAGGTCATGGAGATCCAGACCCAGTTTGCGCGTCAGCAGATGGAATCCTACACCCAGCAGGCGCAGGAAATTTCCAAGATGATGGCCGAGGCCGCTCAGAAGGCGCAGCCGAAGGCGTAACGTCCGTGATCGCTTCGACCTTTCGGCATCATAAGGAGGACTGACCATGAGTGAGCAGTGGACAAACACGCCGGCGCCGGGTGCTCAGGACACCGGCTTTTCGCCGGCACAGGTTGCCGCGCCGACGCCGAACTTCAGCGCCGAAGTGGGCGAGACCCCGGAGGCGATTCGCGCCTATGCGGAGAAGACTCTCGCGCAGCTTCGCGAATCCTACACCCAGGCGCGTCAGGCCATGGAAGACGCGACTGCGGCGATGGAGGCTTCGCTCGATCAGGCGACCAAGGGCTCGACGGAGCTGAACAACAAGGTGATGGAGCTGACGCAGCGGAACCTCAACGCTGGCTTCGAGTTCGCCCGTAAGTTGGCGAGCGTGCGCACGCAGACCGAGGCGATGGAATTGCAGGCCGGCTTCATGCGCGAGCAGATGAACGCGATCAAGACGCAGGCCGAAGAAATCCAGCAGCTGAGCGCGCGAATCGCCACCGATGCCTCGCAGCCGTTCCAGCAGCAGGTCACGCGCACCGTGAGCCGCTTCGCGTCGAGCGCCTGACGCCTTTCTCACCGCTTGGCCGCGCCGGTCTCCCGGCGCGGCCCCGCTTTTCCCGCCTTAACCTCCCGATAACCCTGGTTTGGCAGCCTTTCCCCCGCTTTTCTGGCAAGGGAATGGAGCAGCGATGAGCCAGCAGCCCGAGCAGGATGCGCTTCAGCGCGCCGTCGCGCAGGTCGGCTATCTCCACCAGGATTTTTCTGTTGAGGTCACGACCGCCGACCAGCTTGAGTGCAGCGAGCAATCTTCCAAGGCCAAGATGGTCATTGTGCGCAACGAGGTAACCAAGGCCTGGCACGCCTATCGCCGCGGTCGAGGACAAGCTTGGTTAGACGCATTCCGCCGGGACTTGACCGCTGGCGCGTTCAATTAAGCCGGCGTCCCCGCATTAGACCTTTCGGATACTGAACGGGCGCCGGTGCTGCAGCGCGGGGATGCGCTGCCGCGCCTCGGCAACCTTCCCCGGATCAATTTCCGCTACGATCACGCCCGGCTTGTCGCCGGACCGCTCCGCCACAAGCTCACCCCATGGGTCGACGATCAGGCTGTGCCCATAGGTTTCCCGGTCCGTATCGTGTACGCCGCCCTGCGCCGCCGCAAATATGAAGCAACCGGTTTCAATTGCCCGCGCGCGGAGGAGAATGTGCCAGTGCGCCGCGCCCGTCTGTCGGGTGAAGGCCGAGGGAACGGTGATGAAATCGGCGCCCGCCTGCGCCAGCGCGATGTATTGCTCCGGGAAGCGGAGGTCGTAGCAGGTCGTCAGCCCGATCATGCCCCAGGGCAGCGACGCCAGCACTGCTTCCTCCCCCGGCCGGTAGTTCTTCGATTCGCGATAGCTCTCGCCGCCCGGCAGATCGACGTCGAACATGTGAATCTTGTCGTAGCGTGCGGCGATATCGCCCTGCGGCGTGATGAGAAAGGAGCGGTTGGCAGCCCGCCGGTCGCCCACGAGGACGGGCATGCCGCCGATGTGGAGCCATACGGCCAGTTCCGCCGCCAGTTCGCGGAAGATGCGCAGCGCGGGCGTGGCCTCTTCCGGCGCGATGGCGGCGAACAGCGGCGCTGTCCGCATCTCTATGAGCGAGGTGTTTTCGGGCGTCAGGATGTAGTCGGCTTGCGATGCCGCCTCACGGATCAGAGGCACGGCATGGTCGATCGAGGTTTTGGGGTCGCCGCTGGCGCGGAGCTGGACCAGGGCGCATCGGAAGGCGCGCGAGGAACCGGGCTGATCCGACATGTTGAAGGCTCCTCTTCAAGGTCGCTGCCCGGGACGCGGGCTGCGCGTTGCCGCTCAGGCGCGCGCGAGCAGCGGATCCAGACCGCCGGCGGCATCGAGCGCGTGAAGCTCGTCGCACCCGCCGATGTGCTCTCCGTCGATGAAGATCTGCGGGACCGTATGCGCTCCGCCGGCACGTTCGCGCATAGCCGCGCGGGCGTTCGGCTTCATCGTGACGTCGAATTCTTCAAAGCTGGCCCCCTTGCGGCGCAGCAGCCGCTTGGCGCGGATACAGAAGGGGCAGAAAAGGGTGGTGTAGATTTCGACTTTGGGCATCGCTTGTTACGGGTTGATCACATGCGGGCTGGGCATCCAAAGCGCGGAAAGTGTCGACGCCCATCAGATCATTTCGCTGCGAGGGCGCATGGCCACACTCGCCGCCGACTGATTCGGCGCGCCGAAGTGGTCAAAGTAGCGTGAGTCGATGGCCTCCACCGGCAGGATGATCAGCACGTCGGTCGTGCCGAACTGCTGATCGACGACCGCGCCATCACCCACATAGGCACCGAGCCGCAAATAGCCCTTGATCAGCGGGGGAAGTGCCTTCAGCGCAGCCCGCTGGTCCACCTCCTCGGCGGGCAGAAGGTTCATGTCGCGGTAGAGATGGTCATGCGCGCGGACCTGCCATTCGTCCGGCGCGCTGGCAAAGTGATGCAGGAAGGACAGCGCCATCTTGTGCTCGTTCGGGTCGGTGCCGGCGAAGCTGGCGCAGCCGAGCATCACGTCAACGCCGTGTTCCCGGACATAGGTCCAGATTCCCTGCCAGAGCAGTTCGACCGTGCGCCGGTTCCGATAGGGCTTCAGAACGCATGAGCGGCCCAGCTCCATGAATTTGTGGGTCTCGCGCTTGCGGGCGATCAGCGGCGCAATATCGTATTCGCTTTGCGTGTAGAAGCCGCCGTGGCGTTCGGCAATATCCTGGCGCAGCACGCGATAGGTGCCCACCGCACGCGCCCGGCGCGGCCATCGCTGGCGCGTCTTGGGCACGGCGCCCCGGTCAACGACGAGAAGGTGATCGCAGATCGCGTCGTAGGGATCCTCATCGCGCCGGTTGAGCATCGTGGTCGCGTCGGGGATGGCGGACATCTCCTCGTAAAAGACGCGATAACGGAGGCGTTGGGCGCGGCGCACATCGCCGCGCGAGCGCGCGAGGCGCACTTCAAGCGTGCCGATCTGTCCATAGACCTTGGCCGGCGTGCGCCGCATCATGAAGCTGCGGGCCTTGCTGCGGCTCGGGTGATACGCAGCGCCCTGCGCGAGCGGCAGCCTTGCGGACCGCGCCGGCCGGAACTTGCTGGCAATACGTCGAACGTTAAGTCTCATCGGCCTACCCAACACACATGCCCCATTAGTCTGCCCTGCCGAAAAAGCCTTGTCACGACCGCAGCCGCCTTCTTAGCCATATCTTCATACCGTTCTGCTCCAGGCTCGAAAAGTCCTGGAGTGTCCTGCACTGTTGGTCTTTTCGATCTTTTGACGGAGGACTTGAGAAGATCGGTCTATTGCCCCAACGGCCAGCACGCCGAATGTCCGAGCACAACGGCCCGACCGAGGTCGCCAACGCTGCGCGGATTCGTGAGGCGTTGCGCTAGGCGGCCATGCTGGCGTTCATGGCTTCGCCGCGATAGGCGAGCGCCTCGGCAACGTGGATATGCGTTACGCGCTCGGATTGATCAAGATCAGCGATCGTCCGGGCGAGGCGGAGGGTGCGGTGATAGCCACGCGCTGTCAGGCCGAGTCGTTGTGTCGCCTCTTGCAGAATCGTCTGGCCTCTGTCGTCCGGTGCGGCAACATCAGGTAGCTTGCTGGCCGGGCACTCGGCATTGGTCCACACGTCTTGCAGACCAAGGCTTCGGTAACGGCTGCATTGGCGCTCTCTGGCCGCGACCACGCGATCGCGCACTGTGGCGCTGGGCTCGGGCGTTTGTGGCCGCGTCAGATCGAGTGCACTGACCGCCGGCATCTCGATCTGCAGGTCGATCCTGTCGAGCAGCGGTCCGGATATCCGGCTCATGTACTGGCTCATGCAGTTCTGTCCACGCCGGCAACTGCGTCCTCCCTCGAAGGCTTGGCCGCAGCGGCAAGGGTTCATGGCGCCGATGAGCTGGATGCGCGAGGGATAGGAGATGCGATGGTTCGCGCGGGCGATCGAGATCTCGCCGGTCTCCAATGGCTGGCGCAGCGAGTCCAGGACCCGCGGCGCGAACTCCGGCAGTTCGTCCAAGAACAATACGCCCCGGTGCGCCAGCGCGACCTCGCCGGGCCGTGGGCGCGTGCCCCCACCGACGAGCGCCGCCATGGTCGCAGAGTGATGCGGCGCGCGGAACGGCCGCTCGCGGCTCAGGCCGGATTCGGACAAGAGGCCGGCCATGCTCTGGATCATGGCCACTTCGAGCATCTCCTCGCTCGACATGGGCGGGAGAATGGTGGGCAGCCTTTCCGCCAGCATGGACTTTCCTGCGCCGGGCGGTCCGATCATGAGCATGTTGTGCCCGCCAGCCGCGGCGATCTCCAGCGCGCGCTTCGCGGTCTCCTGACCATACACGTCGCTCAGGTCCAGCCTCGCCGCGCGGCTTTCGACGGAACGGGCCGGCTCGGGCCGGGCCAGCATCTGCTCGCCCTTGAGGTGATTCACCAGGGAGAGGATGTCCGGCGGCGCAAGCACATCGACAGTCTCGCCGGCCCAGACCGCTTCGGAACCCGAGGCGGCCGGACAGATCAGCCCCTTGCCGAGGGCGTTGGCGCCGATCGCTGCCGGCAGCGCCCCGACAATGGGGGACAGGCTACCGTCGAGCGCCAGCTCACCCGTTACGCAGTAGCTTTCAAGCAGATCGCCGGGGATCGCGCCGCTGGCGACCATCAGACCCAGCGCGATCGGCAGGTCGTAGTGGCTGCCCTCCTTCGGGAGGTCGGCAGGCGACAGATTGACGGTGATGCGCTTGGGCGGCAGGCCAAGCCCGATGGCGCTCAGCGCGGCCCGCACCCGTTCCCGGCTTTCAGCCACCGCCTTGTCCGCCAGACCGACGATTGTGAAGGACGGCAGGCCGGCCGAGAGGCTGACCTGCACATCGACCTGACGCGCCTCGATGCCGTGCAGCGCTACCGTGGAGATACGCGCGAACATTTCCCCTCCTGCAACTTGACAGGCAGGAGGTTACGCATTTCGTAACCAAACTTCAAGAACAATATGCGAACAAAGCGCGCTACACCGGCACCGCGCGTCGCTCCTCGACCCAGTCCCACACCAGCGCGGCGATGTCGGCACCGCCAAACCGCTTCACTTCGCGAATTCCCGTGGGAGAGGTGACATTGATCTCGGTGAGATAGGGGCCGATCACGTCGATGCCCGCCAGCACGAGCCCGCGGCGCTTCAACTCCGGGCCGATGATCGCGCAGATTTCATGCTCGCGCTCGGTCATCTCGGTGGGTTCGGCCCGTCCGCCGATATGCATGTTGGAACGCGTCTCGTCGTCGGCCGGCACGCGGTTGATCGCGCCGGCCGGCTCGCCGTCCACCAGCAGGATGCGCTTGTCGCCGGCACGGACCTGCGGCAGATACTTCTGGACCAGGAACGGCTCGCGGAAGACGCCCTGAAACAGCTCGACCAGCGCGCCGAGATTGGTGTCGCCCGCAGCGAGCCGGAACACCGCCGCGCCCCCGTTGCCGTAGAGCGGCTTGAGGATGATGTCCTCATGCTCGGCACGAAAGCGGCGTACGCTGTCCAGATCGCGGACGATGGCCGTGGGCGGCATCAGTTCCGGATAAGTCATCGTCAGCATCTTCTCCGGCGCGTTGCGGACATTGGCCGGGTCGTTCACAACCAGCACATCCGGGACGAGTTGCTCCAGAATGAAGGTCGTCGTGATGTACGCCATGTCGAAAGGCGGGTCCTGCCGCAGCATGATGACATCGAAGTCGCGCAGGTTGACGCGCTTCTCCTCGGACAGCGTGCAGTGGTCGCCCTCAACATCGCGGACTTCGACCTCGCAGCCGGTCGCGTACACGTGGCCGTCACCATAAACGAGTCTGTCGGGCGTGTAGTAGAAGAGCGAATGGCCACGCGCCTGTGCTTCAAGCATCATGGCGAAGGTGGAATCGCCGCGGATGTCGATGCGGTCGATCGGGTCCATCTGGAAGGCGGTCTTCAGCGCCACGGTCTCCTCGTTTTGTCTGCTGACTTTGGCGGCGCGCATGCAGCCGCGGTTTCGGATCAGCTTTAGACGAAAACGCGCGGGCGGCTCAATGTTTCCGTGTGGCGGGGAGGGGCGCGCTTACTGCAAGGCACTCATCTCGGTGCGGCGCCACCTGCGGGCGGCAGCTTCGGCCTGTGCCCGCTGTTCCTTGGTGAGACCGGCAAGGAAGATGTCGAGCCGGCCGTCGCTAATTCCGCTTTCCCGCGCCAGCAGGTGCCATTTCGCGGCGGCGATCGGGTCAGCTTTCACCTCCACGCCATAGGCGAGCACGCGGGCCAGCCGGTTCTGCGCCACGGGATTCCCGTTCTCCGCTGCGGCCTTGAGCATTGCGAGGCCTTTGTCGTGGTCTTTCTCGACGCCGCGGCCCTGGATCAGCATGATGGCATAGTCGAGTTGCGCGTCGGGCAGCCCGGCCTCGGCGGCCTTGGCGGTCCAGTATGCCGCCTTTTCCGGGTCGGGCGGCACGCCTTCACCGGCCGCGTAGAGGGCGCCCAGATCATATTGCGCTTGCGGATTGTCCTTCTCGGCGGCCTGCTTGAAGAGGGCGGCGGCACGCTCCAAGTCAAAATCGACACCTTGTCCATTCACGTGGAGGAGGCCGAGATTATAGGCGGCGTTGGCATGGCCCTGTTCCGCGGCAAGCTGCAACAGCGCGGCCGCCTGCGGGAGGTTCTGGCCGATGCCGTCTCCGGTCAGGCGCATCATGCCGAGCGCAAACTGCGCATCCGGATCGCCGCGCTCCACGCCAGTGGCGTACCACTCCGCGGCCTTGCGTTTGTTCTGCGGCACGCCGAGTCCCTCACTGTAGATGCGGCCGATGAGGGTGGGGGCCTGTGGCTCCCCGCGTTCGCTGGCCTCCTTCGCCAATTCCAGGGCTTCGAGATAGCGGCCCTCGAAGAACGCGGCGTAAGCCGGGTCCTCGGTGCTGGCCAGCGCCGCATGAGCGCCGAAGGTCAGGCTCAGCGCAACGCTGAGCGCAGCCGCCGCGCGACGCAGGCCGAAATGCCTCCCATCCTTGCTCATGTGGTTCCCCGCTGCCTTTCGGCGATCATGCTGTTCAGCTGGTCAAGAGCCGCTTCGGGATCCTTGGCGTCCCAGATCAGCGCCGAGACGCCAATGAAATCCGCGCCTGCGTCGATCAGCGCGGCCGCCTCCTCCCAGCCGCCGCTGTGCCATCCGACAACCGGCGGCTCGCAGACCTCCTGCCACCAACTGACCAGCTCGGTGACGTCCTGCTTATCGGTCCGACCGGGCTCCGGGCCGAAGGCGACGTAATCCGCGCCGAGCTCACCGAGCACGAGCGCATCATGCCGCGACGTCCCGCAGCCCGCGCCGATGATGGCCTCCGCGCCGAGCACCTTTCGGCACGCCGCATAACGCTCTTCATTGGCGGGAATGTGGACGCCATCTGCGCCTACCTTGCGGCCCAGCTCCGGCGTATCAGCGAGCAGAACGGGCAAGCGCCGAGCGTGAGCGGTGGCCACGACCTCGCGCGCCACCGCTTCCGGTGGCTCACCTTCGCAGTAGAGCAACAGCGCGGCCACGCTGTCACCGTCCAGCAGCCTGGCGAGGAGGCCAGTGTCCGCATCGGCCGGCATGGCCAGATAGATCTGGCAGGGGTGATCCGCTTCGGCCCTTGCCATGCCCGCGATCAGCCGGTTTTCGCCATCGCGATCGCCACGTCGGCCATGCGGTTGGAGAAACCCCACTCGTTGTCGTACCAGGACAGTACCCGCACCAGCCGGCCATCGACGATCTGCGTCTGGGTCGTGTCGAAGGTCGAGGAATAGGGGTTGTGGTTGAAGTCGATCGACACGAGCGGTTCGTCCGTCACGGCGAGTATGCCCGCCAGTTCCTGCTCCGCGGCGCGTTTCATTGCGGCGTTTACTTCGTCCACCGTCGTCTCGCGCGTCGGAATGAATTTCAGGTCGATCATCGAGACGTTCGGCGTCGGCACGCGGATCGCCGTGCCGTCCAGCTTGCCGTCAAGGTCGGGCATGACGAGCCCGACGGCGCGGGCCGCGCCCGTGGTCGTCGGGATCATCGACACGCCGGCGGCCCGCGCGCGGTGCAGGTCCTTGTGTGGTGCGTCCAGAATGCGCTGGTCGTTGGTGTAGGCGTGGACCGTGGTCATGAAACCCTGGGAGATCCCGCACATCTCGTGCAGCACCTTGGCCACCGGCGCCAGGCAGTTGGTGGTGCAGGAGGCGTTCGAGACGATCTTGTGGGCGTCGCCCAGAGCGTTGTGATTCACACCGTAGACGACGGTGATGTCCGCGTCCTTGGCAGGGGCCGATATAAGCACTTTCTTCGCGCCGGCCTCCAGATGCTTGCTGGCGCCCTCGCGGTTGGTGAAGATGCCCGTGCACTCCAGCGCAACGTCAACGCCCAGATCGCCCCACGGGAGCTGCGCCGGATCACGTTCAGCAAACACCTTCATGGGTCCCATGCCGGCGTCCACGGTATCACCTTCGACCTTCACCTCGCCGGGGAAGCGGCCATGCACGGAGTCGTACTTCAGCAGATGGGCGTTGGTCTCCGCCGAGGTGATGTCGTTGATCGCGACCACCTCGATATCGGTGCGCCGGGCCTCGATAATCGCCCGCAAGACATTGCGCCCGATACGTCCGAATCCGTTGATAGCGACCCTGACAGCCATGCGCGCCTCCTGAGTTCATCCTGATTTGTGGTGGGGCGTCAGCGCCTTCCGGCGGTCGAGAGCGTGATGCGCCGGCTCGCCGACCCATGTCCATTCGACACCGTTGTATGTCGGCACACATAAAACGCAAGGAAAAGCCGTTGGGTTCGCGCGCTGGGGCGGTTCGACGAAAATGCCTGTGCAAGACTGGCAAAGCTGGTTGCGGCGTCCGCCACATGCACCCGGTGATTCGCATTTCGACGCGCCGGGCCGGGCGAATTCGTTGACGAGCGCCCGGGGTTATCGACATGCGCGCAAAAGTTGCGCTTGTCTGTGTAGTGATGAGCCATCGGAAAAGTGCATCGAAATCAATGCTCTGGGCAATCGCTTTGCCGAATGGGAGGCGACGGTTTCGCGGGCCGTGCGGGCCGGGGACGCGCGCTTGACGCCTTTCGAGGGCGGCGCCTATGGTGATTGAGGGGCACAGTCGTTAGCGTCTCAAGCGAAAAATGCGGTTCAACGTCGCGGTGTGTGGTGAGCAAGCCGAGCAAAGCATCAAGTGCGCGTGGCCAGAGGAATGCGCGGGCAGCGGGGCGCGCAGAAAGCACAGCGGGGGCCAAGGCGTCAGGCGGAACGCGGCGCAAGGCGTCCAGGTCGCGGACCAAGGCGGAGCTGGAACAGGAACTGGCTGAACTGAAGCAGATCAATGCTGAACTGCGCGAACAGTTACGCCGCGAACAGGAGCGGGCCGAACGGCTCGAACGGATCAACCAGCAGGCGGGAGAACGGATCGAAAGCGTGATCGGACGTATCAAGACGCTTCTGGCGTCGTGACCCGTCCGGCGTTCTCGGGCAAGTCGGCGTAGGATCCGGTCGCCGCCGGAAAGGCAGGCGCTTATGCCTCAGGTGACCCTGACAATCGGCAACAAGACCTATCGCTTGTCCTGCGCGGAGGGCGAGGAGCCGCGCATTCATGCGCTGGCCTCGCATTTCGCCGCGCGGGTCGACGAGATAGGCGAGCGGTTCCCGCGGATGCCGTCGGACCAGCTCTTCCTCATGGCGGCGCTGATCGTGACTGACGAACTGTTCGAGGCGCGGGAAGAACTGCAGGGCACGCTCAAGCAGATCGCGCGGCTCGGCAACGCGCTGAACGACAAGTCGGGTGCCCGCGGGCCGAGCGGTTCAGAGATGGCGCAGATTGTGAAGGATGCCAGCGCACGCCTCAACACGCTGGGCAACGAGAAGCCGGCCCCGCCGAAATCCGGCTCGCTCGCGGCGGGCGGCGCGAAGCCGGGCGAAGCCGCCGGCGGCGATTGAACCCTTCAACTTTTCGGCAAATCTCTGCTATTGGGCTTTGTCTGCGTGGAGCAACAGCCTGGCTACTGAATCATGTCGATCGTCGCTGATTTCATTGCCGATATTCAAAAGGTTCATGCAACTGGAAAGGCAACGGAGAGTACCTATCGTCCGGCCTTGCAAAGGCTCTTGGCCTCAGTCTCCCCGGATGTTGCGGCTTTGAACGAGCCAAGACGGGTCGAATGCGGGGCTCCGGACTTCATTATCCAGCGCGGCGAAATCGTCATTGGCCATGTCGAGGCCAAAGCGCCTGACGTGGACTTGCGCGCCATGAAAGGGGCGAACAAGGAACAGCAGGAGCGCTACCTCAAGGCGCTGCCCAATCTGATTTATACAAACGGGCTGGACTTCGATTTCTACAGGAACGGAGAACGCATCGCCTCCGTGACGATCGCGGATTACTTGATGGGAATCCAGCCGCACCCGGATCAGTTCGAGGCGCTGGAAAACCTGCTGCGAGAGTTCATAGCGCAAAAACCGCAGACCATCACCTCTCCGGAAGTGCTGGCCAAGATGATGGCTGCCAAGGCAGTGCTGATAAAGGATGTGCTGACGAACGCCCTTCGCGCCGACCGGGATCAAGACACCGAATTGGCGGAACAGTATAACGCCTTCAAGGAACACCTGATCCACGACATAACGCTGGAGGATTTCGCGGATATCTATGCGGAGACCATCGCCTATGGCATGTTCGCCGCGCGGCTGCATGACCCGACGCCGGACACGTTCAGCCGCACCGAGGCGATGGACCTTTTGCCCAAGTCAAACCCTTTCCTGCGCAACCTGTTCAGCTACATCGCCGGGCCGAACCTCGATGATCGGATCAGATGGATCATCGACGATCTGGCCAAGGTCTTTCAGGCCGCCAATGTCTTCGAGATCATGCAGGGCTTCGGCAAGCTGACCGGTAAGGACGACCCTTTCCTGCATTTCTACGAGACGTTCCTGGCCGCCTACAACCCGGCCAAGCGCAAGGCACGCGGCGTCTGGTACACGCCCGAGCCGGTGGTGAATTTCATCGTGCGCGCGGTGGACGATGTGCTGCGGACGGAGTTCGGGCTGGCAGACGGGCTGGCCGACACCTCTAAAGTCATTATCGACTGGGATACTGGCCAGCGTGAAACAACCAAGAAGGGTGAACTGCGCAAGTCCGGTAAGAACGCGACCGTTAAGCGAGAGGTCCACAAGGTCCAGATTCTCGACCCCGCCACCGGCACGGGCACCTTTCTCGCCGAGGTCATCAAGCAGATTGCGCCGCGCGTGAAGGCGACAGCACCGGGGGCTTGGAACCGGTATGTCGAAACCGAGTTGATCCCGCGGCTGCACGGCTTCGAGATTCTGATGGCGTCGTATGCCATGTGCCACATGAAGCTGGACATGATCCTGACCGAGATGGGCTATCAGCCCACGGGCGCGCCGCCGCGTCTGTCAGTCTATCTCACCAATTCGCTGGAAGAGGGCGAGCCGGTAGACCAGACCTTGCCGTTTGCGCAGTGGCTGTCGAACGAGGTCAAACAGGCCAACACGGTCAAGCGCGACATGCCGATCATGTGCGTAATCGGCAATCCGCCGTATCTGGGCGAAGGCGGCGTATCCGAGGGCTGGATCGGCAGGCTGATGGAAGATTACAAGAAAGAGCCGGGCGGCGAGCAACCTCTCAATGAGCGCAACTCGAAATGGCTCAATGACCTCTATGTGAAATTCATCCGCATGTCCTCGTACCTGATCGAGAAAAACGGCGAGGGCGTGCTGGGCTTCATCACCAATCACGGCTATCTCGACAATCCGACTTTCCGGGGGATGCGCTGGCACCTAAGAAAGACCTTTGACCGCATCTGGGTGCTGGATCTGCATGGCAATGCCAAGAAGAAGGAGGTGACGCCTGAGGGCGAGCCGGACAAGAACGTTTTCGATATTCAGCAGGGCGTGGCGATCATCGTTGCGGTGAAGACAAAGGATGGTCGCGAAGCGCTTGCTGAGGTCATGCACGGCGACCTGTGGGGCGCGCGAGAGGTCAAATATAAGGCGCTGGAACAGACGAACCTGACAGCGCCACTGTTTTCCGACGTGGAAACCACTGCGCCACACTATGCGTTCGTTAAGCGTAACCTTGCTATCCAAGCGCTCTACGAGAAAGGCTTCGCAATTCGTAATTTCATGCCCGTTAACGCTGCCGGGGTTGTGACCGCACGGGATCGCTTGACGCTCGACGACGACAAGGAACGGTTGTGGAATCGCGTTCAAGATTTTGCTGCTCTTGAACCAGAGGCGGCTCGGGCAAAATATGGGCTGGGGCCAGACGTGCAGGATTGGAAAGTGGCATGGGCGCAAGAAGACGTCAATCGCAAACTTTCACAGGAGAACATTGTTCCAATTGCCTATCGTCCATTTGACACGCGTTGGACCTACTATACTGGGAATTCACGAGGATTTTTGTGCCGTCCCCGCGACGAAGTAATGCGTCACTTAAAACAAGAGAACTTGGCACTTTGTACTAATGGGCAAACCAAGGACGGTTACGGTGGCTTTACTGTAAAAACAATCGGTGGCCATAAACTTTATGGCGCTTACGACATCAATACATACTTTCCTCTCTACCTCTATCCCGACGATCAGGACCTCGACCAGACCCGCCGCGTAAATTTCGACCCGAAGCTCTACAAACGCCTGCAACGGTTGGCAGAGCACCCCAAACACGGCACGCCGGACGAAGTGCAGGTCTTCGATTACATCTATGGCGTGCTGCACTGCCCCGCTTACCGCGAGACCTATGCGGAGTTCCTGAAAATCGACTTCCCGCGCATCCCCTGGCCCGCCAGCCCGGACGAATTCTGGGACATCTCGGCCAAGGGCGCGCAACTGCGCAAGCTGCACCTGATGGAGCCGGAGGCGATCGGCGAAACGCCATATCCCTTCATGGGGGAGGGCGACAACGTCGTGGACAAACCCGCCTTTGCGGACGGCAAGGTCTGGATCAACGCCACCCAGTATTTCGACAACGCGCCGGAAATCTCATGGGGCTTTTACATCGGCGGCTATCAACCGGCGCAGAAATGGCTCAAGGACCGGAAGGGGCGCGCGCTCTCCTTCGACGACATCAAGCACTATCAGCGCATCCTGAAAATCCTGTCGGAAACCGACCGGATCATGCAGACCATCACCATGACGCTGGAACCGCCGGAAGACGCCACGGAGGAAGAATAACGCCGCGCCGCCTTTCGCTCTGGACAATCGGCGCGAACACATCACATTCTCGGTGTGGGGCTGCCGAGCGCGTGAGGGGCTCTGTTTCCCGGGGCCGATACCGATCCTCAAGGGAGCTGACCCTGCCCGGGGCCGTGGCCTCGGACAATCGGCACCCACCTACTAGTGTAGGGACCCAAGGGATCATTCTCCCCCACGGCTACGGCGGCTCCACTCCCATTTCGCCCGGCGAGGACCGCAGGCATGACCGTCACCAGTCTCGACAAGGAGGCCCTGCGCCGCGAGAGCCTCGCCCGGCGCGCTGCCATTCCCGAAAAAGCGCGCGAACAGGCCGCCACGGCGGTCGCGGAAGGGGCGTTGTCCTTTCTCGAATTGCCTGGCCCAGCAGTGATCAGCGGCTATTATCCGTTCGGCGACGAACTGGACTGTTTGCCGCTGTTGCGCCGATTGATTGACGATGGGCACAGCATCGGCCTGCCGGTCACGCGGAAGGGGCAGCCGCTCATCTTCCGCGCCTGGACGCCTGAGACGCAGATGGTGCGCGGGGCGCTGGGCATTCCGACTCCGCCGGAGGAGGCCCCCGAGCTAACACCCGTTGTGTTGCTCGTGCCGCTCGCGGCTTTCGATGAGCGGGGTTAT
Source organism: Dichotomicrobium thermohalophilum (assembly GCF_003550175.1). Taxonomy (NCBI): domain Bacteria; kingdom Pseudomonadati; phylum Pseudomonadota; class Alphaproteobacteria; order Hyphomicrobiales; family Hyphomicrobiaceae; genus Dichotomicrobium; species Dichotomicrobium thermohalophilum. The sequence goes on from NZ_QXDF01000001.1 coordinate 554,433, forward strand.
CGCATCGGCTATGGCGGCGGCTTTTACGACCGCACGCTAGCAAAGCTGCGCGCGGCGGGGCCTGTCACGGCCGTCGGCGTGGCGTTCGCCGAGCAGCGAGTCGATCGCGTGCCGAATGAGCCGCACGACCAACCGCTCGACTGGATGCTCATGCCTGAGGGCGCCTATCGCGTAGGGCGCGCCTGATGCGGTTCCTGTTCATCGGCGACATCGTCGGACGGTCCGGCCGGCGCGCGGTTCTGGAGACGCTGCCGGACCTGCGCGCGCGCTACGACATCGACTTCGCCGTGATCAACGGCGAGAACGCCGCCGGCGGCTTCGGCATCACCGAGCAGATTTTCAACGACCTGCGCGACGCCGGCGCGGATGTTGTCACCACGGGCAACCATGTCTGGGACCAGCGCGAGACGCTCGTCTATATCGAACGGCAGGAGCGTCTGCTGCGCCCGCTCAACTTCCCCCCGGGTACGCCGGGGCGCGGAGCCGGCCTGTTCCCGGCGAAGAACGGCGCGCAGGTCCTCGTGCTGAACGTCATGGGCCGGCTTTTCATGGCTGACCTGGACTGCCCCTTTCAGGCGCTGGACCGCGAACTGAGCGCCTGCCCGCTCAAGTCCGCCGCCGATGCGATCTTCGTCGATTTCCATGCAGAGGCGACCTCGGAAAAGCAGGCGGCCGGACACTATATTGATGGCAGGGCGAGCGCTCTGGTGGGGACGCACACCCACGTGCCCACAGCGGACGACCAGGTCTTGCCTGGCGGCACGGCTTATCTGAGCGATGCCGGCATGAGTGGCGATTACAACTCGGTCATCGGCATGGAGCGCGAGGAGCCGGTCAATCGCTTCGTAAGCCAGATTGGATCGGGGCGCTTCCAACCGGCGCTCGGCGCGGCGACGGTTTGCGGCGTGGCGATCGACATTGACGACGCGACGGGCCTCGCCCGGCACATCGCGCCGGTGCGCACCGGCGGGCGGCTACGCCCGTGTGAGCCGGACTTCTGGCGCCCGCCGCCGAACACTGGCAACGCCCCGGGCGAATAAGCTATAAAACGGCCAAACAGAACGCCCCGCGCTGGCGATTGCTTGCGAAAACCGGCCGCATCGAGATGCGAGTCGAGACCAGGCTGTGCGCGGGGCCTCTCAGGCAGAAAGACACAGGACCGACATGGCAGGACATTCCAAATTCAAGAACATCATGCACCGCAAGGGTGCACAGGACAAAAAGCGCGCAAAGATTTTCTCGAAGCTGTCCAAGGAGATAACCGTCGCGGCGAAGCTCGGGGCGCCCGACCCGGACTGGAACCCGCGTCTGCGGCTCGCCATTCAGGCGGCGCGTGCGCAGAACATGCCGAAGGAAAATATCGAGCGCGCCATCAAGAAGAGCCAGGACGCCGGAGGCGAGGCGTATGAGGAGATCCGCTACGAAGGCTTCGGCGCGGGCGGCGTCGGCGTGATCGTCGAGACGTTGACCGACAACCGCAACCGCACGGCCGGCGATGTGCGCGCGATCTTTTCCAAGAACGGCGGCAACCTCGGCGAGACCGGCGCAGTCTCCTGCGTGTTCGACCGGATCGGTTCGGTCGAATATCCGGTCGAGACGGCGAGCGCGGAAGAAATGGTGGAAGCCGCCATCGAGGCGGGTGCGCAGGACTGCGAATCGTCCGAAGATGGACACACGGTTTATTGCGACGTGGAAGACTTGGGCGACGTGGCCAAGGCGTTGGAGCAGCATTTCGGCGAGGCGCGATCGGCGCAGATCATCTGGAAGCCGCAGAACACCATCGAGGTCGACGAGGAAACCGGCGGCAAGGTCATGCGGCTTCTGGAGGCGCTGGAAGACCATGACGACGTGCAGCACGTCTACGCCAATTTCGAAGTCTCCGACGAGGTGATGGAGCGGCTGTCCGCCTAGGCAAGACGTTCCACATCGTCAGTTCTGGCGTCATTGCCGGGCGTGACCCGGCAATCCAGAAGTCGCCCTGACGCAGCAGTATGGATGCCCGGATCAAGTCCGGGCATGACGAGGGGCCGGATTGAGGTGTTCGTGTGGGGCATGACATGGCGGCGGCGCGCATTCTCGGCATCGACCCCGGCCTGCGGTGCACCGGCTGGGGGCTGATCGAAAGCGCGGGGTCACGCGTGACCTTTATCGCCGCCGGGACCATCCGCCCGCGCGAGGATCAAAGCCTTCCTGAACGCCTTGCCGACCTTTTCGCCGGTCTCTGCGACGCTATCGAGACCTGGGCGCCCACAGAGGCGGCCGTCGAACAGACCTTCGTCAACAAGGATGCCCGCGCGACGCTCAAGCTGGGGCAGGCGCGCGGGATCGCCCTGCTCGCGCCCGCCCGTGCAGGCATCTCTATTTCCGAATACGCGCCTAACGCGGTGAAGAAATCGGTGGTCGGCTCCGGCCACGCCGATAAGGCGCAGATACGCGCGATGCTCGGCGTTCTGCTGCCGCGCGCGACCCCGGACAGCGACGACGCGGCGGACGCCTTGGCGATCGCCATCACGCACGCGCACCATCGCGGCGCGGTCGCCATACTGGCGGGAGCGGCGCGGTGATCGGCAAGCTCAAAGGGCTCGTCGACGCCACCGGCGATGGCTGGGTGATTGTCGATGTTGGGGGCGTGGGCTACGAAGTGCACTGCGCGAGCCGGACGCTGGCCCGGCTGCCGGCGCGCGGGCAGCCTGTCGAGCTGGCCATCGAGACCCATGTGCGCGAAGATGCGATCCGCCTGTTCGGATTCGCGAACGAGCTGGAGCGGCGCTGGTTCCGGTTGCTGCAAGGCGTGCAGGGCGTTGGAACGCGGCTGGCGCTTGCGATTTTGTCGACGCTGGAGCCGAACGAGATCGCTAACGCCATCGCGCTCGGGGACAAGGGCGCAATTTCGCGCGCGCCCGGTGTCGGGCCGAAGGTCGCGCAGCGGCTGATCGGCGAGTTGCGCGACAAGGCGCCGGGACTGGTGGAGGCCGGCGCGGCTGCTGCGGCGCTCCCGGAGGGCGGGGCCGCGCAGGACGGCTCGGCGATGGGCGATGCGGTTTCCGCGCTCACGAATCTGGGCTATCCAGCCGCACAGGCCGCCGCAGCAGTCGCCACCGCCATGCGTGAGGCGGGTGACGACGCCTCGACAGAAACGCTGATCCGGCTGGGCCTGAAGGAGCTTGCGACGTGAGCGAACGGCTGATCGAGGGCGCGCGCAGCGACCAGGACGACATCGAGCCGAGCCTGCGCCCGCAGCGGCTCGCCGAGTTCATTGGCCAGGAGCGCGCCCGCGCCAACCTCCGCGTGTTCATCGACGCCGCGCGCGGCCGGGGCGAGGCGCTGGATCACGTCCTGTTCGCCGGCCCGCCGGGGCTGGGCAAGACCACGCTGGCGCAGATCATGGCGCGCGAGCTTGGCGTCAATTTCCGCATGACCTCCGGCCCAGTCATCGCCAAGCCGGGCGACCTTGCCGCGCTGCTCACCAACCTCGAAGCGCGCGACGTGCTTTTCATTGATGAGATTCACCGTCTCAACCCTGCGGTTGAGGAAATCCTCTATCCGGCGATGGAGGATTTTCAGCTTGATCTCATCATCGGCGAGGGACCAGCGGCCCGCTCGGTGCGCATCGACCTGGCGAAATTCACGCTGATCGGCGCTACCACGCGGACCGGGCTATTGACCACACCGCTGCGCGACCGCTTTGGCATACCCGTCCGGCTGGACTTCTACACCGACGAGGAGCTTGAGCAAATCGTGACGCGGGGCGCGGGCGTGCTCGGCATGACCATGACGCCGGCCGGCGCGCGCGAGATCGCCAAGCGCAGCCGCGGCACCCCGCGCGTGGCCGGGCGGCTGCTTCGGCGCGTGCGGGACTTCGCCGCCGTGGAGGATGCGGCGGAGATCGACGACGGCGTTGCGGACCGTGCGCTCACGCAGCTCGAAGTCGATCCGCTGGGACTCGATTCGCTCGATCATCGCTATCTGCGCTGCATCGCCGACACCTACGGCGGCGGGCCGGTCGGCATTGACACCATTGCCGCGGCGCTGAGCGAATCGAAAGACGCGCTGGAGGAAACGATCGAACCGTTCCTGCTTCAGCAGGGTTTCATCGGGCGCACGCCGCGCGGACGCATCGTCACGCTCAAGGCGTTCAAGCATCTCGGCATGGCCGCGCCCGCGCAGATGACACAGCCCTCCATGCCGCTGTTCGGGGATAGCGATGAGTGAGAAAGAGGTGCTGCATGGCCGGACTGAAAGATTTCGATCTGGACAAACTCGACGATGAGCAAATCGCAAACCTTTTGGAAAACTATCGGAAGGCGGGCAAGACTGAAGAACCGAAATATACTGAGATTTTGGCTGAACACGCTCGCCGCCAGGGCAAAGGGCTTTCATTCGAGAAGTCTCTTGCTGCCATCAGGGACGCCGCTTCGCGGGGTCAATTCCTGAGCTACAAACAACTCGCGGAAGCGAGCGGATTGAAGTGGTCTTTTGCGGTGCGTCACGCGATGCCGTCGCATCTGTGGAATCTCCTTGAGTACAGTTATCGGAACGGTCTGCCGCTTCTCAGTGCCATTGTCGTCAACCAAAAGAATGTCGACACCGGAGATATGGAGCCGGAAACGTTGCGTGGGTTTATTGCTGGTGCGCGCGATCTTGGGATTGCCGTTACGGATGAGCGTCAATTCCTGAAGGAACAACAAGAAGAGGTCTTCAGGCGCGCGAAGGAAGGGACGCTGAATGTCTGAGGCCGGCGCGCAGGACTGGCCGGATCTCGCCGGCCGGCTGGAGGCGGGGCGGCACGTCCTGCCCGTGCGCGTCTATTACGAGGACACCGATTTCTCCGGTCTGGTGTATCACACCAGCTATCTGCGCTTCATGGAACGGGGGCGCTCCGACATGATCCGCCTGCTCGGCGTGCACCACAGCGCGCTGGCGGCGGGCGAGGGCGCGCGGCTGGTGTTCGTGGTGCGGCGCATGGAGATCGATTTCCTGCGGCCGGCACGGATCGATGATGTGCTGGAAGTCGTCACCGAGCCGGCGGAGCAGACCGCCGCGGCCTTCACGCTGGCGCAGAACGTGATGCGCGACGGCGAGCGTTTGGTGAGCGCGCGGGTGCAGATTGTCCTCGTCGACGAAACAGGCAGGCCACAGCGCCTGGCCACCGCCTTGCCCGAGAGCGTCACGCGCTGGATGCAGTCGGGCTGAGCGCCACGCCTTTTCCACAGTCCCCGATCAAGGAAGGTGGACGTCCTTCAACCGCGCCGGAACCGCCCATCGTCATGGAGTCGCAAAGCCCAGCCAGTCTCTTCCTCGCCGCACCGGCCGATGTGTCGGTCTTCGCGCTGTTCGGCGAGGCGGGATTGGTGGTTCAGGCGGTCGTGCTGGTGCTCGTCGCGGCCTTGATCTGGACACTGGTCGCTGCTGCCAGCAAATACACCGAGTTGACCCGCGTCCGGCAGGAAGCGGACGCCTTCGAGCGGCTGTTCTGGTCCGGCCCATCGCTGGACGAGCTTTACGCATCCATGAACGGCAAACGGACCGGTTCCTTGTCGGCAATCTTTATGGCCGCGATGTATGAGTGGCGACGCACGCTGGACACCTCGCCGCGCGCGGTGCCTGGGGTACAAGGGCGGATGGAACGGCTGATGGCGGTATCGATTGCGCGCGAGACGGATCGGCTTGAATGGGGATTGACCGCGCTTGGCATGATCAGTGCGGCCGCGCCGCTGCTCGGGCTGGCGGGCGCGCTGTGGGCGCTGATGGCGGGGTTCACGACGTCCGAGAACTTCGCCGGCTTGGCGCCGGCGGCGGCGCGAGGGCTGCTGGCGGCTGCCCTGGGGCTTTTCGTCGGCGTGGTTGCGGTTATCTTTCATCGCGGGCTTAAGCGCGCCGTGCGCCGCCACGAGCAGCGCATGAAGGACTTCGCGCAGGAGTTTTCCGCCATCGTTTCCCGCCAGATCGACGCGAGCATATGAGACGCCTCCCCACCCAGCGGCATGCCCTCATCCGGCGCCTTCTGCGCCGCGCGTTCGTCTCGTTGCTGGCGGTCATCTTCGTTGCGCTGGCGGCGTCCGCATCCGCGCAGACGCAGGAGGACGGTTCCGAACTTCCAGTGCGCATCGCCATCCCGACCTTTTCCAGTGACACGGCCGAGACCGAAGAATGGGCCCAGCGCATCGCGCGTGTGCTGGCCGCGGACCTCGCGCGTTCGCAGGCCTTCATCCCGCTGGAGCAGACCGCGCTGGTGCGTGAGCGCGTGAGCCTGAATGCCATGCCCAGCTTCACGGACTGGCGTGCCACGAACGCCAGGGCGCTTTTGGTCGGTCGCGTGACATCCGCGCCGGGCGGGCGGCTGCGGCTGGCGTTTCGCCTGTGGGATGTGGCGTCCGGCCAGCAGCGCGTGGGCGCGCAATACTACGCGCCGCAGCAGCACTGGCGGCGGCTGGCCCACGTGGCCGCAGACGCTGTCTACTCCAATGTGACAGGGGTACCCGGCTATTTCGACACGCGCATCGCCTTTATCGAGCAGCGCAATGACGTCGAGCCGCCGGTCACGCGGCTGGCCGTAATGGATCAGGACGGCCGGAACCTCGAATATCTGACCAAGGGCGTCCAACCCGCGCTGTCGCCGCGGTTCAGCCCTGTCGCCCAGCAGCTCATTTATGTCGTGGATACTGGTGGTGCGCCGCGACTTATCCTGCGGGACCTGCATCGCGGTCTTACGGAGACGATCGGGGATTTTCCCGGCCTGATGGCGCCGCCGCGCTTCGCCCCCGACGGCCATCGCATCGTGATGAGCCTTCGACGTGGCGGCAACGCCAATCTCTACGAGATCGACCTGCGCACGCGAACTCTCCGTCGCCTGACGGAGACTGCCGCGATCGACACCGCGCCAAGCTTCTCGCCCTCCGGTCGGCATGTCGTATTCGTCTCCGGGCGCAGCGGCACCCGGCAGCTGTACGTCATGCGGGCGAATGGCCGTTCGCAGCAGCGGATCAGCCGGGGCGAGGGGCGTTATGCCGAGCCCGTGTGGTCGCCGCGCGGCGACTTCATCGCCTTCGTCAAGCGTCTGCAGGGGCAGGCATTCCTCGGGGTGATGAAGCCCGACGGCTCGCAGGAGCGGCTGCTGACGGCTGCGCCGGACATCGGCGGTCTTTCCTGGGCTCCGAACGGCCGGGCGCTGGTGTTTTCGCGGCTGCAACAGGGGGAACAGGGGAAGGCGGAACTTGTCGTGATTTCCCTCAACGGCAACGGCGAGCGTGTGCTCGAGACGCCGCATCCGGCCACCGATCCCTCATGGTCGGCGCCGCTGGAGCCGCGCGGCTCGATGCGCCGGCGCTAGGCCCGGCCAGGCCCTGTTTACAGTCGGTTAACAACCGTGCGGTGTGACCTTTCGCCCGCCACCCTGACGTGTCTTTTTCGCATCATCATGGCCGAAATCCGGCGGCGCTTGGCGGGGCCGCGCTTGATCTGCCCCCGTGCCCCCGGTACGTCTGAAAACGGCAATTGCCGTAAATTCAGAGGAGATATCATCATGAAGGGTCTGAAAGGCGTTATCGTTGTGGCCACCGTGGTCGCCACCGCTGCGGCCGTCAGCGCTTGCCGCAAGGAAGTTGCCGAGCCGTCTCTGAAGCTGGGCGCCTCTGACGTGGCTGTGCCCGTGGTCCGCTAAGAGGCACAAAACTTGAAGTGCTTCAGCGCGGAGTGCGTTACTTCGCCTGGATCTTAGAACTGAAACGCTGGGTTATCGGGGGGACCCATGATCGGCAGCGTTTCAGTTCATTTCTTTTGGGGCCGTGAAAGACGCACCCGCGGCCCGCTGACCGAAAGCCGGATCGCATTTCCTCAAATTCTGACAGGACGTTTGGGCACCGCCAATGGTGATGGCGGCACCCATTTCACTAGCGCGCGCTGTGCGCCTGTAGCCGCTCCTTGATCTCGTCCAGGATCGCGGGATCGTCGATCGTCGCCGGCACGCGGTATTCCTCGCCATCGGCGATCTTGCGCATCGTGCCGCGCAGGATTTTGCCAGAGCGCGTCTTCGGCAGCCGATTCACCGTCAGCGCCAGCTTGAACGCGGCAACCGGGCCGATCTCGTCGCGCACGAGCTGAATGATCTCCGACTCGATTTCCGCCGGCTCACGATTCACGCCGGCATTCAGTACGACAAAGCCGGCCGGCACCTGCCCCTTGATTGGGTCGGATATGCCCACGACCGCGCACTCGGCCACGTCCGGGTGGTTCGCGATGACCTCCTCGATCCCTCCGGTCGATAGGCGGTGTCCGGCAACGTTGATGATGTCGTCCGTGCGCGCCATCACGAAGACATAGCCGTCCTCGTCGAGATAGCCGGCATCACCTGTCTTGTAATAGCCGGGGTAGTCGTTGAGATAGGACTTCTTGAAGCCCTCGTCGTTGTTCCACAGCGTTGGCAGACAGCCCGGCGGCATCGGCAGTTTGATGCAGATCGAGCCGTTCTGCCCGGCCGGCACGTCATAGCCTTGCTCATCGAGGATGCGGAGGTCGTAGCCCGGCATCGGCACGGTCGGAGAGCCGTATTTGACCGGTAGCATGCCCAGGCCGACGGGGTTGCCAGCGATGGCCCAGGCCGTCTCCGTCTGCCACCAGTGGTCGATCACCGGAACGTTGAGCACCTTCTCTGCCCAGCGGATGGTGTCCGGGTCGGCGCGCTCGCCTGCGAGGAACAACGTTTCGAACTTCGACAGGTCGTAGTTGCCGGCGAGCTGCCCGCTCGGGTCATGCTGCTTGATGGCGCGGAATGCTGTCGGCGCGGTGAACAGCGCTTTTGCCCCATGTTCGGAGATCACCCGCCAGAAGGCGGCAGCATCCGGAGTGCCGACCGGCTTGCCCTCGTACATGATCGTCGTGGCGCCGTGCAGCAGCGGGGCATAGACGATGTAAGAGTGTCCGACCACCCATCCGACATCCGAGGCGGTCCACCACACGTCGCCCGGGTCAATGTTGTAGTGGTTCTTCATCGTCCATTTGAGCGCGACCATGTGGCCACCGTTGTCGCGTAAGACGCCTTTCGGCACCCCGGTTGTGCCCGAGGTGTAAAGGATGTAGAGCGGGTCGGTCGCCGCGACGGTGACGCAGTCCGCATGTTCCCCGGCCAGGCGCGCACGCTCCACTGCTTGCATCCAGTCATGATCGCGCGGCGCGAACAGCGGCGCATAGGCTTGCGGGCGCTGGTAGATCAGCGTCGCCTGCGGCTTGGTCTCGGCGTGCGCGATCGCTTCATCCAAGAGCGGCTTGTATTTGACGATCCGGCCGGGCTCGATACCGCAGGAAGCCGACAGGATTAGCTTGGGGTTGCAGTCGTTGATGCGCGTGGTTAATTCGTGTGCCGCGAAGCCGCCAAACACCACCGAGTGGATTGCGCCGAGCCGCGCGCAGGCGAGCATCGCGATCGCCGCCTCCGGGATCATCGGCATGTAGATGATGACGCGGTCGCCCTTCTCGACGCCCATATCCCGCAGCACGGCCGCAAACAGCGCCACCTCGTCCCGAAGCTCACGATAGCTGTAGGTGCGCTGCGCGCCGGCCAGCGGGCTGTCATAAATCAGTGCCGGCTGGTCACCGCGGGTCGGCACGTGCCGGTCGAGGCAGTTGTAGCAGGTGTTGCATTCCGCGCCGACGAACCAGCGGCCATAGACGCCCATATCGGGATCGAGGATCTTGTCCGCGGGCTTCTCCCAGTCGATCTCCTCGGCAGCCTTGGCCCAGAAGCCCTCCGGGTCATTTTGCCATTCGCGGTAGACGTCGTGATAGCGGCTCATCGGTGTTTCGCTCCCTGGGTCGGCGGGCGTTTTTGCTTGTTGAGGCGCGACAAGACGCGATAGCGGCCCGACTTCGCTGAAGTGCGCGCTATTTTGAGATTGGCGGACGGGCTTGGCAAGAGTTGGGGCGAGGGCGCGACATCCTGGCTGGGGCGCGCGGTTACAGGCACATGAAGGACGAGACGCTAGAGGACAAGTCGAGCAGCATGGCGTTGCCGCGCTCCAGCCACAAGGCCGCCGCGCCGGCAATAAGGAAAGCGCCAGCCAACAGAACCAGCAATGTCATCGAGCGTGGCATTCGCGGTCTCCTTCAGGATGCCGCTTGACCGGCCGGGGCAGGCCGACGCTGGCGGATGGAGCCGTGCACAATCGCCGATATCAGCCCCAGCGCGATCGAAATCCACCACATGATGTCATAGCTCTGGAAAATATCATAGAGATACCCGCCCAGCCACGCGCCAAGGAAGCTGCCGATCTGGTGGGAAAACAAGGTAATGCCGAACAGCATGGACATCCACCGCGGTCCGAACATGTCCGCGACCAGGCCGCTCGTCAGCGGGACCGTCGCCAGCCACAGCAGGCCGAGCACCGCCGAATAGGCCAGCAAGCTGTAATAGGTCATCGGCAGCAGCACGAAGGCCAGGAACACCGCAGCTCTTGCAGCGTAAAGGAAGACGAGCAGGTGACGCTTCTCGTAGCGTCCGCCAAGCTGGCCAAAGAGATAGGTGCCCGCGATATTGCCGATGCCTATGATCATCAGCGCAAGCATCCCGGTCTCGGCGCTGAAGCCCTGATCGGTCACGAAGGCGGGGAGGTGTGTCGCAACGAAGGCGATGTGAAACCCGCAGACGAAGAACCCGACGGACAGCAGCCGGAAGTCACGGTCGGGCATGGCTGAGGTGAGCGCGGCGCGGATCGTCTGCTCGCCGGCTGCGATTGTACTGGCTGCCCGGCCCGCAGCCTCGCGCCCGGCGCCCGAGGCAAGCATCCAGCCCAGCGGGGCCATGATCGCGGCGGTGAGCGCCAGCAGCACGAGGCTCCAGGACCAGCCGTAAGCGTCGATCAGCACATGGACATATGGCAGCGCGGCGAACATACCGATGGCGCTGCCCATGCTGGCCAGCCCCAGCGCCTTGGCGCGGCTTTCCTCCGGCGCGGCGCGGCCGACGACGCCGAGCACGGTGGTGAAGCCCGTGCCGCTCACGCCCAGACCGATCAGCACGCCGGCGGTCAGCAGGCTCGCTTCGCCCGCTGCGTTCGCCATGATGAGCAGACCGCCAACATAGCAGAGCGCGCCAACAGTCAGGACCCGACCGGCGCCATATTTATCCGCCAGACCACCAGCCGCGGGCGCCGTGAGGCCCCACATCAGGTTCTGCAGCGCCATCGACAGCGCGAATGATTCGCGCCCGAGCCCAAGATCAAGGCTGATCGGATTAAGGAACAGCCCGAAGCTCTGGCGGATGCCCATGTTGATGACGAGCACAAGGCCGGCCGCCAACACAATCAGCCACAACAACGGCGTTGCCGAGATGCGCGAAGAAGCCAAAATCGGGAATCCTGCTGTTTGCAGCGGAGCCTGTCCGCTGCCCGTAAACTGGACTTGAGTCTATGGCGGTGCCATATTGCGCGACAAATGAAAAAAGTTGATCGCTGGTATGAGCCTGATTTCTGATATCTTCACCTGGTGGAACGGCGCGACCCTGGGCACGAAGCTGTTCACGCGGCGCCACGGCCGGCTGGTCGGCGAGGACGAGTGGGGCAACAAGTATTATGAACAGCGCGACGGCAAGGGCCCCCTCGGCAAGCCGCGCCGCTGGGTCATCTATAACGGCGTGGCCGAAGCCTCCAAGGTCCCGCCGGAGTGGCACGCCTGGCTGCACTACACGGTCGACACGCCCCCGACCGAAGAGGCCTACCGCGCCAAGCCGTGGGAAAAGCCGCACATCCCCAACATGACCGGCACGCCGCAGGCCTATCGCCCGCCGGGAAGCATTTTGCGTCCGCATCCGCGCCCCCAGGGCGAGCCGGACTATGAACCCTGGCAGGCAGAATGAGCGAACAGACGACAGGAGCCGCGGCGCGGCCGGAACGCGCGCAGACCTGGAGCGCGGCGGGTTATGATAGGAATGCCCGCTTCGTTTCCGAATATGGCGTGGAAATCCTGAACTGGCTGGCGCCGCAGCCGGGCGAGCGCATTCTTGATCTGGGCTGTGGCGATGGCGTTCTCAGCCAGAAGATCGTCGAGGCGGGTGCGGAAGTCGTCGGCGCGGACACCAGCGAGGACCTGCTGGGCGCAGCGCGCGAGCGGGGTATTGACGCGCGGCACATAGATGGCGAGGCGCTTCCGTTCGACCAGGAGTTCGACGCGGTGTTCTCCAACGCCGCGCTGCACTGGATGCGCAACGCCGATGCGGTCATCGACGGGGTCAGGCGCGCGCTGAAGCCTGGCGGCCGCTTTGTTGCCGAATTCGGCGGGCACGGAAATGTGGCGGCCTGCGTAACGGCCATGCGCGCGGCAGCCGACAAATTCGGCGGCGACGCGGCGCTGGCCGGGCCTTGGTTCTTCCCGACGCCGGGCGAATACCAGGCGCGGCTGGAGGGCGCGGGCTTCACGGTCGAGCGCACGGCGCTGGTCGCGCGGCCGACGCCGCTGCCGACCGGGATGAAAGGGTGGCTGATGACCTTCCGCCCGCCTTTCTTCGAGCAGTTCGGGCATCGGAAGGACAAAGTGCTCAAATGGGTCACCGATCTGCTGGAGCCGGTGCTGCGCGCCAGCGACGGCCAGTGGTTCGCCGATTACATGCGCCTGCGCGTGGCCGCAACGCGCCAATAGTCAAACAGAGACGCCTCTAGGCAATGAGACTGTGCATGATGGCACGACTGGGAGCGATTGCTGCAGCGGCCTTCCTGACGCTCGCCGCCGTGCCGGCGGAAGCCGCCAAGATCGCCAACAATGTCGCCGTGTTCGCCGCGCTCGATAAGGTGACAGCGCGGGTCTCGAAGCTTGAGATCACGATTGACGAGACCACGGTTTTCGGCGCTCTGAAGATCACCCCGCGCGCCTGCTATACCCGCCCGCCGACCGAGCGACCGCGCACCTCCGTGTTCGTCGAGATTGACGAGATTCAACTCGACGGCAAGGAAAAGCGCATCTTCACGGGCTGGATGTTCGCCGAAAGCCCCGGCATTCACGGGGTTGAGCACCCGGTGTTCGACGTCTGGTTGACCAACTGCAAGATGCCCGAGGGCGAGGTGTCCTCCGAGAGCCGATAGAAGTCGGCCTTGCCGCGCACCGCGGTCGCCAGCAGGCTCTGGAACTGTTCGCGGCCGATCTCCCGCGCGCCGAAAGTCTTGAGATGTTCGGTAACGAACTGCGTATCCAGCAGCGTGAAGCCGCCGTGAATCAGCCGCGCGACCAGATAGACCAGCGCCACCTTGCTGGCGTCCCGCTCATAGGAAAACATGCTCTCGCCGAAGAAAGCGCGGCCCAGCTCCACGCCGTAAAGCCCGCCCACAAGCTCTCCATCCAGCCAGGTCTCGACCGTGTGGCAGTGCCCCATCTTGAAAAGCTGGCTGTAGAGTCGGCGGATTTGCGAGTTGATCCAGGTCGTCCGCCGACCCGGGCGTGAGCTGGCGCAGCCGTCAATGACGCCGTGATAGTCCGAATCGACGCGGACCTCGAACCGTCCTTGACGGATCGTCCTGGCCAGCCGGCGCGGGACATGGACCTCGTTGAGCGGCAGGATCCCGCGCAGCTCCGGTTCAACCCAGAACAGTGAATGATCCAGCGCGCTTTCGGCCATCGGGAAAATGCCGCAGGCATAGGCCTTGAGAAGGACCTGGGGCGTGATTTCCGTATTGAGATCGGATGGCGATCCCATGCAACTCCACCGCTCGATGCTATCCCGGGGCTAGCGCCCCCTCATCGCCGACGATTTAGTGCTCGTCGAGGAATTTTTCGAGCCAGTGGATGTCGTAAAGGCCATCCACGATGTCCGGCTCGGAGACCAGCATAGCATAAAGCGGGATCGTGGTTTCGATGCCGTCGATCACGAACTCGCTTAATGCGCGCTTGAGCCGCATGAGGCATTCGTTCCGATGCCGGCCGTGGACAATCAGTTTGCCGATCAGGCTGTCGTAATAGGGCGGGATGGAATAACCTGCGTAGACTCCCGAATCGACGCGCACGGACAGCCCGCCGGGCGGGTGGAAATAGCGTATCTTGCCGGGTGACGGCGCGAAGGTCGTGGGGTTCTCGGCGTTGATGCGGCATTCGATCGCGTGGCCGTTGAACTCGATGTCCTCCTGCGCAAGCGTAAGGGGCGCGCCAGAGGCGATGCGGATTTGCTCGATAATCAGGTCGATGCCAGTAATCATCTCTGTCACCGGGTGTTCGACCTGGATCCGGGTGTTCATCTCGATAAAAAAGAACTGACCGTTCTCGTAGAGGAACTCGACCGTTCCTGCGCCGCGATATTTCATGGCGCGCATCGCTTGAGCGACCGTCTCGCCGATCTCACGGCGCTGTTCGTCGTTGAGCGCGGGCGAGGGCGCTTCTTCCCAGACCTTCTGGTGGCGGCGCTGGAGCGAGCAGTCACGCTCGCCCAGATGGATCGCATTGCCGCGCCCGTCGCCGAGCACCTGAATTTCAATATGGCGCGGCTGGGCGAGATATCTCTCGATGTAAAGCGCGTCGTCGCCGAAGGCTGCCTGTGCCTCGGAGCGCGCCGTCGACAGCGCGACCGACAGCCGGTCCTCCGAGTGCGCGACCTTCATGCCACGCCCGCCGCCGCCCGCCGCCGCTTTCACCAGCACCGGATAGCCGATCTCGCCGGCAATCTTGTAGGCCTGTTCGTCCGTCGTCACCGCGCCTTCCGAGCCGGGAACGACCGGAATGCCCAGGCTCTTGGCGGTCTCCTTCGCCTGGATCTTGTCGCCCATCAGCCGGATATGCTCCGAACTGGGGCCGATGAAGGTGATCTCGTGCTCTTCGAGGATTTCTGCGAAGCGCGCGTTCTCGGACAGGAAGCCGTAACCGGGGTGGACAGCATCCGCGCCTGTAATCTCACAGGCTGCGAGCAGCGCCGGGATGTTCAGGTAGCTTTCAGACGCCGAAGGTGGCCCGATGCACACGCTCTCGTCAGCGAGCCGGACATGCATCGCGTCGGCATCGGCCGTCGAATGGACGGCCACTGTGGCGATACCCAGCTCCTTGCAGGCGCGCTGGATGCGCAGAGCGATCTCGCCGCGGTTGGCGATCAGGACCTTGTCGAACATGCCGGGCTCCGCTCCGTCATTCGATGATCATCAGCGGCTCGCCATATTCGACGGGTTGGCCGTTTTCGACGAGGATGGCGGTAACGGTTCCGGCGCGCGGCGCGGGGATGTGGTTCATCGTCTTCATCGCCTCGACGATCATGAGCGTCTGGCCGCGTTCGACGGTGGTGCCGACTTCCACAAACGGCGCGGCGCCTGGCTCCGGTGCGCGATAGGCCGTGCCGACCATAGGGGAGGTGACGGCACCGGGATGTGTGGCGAGGTCCGCGTCCGGATCGGCGGCGGGTTTCTGCGCCGGCGTCGTCTCCGCCGGGGCTGCGGCTGGCGCGGGCGCGGGTGCCGGAGCGCTGACCGTCGCGGTCACGTTGCGCGCCACCCGGATGCGCAGACCCTTCTGTTCCACCTCGATCTCGCTGAGGCCGGTGTCATTCAGCACTTCCGCCAGACCGCGAATGGCGTCCTCATCGATAAGCGGAGATTTCGATTTTTCATTCATGGTTCTTGGTTTGCCTCGCTGTTCCCCGTCATGGCGCCACCTTCAGCCGGGTCGCCATCGCTTCCAGCGCCAGGTCATAGCCCAGCGATCCGAGACCGCAGATCACGCCTGTCGCCGCCTGCGAGACCAGCGACCGGTGCCGGAAGGACTCGCGCTTGTAGATGTTCGACAGATGCACCTCGATGCAAGGAATGTCGGCGGCCGCTAACAGGGCATCAAGGATCGCTATGGATGTATGGCCATAGCCCGCCGGGTTGATAATGATGCCGGATGCGGCAGTGCGCGCCTCCTGAATCCAGTCAACGAGTTCACCTTCTCGGTTGGACTGCCGGAAATCGACCGTGAGTCCCTTGCCAGCCGCGCTTGCCTCCAGCCGGTCGCGGATGTCGTCCAGCGTCTCGTGACCGTACACCTCCGGCTCGCGTTCGCCGAGAAGGTTCAGGTTGGGGCCATTGAGGACAAAGACGGGCTTGGGCATCTCGGTCTCGGATAGAGAACGGGCTGGCCGCGCGCGACCTGGAGGCAGCGTCGGCGCGCGGCTTTGCCTAGCAAATATTGCCGGTCTTGCAAAGCACCGTAGCAGGCGATGCCTGCCGCGATCAGCAGGCCGCGCAGCCTTCGCGCGCTTCGGCAATCGCCGTGATCAACTCGTCGCGCAGATTTTCCGGCGCGCCGGGGATCGACGTGTCACCGACAAAGAAGGCCGGGGTCCCCTGAACGCCCAGCGCATCCGCAAGTTGCAGATTCTCGTCGATCAGCGCGTTGATCTCGGGATCCTGCATGTCCGTCTTGAGCTGGTCCACGTCCAGGCCAACCTCCTCGGCGACTTTGAAGATCGTCTCCTCGTTTTCGATGCGCTGACTCAAACTCATCAAGGCATCGTGAAACTCGACATATTTGCCCTGTTTCTCGGCAGCGAGCGCGGCTTGCGATGCCACGGTCGACCCTGGGCCGAGCACGGGAAACTCGATGAGGCGGACCTCGATGTCGGTTTCGTCCATCAGGTCGCGCAGGGTTGCGTAAGCCTTGCGGCAAAAGGGACAGTTGTAGTCCATGAACTCCACGACGACCACATCACCCTTACCCATGCTGAAGCGCTTGTATTTGGAGTCGGCGCTGTAGAGTTCGCGCAGATATTCCTGGCGGGCCACGGCGGCCTCGGCCTCGCGCTTTTTCTGCAGCTCGGCGATAACCTCTTCGAGCAGTTCCGGGTTCTTGAGAAGGTAGGAGCGGACGATCTCCTGGATCGCCTTTTCCTGTTCATCGTTGAACTGATCTGTTGTCGCCGCGCGCGGCTGAATGGTGAACAGGGTGGAGACGGCCAGGACGGCAGCCGCAATCACAAGTTTCTTCATGCTCGGACCTTTCGGAATGATCGCTGTTCAAACACTTACCGCTGAGGCGGTTCGAAATTCACGATGTCGTCGGCCTTGACCCAGGACGCCGAATGCGGCGGAAAGCCGGCCTTGGCGCGTTCGGCCTGTTCCTTTGCAAGTTTCAGCTTGCCCTCGTAGAAATAGGCCTGCGCGGAGGCAAGTTCGGCATCGGCGATACGGCCGAGCCGGCCATAAGCGATGGCGAGTTGGCGATAGCCGGTCGCGGACTTGTCCTCGGTCACCAGCGCCTTGCGCAGATGGTCTACGGCAGCGTTGAGGTTGGGCTTCCCGCCCTCGGCCAGCAGCGCCTGGGCCAGCATGATGCGGATCAGCCCGGCATCGGGCGCCAGTTCCACGGCCTTCTTGAGCGGCGGGATCGCCTGCTTGACTTGCCCGCTTTCGAGCAGGAACTGCCCCTTCAACTCGCGGAAATACGGGTTGTTCGGCTGCGTCTCGATCAGGGCGTTGATCTCCGGCAGCGCCGCGTCGACGCCGGCGGCGAAGTTACGGGCAATGGCGCGGGCGTAACGTGCAGGCAAGCTGTCATCGGATTGCGGATACTTGTTGAAGACCGCCTGCGGATTGCGCTTGTTCATGAAGCCGTCGAGCTTCGCGCGTGCCAGCGCGTGGCGCCTGCGCAATTCCTTCGGGTCGCGCTTGTCGTAATAAGGGCTTTGCCGCACGAGCTGTTTCATCTGCTGAATGCGGTCGCGGGAGATCGGGTGAGTCCGTGAATAGGGGTTGACGACGCCGACCGATGCAAGCTCGCGCTCGGCGAAAAACTCGAGCACCTCGATCATGCCCCGGCCTGACTGCTCGGTGCGGTTCAGATAGGTCACCGCCGCCTGGTCCGCGGCGTATTCCTCAGCGCGGCGATAGGCCATGATCGTGTTCATGAGCGCCGTCTGTCCCCCCAGCGCGAGCGCCTGACCCGCTTGGGCCGCGTCACCGCCTGCGCCGGTCGCAGCGCCAGCGGCCGCCGCGGCGATACTGAGAAGCTGGAGCATGAGCGAGGCGCTCTGGGCGCGCTGCATCAGCGTGCGCAGCCGCGACAGATGCCCGCCGGCAATGTGGCCGGCTTCGTGCGCAATCACGCCGATGAGCTGGTTCGGCGTGGAGGCCTGCATGATCGCGCCGACATGAATGAACATGTTGCGGCCGTCGACCACGAAGGCGTTGAAGCTCTCCGAATTGACCAGATGGATGTTGATGTTCTGCGAACCGAGCCCCGCCGCTTCGAGGATCGGCCCGGCATAGTCCTGCATGAGATTTTCGATCTCGGCGTCGCGGATCAGTCCCTGCGCGGCGGCGGGCGATGCGCTGGCCGTGAATGTAAGAGCCGCCGTCAGAATGGCGGCAGTCCGGAGTTTCAGCGAGCGATGCCGTGCGGGACCGCGCGAAACGCGCGTCGCGGCAAAACGATCGCCTCTGCCGAACCATCGCCGTAAGCGGCCGAAATAAGCGAACATGGGCATCTCGAAATAGATTGTGTGGATTGCATCTGCGCGCCGCGTCTTGTCCTCGAAAACCTAGGGCACGGTTTTACGCCGGTCAACGCGCTCCGCGCCGCGCGCAGTATACGCAGACGATTAACATGGCGAGATTGACGAAAGCGTGACGGACAGCTTGGGTAACAAAACAGTGAACGCTTAGGAGCGGAAAGACGATGAGCGATCCCCAAATCTCGAGGCGCGCGCAGATCGACTCCTTCGTGGCGATGGATGTCATGGCCGAGGCGAACCGTCGCGATGCGGCGGGCGAGGAGGTCATCCATATGGAAATCGGCCAGCCGGCCAGTCCCGCGCCGGAAAAGGCGCGCGCGGCAGTGCGGCAGGCGTTGGACAGCGGCGCGCACGGCTACACAGATGCACCCGGTCTGCCGGAACTGCGTCAGCGGATCGCCCGGTATTATGCCGAGCGCCATGCGGTCGATGTTGCGCCCGAGCGGATCATCGTCACGACCGGCTCATCGGCGGGGTTTTCTCTCGCCTTCCTGATGCTGTTCGACCATGGGGCAGCGCTGGGCCTGCCGCAGCCTGGTTATCCCTGCTACCGGCACATCGCCAGCGCCCTCGGACTGCGGCCCGTCGCGGTCGAAGCGGGTCCGGTCGAGCACTGGATGCCGACGCCGCGGGCGCTGGAGGAGGCGGCCGGGCGCGTCGATGGTCTGAACGGCCTGATCGTTGCCAGCCCGGCCAACCCGACCGGGACCATGCTTGGTCCATCGGACATGGCCAACCTGATCGACTATTGCCGTTCGCAGGGCATGTGGTTCATCTCCGACGAGATCTATCACGGGCTGGAGCACACGATCGAGGCGCAGACGGCGCTGCGCTTCTCAGACGATGCGATCGTCATCAACAGCCTCTCCAAATACTACTGCATGACCGGCTGGCGCATCGGCTGGATGGTCGTGCCGGAACGGCTGATCCGCACGGCCGAGCGGCTTCAGCAGAATCTTTACATTTGCGCGCCGACCCTGTCGCAGATCGCGGCGACCGCCGCCTTCGACGCCACGGAAGAACTGGACCAGATCAAGGCGGGCTATGCGCGCAACCGGGAGCACCTTCTGTCCGTCCTTGGCGATGCCGGCTTCGGCGAACTGGCCCCGGCGGACGGCGCTTTCTACATCTACGCCGATGTCAGTCACCTGACCAATGACAGCCGGGACTTCGCGGCCCGAGCGTTAAGCGAGGCTGGCGTGGCGATAACCCCCGGCATCGACTTCGACCCCGAGGGCGGCCATCGCTATGTCCGTCTATCCTATGCCGGCAACCTGGCGGATATGCAGAAAGGGGCGGCGAAGCTCGGCGGGTGGATTGGATCGCTGCGCGCATAAGCTGTGCATGGGCGACACAGACCGGGGCGAACACGCACAATTTATCGGCGACGGATAGCGGCCGGGGCAGCGATCGGCTATCGTCCCGACGAAACGCAAATTGAGGGGTGCGATGCTGAGAGGTCTCTTTTCCGCCCTTGCCGTAGCGGCGGTTGCCTTTGGCGCGATGCCCGCGCAGGCCGTGGAGCCGGGCGCGCCGAAAGAGCTTATCAGCCGGATGGACGCCGTGGCCTTCAAGCTGCAGGCACGGTTGAGCGAGCGCTTCAAGGACATTTCCCAGGCCGAGAAGCGCGAACGCGGCGGTATGGCCGAGTTCTACGCCGAAAGCGGCTACGAATTCCTCTGGGTGAACGAGCAGGGTTTGAACGACCGCGCGCGGGCCGTTGCGGATGTCGTCGCGCGCGCCGAAACTTTTGATCTGAACCCGGAAAATTACCCGCTGCCCGAAGCGGACGGCTTTGCCGCGGCCGAGGGGCGTGAGGCGCAATGGCTGGCAAACGCCGAATATCGCATCAGCCGTTCAGTGCTGGCATATGCGCGGCATGCGCAGTCAGGCCATCTCGATCCGCGGTCGATCAGCCGCAACCTCGATATCACGCCCGACGCGCCTGATCCGCTCAAAGTGCTGCGCGGGCTGGCGGCGAGCGCGGATGTCGCGGCGTACCTGGAGGGCTTCCACCCGTCGCATCCGCAATTCGTCGGGTTGCTGGAGCGCCTGCGTGAACTGCGCACCGTTGCACAGCGCGAGCCGGTGCGGATTCCCGACGGCGACCTGATCGAACCTGGCGACTCGCACCCGCATGTACCGCTCGTACGGAAGCGGCTGGACGTGCCGAACACCGTTGCGCCCGAAACCTATGACGAGACCCTCGTCGCCGCGATCCGCAGATTTCAGAGAAAGAATGGTCTGCATATCGACGGACTGATCGGTCCGGCGACGCGCCGTGCGCTCAACCGCAGCCCGGCTGACAAGATCGACACCATTCGGGTCAACCTTGAGCGCTGGCGCTGGTTCCCGAACAACCTGGGCGAGAGGTATGTCCGGGTCAACGTCCCGGAATTCAAGGTCCGCCTTGTCGAGAACGGGGACACGGTGTTCGAGGAGCGCATCGTCGTGGGCAAGCCGCGGCATGCCACGCCGTCCTTCTCCGACGAGATGGAACTGGTTGTCTTCAACCCGTACTGGAACGTGCCGTACTCGATCACGAAGAACGAGATCCTGCCGATTGCGCAGCGCAACCCGAGTTATCTGACGCGGCAGAATTTTCAGGTGCTCTGGCGGGGGCGCCGCCGCGTCGATCCGTACGAAGTGGACTGGGACCGCGTGGATGCGAGCAAGGTGCGCCTGCGTCAGTCTCCGGGACGAGGCAATGCGCTCGGCGAAATCAAGTTCCTGTTCCCCAACAAGCACTCGGTCTATCTGCACGACACGCCGTCGAAGCACCTGTTTAACCGCTCGCGGCGGGCTTACAGCCACGGCTGCATGCGCGTACGTAACCCGCGGGATTTCGCGGCCGCGATCATGCGCACGGAAGGCTGGAGCAAGCAGTCGATCTCGCGAGCCATCGAGCGCGGCAACAACCGCGCCATCCGGTTGGAGCAGAAGCTGCCGGTCCACGTGACCTACTTCACGGCTGCAGTCGCCGAGGATGGCGGGGTCCGGTTCTTCGCGGATATCTACAAATACGACGACCGCATTCTGGAGGCGCTGGAGGCGAGCTAGCCGCCCTAATCCTGCGGTGTCCCTGAGAGATGCGGCACCCCGTCGCGGCAGGCGGGGTGGCGGCGTCCGCCATGTTTTCCCCGCAATTTGCGGCAATTACTCCCCGTTAAGTATGAACGTTTAAAACGATGGGTATTCAGGTGCTTGCAGTGGGAGCAGGCGCCGGCGTTGCCCACGGGGACCGGATGTTCCGCGCGTTTCGCAAGCTCTTCCAATCCATTTGTCTGACGCTTGTTGCCGCTTGGGGCATCCTGCTGGCGGCGGCGGCTGGCGTGGACGCGACCGAGCGCCGCCTGCAGATTTACAGCGTCAACACGAAAGAGAGCATCGACGTCGTCTACAAGCGCGACGGTGAGTATATCCCCGAGGCGCTCGACAAGATCGACTGGATCATGCGCGACTGGCGCCGCGACGAAAAGACAAAGATGTCGCGGGAACTGATCGACCTGATTTGGGAAGTGCACCAGCAAGTGGGCTCGAAGGAACCCGTACACCTGATATCGGGCTATCGCTCCCAGAAGACGAACAACATGCTGCGACGGACCAAGGGCGGCCAGGCGCGCAAGAGCCAGCATATCCTCGGCAACGCTGCGGATGTTCATTTCCCGGACGTGCCGGTCAAGCGGTTGCGCAACGCCGGGCTGATCCGTCAGTATGGCGGCGTCGGCTACTATCCGACTTCGGCCATCCCGTTCGTGCATCTGGACGTTGCGCGCGTGCGCCACTGGCCAAGGCTCCCGCGGCAGGAACTGGCGCTGCTCTTCCCTTCGGGCAAGACGAAACATGTGCCTGCGGATGGCCGGCCGCTGCGCAAGAAAGACGTGAAGGTCGCGCTCGCCAAGCTGGAAAAGGAAGGCAAGCCGCTGCCCTGGGCCACACGGCAGCAACTCAAGCGCGCGCCGCGCCCGATCCTCGCCAGTCTCGGTCCCGCAGTTTCGGGCTTCAACCTCGGCGAGGCCACAGAGCCAGAGACGGTTCAGACGGCGTCGGTTCCGACACCGCCCGAAGAAATACCGGCCGCGCCCGAACCGCGCACGATCGCCCGCGCCAGCGTCGCCAGCGCGCCCGCTTATGACGAAGAGCACGCCGACGAGCTTTATTACCAGCCTTTCCCGCTCATGCCGATGATCGCGGAGGCGAGCATTGCGTCGATGGATTTCAGCCGCGACACCGACGGCATCCTGAAGAAGGTGCACATGTTCTTCGACGACGGCAGCGGCAATCTGCCGATCGGCTTCGAGTCCGGGCTGCAATATGGGGAGTTGTACTGGGCGTCCCGGTTTTCCGGGCGCGCGGTCAGCCGTGTCTTGACGGACCGCCGGGCCGAAGCAGCGCCGTCGCCGAAGCGCGCGCGCCTGGCGCAACGGTGAGCCGTCACTTCAGCATTTCGCGCACGTAGCGGCTCGCCTTGGCGAAGTTCATCTTGTCCTTGTAGCGCGCCTTGAGCGCGTTCATGGTGCGGCCAACGTCCTTCAGGCCGGACGCTCCGATCTCCCGCACCACTTTCTGGCATTCTTGGCGGGTCTGCGGCTCGTCCAGCTCCTGCGGCAGGAAAGATTTGAGGATCTCGATCTCGTCCAGTTCCTGCTGCGCCAGCTCCAGCCGCCCGGATTGCTCGTAATCGTGCGCCGCCCGGCGCCGTTGCTCGACCATCTGCTGCAACAACTCGACGACATCGCCCTGGTCCAGGCTGCCCTCGCCATTGGCGCCTTTCGCCGCGGAGCGATCGTGGATGGCCGCGTTGATCAGCCGCA
This sequence comes from Dichotomicrobium thermohalophilum, assembly GCF_003550175.1. Classification (NCBI taxonomy): domain Bacteria; kingdom Pseudomonadati; phylum Pseudomonadota; class Alphaproteobacteria; order Hyphomicrobiales; family Hyphomicrobiaceae; genus Dichotomicrobium; species Dichotomicrobium thermohalophilum. The sequence goes on from NZ_QXDF01000001.1 coordinate 577,689, forward strand.
GCGTATGGATGCGTCGCTTGTCACCGGCCGCAATGGCTTCCTTCAGCGCGCGGTTGATTTCGTCGCGTATCATTGGTGTCCAGGCTGACGACAGCCAGTCCTCTCTCTTGCCTTGACATTGGGGGATGTACGCGGCTGCCGAAAATTCGGCAAGAGCCCGCGCGCGGCGCAAGGCCGTCGCTGCTGAAATGGTTGTCCGGGTGCGCGCTCTGGCGCCCTTGACCCCGTCCAGTCCCCTACGTACCTTCCCCACAATGCCCGATGAATGGCGCGAACATGGCGACGTTCGCCGCGCCGGTCAAGCCGTCTCAGGGGCGCGTTGCGCCTACCGTTAAGAGACCCGTAGCAGGAAAACCGCATGACCGATCACCCGACCGATCCGTCCCCGCTCGGTGGCCATTTGCCTGCGAGCGGCCCCGCTGCTGCACGGCCCAGACATGGGCTTCCCGTCCGCGCAACTGCGGTTCTCGTGCTGTCTGACGGTTCGGTCATTCGCGGGGCGGGACTTGGCGCCACCGGGCAGGCCTGCGGTGAGGTCTGCTTCAACACGGCGATGACCGGCTATCAGGAAATTCTCACTGACCCGTCCTATGCCGGGCAGATCATTACCTTCACCTTTCCACATATCGGCAATGTCGGAACCAACGCCGAGGACATTGAGACGTCCAACCTGGCTGCCAGCTCCGGCGTGCGCGGCTGCGTGCTCCGGGCCAACATCACCGACCCATCGAACTACCGTGCGACGCGCGCGCTTGATGACTGGCTGCGTCAGCGCGGCATCATCGGTATCGCCGGCGTGGATACCCGCGCGCTGACGGCACTGATCCGCGAGCGCGGGATGCAGAACGCCGTGATCGCGCATGACCCGTCCGGTACCTTCGACATGCACGCGCTGAAGACGGAGGCGGAGGCCTGGCCGGGTATCGAGGGCATGGACCTTGCGCGCAACGTCACCTGCGGCCAGAGCTACCAGTGGGACGAGACTATCTGGCGCTGGCCGGACGGCTACGGCCGGCAAACGCAGCCGACGGCGCACGTTGTTGCCGTGGACTACGGGCTGAAGCGCAATATCCTGCGCTGTCTGGCGACGACGGGCTGCCGCGTGACCATCGTTCCGGCGACGACGAGCGCGGAAGATATCCTCGCGCGCGAACCGGACGGAATCTTCCTCTCCAACGGTCCCGGCGACCCGGCGGCGACGGGCGAATATGCGGTGCCGGAGATCAAGAAGCTGATCGACTCGGGCAAGCCGCTGTTCGGCATCTGTCTTGGCCACCAGCTTCTGGGGCTCGCGCTGGGCGGTCGCACCAAGAAGATGCATCAGGGCCACCACGGCGCCAACCATCCGGTCATGGACTACACCACAGGCAAGGTCGAGATCACGTCGATGAACCACGGCTTCGCGGTGGACCGCGACAGCCTGCCCGCCGGTATCAGGGAGACCCATGTTTCGCTGTTCGACGGCAGCAACTGCGGGATAAGGGTGGAGGATCGGCCCGTATTCTCCGTGCAGTATCACCCGGAAGGTTCGCCTGGGCCGCAGGACAGCCATTACCTTTTCGTGCGCTTCATGAACATGATCCGCGCTGGCCGCGGGGAACCACAACTGCCCGAGGTCTGGGATCACCGTACCGGCCCTGAGACCGCCGTGCCGCAAGAATGACGAGAACGCCCATGCTGCGCTCTTTTCTTGCCGTCCTCGCGCTGACATGGGCGATGGCGACACCGATGCAGGCCGCCGAACCATGGACCGACTGGCAGGCGCCGATACACGCGGATAGCGAAATGGCCGGAACGGTGTGGGATGCGCGCGCCGGCGCGACGATCGACCCGGCTGAGCTGATCGACCGGCTGGCGCAGGCCCGCTTCGTGCTGATCGGTGAAATTCACGACAACCCGGACCACCACCGGCTGCAGGGCTGGATCATCGCGCGGCTGGCGATGGCGGGCGCCTCGCCGGCGGTCGTCATGGAGATGATTTCCCGGGATAAGGCAGAGGCGCTGTCCGCCTATCTGGCGCAGCCGGAACCCACGGCTGCGGGGCTCGGCCCGGCGCTGAACTGGGGCGAGTCGGGCTGGCCGGAATGGCAATTCTATCAGCCGATCGCAGAGGCGGCGTTCGCGGCCGGGCTGCCCATCGGGCCTGGAAACCCGCCGAGCAACTTGACGCGCCAGACGGCTGAGCAGGGCTTCGACAGTCTCGGCAAAGCGCGCAAGGCCGAACTTGCGCTCGACGAGCCGCTTTCCCCAGCGCTGTCCGACGCGCTGATGGACGAACTCTACGAGGGCCACTGCCAGATGCTTTCGCGCGAAAAGCTGGCGCCCATGGCGAAGGTCCAGAGGCTGCGCGACGCCTTCATGGCCGAGGGGATGCTTACGGCGGAGCGCGAGACGGCCTTGCTCATCGCCGGGAACGGCCATGTGCGCGCGGACCGGGGGGTGCCGTGGTATCTGCGCCGACGCGCGCCTGAGAGCGACGTGGCGGTGGTGGCGCTGGTGGAACTGGACGGCGAGCGCGCCGCGCCCCGCGATTACGTCGAGACCGGCCCGGACGGAACGCCGATCGCGGATTTCTTTTGGCTGACGCCGCGCGCCGAGCGCCCCGACCCATGTGAGCAGATGCGCCAGATGATGCAGCAGCAGAGCGGCGGCAATTAGAGCGCTTGTCGCTCCGACAGAAATGCCCCGACATTTCGTCTTTGCAGGACTTGATCCGGCAATCCAGCTTCTAAGCTCACTGGCCGCAGTAATGGATGCCCGTGTCAAGCACAGGCATGACGTTGATCTAGTGGCTCCTTATGATCAAAAACTGTTCTAATCGGACGCTGGCCTGGCGGCGGACATGAAATAGTTGACGCCGGTATCATCCGACAGCCGCCATTCCCGCGTCAGCGGGTTAAAGGTCAGCCCGCGTGTCTCCACCACGCGCAGCCCGCTCGCGCGCAGAGCTTCCGCCAACTCATCCGGGGTCACGAAGCGGTCCCACTGATGCGTCCCGCGCGGCAGCCAGCGCAGCACGTATTCGGCGCCGACGATGGCCAGAGCGAATGCCCTGGCGGTGCGGTTAATGGTCGACAGCAGCATCAGCCCGCCGGGCCGGAGAATTGAGGTGCAGACGTTGATGAACGCCGGGACATCCGGCACATGCTCAACGACTTCCAGTGCGATCACCGCGTCGAATTGCGCGCCCTCGGCCGCAAGGTCTTCCACCCGCGCGGCGCGATAGTCGATCTCCAGTCCGCTATCAGCGGCATGGGCGCGCGCCGCCGCGACATTCTCCTCCGCCGGGTCGATGCCCGTGATGGACGCGCCCAGGCGAGCCAGCGGCTCCGATACAAGGCCACCACCGCAGCCGATATCGGCGATGCGCAGCCCCTCAAGCGGCTCCGGCGCGTTGCGGTCCCGTGCGAAATGGAGCACCAACTGCTCGCGGAGGAAGCGCAGCCGCTCCGGCCCTATCGCGTGCAGCGGCGCGAATTCGCCTTCCGGGTCCCACCACTTCGCCGCGAGCGCGCGGAACCGCTCGACCTCGCGTTCGTCCAATGTACTGTCTGACTGGCTCATGCGCGGAAGGGTAGCAGATGTGCGCGGAGCCCGCAGCTTTGGCCGCTGTGGCCCACTTGCAGCAGTCGCCGCGCATGCTATAAGCGGAACGCATTTTGATCGCGGTGCAGGGCGAAAGAGGCAGGTGTCTTGGCGCGACTGGTTATGAAATTCGGCGGGACGTCGGTTGCGGATGTGGAGCGCATCCGCAACGTGGCGCGGCATGTCCGGCGCGAAGTGCAGGCGGGGCATCAGGTGGCCGTCGTTGTTTCGGCCATGGCCGGGCAGACAGACCATCTCGTCGGATTAGTGCGCGAGGCTGCGGCGCGACATGATCTTTGCGAGTATGACAATGTTGTCGCCGCCGGCGAGCAGGTGACGAGCGGCCTGCTGGCCATTATCCTCCAGGACATGGGCATCCCGGCCCGCTCGTGGCTCGGCTGGCAGGTGCCGATCCGCACCAACGAAGCGCACGGCGCGGCGCGCATCATGGATATCGAGTCGGACGCGCTGCGCGAGAGCCTGGGTCGCGGCGAGGTCGCGGTGGTTGCAGGCTTCCAGGGCATCGCCGGGGATGGGCGCATCGCCACGTTGGGCCGCGGCGGTTCTGACACCAGCGCGGTGGCCGTCGCGGCAGCTTTGAAAGCCGACCGCTGCGATATCTATACCGATGTCGACGGCGTCTACACGACTGACCCGCGCATCGTGCCAAAAGCCCGCCGGATTCCGAAGATTTCCTATGAGGAAATGCTGGAAATGGCGTCACTCGGCGCGAAGGTTCTACAGACCCGCTCGGTCGAACTGGCAATGGTCCACGGCGTGCCGCTGCAGGTGCGGTCCAGTTTCGCGCCGCCAGAGACCGGCGGCGATGACTGGCCGGGAACGCTCGTATGTGATGAGAGTGAGATCATGGAACAGCAGGTTGTAAGCTCGATCGCCTATGCGAAGGACGAGGCCAAGGTCACCCTGCTCAATGTTGCGGACAAACCGGGCGTTGCCGCGCGTGTGTTCGGCCCGCTTGCGGCAGCGAACATCAACGTGGACATGATCGTCCAGAACGTCTCGGAGGACGGCCGCTACACGGACATGACCTTTACGGTGCCTGCGGGGGACCTGCGCCGCACGCTTGACGTTTTGGCGACCGCGAAAGACGAAATCGGATATTCGGATTTGCGCGGATCGGAAGATGTTGCCAAACTGTCAATCATTGGGGTGGGGATGCGCAGCCATGCTGGCGTCGCGGCACAGATGTTCCGCGCGCTGGCGGAAAAAGGCATCAATATCGAAGCGATTTCGACTTCGGAGATAAAGGTCAGTGTTCTCATCGATGCAGACTATGCCGAACTCGCGATCCGCACCCTGCACAGCGTCTATGGGCTGGATGCGACGGAAACGGCGTAAAATTTGACGGAAGTTATTGAGCGTTCGCCCCGCTCATGTGTTTTCCCATATCAACGATAAGAAAGGGCGGCGGCGCATTTGCCGCATCGTGAGGTTTCGGCCGCGTCTAGGGGCGGGCGAAGCCAGACGGCGCTCGCGACCTGGATGACAGACCGCCATGACAGCGGCCAATTCCACGCAAGGAGACACCGGGCGCATGCCTTGGAGACTGAGCGCACCACGGGTCCTGCTACGGCGGCTGCGCGAGGCCATGGCCAATTCCCCCGGCGGCAAGGTCAGTCTCGATGCCATCGTGGAGTTGGTTGCCGCGAACCTGGTTGCCGAAGTCTGCTCCATTTATATCAGCCGGTCAGACGGGGCACTGGAGCTTTACGCCACACAGGGCCTGAAGCAGGAGGCCGTGCATAACACGCGGCTGAAGCCGGATGAGGGCCTTGTCGGCCTGATCGCCTCCAGCGCGCGGCCGGTGAATCTGCCGGATGCGCAGTCGCATCCCGCGTTTTCGCTGCGGCCCGAGACCGGCGAGGAGAGTTACAGCTCGTTCCTCGGCGTGCCCGTGCTGCGCGGTGGACGGACGCAGGGCGTGCTGACGATCCAGAACGTCCATCCGCGCAAATACACCGACGAGGAAGTCGAGGCGCTGCAGACGATCGCCATGGTGCTGGCGGAGATCATCGGCTCCGGCGCCATCGAAGGCGTCAGCCCGACCGAGGCCGACCCGCGCCGCACGCAGACGCAGTCTGCCGAGGGCGTCGTGCTGTCTGAGGGTATCGCGCTGGGCCACATCGTGTTCCACGAGCCGCAGGTCATGGTCACGCGGCTGATTTCCGACGATCCGGCCAGTGAGCTGAGCCGGCTGGAGATGGCGGTCGAGCAGCTGCGCAAGAGCGTCGACGAGATGCTGGAGCGCCGCGATGTGCCCCTGACGGGTGAGCACCGCGAAATCCTGGAGGTCTACCGCGTCTTCGCCCATGACGAAGGCTGGCTGCGCCGGCTGCGCGAGGCGGTGAATGCCGGCCTGACGGCCGAGGCCGCCGTCAAGCGCGTGCAGAACGTCCAGCGCGATCAGATGCTGCGTCACCGCGACTCGTTCTGGCGCGAGCGGCTGCACGACATGGACGACATCGCCAACCGGTTGCTGCGGCTGCTGGCCGGGCGCAACGAGACGGCGGCAAGCGAGGAACTGCCGAAGGACACGATCCTGGTCGCGCGCACAATGGGCGCGTCGGAACTGCTCGACTACAACCGCGAGAAGCTGCGCGGGCTGGTACTCGAAGAGGGAGGGCTCACCAGCCATGTGGCGATCGTTGCGCGTGCGCTCGACATCGCGGCCGTTGGTGAGACGGAGAACGTGCTGACGATGACCGCGCCGGGCGATGCAGCGATCCTCGATGCCGAGCAGGGCGTGCTGCACGTTCGGCCGAGCGGTGATCTGGTCAAGTCCTACACCGACAAGGTGCGCTTCCGCGCGCGGCGTCAGGCGCAGTATGCCCGGCTGCGCGACCGGGAGCCCCGCACGCTCGATGGCCAGCGTATCTATCTGCGAATGAATGCGGGCCTGCCGATCGACGTACCGCACCTGGTGGATAGCGGCGCGGACGGGATCGGCCTTTACCGTACTGAGCTGCAGTTCATGATCTCGTCGAACCTGCCGCGGCTGCATCAGCAGATCCGAACCTATCAGGAGATCATGGACACGGCGGACGACAAGCCGGTGGTGTTCCGTACGCTTGATATTGGCGGGGACAAGGTTCTTCCCTATATACGGCATACACACGAGCCAAACCCGGCTCTGGGCTGGCGCGCCATCCGCATTGCGCTTGATCGGCCGGCCCTGCTGCGCACCCAGATGCGGGCGCTGTTGCGCGCCTGTGCAGGGCGCGACCTGCGTATGATGATCCCCTTCGTTACGGATGTCGCGGAACTGCGCGAGGCGCGCGGCTACCTGAACAAGGAACTCGCGCACGCGAAGCGCCACGGCTATGAGTTGCCGCGCGAAGTGCATATGGGCGCCATGATCGAGGTGCCGTCGCTGCTATGGCAGCTTGACGAGATTCTGCCCGAGGCGGATTTCATATCGGTCGGCAGCAACGATCTGTTTCAGTTCCTGTTCGCTGCGGACCGGGGCAATGCGAATGTCGCGGCGCGGTTCGATCCGCTGTCGCTGCCGGGTCTGCGCGTGCTGCGCCAGATCGCGGAAAGCGCCGAGCGCCATAAGGTGCCGCTGACGCTGTGCGGTGAGATTGCCGGACGCCCGATCGAGGCAATGGCGCTGATCGGGCTGGGTTACAGGTCGATTTCAATGTCGGCGGCCTCGATCGGTCCGGTCAAGGCGATGGTGCTTGAGCTTGATGCGCAGAAGCTGGAAAGCTATGTGCTCGAGTGGCTGGAGACCGGCAATCAATCCATTCGCGCACGGCTGCGGGACTTCGCCGAGGCCAACAACATTCCCCTTGGCTGACCCGCGCGTGGAACGCGCCATTAGAGACGCAACCTGAAAACATGCCAGAGATTTCGTCCGAGAAGCTCGATAGGCTCGTGGAACGCTGGGAGGCGGTCCAGTCCGAGCTTGCCTCTGCACCGGAGCAGGAACGCTTCGTGGCGCTGTCGCGGGAGTTCGCCGAACTCGACCCGATCGTGGAGGTGATCCGTGACCTGCGCGGCGCGGAGGACGAGCTTGCGCAGACCGAGGAATTGCTGGCCGCGCCGGACACCGACCCGGAGATGGCAGAGCTTGCGCGCGCGGAACAGGCCGAGCTGCGCGAACGTATCGAGGCGCTGCAGAGCGATCTGCAGATCAAGCTGCTGCCCAAGGACGCCGCCGACGAGCGCAACGTGATCCTCGAGGTCCGTGCGGGGACCGGGGGTGACGAAGCGGCGCTGTTCGCCGGCGACCTGTTCCGGATGTACCAACGCTACGCCGAGGCGCACGGCTGGTCCGTTCAGGTGCTCTCGGCGAGCGAATCGGAAGTTGGCGGCTACCGTGAAATCATCGCTTCGATCTCCGGGAAAGGCGTCTATGCGCGGCTGAAGTTCGAGTCCGGCGTGCACCGCGTCCAGCGTGTGCCCGAGACCGAATCGGGCGGGCGCATCCACACCTCGGCGGCGACGGTTGCTGTGCTGCCGGAAGCCGAGGAGATCGATATCGAAATCCGCAACGAGGACTTGCGTATCGACACCATGCGCTCTTCGGGCGCGGGCGGCCAGCACGTCAACACCACCGACAGCGCCGTGCGCATCACGCATCTGCCCACCGGGATCGTTGTAACATCATCGGAGAAGTCGCAGCATCAGAACCGGGCGCGGGCGATGCAGGTGCTGCGCGCGCGGCTGTTCGACGAGGAGCGGCAGCGCGCCGAGCAGGAACGCGCGGCCGAGCGCAAGGATCAGGTCGGCTCGGGCGACCGCTCCCAGCGCATCCGCACCTACAACTTTCCGCAGGGGCGCGTGACCGACCACCGCATCGGATTGACGGTGCACAAGCTGTCGCAGGTGCTGGCCGGCGACGGGCTGGACGAGATCATCGACGCTCTGATTACCGATTACCAGACGCGCCAGCTCGCGGCGATGGATCAGCAGGAAAGCTATGCGTGAGTTGGCGGCCGGGATCGCGGTCGAGGCAGCGCGGCAGACGCTCACGCGGGTGTTTCGCGAAGGCGGTATCGTTACCCCGGCGCTGGACGCGCGGCTGCTGCTGATGGCGGCCTGCGGCGTGAGCCATGCGGAGCTGATTCGCCATCCAGAGCGCGTGCTGACGGAGGATGAGCGCACATGCCTCGTGGCGTGCGCCGCGCGTCGGCTGGGCGGCGAGCCCGTCTCACGCATTCTCGGTAGCCGCGCGTTCTGGGGGCTGGAGTTTCGCGTGGTACCCGAAACGCTGGATCCGCGCCCGGACACCGAGACACTGGTCGAGGCCGTACTGGCTGCGCTGCCCGAGCGCGACGCCCCGCTGCGTCTTCTCGATCTGGGAACGGGCACGGGATGCATCCTGATCGCGCTCCTGAGCGAATGTCCCGGCGCGACTGGAATCGGGACAGATATCAGCCAAGCTTCGCTTCTAAACGCCCGCGAGAACGCGCGGCGGGTCGGTGTCGCGAGCCGGGCGCACTTCCTGCAGGGGGAGTGGCTGCGGGGGATCGGCGGCAGTTTCGACGTGGTTGTCTCGAATCCGCCCTATATCGCGCGGGCGGAGCTTGCCGGCCTGAGCCGGGAGGTGCGCGAGCATGACCCTGAAGCTGCGCTTGATGGCGGCGCCGACGGGCTGGATGCGTACCGAGCGATTCTTGGCGACATTGACCGCGTGCTGAAACCGGGCGGCTTTGCGGCTTTCGAAGTGGGACGGGGCCAGGCCGCAGCGGTGAGTGCGATGATGGCCGATGCCGGACTCGTGCCGGCGCTGCCCCATGGTGTGGCCGTCGTGCACGATCTCGCCGGCATCGAACGCGCGATCGTCATGCAGCGGCCGGAACGCGGTGGAATGGCAAAAAAAGAGTTGGAAAGCCGCGCCATTCGCGCTAGCCTAATCTAAACATCGCGGGCGCCAATTTGCGCATGCGGTCCCGATGGACCCTGTTCCCGAGCGCCGCCCGAGCGGTCAAGCAATTCGCCAAGATAACGTGTTACCGGTGTTCAGCAGAGCGAGCTGTAGAACGGCCGTGAGGTGATCGGACCCGGGCAATCGGATGACGCGGCCGACGAACGCCACAAGTTTGTCAGCACCTGATCAGGGTAACGGCGCGCCATTGCGGCATGTGACGCAGCCAGCTTTCAGGACGTTCCGGCGACGATGAATGCATAAGCCATCACCCGAAGGCATGAAACGGTGAGCAAGCCGTAATCCCAACGCACGCCTGCACCTTTTGGCAGGGACCGGCGTCATTCACCTTGGCGCGTCGAGCGCTTTGCGCGAGCGCGTCAGATCGTTTGTGGCAACAACCCAAGACAGGAGCCCATGAGGCAAGGACAGCAAAACCGCAGGGGGCGCAACCGTAGCGGCCGTAAGCCGCAGAGTGCGCTGACGCGCAACTTCGAATCCAACGGACCCAACGTGAAAATCCGCGGCACGGCCGCGCACATCGCCGAGAAGTATCTGGCGCTGGCGCGTGATGCGTTGTCGTCCGGCGACATCATCGTGGCCGAGAGCTACTTCCAGCACGCGGAGCACTATAACCGCATCATCATGGCGGCGCAGGCCGAGCGTCAGAACGGCGCCGAGCGGCCAGCGCAGCAGAGTGGGAACGGTCGCGATCACGGCGATGATTTCGATGTGGACAGCGCCGAGGAAGAGCCGGCGCTGGCCGGCGATGGCGCGGCACAGCCGTCTGCGGCCGCCGAGGCGGAACAACCGCAGGCCAACCGCCGCCGCAAATCCGGTAATGGTTCCGGCAATTCCGAAGCGAAGGCTGAGGGAAGCGGCAGCGAGGGACAGAAACAATCGCGCGGCGCGCAGGCTCGGCGCAAGCGACAGAAGGTCGAATCGACCGGCGCGCGCCAGAAGGCGGCCAAGGCCAACGGTGCCAGCGCGAACGGCGCAAGCGCTAGCCCTGACGACAGCGCATCGGAAGGCTACTCGGCGTAGTCCCGCGCGAACGGCGGCTCACCGGCGCGCCGTTGCTTTTTCAGCGCATGAAATAAAGGGGCCGTTACCAGCCCCTCTTTCCGATCTCGCGAATCTGCGTCCGTCGCTGTGAACGCGCCAAGGCCGCACCACCGGCGACGATGGCCGGTGCGCCTACTCGCGCTGACCGAACAGCGACAGCAGCATGATGAACAGGTTGATGAAGTCGAGATAGAGCCGCAGCGCGCCCATGATCGCCTTGCGGCCGGCGACGGCGGTGCTGTCGCCCTCGAAGTACATCTCCTTGATCTGCTGCGTGTCATAGGCCGTCAGGCCGGCGAACACGAGAACACCAATCACCGAGATCGCGAACTGCAGGGCCGTCGAGCCGATGAACAGGTTCACGACCGCGGCGATGATGATGCCGATCAGGCCCATGAACAGGAATGAACCCCAGCCGGACAAGTCCTTCTTCGTGGTGTAGCCCCACAGGCTCAGCGCGCCGAAGGCGGCGGCGGAGATAAAGAACACCTGCGCGATCGAGCCGTGCGCGTAAACAAGGAAGATCGACGACAGCGACGCGCCCATCAACGCGGCGAAGATCCAGAACGCCGTCTGCGCGCCGGACACGCTCATCTTGTGCACGCGCGCGGACAGGTAGAACACCATGCCGAGCGGCGCGAGGAACACCACCCACTTCAGCGGGCTGGCGAACAGCGCGTAGCCGAAATCGGTCAGGTACAAGCCGTCGCGCACCTGTGCGGCCGCGCCAGCGGCGGTCGGCTGCACGGCGAAGGTATAGAGCGCATAAGCCACGAGGCCGGTGATGGCAACGCCAGCGGCCATGTAGTTATACACTTGAAGCATATAGGACCGGAGGCCCTCGTCTATGGCCTCCTGAGCGCCAGTGCGCGCGTAAGTCGCCTGGTTCCTGTCGAAATCCGCCATCTGTGTCATTCCCCTGTTGAAACCAAAGTCACGTGGCCGTCCGGCCGGGAAAACTGGCTCGCGCTATTAATATGTTTTGATCCAGGTCAAAAACAAGTGTCATCGCACCGCAGACCAGCCGATTTGCGACGGAGGTCTTATGCCGCCGCCGCTCATTCACTCCGCAGGTAGGGCGCCGCCTTGGCGCCGAGCACCTGTAGCGTGCCGATCGAGCCGAAGATCACCATCAGCAGAACCGCAAGCACGCCCGCCTGCACCAGCGCCAGCGCCGAGAAGGTGAAATCCACGCCCAGCACAAATGTTACCAGCAGCCATGCGCCAGCCGCGCCCAGGCCGGCCGCGAACACGGCCACGGCAACGGCCATGAGCACGTATTCCAGGATGTGCGCCATGACGATATTCCGCCGCTGCGCGCCAAGCACCTTCAACACGACCGCTTCGTAAACACGCCGTCGCTGCACCGTGGCGAATGCGCCGGCCAGTACGATCACGCCGGCGATCAGGGTCAGGCTCGCGGCAACGCGGATTGCTGTCATCACCTGCTCCAGCACGCGCCCGACGGATTGCAGCACGTCGCGCACGGTCACTGCCGTGACGGTCGGGAAGTTTGCCGTGATCGCCCTAAGCGCCGCGTTCTCGGCCTCCGCGTTGCGTCCTTCGGGCCAGTTCAGGGTTGCCAGCACCCGGTAGGGTGCATTTTCCAGCGCGTTCGGCGAGAAGATCATCACGAAGTTGATGCTCAGCCGCTCCCAGGCGACGGTGCGGAGGTTGGCCACGCGCGCGGTGATCTCGCGGCCCAGCACGTTGACCGTCAGCGTATCGCCGACCTCTATCCCGAGTTGGCGGGCCAGTTCGTCCTCGAAGGAAACCAGCGGCTCGCCTTCATGGTCCGGCCCCCACCACTCGCCGGCGACAACCTCGGAATGTTCCGGCAGCTTTTCCGAATAGGTGATGCCGCGATCGCCATCCAGCACCCATTGCGCGTCCTGCGGCGCGTCGATCTCGCTTGTCGGCGTGCCGTCGATCGCGGTGATGCGCCCGCGCAGCATCGGGGCGGTGTTCAGCTCGGCCGAGGGCGCGTTGTCGGCAATGATGCGGCTGAAGTCAGAGAAACGCTCCTTCGGGATGCCGAGGAAGAACTGGCTCGGCGCATTCTCGGGCAGATCAGTCTGCAGTTCGCCGCGCAGCGAGGTGTCGGTCAGCGCGATCATGGTCAGCAGCGCCAGCCCCGCACCGAGCGACAGCGCCAGCGTGATGGTCAGCCCGGCCGGCCCCCCGATATTGGCCAACGCCAGCGCCATCTCGGGCTGGCGCGGACGCGGGGTGCGCGCTGCCAGTCCGCGGATGAGCCGTCCGACGCCCAGAAAGATCGCGAATACCACCCCGATGCCGACAACCGTGATCGCGGCGATCAGCCGGACCTCCGACAGCCAGATCGCCAGACCGGCCAGTGCCAGGGCGCTCATCACCGAGCCTGTGATGAAGGCGCGCGGCGGCCAGCTCTTCTGCTCGGTGATTTCCTCGCGCAACAGCTCAGCAGGCCGGATCTGCCCGGCGCGGCCCAGCGGCCACAGAATGAAGGCAAGCGCCGTTAACAAGCCATAGGCCGCCGCCAAAACGAGCGCCCCGGGCTGTAAGCTCAGGTCGATCTGGATCGGCAGCAAATCGGCAAAGGCGCGGTCCAGCACGATCGGGATCAGCGATCCGGCGATCAAGCCGACGACGATCCCGAGCGCTGCCACCATCAGCACTTGGAGGGCGAACGAGGTCAGCGTCAGGCCGGTTGACGCGCCGATCGCCTTGTAAATGGCGGCAGACTTACGCTTCCGGGCCACGAAGGCCGAAATCGCATTCGCCACGCCGATGCCGCCGATCAGCAGCGCCGCCAGCCCCACCAACGTCAGGAAGCTCGACAGCCGGTTGACCGCGCGGGTGATCTGCGGCGACGGGTCGGTGCGGTCGCGCACTTCAAAGCCGCTGTTCTCAAGCTCGGTGTCGATGGCCTCGCGGAAAGCGGCGATGCGTTCCTCGTCCGCACTCGCGGGGAAAGCGACGCGGTAGCGCCAGTCGATGAGCGTGCCGGGGGCGAGCAGGCCGGTGCCTTGCAAGGTCGGGATGGTCGTCAGCAGTCGCGGTCCGAACGCTGCGCCGCCCGACAGACGGTCCGGCTCCAGCGCGATCACCCCGGTGATCTCCAGCAGGCTCTCGCCCAGCTTGACCTTATCGCCGACTTCAAGATCGAGCCGGTCCAGCAACCCCTGCTCGACGACCGCCGTGTTGGGCTCGGCCAGCGCCTCGCGCAGCGACCGATCGCCTTCAAGTTCGAAGTTGCCGTAGAGGGGATACGCCTTATCCACAGCCTTTACGCCGATCAGCACCTGCGCGTCGCCATCGGGCCGCAGCCCCATCGCCCGCATGGTCCCGACCTCGCTGACCGTGCCGAAGCGCGCGAACACCGCGCGCTCTTGTTCGTTGGCGCGGCGATGCACGACCGATGCCGCCACGTCGCCGCCGAGGATAATCTGCCCCTGGCGGGCAATGCTGTCCTGGAGCGCGCCGGTGACGGTGCCGACCGTGGCGATCGCCGTGACACCAAGAGCAATGCAGAGAATGAAGACATAGAAACCGGACAGGCCGCCGCGCAGCTCACGCAGGGCAAGACGTACTGAAAGTGGCATTGGCAGCCGTGTTTGCCGAACGGCCGGAGCGCTGGTGGAGATGCTCGTCATGTCGCCGCAGCCATCAGCGGGCTTTCCTTGGTCATGCGCCCGTCCTCGATGCCCACGACCCGGTCGCATTTCCGTGCCAGCGTCAGGTCATGCGTGATGAGCACCAGCGTCGCGCCATGTCGCTTGCGCAGCGCGAACATCATGTCGACGATCGCCTCGCCCGTGGTGCCATCGAGGTTGCCGGTCGGCTCGTCGGCGAAAAGAATTTTCGGCTCCGGCGCCAGCGCCCGGGCGAGCGCCACGCGCTGCTGCTCCCCGCCCGACAGCTCCGCGGGGAAGTGGGTCAGGCGATGATCCAGCCCGACCTCGCCCAGCACCGCTCCCGCACGATCGAAGGCATCGGCGCGGCCGATGAACTCCAGCGGTAGCGCGACATTCTCGATCGCCGTCATGGTTGGGACGAGGTGAAACTGCTGGAACACAATCCCGATGTTCTCGCCCCGGATACGCGCCAGCGCGTCCTCGCCCAGCGCGCTGAAATCATGGCCGGCGACCCGCACCTGCCCCGAGGAGGCGCGTTCCAGCCCGGTCATCACCATCAGCAGCGTGGACTTTCCCGAGCCGCTGGGGCCGACGATGCTCACCGCCTCGCCGGTGGCGATTTGCAGATCGACGCCGCGAAGGATGTCGACACGTCCGGCGCGGCTCGATAGCGACAGGTGGACATCCTGCAGATCAATGACCGGCGGGCGCGGCTCGGGACTTGTTTGTTGCACGGAAAATCGCTCCTTATGTTGCGATCAGGATTTGGTCCTGCGCGCGCAGAATGTAAACATCGGGAGATGACCATGCGCCGAACGATCCATGGCTGGCCGGTCGCGCTGAGCAACCTTGCACTTATCGTTATATACGCCGCGCTGATGGCGGCGGTTTGGCCGGACCGCGCGCGGGCAGAACAGGCGGGCGCCGGCGAGGAAGTGGTGATCGTTGGTTTCGGTGACAGCTTGATGGCGGGCTATCGGCTAGCGCCAGGGAAGTCATTTCCGGCTCAGCTTCAGGATGCGCTACGGGAGCAGGGCCGGAACGTGCGCGTGGTCAACGCCGGCGTGTCCGGCGACACGACGGCTGACGCGCTTGCCCGGCTGGACTGGGCGCTGCCAGATGACGCGGACGCGGTGATCGTCGAGTTGGGGGCGAACGACGCGCTGCGCGGGTTTGAGCTGTCCGAGACGCGAAGCGCGCTCGATGAAATCCTGTCGAAGCTGAAAGCGCGCGACCTCCCCGTCCTGCTCACGGGCATGGAGGCGCCGCGCAATTACGGCGAGGATTATGCCAAAGCGTTCCGCAACATGTACCAGGAACTGTCGGAGAAGCACGAGACGCTGTTCTATCCGTTCTTCCTGAAGGGCGTCGCGCTGGAGCCGGAACTCAATATGCCGGACGGCATCCACCCGACGGCAGAGGGCGTCGCGGTGATCGTCGAGAACATCCTGCCGAAGGTGCATGACCTGATCGCCCGCGCCCGCGAGCGCACCGCAAACGTCAACTGATAAGCAAGAACATCACGGGGGTCAGCATGGAGTATCGCCCGCTCGGACGAACGGGAATGCGCGTGAGCGCGATCTGCCTGGGCACCATGAACATGGGCGAGCAGAACACTGAAGCCGAAGGTCATGAGCAGCTCGACTATGCGCTCGATCAGGGCGTGAACTTCATCGACACAGCGGAGCTATACGCCATCCCGCCGAAGCCCGAGACGCAGGGACGGTCCGAGGAGATCGTTGGCTCCTGGCTGGCTTCCCGGCGTAACCGCGACAAGGTGATTCTGGCCACGAAGGTGACGGGACGCAGCCAGCGCATCGACTGGGTTCGCCAGGACGGCCGCCTTCCGGACCTCAGCCCGGAAAAGATCTTCGAGGCGGTGGATGATAGCCTGCGGCGGCTGCGTACGGATTACATCGACCTGTATCAGACGCACTGGCCTGATCGGCAGATGCGCCTTTTTTCAGGCCTCGAGTATACGCATCTCGGCGGCGACTCGATTCCGATCGAAGAGACCCTCGGCGCGCTGGACGAACTGGTCAAGGCGGGCAAGGTCCGCGCGGTCGGCGTTTCGAACGAAACGCCATGGGGCACGATGCGCTATCTGATGGCTTCAGAGACCAAGGGTCTGCCGCGCATCGCCTCGATCCAGAACGCCTACAACCTGCTCAATCGGACCTTCGAGATCGGCCTATCCGAGATCGCCTACCGCGAGGATGTCGGGTTGCTGGCTTATTCACCGCTGGCCCAAGGGTATCTGACCGGCAAATATGAGGGCGGCGCGCTTCCCAGGGGCTCGCGCAAGCAGCTCTACAACCGTTTGCAACGCTACGAGACGCCGCGCGCGCCCGCCGCAATCACCGCCTATGTCAATCTCGCGCGCGAGCACGGCCTCGACCCGGCGCAGATGGCGATCCAGTTCGTGACGACCCGTCCGTTCGTGACCTCGAACATCATAGGCGCGACGACGATGGACCAGCTCCGCGCGGATATTGACAGCATCCACGTGAAATGGACGGAGGAGCTGGAACAAGCGGTCGAGAATATCCATCTACATAATCCGAACCCGTGTCCCTGAACGGCGCGGGCGAGCCGATAACAACAGGAGACTTTCTTGCCACGACTGTTTACGGCGCTGGAAATCCCCGGCGAGCTGGTGCCAAAATTGGAAATGCTGCGCGGACGGCTGGCGGGGGCGCGCTGGATCGACCCTGAAAACTACCACCTCACATTGCGGTTCATCGGCGACGTCGAGGCCCCGGACGCAGATGATTTCGTGGAGGCGCTGTCTGAGATCTGGGTTGAGCCCTTCTCGCTGAAGCTCTCGGGCGTCGGCAGCTTCGGCGGGCGCAAGCCGCGCGCGCTGTGGGTCGGTGTTGAGGAGTGCGAGCCGCTGATGCGCTTGCAGCGGGCGAACGAGCGGGCTGCGCGTCAGGCGGGTCTGCCGCCCGAAACGCGGAACTTCTCTCCCCATGTGACGCTGGCGCGGCTGCGCGGGGCGGAGCAGGGGGCGGTGGCCAATTACCTCTCCGCAGTGGGCGCGTTCGAGGCTGAGCCCTTCCCGGTGGACCAATTCGTGCTGATGTCGGCGCGCGAAGGTTCGGGCGGCGGCCCCTATGTTGTCGAGGAGCGCTTCCCGCTGGTCAGTCCGAGCGCGCGTAAGCGAGCGTAGACTCTTCCTTCATCAGCGCGGCGAGCAGACCGCGGCTGGCCACTTCGATCAGGTTGAGCACGTAATCGAAGCCCTCCGGGCCGCCGAAGAACGGGTCCGGGATCTCACAGATCCCCATCTCCGGGGCGTATTTCATGAAGAGGCGGATGTTCGGCTCATAGACATCCGGCGCGAGGTTCATCAGCCGGTCGTGGTTCGACCGGTCCATCGCCAGAACGAGATCGAAGCTCTTGAAGTCGTCGCGCGTGACCTGTCGCGCACGCTGGGTCGATATGTCGATGCCACGCATCCCGAGGGCCTGCTGCGCGCGGATGTCCGGCGGACGACCCACATGCCAGCTTCCGGTGCCCGATGAGTCGATCCGAAAGCGATCGGCCATACCGGCATCGGCCACCACCTGGCGGAACACGCCCTCGGCCATCGGCGAGCGGCAGATATTGCCGAGGCAGACGAACAAAACGGAGATCTGCTGCCCTGCGTCCCGCATTAACAGGCGCCTTCAACTCATCATGACTCAAGGATGAACAGCTTACCAAAGCGGCACGCTCAGGCAAGACAAGGCGGGGGCGCAGGTTAATGACCCCGGCGGATTTGTCGCGGAAAAGTTAATGAAGCAGGGGACTTAACGCATGCGGCGTGAAGTCGTACGCCTTTGGTCGTATGTGGACAGTGCAGCCACGCATCAGTCGGCCGGGCGGAAGCCTTCCAGGCGATAGAAATGCAGCTCCCGGCTGTCGGTCGGGCCTGCGGAGAAGCGCTCCTGCCCGAGCTTCGTCACACTGTCGAACCGCTCGCCGATACTGCCGATGCGTTCGCGGCGCGTCACCAGGAGCACCGGCTCCGGTGTCTGCGCGGTGATCGGCCGTGTCATCTCGAAGTGGTCGCTGGGCGGTCCCTCATTCCGCCATCTCGCAATCGGGATGTCCGTGTCGCGCAGGTAGTAGATCAGCTCGGCCGCGAGCGAGCGGCGGTCAGTCATCACGCTCGCGAAATCCCCATCTGCGAATCGTGCCTCGGTGCCCTTCGCGATCGCCTGCCACCCCAGAACCCGCGCAAACGGGTCTTTCCCGCCTGGCAGCGAAATTTGCCCCGCGAACACCGTTCCGAAGGAAATGGTTGCAAGCGCAAGGAGGTGGATCAGAAACGAGGCCGCATACCAGCCGCGCGCACTGCGTTCGACCATCAGCGCCGCAACAAGTACCGACGCCGAGACATAGGCCACCGCCGCCCAGTTGGCATGCGCGCGCGACAGGAACGCCTGCACCGTGATCAGCAGGATGACCGGCACCGCAAAGCACAGCAGCAGCCGGTAGGGATCACTCCAGCCCTCGCGCACCGCCCGCCATGTCGCCCAGATCAGGATGCCGAACAGCAAAGGCCCGAATACGCCGAACTGCGCACCGAAGAACTCCAGCGCCTCGATGGGATTGCCCAGCGAGCCGCTCCAGTTGGCGTTGTCAGCCGTGTGCGAGAAGGTCGCGAAGCCGTGCTGCAGGTTCCAGATGACGTTCGGCGCGAGCAAGGCACCGGCGAGCAGCAGCACCATCGCGCCGCGCAGATCGGTGAGCAGCCAGCGCGCTCGCGGGCTGAGGAGCATGTAAACGGCCAGCCCGAGGAAGAAGTACACCATCGCGTATTTCGCAAGCAGCCCCACCCCCACTGTGAGCCCGAGAGCGACTGACCAGCGCCAGGCCCGGGTCTCCAGAAGCTTGACGAGACACAACAGCGCCAGCGCCCAGAAGAACAGGAGCGGCACATCGGTGGAGATCAGCGTCGAGGATAGCGAGATTCCCGGAAGCGTCGCGAACACCACGGCCGCCCAGAAGCCGAACCGTGCATCGAACAGCTTGCGCGTCAGCAGGAAGACGATGACGCTCGTCGCCGTATGCATGACCGGGGAGATGGCGCGAATGCAGGCTTCGCCGTTCCCGCAGATTTCGCTCGCGGCACGGATCAGCCAGGCGATCACGGGCGGCTTGGAATAGTAGCCCCAGTCGAGATCGCGCGACCACGCCCAGTATTGCGCCTCGTCGAAGAAGAAGTCCGTGCCCGCGAAGTAGACAGTGGCGAGCCGGACCGCTGTCAGCGCGCCCAGAAACACCACCAGCCGCCAGACAAACCCCTGGGGCAGCATGTCGACCGGAAAGATCGGGCGCGGCTCGCTCGCCCCCGGCGGCGCGTTGCCGCCCGCGCGGGGATGCGCCGACAATTGATCGCTGGTGTCTTGCGGATGGATTTGCACGTCGGACCGCCGCCCCGTCTTACGCCTCCCTCGCAGCATCGCGCGGGGTATTTGCTTAAATCAGCCTTGATTGCGTGTTTTGCCTGCGGAGTGTGGCATCAACAAGCTTGTAGCGCGCCGGCGCGGCCTGCTATGCGGATTTCATTGAAGAGCGAGTTGTTATGGTAACGGTTGATCAACCAGAGCTGCCGGCCGTCTCTGTGGTCATTCCGGCGCTGAACGAGGAGGGCAACATCGCCAAGCTCGTGCAGGAAACGCTGGATGTCGTGCCGGCCCACGCACTGACCGAGATCATCGTCGTGGATGACGGCAGCACCGACTCCACACCTCAGGTGCTCCGCGGAATGGCCGAACGGGAGCCACGCCTGCGCGTAATCCGACACGGCGAGCGTTGCGGCCAGAGCACGGCGCTGCGCACGGGCATTCTCGCGGCGCGAAGCGACGTTGTCGCCACGATGGACGGCGACGGGCAGAACGATCCGCGCGACATTGTCAGCTTGCTGTCGAAGCTGGGGCAGCCGCACGGGGCTGGCCCGGCGCTCGTCGGCGGTCACCGGGTCACGCGCAAGGCCAGCGGCGCGAAGCGACTTGCTTCCCGCGTGGCCAACCGGGTCCGTGGTGCGCTGTTAAAGGATGACAGCCCGGATACCGGCTGCGGGATCAAGGTGTTCTGGCGCGATGTGTTCCTCCGGCTGCCGTTCTTCACCAGCATGCACCGCTATTTGCCGATGCTTTTTCGCGTCTACGGGTTCGAGACGGCAACGCACCCGGTCAATGACCGCCCGCGCGTGGCTGGCGAATCGAAATACACAAATTTCGGCCGGCTGATGATCGCGATCTATGACCTGATCGGCGTGGTCTGGCTGCGCCGGCGGACGAAAATTCCACAGATCGCGATGGATACAGGCGCGGCGGCGCGGCGTTGGTCGCTGGATTACGGGGCGCAGCCGCGGATTGATGAAACACGACCGGAGGTGGCGACGTCACCCGCGCGCAACGCGCAGCGGCACGAAACGGCCCTAAACGGCTAGTCCGATTGAAGAGGCGTAAGTTTTCGTTTAACCAATAGTTTCGAGGGCAGCGCCGCGGCACGGCGCGATTGCTCCGCCACCGGCGAAACGCGGAGCACACGGCGAAGAATTCGCGCAGCAAGCGCGACAGCCCTGGGGGCACAACACGATGGACATGAACCAGGCCGCAGGCTGGTGGGCGAATATTTCGTGGCTCGAACTGAGCTGGCTCGCCGTCGGCTTCATGGCGCAAGCCATGTTCTCCATGCGGTTCCTCATGCAGTGGATTGCCAGCGAGCGCGCGCGTCAGAGCGTCATGCCGGAAGTGTTCTGGTATTACAGCTTCGCGGGCGGCCTGATGCTGTTCGTCTACGCGATTTACCGAATGGATCCGGTGTTTATCCTCGGCCAGGGCACGGGGCTGTTCATCTACTCCCGCAACATTTACTTTATCTGGCGGGCAAAGAAGATGGCGCCCCCGCCAGCTCAGGAAGGAACTCCGGCCCCCGCCGCCAAGGTTCCGGCCGAGTAGCGCGGATCGGCGCCGCACCACGACCGAAGGAGAGGTCATGAGCCGGAGAGGAATCATCTGGCCTGTTGCAGCAGTGTCTCGCGCTCTAGCTGCTTTCGCGCTGACGCTCGGCTTTCTTGCTGGTGGAGTACAGGCGCAGGACAGCCTGATCGTGAAGGAAAGCCCGCACAGCGTTGCGGACACCCTGGATCGACTTGCCGTTGCCGCCGAAGAAAAGGGGCTGAAGGTCTTTAGCCGCGTCGACCACGCGGCTGGCGCGGAAACCGCCGGTCTCGATCTGCGGCCCACTCAGTTGCTGGTCATCGGCAATCCGAAGGTCGGCACACCGCTTATGCAGGCTGACCAACGGATGGCGCTGTCATTGCCGTTGCGTATCGCGTCCTGGCAGGACGAAGACGGCTCGGTCTGGGTTGGCTACTGGTCGCCGGAAGTGTTCGCCGTCCAGTACGGCGTCTCGGGCCAGGCGGAACGACTCAAGAAAATGGCGGATGCCCTGGACGGGCTCACAAACGCCGCGATCGCTGAGTAGCTGCGCCGGTCCCGGAGATTTGCGTCGTGAGCGATCGGGAGCAGAGCGGGGCGCCGCCATCAGTCGGTGACATGCCCGACTGGCAGTCCGGCACGCGGCTGCCGCGTGTGTCCGTGCGGGCACTGGTCCTCGACGGTGACGACATTGTTGCGGTCGAGAACCTGAGTGCGCCGGGTAAGCTGCACATGCCGGGCGGTGGCATCGAGCATGGCGAGACAATGCTGGATGCCCTGAAACGCGAGTTGCGCGAGGAGCTTTGCGTTGGCCCCGCCACGGCAGATTACCTGCTTGCGATCGAGAACTTGTTCGACACCTACCTTGGGCTTTACCACTGCGTGGAACACGTCTTCGTCGTTACGCCCGACGGCCGCCCCCGCGCAGGCGAGGACGGCCTGAAAATGCACCGCCTGCCGTTTGCAGAGATTGGCCGCGCCAACTTATATCCGACCGCGTTCCGCGACGTCCTGGCGCGGACGGATTGGCGCGAACAGCGGTGCTTACGGGCGGGGAAATTCGCGGACGATCACTGAGCGTCAGCCGACGCTCGGCCGGCGGCCGTGCACCATGTTCAGGAAGCGGTCGCGATAATCGCCGTCTTCCTTGAATACGCCAGTAAAGCGCGTGGTGATGGTCGAAACGTCGGTCTTGTGCACGCCGCGCGTGGTCATGCACTGATGAAGCGCATCCACCAATACCGCGACGCCGCGGGGCTTCAGCGCCTGCTCGATGGCCTCGGCAATCTGAGCTGTCATCGTCTCCTGCGTCTGCAAACGCTTGGAGAAGATCTCCACGACACGCGCGAGCTTCGAGATGCCCACGACGCGATCGCGCGGCAGATAGGCCACATGCGCAACGCCCAGGATCGGCGCAATGTGATGCTCGCAGTGGGACTCCAGACGGATGTCGCGCAGCATCACAAGATCATCATAGCCGTGGACCTCCTCGAAGGTGCGCGACAGCACTTCGAAGGGATCCTCATGGTAGCCGGCAAAATATTCGCGGTACGCGTCCACGACGCGGCGCGGCGTATCGCGCAGACCCTCGCGCGCCGGATCGTCGCCCGCCCAACGGATGAGCGTGCGCACGGCGGTCTCGGCCTCTTCACGCGTCGGCGCCGGCTCAAGATGGCTGTCCGCGCCCCCGTCGCCCGCGCCGTTGTTGCGCGTCGGGGCCTCGAGATCGCCGGTAGAGGTGTTCAACGCAGCTTTCATGTCCTGTCTATCCAAAGCTCAGCTCGTTACGCCGGTTGTTCCTGATCGGATCGGTCCGCCCGGTGTCCTGCGGCCCCGGCACATCTTGACATGCTCATCCCGGGGTTCCCATTCTTTTCGAGGTGAACGCAAGCGCGGATTGTCCGCGATATAGGAAAATCGCGCCTGTGCGTGAAGTGCACAAGCACACATTCATTGTTACGCGCGGTCTGCGCAAAAGGATGAATCGGAGCCGTTGTTCGCCAGCACGCCGGAAGGTGACATGACCGATCTCGAGGACATTTATGCCGACAAACTGCTCGCGCTTGCCGCGGCGATCAGCCGGACCGACCGTCTGACGGCGCCGGACGCGAGCGCCTCGGCGCATTCGAAGCTGTGCGGCTCGACGGTCGCCGTGGACGCCTGCTTCGAGGATGGGCGCATTACGGATTTCGGGCAGGAGGTGAAGGCCTGCCTCCTCGGTCAGGCCACAGCGTCGGTCGTTGCGCGCGAGATCGTCGGCACACCGATCGAAGAGTTCCGCGAGGTCGCCGCGCAGATGCGGGAGATGCTGAAAGCTGGCGGTGAGCCGCCTGGCGGACGCTGGGCCGATCTGTCGCTGCTGGAGCCCGTCCGCGATTATCGCGCGCGCCATGCGTCCACCCTGCTCGTGTTCGACGCGCTCGAAGAGGCGATCGACAAGTACGAAGCCGGCAAGACCGATGCGCCCGCCGCAGCGGCCGGGCAATAGCCGGGGAAAGGCATTTCAAAATGGCCAAGGTGGCTGACAGCCGGCATGTGGATGCGCGGCGCGGGTCGGTCTATCCGCATCCGTTCCGCGACCAGCTCGAAGGCAGGCTGAAACGCAGGCTCGGCGATATCGTGGGCCTCAGGCAGTTCGGCGTGAACCTGGTGACGCTTGAGCCGGGCGCGTGGTCCTCGCAGCGCCATTGGCACGAGAAAGAGGACGAATTCGTCTACATCCTCACCGGCGAAGCCACGCTGGTCACGGATGATGGCGAGCAAACGCTTGGCCCCGGCATGTTCGCCGGCTTCCCGGCGGGCGAGGCAAATGCGCACCGACTGGCGAACAACACGGACACGCCGGTGGTTTATCTGGAGATCGGCACGCGCACGCTGGATGAGCGGGCCTATTATCCCGATGTGCAAATGAAGGCGCACAAGGTCGATGGCAAATGGGTCTTCACGCGGAATGACGGCACGCCCTATTGAGCAGCACGGCCCGCTGGCGCGTCTGGCGCGCGCGGGGCTAAAGCTGCCGATCCATTTCTACCGGTATGTTATATCGCCCGTGATTGGTCCGCGCTGCCGCCACCTGCCAACCTGCTCGCAATACGCGCTGGAGGCGATCGACAAGAACGGCGCATGGAAGGGCGGCTGGCTGACCCTGTCGCGGCTGTTGCGTTGCCACCCCTGGGGCACGGATGGCTTCGACCCCGTGCCAGATCTGCGCGGAGAGCGGCATCGTTTCGCGCCATGGCGCTACGGCCGCTGGACACGGCGGCAGATGGATCTGTCGGTTGAAAAAGTGAAGGATAATCAGAAGTTTAAAGGCTGAGCTTCCTCAAAAAAGTCGCACATGTCCCAATAAGCTCGCTGACAGTCGCGCAAATCCGCGTTAGTCTCGCAAAGTCCGAGGGAGGGTGTTACCCCGTCCGGCGCCTGGCGCCGTGGGGAAAGGAGTGAGACGATGCGCTATCAACTCCTCTCGGCTCTTGCCGTGGCCGGAGCCTTGCTGACGGCAGCCTTTGCCACGCCGGCCTCGGCTGTTCCATCGACCAGGATACTCGGCCAGCCTGCTGGCCTCTTGGATCGGGTGTCGAGCGAGACGGTCAATAAGGTCTACTATCGCCGTTATCACCGGCGCAGATTCAGGCGGCATTGGCGGCGCAAGTTCCGCCGCCATTTCCGGCGCTATCACCGCCATGCCCGGCCATATTACCGGAGGCGGCACCGTTACTGGAAACGGCGCCATTACCGCCGGTATCACCGGCCTCGTTATCGTCGGCACCATTACTGGCGGTACAACCATCGCTACTGATCGCTGAAACAGGGCGTGGTCCGTTCGGGCCGCGTCCCACTTGGCAATCCGAAGCCGGGCAGGCCCGCCTCAGCGCGGGCTTTTTTCGTTGCCTGGGCCGGTCTCCGGTTGACACGGGGCGGCATACTCGCCACCACATCTGTGTAACGTCTTACCCGCTTTGTTGGCGGGAGTGAGAGGAGCACGACATGATCCACCTGACCTTCCCCGACGGCGCTGAACGCGAATACGAATCCGGTATCACCGGCGCTGACATCGCCGCGCAAATCTCGAAATCGTTGAGCAAGAAGGCCGTCGCGATGAAGCTCGACGGCGAGCTGCGCGACCTTGCGGATCCGATCGAGAGCGACGCGAAAATCGAATTCATCACCCGGGACGACCCCGACGCGCTGCCGCTCATCCGGCACGATTGCGCGCATGTCATGGCCGAGGCCGTACAGGAGTTGTGGCCCGAGACGCAGGTCACGATCGGTCCGGTCGTAGAGAACGGCTTCTATTACGACTTCGCGCGGGACGAGCCGTTCCACCCCGACGACCTCCCCAAGATCGAAGCGAAGATGCGCGAGATCATCGAGCGCGACAAGCCGTTCACGAAGGAGGTCTGGGACCGCGAGGAGGCCAGGCGCTTCTTCCGCGAACAGGGCGAGCACTACAAGGTCGAGCTTGTCGACGCGATCCCCGAGGATCAGGACATCCGCATCTACCGCCAGGGTGAATGGCTCGACCTGTGCCGCGGGCCGCACATGACCTCGACGGGCAAGGTCGGCAAGGCCTTCAAGCTGATGCGCGTCGCGGGCGCTTACTGGCGCGGCGACCCGAACAACCCGATGCTCCAGCGCATCTACGGCACCGCCTGGGCGAACCAGAAGCAGCTCGACGCCTATCTCCTGATGCTGGAGGAGGCCGAGCGCCGCGACCATCGCCGTCTGGGCCGCGAGATGGACCTGTTCCATTTCCAGGACGAGGCACCCGGCGCGGTCTTCTGGCACGCCAAGGGCTGGCGGCTGTTCCAGTCGCTGATCGGCTACATGCGCCGCAAGCAGGAAGAGTGGGGCTATCTGGAGGTCAACTCGCCCGACATGCTCGACCGCAGCCTCTGGGAGACCTCCGGCCACTGGGAAAAGTTCGGCGAGAACATGTACGCCGTCGAGATGCCCGACGAGCGCGTCTATTGCTGCAAGCCGATGAACTGCCCCGGCCATGTGCAGATCTTCAAGAACGGGCTGAAGTCCTACCGCGACCTGCCCATGAAGATCGCCGAGTTCGGCAAGGTCCACCGCTATGAACCGTCCGGCGCGCTGCACGGCATCATGCGCGTGCGCCACTTCACGCAGGACGATGCGCACATTTTCTGCACCGAGGAGCAGATCACCCAGGAATGCGTGACGCTCAATGAGCAGATGCTGGCGATCTACCGCGACTTCGGCTTCGAGGACGTCGAGATCAAGTTCTCCGACCGGCCGGAAAAGCGCGTCGGCTCCGACGAGGTGTGGGACAAGGCCGAGGCCGCGCTGCGCTATGCGGTCGAGACGGCGGGCATGGACTATGAGTTGAACCCCGGCGAGGGCGCGTTCTACGGGCCGAAGCTGGAATACACCTTGCGCGATGCCATCGGCCGCGAGTGGCAGTGCGGCACGGTGCAGGTGGACCTGAACCTGCCGGGCCGGCTCGGCGCCTTTTACATCGGCGAGGACGGCGCGAAGCACACGCCGGTGATGATCCACCGCGCGATGTTCGGCAGCCTGGAGCGCTTCACCGGCATCCTGATCGAGCATCACGCCGGGCACCTGCCGCTGTGGCTGTCGCCGGTGCAGGTGATGGTCTGCACGATTGTCTCAGACGCGGACAAATACGCCGAGAAGGTCGCGCGGGAGCTGGCGAAGGCCGGGCTTCAGGCCGAGGTCGATTTGCGCAACGAGAAGATCAACTACAAGGTCCGCGAGCACTCCCACGCCAAGGTGCCGCTGCTGTTCGTTGTCGGCAAGCGCGAGGCGGAGGAGAAGACCGTGTCGATCCGCCGGCTGGGCAGCAAGGGGCAGGAGGTCCTGCCGCTGAAGGACGCGGTGAAGATGGTGAAGGCCGAGGCCGTGCCGCCGGACATGAAGAAGGCGGAGAGCGCGAACGGCAAGGCGAAGAAGAACGGCGCGCGGCAGGCTGCTTAGCGATCGCCGCCAACAAGAAGAGTTCCGAATGACCGAAAAGCCTGTCCTGTGGATCACGCGCAAGCTCTCGGCCAATACCGAGGCCCGCGCCGCGCGCGACTATGACGTGATCCTCAACCCGGAGGACCGCGTGTTCTCCCGCGACGAGATCTTGGAGATGAGTTCGCGCGTCGATGCGATCCTGCCGTGCCATTCGGAGATCTTCGACGCAGAGACGGTCGCGCGGCTCGACCCGCGCGTGAAGATCATCGCCAACCATTCGGTGGGCGTGGACCACTGCGACCTCGACGCACTGAAAGGCCGGGGTATCGTCGTGACCAACACGCCGGACGTGCTGTCCAAGGCGACCGCCGAGATCGCCCTGCTGCTCATGCTTGCCGCCGCGCGCCGGGCGGGTGAGGGCGACCGGCTGGTGCGCGCGGGGCAGTGGGATAGCTGGAGCCCGTCCTTCATGCTCGGCACGCAGATGACCGACAAGCGCCTCGGCATTGTCGGCATGGGCCGCGTCGGGCAGGCCTTCGCCAAGTTGGTCGAAGGCTTCGACATGGAAATCCACTATTATAACCGCCGTCGCCTGCCGCCCGAGCAGGAGCGCGGCGCGATCTACCACGAGACGGTCGACGACCTGCTGCCGCACTGCGATTTCGTGTCGCTGCACTGCCCGGCGACGCCGGAGACCGAGAACCTGATGAATGCCGAGCGCCTTGCTTTGCTGCCCGACGGCGCGATCCTCGTGAACACCGCGCGGGGCAAGCTGGTGGATGAGGACGCGCTCATCGCCGCGCTGAAGTCCGGTAAGCTGGCGGCGGCGGGGCTGGATGTGTTCAAGACCGAGCCGGGCGGCAACCCGGCTTTTGCCGAACTCGACAACATCTTCATGCTCCCGCATATCGGCAGCGCCACGCGCGAGACCCGCGACGCGATGGGCTTTCGGGCTCTTGATAATCTGGACGCTTTTTTC
Source organism: Dichotomicrobium thermohalophilum (assembly GCF_003550175.1). Classification (NCBI taxonomy): domain Bacteria; kingdom Pseudomonadati; phylum Pseudomonadota; class Alphaproteobacteria; order Hyphomicrobiales; family Hyphomicrobiaceae; genus Dichotomicrobium; species Dichotomicrobium thermohalophilum. The sequence continues at coordinate 605,709 of NZ_QXDF01000001.1, forward strand.
GCCGGAGAGGAGCCGCGCGACCGCGTGGCGTGACACTGGCGCGCTGTGGAGCCGGTCCCGACTGCGTTTGACGCGCGGCGTCTTGTGCCTGATAACTAGGGGAGGTGTGGAAAACACCGCCACCTTGGCGTGTTCCGGTTTTCGGGCCGCCGAACCTTGTACTCGAACGTCAGGAGCCTCTTTTGACTTCAGATGATAGCGGCAACCTTCCGACTGATGCCGAACTGGACCAAATGCTGACCGATCCGGGCATTCGCTCCAAGCTCGGGCAGATCCTCGAAGCGAACGACATCGACACCCCGCTCGATGACATGACGCAGGAGACGCAGCGCGACGTTCTGCGTCAGGTTATCCATCAGCAACAGCAGCAGGCGCAGGCGTCCGAAGTGCCTGAGCATCTGGTGGACGCGCTGCTCGGCGATGAGAAGATGCGCCCGGCCCTGGAACAGGCCCTGCAGGCCGCCGGCATCGACAAGTCGCTTGACGAGATGGAGGAAGATGAGCGGCGGCATTACGCGCGCCAGTTCATTGAGGCCCTCCAGCAGTCGCAGCAGAACCAGTAGCGACCGCCAGCGGGACCGTAAGACGACATGACGCGCATTTCAGCGCGGCAGGTCGTTGTGTGACGTTCCCGCGGCGGCGACCCGTCCCCAAGCGCGATCCCCCCTTGCGGGGGCTATCTTTCCCCCACCAACACACAATCTTGAGCCGACGTGAACAGCCGTCATTTTGTTGGCTGCAAGGGGGACGTCTATTCTCGCCTGTATGGTTGCTCTCGGAGGACGCGCGGACGGAACCCGCCTGCGCATCCTCGTTGAGCGATATGCAGTGCTTCGGAGACACCATGTCGCGCGACGACCAAGGCGGTCATCCGGTCCAGCTCGAGTCGCAGAAGGCGCTGGACGCCTGGAACGCAACGGTGCGCGGGTTCCTCGCGCATTCGGCCCGCACACCGGAGTATCTCCAGACGGTCATGCAGGAAGCGCCCGGCTTCGCCCTGGCCAGGATAGCCATGAGCTTTTTCCTCCTTCTGCTTGGGCGCGCGGAACTGACAGAAGAGGCGCGACGCAATGCCGCCGAAATCGAAAGCCTCGCGAGACAGGGCGCGCTGGATGCACGCGAGCGCCGTTATGCGGTGGCGCTTGAGGAATGGCTGCGCGGACGGCCGAGCGCGGCCGCAGCCGAGCTTGAGGGCGTGCATCGGCGCTGGCCCGGCGATGCGCTCGCGCTGAAACTGTCTCACGGCATTCGCTTTATGCTCGGCCAGCGTTCAGCGATGCGCGGTGCACTGGAGGATGCCCTGGGGGTCTACGGCCCGGATCATCCTCTCGCCGGATTTATGCATGGCTGTTACGCCTTTGCGCTCGAGGAGACAGGCGCTTATCGCTCTGCCGAAGGGGAAGGGCGGCGCGCGCTGGACCTCGCGCCGGATGATGCCTGGGCCCTGCATGCGGTCACGCACGTTTATGATATGACCGGCCAGTCATCTCACGGGGCCGACTTTGTTCTGGAAAACAGAAGCGCGTGGGGTCACTGCAATAATTTTCGCTATCATGTGTGGTGGCATTTGGCGCTATTCCATCTCGATATGGGCGATTATGACGCCGTCCTGACCCTCTACGATCACCGCATTCGCGCCGACGGCACAGACGATTACCGTGATATTGCAAATGCCACCTCATTGCTGGCCCGCCTGGAACTGGAAGGCGTCGACGTGCGCGCACGCTGGAAAGAACTCGCCGATCTGGCCGAACGGCGGATCAATGACGCCAGCGTGGTCTTTGCGGATCTGCACTACATGCTTGCGCTGACGGGTGACAAACGCACCGGCTCGGCGCAGCGGTTGATCCAGCGGCTTGATTCTTCGGCCGCAGCGCCATCAGGCGAAATGGACGCCGTGGCTGCCCGTGCGGGCGTCCCCGTGGCTGAGGGGTTACAGGCATTCAAAAATACCGATTACCAAGGCGCCTATCAGCTATTGGCCAAGGCTCGGCCGCATCTCGAGTCTATCGGTGGCAGTCATGCGCAACGGGATGTGTTCGCGCGAATAACCATCGACGCCGCCATCCGCGCCGGCGCGGTCCGCGAGGCTCGCGGCTTGATCGAACAGCGGGAGCGGGAGCGCGGCGCGACGGATCGGTTCTCGCGATCCCGTGCTGCCTGGATTGACGAAGCGCGACGGCATCCGGAGACAGCAGTCTGAAACGGCCGGGATCGGCGCGTCCAGCCTGAGGAGAAGGGGGCACGAAGATGAATTTCGAGAGCGCGCCAACCGGACGTCGACCGCGCGACCCGCGCCTGGACTTCTTCCGCGGATTGGGGATGTTCATCATCTTCATCGCCCATATCCCCCTGAATGTCTGGACGCTCTGGATACCGGCGCGCTTCGGCTTTTCCGACGCGACCGAGATCTTCGTGTTCTGCTCCGGCATGGCCTCGGCCATTGCCTTTGGTCGGGTGTTCGATGAGCGCGGCTGGTGGATGGGCACGGCGCGTGTCAGCCACCGCGTCTGGCAGGTCTATTGGGGGCACATCGCGCTGTTCCTCATCATCGCCGCGATGGTCGTGGGGCTCGACGCTACGGGCTGGTACGGGGAAGAAAACCACTTCCGCGACCGGCTCAATCTCGTCTGGTTCTTCGATAACACCGCGACCAACCTCGTTGGCCTGCTGACATTGACCTACGTGCCGAACTATTTCGACATCCTGCCGATGTATCTCGTCATTCTGGCGCTGATGCCGCTTGTTGTGATGCTTGGTTGGCAAAGCCGCTATCTGGCGGCTGCGTTTATCGCTGCATTGTGGCTCGGCGCGAACCTTGGGTGGCTCTGGCTGCCGGCAGAGCCTTGGAGCGATCGCGAGTGGTTCTTCAACCCGTTCGGCTGGCAGCTTGTGTTCTTCACGGGCTTTGCCTTCATGCGCGGCTGGATCCCCGCGCCGCCCGTCAGCCGGGCGCTTATCGTCGCCGCCCTTGCCGTCGTCGTTCTGACGGTCCCGGTGGCGTGGTACCGCATCTATACCGAGGTGCCGCTGTTCATGGGGTGGCGCGAGGCGCTAGGGCCGCTGATTGCCAAGACCGACTTCGGCATCCTGCGCTATGTGCACTTTCTTGCGCTGGCCTATCTGGCCTGGGCGGCCGCGGGTGAGCATGGACGGCGGTTGCTCGGCGGCGGTGTTTGGGGCCGGTTCGTCCGTGTCGTGCAGAAGGTCGGGCAGCAGTCGCTGGCGGTGTTTCTGACGAGCATGGTCCTGGCCCAGATGAGCGGCGCTGTGCTCGACTTTATCGGGCGGGAGCCGGTGACCTTTGCGCTGGTCAACATTACCGGCTTCGGCGTGCTGATTGTGACCGCTTACGTGACAGCGTGGTACAAGTCACAGCCTTGGCGTGGCCCGAAGCCGGCAAGTTTTGCGACCGAAACGGCGCCGCTCGCGGGCGGTTCGGCCAGATCGGCCGAGTTGGCCGGCGCGCGCCGCGACTAGCGCAGCAGCCACGCTTTCAGTTCGGAAATCTGGCTGCTGCCGTTGGGATTGCCCAGTTCCGCCGCTCGCTGATACCAGCGGAACGCCTCCGTAGCGTCGGGGCTGGCATTCGCCGAAGTCAGGCCCGTGAACGTGCGCGGATCGTAGGATGTGCCGAGCGCAAGGGCAGCCGCCGCGCTGCCGTCCTCGGTTTCAGAACGGAGGATTTCACGTGCCGCCAGCACGTCGCCCTCACGAATCAGGTTCTCGGCGCGTTCGATCGGGGATCGCTGCGGCTCGGTCGCCGCTGGCGATGTCTCCGCGCCCACTGCGGCTGTGCGCGTCTCGCTGGCCTCGGCCACCTGCGCGCCCGCGACTTCAACGTCAAACGCGACCTCTTTGCCCAGCGGCGTACGGGCGTCCGCGCCCAGAAGCTGTGCGTCGAGCGTGAACACACCTGTGAAGCCGTCGGGGACGGTCAGCGTAAGATCTTTCGCGCGGCCTGCTGAAAGCAGCCAGCTTCCGTTGCCAGTGTCCACGCCCGCGGAGAGCTTCACACCGTCCGGCAAGCCGGTCATCCGGATGAAGCGGTCGCCGTCGCCGCTGGGCACTGACAGAGCCAGGGGGATCGCCTCGTTGGCACGACCGGAAACGGAACTCGCATCAATCAGTGCGGCTGTTTTGGATTCTCCGCCGCCCGCGTCTGGCGCCGTTGCCGGGGTATCAGGCTGAGTGGCGGCGGCAGTCTGCGCGGTCTCGCTCTGCGTGTCCGCGCGAGGCTCGACCGGTGCGGACTGTGTCGACTCTTCTGTTGTCTGGCCCGTGGCGGAGGGATCCGACACGGCTTCGGCCACTTGATCCTCCCTCGTGTCGCTTGCCGGTGCTCCGCGCTCCGGTTCAGACGTCGCTGTCTCTTCAAGCTGGGACGAGGTCGATGGCGTGGTGGTTGCAGGCTCCTGTTGCGTCACGAAGGAGTTGAATACGAATACTGCGGCTACGCCGGCCGCCGCAATACCGCCGATAAGACCCAGACCGGCGGCGCCCAGCAGCTTTCCGCTCGCTTCAGACTCGCCGGCGCCGACGTCGATTGGCGGGTGGAAGGTTCCCGCGGGCTCTGGTGAGGGCGCCGGGTCAGCCGGTTGCGCGCTTTCAGGCGCATGGGCAGCTCCCATGGCGTCAGTGCGATAGTCGGCTGCATTCACGGACGGCTCCGGCGTCTCGGCCGGCTCCGGGGCGGCCCAGGCATCGTCTGGACCGTCGGCCGCAAAATCCGTACGGGCGCGCGGCTCGTCGGCTGCTGCCTGCGGCGTGTTCGGCGATGACGCTTCGTCGCCGACGTGCTCATAGAGATAGCTGAGGACCGCTTCAGTGGTTTCCTCGTCGATTGCCGCCGTGTCCTGCCGCGGATCGCCTGGCTCAGCGTCGAAGTTTTCCTCATCTACCGCCGCATCGTGCGCCTCATCGGGGACGTTCGCGCCTGCCCACTGAAGGATTGGGCCGCTGGCCGTGCCTTCCGCGTCCTCGCGGGTGTAGCCGTGATTTTCGCCCTTCTCGTCGTCGCCATACACGCTGCGCAGAGCCGACTGGACGGCGTCGGCCAGCGGGTCGCCGGGTGCTCCGCCGAACGCGTTGGTATCGGCTTGCGGGGCGTCCTCACCAAACCCCGTCAGGCCAGCGCCTTTCGCGGGCTGGGAGTCCGCCGGAGTCGCGTTGAGCATACCGTCCACAGGCAGGTCGAAGGGCAGGTCGCTCTCATCGTCGGAGTCGCTTTCCACCCCGCTCCGCGATGCGCTACCGCCCGAGGCCTGTGTGGCGGCCCGCGTCTCTGGCTTGGCCTCGCGCGCCAACTCGAAAGTGTCTGTCGGGTCGGCGAATTCCGGTTCCGAGCTGGCGAAAAGCGCGCGCAGGTCGAGTGGCTCCTCCTCGTCCTGCTCGTCCACGCTGGCTTCTGTCGCCGCGCCGTCTGTCTCAGCCGCAGCGACTTCGGCATTCTCGGCCGCGGCTTCCGCTTCCGCGGGGGGCTCGGACGTTTGCTTGCCCGCGGTTTGGCCCGCGTTGGGATTGCCCATTGCGTCCCGGTCCTCGGGCCGATCCTCAGCCTTTTCCCATTCCTCCTCAGCCGCCGTTTCCGATTTAATCTCGCCATCGGGCTTCGCCTCCGCGCCCGCAGGCTTTTTCCCATCCTCAAGGTTCGTAGGCTTTGCCTCCGCGCTCGCGGCCGTCGCGGCCTCTTCGCGATCCGGCTCGCCGGCCGCGGCTGGTCTCTCGTCTTTCACCGTTTGCGTCGTATCGTCCTTGGCGTTGTCCGTTTCGCTCGCCCGCGCGGGTGCCTCGGGCGTCTGCGCTTCGGGTTCCGTCTTCAGCGAAGCGTTTGAATCACCGGAGGTTTTCGGGCTTGTCGAGCTGGACATGTCGAACTCCTTGTCCCGTACAGGGATCATGGCCTTATACTGAGCGTGGATCGCCCGTGCGCGCCGCGTGGTCGTGCCTTGTCCAGCGGGTCACCGCGCCGCGGCCCGTCACGGGTCGCCGCAGAAATCTTCGGAAGCGGTTGACCGAAACCGGACAGGACCGCAAGCGATCGAACCAATACACCGAATGATTGCAGTTGTCAGTGAGCCTCCACTTAAACCGTTGTTTAACCGGGAAATACGGCATCACTGAGCAAATTCAAAGCCGAAAAACATCGCGATACGGTCATTGATCAACACGCGCTCTCGTCGCGTCTCAGGAGACCTTTCATGGCAAGCGAAACCGGCTCGGAAAATGGTGACGGCGCGCAAGAAGGGCCGAAGACCCCGCGCGTTCCGGATGACATCAGGGTCTATGCGATTGGCGATATTCACGGGCGGGCGGACCTGCTTTCCGAGATGATGCAACGCATCACACGTGATAGCAACGCTGCGCCGCCTGTGCGAGAGACGATTTTGGTGTTCGTCGGCGATTACGTCGATCGCGGGGCGGACAGCGCGGGCGTGATCGACCAGCTTGTCGCGCTCAAGGGCGGCGACAGGTTCAAGACGCATCTGCTGAAGGGCAATCACGAGGTGATGTTCCTCGACTTCCTGGCAGAGCCGTCGGCGTTCTTCCAGTGGGCGGCCAACGGCGGTGTGACGACCCTGGAATCCTACGATATCGACGTCGCGGCGGTGCCGGAGGATAGCCCAGAGCGGCTGCGCCACATGGCGCTGGAGACCATTCCCGATGAGCATCTGAAGTTGCTGCGCAGTCTCGAGACCTCAGTGATTATCGGCGACTACATGTTCGCCCATGCCGGTGTGCGGCCAGGTGTGCCGCTCGATGCGCAGCTGGAGCGCGATCTGATCTGGATTCGCGAGCCGTTCCTGGATTACCAGGGGGATCTCGGCAAGGTCGTCATTCACGGGCACACGCCCGTGCCCGAGCCGGAAATCCGCGCGAACCGCATCGATATCGACACGCTGGCCTGGCGCAGCGGGATGCTGACCGCGCTGGTGCTGGAAGGGGCAAACCGCCGGTTCCTGCAGACCTGAGTGCGAGAATGCTTGCCGTCATTGCGCCGGCCAAAGGGCAGCAGGGCTCAGCGTGTCGGCACGGGCGGGTCGCTGCGGTAGTCATAGAAGCCGCGCCCGGCCTTGCGGCCCAGCCAACCTGCCTCGACGTATTTCACCATCAGGGGACACGGGCGATACTTCGAGTCGGCCAGCCCTTCGTACAGCACCTGCATGACGGACAGGCACGTGTCCAGCCCAATGAAGTCGGCGAGTTGGAGCGGGCCCATCGGGTGGTGCGCGCCGAGCCGCATCGCTGTGTCGATTGCTTCCACATTGCCGACGCCTTCGTAGAGGGTGTAGACCGCTTCGTTGATCATGGGGAGCAGAATGCGGTTGACGATGAAAGCCGGGAAGTCCTCGGCCACGGCCACCGTCTTGCCGATGGTCTCCACGAAAGCGCGCGAGGTGCGGAAGGTATCGTCTGCGGTGGCGATGCCCCGGATCAACTCGACCAGTTTCATGACCGGCACCGGGTTCATGAAATGCATGCCGATGAACTGCTCGGGCCGGTCGGTGGTCGAGGCGAGCCGCGTGATGGATATCGACGACGTGTTGGAGGCGAGAATCGCGCTGGCCTTCAGGTGCGGGCACAGGTCGGTGAGGATGCGCCGCTTGATGTCCTCGTCTTCGGTTACCGCCTCGATAATGAGGTCGCAATCGCCGAGCGCCTCCAGGCCGTCAGCGAAGCTGATCCGCGCCAGGGCCTCGTCGCGTTCCGCCTCGGTGATCTTTCCCTTGGAAAGCTGGCGTCCAAGGTTGTTGGAGATAATCTCGATCGCCGCGTCATACTGGGCGCGGGACAAGTCGTTCAGCTCCACCTCATAGCCCGCCAGCGCGGCGACGTGGGCGATACCGTTGCCCATCTGGCCAGCGCCGATGACGCCGACCTTGCGGATCGACAGCTCGGCGCGAGAAGAGCCTTCGGGATTGCGTTCAAGCGCGTCCTCAGCCATGCGATGCGATGTCCTTTCGCCTTGATGAAGCGTCCCGCCAAAGCCCTCTGGGGCCGAGCGTTATTCGCCCGGCGCGAGTTCGCGGTCCAGCTCCTGCTCGATTTCCGGTATGGCCTCGAAAAGGTCTGCGACCAGGCCGTAATCGGCAACCTGGAAGATCGGCGCTTCCGGGTCCTTGTTGATGGCCACGATGACCTTGGATTCCTTCATGCCCGCCAGATGCTGAATCGCTCCAGAGATTCCGACTGCGATATAGAGGTCTGGCGCGATAACCTTGCCGGTCTGGCCGACCTGATAGTCGTTCGGCACGTAGCCCGCGTCCACCGCCGCGCGGCTGGCCCCGATCGCTGCGCCGAGCTTGTCAGCCAGGCGCTCCAGCATCTGGAAGTTTTCGCCGGACTGCATGCCGCGTCCGCCGGAGATCACGATCTTCGCGCTGGACAGGTCCGGCCGGTCGGAGGCGGTAAGCTGCTGGTCGACGAAGGTACTCAGGCCCACCGGCTCCGGCGCGTTGACGGCTTCAACCGGCGCTGGTTCCGCGCGCTTGCCGCTATCCGGGAAAGCCGTCCCGCGGACCGTGACGATCTTTTTCGGGTCGGTCGTCTGCACGGTCTGTAGCGCATTGCCCGCGTAGATCGGGCGCTCGAAGGTGTCGGGGCCGTGCACGGCGATGATGTCGGAGACCTGCCCGACGTCAAGAAGCGCGGCGATACGCGGCATGATGTTCTTGCCGGAGCTCGTCGCGGCGGCGATAGCGGTATCGTAGCTATCCATCATCGGCACGACGAGCGCGGCCATTTCCTCGGCGATCTGGTGGTCGAGATGCGGCGCATCGGCGTGCAATACCTTGGCGACACCCTCCATCCGTGCGGCCTGATCCGCGGCGGCCTCGCAGTTGTGGCCAGCCACGAGGACATGCACGTCGTCCTCGATCTGGCGCGCGGCGCTGAGAACCTTGCTCGTGGCCGCGTCCAGCTCTCCATTCGTCAATTCGGCGATCAGCAACACGCTCATGGTTACAGCACCCGCGCTTCGTTTCTCAGCTTGTCGATCAGTTCCTGGACACTTTCGACCTTCACGCCGCCCTGGCGCTCCGGCGGCTCTGTCGTATTCAGCACCTTGAGCCGCGGCGCGAGGTCGACGCCGAGATCGGCAGGCGCCATCTCCTCGAGAGGCTTCTTCTTCGCCTTCATGATGTTTGGTAGCGAGGCATAGCGCGGTTCGTTGAGGCGCAGGTCCGTCGTGATGATCGCCGGCAGCTTCATCGACAGCGTTTGCAGACCGCCGTCGACCTCGCGGGTGACATGCAGGCCGCCATCCACCGCTTCCAGCTTGGAGGCGAATGTCGCCTGCGGCCAGCCCAGCAGCGCGGCGAGCATCTGACCGGTCTGATTGCAGTCGTCATCGATCGCCTGCTTGCCGAGAATGACAAGCTCCGGGGCTTCCTTCTCGATCACCGCCTTGAGCGTCTTGGCGACCCCGAGCGGTTCGACGGTCTCGTCCGTCTTGATGAGGATCGCGCGGTCCGCGCCCATCGCCAGCGCCGTGCGCAGGGTTTCCTGCGCCTTCTGCGGTCCGATCGACACCGCGACGATCTCTTCGACGCCCTTGTCGCCCGCTTCGCGCAGCCGGATCGCTTCCTCGACCGCGATCTCGTCGAACGGGTTCATGGACATCTTGACGTTGGTGGTCTCGACGCCGCTGCCGTCCGGCTTGACGCGGATTTTGACGTTGTAATCGACGACCCGCTTAACCGGGACGAGGATCTTCTTCATGCGTGTCTCCCGTGCCGGGCTTTGCCTGCCATTCCGTGGATAGTGATGTTCGCTCGACCCGACAACATTAGCGGAACAGACCGAGGGCAACAATGACGCGCGCGACCTTCCGAGAGCGTTCTGGGACAAGCCGTTGCTGCGACGCGTTGACGCCCTCTGCGCGTCGGCCCGATGGCTCGCAAGCGCGCGCATCTCGCATCTGCGAAGTTGCAAACGCTAGTCCCGCACGCGCGGCAAGTCAATCTCTCGAAAACCTTGGGCGTGCCGGGCTCCTGCGCGGACTATGCAGCGGCGCGATCGAACAGCGGAACACCCGGTCGACGCATGAACAGCACCAGGATTGCGCCCGCGCCGAGCCCGCCGACATGCGCCCACCAGGCGGTGTGGCTGTCGGCCGAAAAGAACAGGCTGTAGAGCTGGAACGCCACCCAGATGCCCAGAGCGACGCCAGCGCTGATCCGCAACGGGAAGAAGGGCAGCGCCAGCACCCATAACCGCACTTTGGGATGCAGCATCAGATAAGCGGCCACGACGCCCGAAGTCGCCCCGCTCGCGCCGATCAGCGGCTGTTCGGAGCCCGGCACGGCCAGCGTATGCGCCAGCCCGGCGAAGACGCCGCACATGATGTAGAACAGGAGGAACCGGATGTGGCCCATCGCGTCTTCGACGTTATCGCCGAACACCCACAGGAAGGCCATGTTGCCGGCGAGATGCAGGATACTGCCGTGCAGGAACATGTAGCTGACCAGCGTCAGCCGCTCTGGCACCTGGGCCTGCCCGCCGAACACCTGGTAGGTGGAGTCGCCGAAAAAGCCGGCATTGAGCAGTTCCGCCGGGATCAGTGCGTAGCCCCAGATGCTGTACACATCCGCGACCGATACCGCGCCCGACTGGAACACCACGTAGATAATGATGTTCGCGGCGATTAGCGCCAGCGTTACGGCCTGGAAGTGAATTTTCTCGACGGGGTTGTGATCCCAGACCGGAATGAACGGCACGCGCTTTTCCCCAAGTCCCTAACGGTTGGCGCCCGGCTTCCAGAGCACGTCGCCGGCACCCTTGTCATTAAGGTAGCGGCTGGCGACGAACAGGTAGTCAGACAGCCGGTTGATGTATTTGAGCGCCGGCTCGCTCACATGCTCGTCCTCCGTGGCCGCCAGCGCCACGATCAGGCGTTCGGCGCGCCGGCAGATGGTCCGCGCCATGTGCAGCGCCGCCGCGGCGGGCGTACCGCCGGGAAGCACGAAGGAGGTGAGCGGCTGCAGTTCGCCGTTCATCCGGTCGATCTCGCTCTCCAGCCAGGCGGCCTGCTCGTCGGTCATGCGCAGCGGTTCGTAGGGGAGTTCCTCGCCCGTGTCCGGCACGCAGAGATCGGCGCCAAGATCGAACAGGTCGTTCTGGATGCGGATGAGACTGGCGCGCATCTGCGCATAGTCGGCTGGCGTATCGGGCACCGACAGCAGCGCCATGCCGAGCGAGGCGTTCAGCTCGTCGACCGTTCCGTAGGCCGAGATCCGCAGATGGTTCTTCGGGACGCGTGCGCCCGTGCCGAGCGCGGTCGTGCCGCTGTCGCCGGTACGGGTGTAGATTTTCGTGAGGACGACCATAAGCTACCTGTTACTGGGCGCCTGTCAGACGCCGCCATTACCAGCGGTAGCCTAACTGCACCCCGGCGCTGGTCAAGCCCTGGTTCTCGTCGCACAGCCCGCCATTGGACATGTGCGACACTGTTGCGAGGAGTTTCCACTCCGGCGAGAGCGCGATGCCGAGCGCGGCGGACTCGCGGAAATTGGCCGTGCATCCGAAGGAGTTGTGGGAATCGCCCGTCGGACCGTTGTGGATCGCGCCGCCGAAACTCCCTTCGATAAAGACGGAATCCGTCAGCCAGGCATCCCAGGTCAGGCCGAAATACGCCAGGCTGGTATCGCCGGAGGTGTTGATCTGCGCGCCGACATGAGGGCGCGGGCTGAGCAGGATGCCCAGCGGATCACCCGTGCGCGGGCCAAGCCGGTGCAAAAGCAATTCGGCGTTGATGTCCCAGCCATCTTCGTTGTCGTTGGTTTCAAGGTCATGCGCGAGCACGCCCAGGCGGACCTCGTCAACGAGACCGGGCGCCCGCGGAGCAGGCTCCGCAAAGGCCGCGACCACCGAAAGCAACCACGCGAGCGCGGCAACACCGAAAACGAAATGCGGAAAATAGAGTCTGCGCAGCCGCGCCGCCGCCTGCCGAATCATCACGCCCCCCGATATTTATTAATCTTGTGTGAAACGGCGGGGTGGCTAAGTCAAACAGCCTGCGGCATTTCGCCCAAATTGTGACAGCGCCTGTGGCGCGAGCCACACAGAGGCGGGGGCTTACCGGGAGAAGAAGACCGCGGCCATGATGATGACGATGGCGAGAAACTGCAGACCGACGCGCCAGCGCATGAGCTTCTGGCTGGTGTCGCTGGAGCCGAGACGGAACAGGTTGACCAGTCCCGCAACGAGCACCACCGCGACGGCCCCGACGGCGAGATAGGTCAGATTGTGCGTCAACATTGCCATGTCGTGCGTGCCTGCATGATTGTTCGCGCTGCGCCGTTTGACGCGCGCATCTGTCTGCGTGGCGGTGAAACGACCGTGCCGGTCAGGCCGCGGGTTCAGGCGTTACGCCCGGCGATCAGCCAATAAACCAGGCCGGCCGCGAAGCCGCCGGTGGCATAGATCGTGAGGTACTGCGCAGACGGCACCGCCTCCGCAGGCGCGTTCTGCACGATGTATGCCAGAGGCATGACGATCATCGCCAGGCCACCTGCCACTATATAGTAAAGCGCAGCGCGGATTTTAGCCACCTCCCCGACGATCACCGCGACGAGCCCTGGCAGCACGCTGAGCGTCGGCGCGACCGTCACGAAGAAGGCGACGAATCCGATGCCGCGCAGGAACACCTCCTCTGGCGGCTCGCGCGGGTCGGCCAGCTCGTTCGAGTGGGCGGCCAGTTCGCGCGCCGCCCAGTCCGCGCCCACGGCGAACAGCACGATCAGCGCCGTCAGGCAGGCGAGCGTAAAAGCAAATACGACAGCGATGATCCGGCGGATCGCTGGCCAGATCATTGGCGTCTCCTTCTGAATCGCTTTTCGGCTGGACCGGATGATCCATTGCCCTTTTCGCTGGCTCTGAAAGTCGTCATTGCCGGGCTTGACCCGGCAACCCAGCCGATAGGCACTGCTGTTAAGGGCATGGATGCCCGTGTCAAGCACGGGCATGACGTCTTGGCAATAGAATGCCCCGCCAGAAAGAAAAAACGGAGGCGCGAACGCCTCCGTCTGTCAAGTGTGCCCATTCAGGCCGGGCCAGCGGCTATTTCAGCGGCTCGAGCTCAGGCTCGGGGCCGCCGAAGTTATGCGTCAAACCCAGTGTGACGATGTCGATGTCACCCGTACCTTCCGCCTCAAGGGTACCGCAGTCCGGCTCCGCCTCGCAAACCGGGCCGTCCTCGATGAACAGGTGCGAGTAGCCGAAGTCGAGCTTGGTGCTTTCGCTCAGCTTGGTGCTGAAGCCCGCGCTCAGCCACAGGCGGTCATTGTCCGGCAGCAGCACGTCGCGCGTCTCGTCGTAGATCGGCGAAATCTCGTAGCCGATGCCGGTGCGCAGGATCGTGGACGGGCTGTAAGCGTACTCGACGCCGCCGGAGAAGAACCAGCCGTCGTCATAGTTGAGCGGAAGCGCGTCCACCGGCTCGCCGGACTCGTCGTTGACGATCTGGACCGTGCCGAGGCGGCTCCAGTTGCTCCACTCGACCGTGCCGAGCACGCGCCAGCGATCGCTGACCTGATGGCTCAAGCCCACCGTCACCAGTTCGGGCAGGGTCAGGTCTGCCGTCACGTCCGGCGACTGAGCATCACAAGCGGCCAAGCTGCCGGTACCTGGTGAGGAGCTGATGGCGCTCGCACCGCCTTGCGCTTTAAAGGTGCTCAGGCCGGCGCCCTCGCATGTGCCATCCAGTTCGACCTCGATCGCGGAGCGGAAGCCGACCCCCAGTCGCGTCCCGGGCATCGGGTTCCAGATCACGCCGGCCGTCGCGCCAACGCCCCAGTCATCTCCTTCTGTCTCGCGGCCGGGCAGCGTATCGATTACCGCTCCCGATGAATCGGTGATGGTCGCGGGACCACTGCGCAGTCGCACATCGAAATATTGTACTTGCGCGCCCACGCCGACCGTCAACTCATCTGTAACCTGATAGGCAAGGTTCGGATTGAGGTTCACCGAAAACACTTCGGAGGTGATCGCCAAAGCGCTTCCGGCCCAATCCTCGTTATCAGGTTTGGTATTGAAGCCGTAACCCGAGTTCAGGCCGACACCGAGGAAGAGCCGCTCACTGACCTGGTAGTTGGCGTATGTCGCCGGGACGAAAGTCGGATCGCCGATCTCGCCGCTATCGTCTTCCAGAGCGGCTGCCAGCGCGCCCCCCGTGGCCTCAATCTCCCGGTGCGGCACGACCAGCGCCGCATGCGCCGAAACATTGATCCCCGGCGCGCTTGCCGCCGCTGCGGAGTTCCAGAACATCGCGCTGAGATCATCGCCCGCCGCGGCACCCGCAAAGGACATCCCCTGATAGTAGGACGACTGCTCGCGGATGGCGAAGGCGCCCGCATGGGCGGACGTGCTCGCGACAAGACCTGCGCACAGAGCGGCACCAGCGACGCTCCAGCGCTTGAAAGCATTTCCTCCCGGCATGGTAAAGCTTCTCCCCCTCGGACTCGGGCTTTTACAGATGCTTTGACGGCGTGCGACACCGCCATTTTTCCTTGTGTAATGATTGTATTTCATTTCGATCGCGCCCTGCCAAGCGCCCGATTTTCCCGTCGATGCCGGAAGACTGCGCGTCAGGGTTGCAAATTATGACAGCCGCGTTGGGCGTGACGAAGGCTGCGCAATTGCCACCCAACAACGAATCGCCACCTCACCGCGGCCGTGGCGCGCCCCTGTCATTAACATCTTGCAAGCAACCGGAGGTTGTTCCGGATTCGCCGCCGACACAAGCGAGGGCCGACATTTTCGTGCGTGCTGTGGCGCATGCGCAACGAATTTGGCGCGTTGGGGAGCTGCATGACCTTAGGGTAAGGGAGGGACGAGGCGCGTCAGGTCCCGTCACTCGGCCCGCTCATAGACCCAGATCGCCGCGGGGGGCAGGTTCGCCCAGACCAGGCAGCGGCGCTGCGCCGTCAGCCCGAGCGCCTTGGCGAGCCGCAGCGGGACCGGGCTGCTTTCCCGGTAGGTGAACTGCACGAACATGCCGCCCGGCGCGATCACCTGAAAGCTGCTCTTCATGATCGAGCGGATCATGGGCTTGGGGAACAGGCGCATCGGCAGCGTCGAGACGATCGCGCCAACATCCGGCCCCTGCCGCTCCGCCCAAAGCTCGGAAAGCTGTTGCGCCGGGGCGATCATCACGTCGACCCCCGGAAAGCTGCGGCGCAGATGTCCGCCCAGGGCCGGGTCGAGTTCGACGAGGGTCAGGTTGTCCTCGCGCACGCCGTTGCGGATCAGTTGCCGGCTGACAGCGCCGGTGCCCGCGCCCAGCTCGATCACATGCGGCGCCGGACGCGACACGATCGCATCGGTCATGGCGCGCCCGACAAAAGGGCTGGACGGAAAAAGGCTGCAAATCTGCCGCGGATTGCGCAGCGAACGCCCCCAGAACAGCAGCGGACCTTGCGCGCGTGTTGCCAGTTGTTCGAGTTGCTCGTTCATGCGCGCTTTACCCTCTCGACATAACTGTCAGGGACCGCATGGCTTGGTTTTGCCGGCCCCCCGAAAGGCGAGCGTCATGGTGCCGGCGGCGACCCCTCACGTGTTGAACTCTAAACCTTTTTTCGCCTACAGCGCTGATATGACACGGCGCCTCGAACTGCCTTGAGGGAAAGGCCAGCGCCCTCAGATCGGGATGCGCGAGCGGACCTGAGGCAGGCTGGGTCCGTCGGGCGGGGCATTGCGCCGTCACCGATCCGGGCAGACCTGGCACGAATATTCGGCATCGAGAAAGTCAAATATGATAGGCTGTCTCCAATCTGCGGAAAATACGTCAAGCGTAACCGATGGACAAGAGCCGACGGCGAAGGGCAGATGCGCGTGGGGCATGGATTTCGGCGACGGTCATGCCTATCTCTCGCATGTTTGCCTGCATGGATGTGCCCGCGGCCCCGTAGATGCTAAACAATGATCATGAGTCCGATCGGCCTGGCCCGGACGACAGACAGCCCGACGAAGAGGTTCGTATGACGCGTTTCGTTCTTGGTGAGATCAGGCGTTACGTGATGTTGGTCATGGGGCTGTTCTTTCTGATCGTCGGGGCGATCGTCCTGCCCCTGCCGCTGCCTTTCGGCGCGGCGATGATCCTGATCGGGCTGTCCCTGCTGATCGTCAATAGCGAGTTCGCCCGCACCAAGTTTCTCAATCTGCGCGCCCGCTGGACGAGCATGGACAACTGGCTGCGCTCCGTTGAGCACCGCCTGCCGCGTCCGCTACGCAATGCCATCACGCCTGACGACAGCGACTAGCCCGCCGATTATTCCGCTGCGTGAAAAATTCGTTGCAGCCAAAATTCCGGGTTGATCCCTGCGCCGTGAACGGCGACAGGTGTGTTTTCGGGAAGTGCATTCCTTTCCAATACACGCTAAGAAGGAGCCGGCGCGCGAGCGCCTGCACAGTCGGTTGTGTGCCTTGCGTTCGGGGGCACAGCGCCATAACGGCCGGGAGAAGAAGTCATGGCGGAAACAATGAGAAAACCGGAAACAGCGCCGGAGGTCGCGCATCGCGACATGGCGAATGCCATCCGCGCGCTCTCGATGGACGCCGTCCAGGCGGCCAATTCGGGCCACCCGGGCATGCCGATGGGTATGGCCGACGTCGCGACCGTCCTGTTTCGCCGGTTTCTCAAGTTTGATGCCGCGAACCCCGACTGGCCGGACCGCGACCGCTTCGTCCTTTCCGCCGGTCACGGGTCAATGTTGCTTTATAGCCTGCTGTATCTGACGGGCTATCCCGGCATGGAACTGGATCAGCTCAAGAATTTCCGCCAGCTTGGGTCGCACACGCCGGGCCACCCGGAATATGGCGAGGCGCCGGGGATCGAAACAACCACAGGGCCGCTCGGCCAGGGGCTGGGCAACAGTGTCGGCATGGCGCTGGCGGAACGGCTGCTGAACGCGCGCCATGGCGACGACATCGTCGACCACTTCACCTATGTACTGGCGAGCGACGGCTGCCTGATGGAGGGGATAAGCCACGAAGCCATCTCGCTGGCCGGCCACCTGAAGCTCGGCAAGCTGATCGTGCTTTTCGACGACAACCACATTTCCATTGACGGGCCGACCGATCTTGCCGTGTCGGACGATCAGGTCGCGCGCTTTGCCGCCTGCGGCTGGCACACGACGCGCGTGGATGGGCACGACCCCGAGGCGGTCGCCGCGGCGATCGAAGCGTCGCGTGAGGAGACCGGCCGGCCGTCGCTGATCGCCTGCCGGACGGTTATCGGCTACGGGGCGCCGAACAAGCAGGGAACCGCGGACACTCACGGTGCGCCACTGGGCGCGGACGAGATCGCAGCCGCGCGCGCCGAGCTGGGCTGGACCTATCCGCCTTTCGAGGTGCCGGACCACATTCTGAGTGCCTGGCGCGAGACCGGGGCGCGTGGCCGCGCAGCATTCGAGGCGTGGGAGGAAGCCGCGAGCCGACTGGGCGCGCAGGAACGCGCCCGTCTGCATGACCCGATCGACGCCGCAGCGCGCGAGGACATCGCCGCAGTGATCCGCAAGGTGAAGGCGGGCTTCAGCGAAGGCGGTGAGAAGCTCGCCTCGCGCAAATCGTCGCAGCAGGTACTTGAGGCGCTGGTCCCGGTCCTTCCTGCGCTGATCGGCGGTTCGGCTGACCTCACCGGCTCCAACGGCACCAAGACCAAGCAGCACCGCGATGTCTCCGCCGAGGACTTCGCCGCGAATTACATCCACTACGGCGTGCGCGAGCATGGCATGGCCGCGGCGATGAACGGCATGGCGTTGCACGGCGGCGTTGTTCCCTATGGTGGCAGCTTCTTGGTCTTTACCGACTATTGCCGCCCGTCGATCCGGCTGTCGGCGCTGATGGGCCAGCGTGTCATCTACGTGATGACGCACGACTCCATTGGCCTGGGCGAGGACGGCCCGACGCATCAGCCGGTCGAGCATCTGGCGGCGCTGCGGGCCATGCCGAACCTGAACGTCTACCGCCCGGCGGATTCGGTTGAATGCGCGGAGGTCTGGGAGTTGGCACTGAACAGCGCGGATACACCGTCGATCCTCGCACTGACGCGCCAAGGCCTGCCGATCCTGCGATCGGAACATGATGATGCAAATCTGAGCGCCCGGGGAGCTTACGTGCTGCGCGAGGCGGATGGCGGGCGCGATGTGACGCTGCTGGCGACCGGGTCGGAGGTCGCGCTGGCTGTCGAGGCGGCGGACATGCTGGCTCAGGACGGAATCCGCGCGGCGGTCGTGTCCATGCCTTGCTGGGAACTTTTCCGGGCCCAACCGCGTGAGTACCGCGAGCGCGTGCTCGGCGCGGCCCCGCGAGTTGGCGTCGAAGCGGCAGCGGCGCTCGGCTGGCACGAATGGCTGGGCGCGTCGGGCCGGTTTGTCGGGATGGACAGCTTCGGGGCCTCCGCGCCCGCCGGACAGCTGTTCAAGCATTTCGGCATCACGGCCGAGCGGGTCGCCGAGGAAGCCCGCGCCGCCGTTAGAAAGGGTTAGGCCGGTCACACGGGAGCAGTGAGCGATGCTTGAGAGTATCAAGCGGATCGACTCCGCCGAGGTTAATGGCAAGCGTGTGCTGGTCCGCGCCGACCTCAACGTACCGACGGCTGACGGCAAGGTCACGGACGCGACGCGAATCGAGCAGGTGCTGCCGCTGATCCGTGATCTGTCGCAGCGGGGTGCGAAAGTCGTGGTGATGTCGCACTTCGGCCGCCCCAAGGGCAAGCGCGTCGAGGAGATGTCGCTGAAGCCGGTCGCCGACAAGATTGCGGAGATGCTCGCGCCGATCAGTGTGCACTTCGCGCCGGACTGCATCGGCGAGGAGGCGAAAGCCGCCGTCAACGCGCTGGAGCCGGGCGGCGTCTGCGTTCTGGAAAACCTGCGCTTCCATGCCGGCGAGGAAGCCAACGACGCGGCCTTCGCCGCCGCGCTGGCGGAACTCGGCGACATTTACGTCAACGACGCGTTCTCCGCCGCCCACCGCGCGCACGCCTCGACCGAGGGTATCGCTCATCTGCTGCCCGCCTATGCCGGCCCGGCGATGATGTCGGAGATCGAGGCCCTGACCATTGCGCTGGAAAAGCCGCATCGCCCGGTCGCGGCGCTGATCGGTGGCGCAAAGGTCTCGACCAAGATCGACGTGCTCTCCAACCTCGTCGAAAAGGTCAACCTGCTGGTCATTGGCGGGGCGATGGCCAACACCTTCCTGCACGTCGAGGGCCGCGGAATTGGCAACTCCTTGTTTGAGCCGGGCGAGGCCAATACGGTTGAGCAGATTATCACCAATGCGACCGAAAGTGGCTGTCAAATCCTGCTGCCGAAAGATGCGGTCGTCGCGCCAGAGCTGCGCAAGGGCGCGGCAACCGAGGTCCGCTCTGTGACGGATATCCCCGATGATGCTATGATCCTCGATATCGGACCCGATACCGTGGCCGAGATTTCGGCGCGTCTGGCCGACTGCCACACGGCGCTCTGGAACGGCCCGCTCGGCGCGTTCGAGGTCGCTCCGTTTGGGGAAGGCACGTTTGCGGTTGCCCGAGAGGTCGCACGGCTCACAGAGGAAGGCGGTGTGACCAGCATTGCCGGCGGCGGCGACACGGTGGCGGCGCTGAACGCAGCTGGGGTCACGGACGCGTTTTCGTATGTTTCAACGGCGGGCGGCGCCTTCCTGGAGTGGCTGGAGGGGCGCGAATTGCCCGGCGTCGCTGCGCTCAAGAGCGCCTGACGCAATCGGAGGTCAATCATGGCACGAGTGACACTGAGACAGCTTCTCGATCACGCCGCAGAACACGGCTACGGCGTGCCCGCTTACAACATCAACAACATGGAGCAGGGCCTGGCGATCATGCAGGCCGCGCAGGACACGCAGTCACCGGTGATCATCCAGGCGAGCCGCGGCGCGCGCAAATACGCCGGCGACTTCATGCTCGCCAAGCTGATCGAGGGTCTGGAAGCGCTGTACCCGGACATCCCGATCTGCCTGCACCAGGACCACGGCAACAACCCGGCGACCTGCCTCTCCGCGATCCAGCACGGCTTCACCTCGGTGATGATGGACGGCTCGCTGGAGGAGGACGCCAAGACGCCGGCCTCTTATGACTACAACGTCGGCGTGACCAAGAAGGTCACCGAGATGGCGCATTGGGTCGGCGCGAGCGTCGAGGGCGAGCTGGGCTGTCTCGGCTCACTGGAAACGGGCGAGGGTGAGGCCGAGGACGGCCACGGCTTCGAGGGCGCGCTGAGCCGCGACAAGCTGCTGACCAACCCGGACGAGGCAAAGCAGTTCGTCGCCGAGACGAAGGTGGATGCGCTGGCTGTTGCCATCGGCACGAGCCACGGCGCCTACAAGTTCACGCGCAAGCCCACTGGCGAGATCCTGGCGATGGACGTGATCGAGGCGATTCATGAGCGCCTGCCGAACACGCATATCGTCATGCACGGTTCCAGCTCGGTGCCGCAGGACCTCCAGGACATGATCAACGCCTACGGCGGCGACATGCGCGAGACCTATGGCGTGCCGGTGGAGGAGATCGTGCGCGGCATCCGCCACGGCGTGCGCAAGGTGAACATCGACACGGACCTGCGCATGGCGGCCACGGGCACGATCCGCAAGGTCTTCCACGAGAACCCGGCCGAGTTCGATCCGCGGAAATACCTCAAGCCCGCGATGGAAGCCATGCAGAAGGTCTGCGCGGAGCGCTTCGAGGCGTTCGGCACAGCCGGCAACGCGCCGAAGATCAAACCGATCCCGATGGCGGAAATGGCCAGGCGCTACGCCGAGGGCGCGCTTGATCCCCAGATCGGCACGGCGCGCGCGGCCTGAGGCACCAGAGGCGGGCCATGAATGTTTGTTACGCGCCAGATCGTGGCCCGCACTGGCCGCGCGCCGTGGTCTTCGACCTTGACGGCACGCTGATCGACAGCATTGGCGACATTGCTGACGCGCTGAACGCGACGCTGGCGACGCGCGGGCTGCCCGCCCTGCCTGAGGATCAGATCAAGCAGATGGTCGGCGCGGGCGTGCCGGAGTTGGTGCGCCGGGGCCTGTCGGCGCATGGCGTGCCTGCTGACGACATCAAGCCGTTCGTGCGGGAATTGGTCGAACGCTATTCGGCGCAGCCGGCCGCGCGCACGCGGCTT
This sequence comes from Dichotomicrobium thermohalophilum, assembly GCF_003550175.1. Classification (NCBI taxonomy): domain Bacteria; kingdom Pseudomonadati; phylum Pseudomonadota; class Alphaproteobacteria; order Hyphomicrobiales; family Hyphomicrobiaceae; genus Dichotomicrobium; species Dichotomicrobium thermohalophilum. Next base: position 626,837 of record NZ_QXDF01000001.1, read on the forward strand.
TACGAGGGCGCGCGCGAACTGCTTGCCGCCCTGAGCGAAGCGGGCGTCCGGCTCGGCATCTGCACCAACAAGCCGCAGGGGGTCACCGAGCTGGTGCTCGCGGATTTGGGCATTGCCGCGCATTTCGGCGCTGTGGTCGGCACGACGCCTGATCTGCCGCGCAAGCCTGATCCCGCCATGCTTCGCGCGGCGCTCGACCGGCTGGCGGTGCCGGCTTTCGATGCCCTGATGGTCGGCGACAGCGCCTCGGACGTCGGCACGGCGCGGGCGCTCGGGGTGCCGGTTATCGTGCTGCGCTCGGGCTACGGCAGGGAAGCACCTGAGGAGCTGGCCGCGGATGTGCTCATCGACTCGCTGAGGGAAGCGCAGGCGGCGATCGACGCGCTGCGCAACGGTGTGGTGCCTGGCGGATTGCTCCAGGCAGGAGGCGGTTGAGCCCCAAGCGAACGTCCCGGCCGTCGTTCCCAACTCACGCGGCGTCCGTTCGCCGGCGCATGTGCCGGCCTGCACGGCCAATCTGTTTCTCAGTGCGCGGAAATCGTGCATTCTGGAGCCGATGAGCAACCGGCCGACATACTTGTGTGCGACGGCACGCCGTAGGAGCGCGGCGAGGCGTGGTTCCCGCTTCGCACTAACGCTGATGCTGGCCGTCGTCCTTCCGCTTGCTGCCCTGGCGCAAAAGGCCCAGTTGGCCCAGCCGGTTCAGCCGCCTGCGGGGCACCCGCTGCCCGAACTTTTTTCCGGCTATCGCTACCAGCCTGAATACGTGCGGGAAATCCAGAACGAGGATATCAAGAATCCCGGCACGCTCTGGCGCAATTACGGTCGCAGGCTCTGGTCTCAGGTCGACGGCGAGGCGGGCAAGTCCTGCGCCGACTGCCACAACGTTGCGGAAAAGGCGATGCACGGCGTTGGCGCGCGCTATCCGAAATTCTATCCGCCCGAGAGCCGGCCGATCACGCTTTCCGAGCGGATCAATTTGTGCCGGACGCTCAACATGAAAGCCAAACCCTGGCCGCAGGGCTCCAGTGCTCTGGTCGCCATGACCACCTATGTAAGCGCACAGTCCCGCGGGATGCCGGTGCGCGTGAAGACAGACGGGCAAGCCAAACCGTTCTTCGAACAGGGGCGGGACTACTACTACAGCCCGCGCGGGGAGCGCGGCCTGTCCTGCGCGGCGTGCCACGAGCGGAAGGCGGGTAAGAAGCTCGACGCCGCGACGCTGAGCCAGGGGCACAGCAACGGCTTCCCGGCCTACAAGATCGCCACGGAGCGCGTCGAACCGTTGCACCGGCAGTTCCAGCGCTGCAACAAGCGCGTCGGTGCCGAGCCATTGCCGCTGGGCGCTGATCCATATGTCAATCTTGAACTGTATCTCGCGTGGCGCGGGATGGGACTGCTGGTGGAGACGCCGGCGGTGCGCAACTGGTGACGGGGCACACAGCCGAGAAGAAACGGAACGCACAATGACGATACCCAACGTGTTGACGATCGCCGGTTCGGACTCTGGAGGCGGCGCCGGCATTCAGGCGGATCTCAAGACCTTCGCGGCGCTGCGCACTTATGGCGCGTCGGCGATCACGGCGGTGACGGCGCAGAACACGCAAGGCGTGCGCGCGGTGCATCAGGTGCCGCCGGAATTCATCACGGCCCAGATTGCCGCGGTTTTCGAAGACCTGCAGATTGCGGCGGTCAAGATCGGGATGATCGGTAATGCAGAGGCGATCGAGGCGGTGGCGTCAGCATTGGAGCGCGTGTCGGGCGTCCCGATCGTGCTCGATCCGGTAATGGTGGCGGCAAGCGGCGATCCGCTGCTGGAAGCCGGCGCGGAGGCCGTGCTGAAATCGCGGCTTCTTCCGCTCGCAGATGTGCTGACACCGAACCTGCCGGAAGCCGCGCGGCTACTGGGCCGGGACCGCGCGGAAGAAGAGGCGGCGATGCGTGATCAGGCCGAGGCGCTGGCGGCGCTTGGGCCGAAGGCCGTGCTCATCAAGGGCGGCCATGGCACGGGCGACGAGGCGCTGGACATCCTGTTCGACGGCCAGGACTTCGCCCGCTTCACCGCGCTGCGCGTGGCGACGAAGAATGTCCACGGCACCGGCTGCACGCTGTCATCCGCGATCGCTGCGCTTCTGGCGCGCGGCTTCAGGCTGCACGAAGCGGTGCGGGAGGCGAAGATGTACCTCACCAGCGCCCTGTTGGAAGCCGACAAGCTCAGCGTCGGCCAGGGCGCGGGGCCGCTCAACCACTTCTACGCGCTGTGGGGGGCGGCCGGCGAGGGATAGCCCGGCCGCCGGGGTCGGCCGCTCAGGCCGACATCGCCAGATTAACCGCCTTCGGGCCCTTGCCGCGCGGATCCGGTTCGGTCTCGAAGCTCACGCGCATACCTTCGTCGAGCGCGGGCAGGCCCGACCGCTCCACGGCGGAAATATGGACGAACACGTCCTTTCCGCCCTCGTCAGGCGTGATAAAGCCGTAGCCCTTGGTCTGGTTGAAAAATTTGACCGTGCCGGTTTGCTGCATGACGTCTCTCCTGGTCCCCACGACACTCGAATGACGCGGCGCGTGCCACGCCAGAAAAACTTGGCCGGCACGTCTGGAAACGGGGAGAGACTTTACAGCGCCCCGCGCGAGCGCGGGGTTAGGCTCAGTTCATCCACCGGGTCGAGAATGCCGCCCGATGCGCGTAATATGCAGGATTTCAGGCGTTGCGACAAGCAGAATCGGTTGAAAATGCGCGGCTTATCTGGCGCCTGTCTCGTGTTCACGCGATCGTGAGGCCGCTCTTCTTGCGCTCGAGCGGTAAAGCGCGACCGTTACGATCTTAACGTGTGCCCGGCTGGCACAGCGGAGATGATGACCACCGCCTGAGCCTGGGGATAGTCGTCGGTGATGGTGAGGTCGATGCGCGGCTCGTAGCCCTCCGGCACGAGGCTTTCGAGTTGGCGGGCGGCGCCGCCGGTGAGTTTCATTGTCGGTCGCCCGGATGGCAGGTTGACCACGCCCATATCGCGCCAGAACACGCCATTGCGAAAGCCAGTGCCGAGCGCCTTGGCGCAGGCCTCCTTGGCCGCGAAGCGTTTTGCATAGGACTCCGCGCGCAGCCGCCGACGGTCGGATTTCCGCCGCTCGATATCTGTGAAGATGCGGTTGATGAAGCGCTCGCCGTAGCGATCGAGCGTCGCCTCGATGCGCCGAATGTCGATGATGTCGTTGCCAAGTCCAAGAATCATGCCGGTTTCAAGCGCTGAGGCTGCCGGTCGCCCCCGCGCGGGCTTTCTGCATCAGCGCGCGCATCCGCCGGACGGCGGAGTCGAGGCCCGAGAATATCGCCTCCCCGATAAGGAAGTGACCGATGTTAAACTCGACGATCTCGGGAATTTCGGCAATCGGGGCGACCGTATCGAAGGTCAGGCCGTGGCCGGCATGGACCTCCAGTCCCGACGTGTCCGCCATCCGCGCACCTTCGCGCAGGCGCTCCAGTTCGGCGTCGCGCGCGCGTTGGTCGCTCTTGATCGCCGCGTCGCAGTACGCGCCGGTGTGCAGTTCTACGACCGGGGCCCCCAGCGTACTCGCCGCCTCGATCTGGTGGGGATCGGCGTCAATGAATAGCGAAACGCGGATGCCGGCCTGGCGCAGTGAATCGACCACCGGCTCCAGTGCCGTGCGTTGGGTCGCCACATCGAGCCCGCCCTCTGTCGTCAACTCTGCGCGCCGCTCCGGCACAAGGCAGCACGCATGGGGCAGATGGCGCAGCGCGATATCGCGCATCTCGTTCGTCGCGGCCATCTCCAGGTTGAGCGGCAGATCGGTCTCGCACTTCAGCCGCGCAATGTCATCGTCGCAGATATGCCGGCGATCCTCGCGGAGATGCGCCGTGATGCCGTCCGCACCGGCCTCTGCGGCGAGCCGCGCCGCGCGCACCGGGTCCGGGTGAACGCCGCCGCGCGCGTTCCGGATCGTGGCCACGTGGTCAATGTTGACGCCGAGACGGATGTCGCTTCGGATGCTCATTCGCTCGCAAACTCAGACGCTTTGGGTACTTGAACCCGACGGTAGCCCCAGCGTGTCCGCTAAAGAGGTGCCGGAACGCGCACCAATACGCTCGCGCCGCCGCCGTTGGCGCAGTTCCACCATTTGACGTACAGCAATATAGGACACACTGGCCGCCAATGCACCGATTGGCAATGAGCCGAGCGCCATCGGCTTGATGACCGGCCATATGCCTTCGAAAACCAGCAACGCCGCCTCCATGGAGAAATCCATCAGCCGCTCGAACACGGCGCTGCCCCAGCCGGCGAGACCTTCCGGCAGAGTGCCGCAGGAGCCTAGGACATTGCCGGTCAGCATGACGCAGCCGAGCTTGTAAGTGGAATACCAGATCACCGGGAAGCTGATCGGGTTGGCGACGAAGGTGCCGAGCGCCGCGGCGACGATGCTGCCGCCAAGCACCCATGCGAGCAGAGCCGCCAGCACGAACTGGAAACCGTAAAGCGGTGTGAAGCCGATGAACACGCCAGCCGCGCAGCCCACGGCGATCGCGTGGGGCGAGCCGGACAGCCGCCAGAGCCGATAGAACACGTATCTCACCGATCGCGCGAATGATCGGCGCGGCCAAACGGCGATCCGCAACATTTCCAGAAAGGACGGCCGCTCACGGCGACGAAAAAGCATTGCGTCCTGAACTCCACCTCAAGCGGCCGCATGGTGCATGTTGGCCGGGTGCAAAAATGATTTGCTTTGCGGATATAGGCAAGCGCGCTGTGGTGACAACTGTGTCGGACGCAACACAGCTACGCCGAAACCTGCAACCGCCTCATTGGCCTCGGTTGTATCGCGCCCGCCCTGCACGCGAAACGCTAGGCTGCTCCTGCGCTGAATATCGTTTGGCGGCTGTTGCGCCTACGCCGCACCCAGTTTCCGGCTACCCGGCTTGACGGCGGGGATATCGCGCAAATGCGGCGGCAGCGCGTCGGGATCGTATGCCGGAGCGTCCAGTTCGAGGAGTGAGACGAGCGGCACGCCCAGTTCGGCGCGTCCGCCGGAGCGGTCGACAAGGCAGGCCTCGGCGGCCACATCACCGCCTTCAGCGCGCGCGGCAGCCATGCACTCGCGCGACGACAGCCCTGTGGTCACGACATCCTCGACCATCAGACACCGGGCACCCGCGGGGATCGTAAAGTCGCGGCGCAAGGTGAATACGCCGTCCACGCGCTCGAAGAATACCGCCGGCACACCGAGCTGCCGGCCCATTTCGTAGCCGACGATCACCCCGCCCATCGCCGGAGAAACGACCATGTCGATCTCCGTAGCCTGCGCGCGGACCTTTTCGGCCAGCGCCGCGCAAAGCGTCTCGGCCCGCCAGGGATACTGGAGTACCTGGGCGCACTGCACGTAGGTGTCACTGTGCAGACCGGAGGTGAGGATAAAATGCCCTGTGCGCAGCGCGCCGCTGTCCTTTAGGATCGCCAGAATCTCGTCTCTGCTCATGGGCCGCGTCTGTTCGTTCTCAGGAGGGTGCCCGCTCAGCATTGCTGACGACCTTCAGGCCGCGCAAGCCGGAAAGGATGTCGTTCAGATGCTTCAGGTCGTAGACCTCCAGCGTGATGTGCATCTGGGTGTAGTCGACCTGCCGGTTGGTCATCTCGATACGGTCGATGTTGCTGCCGGATTCTCCGATGAGCTGTGCGATTTGCGCCAGTGTGCCGGGCGCGTTGATGGCGTTCACGGTGATATCGACCGGGAAGCGCGCCCTCGAGCCTTCCTCGATGTCCCAGGTGACGTCGATCCAGCGGTCAAGCTGGTCGTCATACTCGGTCAGCTTGGACGAATGGATCGGATAGATCGTGATGGTCTTGTCGTCCTCGAGAATGCCGACGATGCGGTCGCCCGGGACCGCACCACCCGGCGCGAAGCGGATCGGCTCCCCCGCCTGCGCGCCGCGGATGGGCATGCCGTCGACAAGCTCTCGCGGTGAGGACTGCTGCCCGCCGAGCAGCCGGAATTTGACGTGGCGCACCCAGCCGAGATTGAACCAGCCTTCGTCGTCTCGCCGGATCGCCTTGCGCTTGGGCGTCTCGGTCCATTCGCGGCCTGGGTGTACGGCTTTAAGCACCTCGGAAGAGGTCAACTCGCCGCGGCCCACCGCCGCCAGCACATCCGCCGTTGAGGTCTGCGCGAGACGGTGCAGGCCATTCGCCAGCGCGTCCTCGTCGAATTCCACCCCGACGTTCTCGAAGGCGTTGCGCAGGATTTGGCGCCCCAGATCGCAGTACTGCTTGCGCACGGCGTCGCGTGTGGCGCGGCGGATGGCCGAGCGTGCCTTGCCGGTTACGGCGATCCGCTCCCATGCCGGCGGCGGCGTCTGGGCGTCGGAGGTAATGATATCGACTTCGTCGCCGTTCTTGAGCTGCGTGACCAGCGGCATATGTCGGCCGTTGATCTTGGCGCCGACGCAGCGGTTGCCGATGTCGGTGTGCACCGCGTAGGCGAAGTCGATGGCGTTGGCGCCGCGCGGCAGCGCGATCAAGCGACCCTTGGGCGTAAAGCAGTACACCTGGTCCTGGAACAGCTCCAGCTTGGTATGCTCCAGAAACTCCTCCGGGTTGTCGCCCTCCAGCAAGTTGTCCACCAGCTTGCGCAGCCACTGATAGGGCGCGCTCTCTTCGCTCAGCGGCCGGCGTGCCTGCCCGTTCAACTTCTCCGGCGCGTCCTTGTAAAGCGAATGTGCGGCGACGCCGTATTCCGCAACATTGTGCATCCACCGGGTACGGATTTGCAGCTCGACGCGCTGGCGCTGCGGGCCGACGATCGTGGTGTGGATCGACTGATAATCATTCTGTTTCGGCGTCGAGATGTAGTCCTTGAAACGCCCGGGCACGACCCGCCACTTCGTATGGATGCAGCCGAGCACGCGGTAACAGTCCGGCACATCCTCGGTGATGACGCGGAAGCCGTATATGTCAGACAGTTGCTCCAGCGAAATCTGCTTGTTCTCCATCTTCCGCCAGATGGAATAGGGCTTCTTCTCGCGGCCGTAGACTTCCGCCCTGATGCCTTCGGCGGTGAGCCGTTCCTCAAGCTCTGAACGGATGTCCTCGATCAGCCCTTCGTTGCGCTGGCGTAGCGTCTGCAGCCGCGAAACGACCGTCTTGTAGGCGTTCGGGTTGAGGTAATAGAAGGCCAGATCGGACAGTTCGTCCTTGATCTCCTGAATGCCCATGCGCCCGGCCAGCGGCGCGTAAATCTCCATAGTCTCCGCCGCGATCTGCTTGCGCTTGTGCGGCTTGACGTGCTCCAGCGTGCGCATGTTGTGCAGGCGGTCGGCGAGCTTGATGAGCAGCACGCGGATATCGCTGGAAATGGCCAGCAGCAGCTTGCGGAAATTCTCCGCCTGCTCGACGCGCTTGCTGGCCAGATCGAGCTTGCGCAGCTTGGTGAGACCGTCGACGAGATCGGCGATTTCCTCGCCGAACAGGTCCTGGATCTCGTCCTTGGTGGCCTGCGTGTCCTCGATCGTGTCATGCAGAAGCGCGGCGGCGATGGTGGCGTCGTCGAGCTTGAGGTCCGCCAGCACCGCAGCGACTTCCAGCGGATGCGAGATGTAGGGATCGCCCGAGGCGCGGCGCTGGTTGCCATGCGCGCGCATGGCGTAGATGTAGGCGCGGTTGAGCATAGCCTCGTCCGCGTTCGGGTCATACCGCATGACGCGTTCGACAAGCTCATATTGCCGCATGGCTTATGCCCTCAGATATGGCCGCCGGGTTCGCTCTTCCGGCGCGGCATGAAAAAGGCGCGCAAGCAAACCGCCCGCGCGCCGTTGCCTCGTCCGCAGTGGTCGCGGATCTTTGCGATCGTCAGCGCGACCGCCCGCTCGGCGCGCCGCCGCCGATGGTTCCCCCCTCAAGGCCACGGAGCAGCTCCTCCTCTGAGAGCGGGTCGATCTCGGTGTCGTTTGCCATGTCATCGCGGGTCAGCGCCGGCGTCGTCTCCTCGCCGCCGATCGTCGGGCCAGCTTCGCCTTCCGGCTCGTCCACCTCTACATAGCGCTGCATGGAGTGGATGAAGTCTTCCTTCAGGTCATCCGGCGACAGCGTCTCATCGGCGATTTCGCGCAGCGCGACGACCGGGTTCTTGTCGTTGTCGCGCTCGACAGTGATCGGGGCGCCGGCGGAGATCGCGCGTGCGCGGTGCGCGGACAGCAGGATCAGTTCGAAGCGGTTGGGGACCTTGTCGATGCAGTCTTCAACAGTAACGCGGGCCATGCGTCGTGTTCTCCTCTGTAAGCCGGGGAGCGTAAGATGAAACCGATCGCGTTACAAGAGGCGGGCCCTCGCGCGGATCGGATCTCCTCATCTGCAGAACAAACGCATTCAGTGGCTGCAAGTCAAGCCGCGTCCGCCAGCAAACGTTGAATATGGCCCTCGGCGGAAACGCGTGGCAGCCCTGTGAGCAGTTGTCCGACGGACTCGCCCGTGACAGGGTGATGCCAGCGCGGCAGCACATCCATCAGAGGTTGCAGCACGAAGGGGCGAAGATGAAGCTGGGGATGCGGCGCGACCAGTGCTGCCCGCGCGCGGGTACGCTCAGCGGGCGACAGATGAATGCCGGCCTGCGCCCTCGCTTCGTGACGTAGTGTCTGAAAAAACGGACCGGGCCAGTTGATGACGCGTCCGGCATAGTCCAGAATGTCGATATCCAGCGGGCGTGGCCCCCAGCGCCGCGTCTTGCGCCGCCCGGCCGTTTGCTCCAGTTGCTTGAGCGTTCTGAGTAAAGCCTCGGGCGGCATGCCTGTGCGCGCGACCACGACCGCGTTTACGAAATCGGCCTGCTCCTGAATGCCAAGCGGCGCGCTTTCATAAAGCGGTGACCGGGCTTCAACGCAAATCCCGTTCACCCCAAATAAATTGAGGAAGTGTCGAATGGTCTGAGAAGGCGCGCCCCAGACGCTGTTCACATTTGCGCCAAGCCCAAGCACGATCCTCATGATTCGGCACGATTCTCTGCGCGTTTCGATTGCAAAACCCTGTGGCGGCCCCATTTGCAGCCTAAACCGACATGACGACCGCCATTTTCGCAAGTCATAAGCGGGCTTGCGGCGGTTTCCTTATTGACGAGGTCAAACGATGAATTTCTACCCGCATGAGCGCGCTGCGCTGTTCATTGACGGCGCCAATCTCTATGCCGCCGCGCGTGCGCTCGGTTTCGACATCGACTACAAGCGCCTGCTCGCGCTGTTTCGCTCGAAGTGCTACCTCGTGCGCGCCCTCTATTACACCGCGCTTGCGGAGGACCAGGAATATTCCTCCATCCGGCCCCTCATCGACTGGCTGGATTACAACGGCTATACGATGGTCACCAAGCCGATCAAGGAATTTACCGATCCGAGCGGACGGCGCAAGATCAAGGGCAACATGGACATCGAGCTGACTGTCGATGCCATGGAGTTGTCCAGTTATCTCGACCACATCGTCCTGTTCTCCGGGGACGGCGACTTCCGCAGCCTCGTCGAGGCGCTGCAGCAGAAGGGTCGCCGCGTGAGCGTGGTGTCGACGCTCGCCACCCAGCCGCCGATGATCGCCGACGAGTTGCGCCGCCAGGCGGACCAGTTTATTGATCTGCGGGAATTGGAGAAGGACATCTGCCGCGTCTCGAACGGCCGTGACCGGCGGCCGCCCGCGCCCCAGGCGGAACCGGAGTTCTATGACGATGAGGACGACGACGAGATCGACACCGCGCCCGAAGGTTCGCACAAGCTCTGAGCGCACCGGGTAGGCGGTGGCAGATGACCTGACGCCGGAGCCGCCGCGTGACTGCCAAATATGCGAGCGGCTGGTCGCGTACCGCCAGGACAACCGTGCGGAACACCCCGAGTGGTTCAATGCGCCGGTCCCCTCCTTCGGTCCTGAGGACGCCCAACTTCTGGTCGTGGGGCTGGCGCCGGGGCTGCAGGGCGCCAACCGAACAGGGCGGCCCTTCACCGGCGACTACGCCGGGGAACTCCTGTATCAGACGCTGCTGGAGACTGGTATGGCCAAGGGCGAGTACGAGGCCGACCCTGAAGACAGTCTGCGCCTGAAATCCTGCATGATTACCAATGCGGTGCGCTGTGTGCCGCCAGAGAACAAGCCTACTGGCGCCGAGATCAAGGCGTGCCGGCAATTCCTCCGTGGGCGCATGGCTCATCTGCCGGAGTTGCGTGCGGTCCTCGCGCTCGGTCGTATCGCCCATGACTCGGTGATATCGGCGCGGGATCAGAAACAGGCGGACTTTCCGTTCTCACACGGCGCGCGCCACGAGATGCCGGACGGGCTGGTCGTCTACGACAGCTATCACTGCTCGCGCTACAACACGAACACTGGCCGGTTGACTGACGAGATGTTCCGCGACGTCCTGAAGCAGATTCGCGAGGATCTCGGACTTTCATGAAGAAGCCGCCCGCGCGGGAGGCGGGCGGCTCTCATGCGCCTGTCGCGGCGCGTTACTTCGGCTGCGGCACAAGACGCAAATACGGCGTCTCTTCCTTCCAGCCTTCCGGATACTTCTTCTTCGCTTCCTCATCCGGCACCGACGGGGCAATTATGACTTCCTCGCCCTGATGCCAGTCTGCCGGGGTGGACACCTGATGCTCGGAGGTGAGCTGCAGAGAGTCCAGAATCCGCAGGATCTCGTTGAAGTTGCGCCCGGTGCTCATCGGGTAGACGAGGATCAGCTTGATTCGCTTGTCGGGCCCGATGATGAACACGTTGCGCACCGTCTGGTTGTCCACCGGCGTGCGGCCCTCCGCGGTGTCGCCCGTGTCGGCCGGCAGCATTCCGTAGGCCTTGGAAACCGACAGGTCGGTATCGCCGATCATCGGATAGTTCACCGAATGGCCGGTCACCTTCTTGATGTCCTGGTCCCACTCCTTGTGGCGGTCGACCGGGTCGACGCTCAGCCCGATGATTTTCGTGTTGCGCTTGTCGAACTCCGGCTTGAGGCCGGCCATCGTACCAAGTTCGGTCGTGCAGACGGGTGTGAAGTCCTTGGGGTGCGAGAACAGGATGCCCCAGGAATCGCCGAGCCATTCATGGAAGCGGATGCGGCCTTCGGTTGTTTCGGCTTCGAAGTCGGGGGCGATATCGCCGAGTTGCAGTGACATGGTGCTGTCTCCCTTCGCTCGTGAGCGTGTGACTCTGTTAGCGCCTGTGGCGCCGGACAGATTAGCGAGGATACATATCAGAAATGATGATGCGGCGCCCGTTGCGTCAATGAACGGTTGCCACTCGCAACGCCTGGCGGAAAACACTGTTTTACGCAGCGGGCGTTTCGTGAAACAGCCCGCCACAGGCTGTTTTCAGCCTACTGACCGTACAGCGCAACCGGGAGCCACGTGGCAATCTCGGGCGTGTACCACAGCACGATCAGGGCGAGGAGCTGGATGATCACAAAGGGGATGATGCCCTTGTAGATCTCGATCGTGCGTACCTCCGGCGGGGCCACGCCGCGCAGGTAGAACAGCGCGAAGCCGAAGGGTGGTGTCAGGAACGAGGTCTGCAGGTTGATCGCCATCATTACGCCGAGCCAGACCGGGTTGATCGGCTCGCCCGGAGCGATCTCCATCTGCAGCAGGATCGGCGCGACGATGGGCACGACGATGAAGATGATCTCCAGGAAGTCGAGGAAGAAGCCCATGACAAACATCGTCAGCATGACCAGAAGCACCGCACCAACCGCGCCGCCAGGCAGGCTGGACAGAAACTCCTCGATCCACTCGTCGCCGCCGAAGCCGCGAAACACCAGTGAAAACATGCCTGCGCCGACGAGGATGATGAAAACCATCGACGAGATCGTCATGGTCGAACGCATGACCAGTAGCAGCACGCGCTCCCCGTTTTCGTCGCGGGTCTGGTAGGCACGCCACGCGGCCAGCGCAACGCCGGCGAACAGCACTGCCGTGAGCAGCATGGCGACGATGATCGCGATCATCTCCTGCTGCGGGATCACGTCGCGCTGCAGCCGCAAATCGAACGACGCGCTCATCACTAGCAGGATGACGAGGCTCACCCCGCCCGCGATGAGCAGGCCGGAGCGCGACGGCAGCAGCTTGTAGCCAGCCAGCATCATTGCCCCGACCGCGCCGACCCCTGCCGCCTCCGTGGGCGAGGCCAGTCCGCCAAGGATGGAGCCCAGGACGGCGACAATCAGGATGATCGGCGCGAACAGCACACCCGCCAGATGCACGAGTTGTTCGCGCGGGGTACGCCCGCTGTCCGCCATCTGCACGGCCGGCGCGAGTTCGGGGCGGAGCCAGGTCAGCACGAGCTGATAGAGCATGTACATGCCCACCAGCAGGAGGCCGGGCAGCAGCGCGCCGGCGAACAGGTCATTAACGGACACCGTGTCCGGGGCGAAGATGCCCATGTCGAACTGCGCCTGCTGATAGGCCGAGGAAAGCTGATCGCCCAGCAGCACCAGCACGATCGAGGGCGGGATGACCTGTCCCAGCGTGCCGGAGGCTGCGATGGTGCCGCAGGAGAAGGACCGGCTGTAGCCGCGGCGCAGCATGGTCGGTAGCGAGATCAGGCCCATCGTCACGACGGTTGCGCCGACGATGCCCGTGGAGGCCGCCAGGAGCGCGCCGACCACGCACACGGAGAAAGCCAGCCCGCCTGGCAGCGAGCCGAACATACGGCCCATGTTGTCCAGAAGTTCCTCGGCGACCTTCGATCGCTCCAGCATTACGCCCATGAAGACGAACAGCGGCACCGCGACCAGCACCTCGCTGCTCATGGTCTGGAAGATGCGCTGCGGAAAGGCGCTCAGGAACCCAAGATCGAAGACGCCCAGCGCATAACCTATGAAGGCGAAGGCGGCGGAGGTGCCCGCAAGGACGAATGCGACCGGGAAACCGGTCAGCAGCAGCCCCACCGTGGTGAGGAACATGATGAGACAGAGGACTTCAGGGTCGAGCAGGAAGCTCATGTCGCCGGGGCCTCCTACGCTATCATGACTGTTCTGCCGCGCCTGGCTGGTCCCAGCTCATCGGGCCGGGGGAATAGCGCGGCCATCGTCCCATGAGAAACAGGAACGCCTTGATGCCCGTGGACAGCGCCTGCAGCCCGACAAACGCGGCGAAGACCCAGATCACCGTCTTGTACAGGAAGATCAGCGGGAGACCCGCCAGTTCGGTCGAGCCTTCGAGCACCCGCCACGCATTGATGACATAGCCCCAGGACAGCCAGATGGTGAGGATGCAAAGCGGGATGATGAACACGACCGATCCGAGCAGATCGACCCAAGCCTTATATCGCTGGCTGGCCTCGCGGTAGAACACGTCGACCCGCACATGGCCGTCATAGAGCAGTGTGTAGCCCGCGCCGATCATGAACAGCAGGCCGTGCAAATACCAGATCGACTCCGACAGCGCCGTGTTCGAGAAGGCGAAGACGTAGCGCAGGATCACGACGCCGAACTGGATCAGCACCATGAGGAATGCCGCCCAGGCGATAACGTTGCCGACCCGGGTGTTCAGCGCGTCGATGGCGTTGGCGATACGGTAAAGCGTCTGCATCTGGGGCGCGCCTTGTCGCACGGCTGGGACGGAGCCCGTCCGTCCGTTTCTGCCTAGAGTTCAGACCCACGGACGAGCGGCACGTTGTAAACGTACCGCCCGCGTGTCGTCGCGCTTAGCCTTCGGCCAGCGCACGCTTCTGCATGTAGGACTGGTCAGACAGCTTCGACCACTCCAGGGCGATCTTCCGGAAGGCGGAATAGCTGTCATAGACCTTCTTGGTGATCGCATCGGCGTTCGCCGCGTCAGCCAGTACGTCTTTCGCGGCCTTGCTGGCCTGGACGAAGACCTCGTCGGGCATCTCGTGCAGGTTGACGCCGTGCTCGTTGACGAGCGTGTTCAGCGCCTGGGCGTTCTTGGCGTTGAACTCGGCGAGGTCGATGTTGTTTTCCGCCACGGCGCACGCCTGCAGTGCCGCCTTGTCCGCGTCCGACATGCTTTCGTAAAGCTGGCGGTTCACGCCAAGGCCGAGCGCCGCGCCCGGTTCGTGGAAGCCCGGATAGTAGTAGTTCTTCACCACCTTGTAGAAGCCGAAGGCCAGATCGTTATAGGGGCCGACCCATTCGGTCGCGTCGATCGTGCCGGACTGCAGGGCTGGCAGGATTTCCGCTCCGGCCAGGGTCACCGGCGAGCCGCCCAGGGCGCGGATCACGTCGCCACCAAGGCCCGGAATGCGCATCTTCAGGCCCTTGAAGTCCTCGGCCGAGGTGATCTCCTTGTTGAACCAACCTGCCATCTGCGAGCCGGTGTTGCCGCAAAGGAACGGCTTGACGTTGAAGTCGGCGGAAAGCTCGTCCCAGAGTTCCTGACCGCCGCCGTGATGGATCCAGGCATCCATCTCGTCCGGACGGAAACCGAACGGCACGGCCGCGAAGAACGAGAAGGCCGGGGTCTTGCCCTGGTAGTAGTATTCGGCGGAGTGGTACATATCCGCCGTGCCCTCCTGGACGGCGTCCAGACCCTTGAGCGCCGGCACAAGTTCGCCGCCGCCATAGATGCGAATCTTGTAGCGGCCTTCCGTGGCGGCCTCGAAGCGCCGGGCAAAGCGTTCGGGCGCGGTGCCAAGACCGGGGAAACCCTTCGGCCAAGCCATCACGAGCTTGAGTTCCTTGACGCCCTGGGCGATAGCGGGCGCGGCAACCGCGGAGGCGGCGGTCGCGCCGGCGGCGACGCCGGTAGTCTTCAGAAACGAACGACGATCCATCAAAGCTCTCCTAAGTTCCTCCACACACAGTTCGGCCGCGTGGGCCTTTTGCAGGCTGGCCTTTACGCGGCCGGGGCCAGAAGGTCCTGGAAGTCGGACAGAGAGTTAATGACAGCTAAGGGCTTGGCAGGCAAGTGCTCGGGGGGCTGGGAGAACCGGTTCAGGTGGCAGACGGCCAGGCCAAAGTGGGCGGCTCCAGCGACGTCCCAGCCGTTGGCCGATACGAAACCGATCTGCTCGCGTGGCAGGTCGAAGGCGTCGACGGCGAGCTGATAGGTTCGCGGATCGGGTTTGTAGATGCCCACCGTATCGACGGAAATGACATGGTCGAGCAGGTCTGGAAAACCAGCGTGTGCCACCGCCTGCTGCAGCATATCTGGCGCCCCATTGGACAGGATCGCCGTGGCGATGCCGCGCTCGCGCAGCGCGGAAAGAGCGGACGCGGCGTCGTCATAGGTGTCGAGGTCGCGGTAGAGCGCCAAGAGCTTGTCGCGTAGCTCGGGAGTGGCGATACCGTGCGCCTCCAGCGCGTAGTCCAGCGCATCGCACGTGACCTGCCAGAAGTTCGCGTAGTCGCGCATCAGGCTGCGCAGCCAGGTGTATTGAAGCTGCTTTTGGCGCCAAAGTTCCGAGACGAGCGCGGCGTTAGGCCCGATCTCGCCAGCGAGCCGGGCCATTGGCGCGTGCACGTCGAACAGTGTGCCGTACGCGTCAAAGGCGACGGCCCTGAGGCCGGAGAGAGATGGGGCGGGGTCGCTCATGCCGGGTCTGCTGCGCTGTTGATGCTGGCGGCATCATGCACGGTGCGCGCCGCGAGACGCAAGGCGCGAAGGCTTAGAACGGGCGGGCCGGACCAAGGGAGGCGGCAAACAGCACCACCCCCAGCATCATGACCACAAAGCCCCCGCCCAACGCCGCGACGGTCTGCACGCGCTCGGCCCACAAAGAGCCAGTCCCTCCGGCGCGCGCGGCCAGTTCCCGCGAGCCCACGGCAGCCGCCGCGAGCACGGAAACGGTGATCGCCGTGCCGAGCGACATGGCGAAGGTGGACAGAATGCCGGCCCAGAACAGGCCCTGTGTCAGCGCGAAGACCAAGACGACGATCGCCCCGGTGCAGGGCCGAACGCCGACCGCCAGCATGATCGCCGCTGCGCTGCGCCAGGACCATGTGCCTTGCAGCGTGCTTGGGTCGGGCATGTGGGCGTGGCCGCAGCATTCGTCGTCATGCGCGTGGTCGTGCCGGTCGGCGTGCGTGCGCCGCCGCAAGATGCGCCGTACCGCGGCGACGAGCATCACCGCGCCGACGACTGCAACCAGCGCATAGCTGAGCGTCTCCAACTCACCCACCCGCTCACGGATGCTGAGCCCTGCTGCGTTCAGGAGGATCGCCATCACGCCGACGAGGACGATGGCCGACAGCGCCTGCACGAACGACGAGCCGAAGGCCAGGATGATCCCGCGCCGCGCCGTGCGCTCGTTCGCAAGCGCGTAGGACGATATCACGGCCTTCCCGTGGCCTGGTCCGATCGCGTGAACCACGCCGTAGAAGAAACTGAGCAGGACGAGAGCCAAACCGGCGGAAAATGCGCGCTCCTCCTTCAGTGTACGCACGCCGCCGGCAAGTTCGCGATAGAGCTGTTGCTGTGTCTGCTGGATCCAGTTCCAGAAACGACCGAAAGGGCCGGGTTCGCTCCCCGGCGCGGGCGCGGCGCTCGGCGGCGTGCGCGTGCCGAACGGATTCTGCGCGCCGTCGGCCTGCGCGACAACGGTGGTGTCAAGAGACGCTGCCGTTTCGGAGGTGAACGCGCCAACAAGCAGTGTGATCAGCGCCAGGGCTGTCAGTGCCCATTTCGTCCACCCAGTCATGAAAGCACCCCCGTCTGCCTTCACCTGCGGATTGTCAGGCGGCGGGCGGATGGCCCACCCGCCGCGCGCGCTTTACTCGGTCCGCTCCTGTTGGCCCGGCCCATAGCCACGGCCCATGCCCCGACCCATGCCTTGGTGCATACCGCGCCGCATCATGCCGCGACCTCTCATGCCGCGACCATCATTGCGGCCCATGAACCGGTTCATGCGCTCGAACGGCGCCTGCAATTCCGACAGGGTCACCGTGGCATCGCCGTCATCATCGAAGAACTGAAAACGGTCCACCATCATCGGCCGCGTGTGTGCCGCATGCATTTCGGCGAATTCCTGCAGCGACAGATTGCCGTCGCCATCCGCGTCAAATTTTTGCACCTGCTGTTTCCAGAAGTTTGCGGCCTCTTCTTCCGAGACGCGGCCATCCTCATCGGCGTCGGCCATCTCCTTGAAACGCATGCGCGCGCCGGGCCCCATGCCGTGCATCATGCCCCAGCCGCGGCCCATCATGCCGGGCCACATTCCCTGGCCCATCATGCCGCGGCCCATCATTCCAGGGGTCATTCCGTGATGCATCATCATGCCACGTCCCATCATGCCGGGCCCCATGCCATAGCCCATTCCCCGGCCATAACTAGACTCCTCACCGTTCT
This sequence comes from Dichotomicrobium thermohalophilum, assembly GCF_003550175.1. Lineage (NCBI taxonomy): Bacteria > Pseudomonadati > Pseudomonadota > Alphaproteobacteria > Hyphomicrobiales > Hyphomicrobiaceae > Dichotomicrobium > Dichotomicrobium thermohalophilum. The sequence goes on from NZ_QXDF01000001.1 coordinate 644,106, forward strand.
CGTCCTGAGCGACGGCGAGGCCGCCAAGACCCGCCAGTCCGATGGTCGCAACGGCAAGTGCGGCGATTAAGCTTTTCCCGTACATTCTTGTCCTCCATTTTCGAGGTTTTTTCAGGCGCCCCACATCCAACCCCCTCGGGATGCACGCAAGACACTGGTGTCAAAACGATGGGAGGCAGTTGGCCGTTCCTTAACTTTTCTCGGTGGCGCCGCCGCACGGCTCCGCTACCACTTGCATTTCGCGGCTATGATGCCGGCTTGCAACGCAGCGCGACGTCCTGGGCGAATTGCGCGCCCCAGTCTTGCGCCGGGTCAAGCGAATCGAAGAACGCTTCGCCAAGAGTCTGCGTTGTGGTCGATGCTGCCGGAGCCTCGCCGATCTCGGTGGTGCAGCCCGCTGGGACGTTGCCCGCGAGTGTGACCGGTTGCTCGTCCGCGAGGCTGAAGGACACGAAAAAGGTCGGGTCGTACACAGAGAAGCTGAACTGGCCGGCCTTTTCCGGCGGCACCGGCTCGGCCAGCGGCAGTGTGAAGTGCAGCGTCAGCAGTGTGCCGTCATAGACGAGGTCGTAGTCGACCGGATCGTTCCGCAACAGCTTCTGCTCGCCCAGTTCGGCAAAGGTGAAGTAGTCGAAATCGCCCAGGCTCTCGATGTTCGTGCGGGCCAGAGGTTCAAGCTCCGCCGCGCTGTATTCGCCGTCGCCGTTTGCATCCATGCCTTGCAGAGCGAAGGCGGTATAATACTCATCGAAGACCCATTTGTGCCGGAAGCCAGTGATCGCGCCGGCGTCGTTGAACACCACCTTGGTCTCGACTGTCACCCAGACATGCGGATGGGCCTGCCCCGGCACAGGCGCCAGCAGCACGGCCATGGCCGCGAATGAAGCCAGATATCGCCAGATCGTCATCTCTCGCACTCCTCGCTGAATCCGATAACTGGCCTGACATTTTGTCGAGATTGGGTCCGGGCTTACGACGCCTTGGCGCCTCTCCGGCTGCGCCAGTAAACCCACGCGGCGACCAGCAGGGCGAGCAGGAACGGCACCGCCAAGATGACGAGGGCGTGCTCGTTGACGAAAGCCTGCAACCCGCTGATCCGCTGACCGAGCACATAGGCACCGCCGCCCCAGACCAGCGCCCACAGCCCGCTGCCCAGCAGATTGGCGATCAGAAAAGCGGGCCAGGACATGTCCGCTGCGCCGGCCGCGACACCTTTCATTTGGCGCAGGAACGGGAAGAACTGGGCGAAGAACACCAGCTTCATGCCGTTGCCACGCAGGCGTCTCTGCGTTTCCTCGATCCTGGCGGGAGTGATCCGCAGACGGTGGCCGTATCGCTTGAGCGCGGGCAAGCCGCCATAGCGCCCGATGACATAGGCGATGATGCCGCCCGCCGCGCCGCCGAGCCAGCCCGCGAGAATGACGTGCCAGACCCAGAAGGACTGCGACGTCGACAGCAACGCCGCGACGACCAGAAGCGTTTCCGCCGGTGTCGGCCCGCCGATCTTTTCCAGGAGCACGCTGGCGAACACCGTGAACGCGCCATACTGATACAGGAACGGCTCGATCGAGCTCAGATCGGCGGAGATCAACGCCAGTTATCCTTCATACACGCCGGGCGGTGCGCGCGCCGCTCGGCCGGCCTCTTTCGCTTGTGAAATTAGGATGTGACGCGGCGCAGAAAACCCATACGCGCAGGGAATTGCAATCCCGTTGTTCAGCGCGCCTGCTTTTTGGTCATTTTGCGCCCCTCCGCGTTGTACGCAAGAAAAGCTGCCGCTACCGCAACCTCCAAAGGCCATGGTTGGGGCATACAGCCCTCAAACACTTTCTCCTGGGCACGGCCTGCTGGTGCGGCTTTGGAAAGCCTCCATTCCAGTCCTTGATAGACCAGGTTTATCGACGCGGCTCTGGCTCACATCAAGTCTTGTCGTGGCCACAATTCCGGTTAGGTTTTGCGCGAAAAATTAAATTGCAGTGTTTATTGCAGCGACGGGCGGGGTGATGGCGTATCAAGAAGGATCGGGGCAAGACAAGGCGGCAGCGCCATTTTCGGGAGAGCGTGAGCACGCGGAGCTTTTTGCGGAGCGGCAGCGAATTGAAGGCCTCAAGCGCGAGGCCGGGGAGCTGCCGAGCTGGGATCTGACGGCGCGCCAGATCTGCGATCTCGAACTGCTGATGAATGGCGGCTTTGCGCCGCTGGACGGCTTCCTGCGCGAGGCTGATTATCACAGCGTCTGTGACACCATGCGGCTGGAGAGCGGCGCGCTCTGGCCGATGCCGGTGACGCTCGATGTGAGCGCCGAGTTCGCCGATCGCGCCCGCGCCGCCGGGCGGATCGCGTTGCGGGACGCCGAGGGCGTGCTTCTCGCGCTGATGGATGTCGAGTCGGTCTGGCGCCCCGACAAGACGCGCGAGGCGCAGGCGGTGTTTGGCACCACCGATGTCGCTCATCCCGGCGTGCGCTACCTGTTCGACACAGCGGGCGAGGTTTATCTCGGCGGGCGGGTGATCGGCATCCAGCCGCCGGTGCATTATGACTTCCACCATCTGCGCGCCGATCGCGCCTTATGCATCCACCCGGCGCAAGGTGCGCGACCTGATCGAGCCGCTCGGCGGGTTCCTGGAGGTGCATGTGGCAACGCCGCTGGAGGAATGCGAGAAGCGCGATCGCAAGGGGCTCTACAAGCTGGCGCGCCAAGGCAAGATCACCGGTTTTACCGGCATTGATGATCCATATGAGGCGCCGGAAGCGCCCGAGGCCGTGATCGATACGCTGGAGCTGTCGCCAGATGAGGCGGCGCATATGCTTTTACTGAAACTGGAGGCAATGGGGCTGATCCGGAATTAGCAATGCCGTGCCTCAGGCGACCGCGCTCTCGTCACCCGGGTCACGGAGCACGTAGCCGCGGCCCCACACCGTCTCGATGTAGTGCTTGCCGCCCGTCGCCGCCGCGAGCTTCTTGCGCAGTTTGCAGGTGAACACGTCGATGATCTTCACCTCCGGCTCGTCGATGCCGCCATAAAGGTGGTTCAGGAACATCTCCTTGGTCAGCGTCGTACCCTTGCGCAGGCTGAGCAGCTCCAGCATCTGGTATTCCTTGCCGGTCAGCGGGACGCGTTTGCCATTCACCTCGACCGTCTTGGTTTCCAGGTTGACCGTCAGTTCGCCGGTCTTGATCACGGACTCGGCGTGACCCTTCGAGCGACGGACCACAGCGTTAATGCGTGCAATTAGCTCGTCTTTGTGAAACGGCTTGGTCATATAGTCGTCGGCGCCGAACCCGAGGCCCTTCACCTTGTCCTCAATGCCGTCCATGCCGGAAAGGATAAGAATCGGGGTCTTGTTCTTGCTGTTGCGCAGTTTCCGAAGGACGTCGTAGCCACTCATATCCGGAAGGCCGAGGTCCAGCAAAATGATATCGTAGTCATAAATCTTGACGAAATCGAGCCCTTCCTCGCCGGTTTCTACCGTGTCCGAGCTCAATCCTTCGGAGATCAGCATTAGCTCGATCGTTTGCGCCAGAGCCTTGTCGTCTTCGATCAGCAGAACTCGCATCCCAATTCCTCTTTGCCGCGATGCCCGCGCCGGTTGTATTAGCGGTGCGTTGCCATTTTGTCACGATCGGTTAAGCTCTCCGCAGTAACCATAAGAGCCCGAAGTTAACAAAACCTCACTTTGCCGGGGCAAATTGCTGCGCCAGCACAAATCGCAAACCCTTGATACAAATGACCCTGAAGCACGTCGTCGGGCGCGCTGCAGGCCGCTGTCACATGCTTCGCCTCAGCCCTCTCCGGCCGGCCCGTTGCTAACGCGCAACCTATGTCAAAGCGACGCCCGCCGCCGTCGCCGCACCATCCCAGGTTGTATAGCCCCGCGCATCAGACGAGCGGGCAGGCGCGCGCACGCCACCTGTCTGCCGACATGGCGACGGCGTCTCGACGCAAACATGATGTTGAGAACGAAACACTTCGGTGTGAATAACCGCGCTTCACCCTTGTCATTAGCCGATTCGTCCGATCAGCCCTAGGTTGCATCGCGCTGCCACCAGATTTGATGGCGAAACTGTGTCATCTGAGTCACGGGGGTTGATTTACCGGCGATTAATTCGCCGCGCCTACGCTCTTTGCGAAAGACCTGCGGCCCGTGCGGATGCCGCAACTGGACTGACACCTCACCGCGTATCGCTAGTCAGGACGAGGATCAAAATGCCGTCACGTCAGCGCAATTTCCGCTCGCGCCGGTTCGAACTGGAAGAGCGCCAACAAAAGGTGGCCGACATCGAGGCCATGATCGAGGATTTCACGCGCGTAGCCGACGAACTGGAGCGGCAGCTTCGCTACGAGGAGCAGCGCTCAGGCATCACCGACCCAAACCATTTCGCCTATCCGATCTATGCCAAGGCCGCCCGGCAGCGGCGCGACAACCTGCTCGAGTCGATCCGGGATCTGAATGCAAAGCTGGAGGAAGAGCGCGCCGGGCTGGAACAGGCGCGGACGGAGCTGCAGACGGCCGAGATGTTCGCCACGCGCGACGCCCTGCGCTCACGCCGTAGTAGCGACGATCGCTTCTCTGGCAATATGGCTTTGGAACGCGACTGAGCCGCGAGCGCGCTCGATTCGCATCAGCCGGTGTAAAACTGCACCCGTGAACGCGCGCCGCGTTGACAGCGTGGCGGCCCTGACCCATTGCTTCAGGTACGCTGAAAGAGATGGGGCAAAGGTACGGTGCCGTCGCACGAGCAGACATCACGCATCGGGAAGCGGTTGGCGGCTGTCGCGCTGAGCGCGGCCATTCTCGCGGGTTGCGCCCAGACCAGTTCGATGTTGGACGTCACAACCGGCTCATTGTCCGGCACCCAGGTTACGAAGGATGGTGCCAGGACTGGCACGCCGCCGCTACCCGCCCGCCGCAAGCCGAGGACAGAGCGCTCGGACGAGGACGGCGGCCTCCTCGCCGCGCTACCCGACATGGACCTATCCGCCCAAGCGGTCGCGCCCCGGTCGATCGTCGCCGACGACACCCCGATCAACGTTTATGTCCGCCTTGCGCGGCAAATCCGTCGTTGCTGGCTCGGTCCTGAGGATCCCCGTCTGCCCGGCCATGGCTTCCGCGCCGAGGCGAAGCCGGGGCAAACCGGGGAAGCCGAAATTGACCTCTACAAGGAAGTGCCGGGCCGCAAATACGGCCCCTACGCCTTCGAAGTGAAGATTTCTCCGCAGGGCAGCGGGTCACTGGTGCGCAGCACCAATCGGCGTCTGGAGGACGAGCTGGCCAATACGCTGCGCGCCGACGTCGCCCGCTGGGTGCGCGGGGGAACGAGCTGTTCTGCCGCTGGCCGCAGCAACGCGTAGCGCCAGAGCCACACCTCCAGGCGGTCATAACCTCTGCGGTTCAGCAGGGTGCTTCGGCCCACATTTCGGACATCATCTGACGTAGTGTCGCTCGCGCAGGGGGAGAGTTCCGTTTCAGGTATGGGGGGTATGGCGTTTGCGTGGGTTGAACGTCAGTTTCGTCTTGTTTGCCGCGCTGCTCACCCAGGGCTGCGCGACGAATTCCGAAAGAATGCCGGTTCACCAAGCCTCGGAGGCGCAGCGGTTGGTTTTTGGCGCGCCGCAGGCTGTGCGGACACAGTTCGCCAGCCAGATTGGCACCTGCTGGTTCGCCGGAGCCGGGCCGCTGAAGGGTGACTACACCTTCACGATGCCGGCTGCCGAGGCGGGCGGACCGTTTCTGATCAGCATTTTCCGGCTGCAGCCTGAGCGCGAGGAAGTGTTCCAGGTGCAGTTCTACGCGCATAACGACAACACCGTCGTGGCGACGCGCAATCTGGACCTGCCCGAGGAGCTAGCCGAGGATCTGGAAACCAGCGTCGAATTGTGGCTGTTGGAGCCCTCGCAGTGCCGCCTCTCCGAGGACGCCGTGGCCGGCGAAACGCCGTGGGACCCGCGCTTGCAGCAGGCGGACGCCGACGAGGATGAATTGCAGCTGCCGCCGCTGGAGGACGAAGAGGTGGCGCAGGCCGAGGACGAAGACGTCGATATGCACCAGGCTGAGCTACGTGCGCGCGGAGCGATCGAATAACCGCGCTTAGGCCGCGCGCGAGAAGGCGGGGACTTCCGCGCCTTCCTCGTGGTACTGCCGGATCTTGTTGCGCAGCGTGCGTACCGATATTCCGAGGATTTCCGCCGCTTGCGTCCGGTTGCCGCCGCAATGGCGCAATGTCTGCAAGATCAACTCGCGCTCGACATCGGCGACCGTGCGGCCAACCAGTGCCGCGGACAGCGGATCACCCTCGCCGGCCGGTGCCGCAAGCAGGTTCACATCCTCCGCTCGGATTGCCTCACCCTCCGCGAACAGCACGGCCCGCTGCATCACGTTTTCAAGCTCGCGTACATTGCCCGGCCACGCGTAGCCCGCCAACTTGTCGCGGGCGTCGGCTGCGAGTGGGCGTGGCGATATGCCGTGTGCCTGCGCGAACCGCTTCGCGAAATGCGCGGCGAGCACGGGGATGTCCTCTGGCCGCTCTGCGAGCGGCGGCACCTGAAGCGTGACGACGGCCAGGCGATAGTAAACATCGGCGCGGAAAGTCCCTGCCTCCACGGCGTCGGACAGGCTGCGCGCGCTTGCGGCGATGATCCATGCGCGGCTCTTGCGGCGCAGCGCCATCGCCAGCTCTGCCTGAGCCGGAGCGCTTAGCTCTGCGACATCGTGAAGGAGGAGCGTTCCCCCGGTTTCCGCGTGAGCCGCCAGCGCCTGCGCGGGATCCTCGCCGGCCGCGCAATACACCGAGGTCAGTTCTCCCGCCCCCTCGGCACAGCCGTGAATGAAGCGCGCGAGAGCGGCCTTGCCGGTGCCCGGCGCGCCCTCGATGAGGATGTTCGCCGAGCCGCGCGCCGCCTTTTTCGCCTGCACGACAAGCTCGGCCATCGCCGCATTTCGGTAAATGAACGTGCGCCACTGCATCTTGGTACCGCCCCGCATACCTGCTCGAGACCGCACTGATTGGTCGCGCTGACAGGATCTGCGCGCCACAACCCCATGCGAATCGCTGTTGTGATGATGCAAGGATGTGCCGTGAGGCTAAACAGAGGCTTAACCGTCTGATGGGGCACGCCCACAAAAAAGCCCGGGACACGAAGTCCCGGGCAGTCAGGAGCGTGGGCAGGGTGAGCATGTCGGCAGGATCGGGAGAAGCGTGCCTTGCCTGCCCACAGGGACGAACCGGCGTGCGCCAGGCGGTTTCCCGGCGCACCCCCGGCGCGAATGCTTACATCCGCTGGCTGCCCGTGCCGAACTCGGGGTAGGCTTCGAGCCCCAGCTCGGTCGCGTCGAGCCCGTTGTATTCGGCTTCCTCGCTTGGGCGCAGGCCGACCGAGAACTTCAGGATCAGCCAGACAATCGAACTTACGACCACGACGAACGCGCCGATGGACAGAACGCCAACGGCCTGAGCGTAGAAGGTTGCGTCACCGTTGGTGATCGGGACCGCCATCGTGCCCCAGATGCCCGCGACCAGGTGGACCGGGATCGCGCCAACCACGTCGTCAATCTTCAGTTTGTCGAGCAGCGGCACGAAGAACACCACGATCACGCCGCCGATCGCCCCGATCAGGATCGCCATCACCGGAGACGGCGTCAGCGGCTCCGCCGTGATTGACACGAGGCCGGCCAGCGCGCCGTTCAGCGCCATGGTCAGGTCGACCTTGCCATACATGATCTGCGTGAGGATCAGCGCGGCAACGGCACCGGCCGCGGCGGCCAGGTTCGTGTTCACGAAGATCTTCGACACGGCAGAGGCATCGGCGATCGTGCCCATGGCGAGCTGCGAGCCGCCGTTGAAGCCGAACCAGCCCAGCCACAGGATGAACGTGCCCAGCGTGGCCAGCGGCAGATTGGAACCCGGCATCGGATGGATCTGGCCATTGGGGCCGTACTTGCCCTTACGCGCGCCGATGATGATTGCGCCCATCAGCGCGGCCCAGCCGCCGACCGAGTGCACCAGCGTGGAGCCGGCGAAGTCGGAGAAGCCGATTTCCGCCAGCCAGCCGCCGCCCCACTGCCAGGCACCCTGGATCGGATAGATGAAGCCAGTCAGGATGACGACGAAGATGATGAACGGCCAGATCTTGATGCGCTCGGCCACCGTGCCCGAAACGATAGAGGCAGCGGTCGCGCAGAACACCATCTGGAAGAACCAGTCCGAAGCGGCGGCATATCCGGCGTCGGCTGTCTCCGCGGAGGGCTCCGGGATCAGTTTCGGCGAGAAGGAGCCGAGATAACCGCCATCGACATTGAGGTACATCAGGTTGTAGCCGACGACCCAGAACATCAGGCCCGCGACGGAATACAGCGCGATGTTCTTGGTGCACTGCATGGTGACATTCTTGCTGCGCACCAGGCCGGCCTCGAGCATGGCGAAGCCCGCGGCCATCCACATGACGAGGAAGCCGCCGATCAGGAACAGCAGCGTGTTGAGAATGAACTGGCCGTCAGCCCCAACGGCGGTCGACGCCGCTTCGGCTTCCTGTGCCAGGGCCGGGCTCGCAACCAGCAATGCGCCAAGCGCCGATGCGCCGCCCAGCGTGAGCAATTTCTTCATGTCATTCATCGTTGCACCTCAACTCTTAAAGGGCTTCCGAGCCGGTTTCGCCCGTCCGAATGCGGACGGACTGGTCGATCGGCATGACGAAAATCTTGCCGTCGCCGATCTGGCCGGTCTTGGACGCTGACTGGATCGCGTCGACGACCTTGTCCGCTGTATCGTCGTCGACCGCGACCTCGATCTTGATTTTCGGGAGGAAGGTCACCTCGTATTCGGCGCCACGGTAGATTTCGGTGTGCCCCATCTGGCGCCCGTATCCCTTGACTTCCGTGGCGGTCAAACCTTCCACGCCCAGCGAGGTGAGCGCCTGACGCACCTCGTCGAGCTTGAAAGGCTTGATGACAGCCGTCACCAGTTTCATGCGTGATCTCCTTCGATCGCTCTCTTTGTTGCCGCTCTTGTCGTGGCAAGGGGCCGCCCCTCAAGCGCATTTGCCGCGCTTGCCCCGACGGCACATCACGAGGGATTCAAAAGGCGTGCCAAAACTTCTGCCGTGCTGCACAAAGCGGTGTCGGAGACGATTGCGCGCGGATGAGGCAGGGAATCTGCCTAGAAAATAGGCAGAACAGGCTGTTTGCTTAAAAGGGAGGCAGAAAGTTGAAGAGAAGATTAACGGCGGGCGGGGTCGCGCTCGCGGATGAGGCCTTCCTGGGCAACCGAGGCGATCAGCGTCCCGTCGCGCCGGAAGATCGAGCCACGGCAGAAACCGCGGGCGCCGGAGGCCGAAGGGCTGTCCATCACGTAGAGCAGCCATTCATCGGCGCGAAACGGCCGGTGAAACCACAGCGAATGATCGAGGCTCGCCATCATCATGCGCGGGTCGAACAGGTTGCGCCCATGCGGTGCCAGTGACGTGTCGAGGAGGAAGAAGTCCGAGGCATAGGCAAGCACGCATTTGTGCAGGCCGATGTCGTCCGGCAGGCTGAGGTTGGAGCGCACCCAGATGCTGCGCTTGGCCTCGCGCGGTTCGGCGGAGATGTATTTGCGCACATCGACCGGGCGCATCTCCACCGGGCGTTCGCGCCGCCAATAGCGCTGGATCGGCTCGGGCAGCTTCGGCAGCAGTTCCTCAACCAGCTCGGCTTCGGAGGGGAGCGTCTCGGGCGCAGGGACGTCGGGCGCCTCGATCTGATGGGAAAAGCCCGGCTCTTCGCGGTGGAAGGACACGCCCATCGAGAAGATCGCCTGCCCGTGCTGCAGTGCCGTGACCTGCCGCGTGGTGAAGCTCTTGCCGTCGCGGATGCGGTCCACTTCGTAGATGATCGGCGTGTGCGGATCGCCGGGCAGCAGGAAATAGCCGTGCAGTGAATGCGCCGCGCGGTCGTCGCCCTCCACCGTGCGCGTGGCCGCCACCAGCGCCTGGCCGATGACCTGACCGCCGAACACGCGCTGCCAGCCGTCCTTTGGGCTGCGGCCACGAAACAGGTTGAGTTCCAACGTTTCCAGATCGAAGATGTCGAACAGCGTTCCGGGGTTCTCAACCATCAGGATACCTTGTGGTCGGCGGGCATGCGTCCATGTGAGGTCCGGACTTCTCATCTGTCAAGTCGCATGCGCGGGGCGCGAAGGGGAATAACATGGCGCATGATTATGACATCGTCATAGGCGGCGGCGGGTTCATCGGCCTGACCTTGGCGCGCGCGCTCAGCGTGGCCGCGCCGGGGCTGTTCCGCGTCGCCGTGGTCGATCCCGCGCCGCCCGAGCGGCTGCACGCGCCCAATAACGATGGCCGGGCGATGACGATCTCCGCTGCCTCGCGCCGGATGCTCGAGACGCTGGGCGTCTGGGCGGACGTCGCCGAGGACGCGCAGCCAGTGAATCGCATCGAGATCACCGACACGCCGCTGGATTCACCCGTGCGCCTGCCGGTCCTGCAGTTCGACACGGTGGATACCGCCGACGGCCCGGCCGCCCATGTCGTCGAGAACGCGGTTCTGATGCGTGCGCTGGCCACGGCCGTCGAGGACAGCGGCGCAACGCTCATCGCGCCTGAGAGCATTGAGGGCATCGAGACGCGCGGATCGGGCGTCGCCGTGCGGCTGGGCAGCGGCCGGGAGAGCACGGCACGGCTCGTCGTCGCCGCGGATGGCCGGCGATCGCGGCTGCGCCGCATGGCGGGGATCAAGGCGATCACCTGGGATTATCCGCAAGTCGGCATCGTCACCACCGTGGAACATGAACATCCGCATTGGGGGCGCGCCGTGCAGCATTTCCTCCCGGCCGGCCCGTTTGCCATGCTGCCGATGACGGGGCGGCGCTGCTCGCTGGTCTGGACGGAAGCCCCGAAGGATGCCGAGAGGATGCTCGCGCTGGATGAGGGCCGTTTGAACGCCGAGATCACGCGTCGTTTTGGCGGTGAATTGGGCGAGGTGCGGGTCATCTCGCCGCTGCAGACCTTCCCGCTTTCGCTCAGCATGGCGCGGGATTTCGTGAAGCCCGGCGTGGCGCTAATCGGGGATGCGGCACATGGCCTGCACTGGCTTGCGGGCCAGGGGTTGAATCACGGCCTGCGCGACGTCGCGGCGCTGACGGAAGTGCTGGTTGAGGCCCGTCGGATCGGGGAGGATATCGGCCAAGTGAACGTGCTGCGCCGTTACGAGCGTTGGCGCCGTTTCGACTCGAGCATGTCAGCGGCCGGGATGGATGCGCTGAACAGGCTGTTTGCCAACGACAACCGGACCCTGCGGATGGTGCGTACGCTTGGGCTGGGCATGGTCGACCGGCTCGCCCCGCTCAAACGCCTGTTTGTGGCCGAGGCGGCCGGCACCACGGGCGAACTGCCCCGTCTGATGCGTGGCGAGCGCATCTGAGGCGGGCCTGGGCCCGCCCCCGTTTATCAGCGGCAGCCGTGGTAGCGCATGCAGCCGTAGTAGTTGGAGTTACCGTACCCCCAGTTGCGCACGCAGCGCCGATGCCAGTGGCGACAGCTACGTCCACGGTAGCGACGGTACCGACGATAGTGCCTGTAGCGAGGCCCGATATACAGCCGGAAGCCGGGACGATGGTATCGGCGGTAGCGTCGATAATGCCGGTAGCGGCGATAGCGCGGTCCGATGTAAAGGCGGAAGTTAACATCCGCATTCACGATATTCGACTGCTGCACGCCGGCGATTTGCTGACCAAGCGCAAGCGCCGGCGAAGACATGGCCGATGCGGCCCTGGCATCCGTCGACCCGGGCCCGGCGAAGCCAATCATCACGCCCAGGGCCACTATGAGTGAAATCCGCGTCATGAGTTTCCGTCCTTCCCAAAAGACGCTTTCACCTACCTGCGGCGCATGCGCGCTGCAGGTGCTCGCATCAACCATACCGCGCCCGGCTGGGGACGCTGTTTTTCCTTCCTCTTCGGAGAGATTAACACGAAGTCAGGATATTAGACAGGCAGGACTGAGCAGGCGCACGGAATTCCCGACAGCTCGCGCATGAAGCGCGAAGACCGGGCGGAGATTGGTCCGCCCGGTGGCTCGTCTCTCACCGACAACCGTGGTAGCGCATGCAGCCGTAGTAGTTGGCGTTGCCGTAGCCCCAGTTGCGCACACAGCGGCGGTGCCAGTAGGCGCAGCGTCCGCCATAGCGGCGGCCATAGTACCGCGGCTGAACGAAGAGTCGCGGATCAATGTAGAGCCGGAACCGGGGACCGCGATCACGCCTGCGATGGCGACGATATCGACGGTATGCCCGCCGATCTCGGCGCGCGCTCCGGCGTCGTTCACCGCGCTCGCGACGTGCACGGCGGCGTCTCTCACCCCGATCGCGACGGCCTTCCCGGCGTTCGCTGCGATCGCGACGACCGCGCCGACGCTCCTGCACGTCGATGACGGCCTTGGCCGCGATCGTATTGATTTGCTGGCCGAGCGTGGCATGAACGGGCGATACGGCGGCGGCCGATGCGCTGCCCGAACCGTAGAATACCGCGGCGAGGACGAGGGCCGCGGCGGCCATGACACTGTTGAGTTTCAAAACCAGTCCTCCCCAATTCGGGAACATTGCCGGGTAGACGCGGTGCCTACCCATGGGCGGCAAAACGATTCACGTTACGCAAAGGTTCCTTATCTTTTTGGGGAAGGGAGGCACGTACCGAAGCGCGGTAGAGGCCGGCCAGGGCCCGCCTTCGTTCATCAGCGACAGCCGTGGTAGCGCATGCAGCCGTAGTAATCGGGATTGCCGCTACCCCAGCGTTGGTCACAGCGGCGGCTCCAGCCTGCGCACCGGCTGTCGCTTGAGCCATAGAAGCGCCGCTGTAGCCGAGAGGGGCGGTCCGGGTCGGCGCTCGGGCCGTCTCCGCGCTCCGCCCCGCGGTCTGGCGTCTCGAATTGACGCCGGCCGAACCCACGCTCCTGCTGGTAGCTGCGAAAGTCACGGCCTTCCAGGTAGCTGCGATACTGAACGTCAATCACGTCGGGAGCGCGCTCACCCTGCAGTGTCCTCGCATATGCGGACGCGCTGGTTGCAGCGCCCAGTGCGACCCCCCCGGCGAGGGCGGCGGTCACGAAGGCTAGCACCCTCAGGGCGGCCAGAGCACGATAGATGATTGATCTCCCAGATGTGGGTACGCAGGTACTCATACCACGGCAAACGAACTCTTGGCCGGTCGTGTTCCAGCGAAATTTGCCGTGTGGCCGTCAAGGTAAATCCTTGATGACCGGCGGCGCACCTTGATGCGATCGGAGAGATTTCGCGCGGTGCGGGGACGGGTCAGTCTTCGAGCTGGCGCGCCTCGTCAACGAGCAGCACCGGAATACCGTCGCGGATCGGAAAAGCGAGCTTCGCCGAGCGACTGATGAGTTCCTGCGCCTGGCGGTCGTATTCAAGCGGCTGCTTGGTCAAAGGGCAGACGAGGATTTCCAGGAGCTTCGGATCGACCTCTCCCGCCGTCTGGTTGGATGTCTGATCCCTGTCCGCTTCGCTCATCGCCTCCCTCCCACGTGGACTTATTGCAGCGTTGTGCCGGAGCCGCCTTCCGGCGAGGCCATATCCATCTCCGCCAGCGCCATCAGGACCTCGGACCGAGTGCGCAGATCCGGCGCTTCCAGGAGCGCCTGTTTCTCCTCCGGGCCATAGGGACTGATCATTGCCAATGTGTTGATGAGCAACTCGACCGGCGACCGGTTGAGCGCCTCCCAGTCTGCCCTGAGGTTATGCGTGTCGAGATAGGAGCGCAGCACGCGCATGAAGCGCGTCAAGTTGACCTGTTCCTGCCCGTGGCCACGGGCGAAGTCGGTGACGAAGGGCGCGTAGTTCACCTCGCATATGCGATACGGCTTGCCGGTCTCCACTTCGCGGACGATCTGGAAGCGTGCGATCCCGCTCAGTGAGAGGATGATCGTGCCCTCGTCTGTCTCGGTGTAGGCCGTAAGCCGCCCGGCGCAGCCCACGCGGCGCAGTGGAGCGTTCTTGCCCGGCGGCGATTGCCCGGCATCCGTCCGCTCCGGCTGCACGATCCCGAGTATGCGCGGGCCGGCAAGGATGTCGGCGACCATCTGCAGATAGCGCGGCTCGAACACGTTCAGCGGCAGCGTCGAGCGCGGCAGCATGATGCAGCCCTGCAGCGGAAAGACGGGCAGCTGCTGGGGCAGGTCTGCCGGCCGGCGGTATTGGTCTGTCACGCTTATTGGTGTGGCTCCCCGAATAAAGGCACCGGCGCTCCTGCGCCACCGCCCGGTGTCATGAGAAAAGAATGCCCGAGAGTCGCTGGCGGCCCTTCACGGTCAGCGGATCATTCGCGCCCCAGGCATCAAAGAACTCCACGAGCTGCTGACGCGCAGCGCCTTCGTTCCATTCGCGGTCACGCTTCACGATCTCGAGAAGCTGCTCCATCGCCGCCTCGCGCTTGCCCTTGGCTTGCAGCGCCAGCGCCAGATCGAAGCGCGCCTGCAGGTCCGCCGGATCGTCCGCCACCTTCTGCTCAAGTTCTGAGGTGTCGGCGGCCTCTTCGCTCTTGCGTGCCAGATCGAGCATCGCCTTGGCGCTGGTCACGGCACTGTCCATCTGCTGGCCGGCCGGGACCATCCCGAGCATCTGCTCGGCGCGGTCGAGATCGCCGCTCTTGATGTAGCACTTTGCCAGCCCGGCCAGCGCGTTCACATTCTCCTTGTCGCTCTGCAGCACTTCGGCGAACAGGTTCGCCGCCTCGTTCACATTGTCCTGAGCCAGCGCGGTTTCCGCCGCCTCCAACTGCTGCTCGACGCCGCCTCCCTCACCGGCCGTGATCCTGTCGATGAACTGTCGCAACTCGCCTTCGCCGACCGCGCCCATGAAGCCATCCACGGGCCGACCGTCCTTGAAGGCGAACACCGCCGGAATCGACTGGATGCCGAGCTGGCCGGCTACCTCCGGATACTGGTCGATGTTCATTTTGACCAGCTTGACCTTACCGCCGGCGTTTGTCACCGCCTGTTCCAGCCGGGGCGTAAGCTGCTTGCAAGGGCCGCACCAGGGCGCCCAGAAGTCGACCAGGACGGGCACCTCCTTGGATGCCTCGATCACGTCCGCGACGAAAGTCTGGGTGGTTGTCTCCTTGATCAGATCGCCGCCAGCGTTGTTCTGATTGTCCGCGCCAGAGATGATGAATGACATTGCGATTTAATCCTGTCCGTCCGAGTGCGCGCAAGGCGCAGGCTGGGGTCAAATAGTTTTGCTTGACTGGAATATCTCAGCCGGATGCCCCCGTTTCAAGCCCGCTCGCGGTCGCATCGTCCAGGCGAAGGCGCAAAGGTTCATGCCCGCAGGCGGTAACGAATTTCAGAAAGTCGTCCCGCGCGATGCTGGTCGTCGCGGTGTTGACCAGCGGATGAAAATTCAGCGTCTCGTGCGCCAGGAGCGCTTCGTCGAGCACGAAGTTCACCACGCGCGCCGAATCGTTGATGAGCGTGAAGGGCGTGACGGACCCGGGTTCGACGCCAAGTATCTCGCGCATCAAATCCGGCTTGCCAAAGCTGAGGCGGCCTGAGCCGAGCTGGCGGTGCAGCGTCTTGAGATCGATGGGCGTATCCTCCAGCGCCGTGATAAGCCACAGCACGCCCTTCTTGTCCTTCAGAAACAGGTTCTTGGTGTGCGCGCCGGGGATTTCGCCGCGCAGGGCCCGCGATTCCTCGACCGTGTGCAGCGGCGGATGCTGATGCGTTTTCGTTTCAATACCCAGCTCCGCGAGCTTGGCAAAAAGATCATCGGGTGTCGCGCTCATTGCTCCCTCGGCTCGTCGTCTCGGCACATTTTGGCTTGCATCGGCTCATGCCTCTCGCCAAGTGCATAAAGATATGTTTATATCTTTCTGAGGCCGCGCGCGTCGCGCGGTGAGCTTCGATCGGTTGCATAGCATGAACAGCACGCTTTCGACACATGATCTCGTCGCCATCCTCAAGGCCGCTGGCGAAACGACCCGATTGAGAATCCTCGCGCTGCTTTCGGGGGGCGAGTTCAACGTCAAGGATCTAACGCGCATCCTCGGGCAGAGCCAGCCGCGCGTGAGCCGGCATCTGAAGCTGTTGGCGGCGGCCGGGCTCGTAGAGCGTTACCAGGAAGGCAGCTGGGTGTTCTTCCGCGTGCGCGATGATCACGCCGGACAGGTGATCCGCGGGATCATCGCCGATGCGCTCGACGTTGACGACGAACTGCTGGCCCGCGACCGTCAACGCGCCGAGGCGATCCGCGCGGAGCGTGACGCCGCAGCGCAAGCGTATTTCCGCGACAACGCCGCGGAATGGGACCGTATTCGGGCGCTGCACGTGCCCGAGGCGGTCGTCACGGGTGCCATGCGCGAGATCATGGGGCCGGAGCGGCTCGACCTGCTGGTTGATCTGGGCACGGGCACCGGCCATGTGCTGGAAGTGTTTGCGCCGCAGGCGAAAAGCGCCGTTGGCATCGACATGAATCGTCAGATGCTGGCCTATGCCCGCACGCGGATGGACCGGCTGGGCCTGTCGCATGTCCAGCTTCGCCAGGGCGATCTGTTCAACGTGCCGCTGCCCGAGGCGAGCGCAGACGCAGTGGTGCTGCACCAGGTGCTGCACTTTCTTGACGATCCGGCGCCGGCGATCGACGAGGCCGCGCGCCTGCTGCGGCCCGGCGGGCGGCTGCTGATCGTGGATTTTGCGTCGCACGATCTTGAAGAACTACGCGAGACCTTTGCCCATCGTCGGCTGGGTTTCAGCAGCGAGCAAATGGCGAAATGGCTGGAGGATGCCGGCCTCGTCCTTGCGGATGACCGCCAGCTGGCCGCGGATCAGGCCGCCAGCGGCGAATGCCTGACCGTTTGTCTATGGGGTGGCGTGAAATTCGCCGCTCCGGCGCAAGCCGAAACCGCTGCGCCTGTCACATCTCAAACCTCCGAGGAGATGACTGTTGAATTACGCGAATAACAGACCCGACGGCGCGGCCGATGGGCCGGACGTCAAGGTCTCCTTCGAATTCTTCCCGCCGAAGAACGCGCAAATGGAGCGTACGCTGTGGGAGACAATCCGGCGGCTTGAGGTGTTCGCGCCGCGTTTCGTGTCGGTCACATACGGTGCGGGTGGCACGACACGAAACAACACTCACACCACGGTCGAGCGGGTGTTGCGTGAAACGGCGCTGGAGCCCGCCGCGCACCTCACTTGCGTTTGCGCGACGAGGGAGGAGATCGACGAGGTGGTTCACGCCCACAAGGATATCGGCGTGCGCCACATCGTGGCGCTGCGCGGTGACCCGCCTGAAGGCATTGGCGAGGTCTACGAACCGCATCCGGGCGGATACGAGAGCTCCGTCGATCTGGTCCGGGGCATCAAGAACATCGGGCCGTTCGAGGTGTCGGTTGCGGCTTATCCGGAAAAGCACCCGGAATCGCCGTCCGTTCAGGCCGACCTGGACATGCTTGCATCGAAGGTGGATGCCGGCGCGGATCGCGCGATCACGCAGTTCTTCTTCGATAACGCCGACTTCTTCCGCTATCTGGATCGCGTGCGGGCGCGTGGTATTGACATCCCGATAACGGCCGGGATCATGCCGATCCACAATTTCAAGCAGGTCGCGCGTTTCGCGGGCAGTTGCGGCGCGCGTATTCCGGACTGGCTCGCCAAGCGTTTTGACGGGCTGGAGGACGACCCCGAGACGGCCCGGCTGGTCGCCGCCGGTGTTGCGGTTGAGCAAATTACCGAGCTGCTGGAAGCCGGCATCAACGAGTTCCACTTCTACACGCTGAACCGCGCGGGGCTGACGGCTGCCATTTGCCATTCGATCGGCCTGAAACCCCAGACGCCGGAACGCCCGGCCGAGCCGCGCACCAACGCCGCTTAGGAGGCAATAGATGAACCGCGAAGACCGTATCGCTGCGCTGAAGCGCGCGACCGAAGAACGAATCGTCATTCTCGACGGGGCGATGGGCACGATGATCCAGTACCACAAGCCGCAGGAAGAGGACTTCCGCGGCGACCGGTTCAGGGATCATCACCGCGATCTGAAGGGCGACAGCGACATTCTGGCGATCACCCGGCCCGATCTGATCCGCCAGATCCACGCGGACTACTTCGAGGCAGGCGCGGACATCGCGACGACCAACACCTTCAACGCCAACGCGATCTCTCAGGAGGATTACGACCTGCAGGATTATGCGCGGGAGATGAACGTCGCCGCGGCGCAGGTCGCCCGTGAGGCCGCCGACGACTGGACCGCCCGGACGCCGGACCGGCCGCGCTTCGTCGCCGGGTCGCTCGGGCCGACCAACCGCACCGCATCGATCTCGCCGGACGTCAATAACCCCGGCTACCGGAACGTGACCTTCGATGAGCTTGTCGAAGCCTACGCTGACCAGGCCCGCGGGCTGATCGAGGGCGGTGTCGACATCATGATGATCGAGACGGTGTTCGACACGCTCAACGCGAAGGCGGCAGGCTTTGCCATTCTTCAGGTCTATGACGAGGTGGGCTTCTCACTGCCGCTGATGGTGTCGGACACGATCACGGACCTGTCCGGGCGCAACCTCTCCGGCCAGACAGTCGAGGCGTTCTGGTATTCCATGCGTCACCTGAAGCCGTTCGCAATTGGGCTGAACTGCTCATTCGGTGCGGATCAGTTGCGCCCGGTGGTTGCCGAGTTGTCGGCCGTCGCGGATACACTGTTGAGCGTGCACCCGAACGCGGGCCTGCCGAACGAGATGGGCGAATACGACGAAAGCCCGGAGGAGATGGCCGGCAAGCTGGAAGAGTGGGCGAAAGAAGGCTTCCTGAACATTGTCGGCGGCTGCTGCGGGACGACCCCGGAGCATCTTCGCGCCATCGCCGAGGCGGTTGCGCCGTATCCGCCGCGCGAGGTCCCCAGGGCCAAGCCGGAGCTGCGCCTGTCCGGTCTGGAGCCGTTCGTGCACGCCTGAGCAGCCGTTCATTGCCGGTTCAGGCGTAATCCCCTTTCATGCTTTCGACAAATATCGCAGGGGAGAAAGGGATGTCCGCGAAACCGAAATTTGTCGCTGGAGCGATTTTTGCGGCCGCTTTGACAGCGGTAGCGCCCGCTTGGGCGACTAGCGGACCGGGCTGTTTTCAGGTCGTGAACGTGCCGGACTGGGACGTGCTGAACATCCGCGCCCTGACCTCGGCCAGCGCGCCGATCGTCGCGCGCATCCCACCCGAAGGGCATGGGATCATCGCCCAGGAGGGACGCTGTCTTCCGCTGAGCCGGCCCATGCCCGAGCGCTGGTGCCAGATCGCCTATTATGACGGTGACCGGACATCCTACGGCTTCGTCAAGCGGCGCTTCCTGAGTCCGAGCGAGTGCCCCTAGCCCTCACGCGTCGTCATCGGGCTTGCAGCCGACATCGGGTGAGACGGTGTCCGCGCTGACGACTTCTCCGGTCAGAATGTTGATGATCTCCCGCGTGCGCGCGCCCTCGACGGCGATGACGCGGATCACGCGGCCGCTGTCGATGCTTCCGCCGTCCCATTCCTGACAGATGACATCGAAGGTCTGGTCCGGCGCAGCCGGTTGAGACGCGATATCCGCCTGCGCGAGCGCCTGCTCTGTGAGCCAGGCGGTGTCCTGCAGTTCGAAGCCTTCTGCTGCGATCCAGACGGCGCGGCCCAGCCCATCCGCCTGCACGGTGCGCACGAGCACATCGCCATTCCAGCAGGCCTGTAACCGGAGTGCCATGCCGGTGAAGGCCGCGACCCGGCGCGGCTGCCCGAGCGGCTGGTCGAGATCAGCGGGCGTGGCTTCGGCCGGGAAGGCGACCTGCTCGCCGGGGCCGGCAGCGCACATCCGGTTGCGCTCCCATAGCGCCCGCTGATGCAGCGCGAACGGAACCTGTTCCCATGTAACGCCCGTCTCGATGACCTGATAGATGCGCAGCAGTGTCGGCAGGCTGCCCGCCATCGCCAGCGCGAGAACGATAAACGCCAGCAGCTGCCAGCTACGCCCGCCTTGCGGCTGCTGCACGCCTGGCCGATGGAGATCCGCTGGCATGGCCGTCCCGATCCCTCTGCCGCACGCCCGCCTTAGTGCGCGTCGTCCCAGTTATCCGCCGCGCGTGCGTCGACCTTGAGCGGCACCGAGACGTCCACGGCCGGCTCGTTGGCTGCGCTCATGATCTGCACTGCGGTGTCGATGGTTGGTTCGACCTCGTCCTCGCGTGCTTCGATGATCAGCTCGTCATGCACTTGCAGGAGCATCCGCGCGGACAGCCCCGCCTCAGCCAGCGCGTCCGGCATCCGGATCATCGCCCGGCGCAGGATATCGGCGGCCGACCCCTGAATCGGCGCGTTGATCGCGGCGCGCTCGAAGTTGCCGCGTGCGGCCTGCGTCGCCGTTTCCAGCTCGGGGAAGTGAATCTTGCGGCCGAAGATCGTGCGCACATAACCCTTGTCGTGCGCCTCGGCCTTCATCTCTTCCATGTAGTCGCGGATGCCGGGGAAGCGCTCAAAATACTTCTTGATGTACTCGCCGGCCTCAGAGCGCGGGATGCCGAGCTGCTGCGCCAGGCCGAAGGCCGAGATGCCGTAGATGATGCCGAAATTGATCGCCTTGGCGCGGCTGCGGATTTCCGGCGGCATCTTCTCGATCGGGAAGCCGAACATCTCCGAGGCGGTCATCGCATGGATGTCGAGCCCTTCGGCGAAGGCCCGCTTCAGGGCCTGAATGTCGGCGATATGCGCGAGCACGCGCAGCTCGATCTGGCTGTAGTCCGCCGAGATCAGCTTGTGGCCGTCCTGTGCGACGAAGGCTGTGCGGATCTGCCGGCCCTCGCGGGTGCGGATCGGGATGTTCTGCAAGTTTGGCTCGGTCGAGGCGAGCCGGCCGGTGCGGACCGAGCCGAGCGAATAGCTGGTGTGGATGCGGCCCGTGTCCGGGTGGATATAGTCCGGCAGGGTGTCGGTATAGGTGTTCTTCAGCTTGGAGAGCTGGCGCCATTCAAGCAGCTTGATGGGCAACTGCCGCTGCGCCTCGGTGAGCGACTCGTCCGCCACGAGGTCTTCCAGAACGCGCGCGCCCGTGCTCCATGCGCCGGTCTTGGTCTTGCGCCCGCCGGGATAGCCGAGCTTGCCGAACAGCAGGTCCGCGAGCTGTTTCGTGGAGCCGATATTAAATTCCTCGCCCGCCAGTTCGTAAATCTCGGATTCCAGCGCGCCAAGCTTCTGCGCAAAGTCGCCGGACAGGCGGGAAAGCGCGTCGCGATCCACCTTGATGCCGTAATGCTCCATGCGCGCTAGCACGGGTACCATCGGGCGCTCCAGGGTCTCGTACACCGCCGTCATCCCTTCGGCGGCGAGGCGCGGCTTGAGCATCAGCCACAGGCGCAGCGTCACGTCGGCGTCCTCGGCGGCATAGGCGGTGGCCTTGTCGATCGGCACAAGGTCGAACGTCACCTGCGCTTTGCCGGTGCCCGCGACCTCCTTGTAAGTGATGCAGGTATGGCCGAGGTGCCGCCGCGCGAGTTCGTCCATCCCGTGCGTGCCGCGCCCCGTGTCGAGCGCGTAGGAGATCAGCATGGTGTCGTCGATGGCGCGCATCTCGATGCCCAGCCCGAGCAGAACGAGATAGTCGTATTTCAGGTTCTGCCCGATCTTGAGGATGCCATCGTCTTCCAGCACCGGCTTGAGCGCTTCGAGCGCGGCATCGCGTGGCACCTGCGCCAGCCCGTTGGCGTCGCCAAAGTCGAGTTCGTCGGCCTTGCGGTGCGCCATCGGCACGTAGCAGGCTTCGCCGGGCTTCAACGCCATGGACACGCCGACGACCTCGGCGCGCATGGCGCTGAGCGAGGTCGTTTCGATGTCGAAAGCGAAGTAGCCCTGCTCCCGCGCGCGGGCGAGCCATTCGTTCAGCCGCTCCAGCGTCGTGACGGTCTCATAGGCGTCGCGGTCGATCGGGATGTCGCGAATCGCCTTGGCCCGGTGCGTGGCCAGATGCGCCGGGCCGGGCGCGCCGTCGGTTGTTTCATCGTCGTCCGCGTCCTCGGCGGGCTCGCCGTCGGGGGCAAGGCTCTCATCCGCCGCGACCTTGTCCATGTCCAGGCCATAAGCGTCGGCCACGCGCTTTGTGAGCGTCGTGAACTCCATCGCCTTGCAGAAGGCGATCAGCTTCTTGCCGTCCACCTCCGGCGAGCCCAGCTCTTCCAGCGGATGCTCCAGCGGCACCTCGCTGTCCAGTTCCACCAGCTTGCGTGAGATGCGCGCCTGCTCGGCATATTGGATGACGTTCTCGCGGCGCTTGTTCTGCTTGATCTCGCCGGCGCGCTCCAGCAGCGTCTCGACATCGCCGAACTGCTCGATGAGCTGCGCCGCGGTCTTCACGCCGATGCCGGGAATTCCGGGGATGTTGTCGGTGCTGTCGCCCGCCAGCGCCTGCACCTCGACGACCTTGTCCGGCCCGACCCCGAACTTCTTGACGACCTCGTCACGGCCGATCCGCCGCTCGTTGCCCGGCATCGGGTCATACATCGAAACGTCATCGCCCACGAGCTGCATCAGGTCCTTGTCGCCGGAGACGATTGTGATCTCCGCGCCGGTGCCCTTTGCCTGCGCCACATAGGTGGCGATCAGGTCGTCGGCCTCGTAGCCCTCCTGCTCGATGGGCGTCAGGCCGAAGGCGCGCACCGCCTCACGGATCAGCGGGAACTGCGGCACCAGCTCTTCCGGCGGCTCGTCGCGGTTGGCCTTGTAGGCGTCGTAGATCTCGTTGCGGAAGCTCTCGCCGGAATGGTCGAACACAACGCCGACATGGGTGGGCTTGCCATCATCCAGCCCCTCGCGCAGCAGCTTCCACAGCATGTTGCAAAACGTCATGACCGCGCCGGTGGGCGTGCCGTCGGAGCGGGTGAAGCTCGCGCCGCGCGCCTGGCTGGCCTTGAACATGGCGAAATAGGCGCGGAAGATGTAGGCCGAGCCGTCGATCAGGTAGATATGCGCGCTTTCGTCCAGCGCGGGCGCGTGTTTCGGGCTGGCGGATGTGCTTCGTTTCGACATGATGCGCGACTATATGGGGTGTAGCGGCATGGGGCAAAGCCGTTTGCGCCGCCATCCGCAGCCGCGATGCGCCGGCTGCGCCGGGGGGCGAGAAATCTCTTGCATCGCCGGGGCGTGAGCGTGCAATTCTTTGAGGGGCGCGCTATGCTGGCGCGCGTTCGGTCCCGTAGCTCAGTTGGATAGAGCGCCAGCCTCCGAAGCTGGAGGTCGCAGGTTCGAATCCTGCCGGGACCGCCACATGTTGGGCAAATGATCCCATTTGATTTCCCATGAGCACCCTGTTCAAGTCTTGTATTCTGTCGTTGCTTATGATTCTGCCATACGCACATGTTGCGGCAGAACCGCTTTTCCTCGATTGTCAGGTCAAGACAATCTGGAGTTCAAAAAATGGAAAATTTCGGTACGGTGAAGGCATCAGCGATATCTTCGTTCTCGAAATGCAAGGGAGAGACTTGA
The DNA here is from genome assembly GCF_003550175.1 of Dichotomicrobium thermohalophilum. Taxonomy (NCBI): domain Bacteria; kingdom Pseudomonadati; phylum Pseudomonadota; class Alphaproteobacteria; order Hyphomicrobiales; family Hyphomicrobiaceae; genus Dichotomicrobium; species Dichotomicrobium thermohalophilum. Next base: position 667,589 of record NZ_QXDF01000001.1, read on the forward strand.
TACACTTGGACACGCCGAACAATTGCGAGGATGGTGAAGAAAAAATCGAAGTTAGTGAAACCGAAATTTTTTATAGATGCAAGCAGAATTATAGTGATAAAACCATCGTTAGTAGCTACATAATCAATAGAGTAAATGGCGATTATTTTGCTTCTAAAGCGCATGTTAACGGGAGCGCCAAAGCGTTTATGGGCTCGTGCTCAAAGAAAGAATAAAAATTTTGATATTCACTCTTCTAAATATAAAATCTTATTCCAATCGTTAATTGTATCGAGCGGTTGTTGAGTCTCAAAATTAGGGCAAGAACGATAGTAATTTTTGAATATTTTGTCATCCACAAACACGCTGTATATGCCGTATTCATTCTCTTTTTTGAGGTGAATGCCAATTTGAAGATCAGGGGTATCTGGGAAAAGCCTTTTAGCGTGAAATTTGTCGCTGTCGAGCTCGAAATCAAAATCTATATCGCCATATCTTTTCACAACGTCGATAGTCTCTACGGCGTGTAGCATTTTTTCTTTTAGATGTGTGTCTTTTACGCGTTGCGCATAACGCCGTGCATGATCAACATGCGGATTGCGGTAGTAGCGAAAGATTTGCCAGCTCTTTACGAGTTCCGTGGCATAAAATGTAAATCGGAGGTTATCTTTGTAATATTCCTCCAGATCATTATTTGTTTTCCAATCAATTGCATCTGGATATAAGACGTAATCTTTCGTGCCGATGGCGTCAAAATCAATAAAATGTGGATATTTTTCGACAAGATCATCAAACCGTTTTTTCAAGGCGTCTCGATTCATATCGGAGACGTTTTGAAGTTCCAACATTATATTTTCATACATCGCGAGGAAACGATCGGGGTTCTGCCAGATCAGAATGTTCGCAATTTCACGCCTGAGCGTGGCAAGGTAGTGAAAGCGATCATGGGCCTGTGAGCGCATAAGTTCCTTGATTTTATGGCGATCATTGTTGGCTTGTAACTTAAGCCCAATTGCAATCCCACCAATCAAAGCGATGATGCCGATGAATATTGTTGCCCAGTCCATCGCAGCCCCCTGACGATTGTATAAGAGTGCCTAAAATTTTAAAATCTGCGATCGTTGAATTCTGATGGCTCGCCGTATTCATCGCGAGCTAACGTGATCCTATGCCTATCCCTTCTTCAGGTCTTGTTTCAAGGTGGAATGAGTGTGAGATCCCCCAGCGGAGGCGCTGGCGCTGGCGTGTGTCGGTGCTATCCTTTTCCTTTAATGCAAACACAAGGAGGACGCCATGAGCGAAGGCCGCTGCACCCCATCCCGCCGCGCGGTTCTCGCCGGCGCACTCGGCTCCGCCTCGCTGCTCGCTGGCGGCCGCTGGCCCGCGCTGGCGGCTGACGGCGCGCGCGAATTTGCGCTCGACATCGGCCCCGCCGAAGTGCAGATCGCGCCGCAGCCCGCGCCCGCCACCCGCATCTGGAGCTACAACGGCGCGCTGCCCGGCCCGGAACTGCGCGTGCGCCAGGGCGAGCGGCTGCGCGTCATCGTCACCAACACGCTCGATGAGCCGACCACCGTCCACTGGCACGGCATCCGCCTGCCCAACGCGATGGACGGCGTCCCGCACCTGACGCAAGCGCCGATCGCGCCGGGCGGGCGCTTCGTCTACGAATTCGATGCCGTGGACGCCGGCACATTCTGGTATCACCCGCACATGCGCAGCGCCGAACAGACCGCGCGCGGCCTCTACGGTCCGCTGATCATCGAGGAGCGCGACCCGCCGCGCGTGGACCGCGACATCACCTGGGTGCTCGATGACTGGCGGCTGGCGCGCAGCGCGCAGATCACCGAGGACTTCGGCCACTTCCACGACATCACCCATGCCGGGCGCATCGGCAACACGGTGACGATCAACGGCGCGATCCCCGAGACCTTCAAGGTGCGCCGGGGCGAGCGCATCCGCCTGCGCCTCATCAACGCGGCGAATGCGCGGAACTTCGCGCTGGACCTTGGGGCGCACGCGCCGGTGATTGTCGCGCTGGACGGCCAGCCGGTGGAGCCCCATACGCCGCGCGGCGGGATGGTGGTGCTCGGCCCCGCGATGCGCGTCGACCTGATCCTCGACATGATGGAACCAGCCGGCAGCCGCACGCGTGTCGTCGACCGCTTCTATCAGGGGCGCGATTATCGGCTGGTGGATTTCGTCTACGACGAGGAACCGCTGCGCGACGCGCCGCCCGACTGGACTCTCGCGCTACCCGCCAACCCGCTGACGGAACCGGACGTTGCGAACGCTACGCGCCACGAAATCAGCTTTACCGGCGGCGCCATGGGCGGGATGCGTGGGGCGCAAGTCCGCGGCGAATGGCGCGACATGCGCAGCATGGTCCGCGCCGGCCTCGCTTGGGCGATCAACGGCGTAGCGGCGCATGGCCATGTCATGGAGCCGATGGTCACAATGCAGCGCGGCACGACGCATATTCTCGACATGGTCAACCAGAGCGCTTTCTTTCATCCGATCCATCTGCACGGGCATCATTTCCGCGTCCTCTCGCGCAATGGCGAGCCGGTGCGGCACAAGCCTTGGCAGGACACGGTGCTGATGGCCCCGGACGATCGGGTCGAGGTCGCCTTTGTCGCCGACAACCCGGGCGACTGGATGTTCCACTGCCACATCCCCGAGCACATGGAAGCGGGCATGATGGGCGTGGTCCGCGTGACCTGAGCGCCGCGGACTTGCATTCGCCGCAGCGGCCGCCCAAAAGCTGATTCCCCCGGTGGGCAAAATACGCTAGCAAAGTCACGGTGTTTTGCATGACCAGTCCGGGGGAGCCTTATGAACCGTTCAGTCCTGACATTTCTCCTTTTGATCGTCGCGGTGGTGGCCATCGGCGCGGCCGTGTGGGCGTATAACGAGCAGGCGCGTCTGGCCGATGAGCTGGCCGCGGCGCAGACCGCGCAGCAGGAGGCCGAAGAAGCGCGGGCGGCCGCCGAGAGCAGCCTGGAAGAAGCGCAGCAGGCCGCCGAGGAAGCCCGCGCCGAGGTTGACCGGCTCAGCGACCAGCTTGAGGCGCGCCAGGCGCGGATCAGTGAACTGGAACAGCAGATCGAGGAGTTGACCGCGCAGAACGAAGAGTTGGCTGCCCAAAACGAGCAGTTGACCGCGCAGAACGAAGAGTTGACCGCAACCACCGAGGAACTGCGGGCGGAGACGCGGGATGAGTCCCAAGAGTTAGCTGCGCTGAGGGACGAACTGTCCAGCGCCCGTACCGAACTGGAAGCGACCAAGAGCGACCTTGCTGCGGCACAGGAGAAGCTTGCCTCGACGCAGGAGGACCTTGCTGCCACCAAGGAAGAGCTGGCCGCAACGAAGGAAGAGCTTTCGCAAACGCAGCAGGCGCTGAAGGAGCAGAAGGCGGCTACAGAAGAAGCCCGAGAGCAGATGCAGGCGGCGCAGCGGGCGGCCCGGGAAGCTCGTGCCGAGGCCGAAGCCGCCCGGCAGGCGGCGGAAGAGGCCCGTGCCGAAGAGCCGGCTCCAACCGAAGGCAACTGATTTCGGTCGACGCGCGTCCGGCTCGATGCATCGGGCGCGCGCTTGGCTGTCCAGCCAGTTCGCCGTACCGTCAAATGCAGCGCGGCAGCAGCTTGCACGCTGCCGCCTTACTCCATAGCTTCGTGAAGCTCTTTCAGCGAAAACGGCTTGAGCAGCAGCTTCTTCGCACCCAGCCCCTTTGCGAGCTGCAGGGCGAGCGATCCCGTCACCTTGCTGCCGCCGCCCGACATGGCGACGATGCGGGGTCGGGCAGATTGCGGCCGCTTCTCCAATTCCAGTAACACTTCTAGCCCGTCTTTCTGCGGCATAAGGATGTCGAGAAGGACGACGCTGAAGCCGTCATCGTTGATCTTCTGCAGAGCCTCATCGCCGTTGACGGCCTCTTCCACTTCCCAGTCTGCGCTAAGCAGAACATCGCGCATCACTTCGCGGAATTCATCGTTGTCGTCGACGATCAGACAAGATTGCTTTGCGCCTTCTCGATTTGTCATTGGTTAACGTCCTCGCGCTAGCGTGTCGCGTTTTCGCGAACGCTGGTCAGGTCGACCGCGCGACACGGCGCTTCGCCCCTAGAGGCTGACAAATAACGGCTTGGAGTCTCTCATATTGGTGGGCCCGATAATAGCAGGTAAGCATTTTTGCGTCGCCTTTTGTTAAAAATAAATAAAGACGCAAGATTATTGGTGTATATCTGCGGGAGTCAATCAATAGACTTTGAAGTCTGTTGAGGGTTGTTCTCGGCTGCCCCGCCTGAAGCGGTGAGTGACGTGATATCGGAGTTTCAAGTCTCTGCGGCCGGTCTTCTCAGCGCCCTTGACGGCTGCGCCTACATTACATCCTCCGAGCATGTCATAAAGGAGTGCGGCGGCACGGACTGGGAGCGGTTCGCGGCGGAGAACGAGGGCGGGCGTGAGGTGGCGCGGCAGTACGTCTGCGGGAGGGCGATCTGGGATTTCATCCTAGGCCGCGAGACCCAGGATTTCTATCGAGAATGCATGGATCGCCTTGATTGCGGGGGTCAACGCGCGGTTTCTTTCACTTTCCGCTGTGACGCCCCGTCGGTCCGCCGCGAGATACGGATGAGTATCTCCAGCATTTGCCGTGATGGCGTCCTGATCGGCTACCTGTTTCACTCCCAGCTGATTGCGGAAACCGAGCGCCCGCGCGTGACGCTGATGGATCGGGACGCCCTGCTCAGATCATATCGCGCGCAGGCCAGCCTTCCCACACTCCAGGTGTGCAGCCTCTGTTTGAAGGTCCTTATGGAAAACGCGGACGGTGGCCTTTGGTGCGAGCCCGAAGAGTACTACCGCCGCGGCGGAACTGACGCCGTTCGCCTCAGCCACGGGCTTTGCCCAGTCTGTGCGCAGACATGGCGCAGTTGATGGCGCACGCGGAAGCGGCGTGCGCTTATCCTGCAAAGGGCTGCGTCGCCTGCTCCAGCCAGGCCAGCTCCTCGCCCCGCAGATGCGGGGCAAGCCTGGCGTGCACATGCGCGTGATAAGCGTCGAGCCAGGCGCGCTCGTCCTCGGTCAGCAGTTGGGGCACGACCAGTCGCCGGTCGATCGGCGCGAGCGTCAGCGTCTCGAAGCGCAGCATCTCGCGGTCCCCGCCGCCGACCGGCTCGGCCGGCAACACGAGCACCAGATTCTCGATGCGGATGCCGTATTCGCCCTCACGGTAATAGCCAGGCTCGTTTGAGAGGATCATGCCCGGCTCCAGTTCGATCATGCCGCGCTTGCTGATGCTGGCCGGGCCCTCATGCACACCGAGGAAGCTGCCGACGCCGTGCCCGGTCCCGTGATCGTAGTCCAACCCGGCTGCCCATAGCGCGCGGCGCGCGAACCCGTCGATGTCCACGCCGCGCGTGCCCTTCGGGAAGCGCGCGGTAGCGATAGCAATATGCCCTTTCAGGACGAGCGTGAAGCGCCGACGCATCTCCTCGGTCGGCTGGCCGATGGCGACCGTGCGCGTGATGTCGGTCGTGCCGTCGCGATATTGCCCGCCGGAGTCGACGAGATAGAGCGTGCCCGGCTCCAGCGGCCGGTTGGTCGCGTGCGTCACCCGGTAATGCACGATCGCACCGTTCGGTCCTGCCCCGGAGATCGTGTCGAAGCTGATGTCCTGAAGCTGGCCGGTCTCGGCACGGAAGGCTTCGAGTTGTTGGGCGGCGCTGATCTCGTCAATGCCGTTGCCCGGCGCGGACGCGTCGAGCCAGGCGAGGAAGCGCGTCACCGTCACGCCGTCCCGCAGATGCGCCGCGCGCGCGCCGTCAATCTCGGTCTTGTTCTTGATGGCCTTGAGCCGCACGCAGGGGTCGGTCGCCTCGCTGATCTCCGCACCGCTGGCCTCGACCAGGTCGGCCAGCCAGCGTGAGGCGTGATTCGGGTCGAGCCGGATTGTTGGCTTGCCCGCCTTTGCAAAGGCGGCGAGTTCGTTGGCCATTGCGTCGGGCGGGTGGACCGTGGCGATGCGGGCTAGCTCAGCGCGGACGTCTTCGCCAAGCCGGTCCGGTTCGATGAAGAGCCGCACCGAACCGTCTGCAGACACCAGGGCGCGGCACAGCGCGATCGGGGTGTGCGCGACGTCGCTGCCACGAATGTTCAACAGCCAAGCGACCGACTCCGGCGCGCTCAGCAGGACTGCGTCATCGCCAGCCTTCTTGAGCGCCTCCTGCACCCGGGCGATCTTGTCGCGTGCCGCCTCGCCGGCGAAGGTCAGCGGATGCAGCGTCACCGGGTTTTCGGGCGGCGCCGGACGGTCCGTCCACAGTGCCTCGATCGGGTTGTCAGGCACGGCGATCAGTTCGGCGCCAGCCTGCTCTGCGGCTTCGCGCAGCTTGCGCGCCCCGGAGATCGTCTGCAGGCGCGGGTCATAACCGAGCCGCTGCCCCTTCTGCAGGTTTTCGGCGAGCCAGTCATCCGGCTTGGTGTCCGGCACCTTGATGATCTCGAAGACCGTGCGGTCCGTTTGCTGTCCGGCCTGCAGCGTGTAGCGGCCATCGACGAACAGCACCGCGCTCTCGGGCAAGATCACCGCCAGGCCCCAGGATCCGGAAAAGCCGGTCAGCCACAAAAGCCGTTCTTCGGACGGCGGTTGGAACTCGTTCTGATAGGTGTCGGCGTGCGGCGTCAGCCAGGCGTCGAGCCCGCGCGCCGCCAGCACCTCCCGCAGACGCGTGACCCGCTGAGCGACGGCGGCCGGGCCGCCTCTATCCTCGAAATTCTGGAACATGACCAAGGTTGTAGCCGCTGCCGACGGCCCCATCAATGCCCACGAAACGCCATGCCATGAACACATGCACCGAGGTCATTACTGCAATGCACACGCGGCGCTTTTCCGCTTGACATGTCTGATCCAAATCACGGGGCAGGGTGCGACGACGCGCCCGGTCCGATTGGCGAACTCGTGGTGAAGAGGGCAAGTGTGATGAGCGAAATTAAGGTTCCGGTGAATTTCCTGCGGCTGTCGGAGCTTTTCAAGCGCGTGCCGAAAGCGTCCCCGGTATCGCGCGAAGATGAAGAGCAGCAGATACTCGACAGCTATCTGCGCGGTCTCGACGACGAGACTCTCGACCGCATCGGCTATTCCGCCGAGCAGATCGACCGTCTGCGTCACGGCAAGAGCGTGCGGCTGAGTGCTTAGAGCACTTTCGGCAAATGCGGCATCCGGTGTTGCATCAGAAGCCCAACGCCGGGGCGGACGCAATGACCGGGCAATTCCGTGCTAACGTGCTGGCAGGTCGCGGCGGCGTATCATGACAAGGGTGGTCCAGCCCGCCCGTTCGATACGCCGCCACAGCGCGAACCCGGCCGCATTGAACCGCCGGGTCACCCGCCATCCTTGATTGCGCAGGATCCCCGACAGCACGACGACCCCGCCCGGTGCGACGACGCGGCGGATGTCGTTCGCCATGCCCATGAGCGGCTCTGCGAGAATGTTCGCAAGCACAAGGTGATAAGGCGTGCCAGCATGGATCGCCGGGTGACGCAAGCCGTCAGCTTCTAGGCAGGTCACCGCATGAGCGGCGCCGTTAAGCTCGACATTGGCCCGGGCGACACGCACCGCAGTCTCATCGACGTCGGTCGCGAGCACTTGCGCTCCGCGTTTTGCCGCCGCGATGGCCAGCACCCCTGTTCCCGTGCCCACATCCAGCACATTCTCGATCGGCCTGAGCCGCGACAGCCAGTCCAGCGCAATGAGACACCCCAGCGTGGTGCCGTGATGCGCGGTGCCGAAGGCCTGGCCCGCGTCGATCTGGATGCCCAGCCGACGGCCGTGTACGCGGTCGCGGTCGTGGCTTCCGTGGACGACGAAGGTCCCAGCGCGGACCGGCGGAAGCCCCTGTTGGCTGTGCGCCACCCAGTCGATATCGGGCATCCGCGCGACGGAAAACGGTGGAAAGCCGGTCGGGTCGCCGAACGCCTTGCGCGCGGCTGTGCGGATTACTGGCAGGCCGGGCACTTCCGCGCCAATAACCTCGACGATCCAACCTTCGCGCTCATCCTCGTAATAGCTGAGGCTGACGGCCTCGGCGGCGTCGCGCGCTTCCAGATCGGCGTTGAGCACCTCATAGAAGCGCAGGGCCTCCGGCTCGCCCCCGGGGCAGATCGTCAGCCGGTATGTCACATCCGCTGTCACGCGGCGTAGCCCTGCCGGGTCAGGTCGCGGTCCAGTGCCTCACTCCATCGGCCGCGCAAGAAATCAAGCGCATCGCTGAGCGGCAGGGGGCGTAACTCGCCATCGGGCATCTCTGAAACGAGCCCGTCGCGGCTCAGCCGGTTCATCGCATCCGCGATGTCAAACCCGACGCGCACGCCGAATTCATGCTGGAGAAATTGCTCGATCGCCTGCTTCGCGTCCTCGATCTGGTCGCGATAGACCTTTTCCTTGAGCAGCAGCGAATAGAGAAGGATGTCTTCCTTGATGTCCTCTTCCTCGGCGCGGTCGATCAGCAGCGTCAGCGCGCCGCGATTGTTCGACAGGCTTTGGAAGTAGAGGTTCTGCGCAAGCTGCATCATGTATTTGTTGCGAGTGTTGAAGAAGTTCATCACCTGCCGAAAGAATACCGCGCCGAGGCCACCCAGCGCCATGATCAGACCGATCGGGTTGGTCGCCACGGTCGCGGTCGAGGCCATGATCTTGGGCACAGCGGTGATAAGACCGATCACCCCGCCACTGCCGCCGGTCACCCACAGCTTGATCTTGTCTATGTGCTTCAGGCGCACCTGCGTGTTCGGGAACAGCATCTCCAGGTCGATCTGCGGGATGTGCTTGAATACCTTGATGTGGATGCTGTGCGGACAGAGATGCGGCGGCAGATGCGCGCGCTCCTTCTTGACGCGCTTGAGTGCCTTCTTTTCGCTGATGCCGTACCGGCGCATGATCTCCTGCGCCCGCGCCTCCTCCGACTTGAACTTGAGCGCCAGGAACAGCCGCTGGAATATCGGCACGCGGTAGCAACGGTGCTTGAGGAACAGCCAGCGCCAGTCGCGCTCCCACCGCTCCTCCACGGTGGCCCCCCGCGCGTAAAGCATCAGATCCTCGAACTCGCTCAGCTCGACATGGACGGCCACGCCATAGGGCGAGTTGGCGGTGAGGATCTTGTCGACCTCGTCCTGCGTGATCTCGTCGTAATTCGCGCCCTCGATCAGCTTGCGCAATTCCTCGAACAAGCGTGCCTGATGCTCCGCGAGTTGCGCCTCGGGCAAATCGTCCACGCCGCAGATATCGGCGTCCGGGTCGAAGGGCAGATAGTTTTCGGTCAGGCGGTCGAGCTTGTCGGAGTAGTAGAGGTTGCGCCAGCGGGTTATGTAGTCGAACAAAAGCCGCACCTGCGCGGCGTCATGCCCCGGCCAACGATGCGGCGCGGCGAGCGCCTCCACCAGCGCGAACTGCGAGACGGGGATGAACTTCTCGTCACCGTCAAGGTCGCGGATGGCAGCGATCTCTATGACGTTGCCGGGCTCGACGGCGTTCGCATCCTCAATGACGGCGGTGGACCGCGATTCGTCGCCGGGGTATTCCTCGGCTGGAACGGCGCTCTGGCTCATCGGCTTGTCTCCAGGCTCGGCACGGCGGCGGCATTATGCCCCTGCCGGACCGGAATGGAAAGCGCGGAGGGCGGCCGGCCGCAAGGGGCGTTAATGGCGCTCGACGAAGGAGGCGACGACGCGCTTGCGTCCCGCCTTGTCGAAATCAACCGTCAGCTTGTTGCCGTCGATCTGGGCGATCTCGCCGTAGCCGAACTTCTGATGGAAGATCCGCTCGCCCAGGTCGAAGGACGGCGCGTCCGCGGTTTCCGAGGCGAGCAGCTTGCCGTCGATCGTTACAGGCCCGCGGCTCCCACCGTTGCCATTCTGGTAGGCGCGGGCGCGCCGGCGGCCCGGCGTATCGCGCTCTGAGGCCTGCGCCATGCCGAAGACGTTGACGTCGCTGCCCGGCGCGGCGAAGCCGTAAGCAGTCGGTGCCGGTGCGGCCTCCACGTGCTCCTCCGGCAGCTCATCGACGAAGCGTGACGGGATCGCGGCTTGCCACAGTCCGCGCACGCGCCGGTTCTGTGCGAAGGTGATCTTGGAGCGTTTGCGCGCCCGCGTGATACCGACATAGGCCAGCCGCCGTTCCTCCTCCAGCCCGGCGAGCCCGCTGTCGTCCAGTGCGCGCTGATGCGGGAACAGCCCTTCCTCCCAGCCGGGGAGGAACACCGTGTCGAACTCCAGCCCCTTCGCGGCGTGCAGCGTCATCAGGCTGACGCGGTCGCCGTCGCTGTCCTGCTCGGCGTCCATCACCAGCGAGACGTGCTCCAGGAAGCCGGCGAGCGAATCGAAATCGCCCATGAAGCGGATCAGCTCTTTCAGGTTTTCCAGCCGGGTCTGCGCCTGGGGTGACTTGTCCTGCTGCCACATCGCCGTGTAGCCGGATTCATCTAGGACCAGTTCGGCCAGCTCGGTATGCGGCATCTGCTCCAGCGCGCCGCGCCAGCGGTCAAACTGCGCGAGCAGATCGGCCAGCGCCTTGCGCGGCTTCGGCTTCAGCTCGGCGGTTTCCAGCAGTGTCCGCGCTGCCCGGGCCAGCGGCACGCCCTCGCGCCGCGCATGGCCGCGCAGCACCTTTAGCGTCGCCTCGCCCAGCCCGCGCTTGGGCGTGTTCAGGATGCGCTCGAACTTCAGGTCGTTGGCCGGGTTGAGGGTTACCTCCAGATAGGCGATCGCATCCTTGATCTCCTGGCGCTCATAGAAGCGCGGGCCGCCGATCACGCGGTACGGCAGGCCCAGCGTGACGAAGCGGTCCTCGAAGGCGCGCATCTGGAAGCTCGCCCGCACCAGGATCGCTATGTCGTTGAGGGCGTGGCCATTGCGCTGCAGCTGCTCGATGTCCTCGCCAATTAGCCGCGCTTCCTCCTCGTCGTCCCACACGCCCATGACGGAGAGCTGCTCGCCGTCACCATCCTGCGTATGCAGCGTCTTGCCCAACCGGCCCTGATTATGCGCGATCAGCCCCGACGCCGCGCCGAGGATGTGCCCGGTCGAGCGGTAGTTGCGCTCCAGCCGGATAACCTGCGCGCCGGGGAAGTCGTTCTCGAAGCGCAGGATATTGTCCACCTCCGCGCCGCGCCAGCCGTAGATCGACTGGTCATCGTCGCCGACGCAGCAGACATTGTGGTTGCCCTGCGCGAGCAGCCTCAGCCAGAGATATTGCGCGACGTTGGTGTCCTGATACTCGTCAACGAGCAGGTATTTGAACTTGCGGTGATAGCGCGCCAGCACTTCCGGGTTCTCGCGGAACAGGCGAAGGCCCTGTAGAAGCAGGTCGCCGAAATCGACCGCGTTCAGGTCGATGAGGCGCTGCTGATAGGCGGCGTAAAGCTCGCCCGCCCGGCCATCGGCAAAGCTGTACTGATCCTCTTCCGGCAGCTTGTCCGCGGAGATGCCACGGTTCTTCCAGCCGTCGATGAGGCTCGCGAGCACCCGGGGTGGCCAGCGCTTTTCGTCCAGTCCCGCGGCCTGAATGACCTGCTTGATGAGGCGAAGCTGATCGTCGGTGTCGAGGATCGTGAAAGAGGGTTGCAGGTCGACCAGTTCGGCGTGGCTGCGCAGGATGCGCGCTCCGATGGCGTGGAACGTGCCGAGCCATGGCATCCCCTCGGCAATACCGCCCGTGATCTCGCCGACGCGCTGCTTCATCTCGCGCGCGGCCTTGTTGGTGAAGGTCACGGCCAGTACTTCGTAGGGCTGCGCCCGGCCTGTGGCGAGGATATGCGCGATGCGGGTCGTGAGCACGCGCGTCTTGCCCGTGCCCGCGCCAGCGAGCACCAGGACGGGACCATCCAGCGTTTCAACCGCCTCGCGCTGCTCCGGGTTCAGCGCGTGCAGATACGGCGGGCGCGCTCGCGCGCGCTGCGACAGCGGCACCTTGTTTGCGGCGCGAGGCGCGGCCTCAGCCGATACGGCGTTTGCGTGATTCCTTGCCATGTTCCCGAACTATACCACAGGCGCTGGCCAAGCCACGCGCTACCTGTGCTCTTCCACATGTGCGGCCACCAGCGCCTTGTTGTAAGCGTCGATGGCGTCAAAATGCCGGACCCAGCCGATAAGGTCTTCGCTCTGCGCATCCACCACGGGAAGCCATTCCTGCCCTGTCTCGTCGAACACGCGCAGCGCGTGGCGCAGCGTGTGCGCCGGCTGTAGATACGGGCCTTCCTCTGGCTTGGTGGCCTCCTCCTCCGCTTCCAGCGGCGTCATCATGTCGCGCACCCGCACGCTGTGCACGATATGTTGATGCGGCCCCTCATGGAGAAATAGGCCACGATTGTTCAAAAGCCAGTGGAAATAGCTCACGCCGTGCACCGCTTGCGTCAGACCGTTCGAAATCGAAACGGTCAGAAGTAGCGCGATCGTCATCTGGTAGCCGCCGGTGAGCTCGAACACGATCAGCGTCGTGGAGATCGGCGCGCCGAGCACGGCGGCGGCCACCGCGCCCATGCCGAGAATGGCGTAGAGCCCTTCACCCGAGGCAAGCGCCGGAAAGATGCTCTCCGCGATCAGCCCGAAGGCGCCGCCCGTCATCGCGCCCAGATAAAGCGAGGGAGAAAACACGCCGCCACCCATGCGAAAGCCGAGTGTCAGCGCCGTTGCCGCCGTCTTTGCAAGCAGCAGCGCCAGCATGATCAACAATCCAAGCTGGCTATTGAGCGCGGCGTCCGTCGTGTCGTAGCCGACGCCGAGTACCTGCGGGAAGCTCAGCGCGATCGCACCCACACACAACCCCCCAACGGCCGGCTTAAGCCAGACCGGGATAGGCGTTGCCGTCGCGGCCCGGTCCGCCCCGATAATGGCGAACTGGAAGGCGATTGCCACTGCCGCCGAGGTCAGCCCCAGGAGCGCGAAGGCCGGAAACTCCCATAGTGAGGCGATATAGTATTCCGGCACGATAAATGCAGGGAAATTTCCGAGATGGACCCGCGCGATGATCGTGGCGACGACGCTGGAGATCGTGATCGGCACGAAAGCCCGCAGGGCGTAATGCCGGAGGATCACCTCATGCGCGAACAGCACGCCAGCAATCGGCACATTGAACGAGGCGGCCACCGCCGCGCTGACGCCGCAGCCAAGCAGCGTGCGCTGCGCGCCGGGGGCAAGGTCGAAGCGCTGTTCCAGTTGCGAGGCGATCGTCGCGCCGAGATGCACGACAGGACCTTCGCGACCCGCGCTTGCCCCGGTGCCCAGCGAAAGTGCGGAAATCAGCGCGCTCAGGAACCCGTCCCGCGCGGAAATGCGACATTTGCCGATCGCCACCGCCTCGATGACATCCGCCACGTTGTGCGGGCGGCGTCCGCGCTGAAACCGCAGCAGGATGAACCCGACGATCAGCCCGCCGGTAGCCGGCGCAAGCAGGATCACCCACCACGGAAGCTGCATTGCCGCGGCGGTGGTGGCCTTGTCCATCGTCTGGAGCCACGGCAGCTGGAAGAAGCGGATCGCCAGACGGAAGAGGATCGCTGCATAGGCTGCCGCGATACCGATGACCAGGGCCATCACCCACACGAGTGGCTGGCGCTCGGCGAAGAATTCGCTCACATTGGCGGTGAAACGGTCGGAGAAGAAGAGCAGCAGCCGCTCTTTGGCAGCGGAGAACAGCGAAACCCGATCAGCAGGCGAGTCGGGACCTTCTTGCGCGTTCGCATCCGTCTCGCCTGGCTGCTCGTTGGTGGTCGTCATCTCCGGCTGTCTGGAAATTGCGCGTGTTTGCCGCCGCGGCTTTTTCACACTACGGTATCACGATAACACAATGCACTACGACATCTTTGCAGGCTGGACGCAAGGCACCGGGCCAATCTCCGGCCATAGGCCCACGAGGATTTGCGTCTCGCGGCTGCATGGGGCAGACCGAGACCGATCTGAAACGCGATTCCGGAGTCACGCGTGAACGTCCTGCTTGCGGCCCTCACATCGCTGCTGATCGTCGTTTTCGCGGCCGCGTTCGCCGCGCCCTATGTGGTGGACTGGAACGAGTATCGTCCGGTGTTCGAGGCCCAGGCCAGCAAGCTCGCTGGTCGGCCGGTGCGTGTCGAGGGTAACGTCGATCTGACCATTCTGCCGGTGCCGGAGGTGCGCTTCGAGGCGGTGAGCATCGCTGATCGCGACGGCAGCTTCGACTCGCCATCCGCAACTGCGCGGGCGTTCCGAATGGCCCTGTCGATCCCACCGCTGCTGCGTGGGCAAATTGAGGCGCGGAAGATCGAGTTGGATCGGCTTTCGCTTCGCCTTGGGCTGGATGAAAACGGGCAGGTCGAGTGGCCCCGCATTGGCGAAGCAGCAGGTGGGCTGCCGTTCATGCCCGCGGACATCTCGCTGAAATCGGTAACGCTGAATGAGGCGTCGCTCGCCGTTGCCCGGCCGGGCGAGCCGGCACGCTGGCGCGTCGACGGCGTCAGCGGCGAACTCTCCGCGGAGACGCTGGGCGGGCCGTTCAAGTTCGCCGGGCAGGCCGTTATCGGTGATCATGTGCGCGACCTGCAGCTTTCCGTGGGCAGCATGACCGCCGAGGGGCTGATGCCGGTGAAAGCCGTCTCGCGCGGCGAGGTGGTGGTCTATCGCGTGGAAGGCAATTTGCGCGACTTGACCGACGGGCCAGAGTTCCTCGGCGACGTGGAGGCAAGCGCGCCGCAAACGCCGGAGGCGGGCGCGCAGGCGCCGCAATGGCGTGCGGAGGCGACGGGCCGCGCCACGCTGGATGGCGCCAACTTCGACGATTTCAGCGTGACGATCACGCGCAAACAGCGCACGCAGACGTTGAACGGCACGGCCCGGCTGACCTGGGGGCAAGGGCTGCGGCTCGATGCGGAACTTCGCTCGCAGTGGCTCGACCTTGACCTGCTGGCCGGCGCGCAGGTTCAGGACCGGATGCCGGCCGAGGTGTTGCTGCAACTGCCGGACCTGCTTGCCGATGTTCCGGTTCCGGCGCGGCGGGCACGCATCGACTTGCGGATCGCGCAGGTCAGCCTGGGCGGCGATCTGATCCGCGATGTCCACGCCGTGGCGCGGCGCGGGGATGGCGGCTGGGGCGTCGAGACTCTACAGGCTGGATTGCCCGGGGGCAGCAGCCTTGGATTCGAGGGGCAGTTCGCGCGCAAGGACGGCGCGCCGATGCTCGCGGGAAAGGTGCGCGCGAGCGGCAGCAATCTCGGACGGCTGCTTCAATGGGCAGCGCCGGAGATGTTCGAGGAGCGCGATGCGGCGGCCAAATCATTTTCGCTCAGCGGCGAAGTGGAGTCGGCGGTAGACGCGTTCAACATTTCGGAGATTTCCGCGCGGCTCGGCAAGTCGCGCTTGAGCGGCGACGTGCGGCTGGCCTTCGATCAGGCTTCGGCGACCCTCGATCTGGATGCGCGTACGCTTGATCTGCGTCCCTACATCCGCGGTGAGACCGCGGAGATGGTCGGCAAGCTCCTCGGCCGGGAAAACGGCCTGACGGCGCTGCAGGCAAAGAGGTGGCAAGTCGCTGTGCGGGCGAACCGGCTGATCCTGCCGGAGTTTGCTGCGAGCGATGTGCAGACGCGGTTGCGGATTGACCCCGAGGGGATCGTGGTCGAGACAGTATCGCTGCACGGCGCCGACGGCCTTCGGCTGACCGGCAGCGGGCGGTATCCCCTTGGAAAAACGCAAGCTGCGCCGGAGCTGCGCCTCAGTCTTGCGGCGAACAACGCGGCGCGGGTGGAGGAGGTCGCCAGAGCGGTCCCGGGCGCAGCGGAGTGGCTCGCCCCGCATGTGGCGCGGTTGCGCGCGGCGGCCCCGCTGCATGTCACGGCGAGTCTGCGGCCGAGCGAGGTCGAGAATGGCTACTGGCTGCGAATAGATGGCAGGGCCGCGCAGACCGAGCTTCTGGCCAATGCGCGTATCTATGAGGGTGAGCGCTATCACTTGGTGATCAATGCCGAGAACCGGACGCTGCGTGGGCTGGCACGCCAGATTGCCCCAGACCTGACCGATTGGCTGACCATCGAGGAGGCGACCGGCCCGGCGCGGCTACGCGCTGACTTCGCGGGCGCGGCTGGCGAGCCATGGACGGGCACGGCCGCGCTCGAGACCAGCGAGGTGCGGCTGGCCTATGATGGTTCGGCGGAGCCGGCGACATTGCGGCTCGATGGCGAGGCGACGGTGGAGGCGACCTCGGCCGAACAGGCCTTTGCACTGGCCGGTTTGCCTGCGGCCGGGAGCGGGGCGCTGGCCCTGCGCGCCTCGGTGTCGAGCGAGGGTAGCGTGTTCCGGGCGCGCGACCTCCGCGTGGATCTGGCGGAGCACACGACAACAGGCAATGCGCGGCTCGATGTGTCTGGCGCGGTGCCGGAGGTCGAGGTCAATCTCAACGCCGGGCGGTTCAATCTGGCGCGTGCAGGCGCGCTGATACTCGAGCGCCGCGAACAAGGAGCCCAAGCTTTCTGGCCAGACGCGCCTTTCGCGATTGACACGCTGAGCCGAGTGTCCGGCAACCTGTCGCTGGCGGCGGACGAACTGGCCGTGGCCGAGGGCCTGATCCTGAGAGACGCGACACTCATGGCCCGGCTGGAGGACGGCGCGTTGCGCGTCCCGATGGTGTCCGGGATACTTTATGGCGGGGAGGCAGTGGCCTCGGCCGAACTGCGGCCGGCGCGCGGGCGCACTGTATTCGATGGCGAGATCGTGATCACCGAACTCGATCTGGCACAGTTGCCGCACGGCCAGGGCGCGCCGCTTGCGACGGGGCGGGCGGAGGTTAGCCTGCGGGCGGAGAGTGAGGGCCTGTCGCCGCGCGGGCTGATGACAGTGATGTCCGGCACGGGCCGGATCGAACTCGGAGCGGGTGAAATCCGCGGGCTGGACCCGCAGGTCCTTGCGCGCACGGCGCGGGCCTATCTGGCAGCCGAAGACCAGCCCGAAGAGACGGTCGCGGCGCAGCTGGCCCAGCCGCTGCGTGAAAGCCGCCTCGCACACGACGGGGCACAGACCGCACTTCGCCTGAAAGACGGTGCGTTGCGCCTGCTGGACACGCAGGTTTTCAGCGATCCTGAGGGGCTGGCGGTCGAGGCTCGTGCGCGCGTGGACCTGACCGAAATGGAGCTGACGAGCCGCTGGGATGTGGGTGCGGTGCTGAACGGCGAAGAATTGCCGGATGTACGCGTGACCTTCGCCGGGCCACTAACGAACTTCGGCAGGTTGGAGCCGCGCATCGACGCGGATGACCTGGAGCAGTTCCTGACTGTGGCCCGGGTCGAGCGCAACGTCGAGCGGCTGGAGGAGCTGCGGCGCCAGCGCGACACCGACGGGCCACCCGTCGAAGAAAGCGCGCCTGGACAGGACCTAAGTGCTGCAAGTCCTGCCGAGACGGACGCACGGGCCCCGGACGATACCAGCCTCGGCGACATTCCGCTGGAGACGCTGGACCCCTTGCCCGGCTTCAGCACGGAGATCGAGGAGACGCCTGCGCCGCCAGACACCCCCGATGCCGGAGAGGCGCAGACCGCGGAGACACCGTCCGAGCCTGCACCGGACTCAACGACGCCTGGAGCATCGCTCGACGATCCGCAGGTGGTTGAAGATGCCCGCCGCGAGATCATGCGCGAGCCACCACGACGGCCGCAGCCGGAGCAGGACCGATTCTTCGAGATATTCAGTAACTGAGCCGCCCCGCTCCACGCGAGACGGCGGTTGCGGCGCGTGTTTTATTCTGTACCCTGAAAGAAACGCTTCGCCGCAAAGACAACGAAACCCGCGGCGCTTGAGGAAACGCAACCGTAACGACGTGTAACGGCGCGACTATCGCGCGCAGGCCATGCGGCAAGCCGATCATGCCCGGCCGCGGGGCTGACACGTCGAAGGGATACCGCGCATGAGCAGCCTAGAGGGCAAAACCCTCTTCATTTCCGGGGGCAGCCGCGGCATCGGCCTGGCCATCGGGCTGCGCGCCGCACGGGACGGCGCGAACGTCGCGCTGGCGGCCAAGACGGCCGAACCGCATCCCAAGCTGCCCGGCACGGTCTACACCGCGGCTCTGGAGATCGAGAAGGTCGGCGGTAATGCCCTGCCCATCGTCTGCGACATCCGCGACGAGGCGCAGGTGCAGGCGGCGATCGACCAGACGGTGCAGACCTTTGGCGGTATCGACATCTGCGTGAACAACGCCAGCGCGATCAGCCTGACCGATACGCGGTCAACGGAAATGAAGCGGTTCGACCTGATGCATCAGGTGAATGCGCGTGGCACCTTCATGGTCTCGAAGCACTGCATCGCGCATCTGTGCCGGTCGGACAACCCGCATATCCTGATGCTCTCGCCGCCGCTGGACCTGAAGCCGCAGTGGTTTGCGGGACACCTGGCCTATTCGCTGGCGAAATACGGCATGAGCCTTTGCGCTCTGGGGCTTTCCGAAGAACTCAAGCCGCTGGGCATCGGCGTCAATGCGCTGTGGCCACGCACGACCATCGCCACGGCCGCTATCGCCAATATTGTGGGTGGCGAAGATGTGATGCGCGCCAGCCGCAGCCCGGAGATTGTCGCGGACGCCGCGCACGTGATCCTGACCAAGCCGGCGGGCGACTTCACCGGGAACTTCTGCATCGACGACACGTTGCTTGCCGAACACGGCGTGTGCGATTTCGACCGCTACCGGATCGACCCGACCGTCGACCTGACGCCGGATTTCTTTGTGCCCGAAGACAGCGAACCGCCCGCGCCGCTGACTGCTCCGGGCCGCTGAGAACACGACAACAAGGGCGCTGAAAGACCCCATGCCGACACTTCTGATTTCGCATCCCGTCTTCCTTGAGCACGACACGGGCTATGGCCATCCCGAGCGCCCGGACCGCCTGCGCGCCATCGAGCAGGTGCTGGAGGACGAGAGCTTCCAGTTTCTGCATAGGGAGGAGGCACCGCTTGCCGAGGAGGACGCCATCGCGCGGATGCATGGCCCGGACTACATCGCGGCGGTGAAAAAGGCCGCGCCGGAAAGCGGGCATGTATATGTCGATGGCGGCGATACGGTGATGTCGCCGAAAAGCTGGGAGGCGGCGCTGCGTTCAGCGGGTGCCGCGATCATGGCAGTGGATCAGGTTGTCACCGGCGCGGCGCGTAACGCCTTCTGTGCGGCCCGGCCTCCCGGCCACCACGCCGAGACTCGTCAGGCGATGGGCTTCTGTTTCTTCAACAATGTCGCCGTTGCCGCGGCCCACGCGCGCGCAGCGCATGGGCTGGAAAGGGTCGCCGTGATTGACTTCGATGTTCACCATGGCAACGGCACGCAACACATGTTCTGGTCCGAGCCGAACCTGTTCTACGGCTCGACACATCAGATGCCGCTGTTCCCGGGTACGGGGGAGTGGAGCGAGCAGGGCGTCGCCGGCAATATCGTCAACGCGCCGCTGCGCCGGGGCGACGACACCTATCACTTCCAGGAAGCCTTCGAGAGCCGCATTCTGCCCGCGCTGCACGACTTCTCGCCCGATCTGGTGATCGCCTCGGCGGGCTTCGACGCGCACCGCAACGACCCGATCGGCGGCCTGGGCCTGCGCGAGGAGGATTTCGCCTGGGTGACGCGGAAACTTCTGGATGTCGCCGACAAACACGCGAACGGGCGCTTTATTTCCGTGCTTGAAGGCGGCTACGATCTCGGCGGCCTGGCGCGATCCGTGGAAGCGCATTTGCGCGTAATGATGGAATACGGATCGTGATGGCGCAGCGAGATCGCTGGAGGGGTCATGGCGAAACAGCAAGACAAGGCCAACGCCGACATCAAGGACATGTCGTTCGAGCAGGCGCTCAAGGAGCTTGAGCAGATCGTCGGGCGTCTGGAGCGCGGCGATGTGGAACTTGAGCAATCCATCGCCATCTATGAGCGTGGCGAAGCCTTGCGCGATCATTGCGACCGGCTTCTGCAGCGCGCCGAGGCCAAGGTAGAGAAGATCAATCTCAGTGAAGACGGCCAGCCGACCGGCACGCAGCCCTTGGACGTGGAGTGAACACGCAGCCCTTGGACGTGGAATGAAATTGCGCCGGTCATGCAAGGCGCGATAATCCAAAGCCTCTCAAAGCGCATATCCCTTATGATATGCACGCAAGTTTTGCCGACACGCGGACGAAAGTGTAAACTTTATATGACAGCGGGCGCCAGCCTGTGACATCCTACGTGGTAATCGCGTGAGGGACGCAAGGATCGTGAGTTCAGACAGCAAGACGCCTCTACTCGATCAGATCATCACCCCGGACGACCTGCGAGCGCTCGATGAATCCCAGCTGCAGCAGGTCGCGGAGGAACTGCGCGCGGAAACGATCGACGCCGTATCGGTCACCGGCGGGCATCTCGGCGCGGGTCTCGGGGTGGTCGAGCTGACCGTGGCGCTGCACTACCTGTTCGACACGCCTGCGGATCGACTGATCTGGGACGTCGGGCATCAGGCCTATCCGCACAAGATTCTCACCGGCCGCCGCGACCGCATCCGCACCCTGCGCCAGCCAGGCGGTCTGTCGGGCTTCACCAAACGCGCAGAAAGCGAATACGACCCGTTTGGCGCGGCGCATTCCTCCACATCCATCTCGGCAGGCCTGGGTATGGCGGTCGCCCGCGACTTGAGCGAGGATAAGGACAACAACGTCATCGCCGTGATTGGTGACGGCGCGCTCAGCGCGGGCATGGCCTACGAAGCGATGAACAATGCCGGCGCGATGGACAAGCGCCTGATCGTCATCCTGAACGACAACGACATGTCGATCGCCCCGCCGGTGGGCGCCATCAGCCACTATCTCGCGCGGCTGACCTCTTCGGGTACATATCTCTATCTGCGCGACATCGTGAAACAGCTCGCCAAGCGCCTGCCGAAGGGCTGGGAGCGGCGCGCGGCCCGCGCAGAGGAATACACCCGCAATTTCTGGACCGGCGGCACCCTTTTCGAGGAGCTCGGCTTCTACTACGTCGGACCAATCGACGGGCACAACCTGGAGCACCTTGTGCCCGTGCTGCGCAATGTTCGCGACGCAGAGCAAGGGCCGATCCTGGTTCACTGCGTCACGCAGAAGGGCAAGGGGTATGAGCCGGCGGAGAACTCGGCGGACAAGTATCACGGCGTGTCGAAGTTCGACGTTATTACCGGCGCCATGTCCAAGCCCAAGCCCAATGCACCGAGCTACACCAAGGTGTTCGCCAACAGCCTGATTGATGAGGCGCGCCGCGACGACAAGATCGTCGCCATCACGGCCGCGATGCCCTCGGGCACGGGGCTGGACCTGTTCGGCGAGGAGTTCCCGGAGCGCACCTTCGATGTCGGCATCGCCGAGCAGCACGGCGTGACCTTCGCCGCCGGGCTGGCGACGGAAGGCTACCGCCCGTTCGCCGCGATCTACTCGACCTTCCTCCAGCGCGCCTATGACCAGGTCGTGCATGACGTGGCGATCCAGCAGCTTCCGGTGCGCTTCGCCATCGACCGCGCGGGCTTTGTCGGCGCTGACGGACCGACCCATGCGGGGTCGTTCGACGTGACCTACCTGTCGTGCCTGCCCGGCTTCGTCGTGATGGCGGCGGCGGACGAGGCGGAACTGCGCCATATGGTTGCGACGGCGGTGCAGATTGACGACCGGCCCAGCGCGCTGCGCTATCCGCGCGGCGAGGGCGTGGGCGTGGAGATGCCGGAGCGCGGCGAGCCGCTGGATATCGGGCGCGGACGCGTCGTGCGGGAGGGGAATAGCGTTGCGCTCTTGTCGTTCGGCGCGCGGCTGCAAGAGTGTCTGTCGGCAGCCGATCAGCTTTCGCGCCACGGTTTGTCCACCACGGTCGCTGACGCCCGCTTCGCGAAGCCGCTGGATCACGACCTGATCCGCCGGCTGGTGCGCGAGCATGAGGTGGTCGTGACGATCGAGGAAGCCTCCGTCGGCGGCTTCGGCAGCCATGTGCTGCACTTCCTTGCGCAGGACGGGCTGCTCGATCAGGGCCTTAAAATCCGCACTCTGGTCTTGCCTGACGAGTTCGTTGATCAGGGCAAGCCCGAGCAGATGTACGCTGATCACGGTCTCGACGCCCGCGGCATCGTGCGCACCGTGTTCAGCGCGCTGGGCCGCGAGATGACCCCCGAAGACGTTGGCGCGGCCGGCCAGGGCGACGCAGGATAAGGTGGCCGAGACATCGCGTCTCGACATCACGCTGGTAGCTCGGGGCCTCGTCGGAACCCGCGCGCGGGCGCGCGATCTGATCAAGCGCGGACTGGTGCGTGTGGACGGCGCGGTCGTGACGAAAGCGGGCGCGTTGGTTCAGGACACCGCAGAAATTGCCGTCATCGGCGAGGAAGCGGCTTACGTCTCGCGCGCGGCGCTCAAGCTTGTCGCGGCGCTGGACACCTTCGACCTTGATCCGGCTGGCCGCGTGGCACTCGATATCGGGGCGTCGACGGGCGGCTTCACACAGGTGCTCATCGCGCGCGGGGCCTCCCGGGTTTATGCGGTCGACGTCGGCACCGGGCAGCTTCACAAGAAGCTCGTTGCCGATCCGCGAGTGATCGCGCTTGAGCAGCGGGACGCGCGCGACCTCACACCCGGGGATGTGCCGGAGCCAGTCGGTGCGATCACGGTCGATGTCAGCTTCATCTCCTTGCGGCTCGTTTTGCCGAATGTGATGCGTTTCGCCGCGCCGGATGCCTGGCTGGTGGCGCTGATCAAACCGCAGTTCGAGGTGGGGCGGGAGCATGTCGGTAAGGGCGGCATCGTGACCGATGCGCACGCGCGCGACCTGGCAGTGGAGACCATCCGTAAGCTCGTGGCGGATCACGGCTGGCACACGCGGACTCCGATCCCCTCGCCGTTACGCGGGCAGAGCGGCAACCAGGAATATCTGCTGGGCGCTTGGCACGGCTAAGGTGAATATGCCACACTGTTGCCACCATGTTGCACCACCTCTTGCAGAGTCAGCGGGCTGCGGGCCTGCGACCGGGATCAACACCAGCAGGACATAACCAATGGTAAAGCGCGCCGTCGTTACCACGCGCGGCTGAACCGCTCGGCCTCTTGGCCGCCTCGCTCAGCCGTGTGATCATTTTTCTCAAGATACCAAGAACACACGCGAGCGAGTTTCA
Source organism: Dichotomicrobium thermohalophilum (assembly GCF_003550175.1). NCBI lineage: Bacteria > Pseudomonadati > Pseudomonadota > Alphaproteobacteria > Hyphomicrobiales > Hyphomicrobiaceae > Dichotomicrobium > Dichotomicrobium thermohalophilum. The sequence goes on from NZ_QXDF01000001.1 coordinate 690,705, forward strand.
TGTTACGCTGGATCGAACAACGTATTTCCCCTTTTCGACGTGCCTCTATTGACCGGCCACCCGAAAATCTGGCGCGGTTTTTCTGGCATTATTGCCGCCAAATCTGGGGCACATTGCTGGCCGTCGTCGTTATCGGCCTGGTCGCCGCGCTGATCGAGGTCGCGCTGTTTACGTTCGTTGGGCAGATCGTTGATCTCGCCCGCGCCGCCGATTCGCCTGAGGCCTTCTTCGCCGAGCATGGCAGCACGCTGCTGCTGATGGCGGCGTTCGCGGTATTGCTGCGGCCGCTGACCTTCATGGCGCATATCGCGATCATCAACCAGTCGCTCTATCCGTCCTTCACCGGTCTGGTCCGTTGGCAGTCGCACCGCTACATGCTGCGGCAAAGCCCATCCTTCTTTCAGGATGATTTTGCCGGTCGGATCGCCAACCGCGTGATGCAGACGGGAGCGGCCCTGCGTCAGGCGGTCGTTGAAGTCACGGATTCCCTGTGGTTTGTGACGATCTATGCGATCTCGGCGATGGCGGTCCTGTTCTCGGCCGATCCGTGGCTGATGGTCCCGCTGTTCATCTGGCTCGCAGCCTACGGCTACATGCTGTACTCCTTCGTGCCGAAGGTGAAGGAGCGATCGTGGATCCAGTCGGATGCACGCTCCACGCTGGCCGGCCGGGTCGTGGACAGCTACGCCAACATCATGACGGTCAAGCTGTTCGCCCGAACCGAACGGGAGGACGACTACGCCGCCGAGGCGCTGGACGACCATACCCGCAAGTTCCGGGACCAGATGCGCCTGCTTTCCGTCATGGAGGGCATCCTGTGGACGATGAACGGCGTGATGATCGTCACGACCGTCGGGCTGGCGTTGTGGCTGTGGAGCCAGCAGCTCGTCACGCTCGGCGCGATCGCCGTCGCGGCGGGTCTCGTCATCCAGATCAACAACATGTCCGGCTGGACGATGTCCGTCGTCACCAACGTTTTCGAGAATATCGGACAGGTGCAGGAGGGCATCCAGTCGATCTCCAAGCCGCTGCGGCTCGTCGACACGGAGGACGCCCGTCCGCTCAAGGTCACGCGTGGCGAAATCCGCTATGAGAACGCCACCTTCCACTATGGCAAGGAAGGCGGCCTGATCCAGGATCTTAGTCTGACCATCCAGCCGGGCGAGAAGGTGGGGCTGGTCGGGCGCTCAGGCGCTGGCAAGTCGACATTGGTGAACCTGCTCCTGCGCTTCCATGACCTGGAAGGCGGGCGCATCCTCGTGGACGGGCAGGACATCGCGCATGTCACGCAGGAAAGCCTGCGCCACCAGATCGGTATGGTTACACAGGACACGTCGCTGCTACACCGCTCGGTGATGGACAACATCCGTTACGGCCGGCCGGATGCAAGCGATCAGGAAGTCTTCGAGGCAGCGCGCCGCGCGCACGCGCATCACTTTATCCCCGACCTTCAGGACTGGAAGGGCCGCCGCGGCTATGACGCTCATGTCGGCGAGCGAGGCGTGAAGCTTTCCGGCGGGCAGCGCCAGCGTATCGCCATCGCACGCGTGTTGCTGAAGGATGCGCCAATCCTGGTGCTGGACGAGGCCACCTCCGCGCTCGACAGCGAGGCCGAAGCGGCCATTCAGGAACAGCTCTACAATCTGATGCAGGGCAAGACGGTCATCGCCATTGCGCACCGGCTCTCGACGATCGCGATGCTGGACCGGCTCGTGGTGATGGACCAGGGCCAGATCGTCGAGCAGGGCACGCATGATGAGCTGATCCGCACGGGCGGCATCTACGCCCAGCTCTGGTCGCGACAGTCCGGCGGCTTCCTGTTCGAGGGGAAGGTTGCGTAGAGTGCGTTCCGAAAAGCGGGAGCCGGTTTTTCGGAAACATCTTGCGTGGAATGCATTTCAGGCGCGCGGCTAGCCGCCGGGCGCCTTTTCGCTGTGCTGCGCGTGGCGTGGGCGCATCCACCAGATGATCGCCGCGCAGACGGCAAACCAGATCGCCGCGACGACGAAGTAGAAGGCGAGTTGCAGGCCGAGCGAGGTACCCGGCAGGCGCATGATGGCCACCGTGATCGCGAACCACAGGTAGAACACCGTGAACACGACCATTCCCATCACGCCGATGAATTTGCGAGTGCGATCCGACATGGCGCGCACCATACTCAAACGCCCGACCGCGCGCCAACGGAAAAACGCTGCCCACCCCGCGACACTGCGCGCGCTTGCCGGTATGTCCGTGACAGACTAAATCGCGGAAAAGATTTCGGAGACAGGACATGACCGACGCGGTCGCGCTCAACGGGTCACGCGCCAAACCCGCAAATGCGGACATCGCCATCCGTATCTGGCTGGGCTGCGTCATCGCGCTCATCTTCGCGATGGTCGTGGTGGGAGGTGCGACGCGGCTGACCGGCTCGGGCCTGTCGATCACTGAATGGAAGCCGATCCTCGGGGCGATCCCGCCGCTCTCGGCAGCGGACTGGCAGGAGGCGTTCGACAAATACCGCCAGATCCCTCAGTACCAGCTCGTCAACAAGGGCATGAGCCTCGAGGAGTTCAAATTCATCTTCTGGTGGGAGTGGGCGCACCGCTTCCTTGGCCGGTTCATCGGCGTCGCCTTCGCCTTGCCGTTTCTTGTGTTCGCCTTTGCCGGCACCATCCGCCGCGATCTCGCGCCGAGCCTGATCGTGCTGTTCGCGCTGGGCGCGCTACAGGGCTTCATGGGCTGGTACATGGTGCAGAGCGGGCTGGTCGACCGCGTGTCGGTAAGCCAGTACCGGCTGGCAGCGCATCTGGGGCTGGCGGCGATCATTTACGCGGCGATGATATGGGTGGCGCTTGGGGTCGGCCAGCCGGCGCGGACGATCAAGCGAAGCTGGGCGTGGCTGTCAGCCGCCGGACTGGTGGTGTTCTCATTCATCCAGATCGTGCTGGGCGCATTCGTGGCGGGCATGAAAGCCGGGTTCGCCTACAACACCTGGCCGCTTATGGACGGCGAGTTCGTCCCTGATGGGCTATTTGTCATGCAGCCCTGGCATCTCAATCTTTTCGAGAATGCGCTGACCGTGCAGTTCAACCACCGCATGGCGGCCTACATGCTGTTCGGCTGGGCGATCCTCCATGCCATTGCGATGATGCGCACGGAGCGGGCGGGTCGGCTATCCGCGGTGTTTTTGGCTGGCGCGGTGACGCTGCAAGCGGTGCTCGGCATCTGGACGCTGGTGGCGCAAGTGCCGCTCAGCCTCGGTCTGGTGCATCAGGCTGGCGCCTTCATCGTGCTTGCGATCGCTGTATATCACTTGCACCGGCTGTCGCGCGGATTGAAGGGCTGAGCGCCGAGCCCTTCAACCTGGCGCGAAACGTGGGTCAGGGCACCATTTGGCCAGCCGTTTCCAGGTACGCTTTTCCGGCCTCGCGCACGGCCTCTTCCTGGTGAGCTTCCGAGGCACGGTGGAGTGTTTCGAGGGTCTCTTCCAGCTCCTCCATGCCTTCTTCCATGCGCTCCAGCGCCTCTTCAAGCGTGTAGGTCGCCTCGTGGATCTCCTCGACATCGGCTGGCGACAATTCGGCCTTCTCCAGCACCTTGGCGATGCGCTTGTTGTATTCCGAGAAGTTCTTCACCGCTTGTCCCAGCGTTTCTGACTTCTCAGCGCGGTAGTGTTCGTACTCCTCTTTCTCGTCTTCGCTGGCCAGAGCCGGACCCGCAAAGGCTGCTGCCGCCATAGCGCCCGCCAGAGTCAGTACGCCAAGCCTGATGCTCATGTTTCTCCCTTTCGGTATTTCTTGATCACTCTTCCGTACGTTGTGAGAATTTCAAGACTACACGCAAATCGTTTGCTGCCAAATGATGGTTATCAAACTCCGACCTTTCAGACTCAAACGCCTGAACGTGGCTATTGTGCCGTGGAATGCGCGGCTTCGCGCAGCTCGCGGCCAATGCGGCCAAGATGTTTCACGGTTCCGATCACCTCGTTCATGTCCAGAGGCTTGGTCATGAAGGCTTCCACCCCGCGCGCCTTGTGGTCTTCTTCGGCGCCGGCAAGCGCGCTGGCCGTCAGGGCAATGATCGGGATGCGCTGCTTCCAGTCCTTGCGCGCACGGATACGGGTGATGGCTTCGAGCCCGGTCATCACCGGCATCTGGTGGTCCATGATGACGAGGTCGAAGTCGCGCGCGTCGATTTCCTCGAGCGCTTTCTCACCGTTGTCGGCCATGGTCACGCGGCAGCCGATCGAGGTAAGGATCTCCCGGATCAAAAGCTGGTTCACCGGGTGATCTTCGGCGACGAGGACGTCATACATTTTCCGGCTCCTCTCCCCCGATGGCTTTTTTTTTTCGCTGGCTGACGGCGCGTAGGCTTCCTGCTCCGGGACCGTTACGGGCAGAGGCAAGTAGACCCTGAAAACCGAGCCGACGCCGACCTCGCTTTGCACGGTGATCTCGCCGTCCATCAATTCCACCAGCCCCTTCGTGATCGCCAGTCCAAGTCCCGCGCCCTCCGGCGAAGAGCTGCCTTTCCCGGAGCGAGCGAATCTGTCGAAAACGGCTGCCTTTTCCTCAGCGCGCAGGCCGGGCCCGGTATCCGCGACAGCGAAGGCGATGCCCTCCGCCGTTTGACTGACCCTCAATGCGACCTGTCCTTCTGCGGTGAATTTGATCGCGTTGGCGATAAGGTTGATCAGGATCTGCTTGATCCGTCCTGGATCGGCGGTGATTTGCGCCCGCGGCGGGAGATCGACCGTGGCCAACAGCTCAAGGCCTTTCTCCGATGCCATCGGCTTGAGCAGGCGGATGGTCTCGTCAACAAGTTGTGCGACGACGAACGGCTGGGTTTCCAGTTTCAGGCTGCCGCTCGTAATGCGCGAGAGATCGAGCAGGTCGTTGACGAGTTCGAGCAGATGCTCCGAGGACGACTTGACGATTTCCGCACGCTCGCGCTGTTTTTCCGTCAACTCGTCCATCAGCATGAGCTGGGCGAAGCCCATGATTCCGTTGATAGGCGTGCGAAGCTCGTGGCTGATAGTGGCGACGAACTCACTCTTGGCGCGGTTGGCGGCCTCGGCTTCGGCGTGTGCCTTCTTGAGTTCGGCTTCGTGTTGTTTGAAGGCGGTGATATCCGACCGGATGCCGATCATTTCGCCCTGCGGCGTACGCCGATCGCGGCGCAGCATCCACCGGCCATCCGTAAAGCGGACCACTGTCTCGACGACGGGCCCCGATTTGCGCAGCTCGAGCTGCCTCTGGATCCAGGCTTCGGGATCCTCGCCCTCGGTGTCGAAGTGCCCGCGCGCAACGAGCGCGCGGACGATTTCCTCGAAAGTCACGCCGGGAACAATGATGTCGGAATCGTCGCCGAGTATCTTCCTGAACGCCGTGTTGGCGCGCACCAGGCGGTCACGTTCGTCATAGACGACAAAGCCTTCCGAGATGCTCTCGATGGCTGAGGACAGGCGCGCTTCGGCCCGCTCCGCCTCCCGCTTGGCTTCGCGCAGGCGCTCTTCCTGCTGTTTCAGTTCCGTGACATCGGTAATCACGCCGATCATTTCGCCCGCGGGCGTGCGCCGGGCGCGGTGCATCATCCAGCGCCCGTCAACGAACTGGACGATCGCTTCGCCATTCGTTTCCGTGTTGCGCTTTTCGATCTGATGGCGCATCCAGGTTTCAGGGTCTTCGCCTTCCGTATCGAGATGTCCGCCGAGGACCGCTGCGTGGACCAGCTCTTCATAGGTCACACCGGGGACGAGCTTGTCCGAAAGGAAGGGCAACTGCTCGCGCAGGGCGGTGTTGCACATGACAAGCCGGTTGCTGGAGTCGTAGATGATGAAGCCGGTCGACGCCGCCTCGATAGCGGAAGCCAGCCGGCCCTCCTTCACCTCGGCGGCCCATGCGGCCTCCTCCAGACGCGTTTCCCTCCGCTTTCTGGAGCCGATATCCCGAAGACTCGCGACATATTTGGCAGGTCGGCCTTTGTCCTTGTGTATCGGGGTGAGGGTGATCTCCGTCCAGTTGCCTTCGCCGCTACGGCTGTAGCTGAACATGTCGCACCGCGCGGCGCGGCCGTCCCGGATAGCGGCATCCAGCCGCTTGATTGTGGCTGTGTCAGTCTCCGGTCCCTGCAGCATGTCCCAGAGCTTGCGGCCCATGAAGTCTTCCGGCTCATAGCCCGTTATCTTCCCGAGCGCGCTGTTGACCCAGAGTGTCCAGCCCTCGGCGTCGGCAATTATCACGCCATCGGCACTGTACTCGGCGGCGAGGGCCAGCAGTTCGCTGTGCCGGCACCGCATCTCCAGCTCGACCTGGGCCTTGGCGACCTCGGCTTCCCGCGCGGTCGGGTCGCTCATATCGCGGATGAAGGCGATGGTGCGGTGTTCCGGCCCTGTCCCGTCGCCCGCCAGCCAGATGTTGATGGGAAAACGGATGCCGTCACTTCGCCGGGCCAGGAAACTGCGCCAATTGTTCATCTCGATGGGGCCTTGCAGAGCCTTGTGCACAGCCCGACGCAGGAGGACGTCGCGTCGCCGGTCCCCACCCGGCAACAGAATATCGACGTGCTGACCGATCAGTGTGTCGCCGGGCCAGCCGAACATGCGTCGGGCCGCGTCATTGATCGCCGTGATGCGACCCTGCCGGTCGACAACCAGAACGCCGTCCGGACACGCATTGGCGATCTGCTCATCGAACATGGCCTGCTCACGCCTGCATTTTTCCCGCAAGAAAAAGTAAAAAACACCGATGATAACATTTCGTGTTTCAGATCGTTAAAAATATGCGAGAAAGCGGTCGAATACCAAAAGACGGCGCATGAATCCGCCGCGCGCCGTCGGCAGTTTTGCTTGGAAGATTGCGCTATCGGCTCGCGGTGCCCACGCATTTCAGGGTGTCGTCATCATCCGGGCACTGCTGGACGATCGCCGTTTCAGGATGAAACGCGTGTGCAACAAAAGCGAACGTGACGTCATAAGGAACGTCCTCGGCGCCGTCCGCCGTTTCACGCTCGACTGCGACCGTTCCGACATCCCGGCCGCCCGCAACGCTGTTGTCATCGAGCGCTGAGGCCTGACCGGGCGCCCAGGTCAGCGTTACGTCGCCGGCCTGGATGCGCTCGTGCGTGCGCAACAGGTTGAGCGAGAGGATGGTTGGCTGGTCCGTTCTTACCATGACCACCCGGACCATCGGGTTGATGTCCTCCGGGAGGTCACCGCGGAACAGGAACGGCCGCGCGCTGGAATCGTAACCGGCGTAGGGATTGCGGCCATAGTTGCGGAAGTTCGGATTGTTTGGGACGAGGATTTTCCCGTCCGGGTGGCGCTCGCGGAACTGGGCGAGCGCCTCCAGCCGCGCGGGCAGGATTTCGAGCTGCGTACCGGTCATTTCGCCGACGATTGCCTTGCCGGTGAACTGCTGCCACCAGCTTTCGGTCAGCCGGTCATACATCACGAGATCAGAGTTGCGCAGCTTTCCGGTGGTGCCGAACGTCGTCGTCTCACCCTTGACAGCGCGCTTGAACACCACCGCCGAATTGCAGAGCGGGCAGTAGGTGACCGCGACAGGCTCACCCCCGACCGTATCATTGACGATCTCGTGCCAGATGAGAATGCGCAGCGGGTAGGCGCGCGCGTCGCCATTGATCTCCAGGCCGATGACCGGCTCGTTCGCCGCGACCTCGGTCTCGTCAGCGACCGGCTGGAACTTCGGCTCATCGATGGAGGGGATGCCGTCCTTCGGCGGCCCGCCCGACATGATCTCGTTCCATTCAATCGCGCGCTTCGAAAAGTTGGTGTCCGCCCAGCCCTGGCGCTTCCATGCGCTCGGGTTGGCGGTGGCGGTCGTGGCCGTGACGACGGCAATCAGGAAGGCGGTGACGGCGCGCATGGTCGGCTCCTTAACGTTACGATTGCGCGAGATAATAATCGAGCAGCGCGCGGGCCTCATTTGACCGCCAGTCCACCGCGCCCTGGATATAGCCCCTCACTGCGCCATTCTTGCCGATCACGTAAGTCGTGGGCATTCCGTAGAGCGAAAAAGGGGCGCTGACGCCTGCCGGCGGGTTGATCGCGCCGACGCGCTGGTCCGGGTCGGTGTAGACTTCAAGCGTCTCGATGCCGTGGCGCTGATAAAAGGGGATCACCTTTCTGCGCCCGGCTTCATCCAGCGAGATCGCAATCACGTTGAACGGCTGGTCGGCCATGTCGCGTGCGAGCTGGTCGAGCCATGGCATCTCCTGGACGCAGGGGGCGCACCATGTGGCCCAGAAGTTGAGCAGCACCACCCTGCCACGGAAGTCTTCAAGCGTGACGGCCTCGCCCAGGCCGTTCTCGAAGGGCACTGGCGCAGGGACTTCCGGCGGCTGCACGACGGTGAACTGGCCGCTGTGCCCGACAAGCGCCGGCGGATCGTTCTCCGCCGCGGCGAGCAAGGTCGGGGCGAGCAGCGATGCGCTCAGCAGGGCGGCGGCAAGCCAGAGGGCATGGCGATAGGGTGCGGGCATCCGGGTCTCCCAATTCGTCTCGGGAGAATTCTCCGCGCGCCAACCGCTCCGGGCAAATCAGCTTGTGGTGAGATTCGCGTGAACAGGCCTCAGAAAATGCCGGCCTCCAGCCCGGCGGCCATCGCCTGGCCCAGTTCCTCGCACTGCTCCAGGAACGTGTCGTTCCACTGTCCGCGGCAGATCAGCGGCTCCTGCACCGCGCGCCAGCGCAAGCCTGTGGTGATGCTCTCCACCGCGCGGCGCGTGCCGGTGCCGTCTTGTCCGGCCCGGATATAGAGCGCGTAGGCCAGCCCCTGTGTCTCTTCCAGGCAGGGGTAATAGCAGCGGTCGAAGAAGTCCTTCAGCGCGCCGCTCATGTAACCGAGATTTTCGGTGGTGCCCAGGATGAGTGCGCCGGCGGCCTTCACATCATCCGGGCCGGTGTCGAACGGGCTGAGGGCGAGCGCGTCCACGCCCGAGATATCCTCGCTGGTCGCGCCGCGCATGACGGCGTCGAGCATGCGCTTGGTGTTGGGCGAGGGGGCGTGCGCGACGATCAAAAGGCGTTTCATGCCATGAGCTTGCACGCCCGCCGGCACCGTTTCAAGGCTTCCGCGGTCAGCTCCGCATCTTACCGAAAATCCAGTCCAGCGAGACCGCGCCCGGCCCGCGCACAACCAGATAGAGCAACGGGAACGACCACATCAGCCGCTGGTCGGAGATGGGCGCGTTGGGCAAGCGGTCGAAGAACGAGCCGATGGTCTCGGCGTCAACCGCGTGCGCTGTGATGTCGACATAGGTCATCACGGCGATGAAAGCGATCATGCCGAGCGCCGCAGCGCGCGTGAACAGCCCGACGACAATCAGAATGGGCAGGATGAACTCGGCATATGTTCCCGCCCATACGATCAGGCCGTAAGGGAAGAACGCGATCTGCGAGATGTCGTAGCCGACCGACTCGGTCATCTTCGGCAGGATTTGCGCATAGGCGCCGGTCGACGGGATCAGCGAGCCGGGAAAGCCCGCACCGACCTTGGTGAGCGCCGAATTCAGGAAATAGAACAGCAGCACACTGGCGAAGATCAGCCGCGCCGCCAGCCCCAGAAACCAGTCTTCGAGCAGACGCTGCAGACCCCAGAAGATGCCGTTATACAAATTGATCAAGGCAGACATGATTTTTTCCCCCGTGAATGCCCGACGCCGGCGGCCGACATCGGCTAAAGTCGTCTAGTTTCGGTATCCCACGATGACACCGGCGTCGATCAGCCCGGCGATGTTCCCCGCAAGGTCAAAGCGCTCATCTGCCGAAGCGGCCTGCGTTGCGGCCTCGTCCAGCGTTTTGCCGCTGCTGAGAGCCGTGATGAACGCCGCTGCGCCGGGCGGCAGCCGCCGGACCTCGACGGTCATCTCGGGCCGCGCGATCATCGCATCCTGAGCCTCGGGGCTGACGGGGCGGACCTCCTCGTCAAAGGTATTCGTCTCCCAGATCGAAACGATCGGGTAGGGCGAAGGTACGATCGTCAGCGACGGGTGCAGCGAGAGCGTGAGCGCGGCGACCTGTTCCGCCAGCACGCCCGCGAAATCTTCCGCGCGCAGCGGCGTGGCGTCGGCGGCGTGATAGGCGGTGTGCCGCGCCCATTCCATCCGCGCGACGTCGGGCAGATAGGGCACGTCCGCGACGGGCGGAAATCCGGCGAGAAAGTCGGGAAAGCCGCTGCCGTACGCCAGGATCATTGCCGAGCGCGGCGGCTCCTGCTCGACGTAGACTTTCGCCATCGCCCGGAAGAACTCTTCGCCGACGAGCCGCTGCACGACGGGATACCGCCCGGCCACAACGTCGATGAGACTGGCGTAGAAGTTGTTGCGGTAGACGTTGAAGCGGCGCGTGGGCTGATCGGCGCTGTGGCTCGTCACGCCCTGCGGCAACGCGTGATCGGCGCGCCGGACGGCCTCAGCGAAGCTATCTTGCGTCTCAGTGAAGCGCGGCATCATTGCTCCGCCGGTCTCGCATGATCCGCTCAGCGCGCTGCGCTTCGGCGAACAGCGTCGGCCAGTCCGGGATGTCATTGTCCCACTCTACGAGCGTCGGGCATTGGCCGCGCCGTGCGATCAACCGGCGGTAGAGCGCCCAGACCGCATCATCCACATCGCGCCCATGATCGTCGATCAGTAGCGGTTCGCCGGCGTCGTCCTCCTGCTCGGCATGCCCGCCGAGATGGATTTCGCCGACATGTTCGATCGGGAACGCGTCGATATAGGCTGCCGGATCGTAGTTGTGATTGGTCGCGCCGACATACACGTTGTTCACATCAAGCAGCAGGCCGCAGCCGGTGCGCCGAGCGATTTCTCCTAGAAATTCGATCTCGCTCATCTCCGACTGCGCGAACTCGACGTAAGTAGACGGGTTCTCCAGCAGAATTTGGCGCCCTGTGACGCTCTGGATCTCGTCGATATGCTCACAAACGCGCTGCAGCGTCTCCCGTGTGTACGGCAGCGGCAGCAGATCGTTGAAGAAGATATCGTCATGCGTCGACCAGGCCAGATGCTCAGAAAACAGGCCCGGCTGATAGCGGTCGATCAGCCCCTTGACCCGTGCCAGATGGTCCTGATCCAGCGGGCCGTCGGAGCCGATCGACAGGCCGACGCCGTGCAGTGAAAGGGGATACAACTCGCGGATCCGGGTCAGGTAGGCGTGCGGTGGACCGCCAGCGCCCATATAGTTCTCCGGATGCACCTCGAACCAGCCAATGTCCGGCTGTGTTTCGAGGATGTCGGCATAGTGCTCGGCCTTGAGACCGACCCCGGCCCGGGCCGGGATCGGATCAGGTGCGAACACGGCCGATCTGTCATGCGCATGGGGTGTCAGCGCCGACATGAGCCGTCTCCCTTTCGCATTGGCGCAATCTCTTAGCTTTCCTGCGGCAGGTCGCGATCCAGCGGCTCGAGGCTGCCCACGCGATCACCGGGAAGCTCGACTTCCTGGTCCTTATTGACAAGGTATGGCGTGCTGCTCTCGCAGGTTCCCTTCTTTACCAGGGTCCAGGCGTTGCCCTGATAGTCCACCGTGGAGGTGCCGGCGCAGGTTGTGCCCGGGCCAGCGGCGCAGTCGTTCTCGCCGGCCAGGGAAACGCCGTAACATTTCACGGCTTCCTGCGCGTCGGCAGGCCCTGTCTGCGCGGTCATGGTCAGCGCCGTGGCGAAGGCGCCGGCGACGGCCAGGGTCGAAGCGGTTGTCGTCTTGTTCATGGTCGGGTCCTCATCCAGATTGGTATCGCTTGTGCATCCTGCGGGCTCCATCGCCGAGGAAGTGCCGGTGACGGCGTCCGCATGTTTCAAAGCCTAGGCGAATTGCATCGCCCTTTCAGCCAACATTGGGACACATCCGTTCAAAACGGGGTGATGTGATGCTTATTTCATTGCGGGTTTAAGAACGCTTGATAACGCCCTGTTTCGGCCCGCCGTGTGCATTCGGCTTGTGCTCGGGGCAAAAATCTGTCAACTTTGCGGCTGATAGGGCAGGAGTGCTGTCCTTGTCGTGTCGCGTCTGCGCCTACGAACGCCGCAGCGCGACAGGCGCACCGGGGTCGAATGCGCCACCATGACGCGCACCGGCACCCGGGTAGAGAACCCGGAAAAGGATCCGCCGCATTGTCCTGCTTCGGCAGGGCACGAAGCGGGTGGAAAACCCGCCGAAACCGGCTGCGGGACCGGGAGGGGACGAAGCGATGGCGTGTCGAAAACCTAAACCATGCCTGAGGCGGGCGCTGGTGATTGGAAAGCGCTCGCTGATCGTTCTCGCCGGGGCGGCGGCAGCGACACATCCCGCCACGTCCGGCTGACGCCACACATCCGACATCATCGACAACGCGAACAGGGGACTCGGAAGTCAGTGACCAAGCCGAACGCGACGACCGCGCGCGCCAGCCTCAATCGGCCATCCCGCGCTCAGGGCCTGTACCACCCCGACCGCGAGCACGATGCCTGCGGTATCGGTTTCGTGGTGAACATGAATGACGTGCGCAGCCACGAGATCATTCAGAAAGGTCTGAAGATCCTGTGCAACCTGGAGCATCGCGGGGCCGTCGGCGCGGACCCGAAAGCCGGTGACGGCTGCGGCATCCTGATCCAGATGCCGGACGGGTTCCTGCGCGGTGTGGCCGCCGACCATGGGGTAACACTGCCCGAGCCGGGCGCATATGCGGTCGGTCAGGTGTTCCTGCCCAAGAAGCCGGAAGCGCGCGCTTACTACATGTCGCTGATCGAGCGCGTGATTCGCGAGGAGGATCAGGAACTCCTGTTCTGGCGCGACGTGCCGGTCGACAACTCCGACCTCGGCTATTCTGTGCTGCCGACCGAGCCGCACATGGCGCAGGTGTTTATCAAGCGCGGGCCGAACACCCAGGACACGACCGCGTTCGAGCTGCGCCTGTTCGTCATCCGCCGTGTGATCGAACTGACGGTCATGCGCGAGCAGCCGGACGGGCATGAGGATTTCTACATCCCGTCGCTGTCCTCGCAGACGCTGAACTACAAGGGCATGCTGCTCGCGCCGCAGCTTGCCGAGTATTACCTCGACCTGCAGGACGAGCGGATGGTCTCGGCGATGGCGCTGGTGCATCAGCGCTTCTCGACCAACACGTTCCCCTCCTGGGGGCTGGCGCATCCGTTCCGCATGATCTGCCACAACGGCGAGATCAACACGCTGCGCGGCAATATCAACTGGATGGCGGCGCGCCAGGCGGCGATGACGTCGGATGTGTTCGGCGCCGACCTTGATCGCCTGTGGCCGCTGATCCCCGAAGGCCAGTCCGACAGCGCCTGCTTCGACAACGCGCTGGAGTTGCTGGTGCGTGCGGGCTATTCGCTCGTCCACGCGATGATGCTGCTGATCCCGGAGGCGTGGGCGGGCAACCCGCTCATGGATGACAAGCGCCGCGCCTTTTATGAGTACTATGCCGCGCTGATGGAACCTTGGGACGGTCCGGCGGCGGTGGCCTTCACCGATGGCCGCCAGATCGGCGCGACGCTGGACCGTAACGGGCTGCGCCCCGCGCGCTACGTCGTCACCAGCGAGGACGAGGTGATCCTGTCGTCCGAAGTCGGCGTGTTGCCGGTGCCCGAAGAGAGCATCGTGCACAAGTGGCGGCTTCAGCCGGGCCGGATGCTGCTGATCGACCTCGACAAGAAGCGCATCGTCTCTGACGAGGAAATCAAGGCGGAGCTGGCGGGCGAGCATCCCTATCAGCGCTGGCTGGATCAGGGACAGATCCAGGTGGAGAACCTTCCCGAAGTCGAGCCGCGCCGGGAGCATCAAGGCTCGAACGTGGCGCTGCTCGATCGTCAGCAGGCCTTCGGCTACACCGAGGAAAGCTGGCGCGTCATCATGGCGCCAATGGTGCAAGCCGGCGAGGAACCGGTCGGCTCGATGGGAACGGATACGCCTGTCTCCACGCTGTCCAACCGGCCGAAGCTGCTGCACACCTACTTCAAGCAGAACTTCGCACAGGTCACGAACCCGCCGATCGACCCGATCCGCGAAGAGCTGGTGATGTCGTTGGTGTCCTTCATCGGGCCGCGGCCGAACCTGCTTGATCCGCAGGCGATGGTCGGCATGAAGCGGCTGGAGGTCGGCCAGCCAATCCTTACCGACGAGAAGCTGGAGCGCATTCGCCAAATTGGTGACGTCGCCGGCAACGATTTCCGCACCGTCACACTCGACATGACCTATCCGGTCGAGAACGGCGCTGACGGTATGGAAGCCGCCATCGACGCGCTGTGCGCCGAAGCGGAGCAGAGCGTGCAGGACGGCTACAACATTGTCATCCTGTCGGACCGTAACGTCTCGCCCTCGCGCGTTGCGATACCGGCGCTGCTGGCGACTTCGGCGGTGCATCATCACCTGATCCGAAAGGGTCTGCGCACGACTGTCGGAATCGTCGTCGAGACGGGCGAAGCGCATGAGGTGCACCAGTTCTGCACGCTGGCAGGCTATGGCGCAGAAGCGATCAACCCTTATCTCGCCTTCGAGACGATCCGCGAGAACCTCGACGAGTTCGAGGGCGAAATCTCCGAGGACGACGCCATCCACCGCTACATCAAGGCGATCGACAAGGGCATCCTGAAGGTCATGTCCAAGATGGGCATCTCGACCTATCAGTCCTATTGCGGCGCCCAGATCTTTGACGCGGTGGGTCTGCAGAGCGAGTTCCTGGAGAAATACTTTTTTGGCACGCAGGGCCTGATCGAGGGCGTTGGGCTGCCCGAAATCGCCGAGGAAACGATCAGGCGCCACCAGCGCGCCTTCAGCGACGATCCGGTTCTGCGCGGCGCGCTGGATGTCGGCGGCGAATACGCCGTGCGCGTGCGCGGTGAGACGCACGCCTGGCGCGCGGAGGTCGTCGCCGACCTGCAGCACGCGGTGCGCGGCAACCTGCCGGACAAGTACCGGGAATACGCCAAGCGCATCAACGAGCAGAACGAGCAGCTTCTGACACTGCGCGGCTTGTTCCGAATCCGCACGGCGGAGGAAATGGGGCGCAAGCCCGTGCCGCTGGAGGAGGTCGAACCAGCCAAGGAGATCGTCAAGCGCTTCGCCACCGGCGCGATGTCGTTCGGCTCGATCAGCCGCGAGGCGCACACGACGCTGGCGATCGGCATGAACCGCATCGGCGGGCGCTCGAACACGGGCGAAGGCGGTGAGGAGGCCGACCGCTTCAAGCCCATGCCCAATGGCGATTCCATGCGCTCGGCGATCAAGCAGGTCGCTTCGGGCCGCTTCGGCGTGACGACGGAATACCTCGTCAACTCCGACGCCATGCAGATCAAGATGGTGCAGGGCGCCAAGCCGGGCGAGGGCGGTCAGCTTCCTGGTCACAAGGTGGACGCGACCATCGCCAAGGTGCGGCACTCGACGCCGGGCGTGGGCCTCATCTCGCCGCCGCCGCACCACGATATCTACTCGATCGAGGACCTCGCGCAGCTCATCTTCGATCTGAAGAATGTGAACCCGGACGGTCAGGTGAGCGTGAAGCTCGGCTCCGAGATCGGCGTCGGGACGGTCGCCGCCGGCGTGTCGAAGGCGGGCGCGGATCACGTGACGGTTGCCGGCTTCGAGGGCGGTACGGGCGCCAGCCCGCTGACCTCGATCAAGCACGCGGGCAGCCCCTGGGAACTGGGCCTGGCCGAGACGCAGCAGACGCTCGTCGTCAACAATCTGCGCAGCCGCATCGCGGTGCAGGTGGATGGCGGCTTCCGCACAGGGCGCGACGTTGCCATCGGCGCGCTGCTCGGGGCCGACGATTTCGGCTTCGCCACTGCCCCGCTCATCGCCATCGGCTGCATCATGATGCGCAAGTGTCATCTGAACACCTGCCCGGTGGGCGTGGCCACGCAGGACCCGGTTCTGCGCAAACGCTTCAAGGGGCAGCCGGAGCATGTGGTCAACTACTTCTTCTTCGTCGCAGAGGAGGTGCGCGAGCTGATGGCCCAGATGGGCTTCCGTACCTTTGACGAGATGATCGGCAAGACCGAGTTCATCGACGTCGAGCGCGCCGTGGACCATTGGAAGGCCCATGGCCTCGATCTGTCGAAGCTGCTGCACATGCCGCCGGTGAAGGAGGACAGCGAACGCTACAACTCCGAGCCCCAGCCGGACCGCCTGGCCACGGTGCTGGACCGCAAGCTTATCAAGCTGGCGCAGCCGGCGATTGAGCGTAAGGAGCCGGTGAAGCTGGAGCTGCCGATCCACAACACGGATCGGACGACTGGCGCGATGCTCTCCGGCGAGATCGCCAAGCGCTACGGCCACGAAGGCCTGCCGGAGGACACCATCTGGATAACGTTCAACGGCACGGCGGGCCAGAGTTTCGGCGCCTGGGGCGCGGCCGGCTTAACGCTCGACCTGATCGGCGACGCCAACGACTACGTGGGCAAGGGCCTGTCTGGCGGCAAGCTGATCGTTCGCCCAACGCCGCGCTCAGGCATCGTGCCGGAAGAGAGCATCATTGTCGGCAACACCGTGCTCTACGGCGCGATCACGGGGGAGTGCTATTTCCGCGGCATCGCCGGCGAGCGCTTTGCCGTGCGCAATTCGGGCGCGACAGCGGTCATTGAAGGCGTGGGCGATCATGGCTGTGAATACATGACCGGCGGCGTGGTCTGCGTGATTGGGCCGACCGGGCGGAACTTCGCAGCCGGCATGTCCGGCGGTATCGCCTACGTTCTCGATGAGGACGGAGACTTCGAGCGCCGCTGTAACCTTGCCATGGTCGATCTGGAGCCGGTCCCGGCCGAGGACGAGGCCGTCAAGACCTTCAGCCACAAATACGCCCAGCTCGAAGAACGTCACGGCGTGGTGAAGGTCGGCCATCACCTTAGCGATATGGACGAGCGACGCTTGCGCACGCTGATCGAGAACCACCGGCGCTACACCGGGTCGGAGCGGGCCAAGCACATCCTGGAAAACTGGGATGCCTACCGGCCGAAGTTCGTGAAGGTCATGCCGATGGAGTATCGCCGCGCGCTGGAAGAGATGCAGCAGAGGATGGAAGAGGACACCACGGGTCTGGATGTCCTGGAAATCGGTATGCGCAGCGCGGAGTAACACGGCGGCCGCGCGGGGCAGTCCCGCGCGCTGTCGCAACGCTTTAGGGGACGAATAGATGGGAAAGGTTACGGGCTTTCTGGAAATCGACCGGCGCGATCTGGGCTATGAGCCGCCGGAGGAGCGGATCAAGACGTTCCGCGAATTCATCGTGCCGCTGCCGGAAGGTGAGACGCAGCGCCAGGCCGCGCGCTGCATGGATTGCGGCATCCCGTATTGCCACACGGGCTGCCCGGTCAATAACCAGATCCCGGACTGGAACGACCTCGTTTATCACGGCGATTGGGAAGAGGCGGCGCGCAACCTGCACTCCACCAACAACTTCCCGGAGGTGACCGGCCGCGTGTGCCCCGCGCCGTGCGAGGCCGCGTGCACGCTGAACCTTGAAGACGCCCCCGTCAGCATCAAGGCGATCGAAAAATCCATTGCCGACAAGGCATTCGATGCCGGCTGGGTGACGCCTCAACCGCCGAGCCAAAAGACCGGCAAGCGCGTGGCCGTCATCGGCTCAGGGCCGGCGGGCATGGCCGCGGCCCAGCAACTGGCGCGCACCGGCCACGAGGTCCATGTCTATGAGCGTAACGCCCATCCCGGCGGGCTGATGCGCTACGGCATCCCGGACTTCAAGATGGAAAAATACATCGTCGAGCGCCGGGTCGCGCAGATGGAGGCCGAGGGGGTGGTGTTCCACTGCAACACCGAGGTCGGCAAGGACATCGGTGCCGATCAGCTTGAGCGCGAGCACGATGCGGTACTGCTTGCCGGCGGTGCGGAGCATCCGCGCGATCTGCCCATCCCCGGTCGCGAACTGGACGGGGTTCACTTCGCGATGGATTTCCTGACGCAGCAGAACCGGCGCGTCTCCGGTGAACCCCTTGGGGAAATTGAGCCGATCACCGCGACCGGCAAGCACGTGATCGTGATTGGCGGCGGCGACACCGGCTCGGACTGCATCGGCACGTCCTTCCGCCAGGGAGCGGCCTCCGTGACGCAGCTCGAGATCATGCCGAAGCCGCCGGAGAAGGAAGACAAGCTGCTGACCTGGCCGCACTGGCCGCTCAAGCTGCGCACTTCATCGAGCCAGGAAGAAGGCGCCCACCGCGACTGGAGCGTGATGACCGAGAAATTCACCGGCTCGGACGGCAAGGTGGAGCAGCTTCACTGCGTGCGCGTCGACGAGAACACGCAAAAGATCCCCGGCACCGAGTTCCAGATGCGCGCGGATCTTGTGCTGCTGGCGATGGGCTTCGTGCATCCGCGCCATGATGGGCCGGTCGCGCAACTGGGCGTGGAACTCACCGAACGCGGGAACGTCATGGCCGACGATCACAAATATTTAACATCTCGCAATAAGATATTCGTTGCGGGCGACATGCGGCGCGGTCAATCTCTCGTCGTTTGGGCGATCAGGGAAGGCCGGCAGGCGGCGCGGGCTATCGACGAATTTCTTATGGGCGAGAGTCTGCTCCCGCGCTAACCTGTCGACCATCGTTTGCGGTCCGGTCGAAGCATTCGTCCGGCTCGGTCCGGCATCTGTCACTGCGGGCGGCGTTATGGCGACGAAAGTCTAATGACCTAATAGCCAATATCGCGCGTCTGCCAGATGATTTATTGCTGAAGAAGCCCTAAAAAGAGCTTCAGCGGCTTCCGGCCGCCAATCATCCAAAGGGAGGAAAGTGCTCATGACCAAGAAGACTCTGTCACGCCGTACTGTTCTGAAGGCGGGCGCCGGTACAACGGCCTTCGCGCTGGCGGGTTCCGGGCCGTTCCATTTCATCCGCGACGCCTGGGCGCAGGACTATCGCAATGCGCCGACCGGCTCGACAGTGACGCTCGGCTTCAACGTTCCGCAGACTGGCCCTTATGCTGACGAGGGCGCCGACGAGCTGCGCGCGCTCAAACTCGCCGCGAAGCACCTGAACGGTGAAGGTGATGGCGGGATGCTTAACACCTTCGTCTACAAGAATGGCGAGAAGACCGCGCTTGATGGCAACGGCATCAACGGCAAGAAGGTCGAGTTCGTCACGGGTGACACGCAGACCAAGTCCGACGCCGCCCGCGCCAGCGCAAAGCGCATGATCGAGGCCGACGGCGTGGTGATGGTCACCGGCGGATCGTCCTCGGGCGTGGCCGTGGCGGTGCAGGGGCTGTGCCAGGAAATGGGCGTGATCTTCATGTCCGGCCTGACGCACTCCAACGACACAACCGGCAAGGACAAGCGCCGCAACGGCTTCCGCCACTTCTTCAACTCCTACATGTCCGGCGCCGCGCTCGGCCCGGTGCTCGCCAATGCCTACGGCACCGACCGCGTCGCCTATCACCTGACAGCGGACTACAACTGGGGCTACACCACCGAGGAGTCGGTGAAGCAGTTCACCGAGGCTCAGGGCTGGGAAACTGCCGCGGCCGTCCGCACCCCGCTGGGCGCTGGCGACTTCTCGCAGTACATCACGCCGGTCCTCAACTCTGACGCCGACGTGCTGGTGCTGAACCACTACGGCAAGGACATGGTGAACTCGCTGACCCAGGCCGTTCAGTTCGGTCTGCTCGACAAGCAGGTCAACGGCAAGCAGTTCCAGGTCGTCGTGCCGCTCTACAGCCGTCTGATGGCTCAGGGCGCCGGCGATGCGGTTAAAGGCATCTACGGCTCGACCAACTGGCACTGGTCGCTGGACGATGAGGGCTCGAAGGCGTTCGTCAAGTCCTTCGGCCAGGAATACGGCTTCCCGCCGAGTCAGGCCGCGCACACCTGCTACGTGCAGGCGCTGCTCTACGCCGACGCCTGCCAGCGTGCTGGCACGTTCCGTCCCTGCGCTGTTGTCGAAGAGCTGGAAGACTTCGAGTTCGACGGCCTTGGCAATGGTCCGACGCTGTATCGCGGCGCCGACCACCAGTGCTTCAAGGATGTGCTGGTCGTGAAGGGTAAGGAAAACCCGGAATCCGAGTTCGACGTCCTGGAAGTCGTCGAGGTCACGCCGGTTGAAAAGGTCACCTACGATCCGGAAATCTTCGGCGGTCAGCTCGGTCCGTGTAACGACGGTGTGTAGTCCGCACAATCGCACAACATGCAGCGCCGGTCCCGCTTGCGGGGCCGGCGCCTAGGGCCGGGTGCCTGACGGGCCTGAGCGGGGAATGAAGCAGCCATGGAAGTTTTTCTCCTGCAGCTTTTGAACGGCCTCGACAAGGGCGGCGCTTATGCGATGATCGCCTTGGGGCTGACGCTTATTTTCGGAACGCTGGGCGTGGTGAACTTCGCGCATGGCGCTCTCTTCATGCTGGGGGCCTTTTGCGCGGTAACTTTCAATGCCCTCGTATCCATGCAGCAGGTGACCCTGCACCCGACCGAGACAACGGCCTGGGGCACGCCTGTCGAGATCAAGACGCCCTATGTCGAACTCTGGTTCGGCGATTTCGGGCGGTTCCTGGTCGAGTTTTCGGTGCCGGTGTCGATCCTGCTGGCAGTCCCGGTCATGCTGCTCATCGGTCTTGCGATGGAGCGCGGACTGATCCGCCATTTCTACAAGCGCCCGCACATTGAACAGATTCTCGTGACGTTCGGCCTCGCCATCGTCCTGCAGGAGATCGTCAAGATCTTCTACGGCGCGAACCCGATTCCGCAATCCGCGCCGCCCTCCGTTGATCAAGCCCTTGATATTGGTGGGCTTTTGGGCTTCCCGCCGGGCGAGATCGTCTATCCTTACTGGCGGCTGATCTACTTCCTGTTTTCCGCTGTGGTTATCGGCGCGGTGTTTGCGTTCCTGCGTTATACCACCTTCGGTATGGTCGTCCGCGCGGGTATGGCAGACCGCGAGACGGTGACGCTTCTGGGAATCAACATCGACCGGCGGTTCACGATTGTCTTTGCCTTGGCGGCGATCGTCGCCGGCCTTGCGGGGTTGATGTATACGCCGATCCTGAGCCCGGATTACCACATGGGCATGGATTTCCTTGTGATCAGCTTTGTGGTCGTCGTCGTGGGCGGCATGGGCAGCCTTCCGGGCGCCGTCGCCGCGGGCTTCCTGCTCGGCATTCTGCAGAGCTTCGCGTCGCTCAACGAGGTGAAGCAGATCTTTCCGGGCATCGACCAGATCATTCTCTACCTCGTGGCGGTCGTCGTGCTTCTCGTTCGTCCGCGCGGCCTGATGGGCCAGAAGGGCGTGATGGAGACCTAAGCCATGAACAAAGTGTTGCTAGGCAGCGAATCAAAGCGCAGCGACTGGATCCTTCTCGTCGCCTTTTCGATCGTCGTGCTGCTGGGGCCGTACATCCTGGCTCCGTTTGGCGCGGGCTATCCGGACCTGCTGCAGCGGTTTGCAATTTTCGGCATCTTCGCCATCGGCTTCAACATCCTGCTCGGCTTGACCGGCTACCTGTCGTTCGGCCACGCGGCCTTCCTCGGCGTCGGCTCCTACACAGCGGTGTGGTCGTTCAAGTTGCTCTCGATGAATCCGATCCTGGCATTGTTCTTTGCCATGCTGCTGGCCGGCGTGTTCGCGGTCGCCATCGGATATATCTGTCTGCGCCGCGCGGGCATCTATTTCGCCATTCTCACGCTGGCTTTCGCGCAGATGAGCTACAACCTGGCCTATTCCGTTCTGACGCCCATAACCAACGGTGAGACGGGACTACAGCTCAGCCAACAGGACCCGCGCGCCATCGATGCCTTGTTCGGCCGTGATTACGGTGCCGCCCTGCCCGTGTCCGACCTGTTCGGAATCGAGATGACCGGCTATCCCGGTTTCTACTTCTGCGGGGTGATCCTGATCATTGCCTTCTATATCTCGATCCGCATTTTCCGCTCGCCGTTCGGCATGAAGCTGCGGGCGATCAAGTCCAATCAGAACCGGCTGAACTATGTCGGCATCAACACAAAGCCCTATATGCTCGTGGCCTTCGTCATCTCGGGTATGTACGCCGGCCTTGCGGGCGGGCTGATGGCGGTGACCGACCCGCTCGCCGGGGCCGAACGCATGCAGTGGACAGCGAGCGGCGAGGTCGTGCTGATGACCATTCTCGGCGGTGCGGGCACGCTACTCGGCCCGGTTCTCGGCGCAGGCATCATCAAGTATTTCGAGAATATCTTCTCAGCGTTCAACGAGGCGCTGTTGATGGAGACCTTCTCGTTCCTGCCGGCGGGACTGCAGGAAACGCTGGTCGCCGTGTTGAGCCTCTTCGTCGGCAAGGGCTGGCACCTGACGCTCGGTATCGTGTTCATGTTGATCGTGATCTTCCTGCCGGGCGGCCTGATGGAGGGCTTCCGCCGGCTTGTGAACCTGTTTACCCGTCCGCCGGACCAGGGGAAGAGCGAGCGGGCCCCCGCCGCGCAAGCCCAGCCTGCAGAGTAGGGAGGAAGTTCCGTGGCTACTCTCGAAGTCAG
Source organism: Dichotomicrobium thermohalophilum (assembly GCF_003550175.1). NCBI lineage: Bacteria > Pseudomonadati > Pseudomonadota > Alphaproteobacteria > Hyphomicrobiales > Hyphomicrobiaceae > Dichotomicrobium > Dichotomicrobium thermohalophilum. The sequence continues at coordinate 713,147 of NZ_QXDF01000001.1, forward strand.
GGACGTAAACAAGAATTTCGGCGGCGTGCAGGCCCTGCGCGATGTCAACCTGAGCGTTGATGCCGGTAGCGTCCATGCGATTATCGGCCCGAACGGCGCCGGCAAATCGACTCTGCTGAACTGCATGGTCGGGCGGTTGTTGCCGGACACTGGCAGCGTGATGTTCAACGGTCAGTCCCTGCTCGGCCTGCGGCCGCACGAGATCAATCAACTGGGCGTTGCGCGGGTTTTCCAGACGCCGGAAATCTTTCCCGACCTGACGCTGGTCGAAAACGTGATCGTGCCGGCGCTTGCGAAGCGCGACGGTGCGTTCAATTTCCACGCGTGGGAGCGCATCGATGCCCAGAAGGACATCATGGACGAGGCCGAAAGCGTGCTCGAAGAGGTCGGTCTGATCAAGTTCAAGGACCTCAGCGCGGCCAGCCTTTCCCGCGGCGACAAGCGGCGCCTGGAGCTGGCGATGTGCCTCGTCCAGCATCCCAAGCTGCTGCTGCTCGACGAGCCGACCGCCGGCATGTCGCGGGCAGACACCAACGCAACCATCGACCTGCTCAAACGCATCGGTGAACGCGGCATCACCAAGATCGTCATCGAGCATGACATGCACGTCGTCTTCTCGCTGGCGCAGAAGATTTCGGTGATGGCGCAGGGAACCGTGATCGTCGAAGGCGAACCGACCGCGATCAAAGGCGATCCGAAAGTGCAGGAAGCCTATCTCGGAGGGGCCCATCTATGAGTGAGCAAAGCGCGCCGCTCGGCGTCGATTTCGCCAAGGATCGCGCTCCGGCTGTCGAGCCGGTCCGCGGCCAAGGCGGCCAGCGCGCCTACTTTTCCGCCTGGGAGATGCACGCCTATTACGGCGAAAGTTACATCGTCCAGGGCGTGAGTTTCGATATCCGCGAGGGCGAGATCCTCGCATTGCTGGGCCGCAATGGCGCGGGCAAGACCTCGACGCTGCGAGCCGTCGCCCGGCTCGAGAGCCCGCAACTCACGCACGGCGAAATCTGGCTGGATCACAAGCCGCTGCATGAGATGCGCGCGCATGAGGCATCCCGCGCAGGGCTTGCGCTGGTACCGGAAGACCGCCGCATCATCCCCGGTCTCACGGTCGAGGAGAACCTGCGGCTGGCGCAAATCTCTGCGCCGCATGGCTGGAGCTTCGAGCGCATTTACGAAAGCTTCCCGCGTCTGGGCGAGCGCCGCTGGCAGGAAGGCGTGACGCTCTCGGGCGGCGAGCAGCAGATGCTGGCCATCGCGCGGGCGCTGGCGCAGGACATCAAGCTGCTGCTGCTTGACGAGCCTTACGAGGGCCTCGCCCCAGTGATCGTGCAGGAGATCGAGCGCATTCTCGAGGATATCAAGAAACTCGGCATCACGACGGTCATCGTGGAGCAGAACGCCATTGCCGCGCTGCATCTGGCCGACCGTGCGATCATTCTCGACATGGGTCAGGTCGTGTTCGACGGCACCGCGCAGGAAGTGATCGACAACGAGGAATTGCGCCAGCAGTATCTCGCGCTTTAGGCGCTGATCAGGCCAGCGAGCAACGCCGGTCATCTTGTCCGGGTGCGGTAATTGCGCCCGTTCAGGCGCGTTGCCTAAAATTTCGCGCTCTCATACACTCCCGACTATGCGGCAGAGCCTATAATTCCATCGACAAGGCGCCCGCAGGATCGGGAGACACTCATGCGCAAGCCTGGCACGGCCTTCCGCGCGCTGGCACTCACCTGTCTCGCCATCGGTGCCGCGCTCATGTTCGCGTCGTCGCTGACCAGCCGGGCACAGGACGAGACCCAGCCTTTCTCGGCCAAGCGCGGCCTGATCATCGAAATCGACGGCGCGATCGGCCCGGCCACGACGCGGCTGATCGAGAATGGGCTTGCGGAAGCCGAGAACCGCGGCGCAACGCTCGCCGTGCTGCGCATCGACACGCCAGGCGGCCTCGTTACGAGCACCCGAGACATTATCCGGGCGATTATCGGCGCACCCGTGCCGGTGGTCGGTTATGTTGCGCCCTCCGGCGGGCGTGCGGCCAGCGCAGGCACGTACATCATGTACGCCACGCATATCGCTGCGATGGCGCCCGGCACGAATATCGGCGCGGCAACTCCGGTGCAGATGGGTGGCGCGCCCGGTCTGCCAGGCTCCGAGCCGCAGAATGAAGACAGCGGCGACAAGGACGGGTCGGGCGATGAGGAAGGCGGCGACGGCGAGGACCAGACCGAGAGTCCCAGCCAGCCCGACGACCCCGGCAAGGCGAAGGCTGTAAACGACGCGGTCGCCTTCATCCGCAGCCTGGCCGAACTCCGCGGCCGCAACGCGGCGTGGGCCGAGAAAGCGGTCCGCGAGGCCGCAAGCATCTCGGCGAGCGAGGCGCGCGAGAAAGGAGTCATCGAGATTGTCGCCACCAGCATGACTGACCTGATGCAGCAAGTGGACGGCCGCACCGTGGAGATCGGCGGGCTCGAACGCCGGCTCGACACTCAAGGGATTCAGCTTGAAACCTTCGAGCCGAGCACGCTGACGAAGATCCTCGGCATCCTGGCGAACCCGAACGTCGCCTTCATTTTCATGCTGGTCGGGATTTACGGCCTGATCTTCGAGTTCGCCAACCCCGGCACGATCGGTCCGGGCGTGATTGGCGTAATCTGTCTCGTGATCGGGCTTTATTCGCTCAACCAGTTGCCACTGGACTACGCCGGGCTGACGCTGGTCTTGCTCGGGCTCGCGTTCATGGTGGCGGAAGCCTTCACGCCATCCTTCGGGATATTGGGCATTGGCGGGCTTGCCGCCTTCATCATCGGCTCGCTGTTCCTGATCGACACGGATGTGCCCGAATATCAACTCAGCACCAGCGTGATCGTTGGCACGGCGCTGGCCAGCGGACTGCTGCTCGTGGTGGTCCTCGGCTATGCCTGGCGATCCCAAACCCGCGCGGTGACCGCGGGGCCAAACCCCTATGTCGGCGAAACGGTCAAGGTGCTCGAATGGTCGAAGGGCGAGGGGTATGTGCGCGCGCAGGGTGATCGTTGGCACGCCCGGGGCGATATCGACGTCCAGCCGGGCGACAAGGTCGAGGTCAAACAGATCGATGGGCTGACGCTGGTTGTCGGGCCGAGCCAGACTGCGCGCAACTCGGGCTGAGCCTCATTTGTTGATCATTAAGTTTTGCCATTAAAGGAGCCATTCCATGCAGTTCCTCCAGATCGACGCCGTTGCCATTCTGGTTCTGGCGGGCCTCATCATCTTCCTGCTCAGCTCCGCAATTCGCATTCTGCGCGAGTATGAGCGCGGCGTTGTTTTCACCCTTGGCCGCTTCTCCCGCGTTGCCGGGCCGGGCCTGGTCATCATCATTCCGGTCATCCAGCAGATGGTGAAGGCCGACTTGCGGATCTACACCGAGGACGTCCCATCCCAGGACGTGATCTCCAAGGACAACGTCTCGGTGAAGGTCAACGCGGTTATCTATTTCCGCATCGTCGACGCGGAGAAGGCGATCATCAACGTCGAGAATTTCATGAAGGCCACGAGCCAGCTCGCGCAGACGACGCTGCGCTCGGTTCTCGGCAAGCATGAACTCGACGAGATGCTGGCCGAACGCGACAAGCTCAACGCCGACATCCAGAAGATCCTCGACGAGCAGACCGACGCCTGGGGCATCAAGGTGTCCAACGTCGAGATCAAGCACGTGGATATCGACGAGAGCATGGTCCGCGCCATCGCCCGCCAGGCCGAGGCGGAGCGCTATCGCCGCGCGCGCATCATCAACGCCGAGGCCGAGCAGCAGGCCGCGCAAAAGCTGGTCGAGGCGGCCGAGATCATGTCCAGCGAGGCGAACGCGATGCAGTTGCGCTACTTCGAGGCGCTACAGGACATCGCCGGCAACAAGACCTCGACAATCGTGTTCCCATTGCCTATGGAGTTGCTAAAGAAAGTTACGTAATTGGTGAAAAACGCCCCGAATGCTCGATGCCGTGGTCAAGTTGCTCACGACCCTCGCGTTGGGAGCCATTTTGGGCGCCGCGGCTGTGTGGCGCCTGCACTATGGCCCCCTTTACGTGAGCGGCCCGGCGAAGGTGATCGACGGCGACAACATCGAAATTGCGGGAATGAATATCCGGCTCGCCGGCATCGACGCACCGGAGCTGCCCGAGCGGAACGGCAAGGAATGCCGCAAGCTGCTCTCGCGCACCGAATGCATCGAGCGCAGCGCGTATGCCCTGCATTGGCGGGTGGGCGGCGAGCATGTCCGGTGCTGGATCACGGGCAGCAGCGCACTGTCCGCCGAAGGTGAATTTGATCGCCCTCTCGGCGTGTGCTTTCACGGTGAGACCGAGTTGAACGCGTGGATGCTGCAAGAGTGTCACGCCGGGCTGCCCGATGATAAGGCCCATCACATCTGTCGTTATTACCCGGTGGTCGATGAGCGGACCTGCAAGCAGCAGGACGCGCCGGTGGCCCGTCTTGAGGCGGGTTAATCGGAGAGGCTGCGCGCGCGCTCGTCGATTGCGTCCATGCCGAGCGCGAAGGTCTCGAACCAGCGTTCTTGCTCCAGAAACTCGCGGCAGGCCTCGTTGATGCCGCCCGGCGTCTCGTGAGCGCGGGGTAGCGCCTCCAGCGCGGCCGGATCGTGCCGCAGGGCAGTCTTCGAGAGCGCGGCGAACATCGCCATCACGTAATCCCGCGCCTGCGTGCGTGGCAGGTCACGCTCCTCCAGCCAGCCAATCGCCTCCTGCGACAGGCGAAAGAAGCTCGACATCAGCCCGCTCGCCGTGCTCAGCGCCGCCATCGCCGCGTCGCTTTCCGGCTCGATCAGCACGCCCAGCGGCGCGATGAGCTGGCGGACCTGTCCGAGCCCGGGGTAGAGCATTACCGGACCCTCAAGCTGCGCGATGGGCGGCAGCGGCGTAATCCGGCAGACTTCGACGCTCGGTCCGGTCAGCTCTTGCAGGGTGGCCACTTCCAGCCCCGCAACAAAGCTCGCGACAATCTGACCTTCGCGCAGTTGCAGGCTGCGAAGGACCTCCGTGGCCTGCTGCGGCATCACGCCGAGGAACAGGATGTCGCTGTTGTCCACGACCTCCTGGTTCGACTCTGCGCGGCGCACCCAGCGATAGCGCTGGGCGAGGTCCTGCGAGATTTCGGCCGAGCGCGGCGACACGACGATCGCGTTCGCGTCGCCCCAGGCTTTCGATATGCCGTGGATAACCGCAGCCGAAATCGCGCCCGTGCCGATAAAGCCAAGTCTCAAGACTCTCTCCTTGTTGTTCTTGCGGTCGCTCAAGCGCCGTCCAGCCGGGCGCGGTGCCGCGCCATGAAGCGGTCGATCTCGCTTTGCGATGGCGCGCGGCCTGTATAGGTCTCGACATAGGCGGGCATGCGGCGAATACGCTCGGCCAGTTCCTCTTCCGCCTTGATCGAGATGTAACCCACTTGCGTGAGGTAGATCGTGCTTGCGCGGATGTCGGCCTGATACGGGTCGAAACCGAAGCGGGCGAACATCGCGCGGATGGCCTGGATACGCTCGCTGTCAGTCTCGCGGAAAATCTCCTTCAGCTCCGGCGAGGTCTGCGACCAATTGCGCATGGCGAATTCGAGCCGGGCGTCAAACAATTCCGGGTCGATCCAGCAATCGAACAGGTTAAGCACCGCCTCGCAGATTGTCTCGGCGAACAGGCGAGTCTGGCGGATCAGGTTCCCGGTGTTCTTGTCGCGCCAATAGGCGATTAGCGCGTTGAGCAGCGCCTCCCGATCCTCGAAATGCCAGTAGAAACTCGTTCGGGAGACGTTGAGCGATTCCGCCAGTGGCATGACACGCACCGCCTCCACTCCGCCTTCGATGAGGGCCTCATAGGCGGCGTCGAGCCAGATGTCGCGGGTACCGCGCTGGGTCTGGACCGCTACCTTGTTCATCATTCAGGAAATACCAGCATCGGCGGGGAGCAGCAAACGAATTGACACCTATGTCGTTTTTGTCGACATTTATGTCGAGTCGAGGATGGAAGGTGGCGTCCTCTCTCTCCTACAGTCGATTGAGAACCGGGATTGCCGGCAGGAGTCGGGCCGTTAGCCCTGCGTCGGTGCCGGCCGCCGTGGATGCGAAGGGGGCAAACGCATGACGACAGATCCGCTGCTCCAACCGTATCAACTGAAGCATCTGCGGCTGAAGAACCGCGTCATGATCACCGCGCACGAGCCGGCCTATGCCGAGGAGGGCGTGCCGAAAGAACGTTACCGCGCCTATCACGAGGAGCGGGCGCGCGCCGGCGTCGGACTGACCATGACCGCCGGCTCGGCCTCGGTGTCGCGGGACAGCCCGCCGGCTTTCAACAACATCGCCGCGTGGAAGGACGAAGTCGTCCCGTGGATGCGCGAACTGGCCGATTCCTGCCATGAGCACGGCTGCGCGGTGATGATCCAGCTCACCCATCTCGGCCGGCGCACGCACTGGAGCAACGGCGACTGGCTGCCGGTCGTCTCGCCGTCGCATGCGCGCGAGCCGGCGCATCGCGCCTTCCCGAAGAAGATCGAGGACTGGGACATCGACCGCATCATCAGCGACTACGCCGATGCGGCCGAGCGCATGAAAGAAGCCGGCCTGGACGGCATCGAGCTGCAGGCCTACGGCCACCTGATGGACAGCTTCTGGTCGCCGCGCACCAACGACCTCGATCCGCCTTATGGCGGCGATCTCGACAACCGGATGCGCTTTTCGATGGAGGTGCTGCGCGCCGTGCGCGAGCGCGTCGGGCCGGATTTCATTGTCGGCTTCCGCTACACCGCCGACGAGGTCGCCCCGGACGGGATCAGCGCGGAAGAGGGCCTGGAGATCTCCAGGCGCCTGCGCGACACGGGCATGGTCGATTTCCTCAACGTCATCCGCGGGCATATCGACACCGACCCCGGACTCACGGACGTGATTCCGGTGCAAGGGATGCGCAGCGCGCCGCATCTGGACTTCGCCGGGGCCGTCCGCGCCGAGACGGGGATGCCCGTTTTCCATGCCGCGCGCATCCCGGACATCGCCACGGCTCGCCACGCAGTTGCCGAGGGCAAGCTTGACCTCGTCGGCATGACCCGCGCCCACATGGCCGACCCGCACATCGTGCGCAAGATCGTCGAGGGCCGCGAGGACGACATCCGCCCCTGCGTCGGCGCGACCTTCTGCCTGGACCGCATCTACATGGGCGGCGAGGCGCTGTGCATCCACAACGCCGCGACCGGGCGCGAGCTGGAGATGCCGCACGAGATCGCGCCGGCGACGAAGCAGAAGCGCGTCGTGGTCGTCGGCGCTGGCCCGGCCGGGCTGGAGGCCGCGCGCGTGGCGGCGGAGCGCGGACATTCTGTCGTTGTTTTCGAAGCCGCGCCCGATCCCGGAGGGCAGATCCGCCTGACGGCCCAGAACCAGCGCCGGCGCGAGATGATGTCGATCATAGACTGGCGGATGGCGCAATGCACCGCGCGCGACGTCGAATTCCGGTTTAACTCATGGGCCGAGGAAGAAGACGTGCTCGGCGAGTCGCCGGATGTGGTGATTGTGGCCACGGGCGGCATGCCTCCCGACAACGTGCTGGAAGACGGAAACGAACTGGTGGTTTCGAGCTGGGACATCATCGCCGGCGACGCCAAGCCGGGCCGCAACGTGCTGCTCTATGACGATGCGGGCGATCATGCCGCCATGCAGGCCGCCGAGACGATCGCGAACGCTGGTGGGCATGTCGAAGTCATGACGCCCGACCGCAGCCTGGCGGCGGACGTGATGGGCATGAACCTGGTGCCCTATATGCGCGCGCTGCAGGACAAGGACGTGACCTTCACGCTGACCTACAGGCTGCACCGCGTCGAGCGGTCCGGGAACCAGCTCCGCGCGCATATCGGCAGCGATTACATGCCGCTGCATGAGACGCGGGAGTTCGATCAGATTGTCGTCAATCACGGGACGATCCCGCTCGACGACATCTACTTCGCGCTCAAGCCCCATTCGGCGAATAACGGCGCGGTGGATTACGAGGCGCTGGTCGCCGGCCGGCCGCAACCGGTGAATGGCGCGGACGGCTTCCAGCTCTACCGGATCGGCGACGCCGTCTCCTCGCGGAGCACCCATGCCGCGATCTATGACGCGCTCCGGCTGGTCAAGGATATCTGAACGGTTCTCGTGGTGGATGACAGGGAAAGACGATGCTGCGTGATGCCGAAGTTCTCGCTGAACTGATGACGCGCAAGGCGGATCATACGCTGCCCCAGGCGTTCTATACTGATCCCGGCGTGTTCGACGCCGACATGCGTCACATCTTCTACCGGGAATGGCTGCTGGCCGGCTCTGTCGCCGAAGTGCCCAAGGCGGGCAGCTTCATCACGCTGCAGATCGGCGCCTATTCGGTCATCGTGGTCCGCGGCGCGGATGGCGAGGTGCGCGCGTTTCACAACAGCTGCCGGCATCGCGGCTCGCGCATCTGCCAGAAGGACAAAGGCACCGCGCCCAAGCTCGTCTGCCCGTATCATCAGTGGACCTATGAGCTGGACGGCCGGCTGATCTTCGCGCGCGATATGGGGGCAGACTTCGACTATTCGCAGTACGGCCTTAAGCCGGTTCACTGCCGGCAGGCTGCGGGCCTAGTCTTCATCTGCCTCGCGCCGGTCGCGCCGCCTTTCGATGCGCTCGCCGAGCAGGCCCAGCGCTTCGTCGGCCCGCATCGCCTCGACAAGACAAAGGTCGCCCACCAGAGCCGCATCGTCGAGAAGGGCAACTGGAAGCTGGTGATGGAGAACAACCGGGAGTGCTATCACTGCTCGGGCGCGCACCCGTCGCTCTGCCGCACCTTCGACGATAACCCGAACATTGCCGGATCCGGTGCCGGCGACGCGATGGAAGATCCGGCGATCACGGCGCACCACAAGCGCTGTGAAGAGGCAGGGCTGCCCTCGCGCTTCACCATCGACCCGGCAAACCAGTGGCGCTTCGTGCGGGTGCCGCTCATCGGGACCTCCGAGAGCTACACGATGGACGGCAAGCTGGCCGTGGGCAAGCTGTTGGAAGACATGCCGATCAAGCGCGCCGGGACGGTCCTGTTCTTCCACTACCCCAACACCTGGAACCACTTCCTGTCGGATCACGCGCTGACCTTCCGGATGATGCCGATCGGTCCGACCGAGACTGAGCTGACGACGACATGGCTGGTGCATGAGGATGCCAAAGAAGGCGTTGACTACGACCTCAAGCGGCTGACCGAGGTCTGGACCGCCACCAACGACGAGGACCGGAAAGTGGTCGAGGAAAACCAGCTCGGGGTGAACTCGCCCGGCTACGAACCGGGGCCGTATTCGCCCGTGCAGGAAAGCGGCGTGATGCAGTTCGTTGACTGGTACGAAGCCACGCTGCGCGGCCGCCTCACCGGCCGGACCGTGATCGCCGCGGAGTAAGCCGATGATCCCACTGCCGCGCGAAGACACGCCCTCCTGGGACGATAGCGAGCCGTTGGAGTGCGTGATGGTGATCCCGGAGGCGCCGAACGTGCGCACCTTCGCGTTTCGCGCGCCCTCGGGCCGGTGGTTCCGCTACAAGGCCGGCCAGTTCATCACGCTGGAGCTCCCGGTGCCCGGCGGCCCGCTCTACCGCACCTACACGATCTCCACCAGCCCGTCGCGCTCCCTGTCGATCTCGGTGACAGTGAAGGCGCAGCCGAACAGCATCGGCTCGCGCTGGATGATCGACAATCTCAAGCCAGGCGACCGGATCCGCGCCTATGGGCCGGCGGGCATCTTCACGCTACCGCCCCAGCCGGACGGGAAATACCTGTTCATCGCGGCCGGCTCCGGCGTGACGCCGATGATGTCGATGACCGGTTACCTGTTCGACCGGGGCGAGCAACCCGACGTGACGCTGATTGTCTGCGCGCGCCGCCCCTCTGAGCTGATCTTCCGTCGGCGGCTGGAGCACATGGCCGAGCGGATGCCGGGGCTGAAGCTGCATTACGTCGTCAGCGAGGAAGACCCCTACGACGTCTGGACCGGCTATCGCGGGCGCTTCAACCAGCTCATGCTCAGCATCATGGCCCCGGACTACCTGGAGCGGGAGGTCTATTGCTGCGGGCCGGAAGGTTTCATGCAGTCGGTGCGCGAGATGCTCTATTCGCTCGGCTACGACATGGAGAACTACCGCCAGGAGAGCTTCCACGCGCCGGTGGAGAGCGAGGAAGAGGCGCCGGAGATCGAGGACATCGTCCCGCAGGAGGAGGCCAAGGCCGAGATCGTCTTTGCCGAGTCGGGTCACACGGCGACCTGTCTGGAGACCGATACCATCCTGGCGGTGGCCCGTAACTCCGGCCTTGTCATCCCGTCTGGTTGCACCTTCGGCGTTTGCGGCACCTGCAAGGTGAAGAAGCGCGCGGGCGAGGTGCATATGGTGCACAACGGCGGGATCAGCGAGGAAGACATTGAGGCGGGCTATATCCTCGCTTGCTGCTCCAACCCGATCGGGCGCGTCGAGGTCGAAGCCTAGGCGGTCTGGGCCTGCGCGGAAAAGCGGGTGACGTCGACGACGCGGTCGGCGATGGTGTCACGGACCTGCGCATCATGGAAAATGCCGAGGATGGCCGCCCCGGCGTCGCGCCGCTCGCGGATGAGCGCCACGGCGCGGTCGCGGCTTTCGGCGTCGAGTGAGGCGGTTGGCTCGTCCAGCAGCAGGATCGGATGCTCAGCCGCCAGCCCGCGCGCCAGGTTCACGCGCTGCTGCTCGCCGCCGGAGAAGGTCGCGGGCGGCAGGCTCCACAGCCGTCCCGGCACGTTCAGCCGATCGAGCAGCCCCTCCGCACGCGTCATTGCCGCATCGGCCTCCAGCCCGGCATCCCGCGCGGCCGCGGCCACCAGCTCGCGCGCCGGCACCCTTGGAATCGCCCGCAGGAACTGGCTGACATAGCCGAGCGTGCGCCGGCGCAGCGCCAGCAGTCGGCGCGGATCGGCCCGCGCGACGTCGACCCATTCGCTGCCGTCGCGCAGCCAGATCGCCCCGGCATCCGCGCGGTAATTGCCGTAAATCATCTTCAGGATCGACGACTTGCCCGCGCCCGACGGTCCGCCCAGCGCCACGCACTCGCCCGGCGCGACCGCGAACGCCACACCCCGCACAACCGGCAACTCCGCGCCGCCGCGCAAGTGCATCGTGAAGGTCTTCGCCACGCCCTCAAGCCGGATCGCCGCGTCCATTCGCTACCCCTGCAACACCGAGGAGACCAGAAGCTGCGTATACGGCGCGCGCGGGTCGTCCAGCACCTGATCGGTGAGGCCCGTCTCGATCACGCGGCCCTCGCGCATGACCATGATCCGGTGGGACAAGAGCCGCGCCACGGCCAGATCATGCGTGACGATGATCGCCGCCAGCCCGGTCTCGCTCGCCAGCCCGCGGATCAGGTCCAGCAGCCGCGCCTGCACCGAGACATCAAGCCCGCCGGTCGGCTCGTCCATGAACACCAGGCGCGGGCGCGTCACCATGTTCTTGGCGATCTGCAGGCGCTGGCGCATCCCCCCGGAAAAGGTCTCGGGCCGGTCGTCGATGCGGCCGGTGTCGATCTCCACGCGCCCGAGCCAGTCCGCCGCCGCGCCGCGAATGTTGCCATAGTGCCGCCAGCCGACCGCCATCAGCCGCTCGCCGACATTGCCGCCCGCCGAAACGCGCATCCGCAGGCCCTCGCGCGGGTCCTGATGGATGAAGCCCCAGTCGGTGCGCAGCAGCATCCGCCGATCGGCTTCGCTCAAGGCGAGAAGGTCGCGGGTCTGGCCGTCGCGGCCGCGATAGGTGATCTGCCCGCGCGTCGGCGCAAGCTGGGTCGAGAGCAGGCCGAGCAGCGTCGTCTTGCCGGAACCGGACTCGCCGACAACCGCCAGCACCTCGCCCGCATAGACCTCTAGGTCGACATTCGCGCAGCCGAGCCGCGCGCCGTAGTAGCGCGTCAGCCCCTCGGCCCGCAGCAGCGGCGTCTCATCCATCGGTCTACTCCCCGCGCCGCGCCTCGCAATAATCGGTGTCGGAGCAGACGAACATGCGCCCGCCCTTGTCGTCCGTCACGACCTCGTCGAGATAAACGCCTTCCGCCCCGCACAGCGCGCATGGCTGATCGAAGCGGGTGCGCTCGAACGGGTGATCCTCGAAATCCAGGCTTTCCACGCGCGTGAAGGGCGGCAGCGCGTAAATCCGCTGCTCGCGGCCCGCGCCGAAAAGCTGCAGCGCCGGGCAATTGTCCATCTTCGGGTTGTCGAATTTCGGGATGGGCGATGGGTCCATCACGTAGCGCCCGGCGATCTTCACCGGATAGGCGTAGGTGGTGGCGATGTGGCCGTGGCGCGCGATGTCCTCGTAGAGCTTGACATGCATCAGGCCGTAATCTTCCAGCGCGTGCATCTGGCGCGTCTCGCTCTCGCGCGGCTCCAGGAAACGCAGCGGCTCGGGGATCGGCACCTGATAGACGAGGATCTGGCCAGCAGCCAGCGGCGTTTCCGGGATGCGATGGCGCGTCTGGATGATGGTCGCGTCGGCGGTGCGGGTGGTCGTTGCGACGCCGGCGGTGCGCTCGAAGAACTTGCGGATCGAGACGGCGTTCGTGGTGTCGTCCGCGCCCTGGTCGATCACCTTGAGCGTGTCGTCCGGCCCGATCACCGACGCCGTGACCTGCACGCCGCCCGTGCCCCAGCCATAGGGCATCGGCATCTCGCGGCTGGCGAACGGCACTTGGTAGCCGGGGATTGCGATCGCCTTGAGGATCGCGCGCCGGACCATGCGCTTGGTCTGCTCGTCGAGATAGGCGAAGTTGTAGGCCGGGGCGCTCATTCGGCGGCCTCGCTGCTCGGCTGTTCGCCTTCCGCGCGCCGCTCTTCCCACTCCTTGCGGAGCTGGCGCACCAGCGCGAGTTCGGCCTGGAAGTCCACGTAATGCGGCAGCTTGAGATGCTCGACGAAGCCCGTCGCCTGGACATTGTCGGCGTGGCTGAGCACGAATTCGGCGTCCTGCGCCGGGGCGGTCACCGGCTCGCCCAGTTCCTCGGCGCGCAGGGCGCGGTCGACCATCGCCATCGACATCGCCTTGCGCTCGCTGTGCCCGAAGGTCAGGCCGTAGCCGCGCGTGAATTGCGGCGGCGCTTCCGCAGAGCCGGCGAACTGGTTGACCATCTCGCACTCCGTGAGCGTGACCTCGCCGAGCGGTACCTCGAAGCCAAGCTCTTCCGGCACGAAGGACGCTTCGACCGTGCCCATGCGGATTTCCCCGGCGAACGGGTGCGTGCGCCCATAGCCGCGCTGTGTGGAGTAGCCGAGCGCGAGCAGGAAACCTTCGTCGCCGCGTGCGAGCGCCTGCAGCCGAAGATCGCGCGGGGCGGGGAAGTCGAGCGCGCCACGCGTGACGTCGTTCACCTCCGCGCCGCTCGGCGGCTCGTTCTGCTCGATCAGCCCCTGGCGGCCGAGCAGTGAACAGACATGCGGCGCGGGCTCCGGCGGCTCCGGTGCAGGCTCCGACTTGGTCGCGGCGGCCTGGCTCTCGCCCTCCATGAGCGACGGGTCGAGCAGCCGGTGCGTGTAGTCAAAGGTTGGCCCGAGCACCTGCCCGCCGGGCAAGTCCTTGAAGGTCGCTGAAATGCGTCGCCGGATCGACATGTCGGCGGTGTCGACCGGCTCGGAATAGCCAAAGCGCGGCAGTGTGGTGCGGAACGCGCGGGCGAGAAAGATCGCCTCGATGAGATCGCCGCGCGCCTGCTTGATCGCCAGCGCGGCGAGGTCGGGGGCGTACAGCGACGCCTCGCACATGACTCGGTCGACCGACAGGCTGAGCTGCTCGCGGATTTGCGCGACCGTGATCTCCGGCACCGCAGGATCGCCCCGCCGCGTCTTCGCCAGCAACTCGTGCGCTGCCGCGATCGCCGCTTCGCCGCCTTTGGCCGCGACATACATCAGCCCGTCTCCACGATCTCCGTGCTGCGGGGCAGGGCCGCGATCTGGCCGTTGCCCGCAAAAATGATATCGACACCCTGCGGGAAGCGCGCATGGTTGTCGCGCCACTGCTTGATGAAATCCTCCGGGAGCGGGCCGGCGCTGAACCGCGTTTCGCCCTCGATACCCGGGCCGGTCAGGCGCCACTCGTGCTGGAATTCTTTGACCTGGATAATCGCCGTCGCGGAACGGTCGGGATAATCCGGCGTGCCCGGCGCGAAGGTCGAAAGCGCGGGCGCGTTATGCGTATCAGTGATGACAGCAAAGTCGGCCAGCGCCGGATCGTCAATCAGCCGCGCGCCGGTATGAAAGCGCAGGAACTGTGCGGCCGTGACATCGACGCCTGTATCGCTCCAGACCTTCGTTTCGTAGTCGGCCAGTGTCAGCAGCACCGCGGCGGCTGCCGCATTGAGCGGGGCGGGCGGGGCGAATCCGACATCGACGTCGACAATCTGACCAGGTTGCGCCATTGCGCTCATCACGGCGCGAAACGCCTGCTGGCTCTCGTGCGCCGGATCCGTGAAGGCGCGAAAGACCATGTTCATGTGTCATCCTCTCCGCGGACAAGCGTGAAGAAGTTGACGCGCGTCTTGGCTGTTTCCGCGGCCTGGGCCTGCTGTTCGGCGATACGCCGCGTTGTCACCGGGGTTACAAGCGCGTCTTCGAGCCGGGCCCGCCATTGCGCATCCTGTCCAAGCGCATCGACGATCGCGGCGAGCCTTGCCTTTTTCTCGCAACGGCCAAGCAAATAAGCGTGACCCAGCGTCTCGGCAACCCGCACCGTTGCGCGGGTCACCGTCGCCTCGCCGAGATTGAACGGTGCGCCGTCCCCGCCGATTCGGCCCCTCAGCATGACCAGCCCCTGCTCCGGCGCGCGGATGTCTTCTGCCTCCGGCAACGGGGCAAGCGCATCGAGCGCTTGCTCCAACTCGGCCTCGCTCGCTTGGGCGCAGATGCGCATCAGGGCCTGGCGCGCGGCGGTTGCTTCCTGCTCAGGCATTGCTCCGGTCGGGGCCGTTCATGCGCACGCAGCGGATCGCATAGCTCAGGAAATAGCCCAGCGTCGCGGTCTTTCGGTTCGGGTCCTTGCCGCGATCATCCCAGCGGCGCAGGCGCACGGCGTCCTGGGCGTGGGGGTTGGCCTCGAACTCGGCGACTTCCGCGTCGCTCATCGGGCCGCCCTGCAGCATCAGCGAATGCTGGGACATCGGCGAGAGCGTGTCGTAGTAGCCCGGTTCAACGGCGCAAAGATAGCGCTTCGCGGCGACATGCAGGCGGACCGGCTCGGTGACGCTCGGGCCGAACCACTTGGACAGGAACGCATCGCCCAACTCCTCGTGGCGGCGGTCCTCGTCATGCGCCGGCGCGTCCTCGAAGTCGTCCTCGAGCAGATGCCCCACATCGTGCAGCAGCGCGGCCGTGATGAGCGCGGGCGAAGCGCCTTCGTCCTCGGCGAGTTGCGCGCATTGCAGCGCGTGCTGGAGCTGTGTGACCGGCTCGCCGCCATAGAGGTCGTTGCCGTGCTTCTCGACCATCTCGGTCAGGACGCTACCGAGCGGGGCGTCCGGCGCGGTGGCGATGCTGGCATCCGTCATGTCTGGGCCTCCTTCTATGTTGATGAAAGCGTCGGTTCGGCATTGTCGAGATCGGCCTGCGCACAGGCGTCGAAGAATGCGTCGATGAGGGGCAGTCCCTCGGTCTCGCTGAGGCCGACGGCATAGACTCCTCCGGCGCTGGTACAGTCGGTGATCTCCAGCGCGGCAAGCCGCGTGTCGCTGCCCATCTCCCCGGAGAGCACGACGCCAACGCCCAGCCCCGCCGCGGCGGCTTCCTTCACGGCCTCTCGCGTGGGCATGACCAGAGGCGCGCGCAAGGTCAGCCCCGCATCCCGGCACGCCGTCTCGACCACCTGCCGAGTCAGCGATCCGTCTTCGCGCAGGATGAGCGTCTGATCTGCCAGCTCAGCCAGCGTGACCGTGCGGCGACGGGCCAACGGCGAGTCTGCGGCTACGCAGAGCAACGGGCGTTGCGGTGCGATCAGTTCCGCGCGGACGCCCTCGGGCACGTCCAGCAGCGTCATCACGCCCACATCGATCTCGCAGGCGGCGATCATCTGCAGCAGTTCCACGGTATTACCCTGCCGCGTGCTGATCTCGACGGCCTTGTGCGCGCTCTTTAGCTGGGCCAGCACCCGCATTGCCACCGATGGCGTTGAAAAGCCCACCTTCAGGCGTCCACGGGCCAGCGCCCCAAGCTCCTGCGCCGTCGCCTCGATGTCGCGCGCCCCGGCCAGGACGGCGCGGGCCTTGTTGTAGATCTCGCGTCCCGACGCGGTCAGCCGAACGCCGTGCGCGCGGTCCAGCAGCCGCAGGCCACAGCTTGCTTCCAGCATCTGCACACGCTGCGAGACGGTTGGTTGGCTCAGGCCCAGCCAGAGGGCCGCGCGCGAAAAGCTGCCCTGTTCGACCACGGCGACGAACGCCTCCAGTTCATTCAACGACAGCTTCACGCGCACCGGCGCGGCTTTGTCTGCGGTGTCGGCCATTTTCGGTCCGTTCGCTTCTCCCTGACGCCTTCATACAGATGGCATCCAAAAATGCAATAACCCGCGCCAAAATTATTGGACAAAGCAATTCGATCGACGGCCGTTGTCGGAAGCCGTTTGTCATAAACCTCTAACACGCCTGTGTTTGATAGGGCGCGAAAGGCAAGTGACGAGGGTCCGTCTTGATCGAATTTCGTAATGTTCGCAAAGAGTTCGGCCAAGTCGTCGCGGTGAAGGACGTTTCCTTCACGATAGACCGGCCGATGATGGTGGGCGTCATCGGACGCTCCGGCGCCGGCAAATCCACGTTTCTACGGATCATCAATCATCTGACACCGGCCACCGCCGGCGAAGTTTTTATCGACGGTCGCAATGTGCTGGCGCTGCGCGGCCGCGCGCTGCGCCGCTGGCAGCGTGACTGCGCCATGATCTTCCAGCAGTTCAATCTCGTTCCGCGGCTTGACGTCATTACCAACGTGATGCTCGGCCGGCTGAACGGTCACGGCACAGTGCGCAGCCTGTTCAACATCTTCGGCCAGCAGGACATCGCCGACGGTCTGGCTGCGCTGGAACGGCTCGGGATCGCCGATCAGGCCATGAAACGCGCCGAAGCGCTATCGGGCGGGCAGCAGCAGCGCGTCGCCATCGCCCGCGCGCTCATGCAGGAGCCGATGCTCGTGCTGGCGGACGAGCCCATCGCCTCGCTTGACCCGCTGAACGCCGAGATCGTGATGAAGGCGCTGCGCGAGATCCATGAGCGCGACGGCAAGACCGTCATCTGCAACCTGCACACGCTCGATACCGCGCGCACCTATTGCGACCGCATCATCGGGATGCGCGAGGGCGAGATCGTGTTCGATGGCACGGCCGATCAGCTCACACAAGGCACGGTGCGCGAGATCTACGGCGCGGACGAAGACCTGAACGAGGCGGCGACCTCGACGAGCTTGGAGATGACCGCCACGGGGGAGACGGAAGAAAGAGCCTCGGCGGCAGCAGGATGACCGTGGCCCCGCACGGGCGCGGTTATGTGCGTGAAGTTGGTGAATATCACGGGAGACGATGATGAAGTTTACGAAACTGGTGCTTGCGGGCGCGGTTGCTGTGGCCGCCTTCGCCGGCGCGGCTCAGGCCCAGGACAAGCAGATCGAGGAGTTCCGCATCGGTCTGCTGGGCGGTGAGAACGCTCAGGATCGCCTGCGCTCGAACGAGTGCCTGCGCGAGAAGGTTGAAGATCTCCTTGGCGTTCCGACCAAGCTGTTCGCCCCGGCCGACTACAACGGCGTGATCGAGGGGCTGCTGGGCGGCAACCTGGACATGGCCTGGCTGGGCGCTTCCGGATACGCGAAGGTCTACCTGGAAGACCCGGACGCGGTTGAGCCCGTGCTGGTGAAGATCAACACCGACGGCAGCTACGGCTATCATTCCTTCGGCTTTGCCCGCCGCGATTCCGGCATCGAAACGCTGGAAGACGCCA
This sequence comes from Dichotomicrobium thermohalophilum, assembly GCF_003550175.1. Classification (NCBI taxonomy): domain Bacteria; kingdom Pseudomonadati; phylum Pseudomonadota; class Alphaproteobacteria; order Hyphomicrobiales; family Hyphomicrobiaceae; genus Dichotomicrobium; species Dichotomicrobium thermohalophilum. Next base: position 731,140 of record NZ_QXDF01000001.1, read on the forward strand.
AGGGCGCGGATTTCGCGTTTGGCGACCCGAACTCCACCTCGGGCTACCTGATTCCGTCGATCGAGATGCCGGAAGCGCTCGGCATGCCGGTTGAGGAATTCTTCGGCGATGTGTCGTTCTCCGGCGGTCACGAGCAGTCGATCATCGGCGTGTACAACGGTGACATCGACGTCAGCATTTCCTGGGCTGACGGCCTCGGCAACTGGGAAGACGGCTACAATTCCGGCGCGTTCCGCAAAGCGGTCGATGCCGGCCTGGTCGACATGACCGAACTGGTGCAGGTGTGGAAGTCCGAGGTCATTCCGGAGGGGCCGATTGTCGTGCGGAAAGACCTGCCGAGCCGGGTGAAGCTCGATGTGGTGGCCCTCATGGCGTCGCTCGAATCGATGGACCCGGAATGCGCCTACGGCGTGATGGCCGGCGAGATCAAGGGCATGGCTCCCATTGATCACAGCGCCTACACCTCGATCGTCGAGGCGCGCAGGCGCACCATCGGCGAGTAATCCGGCTCTTTGGGACAAGGTTCCGGCGGCGCGCCCGCGCCCCGGAGCCGCTTTTATTGAGGATCCCGCCCATGTCGGTCGCCGCGCTCGAAACCCAGATCATTGCGCTTGAACGCCAGCGCCGGCTTTATTCCGGGCTGCTGGTCCTCATCATTGTCCTGATCCTGGTCGCCGGCTATGCGGAAGCCGAAAGCCTCAACTCCGGCAGTTTCTGGCTGGGTCTTCAGAAATTTTTCGACTACCCCGGTGCTATCGTCAGCAAGGCCATCGAGGCGGGCTGGGGCTTTTTTGCCATCGTCCTCGAATTTGTGCCGGCGCTGATCGAGACGATCAATATCGCGCTGGTCTCCACGCTGATCGGCGGGGCGCTCGCCGTGGTGCTCGCCTTCGCCAGCACCCGGATGCTGGATGTCTGGCCGCCCCTGATCCCGATCACGAGGCGCCTGATGGACATCATGCGCGCCTTCCCGGAACTGATCATCGCGCTGTTCCTCATTTACGTTCTTGGCGGCGGGCCGGTCCCGGCGATGATCGCGGTGGCGTTTCACACCGCCGGCGCGCTGGGCAAGCTGTTCTCCGAGGTTAACGAGAACATCGACCAGAAGCCGATCGAAGGGCTGCGCTCGGTCGGCGCGAACTGGGTTGAGCGGATGCGTTTTGGCGCGCTGCCGCAGGTGCTGCCGAACTATCTGAGCTATCTGCTGCTGCGCCTGGAGATCAACGTGCGCGCCTCGGCCATTCTCGGCTACGTCGGCGCGGGCGGCATCGGCGTGGAGCTGCGCCGCACCATCGGATGGGGCCGAGGCGCCGGTGATGAGACCGCGGCAATCTTCCTGCTGTTGTTCCTGACCATCATGGCGGTGGATCAGCTTTCCTCCTTCCTGCGGCTGCGGCTGACGCGCCCGATCGGAACGGATTAGGAGAGGCGATGTCGGTCACGACGGACACGGCAGGCGCGGACGAGCAGCTGCGAAAGCGTGTCGGCAATCAGGTCAACCGGCGAAAATGGTTGATCCTCGGGACGCTCGCGGCCGTCTTCGCCTACTTCGTTTATGCTTGGGACGCGTTCGAGATTTCCGAGCTGATCGAGGAGGTGCGCCCGCGCAACGCTGTGCTGCTGGGCACGGATGCGGTCATGCACAAGGTTCATGTGCTCCGCAGCAGCCGCACCGGAGAGCTGGAGATCGCCGTTGAGGGCGAGCGGACGGCGACCTATAGCGAGCCGCCGGAATGGGTCGTGCTGGGCGATGACCGAGCCGGGATCGACCTGGGGGAAGGCTATCGCGCCGAAATCGAGGGGCCGCAGGTGTCGCTGTTCGCGCCCGGTTATGGCGAGATCACCGCCAGAGCGACCGAAGACGGCGTCACGGCGGAACTGCCGCCCGGGCCGCTGCCGGACTGGGCGAAGGTTGCGGATTACAAGGTGGATTTGCGCCCGACGATCGACCGGCGCGTGCAGATCACGCGCTCGAAGATCGAGGTGCACCGCTATTTCTTCGGCTGGGAGAATTTCTGGTTCCCGTTCCGATCGGAGTTGAACGCCTATTCCTGGGGCGAGCTGGCGTCGCTGGCGATGAGCGGCGAACGGCTGAACCCGGAGATGCCGAACTGGCAATACATCTTCCAGACGTTCTGGGAGAACCCGGACTGGCAGCATCGGCGCGTCTTCATCGCGCTTTGGGAGACGTTGCTGATGGCCGTGCTGGGCACGCTGACCGCCGCGCTCATGGCGCTGATGCTGTCGATGCTGGCGGCGGCGAATTTTTCGCCCTCGCGGGTGCTGCGGTTCTTCGTGCGCCGCCTGTTCGATTTTCTGCGCGGGATCGACATGCTGATCTGGTCGCTGATCTTCATCCGCGCCTTCGGCCTCGGCCCGCTGACCGGCGCGCTGGCGATCGCCTTTACCGACACCGGCTCGCTCGGCAAACTGTTTTCGGAGGCGCTGGAGAATGTCGAGAAAAACCAGATCGAGGGTGTCCGCGCGACCGGCGCCAATTCGCTCCAGCGCTACCGCTTTGGTATTATCCCGCAGATCCTGCCGGTATTCCTGTCGCAGACGATCTATTTCCTGGAATCGAACACGCGCTCGGCCACGGTGATTGGCGCGCTCGGCGCGGGTGGCATCGGCCTTTTGCTCGTGGAGACGATGAACACACAGCGCGACTGGGAGAACGTGGCCTACCTGATCGTGCTGACGATCCTGCTCGTTATCGCGATGGATTCGCTGTCGGGCTATCTGCGCCGGCGGCTGATCAAGGGCGGCGATGACCCGCGGCTGGCCCCGCGCGCGATCTGATGCTCAGAACCGCAGCACGCGCATCCACCGAGCGATATTGATCAAGCTGACGAGAGCGCCGGCCACGTAGGTCAGCGCGGCGGCGCGGAGAATGCCGCGCGCGGCAGGCATGTCACGTTCGGGAATATACTGGCCGGCGCGCAGGACGGGCAGCGCCCGCTTGAAGCTGGCGTCAAACTCAACCGGCAGCGTTGTTACGTGGATCAGGACAGTGTAGGCGAGCAGCGCCAGCCCCGCGGCCATCTGGAAGAGCATGCCGGCCGGATGCTTGATGACGACGGCCATGATCGGCGCGGCGACCATCACGAAAGCGCCGACGCGCTCAACGACCGCGCCCGTCTTCGCAAGCCGCGTGCGCGCCACCAGCGGCGGATAGTTGGTGGCGTCCTGCATGGCGTGGCCGACCTCGTGCGCGGCCACCGTCACCGCCGTCAGCGAGCGGCCCGCGAAATTGTTCGGGGTCAGTCGGACGACCTTGGCCTCGGGGTCGTAGTGATCCCCGATATCGGTCTCCTCGACGCGAACCTCGCGAAGGTTCATCTGATCGAGAAGATGCCGCGCGAACTGCCCGCCGGTGCCGGGGAAGTCGGGCCGGTCGCCACTATGCCGCGACATGACCGCGCGAACCCATAGCTGAGGCAGCGTGGCCAGCGCCAGCAGAAGGATCAGCGCGAGGACTGCAACGATCACCGCTGTCTGGCTCCCCCGCTGTCAGTCTTTGCGTCTACAGGGCGTTGAAAACAAAGGCCATGTCGGGCGCGAGGCGCCCAGACCGGCCGGGTTTGGCGGCGAAGCGGAGCGCGATGCTCCGCCCGCGGCACTAATGTAGGCTCACGACCCGCAGTTCCTGCTCCTTGGCGTTCGCCACGGCGCCGGGATGGCTATCGGACAGCGCGATCGGCGTGCCGTCCGCTGCATGGACGGCGTAAAGGTCGACGCCTTCCGGCACGTCCTCAAGCTGCGGAAACAGCTTCTTCATCTCCTTGGCCTTGACCGCCTTGATGTAGGCGATCTCACCACCGCCGAGGACTGCGAATTCCTGGGCGCTCATGGCCCGGTCACGCGTTTCGCTTTCCTTCAGATGGTTCGCCATAGCAATTATCCTCCTTCATAGCCGGAGCGCATGGTCCCTCTTGGCGGCGGCCTGTGCCGCCCAGGGCCCCTCGGCTATTCCCGGGTTGTCCGAGTATAGCCGGATTCCGTCGCGTTGGCGGTGCGTTTGGGCAACGCTTTGCGCGACACCGTCATCGCGCCTGTCCTGGCGTCTCGATCGGGATGCTTTGCGCCGTGGTTTCCACGTTCGGTCGGACCAGTTCGATCGACAGCAGCCCGTTCTGCAGGACGGCGCGCCGAACCTCGATCCCCGCTGCAAGGACGAAATGGCGGCGAAACTGCCGCGCGGCAATGCCCCTGTGCAGGAACGTCTTGTCAGACTCTTCGGTCTGCGCGCCCGCAACAGTAAGCCGGTTGCCCTGCAGCGTGATGTCGAGCTGCTCGGGCGTGAACCCGGCAACGGCGAGCGTGATGCGGATGAAGTCGTCGCCGCTTTCGCCGTCCTTTCTGTGTTCGACGTTGTAAGGCGGGTATCCTTCGCTCCCCCCTTTCGGCTGACGGCTGATGACCTGATCCAGTTCATCGAACCCCAGGTACAGCGCGCTGCCGAACACCGACATACGCGACATATGAAAGCCCTCTGAGTCGTCAGCGACCATGCGCTTCGGTCGCAAGAACGCCGCTATTTGCGCACGTTCTGCCGGTCCATTATGGCACCGGCTTCACTTCGAGATATGGGCGTAACAGCAAAGGTTTCAAGTTGACCGGGACCGCGGCGATTCCGGTCCGAAACGCGTTGCGAATGGCCGGCCGGACGCCTATTGTCCATGCGGGAGTGAGGGTTTTTTTCCAGCTTATTCGAGGGTCGACCTATGGCTTATGGACCGGCACCGAGGCACCAGACTGTCCCCGTCAATGTCGGCGGCGTGACGGTGGGCGGCGGCGCGCCGATCGTCGTGCAATCCATGACGAACACCGACACCGCTGATGTGCAGAGTACGGTTGATCAGGTTGCCGAACTGGCGCGGGCCGGGTCCGAAGTGGTGCGCATCACGGTCGACCGGGACGAGGCGGCGGCGGCGGTGCCGCATATCCGCGACCGCCTGGCGGCGCGCGGCGTAAACGTGCCACTCGTTGGCGACTTTCACTACATCGGCCACAAGCTGCTCGCCGATCATCCAGCTTGCGCCGAGGCACTGGACAAGTACCGCATCAACCCGGGCAATGTCGGCTTCAAGGACAAGCGCGACAAGCAGTTTTCCCAGATCATCGAAATGGCGCTGCGCTACGACAAGCCGGTGCGCATCGGCGTGAACTGGGGCAGCCTTGATCAGGAGCTTCTAACCCGGCTGATGGACGAGAACGCAGAGGCCGAGGAGCCGCTGTCGGCGCAGGGCGTGCTCCACGAGGCGATGGTGCAGTCTGGTCTGCTCTCGGCCGAGCGTGCCCAGGACCTGGGAATGGGGGCGGACAAGATCGTGCTGTCCGCCAAGGTCAGCCAGGTGCAGGACCTGGTCGCCGTCTATACGATGCTGGCCGAGCGCAGCAATTACGCGCTGCATCTGGGCCTGACCGAGGCCGGCATGGGGTCGAAAGGCATCGTGGCTTCGACAGCGGGGATCGGCGTTCTGCTTCAGCAGGGCATCGGCGACACCATCCGCGTCTCGCTGACACCCGCGCCGGGGGAGGCGCGCACGCGCGAGGTCGAGGTGGCGCAGCAGATCCTTCAGGTCATGGGCCTGCGCACCTTCGTGCCAGTGGTGGCGGCGTGTCCGGGCTGCGGGCGGACGACCAGCACGCTGTTCCAGGAGCTGGCGCGCGACATTCAGGACCATCTGAATGCGTCGATGCCGGAGTGGCGCGAGCGGTATCCGGGCGTGGAGACGCTCAACGTCGCGGTCATGGGGTGCATCGTGAACGGTCCCGGGGAGTCGAAGCATGCTGATATCGGCATCAGCCTGCCGGGCACCGGAGAAAGCCCCGCCGCGCCGGTTTTCGTCGACGGCAAGAAGGTCGCCACGCTGCGCGGGCCGAACATCGCCGACGACTTCAAGGCGATGGTTGCCGACTATATCGAGCAGCGCTTCGGCCAGGGCGGGCAGGACGAAACGAAACGCTCCGCCTGAGCCGGCGGTCGCGGAACGTCGCCCTTTACTGGAAGCTGACGCTCGGCAGCCAAGTCACGATGCCCGGGAACGAGAACACGAGCGCAAGCCCGATCAACTGAAGGATGATGAAGGGCACCACGCCCTTGTAGATGTCCGTCACCTTGATCTCCGGCGGCGCCACCCCCTTGATGTAGAACAGCGCGAAGCCCACCGGCGGCGTCAGGAACGAGGTCTGCAGGCAGACCGCGAACAGGATCGTGAACCACACAAGGTCGAAGCCCAGGCTCTGCACCACCGGCGCGACGAGCGGCAGGATGATCAGTGTGATCTCCACCCAGTCGAGGAAGAAGCCGAGCAGGAACACCACGAGCAGGATCACCATCAGGATGCCTGTAGGTTCCAGCGGCAGGCCAAGCAGGGCATCCTCGATCACACGGTCGCCCCCCAGCCCGCGCAGCACCACGGCAAACGCCGTCGCGCCGACAAAGATCGCGAAGATGAACGCGGTTGTGCGCGTCGTCTGCTTGAGGGAATCCTTGAGCACCTTGAAGGTCAGCCGCCGGTTCATGGCGGCAAGTAGCATGGCGCCGGCCGCGCCAACGCCCGAGGCTTCGGTCGGCGTAGCGAAACCAAAGAAAATCGAGCCGAGCACGGCGAGGATCAGCGCCGCGGTCGGCACCACCGCCTTGATCACGTTCCAGATGACCTCTGGCGTGATCTTGGGCAGATCCTCGGGTAGCGGCGCGCTACGTGGGCTGAGGAAGGCCAGCCCAAGGACATAGGCGACATACATCGCGCCGAGCATCAGGCCCGGGAACAGCGCGCCGAGGAACAGGTCGCCCACTGAAGCATCCGGCGTCGCCAGCCGGTCGGCCATCAGCACCAGCATGATCGACGGCGGGATTAATATGCCCAAGGTTCCGGTCGCGCAGGACGTGCCGACCGCGAGCGCCTTGGAATAATTGTGCTTCATCATCACCGGCAGCGACAGCATACCGAGCAGCACCACCGACGCGCCGATGATGCCCGTGGTCGCGGCCAGCAGCACCCCGATCACGATCACCGTGACCGCGAAGCCGCCGCGCACCGCGCCGAACAGCTTGACCATGTTGGTCATCAGCCTCTCGGCCACGCCTGACTGGTCAAGCATGATTCCCATGAAGATGAACATGGGCAGGGCCACCAGCGTGATGTTGTCGACCAGGGACCAGATGCGCTCGGCCAGCAGGCCCAGCGAGCTACCGTAGTCGAACCAGAGATCAGCGCCGAAGTAGTCAACCGCGATCAGGCCAACCGCCGTCCAGATGACGGAGGTTCCTGCCAGAACCCAGGCCACGGGAAAGCCGGTGAACAGCAGCACGCCGAAGGTGGCGAACATGCCGATGACGAAATATTCCTCCAACCCCACCGCTGGGTTCCTCCCTCAAGGCGATACTTTTCGTCGTCTCGTCAGCGTGTGTTGTCTTGTCGTCTTGGCCGCGGCCAGCCGAACAGCAGCGTCGTGCATTTCAGCAGCCGCGAAAGGGCCGCCAGCAGCAGCAATCCGAAGGCGAGCGGCAGGAAGAACTTGAGCGCCCAGCGCGCGGGCAGACCGGCGGGCGCCTGGGACTCCTCGCCCTGCAGGAATGAGCTCCAGAAATAGGGGATCATGCTGTCCTGAGCGATAATCAGGAACGGAATGAGCAGGAGCAGGAGTCCGAGCATCTCGACCCAGGCCTGCGTGCGCAGCGAGAAGTGCTCATGCAGCACGTCGACGCGGACGTGATCGTCGCTGACGAGCGTGTAAGACAGCCCGATCAGCCAAGCCGCGCCGGCGAGATGCCACTCGATCTCCTCGAGCATGACCGAGCCCTGACCAAAGGCGTATCGGCCGATAACGGCGTAGAGGATCACCCCGACGACCACGACCCAGAGCCACGAGAACAGAAATCCGACGCGGTCGATCACGGTGTCGATCGCGCCGGATATCGGGTTACTCGGGAATTCCGTGTGGTGGGCCGGGACCCCACCGTGCGGCGGCGGAGTGGACGGATCCTGCTGTTCAGACATCACGACCTCCTTGTCCGCCGCCGCTGAGAGTCAGGCGGCGTTGCCGCTTATTGTTCTTCGCCCAGATCAGCCGGCAGATAGGCCCGCTTGTCCCAGACCTTGTAGGCTTCCTGGAATTCGCGCTGGGATTCGTAAACGCGCTTGAAGTCGGCGTCCTTTTCGGCCTCCTCCTGCAACACCTCGCGCGTGACCTCCTGCAGTTTCACGAGAATGTCGCGCGGGATCTGATCGGCCTGAACGCCTTTCTCCTGGAAGTTCTGCAGCACCGTGCCGTTCTTGTACTCACCTTCCGTGAGCCCCATCATCGTGGCGGCCGTGCAGGTCGTCTCGATCAGGGCTTTCTGTTGATCCGTCGCGGCATTCCACTCATCCTTGTTGATGAGCATGTACTGCGCCGTGAACGGCTGGTGCCAGCCAGGGAACAAGTTGTACTTCACGACGTCGTTGAAGCCCAGGATCTGGTCGATCGCCGGCATGGAGAACTCGGTCGCGTCGATCGTGCCGGTCTGAAGCGCCTGATAGAGCTCGCCGCCGGGCATCATGGTCACGGACGCCCCCAGCTTCTCCAGAACCTTGCCGCCAAGGCCCGCGAAGCGGATCTTCATGCCCTTGTAGTCTTCCAGGCTGGTGATCGGCTCGGAATACCAGCCAGCCGTCTCCGGGCCGATGACGCCGCACAGGCGGGCATATACGTTGAAGCCTTTGTTGGCGTAAACTTCCTGCAGCATGTCATGGCCGCCGCCCCAATAATACCAGGAGGCGAACGCCCATGGCTTCAGGCCGAACGGCACGGCGGCAAACAGCGGCACGGCTGGCACCTTGCCCTGGTCATAACCGATCCAGGTGTAGCCCGCAGCGACCTTGCCGTCGGACACGGCCTGCAGGATGTCGAACGGCGGAACCAGCTTGCCGGGTTCGAACACGCGGACCTGAACGTCACCGCCGCTCGCCGCGTCGAGCTGTTTGGCGACATACTGTGAGGGCGAGCCGAGCCCTGGCAGCTTGGACGCGAAGGCAATAGGCATTTTCCAGCGGATCGGGTCGGCGGCCGCATGATCCATGGCTGCGCCGGACACAATCGCGCCGCCGAGCGCGAGCGCGCCCGCAGCATGTTTCAACCGTCTCGCAAAACTCATCAACAGTCCTCCCAAAGCGTTGCCGCGCGACATGCCGGGCGGAAGAACATCTCCTTTCCGCTGTGCAGCGTGTCACGTCCCGTAGCGTTTAACGGGCGTTAGCAGGCTATGGCACAGGCCTCGGAATCGCAAGCTATGTCTGGCCTTTGGCGAGGTTCTGCTTGGTCAAATCACAGAAGAATGCTGCAGTGCGCGGCTATGTTGCAGCGCAGCACACGTTTAACTGGAAAGAGATGGAATTTTTCTCTTAGGGTATAGCTTTCTGTCGCTGGAACAACTCGCGACCCATGCAACATCGACAACCAGCGAGGAGGGTTGCATGACTATCGCCAATCAATTGCGGCTTGTCGCCATCGTGGCCGCGTTCGGCTTCGTCGCAGCGGTTCTGATTGGCATGATCTAGCGATGTCGGGCGCGCGCCCGATGGCAATCACCAACACTCACGCACAAAAGGAAACGCCGCGGTGGCCTATCCCCGCGGCGTTTCGACATTCTGCGCGCGGCGGCGCTATTTCCGCAGCGAAATCTGCGCAACCGGCACGTGCCGGCCCTTGGCGGGGTCGAACTGGGAGATCGTCACGGTGTGGCGGCCGCGGCTGGCGAAGTTGACCGAAAGCCGCCCTTCAAAATTCGGCCCCTTGAACGAGGCGCGCAGGCGCTGACCTTCCAGCCGTCCGTTGATGCGCCCGGTGTTGTTTGCGATGTTTTCCGTCCACAAACCGCTGATGGTGTTGCCGTTGCAGCGGACATTGGCGCTCGCCTGGATGCGATAGTCGGTGCCGGCGCAGTTGATGACTTGGCGAAGGCCCTGGCCCCCCCGTGTCTTGGCGTAGCTGATGCGGCAGAGAATGCGCTCGGGCTGCCCGCCGATCGGGGTGACGGTGCCGGTGCCACGCCACTGGCCGTCCAGCCGGTCAATGAGCTGTGCGCCTTCCGAGGTACAGGCGGCCTGAGCGGCGGGCACGCCCACGAAAACCACGGAAACAGCCGCCACAAACACGCCCAGCGCGCTAGAGCGGAACCACGTCATCATCCTCAACACGCCTCCCAACAGGTCTCAACTTGCGCAGCGTCAAAATGATCGCCGGCAGGAACAAAAGGTCCGCTATCAGCGCGGCCACCAGCATCGTCATGGCCAGGCGGCCGAATAGCTGCGTCGGCGGCACGGCCGAGAACACGGTAACGGCCAGGCCCAGGACCAGAACGATCGTCGTGAGCACCAGAACCGGCCCGACGACGAACAGCGTCTGGCGCACCGCCTTCTCCGCCGAATTGGTGCGGCTCTCCTCCACGGCCAGCCGGTTGAGAAAATGGATAGTGTCGTCGACCGCAAGGCCGAAAGCGACCGTGAAGGCGATTACGCTCGAGTATTCCAGTCCTCCGCCAAACGCATATAACACGGCTCCGGTTGCAACCAGAGGAAAAAGGTTTGGCGCAATGCTGATGGCCGCGATGGACATTGACCGGAAGGCCAGCCCGATCATGATGACAACCAACACGATGGCGATGAGAAGACCGTCGTTCAGCTGGCGGATCATGTTGTCGGACTGAAGCGCGGCGACGACGGGCAGACCGGTGACCTCGAAACTCACTCGCGGGAAGGACTGGCGCAGCGTGTCCAGGTCTTCATCGAGCGCGCGGACGATCGGAAGCGTGTCGGACGCGTCGAGATTGACGATCCGCCCCGTGACCAGGGCGGCGTTCTGCTCCGGATTGATGAAGCGGCTGGTGAGATGCTCGGGCAGCATCTCGATATAGGGCCGGAGATACTGGCGGGCGTCCTCGCCGCTGCGCACGAGCCATCGATTCAAGGTATCCAGCGACCAGACATTGCCGACCCTTGATCCGTTTTCCATCACGCGGTGCGCCGCGGCGATGGCACCGAGCACCTCGTTGTCGAACAGCCGCTTGCCATTCTCCCAGCGCACCATGATGTGGACGGGTTGCGCCCCCGTCAGCTTCTGGTCGAGCCGCTCGGCGCCGGCCATCGCTTCCTTGTCCTGCGGGATCTGGTCGCTGAGGCGGTAGCGCGGCTCGAGCTGCAGGTGTGTGGCCAGAAGCGCGACCAGGAGGACGCTGGCCATGGCCGTGAGCTTCACGTGGTGCGGCTCGACCCGCCGTGACAGCCAGAGGCAGAAGCGGTCGACGCGGTGCATCATGCCGAGCCGGCTCACATCTGTCTGGCGGAAGCGTTCCTCGTTGCCGATCAGCAGATAGCTGAGCGACGGCACAACCGCCATAACGACGAAGAAGGCCGACAAAGTCCCCATCGCGGCCGAAACGCCGAAGGTCTGGATGACCGCAGAGTCCGCATAAGTCAGGCTGAGCATCGCCACCGCGGTGGTGATTGAGGTCAGCGCGCAGGCGGGCCCCACTGTCAGCACGGCGTGGCGGATCGCGCCGTATTTGCTGTCGCCGTTGTCCAACCGTCTTCGGACTGAAAAGATCATGTGCATCGCGTCCGAAAACGCGATCACCATGACCAGCGGCGGGATCGTGTTTATGAGACTGTCGAGGTCGATCTGTAGGTGGCCGATGATGCCTAAGGTGACGACCGAGGCGATGATCGGACACAGTGTGGCGATCAGGATCAGCGTCGCGCGCTGGAAAAACAGGATTGCGATCAGCATTCCCAGCAGTACGCCGCCGGAATTGAACAGCAGCCGGTCGGATTCGATCGCCGAGCGCAAGTCGGCCTGCATGACCGGAACGCCCGCCATCGTGACCTGGAGACCGGTCCCGCTCAGGCTTTCGTTGGCGAGCGTCTTGATCTCGTTGACGGCCGCATTGAGCCCGTCCCCGGCGACGGCCGCTTTATCGAGCGAGACGATGAGAATTGTCAGCGGCGCCTGATTGTCCGGGGTGGTCAGCAGCTTGCCATCGAGCAGCGGATGCGTGGTGACCTTCTCCTGTAGGGCGTCGAATGCCTCCCCCCGCGGCATGTTTGCCGGGAACATCGGCGGCGGATAGCCCTCTGCGTCAGGCGCCTGGCGCATGGAGAAGATCGACAGAACACCGTTGACCGCCTCGACGAACTGCAGCTCGAGGTGCAGCATCCGCAGGTCTTCCAGCCGGTCCGGCGTGATCAGGTCCTGCCCCTCCACGATGACGAAAACGTCGAATTCGCTCGTGGGGAAGCGCTCGCTCATCTGCTGGTAGAGCCGGTAGTCCTTGTTGTCGCCGCGGAAGAAGTCGCTGAGGACACCGGTGGCTTCGATACGCCAGACGCCGAGCGCGCAGAAGGCAGTCACCAGGACGAGGGCAAGAGCGGTCACTCGCGGACGCGCCAGCGTCACGAGCCCGAAGCGTTCCAGGCCGAAGCCGTGCTGTCCCATGCGTGCTCCCGTCGCGCCCGCGCGCCGTCTTCTCAAGGGGCGTGCCCTTCGCACAGGATGGTCACAGAAAGGTGAAGTCCACGTTTCCCGATCTAAAGAGCGTCGGAGGCGGCCGTGCAACCAAAAATATGCATTATTCGCCGGGTTTCGGTGTGACTGTGACCGGCGCAGCGCCTTCCATGGCCGGGGCGCCGGCTTCGGCCTCGACCGTCCGGCGATGGCCCGGCCGGCCTCCGGTGATTGCACGGTGGAGGAAGAGGACGGGTAAAAGCCCGATGAGCACGATCATCAGCGCCGCGGGCGCGGCCTCCGAGAACATTGCCAGCGAGGCGTAGGTGTAGACGTGCGTCGACAGCGTGTCGAAGTTGAACGGACGCAGGAGCAGCGTGGCGGGCAGCTCCTTCATGCTGTCGACAAAGACGAGCAGTGCGGCAGCGCCGATCGCCGGGCGCAGCATCCCCAGATGCACGCTCATCAGCATCCGGGCGGGTTTCGCGCCGAGCGCGCGGGCCGCGGCGTCGATATTCGGCGAAATGGTGTGGAAGCCTGACTCCACCGCCCCGAGGGCCACTGCCAGGAAGCGTACGGTGTGCGCCAAGACCAGCGCCGCCAGACTTCCGGTCAGGATCAACCCCGTCGAGATGCCGAAGCTATCCCGCATGAAGGCGTCAACACTGTTATCGAACGCAGCCAGCGGGATCAGCAGACCGATGGCGATCACCGTGCCCGGCATCGCATAGCCAACTCCGGCCAGCCGCGCGGCGACCGTCAGGCTCCGGTTTGGCGCCAGGCGCATTCCGAACATGATGAGCACCACCAGCGTCACGCTCAGGGCCGCGGCACCGACGGCCAGCATCAGGCTGTGTTGCGCTGCGTCCCAGAACGCGGGTGTCATCGTCTGGTCGAGATGGATGAGGGTATCTTGCACCAGCGCCACCATCGGCAGGCCGAAACCGAACAGCACGGGCAGGGCGCAGGCCACCGTTGCCGCCAAGCCTTTCCAGCCGCTCAAGCGCGCCTCGGGCAGGGCGCGATATTTGCCAGTGGTGTGATGGAAATAGCGCTGCCGCCGCGCCGCGCGCTCCGCCCAGAGCAGGAACATCACGATCAGGATCATAACCAGCGAGATCTGCGCCGCGGCGCCCAGGTTGGAGCGCTCCAGCCATGTCGCGTAGATCGTGGCCGTCAGCGTCTGTACGCCGAGATACTGCACGGCGCCGATGTCGTTGAGGCACTCCATAAGCGCGAGCGCCACGCCGATCACGACCGCCGGCCGCGCCATCGGCAGGCCGACCTGCCAGAAGGTGCCGACGCCGGAGCGGCCGAGCGTGCGCGCCACCTCGAGCACGCAGACCGACTGCTGCAGGAAGGTCGCCCGCGCGGTCAGGTAGACATAGGGGTAAAGGACCATCGCGATCACGAAGATCGCGCCTTCCATTGAGCGCATCTCGGGGAACCAGTAGTCCCGCACGCTCTGGACGTCGAGCAGCCAGCGCACCGCGCCCTGCAGCGGGCCGGCATAGTCCATTAACTCGACATAGGTGTAGGCCGCCACGTAAGTCGGGATCGCCAGCGGCAGGACCAGCAGCCAGTCGAGGAGGTTCCGTCCGGGAAAGCGGTACATCGTGACGAGCCACGCTGTCAGCGTGCCCATCGTGGCGGTGAGGAGGCCGACGCCCAGCATCAGCAGGCCCGTCTGGCGCAGCGCCGAGGGCAGGACATTCGTGAAGAGGTGGTGCCAGACGTCGCCGGTGGGTGTCAGAGCGATGACCAGGATCGACAGGATCGGCAAAACGACGATGAGGGCAGCGACGAGAGCCGCGCCCTGCCATGCGCCGACGCCGGAGAACAAGCGCCCGTCCCGAATGTTCGATACCCGCGTTGGGTAGCTATTCACCGCCATCAAATCGTCCCAGTGCCCGCTTTTTCGAGTGCGGGTCGAAACCGCGCGAAGGGCGCCGCGTTGCGCCCCTCGCCGTGTCGTCATTAACGCCGGATCGGCCGGCGTCACGCCGTTCAGGAGCTCGGCCCCTCGTTGAAGCCGACCTCGTCGACCAGCTCGCTGGCGCGTTTGCGCAACTCGGCGATTTCGGTGAGCGTCAGGTCGTCCGGGTTCAGTTCGCCCCAGGAGGCCACAAGGTCCGACACTTCAACGCCCGGCTTCACCGGGTACTCATAGTTGAGCTGCGCGTAGAGCTGCTGCGCCTTCTCGCTGGACAGGAACTCCATCAGCTTCTTGGCGTTTTCCGGGTTCGGCGCGTGCTTGGCCATCACCATTCCGGAGACGTTGACGTGCGAGCCGCGGCCGTCGGCGTTCGGGAACAGGATCTTGACCGACTTGGCCCACTCCTTCTGTTCCGGCTCTTTCTCGTTGGTCAGCATCTTGCCCATATAATAGGTGTTGCCGATGCCGATGTCGCACTCGCCCGCATAGATCGCCTTGACCTGCGCGCGGTCATTACCGCTCGGCTTGCGCGCGAGGTTCTCCTTCAGCCCGGCCAGCCATTCCTTCGCGGCGTCCTCGCCGTGATGCGCGATGATCGAGGCGAACAGCGCAACGTTATATGGGTGCTGGCCGTCGCGGATGCAGATGCGGCCGCGCCACTTCGGATCGGCCAGCTCCTCGTAGGTGATGCTGTCCTGATCCACGCGCTCCTTGGAGGCATAGACCACCCGCGAGCGCAACGTGAGGCCGAACCATTCGTCGTTCTTGCCGCGGTACTTGGCCGGGATGTTCTTCTCCAGAACCGCGGACTGCACGGGCTGGCTCACGTCCTTGTCGACTGCGCCGCGCAAACGGCCGATGTCCACCGTCAGCAGCACGTCGGCCGGGCTGTTCGCGCCTTCCGCGACCATGCGCTCGACCAGGCCCTTGCCGGCGAAGATCACATTCGTCTCGATACCGGTTTCCTTGGTGAAGGCGTCGAGCAGCGGCTCGATCAGGAAGGGCTGCCGATAGGAGTAGACGTTCACTTCGCCCTGCGCTTTCGCGGAGAACGAGAAGGGTACCGCCATCATTACGGCGGCGAGCGCCCCAACGAGAGCGCGTCCGGCAAATCCGTATGCCATTTTTCTTCCTCCAATAGCTCGGGGTTCAAGGCCCCGGAACTGGATTGTGGTCTTTTCACTTTCGGGAGCTTTCCCCCCTGCCGCGCGGCATGAGGGGCAGCCCCTGAGGCTGAGGTAAGTGCGCTCTCGCCCATGTGTCAACGCAAAAATGCTGGAAAAACAATAACTTAGAAATCGACTAATTCTAATTCCAAACTCTCCGGTCAGGAATTCCGACAGGCGTTCGCAAAAGATCTCTGTGGTCAAATGCTTGAGCGCGTCGCCGGGCCACGCCGAATCACATAGCGTTTGCTTAATCTGTTGGGAGGCAGGCGTGGCGAATTTCTCGACACACATCGGCGTCGGCGCTGTCGCGAGTGGTCTGGCCGCTTCGGTGACGCTTGCTGCCGGGGCCGTCCCGCCGGGCGAACTCGCCACGCTTACGGCTGCCGGGATCATCGGCAGCGTTCTGCCGGACATCGATCTGCAGAAGTCCCACCCCTCGCGGATGCTGTTCGGCGCGCTGGGTATCCTCTTCGCCTTCATCGCGCTGTTTCAGTATTACGAAGCCTATTCCATCGCGGAACTCTGGGCGATCTGGCTGGGCGTCTATGCGCTGATACGGCTCGGCCTCTGGCGCTTTTTCCATCGCCACGCGGAACACCGCGGCATCTTCCATTCCGTGCTCGCCGGGTTGCTGTTCATGGCGCTCACCGCGATCATCCTCACGCATCTGCTCGGGCGTGATCCCGCCATCGGTTGGCTCGGCGGGGTGTTCGTCTTCCTCGGCTACATGGTGCATCTGACGCTGGACGAGATTTATTCCGTTGACTTCGAGGGCGCCTACATCAAGCGGTCTTTCGGCAGCGCGCTGAAAGTATGGGAATATGACTCGCCGCGTGCGTCGCTGCTGATGACCGGGGCGTTTCTTGCTGCCGTCACGTTTGCGCCGACTGTCACGCCGTTCGTGGAGACGATGGCGTCGCTGCAACTCGACCAGTTCTTCCAGCAGAGGATGTGGCCCGAAGGCGAGTGGTTCGCACCGCCCTCAGCCAACGCGACGGAGACGGCAAGCGAAATTCGCGCCGCGCCGTAATCAGCCAGCGTCGGATAGCTGCGTTCCAAGTTCGCCGGCCAAGTCCTGAATGAACTGCCAGGCGACACGGCCCGAACGGCCGCCGCGCGTCATCGCCCATTCCTTGGCACGGGCTTCCAGCGCCTCCGGCTCGATTGGCAGTCGGTAATAGGCGGCATAGCCGCGCACCATCTCGAGGAAGTCGTCCTGCGAGCAGTGGTGAAAGCCTATCCAAAGGCCGAAACGGTCCGACAGTGATACCTTCTCCTCCACCGCCTCGCCCGGATTGATCGCTGTGGCGCGTTCGTTTTCCACCATATCGCGCGGCAGCAGATGACGGCGGTTCGATGTGGCATAGAAGATGACGTTGTCGGGCCGCCCTTCGATACCGCCTTCGAGCACGGCCTTCAGCGACTTGTAGGAGGTGTCTCCATCATCGAAAGAGAGATCGTCGCAGAACACGACGAAACGATTGTTGTCGCGGCGCATGGCGGACAGGCACTGGGGCAGCGTGCCGATGTCCTCGCGGTGGATTTCCACCAGCTTCAGGGCCGGCCCATCCGCGGCAACCATTTCGCTCGCCCGCGCATGAACCGCTTTCACCAGCGAACTCTTGCCCATGCCGCGCGCCCCCCAAAGCAGCGCGTTGTTGGCGGGCAGGCCGCGCGCGAAGCGCACCGTGTTGTCGAGCAGCCGGTCGCGCATGGGCGCGATGGCGCGGAGCAGCTCCAGCGGCACGCGGTTGACCTTCGGCACCGGCTGGAACTCGCCCGGCGACGGATGCCAGATGAACGCTTCGGCCCCGCTGAAATCCGCCGGCGCGGGGCGGGGTGGCGCCATGCGCTCGAGCGCGTCGGCGATGCGCTTGATCAGCGAGAATTGTTGAAACCGGTCCTGTTGATCCTGCGCGGTCATGTTCGGGTCCCCTGTGTGTTGCGCGTGTGGTAAGCGCCGCCCCCGCCTTTGTCCAGTCGCCATGACACGATGAATTTTGCCATGAGCCTCCGCGCGCAGGGTCGCAAAGTGTGACGGCCGTGATTATTTCGCCATCAAGGCGCGGGCGCTGTCCGCAATCGGTTGCAATGCATGCATGTGCGGCTATAGTCGCGGCCAAATGCGGGAGCAGCGCGGTTTCGCCTGTCATTTGCGCGCGTCGGTGCGCCTCGCATCGGCCGCGCGGTTGAATTGATCAAGTCACCTGCGAAGCGTCTAGCCCCAGCTCCAAGTCAAAGGACCGTAGCATGTTCATCACGCCCGCCCTGGCCCAAACCACCACGGCGCCTGGAGGATCGAACATTCTCCTCCAGTTGATGCCGTTCATCCTGATCTTCGCGATCATGTATTTCCTCATCATCCGGCCGCAGCAGAAGCGCCTGAAAGCGCATCGCGAGATGGTCGCCAATGTGAAGCGCGGCGACACCGTCGTGACCGCTGGCGGGCTGGTCGGCAAGGTCGCGAGCGTGGTGGATGACGATGAAATCAGGGTCGACATCGCCGATGGGGTGCGCGTCAGCGTGGTCCGC
Source organism: Dichotomicrobium thermohalophilum (assembly GCF_003550175.1). Lineage (NCBI taxonomy): Bacteria > Pseudomonadati > Pseudomonadota > Alphaproteobacteria > Hyphomicrobiales > Hyphomicrobiaceae > Dichotomicrobium > Dichotomicrobium thermohalophilum. Next base: position 749,266 of record NZ_QXDF01000001.1, read on the forward strand.
AACACGCTCTCCGAGGTCCGACCGAAGGGTGAAGTGCGCGGCGCAGCGAAGGCATCCAAGGAAGCTGAGAAGAAGACCGAAGAGATCGCCGACCAGAGCGAAGATGCCGAGGCGCAGGAGGAAACCCCAGCCACGGCAAAATCGGCGAACGGCGCGACGAAGAAGCCGGCGCAGCGCAAATCCCGCTCGGCAAGCGCCAGTGGCAGCGCGCGCAAGAGCGCCGGCGGGAAGTCCAGCACCCCGAAGTCTGGCTCGTCCCGCACCCGGCGCAGCCGCGCCAAGAGCGGTAACGGTGCCTCGGCGGATCAGTCGAAGGAGACCGGCGGCGACAACGCCTAGAGGGAATGTTCGGGCGGGCGCGGGCGCCGCGCTCGCCGTAATCTGGTGGCCTCATGCTTTATTTTTCGCGCTGGAAAATCGTCTTCGTGCTGGCGGTCGTGCTGGCTGGCATTGCCTATGCGCTGCCGAACGCGCTGCCCAAGAACACGCTCTCCGGATTGCCAGACTGGATGCCCACGAAACAGGTGCATCTCGGCCTTGACCTTCAGGGCGGTTCGCATCTGCTGCTGGAGGTCGACACCAACGAGTTGCGCACCGACTGGCTGGAGGCCATCCGCGACGACGTACGCATCGCCCTGCGCGAGCAGCGCATCGGCTACCGAAACCTGCGGGTGACTGATGAGCACGTGGCCGTCACCATTCGCGACTCCGCGCGAGTCGATGAAGCCTTCCAGGCCGTCTCCGATCTGGCGCAACCGATTGATGGCAACCTGCTCACCGGCGTCGGCGGTGGCACGGATATCCAGGTTCAGCGCGAGGGCGACCAACTGTTTGTCGACCTGACCGAGGAAGCCTTTGCCCAGCGGTTGCGCTCCGCCGTTGGTTCAACAATCGAAACGATCCGGCGGCGTATCGACGCCCTGGGCACCACCGAGCCGAATATCCAGCGCCAGGGCGTCGAACGGGTGCTCGTTCAGGTGCCCGGCCTGCAGGATCCAGAGCGGCTCAAGGATCTGCTCGGCCAGACCGCGAAGCTGACCTTCCAGCTCGTCGACCAGTCGATGTCGCCGGAAGAGGCCGAAGCCAACCGGCCGCCGCCCGGCTCGGCCGTCTATCCGGGCGCTGACAGCTCGACGCGAGACCAGTACTTGCTGAAGAAGCGTGCGATCATCAGCGGCGAGGACCTTGTCGACGCGCAGCCGAGCTTCGACCAGCGGACGAACGAACCGATCGTGACCTTCCGCTTCAACGCCTCGGGCGCGCGGCGCTTCGGGGATGTGACTTCGGAGAATGTCGGCCGTCCCTTCGCCATCGTTCTGGACGGCGAAGTGATCTCCGCGCCGGTCATTCAGGAGCCTATCCTGGGGGGCACGGGGCAGATTTCCGGCGACTTCTCTGTGGAGGAAGCTAACAACCTGGCGATCCTGCTACGCTCGGGCGCGCTTCCGGCTTCGCTGACGATTCTCGAGGAGCGCACCGTTGGCCCGAGCCTCGGCGCCGACTCCATCGCCGCGGGCGAAATCGCAGGCGTCGTCGGGCTGATCGGCGTGGTGATCTTCATGCTCGCCGCTTACGGCCTCTTCGGCGTGTTCGCCAATATCGCGCTGTTGGCCAATATCGGCATGATCCTTGGTATCCTGAGCGCGTTGCAAGCGACGCTGACGCTGCCGGGCATTGCCGGCATCGTGCTCACCGTCGGCATGGCGGTGGACGCCAACGTCCTGATCTTTGAGCGCATCCGGGAAGAGCTGCGCGCAGGCAAGACGCCCATTGCGGCAATCGATATCGGCTTTTCTCGCGCCGTCGGAACGATTCTCGACGCCAACATCACGACATTCATCGCGGCCCTGATCCTGTTCTGGCTCGGGTCCGGGCCGGTGCGCGGTTTCGCCGTGACGCTGTCCATCGGCATTTTCACATCGGTGTTCATGGCGCTCATGTTCACACGCATGCTGATCGTGCTGTGGCTGCAGCGTACGCGCCCGCGCACGGTTCCGATCTAGGAGGTTCAATCGGCCATGCCTTTCAAGCCGATCAAGCTGGTCCCCGCTGACACACACGTGCCGTTTATGGCCTATCATCGCATCGCGATGGTAGCGTCGGCGGTTCTGATGCTGCTTTCCGTGGTGTTGTTCTTCGGCGTGGGCCTGAACTACGGCATCGACTTTCGCGGCGGCACGCTCATCGAGATCAAGACGACCGACGGCCCGGCGGACATTGGCGAGCTACGCGACAAGCTGGGCGGTCTGGGCCTCGGCGATGTGCAGATCCAGACCTTCGGCGCGCCGGACGACGTGTTGATCCGCGTGCAGGAGCAGCCCGGGGGTGAGTCGGCGCAGCAGGCCGTGGTCGACAAGGTGAAGGGTGCGCTCGGGGATAATGTGCAGTACAGACGTGTCGAAGTGGTCGGTCCGACCGTCTCGCAGGAATTGATCGAATCCGGCACCCTGGCCGTCATCCTCGCGATCTTCGGTGTGTTGGTCTATATCTGGCTGCGCTTCGAGTGGCAGTTCTCTGTCGGCGCGGTGATTGCGCTCGTGCATGACGTCGTGTTGACGATCGGCATGTTCTCCGCGCTACAGATCGAGTTCGGCCTCCCGATCATCGCGGCGATCCTCACCATCGTCGGCTACTCGCTGAACGACACGGTCGTCGTCTATGACCGCGTGCGCGAGAACCTGCGCAAATACAAGAAGATGCCGCTCTCAGACCTCTTGAACCAGTCGATCAACGAGACGCTGTCACGCACGGTTGTCACCTCGGTGACGACGCTGATCGCACTGCTGTCGCTTTACATCCTCGGCGGCGAGGTGATTCGCGGCTTCGTCTTCGCAATGATCTGGGGGGTGATTGTCGGCACTTATTCGTCGATCTTCGTGGGGGCGCCGTTGCTTCTTATGCTGGGCGTCAAGCGCGACTGGAGCGGGCTGGGCGGCGCGAAAGTCAAGGAGCCCGGCAAGGCCACAGCAAGCCAGGAAGCCCGCGAGACGGCGTCGTAAAGCCGCCCGCGCGTTCGCGACCCTGACGCGCCGGGGCTTTGAAAGGCCGGCCGCGTCTACCCACCTGATGGTTCATGCACAGGATCTGCGATACAACGCCGGTTTACGCCTACAGCGAGAGTGGCTTCGCGTTCTGGGGCGGGGAAGTCCGCTACGAGGGGCCGACCCTGATCCTTCCCGAAGGCGTGTTCTCCTGGCCCGTGAGCCATGCGGCAGATGCCTTGACGGCGGAGGATCTTGAGCCCGCAATGGCGGCCGCGCCGGGCATCGACTTCATCATCCTTGGCACCGGCGCGCATCAGGTGTTTCCCGCGCCAGAACTGCATGCGGCCTGCGCCGAGGCCGGTCTCGGGCTTGAGGTTATGGCGACGGGCCCGGCTTGCCGAACGCTGTCACTTCTGCTCTCCGAGGATCGCCAGTTTGCTGCCGCGCTCATGCCTGCGGGCCGGGGCGCCGAAGCGGCCGCGCCCAAGCCGGAATGACCGCGCACGACGCCGAACCGACCGAACCCGCCCCTGCGATGGATGACGCGCAGCGCGCAGCGATCGTCGCGGATACGGTTCGCCGCCTCGACCGCGATCGCTACCGTGCCGCCCTGTTCGCGCCCAGCCCACAACGGGAGCACCTGCTCAGCCTCTTTGCGTTCAACATCGAGCTGGCGCGCGTCCGCGAGGAGGTCAGCGAGGCGATGCTGGGCGAAATCCGGCTCGAATGGTGGCGCGAGGCCCTGGAGCGCGCGCAGGCCGGGGAGACGGTCGGGCATCCTGTCGCCGATGCGCTGGCCCTGGCGCGTCGGCGCTGTGTATTGCCCGACGACTTGCTCACGGACATGATCGACGCGCGCCAGAGTGATCTGGCCGCCACGCCGATGCCGGACCAGACGCACCTGGAGGATTATCTTGCCCGGACGGCCGGCACAGTGTTCCAACTCGCCGGCTACATTCTCGGCCAGCGCGACGAGCGCACCGCGCATCTGGCGCGACACGCCGGCATCGCCTTCGGGTTGACGGGGATCATGCGGGCGCTGCCCGTGCACCGCGCGCAGGGGCTGCTCATGCTGCCGCGCGCCGAGCTTGGGGCAGCGGGCGTGCAGACGGGCGATGTGCGACAGGGCAAGGTGAGTGACGCGCTGGTAGATGAGCTGGGCCGCTTGCGCAAAGCGGCCGAGGCACATCGCGCCGTGGCTGCGGAGGAGTTCGTCGCTTTGCCAGCCCAGGCGCGGCCAGCGTTCCTGCCGCTGGCGCTCGTGCGGGGGCAGTTGCGCGCTCTGGCCAAGCCGGGGCGCGATCCGCTGCGCGAGGTGCCGAAGCCCCAGCCCTTCACCGGGTTGCTGCGGATGTGGCTTGCGAACGCGACTGGACGTATCCCCTAGGCATTTTTCCGCTATGCGGCGGACGCAAGGTCATTGCGAGGCCTAACCGGCCGAAGCAATCCAACGGCATGGCGCACCGTCCGGGGCTGGGTTGCGTCGCTGCGCTCGCAATGACCGGCAAGATGCGCGCCGAGACTAGCGGCCCTACTCGGCCGCGGCACGCGCCGGACCAAGCCACGCGTCGATCGCTTGAAGCGCGCGCTCAGACATCGCCTTCTTTCGCGTGAGCGATTTCGCCTTGCCCTTCAGCCGTCTCCCGTCTTCGCCCGTGCGCGGCACCTCGACCGGCGGGAACAGGCCGAAATTCACGTTCATCGGCTGGAAGCTGCGCGCCCCGCCGCCATCGTCCGGCGCGGCGATGTGCCCGCCCGTGATATGCGCGAGCAGCGCACCCATCGCCGTCACGGCCGGCGGTGGCGTGATCGTCTTGCCCAGCCGCTCGGCCGCAGCAAAGCGGCCGGTGAGTAGTCCGATCGCGGCAGATTCAACGTAACCTTCCACGCCGGTGATCTGCCCGGCAAAACGCAAACGCGGACAGGCGCGGAGCCGCAGTGTCTCGTCCAGCAGCTTGGGGCTGTTCAGGAAAGTATTGCGATGTAGCCCGCCGAGCCGTGCGAATCGCGCGTTCTCCAATCCCGGGATCATGCGTAGCACGCCGGTCTGTTCGCCATAGCGCATCTTGGTCTGGAAGCCGACCATGTTCCACAGGGTACCGAGCGCGTTGTCTTGGCGAAGCTGCACCACCGCATAAGGCTTGGTGTCCGGATCGCGCGGATTGGTCAGCCCCGTCGGCTTCATCGGCCCGTGGCGCAGCGTCTCGCGCCCGCGCGCGGCCATCTCCTCGATCGGCAGGCAGCCGTCAAAGTAGGGCGTGTCCTTTTCCCAGTCCTTGAAACCGACCGTCTCGGCATCGAGCAGCGCATCGATGAAGGCGTCATACTGCGCCTTGTCCATCGGGCAGTTGATGTAGTCCGCGCCGGTGCCGCTGGGGCCGGGCTTGTCATAGCGCGACTGGAACCAGCAAACGTCGAAGTCGATACTGTCGCGGAACACGATCGGCGCGATGGCGTCGAAGAAGGCCAGCTCACTCTCGCCTGTCAGGGCCTGAATGGCCTCGCTCAGGGCCGGGGAGGTCAGCGGTCCCGTTGCTATGATGACGCTATCCCAGTCCTCCGGTGGCATGCCGGCGATTTCGCCGCGCTCCACCGTGATCAGCGGGTGCTCGTGAATGTGGCGCGTGACATCGGCCGAAAAACCCTCGCGGTCCACGGCAAGCGCGCCGCCGGCGGGGAGCTGGTGCCGGTCGCCTGCGGCCATGATGAGCGAGCCGGCGCGGCGCATCTCTTCGTGCAGCAGGCCGACCGCGTTGGTCTCCGCGTCGTCCGAGCGGAAGGAGTTGGAGCACACCAGCTCGGCCAGCCCGTCGGTCTTGTGCGCGTCCGTCTCGCGCGTCGGACGCATCTCGTGCAGGATCACGGGCACACCGGCGTTCGCGGCCTGCCAGGCGGCTTCCGAGCCTGCGAGGCCGCCACCGATGACGTGAATCGGTTGGAGCTTTTCCGTTGTCATGTCCCGGATCGTAGTTATGGCCTGCCGGTGAGGCAAGGTGCGCGAGTGTGGCACCGCAGCGACAACCCGGGCAAAACGCGGCGCGTTCACGGGCCTGTCAATTCCCGGCTCATTGGCGTGATGCTATATCTCCCGATAATCTTTGATCGTGCCACTGGTCTGCACGCTTCACCCTAACGGATCAGAGATGCGAAAGTTGCTGTTTGCCGCCACGGCAGTCGTGGTCCTTTCCGGTTGCACTTATGAGCGGACGGGCTCGCCTTCGCTGCATTATAACGAATTCAAGACGGTCCCCCCGCGCGGCAACACGGTGACGGTGTGCCATGCCTATGGGTGCCAGGAGCAGACCAAGTTTCGATTCACGAGCGCGGATATCGCCAAGATCCGCAACATCATCCGCACCACGAAGAAGGCGGACACGCCCCATGAGGAGCGCCGCGGCGTTGCATACGCGATCGCCTGGATAGAAAAGCGCGTCGGCAAGGCAATCGGCACCGACAAGGACCGCGCGGGAATGGAGTTCGCCGGATCCGGCGACCCGACACAGCAGGATTGCGTGGACGAGGCAACGAACACCACCAGCTACCTGATGGTGATGCAGCACAACAACCTGTTGAAGCATCACCGTGTGGCCCGCCCGTTCTCAAAGGGAAACATCCTCATGGGCGTGAAATACTGGCCGCACTGGACTGCGGTGCTGGTCGAAAACGAGACCGGCCAGCGTTACGCCGTCGACAGCTGGATCTATGATAACGGCGTGAATCCGGCGGTCGTGAAGGCCGAGGAATGGTACCTCGAAGATCTCGATAACCTGCCGGATTCGACGACCTGACTCATGGATCAGCTGGCCGCGGCCATGCGGTCAGCGATCCGTGCCTCGGTTGCTCTGATCAGCTCGTCCTTGAGCGCTTGCAACTTTGTCTTGTCGCTATAGAAGGTCTCACGGTCGACAGGCATGTGCTGCGCTTCCGCAAGCGCCCGCAAATCCTGCTTCCGCTTTATCGGGTTGAGCCTGCGCTTCACGCCCGCCATCCCTTCGGTTTGCATCACTGCCACAAGGCTGAATGCATTGGGATCGAAGCCGGCTTTTGCCTTTCGCGCGCGCGCTGGCTTTTGAATTTCGGCAATCGCGCCGCGCGGGAGCGCATTCACAAGCTTTTCCGCGAACTCTGGCCTTTGACGGGCCTCCTCGAGAACGACCTCGAAAATTTTCGCCAGGATCTGGTCAGCGGGGACTGGATTCTCGGATTTAGTCATGCACTGGTCTCCTCGCCCGAGCTGCGGCGTCTTTCAACGAGGGGCAGCAGCTCACTGTAAAGCGTTTCGACATGCGGCAGCGCCGATTTGTATTTCTGGCGGATTGTCCGGCGGTTGGCTTCCCAGTCAAAAGCATTGGCAATCGCCGCAGTCTGCGGAATGCGCGTTTCCATTATCGGATGGAACGCGGCCATTTCGTCGACCAAGCGGTCGTGGATTGACGTTTCGCGATACATGTTCGCAAGGGTGACATAGCGGCGCTGATCCATCGGGATGTCCTTTAGCTGCCGCGGCGGGTAGCACTCCTCGATCATCCGGCCGATTCGGTCAACTGCAAACAAGGATACATAATCGGGGCGAAAGGGTACGAGGACGATGTCGGCGACCGCGATGGATGCCCGGGTGGAGAATGAAATGCCGGGCGGGCAGTCCAGAATGACGAGATCGTAGCCGTCTCCGGCATGGCGCAAAAGCGTCCTGAAACGGGTAGTCACCGCTTCTTCGACCTGATGAAAGGGCGTTCCCTGGGAGGCAAGCCGCACCATGATTTCATGCTCGCGGTCTTCAATTTCCAGCGAGCCCGGCATGAGCGTCAAGGGAGGGACGCCGCCATCTTGTGCGCGGAGATCAGAGGCCTCAGGGAGGATGTACGAAGCAGGCTCCACAGGTTTGAGCGGAAAGAAATCGTATATGTAGTCGGCCAGGGTCGCATTTCTTTTGCGCGCCTTCACCCAATTCTCTCCGCCGATAAGGATAAGCGAGGCGTTCGCCTGCGCATCCACGTCAATGAGCAGCACACGCATTTCGCCCCAGACGGAGAACGCGTGCGCGACCATTGTAGCGACGGTCGACTTTCCGACACCGCCCTTCCGGTTTGCGACGGCGAGTATCGTCCCCATGACACCCTCCCTTCGCTGCAAGAACCTGCAGAAAAATAGAAGAAGTGTGCATTTGTGTAAAATGCGCGAAGAATTGTCTGGATTTTGGTGGTATTGGCAAGTCGCTGGGCTGAGGGTGCGCGCTACTGGGCAGGAGCTCTGGTCTTAACCCTCGATCTTCGAGAAGTCAGCGATCTGGCCTGCGGCGGCGCGGATTTGCGCGAGCAGCTTCAGCCGGTTCTCGCGCTGGCGCGGATCGTCGGCATTGACGGTGACATGGTCGAAGAAAGCATCGACCGGCGCGCGCAGCTTGGCGATCTCACCCATGGCCTTTTCGAAATCCTCGGCCTGGAGCGCCTTGGCGAGCGTGCGGTTCACGCCCTTGATGGCGTCGTGCAGCGCGCGCTCCTCATCCAGCGCGAACAGCTTGGGCTGTGGCTTGCCATCGTAGCTGCGCCCGTCCTTTTTCTCCTCGATGCGGAGGATGTTCGCCGCGCGCTTGACGCCGGCCAGCAGGTTCGCGCCGTCCTCCGTCTCCAGGAAGCGGCCGAGCGCCTCCACGCGCGCCACGATGATCAGCAGGTCGTCCTGGCCGGCCAGGCCGAAAACCGCGTCGATCAGGTCGTGGCGCACGCCCTGCTCGCGCAGATGCACCTTGAGCCGGTCGGCGAAGAAGCCGAGCAAGTCCAGCGCGACGGCAAGCGCCGCCTGCTTGGTCTTTTCCGCGAAGGCCTCGGCGTGTTCGAAGGTGTCGAGCCGGTCGGCGATCAGGTCGGCATAGCCCTGCGGGGCCAACCCATGCGTTTCCAGATCAAAGGCTTCCGCAACGTAGCGTTCGTGCTGCTCCTGGCTGACATGCAACCAGACATTGGCGATCGGCATCGCGAAATAGGACAGCAGGTTGAGCCGCAGACGGTTCTCGAGGATGATCCGCACGACCCCTAGCGCGGCGCGGCGCAGGGCGAACGGGTCCTTGCTACCCGTGGGCTTTTCGCCGATCGCCCAGAACCCTGCGAGCATGTCGAGCTTGTCCGCGAGCGCCACGGCGATCGATTCTCGCGCGGAGGGCACCTCGTCGGACGGGCCGACCGGCTTGTAATGCATGGCGATAGCATCGGCCACGGCTTCGTCCTCGCCGCTTTCCAGCGCGATGTAGCGGCCGATGACACCCTGCACCTCGGGGAACTCGCCGACTGTCTCGCTGACCAAATCGGCCTTGGCGAGCCGCGCGGCGCGCTCCGCCCTGTCCGCGTCCGCGCCAACCACCGGCGCGATCGCGCGCGCCAGCCGGGCGATCCGGTCCACACGCTCGCCAACCGTGCCCAGCTTGTCATGAAAGGTGATCTGGTCGAGCTTGGGCGCCATCGCTTCCAGCCCGCGCGCTCGGTCATTGTCCCAGAAGAACTTGGCGTCCGACAGCCGCGCGCGGATCACACGCTCATTGCCCTCGATGATCGCCCTGCCGCCGTCATCTGCCTCGATGTTGGCGACGACAATGAAGCGGTTTGCCAGCGTTCCGTCGCTCCGGCGGAGCGAAAAGCATTTCTGGTGTTCTTTAAGGGAGGTCATGAGGACTTCCGGCGGGATGTCCAGGAAGTCCGCGTCGAAGGTGCCGGACAGCACCACGGGCCATTCGACAAGCCCTGCGTTCTCGTCGATCAGCCCGTGGTCTTCGACTAACTCAAGGTCCTGCTCGGAAGCCAGGCGCCTTGCTTCTTCTCGTATAAGTTGCGCCCTCTTCGGTCTTGCAACTATGACGTTAACCTTCTCCAGCGCGGTTGCATAGTCCTGCGCGCGCGCGATCGATATAGACTTTGGTCTAATAAGGTTGTCCGGCTCGGCCGCCATGAAGCGGTGGCCTTGGGTGACGTCGCCGCTGCGGATGCCGTCGACCTCCAGATCGACGACCGCGCCGTCCAGCGTGCAGACGATCCCATGAAGCGGGCGCACCCAGCGCAGGGCTCCGGTGCCCCAGCGCATGGATTTCGGCCAGGGGAACTTTCGCACCACCTGCGGGACGATCCGCGCGAGAGCGTCAGCGGCCGTCTCGCCTGCCCGCTCGATTACGGCGACGTAGTATTCACCACGCTTGTCGGCGCGGGTCTCGCACTGGTCGAGGGCTTCAAGCCCCGCCGCGCGCAGGAAGCCGTCTATGGCCTTTTCCGGCGCGCCGACGCGCGGCCCCTTGCGCTCCTCCCGACGGGGCGGCGACCGCTCGGCCAGCCCTTCGATGGTCAGCGCCAGTCGGCGTGGGGTGGAAAACGTCTCGGTGGCGCCAAAGGTGAAATCAGCCTCCGCAAGAGCGTCGCAGACCAGCTTTTGCAGATCGGCTTCCGCGCGGGCCTGCATCCGCGCGGGGATTTCTTCGGAAAACAGTTCGAGCAGCAAATCAGGCATGGCTTATTCCGTGCTGCGAGCTGGGCGCGTCATTCTTCCAAGTCGGGTTTGAGCTGGCGCCACATATAGGCCCGGCCGTCCGGAAAGCGCGCCACGATCCGATTGGTCACGCCGAACTCGTCGCGCGCCGCAAGATAGGCTTTCGCCTCGCCGGCCTTGAGCGCGCCAGAAAGGGCCTCGGCGTCGAAGCAGTCGAACCAGTCGGGCGCGACCAGCGGCGCGGCGTCTTCGGCCACCGGCGCATCCGGCGCTTCGGCCAGGTTGAAACACGCTCGCAGCTTCAGCGGCGAAGTGGGCGCGTCGATCCCGCGCCAGTCGCTGACCGGGTAACTCTGCCCGGCGATTTCGACGCTGTCGGCTTTGATCTCTTCGTAATAGGCGCGCGTCTGGAAGTACCAAAGGGCCGCGCCGAACACGACCGTGAACAGGAGAAAGCCGACAATCAGGACGCGCCCCTTCATGCGCCGCCACCCTCGGTCTTCAGCCACGCGGCGCAGCACTTCTTCGCCAGTTCGCGCACGCGCAGGATATAGCTCTGCCGCTCGGTCACGGAGATCACGCCGCGCGCATCCAGCAGGTTGAAGATGTGGCTGGCCTTGATGCACTGGTCGTAAGCGGGCAGCGCCATCAGGTGCCGTTCGCCCGCCTCGCCCGCATCGAGCAGCGCCTGGCATTGGCCTTCCGCGTCGCGGAAGTGCTGGAACAGCTTGTCAGTGTCGGCATGTTCGAAGTTGTAGCGGGAATATTCCTGCTCCGGCTGCAGGAAGATGTCGCCGTAGCGCACGCGCTCATCGCCCGTGCGCCCATTGACGTTCAGGTCGAAGACATTGTCGACGCCTTGCACATACATCGCCAACCGCTCCAGTCCGTAGGTCAGCTCACCCGTCACAGGATTGCAGTCGAACCCGCCGACTTGCTGGAAATAGGTGAACTGGCTCACCTCCATGCCGTCGCACCAGACCTCCCAGCCGAGGCCCCAGGCGCCGAGCGTCGGGCTTTCCCAGTCATCCTCGACAAAGCGGATGTCGTGGCGCTGCGGGTCGATGCCGATGGCGAGCAGGCTGCCGAGATAGAGCTCCTGAAAGTCCGGTGGCGACGGCTTCCAGGCCACCTGAAACTGGTAATAGTGCTGCAGCCGATTGGGGTTCTCCCCGTACCGGCCGTCGCCCGGTCGGCGCGAGGGTTGGACATAGGCCGCTTTCCACGGGCGCGGCCCGAGCGAGCGCAGCGTCGTCGCCGGGTGGAAGGTGCCCGCGCCAACCTCCATGTCGTAGGGCTGCAGGATCACGCAGCCATGCGCGCCCCAGTAGTGCTGCAGCGTCAGGATCAGGTCCTGGAAGGACTCCTTCGGCCGCAGATGGGACGCAGCAGGTGCGGCGGTGTGTCCGGTGCGTTGTTCCATGGGTGATGTCTGGTGGTCTGGCGCGTCGTCCGCGCGGTCGTTTCGCGGCGCAACCTACGCCCGCACGCGGGATCGGTCAACGCGGCGTGGGAGCGGCCGGCCAATGGTCAAGAGGGTTTTTGCGCGGCGTGGCCCGATCACAGCCCGTAACGCGCCCACAGCGCCCGCTCCTCCAGAGCGGAGACCAGCTCGTCCGCCCAGCCATGCGTGAGCCCGCGCGAAAGATCGGGCATCTCGGCACGACTGACGCCAACGCCGCGCGCGCGGCGGAAGAACAGGCTGCGCTCCGGCGAGATCAGCCGCAGGCGCACATCCTCGCCATAAACTTCGCGCATGCGCGAGCGCACATCGCTCAAGCCGTCGATCAAGCCCAGTTCCTGCGCCTGTCGGCCGGTCCAGAACTCGCCTGTGAAAAGGTCGTCGCCCGCCTGCTCGATCTTCGAGCCGCGACGCTGCTTGACGAGGTCGATGAAGTCCTGATGGACGATCTTCTGGATGCGCTTGAGCCGTTCGACATCTTCCGGGTCCTCCGGCTGGAACGGGTCGAGCGTCATCTTCTTCTCGCCCGCGGTGTAAACCCGTCGCTCGACGCCGAGCCGCTGGATCGCCTCATGCAGGCCGAAGCCGGCCGACAGAACGCCGATCGAGCCGACGATGGACGATGCGTCGGCGAAAATCTCGTCGCCCGCCAACGCGAGGATATAGCCGCCGGAGGCCGCCACATCCTCGGCGAACACATAGACCTTCTTGGCCTCCTCTTGCGCCATCGCGCGGATGCGCTGATAGATCAGGCGCGACTGAACCGGCGAGCCACCCGGCGAATTCACGATGACTGCGACGGCGGGGCTGTCCTTGAAGGAAAACGCGCGCTCGATCACGCCGGCGACGACGCTCAGCGACAGGCCTTGGCGCAGCGGCGTAGCCATGCCGATGGTGCCGGTCAGGCGGATCACCGGGATGAGCGTGCCCGCAGCGGTCCAAGCCTCGGGGAGCACGGCCCGCAGCGGGCCGAGAACGTTGATGCGCGCCATTTTCTGTCCTTGTTCGCCGGTTGGTCATGCGCGCGGCGGGGCGCCCCGCCGACCGTGCGCCTAACATAATCAGCATGAACGTGAAGTCTACTGCTCAGCGGCCTCGTCTAGGGGAAGGGCGGCACCGTAGCGCAAGAGAGCTTCGGCCGTGTCGGTATAACGTCCGTCGGGGCGGTGCAGCGTCAGGCCTGGCAGCATTTGCAGCGCGGCGCGGCTGCCTTTCGTCGCGCTGATAATGATGCGCGTGGCGGGCGCGTCGGCTCGGGGGAACAGCGGGAAAAGGCGGACGCCGCCGAAGCGGCCTTCCAGCGCGGCCAGCACGGCCGGCAGCGCATCGGCGCGGTGGATCATCCAGAGACGTCCCCGCGGCCTGGCACAGGTCGCGAGGAATCGCACCCATGCATCCAGTCCGCCTCGTGTCATGACATGGGCGCGGCGCTTGTCAGCATTGCCCGGCGCCCGCGCGCTTTTGGCCGGCAAATAGGGCGGGTTGGCGACGACATGCTCGTAACCTTCGCGGCGTATGCCTTTCGCTTCCAGCGCAGGGAATGGGCCGGTCACGTCGCCGTTGATGATCTCCACACGATCGGAAAGACCGTTACTGGCCGCGTTCCGTCTTGCGAGTTCGCTCAGAGCGGCGTCGATCTCCACGCCGGTGACGTGCAGCCGCGGCAGCCGCCACGCCAGGCACAGCGCCACCGCGCCGACACCGCAGCCCGCCTCCAGCGCCCGCACCGGGCCGTCCGCCGCCACGCTCGCCGCCAGCATGACCGCATCCGTTCCCGCCCGCGCGCCCTTGAGCGGCTGGAGCAGATGCAGCGCGCCGCCGAGAAACGCGTCATCCGTTAAAGATTCGATGTGGTCATCGCTCATACGGGTGGGCGCTGATGTCAATGCCGGCCTCCGTCATGAGGTCGACCGCCCGGCGCCAGTCCTCATCCTCGACCATCACGCGCCGCGGCAGAATACCGATCGAGCCTTCCATCACGCTCATGTGACCATCCAGGACTGCGTGGTCGATATTGGCTTCGGTGAGCAATGATTCGACGAACGAGATCAGCACAGCGTCGTTGGTTTGCAGGAGGATCTTCATAAGCGGCGTTCGGGTTTCTGGCCGCGTTTGTACGGCCGTTATAGCATCTTAACCTGGGCTTGCGACGATATAGCCGGACGCGCGCCTTGACCCGGGCAACGCGGCGACATTTATAGTGAGGGCGCTTCGCAGCGCACCAAGGAGGACCGCCGACGTGGGCCCTATCGCTCCGCTCCAAAAGACGCTCACGGCCAGCCGTGACATTGACGCCCTCCATAATCTTGTCGATCAGGATATGGCGCGCGTCAACCAGATCATTCTGGACAAGGCCCACTCGGACGTGGAGCTGATCCCGAAGCTTGCCCAGCATCTGATCGACTCCGGCGGCAAGCGGCTGCGTCCGATGCTGACCATTGCCGCGGCCAAGCTCTGCGAGTATCAGGGCGCGGGGCATGTGACGCTCGCCGCGAGTGTCGAGTTCATGCACACCGCTACGCTGCTCCACGACGACGTCGTGGACGAAAGCGAGATGCGCCGAGGCAAGACCGCCGCGCGCCTGCTGTGGGGCAACGAGGCCAGCGTGCTCGTGGGTGACTATCTACTCGGCCAGGCCTTCAAGATGATGGTCGAGGTCGGCTCGCTCGGCGCACTCCGCGTGCTGTCAAACGCTGCTTCGGTGATCGCCGAGGGCGAGGTGATGCAGCTCGCTGCGGCCAAGAATCTCGCCACCACGGAAGAGACCTATCACGCCGTCATCAATGCCAAGACGGCGGCGCTGTTCGCCGCGGCTGCAGAAGTTGGTGCCGTAATCGCCGAGCGCCCGGAGACGGAGGCGCTGGCGCTGCACGAGTTCGGGCGGCATCTGGGCCTGGCGTTTCAACTGATGGACGACGTGCTGGACTATTCGGGCGAACGCGCGCGGCTGGGCAAGAATGTCGGGGACGACTTCTCCGAAGGCAAGGTGACGCTCCCGGTGATCCTCGCCCATGCGGACGGCACGCCGGAGGAACAGGCTTTCTGGCAGCGCACGATCGCCGAGGGCGACATTCAGGACGGTGATCTGGAAACCGCAATGACCCTGATCGCCCGTCACAATGCCCTGGACCGCACGATGGAGCGGGCGCTCTCGCACGGGGAGCGCGCGACTCGCGCGCTGGACGTATTCCCTGACGGGCCGATCAAGTCCGCGCTGCTTGACGCCGTCGGCTTCTCGATTTCCCGCGCCAACTGAGCCTTACGACGTTCCCGCCAGATGCTGCTCAGGGTCCACCGGGCGCGCGTTCTTGCGTAGCTCGAAGTGAAGCTGCGGCTTCGTCACCGCCCCGGTGACGCCGGCGCGGGCGATCATCTGGCCGCGCTCGACGGTGTCACAGCGCTTCACCATGATCTGGTCGTTATGCGCATAGGCTGACACCCAGCCGTCGGCATGGCGCACCAGCACCAGCTTGCCCAATCCCGTGAGTTCATCGCCGGCATAGACCACGACACCGTTCTCGGCGGCCTTCACTGGCGTGCCACGCGGCACCGAGATGTTGATGCCGTCGTTGCGCTCGCCGTTCGACTGCTCGCCGAAGCGCGAGATGATCAGGCCGTTCGCCGGGCGGCGGAAGTTGGCGCCGCTGCGCGCGGGCGGATTTTTCATCAGCGCGCTGCACTCAGCGGCGGATGTCTTTTGCTCGCTGGCGACCTGGCGCTCCGTGGTCGGTTCGGCGCGCGCGACGCGCTCGGGCTGCTGATCGTTGGAACGCGCAACGCGGCTGGGCTGCCGGCGCTCCGGACGCTGTTCAGGTGCTGGCGGCGGTGTGACGCGCGCGGCGCGCTGCGGACGGGCGCTGCTGATGCGTTCACGGCGCGGCGCGGGTTGACGCTCGACGCGCGCGGCGCGACGGCGATCGCGGCTACGGCGCTCCTCGTTGCCCCGATCGGCGCGATAGCGGCGACGATCCTCGCGGCTTTCGAGCCCGAGCAGCAGCGGGTCGGCGTACAGCGCCTCATCGTCGTAGCGCCGCTCCCGGCGTACCGCATAGCGGCGCTCGCGCGGAGCCTCCCGCGTTTCAGGACGGCGAGGGGCGCGACGGGCCGTGCGACGACGATCGGGCTCGCGTTCACGGAGTTCGTAGTTTTCGTCAGGGATGTAGAGCGTATCGCCAACGCGGATCAGGCCCGGATCGGTCAGTCCGTTGACCTCCGCCAACTCGTCGACGCCGACGTCATAGCTGCGGGCGATGCTGTAGAGCGTGTCGCCGTCACGCACGGTATGCGTGGTCCGGCGCGGCGGACGTGGGTCGCGCGCGTAGGCGGGCTCCGCCCTGCGACGTCGTTCGTATTCGCGCAGCGGCTCGCGATCGTCAGGCAAGCTGCGCGTAACCGGGTCGCCATTCCACTGGGCGCGACGGCTGCGCAGGTCGCTGCGATCGGCGCCCCGCCAGGATGCAAACCCCTCCTCCGCATACCGCTCTTCATTGTAATGGAGCTGGGCAGTTCGCGATTCTCGGGTTTCGTAGTCGAAGCGCTGGACCTCCTGACTACAGCCCGCAACGGCTAGCGCGATGATCGCCGCGCAAGTCAGCCGCTTCGCCGGCCGGAAGGGCCGGATGCGCGCGTCCTTGGACCGAAACCCGGGTTCGCAAACCGCTACGCGAGGACCTGAACTCACCCCAAATCTACTCATCGCCGCCTACTCCTATGCGCTGGGAGCAGTAAAATGGCGATTGGTTAAAACGCGTTTAAAAAGGCGCGTTCTTTTGAAACAGAATTCGCTTTCAAGTTGAAGAAGGGCTGGCCCGCAACAGCGGGACAAACTGGACCGGCAGCAGGCGCGTGTGGCGCGCTTTGCCCCCCTCCTTGAAGACCTCGGTGAGGAACTGGCCGTCCTCGCTTTCCAGCGGAATGATCATGCGTCCGCCCTCGGCAAGCTGGGCAAAAAGGGGTGCGGGCACCTCAGGCGCAGCGGCCGTGACGATGATCCGCTCGCACTCGCCGCCGTCTGGCCAGCCCTGCCAGCCGTCGCCCAGAAGTGCCGTAATGTTGGTCAGGCCCAGCGCCTTGAACCGTGCCTCGGCCGCGCGCAAGAGCGGCTCGTGGTATTCCAGCGTGAATACTTCGCGGAAAACGTGCGCGAGGATGGCGGTCTGGTAGCCGGAGCCGGTCCCGATCTCCAGGACGGCGCGCGACGAGTCGGGACCGAGCTTCTCGGTCATGTAGGCGACGATGAAAGGCTGGGAGATGGTCTGGCCGCAGGCGATCGGCAGAGCCGTGTCGCCGTAAGCGTTATCGGCGAAGTCGGCCGAGACGAACATCTCGCGCGGGACGCGCTCGAAGGCGTTCAGCACACGCACGTCCGTTATCCCACGCCGGCGAAGATGCAGCACCAACTCCATACGGGTGAGGGCGTCGGTCATGGCCCTGTCTCCTCTGACGCGGCGAACGCATCAGACTTCTTCGCCGCTGCGAAACGCCTCGCGCAGGCGCTCCTTGGTCGGCTGATCCGTCATGTTGACGTTGAGGGGCGTGACGGAGATGTGCCCAAGCTGGAGCGCGCGCAGATCGGTGCCGCTGCCCGGCGGCGACAGGCGCTCCTTGAAGCCGAGCCAGTAATACGGGTTGCCGCGCGTATCAAGCCGGTCCTCAATCTGGAGGAAGTCCGCGTCCCGCTTGCCCTGTTCGGTGATAACAACCTCGCCGGCATCTTCCGGGTCCCGGTCGGGGAAGTTCACATTCATCAGGACGCCCCTGGGCCAGTCGATTTCCAGGAGCCGGCGGATCAGGTCCGGGCCAAGCTTCATGGGCGTCTCCCAGCGTGCGGTCCCCGGCTCGCTGAACTTGATTGACAGGCTCAGTGCAATCGACGGGATGCCGAGCAGCGTACCCTCGATCGCCCCGGCAATGGTGCCACTGTAGGTTACGTCGTCGGCCATGTTCTGGCCCGCGTTGACCCCGGAGAGAACAAGGTCGGGACGGTGATCGCTCAGCAGGAACCGGACCCCCATGATGACGCAGTCTGTCGGCGTGCCTTTGACCGCATAGGTTCGCTCCTGCAACTTGCGCAGGCGCATCGGCTCGTGAAGCGTCAGGGAGTGGGACGCCCCGCTCTGGTCGGTTTCGGGCGCGACCACCCAGATATCATCGCTCAGCTCGCCCGCGATGGCTTGAAGCACATCAAGACCCGGCGCTTCCACGCCGTCATCGTTCGTCAGCAAAATTCGCATTTGTTCTCCGGGGCAGTCGCGGCGTCACGCCGTTTCGATCCGATCCAGCCCGTTCATATAGGGTTGCAACGCCTCCGGCACACGCACGCTGCCATCCGATTCCTGACAATTTTCCAGAATCGCGACCATCGTGCGTCCGACCGCCAGCCCTGAGCCATTCAGCGTGTGGACAAACCGCAAGTCCTTCTCGCCGGCCCGGTAGCGCGCGTTCATGCGCCGCGCCTGAAACTCGCCGCAGACCGAGCAGGAAGAAATCTCACGGTAGCGCGCCTGCCCCGGCAGCCACACCTCGATGTCGTAAGTCTTGCGCGCGGCAAAGCCCATGTCGCCCGTGCACAGGGTCATGATGCGGTAGGGCAGGCCGAGACGCTTGAGGATTTCCTCCGCGCAGGATGTCATGCGCTCCAACTCGTCGAGCGACTGGTCCGGCGTGGTGATCGAGACCAGTTCCACCTTGGAAAACTGGTGCTGGCGGATCAGGCCGCGCGTGTCCTTGCCAGCCGCGCCGGCTTCGGCGCGGAAGCACGGCGTCCATGCGGTGAAGCGCATCGGCAGCTCGTCCTCGCCGACGGTGCTCTCGCGCACGAGATTGGTCAGCGAGACTTCAGCCGTAGGGATTAGCCAATAGCCGTCCTCCGTGTGGAAAAGGTCCTCGGCGAACTTCGGAAGCTGACCCGTGCCGAACATCGCGTCATCGCGCACGAGAAAGGGCGGGATTACCTCGTTGTAGCCGAACTCGGCGGTGTGGATGTCGAGCATGAAAGCGGCAAGCGCCCGCTCCATCCGCGCCAGATCCCGCCGCAGCACGGCGAAGCGCGAGCCGGAGAGCTTCGCCGCGGTCTCGAAGTCCATCTGCCCGAGCCCCTCGCCGATGTCGAAATGCTCCTTCGGCGTGAAGTCGAACCCCGGCTTTTCGCCCCATTCGCGCACGAGCACGTTGTCGGTCTCGTCCTCGCCGACCGGGACGTCGTCGAGCGGCAGGTTGGGGATCGCGGCGAGTGCTTCGTTGAGCCTGGCTTCAGCCTGGCGCAATTCTTCCTCGCCCTCCTGCAGCCTGGTTTTCAGGCTGGCGACCTCGTCCATCAACGCCGTGGCGCGTGCCTCGTCGCCACTGGCCTTTGCCTTGCCGATTTCCTTGGAGGCGGCGTTGCGCCGGGTCTGCGCTTCCTGCAGCCGGGTGACGATGCCCCGGCGCGCGTCATCGAGCGCGATGATCTCGGCGGAATGGGGTTCCAGACCGCGCTTGGCGAGCCCCGCATCGAACGCTTCGGGGTTCTCCCGTATCCATTTCGGATCGAACACGTCTCTTGCCCCCTCGATTTTGTGTGGGACCGGTGGCGGCCCGTCGCGCGCGAGAAGCGCCGGGCCGGCGAATTTGGCCACAGCTATAAGCCGCGTGAGGCCGCGCGTCCAGCGGGGTTCAGGATTTCGGTTTGGTCGCGATCCGGGATCAGTCGACGTCCGCGTCGGGCGCGGCCTCGGCGCGCTTGCGCTCGGCATAGGCGACCGAGATGATCGAAAGCTCGTAGAGGAGGATCGTCGGCAGCGCGAGACCGATCTGGCTGATCGGGTCAGGTGGCGTCAGGAAAGCCGCGGCCGCGAAAACGCCCACGATGGCGTATTTGCGCTTGCGGCGAAGGCCGTCTGCGTTGACCAGCCCCGCCCGGCCCATCAGCGTGAGGAGCACCGGAAGCTGGAAGCAGAAGCCGAAGGCGAGGATCAGCGTCATGATCAGCGAAAGATATTCGCTGACCCGCGCGGTGAGCTGAATTTTCACCTGCGCATCGCCGGTCTGCTGCATCGACAGGAAGAACTGCATCGCCAGCGGCATGACGACGAAGTAGACCAGCGCAGCGCCGACGAGGAACAGAGCCGGTGTTGCGATCAGAAAGGGCAGGAAGGCCTTGCGCTCATGCCGGTAAAGGCCGGGCGCGACGAACATGTAGAGCTGCACGGCGATGATCGGGAAGGCGAGAAAGATCGCCCCGAACAACGCCACCTTGAGCTGCGTGAAGAAGAACTCCTGCGGTGCGGTGTAGATCATGTCGATCGGCACGTCCCGACCGACCGCCCATTGATACGGCACCAGCAGCAGGTTGTAGATTTCCGTGGCGAACGTGAAACACAGGACGAAGCCGACCAGGATCGCGACGACCGCCCACATCAGCCGCTGGCGCAGCTCGATCAAATGCTCGATGAGCGGCGCCTTGCTGGCATCGATGTCGTTGATGTCGTCCCGCTGGGCCACCGGCCTGTCTCCGAAAGGTTAGCTCACCGCATCCTTGGCTTCGGCGGCGCCATTGGCGTTGCGATTGCCGACGGGTTTCGGGTCGCCGCGCGGCTGCTCTTGCGCCGGCTGCGGCTCGGCGGGACCGGGCTCGGAAGCGGATTGGTCCGTCTGCGCGGGCTGCTCGGTCTTGGCCGCGCTCTCCGGCTCCGCCAGAAGGTCACCTTCCGATGGCTGGCTGGTGCTGGTGTCGCCTGAAGACGCGGTCTGCCCGCCACTCGCGGTACCGGCGCTTCGTGTCGGGTTGTCGCTGAAGGTGCTCTCGATCTCGTTGCGGATCTGGTTGGCCGGATTGAGATCGCTCATCTTCTTCATGTCGTTACGGACTTCGTCCATGCCCGCTTCGCGCATCGATTCATTGAACTGACGACGGAACTCGTCGGCCTGTCGGCGCATCTTGCCGACCGCCTGCCCCAGCGAATAGAGCATGCGCGGGAGGTCCTTGGGCCCCACGATCAGGATCGCGATGACCGCCAAGACCAGAAGTTCCGTCCAACCGATGTCAAACATGAAGAGCGATACCCGCTAAAAGACCGATCCGCGCGCCGAACGGCTGTCGCCGCCGGAGCGCCAACGCGTGTTGTGCACCCGTGCCGCGGGGGCCGGTGCCGGCGTCAGCCCTAGCTGCTGGTGTTGGCCTCTTCACGCGTGTGCCGCTTCGTCTCGGCGTCGCTTCCGGCGTCGTGCTCGATGGACTTGTGAGCCGTTTCGGACTTCTCTTCGTCTTCCGAGATCCCCTTCTTGAAGCTCTTGATGCCCTTCGCGACATCGCCCATCAGCTCAGAGATCTTGCCCCGACCAAACAGCAGCACCAGCAGCACCACCACGATCAGGATTTGAAACCAACTCGGCGCCATACGTGTCTGTCTCCTAAACGCGCTTCGTCCAAGGAACGTGTCATGCACGTCCCCTATATACCATCACTTAAACAGAAAGGCTGCACACCTGCAACAGCACTCGCCTACACCTATCGGTCGAGGCTGGCAGGAACCTGATGGTTCGCCGGGAAGATGTGCACCTTCTCGCTCGGCACCTCGATGCCGACCCAGCCGCCCGGCTCGGCCTCGAATGGCGCGCTGGTGCGGGCAAGCAGCGGCGTGTCGATGCCCTCGACCCCCAGCTCCACCACCGTCTCGTCGCCAAGCGAACGCGTGCCGCAGACCTGCGCGGGGATGGCCGTAGCCTCATGGCTGAAACGCACCACGCGCGGCCGGAAGCACATCAGCGCGTCGCCGCTGACCTCGGTCCTTGACGGGTAGGAGCCGAGCGGTCCCCGCGCCACACCGCCTGAAACCTTGCATGGCACAACGTTGATCTCGCTCATCATTTCGGCGACGAACAGATCAGCCGGATGATCGAAAATCTCCTGCGTCGTGCCTGCCTGGACGATCTCGCCGCCGCGCATGACCGCGATGCGGTCGCCCAGAAGCATGGCCTCTTCGGCCTCGTGCGTGACAATGATACAGGTTGTGTGCGTTTCGCGGAGGATCGCCAGCGTCTCCTCGCGCATCGAGGCGCGCAGCCGCGGGTCGAGACCGGAGAACGGTTCATCCATCATCATCACGCGTGGCCGCGGCACGATGGCACGAGCCAGCGCGACGCGCTGCTGCTGCCCACCGGAGAGCACATGCGGGTATGCGTCCGCATAGGCGCCGAGCCCCATGCGCTCCAGCGCCCTGCGCCCCTCCGCCAGCGCTGTGTTGCGCTCCATTGCCTGGAGGCCAAAGGCCACATTCTCGAGAATCGTCATGTGCGGGAACAGGGCGAAATCCTGAAACATCAGTCCGACGCCGCGCGCTTCCGGCGGCACGTTGGCGGCCGGGCCGGACATCTCGCGCTCGTCAATGAGGATGCGGCCTTCATCGGGCGTCTCTAGGCCGCAGACGAGCCTCAGGAGCGTCGTCTTGCCGCAACCCGACGGGCCGAGAAGGCAGAGAATTTCGCCCGGGGCAACGTCCAGCGAAACGTCACGCACGGCGACCAGATCACCAAACCGTCGCCAGACGTTTTCCAGCTTGACGCTGGCCGGGAACGACGCGGTCGCCCGCCGGTTGGTATGCGTCGACAGCCCGACGCCGTGTTCCGCGCGCTGTGCGAACATGAACTGCGATCTCAACGCATCACTCCATCAATACGCCCGAAAGTGCTACCCCGCGCCGTCGGCCTGTCCCGAAGCGGCCGGGCGGTCCTTCGACTCCGCGTCCTCCGGCTGTTCGTCATCCTCGGCCAGCGGCTCCTCGTCACCGTAGTCCTCACCGTCCTGCTCGTCTTCCTCTTCCAGCGGGTCCTCTTCCGCCGTGAGGGTCAGCGAGTCGTCCGGCTCCGGCACCGTAAATCCGGGCGGTAGGTTGCTGTCCAGCAGACCCGCGCCTTTCAGTTCGTTCAGACCCGGCAGGTCACGGATGCTGTCAAAGCCGAAATGCTCCAGGAATGCATCCGTCGTCCCATATGTCACCGGCCGCCCCGGCGCACGGCGGCGTCCGCGCATCCTGATCCAGCCCGTTTCCATCAGCACGTCCAGCGTGCCTTTCGAGGTGCTTACCCCACGGATTTCCTCGACTTCCGCCCGGGTGCAAGGCTGGTGATAGGCTATTATTGCCAGTGTCTCCAGCGCCGCGCGCGACAGTTTGCGCTGCTCTACCGAATGGCGCTCCAGGATGAAAGCCAGATCCTCAGCGGTGCGAAACTGCCACCCGCCGGCGACCTTCACGATATTCACCCCGCGCCCGGCATAGTGCCCCTGCAGCTCAGAGATCAGCGCGTCGATGTCTTCACCCTGATCGAAATATTGGCGCAGGCTCGGAATATCCAAGGGCTCGGTTGCCGCGAAAAGCAGCGCCTCGAGAATCCGCAGCTTCTCCCGCCGCTCCGCCGAGGGCAGCCGCGTGACGTTCGATGGCAGTTCCAGCGGCAGCATCGCACTGCGGTCGTGCATCTGATCGTTGTTCAAGCGATCTTCTCCCTTTGCTCGGGGGGCGTTTCGGCCTCCTTCTCGGCATCCTCTTCGCTCGGCGGCTCGCACAGCCAGCGCAAATGGATCGGCCCGAAATGCGTGGCCTGACGCAGTTCCAGATACCCCTCGCGCGTGAGTTCAAGCGTCGCGCCGAATGTGCTGGCCAGAGCCGAGCGGCCTTCGTCCTCGCGGGGCAGATAGTCGGACAGGTACTGCTCGATCGGCGCCCACTCGGCAATCGGCCCGACCAGGCGCGTGAGCAGCTTGCGCCCGTCGCCGATCGACCAGACTGTGCGCCCGCCGGCCTGATGCGGCATGGTCGCCGTGCGCCTGCGCTGCTCGGCGTAGGCTTTCAGCAGGTCGTAGAGTGTGGCGGTGTAGCGCGGCGAGCGCACCGTGCGGATGCCCTCCGGCTGGCCGCGTGCGAAGACCTCCACGCCCAGCTTCTTGCGGCTCATGATCTGCTTGACCGCTTCGCGCATGGCCTCCAGCCGTTTCAGGCGGAAGGCGAGCTGCGCCGCCAGTTCCTGTCCGCTCGGCTCGTCGGTCTTTTCCTCTTCCTTGGGCAGAAGCAGACGCGACTTGAGATAGGCAAGCCACGCCGCCATCACGAGATAATCGGCCGCGATCTCAAGGCGCATCTGCCGGAGCTGCGCGATGAAGGAGAGGTACTGCTCGGCCAGCGCCAGAACGGAGATCTTGGAGAGGTCGACCTTCTGCTTGCGCGCCATGCTCAGGAGCAGGTCGAGCGGGCCTTCAAAGCCATCCAGTGCGACGACGAGGACTTCTTCGGGGGCGCGGTCCTCCGCCTCCTGCTCCCAGCCGTCGGCGTCCGACGCGGAGCTGTTTTCGATTGCCATTCAATTGTCCTGCTTGCTTGTGCGCACGCTTGACAACGCGATTCGCTGCGCATTCTGGCCGATTCACGCCGATACGGCCAGCGCTTCTCGCAAATAACCCTCGGCGGCGTCGGCATTGAACGTCGGTTCGGGCGCGATCCGGGCGCGCGCATCGTGGAAACGGGCCAGCGCGTTGCCGTGAAGTTCGGGGGTTACAGCGGCGACAGCCTCCATCTCGCGCCGATTGCCGCTGCAGTGGAGGACCACGTCGCAGCCGGCCTTGAGCACGGCTTCGGCCTTGCGCCCGGCGCGGCCGGTGAGCGCGCGCATCCCGATGTCGTCGGACATCAGCAGCCCCTCGAAGCCGATCTCGCCGCGGATGATCCGTCGTATCGCCTCCGGCGAAACGCTGACCGCGCGGTGCGGGTCGACCGCAGTGAGCACGACATGCCCTGTCATGCCCAGCGGCATGTCGCGCAGGGCAGCGAACGGCGCGAAGTCGGTCAGGCGCAGCGTGTCGAGATCGGCCTCGATCTGCGGCAGCGCCTTGTGGCTGTCGACGCGTGCGCGGCCATGCCCTGGCAAGTGCTTGATGACCGGCAACACACCCGCGCGCAAGAGGCCCTCCGCGACGGCCCGGCCGATGGCGCTGACCTGCACAGGCGTATCGCCGTAAGCGCGGTCGCCGATGATGTCGTGCGCGCCAGGGACGGGCACGTCGAGCACCGGGGCGCAGTCCACGTTGATCCCAAGTGCGGCCAGCTCACGGCCCATCAGTTCGGCGCAGGCGCGTGCGGCTGCCAATCCCGTCTGCGGATTACGTCGATAAAGAGCATCAAAGGCGCGGGCGGGCGGATAGGCGCGCCATACCGGTGGCCCGAGGCGCTGTACGCGGCCGCCCTCCTGGTCGATCAGCACCAGAGCGTCTTCCCTGCCCACAGCGTCGCGGAAGCTGTCCACAAGCGCACGAACCTGCTCGGGCGAGCGGCAGTTGCGCTTGAACAGGATAAGGCCGCAGGGGCGGGCCTCGCGGAAGAAGGCGCGCTCTCCAGGACGGAGGCGCTCGTCGCGGCATCCGCAGATGAAGGCCCGCAGGCCCGAACTTGTCTTCATAACTGTTGGCGCGCCCTGGCGCTGAGGATGGTGACGCGCGTTACTCCGTGCGGACGAAACAGCCGCCGAGACCGGCCTGTTTCAGCTTGTCGCAGACATCCTGCGCATTCCCGCGCGAATCCATTGGCCCAACCCACAGCCGGTACCAGATGCCCTTGTCTCCCAGATCGGCGCGCTTGATGGTGGGGGCAAGGCCGTCGAGGATGTTCGGATATTTCTGCTGCAGATCGGCGAATGCGGCGAGCGCCGACGTCTGGTCCCGTCGCGCGGCAAGCTGGATGAAGTACGGGTTCGCAGCGGTCGTCGACGGCTGTGTGCTCGACGTCGTCGCGGGCTCGGCCGAGGCGACCTGCGTTTCCTCCGGGCGCGGTTCGGCGCGCTCCGGGCGCGGGGCCGGGTCTGGCGCTTGTGAGGCGCTTTCGGTCTGCGGCTCAGAGGCGCTCGCCTCTTCCCTTTGCTCGGGCGCCGGTTCTGCGCTGGAGCCGCTCCCGGTCGTCGCCACGATACCCGCCGTCGTCACGGTTTCCGAATCGTCTGGAAGGTTTTCCGCGGTGTTCGCGGACGCGCCCTGGGCGCCCTGGGCCGGAACCACCGAGCCGTCCGGGCGCACGGTCAGCGTGCGGACCGGGCGCGGTGAGTTCGGGTCAGCCGGCGCCGCCGCCTGTGTGTCATTCGCCGCCTTGCCCGACTTCCGTAAGGCTGCGGCGATCCGCTCATCCAGCGTGTCGGCCGGGGCTTCCGCGCCCGTGGTCACGATCCCGGGAATTGAAGTGGTGCCGGTGCTTTCCTCTCCCCCGCTCGCCTGTGCATCTTGGGCCGGCTCGGGCGAATCGCCCGTGAGGCGGTCATAGATCTGCTTGTTGCCGTCCGGGAACTCCTTGCCGCCGGGGTCGGAAGGTTTGCTCTTCACCGGGCCGTCCTCGGCCAGCAATGTGGGCGCATCACCCGAGCCGATGCTGCCATCCTGATAGCTTTTGTAGAGGAAGGCGGCAGCCCCGCCGGTCGCGACCGCGGCGACCAGAACGCCCGCCACCATCAGCTTTCGGCGGCTTTTGGGCTGCTGGACCGGCTCCTCCTCGTAGACTTCCGGCTCGTCATCGAGGAAATCCGCGTCCAGGTCTTCCTCGGCGTGCAGATGCGGATCCTCCGCATACGGGTCATAAGGATCGTAATCCTCTGCATAGGGATCATCGTGCGCCGGCGCAGCCGCATCGGGGGCGGGCATCGCCGGCTCGTCATCATAGGCGTCCCAGCTATACGGGTCGTCGAGTTGGGCGTGGCGCGTGTCACCCCGGTGCGCCTCGAAGTCGAAGATGTTGGCGCGCGGCGCGTCTGCATGAGGCTCTGCGGCGGGCTCGTCGAACTCGCCGGTGCGTGTGAAGAAGCGGTCGCGCAGCTCGGATGGGTCGCGGCCCGCGCCAGCGGCGAATGGGTCGACATCCGGAGCGGCGCGATTGGTCAGGGCAGAGAGGTCGGGCTCCTGTACCGAGCCGTCGATGCGGCGAAACAGGCTGTCATCGCGCGCGGCCGGCTGATGCGGCGTGCTACGGCGTGGGGCTTCAAAGTCTTCGTCCTCTGCGGCCCACGGATCCCGGCCAGCGAAGGTGTCACCGCCATAGTCCTGCGTTTCGCCTGGGTAAGGGGCAGGGCGCCAGCCGCTCTCCTCGGGCGGGTCCGGCGCATCCCAGTCGAACGGGTCGTGCTGCTCAGACCAGGACGGCTCCTGACCTGCGCCCGGAAAGCCGCCAGAGGTATCGAAACGCTCGTCATGCGCCGGGCCGCTCTGCCATTCATCGCCGTAGGGATCCCGCGATGGCGGCGTATCGAAGCTGTCGTAGCCCTGGCTGTAGCGCTCCGCCGGATCGGGATAGCGCCAGTCGTTACCCGAGGGTTCTTCGCCACCCCACTCGGATCCGCCGTGCCGAGGGTATGGCCGGCGGAGACGCCCTGGCGGAAATCCGTTGGAGTCGTCTGATCGTGGCATATTGTTCCCCTCGCCTTGAAGAAGGTTTGAAGCTGTCCGGCTGCGCCTGTGGGCGCATCAACGAGACGCCCGCGCCGGATGGCGCGCGAGAACGCCGTTAACGCATTTCATTGACGGCTTCGACGCCGAGTATTCCCAGACCGGTCCGCAGCACATCCGCGACGGCGGCAACGAGTGCCAGACGCGCTATGGTTACATTTTTGTTACGCTCAAGAATGAATCTTGATTGTGGCGACTCTTTGCCACGATTCCAGAGCGCATGAAAGTCACTTGCTACGTCATGTAGATAAAACGCGATTCGGTGCGGTTCGTGCGCGTGGGCCGCGGATTCGACCGTGCGCGGGAAATGGGCCAGCCGCTTGATCAGCGACAGTTCGAAATCATCACTCAACAGGTTAAAATTAGCGCCCAGCAGCGCCTCGCGGCTGATGTCCAATTCCGGGATGTCGGCCTGCGCGTTGCGGAATACCGACTGCGCCCGCGCGTGCGCATACTGAACATAGAAGACCGGGTTGTCCTTTGACTGATCCTGAACCTTCTCGAAGTCGAAGTCGAGCGGCGCGTCATTCTTGCGGAACAGCATGATAAAGCGCATTGACGGCGCGCCGACCTCGTCCACGACATCCCGCAGCGTCACGAAGGTGCCGGCGCGCTTTGACATTTTCACCGGCTCGCCGCCGCGGAATAGCTTCACGAGCTGGCAGATTTTCACGTCCAGCTCGCCTTCGCCTCCCGTGAGCGCCTTCACCGCCGCCTGCATCCGCTTGACGTAGCCGGCATGGTCCGCGCCCCACACGTCGATCATCTGGCGGAACCCGCGCTTGAACTTGTCGCGGTGATAGGCCATGTCGCCGGCGAAATAGGTGTAGCTGCCGTCGGCCTTCACCAGCGGGCGGTCGGTGTCGTCGCCGAACTCGGTCGCCTTGAACAGGAGTTGTTCGCGGTCCTCCCACTCCTCTGGCACCTTGCCTTTCGGCGGGGCCAGCCGGCCGTGATAGACGTAGCCCTGTGCTTCCAGATCCGCGATCGTTTGAGCGACCTTGTCGCCATCTTCGGTCAGCGACTTCTCGGAAAAGAACACGTCGTGGTGGATGCCCAGCGCCGCGAGGTCATCGCGGATGGTGTCCATCATCATGCCGACGGCCTTGTCGCGCACGATGGGCAGCCAGGTCGCCTCGTCGGCCTCAAGCAGGGCGTCGCCATGCTCTTCCGCCAGCGCCTTGCCGACCGGCACGAGATAATCGCCGGGATAGAAGCCTTCCGGGATCTCTCCGATGTCCTCGCCCAGCGCCTCGCGGTAGCGCAGATAGGCCGAGCGGGCGAGCACCTCCACCTGCGCGCCGGCGTCGTTGATGTAGTATTCGCGGGTGACGTCGTAGCCTGTGAAGTCGAGCAGGTTGGCAAGCGCGTCGCCGAACACGGCCGAGCGCGAGTGCCCGACATGCATTGGCCCCGTGGGGTTGGCAGAGACATATTCGACGTTGACCTTGGTGCCTGAGCCGATGTCGCTGCGCGCGTAGTCTTCGCCGGTTTCAAGGATCGCCCGCACCAGCCCGGCCCAGAAGCCGTTCTCCAGCGTGAGGTTGATAAAGCCCGGCCCTGCAATCTCGACCGATTTGACGCCTTCGCCCGTCTCCAGCTTGGCCTTGAAGGACTCGGCCAGGTCGCGCGGCTTTAGCCCCGCCGGCTTGGCCAGCACCAGTGCGGCGTTGGTGGCGAGGTCACCATGGGACGGATCGCGCGGCGGCTCGACCGAGACGGCGCCAATATTCGCTCCTGCGGGTAGCACGCCTTCGGCTTCGAGAGCCTTCGCCGCGTCCGCCACCCGCGCCTGGAAATGGCTGAAAATGTTCATCGGATCACAAGTTTCACTCGGCTCCGGGCCGGCCGGAGCCGTGGTTGGCGCATCAAGGCTGTCCAAGATACATATTGGATCGGGACGCCCGCTTCGCCCTTCCTCAAGCCCGCTCGCGGCTTCGGTTATCGCAATTCCGTGCGTCCGTCAAACAGGCGCCCGTGCATGTGGAGAGCGAAGCGGTCGGTCATGCCGGCGATAAAGTCGCAGACGCAGCGGGCCCGGTCTTTCGACGCGCTCTGGAAGGCCTTCTCGCGCCATCCGGGCTCAAGATCCTCCGGCTTGTCCATATAGTGATGAAACAATTCGCTGAGCACCGTTTTCGCGCGCGCCATGGTCCCGGCGATGCGCGGATGCCGGTAGAGCTCGGCGTGCAGGAACGCGCGTAGTTCGGCGATCTCGGTCAGCATCTGGTCGGAGAAGCTGGCGACCGGCTCCCGCGCACGGCGGATGTCCTCGGCGGTGCGCGGCGCCAGATCGGCCAGCCGACGGCGCGTCTGTTCCATCAGATCGAAGATCATCACTGTGATCAGGCGGCGGTTCACCTCGTAGATCAGCCGGTCGCGGGCGATGTCGGGGTATTCCCCCTGAACGGCGCGGATCAGCCGGCCGACGAGCGGAACCTCGGTGACCTGATCCAGCGTGAGCAGTCCGGCACGCAGGCCGTCGTCGATATCGTGGTTGTTGTAGGCGATGTCGTCGGCCAGTGCTGCGAGCTGAGCCTCCGCCCCGGCATAGCTCTCCAGCTCGAGATCATGCTCTGTGCAGTAAACGGCAATGGCGTGGGGCAGGTTCGCCTTTGTAACATCCGCCTCTCCTGGGGAGAGCAGCGGGCCGTTGTGCTTAACCAGCCCTTCAAGCGTCTCCCAGCTCAGGTTCAGGCCGTCGAAGTTGGCATAGCGGCTTTCAAGCTTGGTGACGATACGCAGGCTCTGGGCGTTGTGGTCGAAGCCGCCGAATTCGGCCATCGCCGCGTTCAGCGCGTCCTCGCCGGCGTGGCCGAACGGCGTATGGCCGAGATCATGCGCCAGCGCGATGGTCTCCGCGAGATCCTCATCCAGCCTGAGGGAGCGCGCCAGCGTCCGGGCAATCTGCGCCACCTCCAGGCTATGGGTCAGGCGCGTGCGGAAATGATCGCCCTCATGATAGACGAACACCTGTGTCTTGTAGGTGAGCCGGCGGAAAGCTGCGCAGTGGATGATGCGGTCGCGGTCACGCTGAAAGGCGGTGCGCACGGCGCTCGGCGGCTCGGGATGGAAACGCCCGCGCGAGGTGGTCGCATCGGTGGCGTACGGTGCCAGTTCATGCGGATAGGGCAACGGCGGCGCGTTTGTTGCGGCATAATCAACCACTGGCATTGTTGATCACCTTTCCCGCGGTGCGGTCAGCCCGACGGGAGCCGTCCCTGCTCGTCCGGCCATTATTGACATGCTCCAGCCCCCCGTCCATTTTTAACGTGATAGAGGCAGTATGAATGCGATTTGAACACCCATGACGACGCTCGAACAGACCGAATCCAATACACCTGTGGGGCTTTCCGCGCGCGCCGCGAAGCGCATTGCGCAGATCGTCGCATCCGAGCCCGAGACCCCGATCCTGCGGGTCAGCGTGGACGGTGGCGGCTGTTCCGGTTTCCAGTACGGCTTCAACCTGGTTTCCCAGCCGGAGCCGGATGATCTGGTCATCGAGCGCGATGGCGCCACGGTCGTGATCGACCCGATCTCGCTCCAGTTTCTGGGCGGCTCCGAGATCGATTTCGTCGACGATCTCATCGGCGCGCACTTCACCGTCCAAAACCCCAACGCCACGGCATCCTGCGGCTGCGGCACATCCTTCTCCATCTAGGCCGCGTTGCGGTTGCCTGTGGCTTTCTCATCCCACCTCTAGCGCGGCGTTCAGCCAAGGTCTAGTGTGACGACTGCCCGCGCGGTTCGCCATGGCCGCGCGCCTGTGGAGAGCGCCGCTGTTCGCCATGAAGATAGCCACCTGGAACGTCAACTCGATCAAGGTCCGGCGCGATAATGTCGTGCGCTGGTTGCGTGAGGCGGAACCTGATGTCGCCTGCCTGCAAGAGTTGAAATGCACGGACGAAGCGTTTCCTCACGTGGCATTCGAGGACCTGGGCTACAACGTCGCCGTACACGGTCAGAAAACGTATAACGGCGTGGCGATCCTCTCGAAATTCCCTATGGAGGACGTTAGACCCGGTCTGCCCGGCGACGCGGAGGATGACCAGGCGCGCTATCTGGAAGCGGTCATCTCGCGCGACGGCGGCGTGGTGCGCGTCGCCTCGATCTACTTGCCGAACGGGAATCCGGCGGACAGCCCCAAATACGACTACAAGCTCGACTGGATGGCACGGCTGAAGGCGCACGCCGAACAACTGCTGAGCTACGAGGAGCCGCTGGTGCTGGCGGGCGACTACAACGTCATCCCCGCCGAGGAAGATGTGCACGACCCCGACGCCTGGCGCGACGACGCGTTATTTCTCCCCGAAACGCGAGGCGCCTTCCGCGCGATCCTCAATCTCGGCTTCACCGACGCCTGGCGCGCCAGCAGCGACGAGCCGCACCGCTACACGTTCTGGGATTATCAGGGGGGCGCCTGGCAGAAGAACCACGGCATCCGCATCGACCACCTGCTGCTGTCCCCTCAGGCGGCCGACCGGCTTATGGCCTGCAACATCGACAAGGCCCCGCGTAGCTGGCAGAAGCCCTCGGATCACGTGCCCATCTGGGCCGAACTCGCGTTCTGATCGCCTCGACGCGGCTGCGGCTGCCCGTCCGAATTGTTGAATATTTTAGTCAGGAATTCATTGTCACAAGCCCTTGGCGGCGATAACATCGCGCCAGCGGTCGATGGATCATGCCTGCGCGGCAGGCGATTTGGGCGCCCACCCTGAGGCCGCATTGCTTCAAATCCGCAATTATTTCGAAACGGGAGGACTTCACTCAATGAGAAGACTCTTCATGAGTGTTGCCATCGCGCTGGCCATGGCCGTGCCCGCGAAGGCGCAAGATCTGTCAATCGCCACTGGCGGCACCGGCGGGACGTATTATCCCTATGGCGGCGGCCTGGCCGAACTGATCGGCCGGCATGTCGAGGGCGCATCCGCCACGGCTGAAGTGACCGGAGCGTCGGTCGAAAACATGGCGCTGATCTCGAGGCAGGACGCCGACCTGGCGATCGCGCTCGCCGATACGGTGCTGGCTGGCTACGAGGGCACTGGCGCCTTTGAGGGACGCGCCGTGGATGCGCGCGCGCTGGCCTCGATTTATCCGAACGCGATCCAGATCGTGACCCTTGAAGGTAGTGGCATCGAAAGCCTGAGCGATCTCAAGGGCAAGCGGGTCTCCGTTGGCGCGCCGGGATCGGGCACCGAGGTCAATGCCCGCCGCATCCTGGAAGCCAATGGCATTACCTACGATGACATCGAGGAGCAGCGCCTGAACTTCAACGAAACCGCCGATGCGCTGCGCAACGGCGATATCGACGCCGGCTTCTGGAGCGTCGGCCCGCCGACCAGCTCGATAATGAACCTCGCCGCCACGCGCGACATCGCGCTGGTGCCGCTCAGCGAGCAAGAAGTCGCTGCAGCGCAAGAGGCGGAGCCGGTCTTCTCGGCCTACACGCTGCGCGAAGGCATTTACGAGGGCATCGAGCAGCCGGTCCCGACAATCGCCGTGCCGAACGTCCTGGTGGTCAATGCTGCGATGGACGAAGACCTCGCCTATCAGATCACCAAGAACATGTTCGAGAATGTCGACGAACTGATCGCGGTGCATCCGGCGGCGAACGACACCACGGTGGAGTTCGCGCTCAACTCCACGCCGATTCCGATGCACCCTGGCGCGCTGCGCTACTACGAGGAAATCGGCGCCGACATCCCGGATGATCTTCGCCCGTAAGCGTAAGAACGGCATGGGGCGGCTGCTTGCGGCCGCCCTTTTTCTCCCTGAGCCGGGCGCAACGGCCGCCCACGGCGAAACGGTGCTTCGGGTCGAGCGTGCTGATGGCGCCGCGTTGGTGGAAGTCTCGGCCCCTGCTGGCGCCAAATGGTGCCTTTGGTGGCGTCATTCCGTCACCGGCGGCAAGGTCGCGGACTGTTTCACCAACGATGCCGGGCGAATGATCCTTGCGCGGTCTTTCCTGCACGACTTCGCCGCTGGTCTTGGCACGGTCGCAGGCCGTGGCGGGCGTCTCGTTTCCGCACCGGGGGGCGGCTACTGGATCGAAGGGATAGATGAGCCAATTCCGGGCAACGCGTTGGTGCTGCGCGTCGGCGCGGAGCGGGTCGGCCACCGTCTGGAAATCGGCGGCCAGACACACCGCTTGTCGTCGATCGCGGCCGGCGAGCGCGTCACCATCAGGCTTCGGAACCTTCGCTAAGAAAATGCGCGCGCAAGCGAAAGCCACCGACAGATGGCACCTCGCCAAAAGGAGCCTTGACCCGGCGCAGCCCAAGCTGTTCAAGCTCTAACCCTGCATCTGACGCTGTCTCCGCCGAAGGAGCCTGCCTTGGACAACACCGCGACATCGGCGCCCCCGGCTGAGATCCGCTTTCCCGGCAGCGATCAGCCGCGTGTGGTAATGCTGCTCATCGTCGCCGTCGGAATCGCGCTTTCGCTCTTCCAGCTTTACGCGGCGGGCGTCGAGCCGCTTGGCCTGTTCTATCAGCGTCCGATCCATCTCGGTTTCATCCTTGTCCTCGTCTTTCTCCTGTATCCGATCTGGGGCCATCAGCGCGGGCGCGGCGTCATTGGCTGGATCATCGACGCGGCGCTGGTTGTGGCGGGCGCGCTCAGCGGCGGCTACATCTCGTGGAATATCGACGCGATCGTGATGCGTGCCGGTTTCTGGACAGAAACCGACATCCTGATGGGGATCATCGCCACCATCACGGTGCTGGAAGCCAGCCGCCGCGCCATCGGCCTCGTCATGACGCTGATCGGTATCGCCGCGATCATCTACGCGCTGGCTGGCTCGCGCGGCGCGCTCCCCGGGCTGGGGGAGTGGCTGCCCGGCATCCTGGAGCATCGCGGCAACTCGGTCGACCGGCTCGTCGGCCAACTCTATCTGGGGCAGGAAGGCATCTTCGGTCTGCCGCTCGGAGTCGCCGCGACCTACATCTTCATGTTCGTGCTTTTCGGCGCGTTTCTGGAGGTCACGGGCGGCGGGCGGTTCTTCATCGATCTTGCCTATGCCGCGGTCGGGCGCCGGCCGGGCGGCCCGGCCAAGGCGGCGGTGCTGGCATCCGCCGGCATGGGGTCGATTTCCGGCTCGGCGATCGCCAACGTGGTCACCACGGGCGCGTTCACAATCCCTCTGATGAAACGGCTCGGCTACCGGCCCGCGCAGGCCGGTGGCATCGAGGCGGCGTCCTCCACAGGCGGCCAGATCACGCCGCCGCTAATGGGCGCGGGCGCGTTCCTGATCTCGGAATATACCCGCATCCCGTATATCGACATCGTTGTCATGTCGATCTTCCCGGCCGTCCTGTATCTCGGCACCGTGTACCTGTTCGTGCACATTGTCGCGATGAAGGCGGGCATGAAAGGCATTTCGCGCGATGAACTTCCCCAGGTGGCCAAGGTGCTGGCCAGCGGCTGGCAATATCTCATCCCGCTGGGTGTCCTGATCTGGCTGCTCGTCAACGATTTGTCGCCGATGCGGGTGGGCTTCTGGGCGATCGTGTCGGTGATCGGCGTCTCCGCGCTACGGGCGGCCATCGATATCTTCATCCTGGAGCCGCGGGCGGGCACGCCCGTCACAATGGCCCGCATTTCCGGCGCGCTGGCGAATGGCGGGAAGATGATGCTAGCGGCCTTGGTACTGGGGGCAAGGAATGCGGTCAGCGTGTCGGTCGCCTGCGCGGTGGCGGGGATCATTGTCGGCGTGGTCGGCCTTACCGGGCTTGGCCTGAAATTTTCCTCGATGATGGTTGCCTTCTCGGGGGGCTATCTCGTCGCCGCGCTGGCGCTCGTGCTGGTTGCGAGCCTGGTGCTGGGGATGGGGCTGCCGGTAACGGCCGCCTATATCGTGCTGATCGTGCTCGTCGGTCCGGCGCTGACGGAAGAGTTCGGCATTCCGCTCATCATCGCGCACCTGGTGGTGTTCTGGTATTCGCAGGACAGCAACGTGACGCCGCCAATCGCCCTTGCGGGTTTCGCCGGCGCGGCGATCGCGGGAGCGAAGCCCATGGAGACGAGCGTTCAGGCCTGGAAGTTCGCCAAGGGGCTGTATCTGATCCCGGTCTTCATGGTCTATAATCCGGAGATTATTCTGGGCGGTCCGATCCCCGTCGTTCTCTGGACGGGGGCAATCGCGATCCTCGCGCTTGTGGCGTTCGCTGCTGCGATCGAGGGTTGGCTGTTTGCACCCATGGACCCTGTTTCACGGATGCTGGTGGTCCCGGCCACCATCGCCGTTTTCCATCCCGTTTACGCCGTCGAAGCGGCCGGAGCGGCGGTGCTGCTGGCGGTCCTGGCTATGAACTGGGTGAAGGGGCGCGGCGCGGCTGGCGCCAAGGCCGAACAGCCTGCTCCGGTCGAAAAGCAGACGCGCTAGAGCTTTTCGATCAATAAGCGTGACGTCATGCCGGAGCTTGCCTGTCCCCGGACAGCGATCCGGGGCACACGGGCGTCCATAGCCGGATCCATCGACATTATAAGCTGGATTCCCGGATTAAGTCCGGTGAAGACGATTTTCGAGCTGTCTCATCCTGATTGAAAAGCGCTTAGACGTCGAGGTTGGCGACTTCGAGCGCGTTCTGCTGGATGAACTCGCGCCGGCTCTCCACGACATCGCCCATCAGCGCGGAGAAGGTTTCGTCCGCTTCGTCCAGCTCCTGCACGGTCACCTGCAGCAACGTGCGTGTCTCCGGGTCGAGCGTGGTCTCCCACAGTTGGTCCGGGTTCATCTCGCCCAGCCCCTTGTAGCGCTGGACAGAGATGCCCTTTCGGCCCATGGCGTAAATTTCTTCCAGCAGACCGCGGGGGCCGTAGATCGGCGTCTCGGTGTCCTTGCGCTTCAGCGTCGCCGGCTGACCGTAAATCTCGGCCAGATGCTCTTTCATCCCGTCCAGCTTGCGCGCATCGGATGAAGCCAGCAGCGCCTTGTCGATCACGTGCGCCTCGCGCACGCTGCGCACCTCGCGCGTGACCATCAGCCCGTCATCCGTTACGGACCCTTCCCAGCCACGCTCGGTCTCTTCCGACCAGCGGTCGAGCCGCGCGGCGATGTCGGTGGCGACCTTTTCTGCCTCCGCAGGGTCGCTCAGCAGATCGGCGTTGAGGGCGCCGGCAATAGCGGCCTGCTCGACGACGAAGCGTGCATAGCGGCTGTGAATGCCGTCAATCACGCCCGCGGCGGCGCGGGCTTTCTCGCAGACGTCGCGCAGATCGTTGCCCGCCAGCTTTTCGCCGGTGCCGAGTTCCAGCACTGCGTCCTCGATGCCCGTGCCGATGAGGTAGTCCTCGAACGCGCGCTCGTCCTTGAGATACTGTTCCGAGGAGCCGCGCTTGACCTTGTAGAGCGGCGGCTGCGCGATATAGAGGTTGCCGCGCTCGATCAGGTCGGGCATCTGCCTGTAGAAGAAGGTGAGCAGAAGGGTGCGGATATGGGCGCCGTCGACGTCGGCGTCCGTCATGATGATGACCTTGTGATACCGCAGCTTCTCGATATCGAAGTCGTCGCGGCCGATGCCTGTGCCGAGCGCGGTGATCAGCGTGCCGATTTCCTGGCTGGACAGCATCTTGTCGAAGCGCGCGCGCTCCACGTTGAGGATCTTGCCGCGCAGCGGCAGGACGGCCTGAGTGGCGCGGTCGCGCGCCTGCTTCGCCGAGCCGCCGGCGCTGTCGCCCTCGACCAGGAACAACTCGGCCTTGGCCGGATCGCGCTCCTGACAGTCGGCCAGCTTGCCGGGCAGGTTTGCCACGTCCAGCGCGCCCTTGCGCCGCGTCAGTTCCCGGGCCTTGCGCGCGGCCTCGCGGGCGACCGCGGCTTCTGCGATCTTGTGCATGACCGCCTTGGCCTCGCCCGGATGCTCCTCGAACCAGGCGGCGAGCGCATCGCCGACGATGCTCTCCACGACTGCGCGGACCTCGGAGGAGACCAGCTTCTCCTTGGTCTGGCTGGAGAATTTCGGGTCCGGCACCTTCACCGACAGCACGCAGGTCAGCCCCTCGCGTGCGTCATCGCCGGTGATCGTCACCTTTTCCTTCTTGGCGATGCCGGAGGTGTGCGCATAAGCGTTGACGGTTCGGGTCAGCGCGCCGCGGAAGCCGGCCAGATGCGTGCCGCCGTCGCGCTGCGGGATGTTGTTGGTAAAGCAGAGCACGTTCTCGTGGTAGCTGTCGTTCCACCACAGCGCGGCTTCCACGATGATGCGCGGCTCGTTCGGGTCGGTGTCCGCGGTCACGGGAGCGCCCGAGAGCAGCCGCTCGCCCTTGATGAGCAGCGGTTCGGCCAGCAGCGCGTGGCGCGAGCGGTCCAGATAGGCGACGAATTCCTTCACGCCGCCCTCGTACTCCATGATCTCTTCACGCGTCTCCACGCCGCGTTCGTCGCGCAGCACGATGCGTACGCCGGAGTTCAGGAAGGCCAATTCGCGCAGACGGTGTTCCAGCGTCGACTGATTGAACTCGACCCCGGTAAAGACCTCTTCCGACGGCTTGAAGGTGATGCGCGTGCCGGTGCGTCCCTCGGCGTCGCCCACCGGCTCCAGTGGCGCCAGCGCAACGCCGTCCTCGAAGCGTACGAAATGCTCCTTGCCGTCGCGCCAGACCGTCAGGTCCAGCCGCGAGGACAGTGCGTTCACCACGGATACGCCGACGCCGTGCAGCCCGCCGGACACCTTGTAGGAGCTCTGATCGAATTTGCCGCCGGCGTGGAGCTGGGTCATGATGACCTCGGCGCCGGACACGCCTTCTTCCTCGTGAATGTCGACCGGAATGCCGCGTCCGTTGTCCTCCACGGTGACGGAATTGTCCGGGTTCAGCGTCACGCTGACCTGGTCGCAGTAGCCCGCCAGAGCCTCGTCGATCGCGTTGTCGACGACCTCGTACACCATGTGATGCAGGCCCGAGCCGTCATCGGTGTCGCCGATATACATGCCCGGGCGTTTGCGCACGGCATCAAGCCCGCGCAGAATCTTGATATCGCGGGAATCGTAATGTGGTTCGATGCCGGTTTCAGTGGCCACGGTTCGTTTTCGTCCTTTGTTGCGTGTGCGTTCGTGCGGTCTGGCGGGCCTGCCGACAGCAGAGAAGTCTAGCACATCCCCGGCTGCTCCGGTGTGATGAGGCCCTGATCGACCACAAAAAAGTTTGCCCGGCCGTCCAGCGGCGCAAAGACCTCACGGTCCGTGCCGGTCATCCAGGCCTGCGCCGAGAGCGCCTCGATCTCGGCAAACATTGCCGACCTGCGTTCGCCATCCAGATGCGCGGCGATCTCGTCCAGCAGGATGAGTGGCGCCGCACCGGAGAGCGCGCGCACAAGTTCGGCATGCGCCAGTACCAGCCCGACCAGAAGCGCCTTTTGCTCTCCTGTCGAGCAGATGCGGGCGGGAAGCCCCTTCGGCGCATGCGTCACGATCAGGTCGCTGCGATGCGGGCCAAGCGTCGTGCGCTTTGCCGCGCGGTCGCGATCGCGGGTAGCGGCCAGCTCGCGCGCGTAGGCGTCCTCCACGTCGACCGCCGCTTGCGTTTCCAGCGCGTTTTCGAGTCGGCCGTCAAGCTCGAGCTTGGCCGCGGGGAAGGCCGCGTTCGCCCAGTCCGGCCATTTCCGCGCGATCACGGCGGAAAGCTGGGCCAGGGCATCGCGCCGCGCCGCAGCAATCGCAACGCCCGCCTCTGCCATCTGCAGTTCCAGCCCGTCAAGCAGGCTCGCTTCGCCGCCCATTTCCAGCAGGCGGTTGCGCTGGCGCATGGCGCGCTCGAACTGGGCCGTCAGGCGCCGGTGGTGCGGGTCGAGACTGATGATGACCCGCTCCAGGAAGCGCCGCCGCTCCGACGCTGCGCCGGTGAACAGGCTGTAGAGCGCCGGCGTCAGCCACACCATGCGGACATACTCCGCAAGCGTGCCGGGCTGAGCTGGCGCGCCGTCGATGCGCACAGCGCGCGCTGCCCGGCTTTCTTCCGGCGTCGGGCGGATCCCGGTGCCGATCGTCGTCTCCGCGTCGCCGATGTGGAGCCGGCCGCTGACCGTCCAGCCGGTATCCGGGGTGCCGTAGCGGCAAAGTTCCGAGAAGGGCGCGCTGCGCAGGCCTCGGCCATGTGACAGCAGCGAAACGGCTTCAAGGATGTTGG
This sequence comes from Dichotomicrobium thermohalophilum, assembly GCF_003550175.1. Lineage (NCBI taxonomy): Bacteria > Pseudomonadati > Pseudomonadota > Alphaproteobacteria > Hyphomicrobiales > Hyphomicrobiaceae > Dichotomicrobium > Dichotomicrobium thermohalophilum. The sequence goes on from NZ_QXDF01000001.1 coordinate 788,750, forward strand.
TCTTGCCCGCCCCGTTCTGGCCGGTGAGTACGACGGGTTCCGGCCCTAGGTTCAGCTTTGCTGAGGCATAGTTGCGGAAAGCCGTAACGCTCAGCCGCGACAGCCAGGCGCGCGGCGTCTCCGAGGCCTCATGGCCGTGCGGTTGCGCGTCCAAGGCGCCGGACATGCGGCCTGGCGTTGTCAACTCGGCAATCTCCTGCTGCTGCGCGCCGGCCGACGGGTCGCGGATCGCCCTACTCAGACCCGCATCGGCATCAGGACGTACAGCGCGGCGTCGTCACCGGCGTCCTTCACCAAGGTTGGCGCGCTCGCGTCGGCCAGACGGAAAACGGCATTGTCGCTTTCGATCTGCGCGCAGATATCCATTAAATAGCGAGCGTTGAAGCCGATTTCCAGTGGGTCGCCCTGGTACTCGACGGGTATCTCCTCCTCGGCCGAGCCGGCGTCCGGGTTGTTGACCGATAGGACCACCTTGTTGTCCGCGATGTTCAGTTTCACCGCCCGGCCCTTCTCGCTGGAAAGGGTCGAGACGCGGTCAGTCGCGGCGGCGAAGGCGTTGCGGTCGACGGTCATCACCTTGTCGTTGCCCATTGGAATGACGCGACCGTAGTCGGGAAAGGTGCCGTCGATCAGCTTGGACGTCAGGACAACGCTCTCCGGCCCGGTCGCCTCTTCTTCCTCGCCCGCGTCGAAGACAAAGCGTATTTTCGCCCCCGACAGCTCGACTTGGACCGGCGCGCCGCGGTCCCCAAGCAGCTTGAACACCTCCGCCACCGTCTTGCGTGGAATAATGACGCCGGGCATCCCCTTCGCGCCGTCGGGCAGCGGATGTTCTGTCTTGGCGAGCCGGTGGCCGTCCGTGGCGACAGCACAGAGCTTCTCGCCCGCGTCAGTCGTGACGGTATGAAAATATATGCCGTTCAGGTAGTAGCGCGTCTCCTCCGTCGAGATGGCGAAGCGGGTACGCTCGATCATCTTCCGCAGCGCGTTCGCAGGCAGCGAAAAGCTGTGCGTAAACTCGTCGGAAGCGATGTCGGGGAAATCCGTTCCGGGAAGGCAGGCGAGCTGAAACCGCGCCGGACCGGCTGAAAGGTTCACATGCCCCCCGCGCTCGTCCATCGCCAGCGTAACCTGCGTGCCATCGGGCAATTTCCGGACGATATCATGCAGCATGTGGGCGGAGACAGTCGTCTCGCCTGGCGCGTCAGTGCTTGCGGGGATGGTTTCGCTGACCTCGATATCGAGATCCGTTGCTTTTAGCCGCAGCACGCCCTCGCGCGCGGCAACGTAGACGTTGGACAGGATCGGGATGGTTACGCGCCGCTCGACGACGCTGGTCACATGCTGAAGGGCCTTGAGAAGCGCGGCCCGTTCGATCGCCAGTCGCATGGTCGGTTCCCCTGGAACTCACTCTCCAGAACCCGGCGCATGCTGCACCGGGTCTACCCCGCCGGTGCACGCATACAGTGCGCCCGCGGACCGGCACCAGCGCGGGGCGCGAACTTTCGCGCTTGCTGACGGGTTTGACAAGAGGTTTTCGCCGATTGTCCCAAGCCGGGATGCGCTCGGCGGGCGGGCAACGGCGCCGCTGCCCGTTGCAATGGGCAGCGGCGCTGCCGTCATCAGTCGCGCAGGAGCCGCTTGAGGATTTCGACATCCTCGCGCAGCGCGGTGTCCGTTTCGATCAACTCGTCCACTTTACGGATGGCGTGGAGCACGGTGGTGTGGTCACGTCCGCCGAAGCGGCGGCCGATCTCCGGCAGGGACCGGGAGGTCAGCGACTTGGCAAGGTACATGCCGATCTGGCGCGGACGGACGATCGACCGATTGCGCCGTGAGGACAGCAGATCGGAGCGGTTCACGCCGAAATGCTTCGTGACGACACGCAGAATGTCGTCGATCTTGATGCGCTTCGGCTCCTTGCCCCGCACTAGATCGGCGATGATGTGCTCCGCCGTCTCCAGCGTGACCGGCTGGGCCGTCAGCTTATACGCGGCATGGATGCGCGTGATGGCCCCTTCCAGCTCGCGGCCGCCTTCCGTCAACTCCGAGGCCAGGAAGTCGATGACCGCGTCGGGAATCTGGAAGCCCGGATCTTCGGCGGCCTTGTCCTGCACCCGGCGTTTCAGGATCTGGTGGCGCAGGTCATAGTCCATCGCGCCAAGCTCTGCGACCAGTCCGCCGGCCAGACGCGAGCGCATGCGGGCATCAAAGCCCTCGAGCTGCATCGGCACGCAGTCCGCAGCGACGACGACCTGCTTGCCGCCGTCGATCAGCGAGTTGAGCGTGTGGCAGAACTCCTGCTGGAACGTGCGGCCCTGCAGGAACTCCATGTCGTCGATCAGCAGCACGTCGATGTTGCGTAGCCGGTCCTTGTAGGCCGGCCCGCCACGCGACTGCAGCGCCTCGGCAAAGCTGTACATGAAGCGCTCAGCCGTCAGGTAAAGGAGCTTGGCGTTCGGTTTGCGCTGCTTCACGCCCCAGGCAATGGCATGGAGCAGGTGAGTCTTGCCGAGGCCCACCTTGCCGTGAAGGTAGAGCGGATTGTACCGCGAGGTTTCTTCCCCTGCGCTCTCGACGACCTGCAGCGCAGCCGCGTGTGCGAGCCGGTTCGCGTTGCCAACGAGAAACGACTCGAAGGTGAAGCGCGTGTCGAGCGGCGAGCCCTCGAAGCCTTCGCACCCCGTGCGAGTATCGACCGCGGGCCGCGCCGCCGACGGTTGAGCTGCGGGCGCGGGTTGCCGTTCCGCGGTGCCACCAGCGGGCTGCTGCTTCATGCGGACGGCGTCGTGGGGCTGTCGCACCCGGAACTCCAGCCGCTCGACATTGTCGAATTCGGCGCTGCAGCACTTGAGAAGGTGCTCCGAGTAGTGTGAGCGCAGCCACTTGCTGAGAAACTTGGTCGGCACCGAGACCTGAAGACAGCCATCCTCAAGCGATTCCAGCTCGACCCGGCCGAACCAGCTTGTGAACACATCCTCGCCCAGTTCGGCTCGCAGGCGCTTCTGAATGCGCTGCCATTTCTGCGCCATCAAGGCGGACTGATGCCGGCCAGCGGCAGGCGCCGCGCCGACTCCTGCTTCTGTTGCTAGTTCCACGATGAACCCCCGCTGTTCACGCCGCTGTCCAGTCAAGACGCGGCACTATTATCCGGTTGCCGTCTCGACCCTTGAGACGGTGTTTTTCCGCGCTGTAACGCTGACGGTCTTGATTGCCGTTTTTTGGCGCCTACGCGGCCTTAGCCGTGAGACCGGCATGCGCCGGTGCTTCGCCGTTCTCATCCTCTTTCGCCGCCAGGGTCCCGGCCTTGGGCGCCGAGGCGTCCAGAATCGCCGCAAGGTTCTGCTGTCCGAGCGGCCCAATATCCCGCTCGCCGCTCAGGGCCTGTAGCCGTTGTCCAGCCGTGGCGAAGTCAGTTTCCGGTGCGTCGGAGCTTGCCGCCCCATCCCGCGTAAAGAAGCGGGCACAGATACGCTCGGCCAGCGTTTCGCGGGCATGGCGTGTGGTGACGTCCCGCCAGTTCATCGGCCGCGCCTGCGGGTCGTTGCGAGTGGAACTCCTGGATGGATGGCGGCGCATATCAGGGCGCTCATCGGAAGAAGCGGACGTATCGCGAGGTGTGCGTTCAAAAATGCTGCCGAGTATCCGCGACCGTCTGGCCCGAGTCTGGCCTTGCGCGTTTGTCATGTCGTCCTCCTGTTACGATGCCTGTCTGCCACCTGTGGGAACGTCAACCGCCTCGCTCGCAGTGGGCGAACGAAGCCGGGTTGAGGGCTCTCAGGTGCGGCAGGCCGCAAATATTCCAGACTGTTCAAGACACACCCCTGCCGTTGCCGACAAAACACCTTCCGCCGGCCGGGAGTGGCGATACGCAATACTCGTTATGGATACACTCTCAGGAGGGGTCAGCCCCCGTTCGGAAGCCTCTTGTCTAAACAAAAATGGCTCAATTTGCAACCTTTCCGCGTTGTCGCGCGGCCGGCGCCGGGGCGTTTTGTGACGGCATTATGACGAAAAATAACGAATCGCAAACTTGGGTGAGGGAGTTAATAACTTATTGATTTAACGAGAAGAAATCTTGCATGGTGACACCCCGTCTGGGTGAGCTTCTGTCAAGCGGGTTCGCCTATTGGTGCGCGTTTTCATTCGCATCTGGCGGTAGCACCACACTCAATCTTGAGTTGTATAAGTTTCCCAAATCCTTAATAAGACTGTCATTTCGGCTCGCCCGGCGCAAAAGCGCATCGATCAAACGCTCCGCGCGCTGTGACGTTTCAGTCACACTGGTGGGAAAGAGTTGCCGACCTCGCGCCTCGCGCTGATGTAACAATTTTCAAAGTGATGTGCGCTTACGTGCCCTGGCCACGAGATATAGTCTCACATGCGGATTTGACGGATTGTCGCACCGGCGTCTTTGCCCGCGAAACGCGCAACATTCACCGACCAGGCGTCTTTGTCTGCCCACCTGTTTCGAGTGACCCAATCGTTAAGGGTTGTCCAAACTCGGGCGCGGCGGGTAAGGTGCCTGCGCCTGCGCAGTGGCCCGGAAGGCGCAAAACATTGCCGGAATCGATGACCATTCAGCGTCACTACCTAGCAACAGCGAGCGAAACGGCGACACCGGCATGAGTCTGTTTCGACGGGTCATCGCGGGCCTGGCGCTTGTCTTGGCCCTTCTGCTGCTGGTGGCCGCTGCTGCGCCGTATCTCGTGGATGGCCGCACGGTTCGCGATCAGTTGGTCACAAAGCTCTCCGGCTGGGCCGAGGGCGATCTTCGGGTCAAGGGCGACGTGCGCCTGACGAGCCTCTTCGACCTGACCATCGAGGCAGAGGACGCTCGGATCGAAGCGCCGTCCCGCTTTCCCAGGGTCGCGGAGATCAGGGTCGATCAGGTCGCGGCGCGCCTCAATCTCTGGGCGTTGCTGAACGGGCGCATCGTTTTCGCCAAGGTGTGGGTCGACCGGCCCGTCATCAGCTTGCGCGATCCGCTTGCGGAAGCGACGCCGGCGCAGCTGTGGCGCACGGTGCTACTCGACGAGGGAGAGGCGGTTGCGCATCTCGCTGCGGCGGTCCGGGATGCGCCCTTCGAATACATCGAACTGACGGACGCCAGGGTAAACTGGGCATCCTCGGCCGATCAAGCTGCGCCTTGGTCCGTCGTTATCTCCCGAGAATCGGGCGCTGATACCGTTGTCGCCCGAGGCGAGGCCTACGGCGACTCCGACCCCTTGCGGTTCACGCTTGAGCGCGGGCCATTTCGCCCAGCCGGGCCTACGCTCGAAGCCCCCCTTCGCCTCGTAACCGAGAGCGAGGGCTGGGGACGGCTTGCCGTCGACGGCCGCATCATCCGCGCGAATGGGGCCAGGTTCCTTGGCAATATCGACGTGCAGAACGCACCGCTGAGTTTATTGGCGGATTGGCTGGGTCTTCCGGCGGGGGATGCGTTGACGGACGGGCGCTACACGGCAACAGCGGCGTTGGAGGCAACGGCAGGGAAGATTTCGTTGCAGCAGCTCGACTTGGAAGTCGGCGAGACGCGGGCGACCGGCCTGCTCAACCTGCAAGTCGACGGTGAAACACCAACGCTTTCGGGGACGCTTGGCTTGAGCAGCGTGGACTTGCGTGGTCTCTCGTTGAGCGGCCAGAGCGATGGGATCCTTGTTGCCGAAGATCCGCGGAATCTGAGGCATGGCGGCCTGTCGTCGCACGCGCAGCGCATCGGCGCCTGGCTCGAGCGCTTCGATGCCGATCTGAGACTTTCGGCCGAAAGCTTGCAGTTCGACGGGCTGTCAACGGGCGAGACGGCCGCCTTCCTTTCGGTGAGCGATGGTGTCGCCACTTTGGACGTGGCGGAGTTGCTGATCTTCGAAGGGATGATGAATGGACAGTTCTCGGTTCGCTGGGCCGATCGCGCCTTCCTGCTGAACGGCAAGGGGAAGGCGGCTGGAATTGACCTGGAGCGGGTACTGTCCAGCGCCCAACTGCCACCGCTCGCCACCGGTGCGGCGGACATCTCCTTTTCAGTCGATGGAGCCGGATCGACCCTTGCGGCCGCGGCCCGCAACGTGCAGGTCGGCGGCCGACTTATGGCCTTGCAGGGGGGTGAACTGGCGCTTGACGTTGGTGCGATGGCGTCGCAGGCGCGTCAGCGGTCCCTGAATGGCGAAGGCGCGCGGGCCGGAATGCAAATGACGGCAGAGCGCGCTAACTTCGAAATGTTGCGAGCGTCGTTTCTTCTGAAAGACCGGGAACTGCGACTTGCGCCGGTGGTCCTTGCGCAAAACGGCTGGATTGTCCGCGGACGGGGGCGCGCGGAGCTGACCCAACAACGCCTCGACTGGCGGCTGGATGCCGCGCGAATGCCACCCGATGGCGATCAGGCGCAGGCCGGGTTGGCAGAGCGAAACAACGCTTCTGCCGCGGACAAGGACGCGATAAGCCTGCATGTGACAGGCACGTTGCAGCGGCCGTGGGTCAGTTACACAATGCCTGAGCTGCCGCTGAGCAGCGCGGGCAGCAATTCTTCATGGTGGCCTTGACGAGGCTGACCTCTCTTTCAGGGAACGAACATGGCCGCGAGTGGCCGAGTGTGGGCGGAGACGACGGGTATGTGCGAGTGCCGATGGCGTGGCCTTCTTGCGGCCCTGGTTCTGATGTGTTGCGCAGGCGCTGAGGCCGTGTTCGCCGAGTCGCGGCCTCCGCATGATGCTGGGCTGGTCGATGAGCAAGCCTCCGAACCGGTGACGGTATCCGGTGCGCCCGAGGAAAATCCTCCGGCGTCGAGCGAAGAGGCGCCATCGAAGGAAGCGGCCAGAACCGACAGGCCGCCGATGGATTTGGCGCGCGACCCCGCGCAGGAGACTGCGGATGAAACCGCGCCTCTGGCGCAGCCGGAGCCGGAACCAGCAAGCCAGAATGCGCGCCGCCCCGAGGACATCACGCTGACGGTCGCCACATGGAATAGCGCCTACACCGCCGCCCAGCAGCGCGCATTGTTCGCGCCATTCACTGAGGAAACCGGTCACAGCCTGGAGACCGTTTCACATGGCGATTTGATGCGCCTCTCGGCCGAGATGGTCACCGCGGAAGGCTGGGATCTGGTCGAGTTGGACGCGCAGACGGCGCGTCGGGGCTGCGACGAAGGCTGGCTGGCCAGAATCGACGCTGCCGACCTCCCGGCCAGCGTGGAGGGGGATCCGGCCGCCGCGGATTACCTGCCCGGCGCACTGATGAGCTGCGCAGTTGGTAGCGCGGCATGGTCAGCCGTCGTCGTCCATGATCCGCGTGCTGCCTTTGAAGAGGCGCCGCAGCGCATCACCGACCTGTTCGCTCTGGAGCGTTTCCCGGGCAAGCGCGCGCTCCCGCGCCAAGCGCCTTATGTTCTGGAGTTGGCGTTGCTGGCCGACGGCGTGCCGCCTTCGGAAATCTACGACGTGCTGGCGACCCCTGCGGGGCAGGACCGCGCCTTCGCACGGCTTTCGGCCGTGCGTCACGCGATTGTCTGGTGGGACGAGGCATCGAAGGCTTTGGAGCCGTTCGCTTCGGCAGGTCCGGACGACATTGACGATGTCGTCATGGGCGTGGCGTTCAACGGCCGCGTCTTTACCAGCGCGGTGCGGGCGCGGCAGTGGCTGCGGATTCTCTGGGATGGGCAGATTTACCGCTTCAACTACTGGGCCACGCCGACATCCGCACCGAACGCCGAAGCGGCCAGGCGGTTGCTGCGCTTCGTGTCGCTGCCCGAGCGGCAGGCGCGTCTTACGCGCTGGTTCCCCTACGGACCGGTGCGCAAATCCGCGTTGCCGCTGGTCGGTCAGCATGCCGAGATTGATCTCGACATGGCGGATTTCGTGCCGACAATGCCGCGCAACATGGCGGGCGCGCTACGCTTCGACCAGGCGTTCTGGGATGAGCACGGCGAAGCGCTGAAGGCGCGGTTTGCCGAATGGCTGAAGTTGCCGACCCCGCAGGTCCCGGCGGATCAGTTCGTGCCGCCAACGCCGGTGAAAGCCCTGCGCGCGAATATCTTGACAGTGCAATGACACAAAGAATCCCGGCAACTCAGTAACTTGACGTCCGCTATCGGCGGCGCCTCAATTTCCCCAACCCGTTTGTCTTGTCATGTAACAAATCTGTCACGCTGGTTATCTCTGCCGCGACCAGTCTGCCACTTCAGCTTGCAATGCGGCGTGCGCGCCGCACCTGCCTAGTCAAGCGTCATTTCGGCCAATTTCATTGGCCTTTCATAATGCAGTTCGGGCCTGCCGCGCGAAGCAAGCGATGAACTTGTTGGCTGCCTCGGTGTCAGCGTCCGCAAGGGCACAACATATGGATGTATGGGCTTAACCGGCTGCAGGCGTGAATGCCCCGCTTCGGCGCTGCAGCATCTTGCGGTGGCGGCAAATCAGGCGCAGGCTCCTCCGAAGCTTGCTCGTGCCTCGGCGCGAAAGCTTGCGATACAACAATACCGTTTCGCTGCGACGTCCGAGTTGCCCGTCCGCGTGAAATGCGGCATTTGCGGACGCTGATCTTCGGGTCGCAGCGGTGGCTTGCAGCGGGGGCTCAGGGCGCACTGCCACTTCTCTAGGCAGTGCCCCTGATTTCTTTTTCTACCTCACGACGGATTCAGGTGAACGTGTGCGGCCCGTATCGCAAAGCCCATAGCCTTCCGGGCCCTATATTCGCTAAGGTGTGCGGCGTGCCATCCAGCGACAGCAGGGAGCCGGAAAATGAGCGAGCCTTTGTGGCGTCCCAGCCCGGAGACGATCGCAAACAGCAATCTCACCAAGTTCATGCAATACCTGCGCCGTGAGTATGGCGCGTATTTCCGCGGCACCGATGATCTGCACGCGTTTTCCGTGCGCGCGCCCGCTGTGTTCTGGCCGGCGCTGTGGGATTTTCTCGGCTTCATCGGAGACAAGGGCGAGCCGCCCTACCTGGTCGACGGCGACAAGATGCCGGGCGCACAGTTCTTTCCGAACGGGCAGATGAATTTCGCCGAGAATCTGCTGCGCCGCAGCGATGATCAGACGGCGGTCATATTCCGCGCAGAGGACAAGCTCGAACGCCGGATGAGCTGGGCGGAGCTGCACGGAGAAGTCTCCCGGCTCCAGCAGGTGCTGCGCGCTCATGGCGTCGGGCCCGGCGACCGCGTCGCGGCGATGATGCCGAACGCGCCGGAGACGCTGGTGGCGCTGCTGGCGGCGGCCTCGATCGGCGCGGTGTTCTCGTCCTGCTCCCCGGATTTCGGCGTCAAGGGCGTCATGGACCGATTTGGCCAGATCGAGCCGAAGGTGCTGATCGCATGCGACGGCTACTACTACAACGGCAAGCGCTTTGAGATTGGCGAGAAGCTGGCCGAGATCGTGCCGCAGCTCCCCGGGCTGGAGACGGTGCTGATCGCCGATTATCTCGGGCAGAGCGGACAAACTGCCGATGCGCTTGACAAGGCGCAGACTTTGGCCGCGGCAATGGGCGCGCATGTCCCGGGCGAGGTCGAATTCACCCGCGTGCCATTCAACCACCCCGTCTATATCATGTATTCCTCGGGCACGACCGGCGTGCCGAAATGCATTGTCCACGCCGCCGGCGGCGCGCTCCTGCAGCAAGTTAAGGAGCACGCGCTGCACTGCGACGTGAAGGCCGGCGACCGCGTCTTCTACTTCACGACCTGCGGCTGGATGATGTGGAACTGGCTGGTTGCCGCGCTAGCCTGTGAAGCGACGATCATGCTTTACGATGGCTCGCCCTTCGCGCCGGACGGCAACGTGCTGTTCGATTACGCGCAGACCGAAGGCATGACCTTCTTCGGGACCTCGGCAAAATACATCGACGCGCTGAAGAAGAACGAATTCCGGCCGCGCGACACGCACGACCTGTCGAAGCTGCGCACGATGGCCTCAACCGGCTCGCCGCTGGTGCCGGAGAGCTTCGACTACGTCTATGATGCCATTAAGTCCGACTTCCACCTTGCGTCGATCTCGGGAGGAACGGACATCGTCTCCTGCTTCGTGCTGGGCAATCCGCACAAGCCGGTCTGGCGCGGGGAGATACAAGGGCCGGGCCTGGGCATGGCTGTGGACGTCTTCGACCAGGACGGCAACCCCGTGCGCGGCGAGAAGGGCGAACTCGTCTGCACGCGTCCGTTCCCGTCAATGCCCGTGGGCTTCTGGAACGATCCAAGCGGCGAGAAGTACTTCAATGCCTATTTCGCGCGCTTCCCGAACATATGGCATCACGGCGACTTCGCGATGTGGACCGAGCATGGCGGCGTGGTCATCCTCGGGCGCTCGGACGCCACGCTGAACCCCGGCGGCGTGCGCATTGGCACGGCGGAGATCTACCGGCAAGTCGAGCAATTGCCCGAGGTGCGCGAGTCGATCGTTATCGGACAGGACTGGGACAATGATGTCCGCGTCGTCCTGTTCGTGGTTTTGCAGGAGGGGCTTGAGCTTGACGACGCCCTGAGCGATCGCATCAAGCGCCAGATCCGCGAGGGCGCGACCCCGCGCCACGTCCCGGCGAAGATCGTGCAGGTGCCCGACATCCCACGCACCAAATCCGGGAAGATCACCGAGATCGCCGTGCGCGACATCATCCACGGCCGCGAGATCAAGAACAAGGAGGCGCTCGCCAATCCCGATGTGCTCGACTACTACGCACAGCTGGAACTGAGCCGATGAGCCGGCATGTGGACCCGGTCGCGCTGGCGCAGGAACTGGTGCGATTCGATACCGTGAACCCGCCGGGCCAGGAAGCGGCCTGCGCGGAGCATATTGGCGCGATCCTGGAACAGGCGGGCTTTCGCATCAGCTATCATCCGCTGGCCGAAGGCCGGCCCAACCTCATCGCGCGGATCGGCGGCATCCCCGACAAGCCGGCGCTATGCCTGACCGGCCATACCGACACCGTGCCGCTCGGGGCCGCAGACTGGAGCTTCGATCCGTTCAGCGGTGCGCTGGACAGGGGCAAGCTGCTCGGGCGCGGCACGACGGACATGAAGGGCGGGGTCGCGGCGATTGTCAGCGCGGCGGTGGCGCTGGCCGACAAGCTGGAGCGTACGCCCGGCCTCGAACTGGTCATCACGGCCGACGAGGAGACCGGCACGAACGGGGCGCGGATGTTGGCGGAGCAGCGGCTGCTCGGGCGCGCGGGGGCGATGGTCGTGGCCGAGCCGACCTCCAACGCGCTGTGGCTGGGCCACAAGGGCGTGCTGCGCTTCGAGGGGCTGGCGCGGGGCGTGACGGCGCACGCGTCGATGCCCGAAGAGGGGCAAAACGCTATTTATACGGCCGTCCGGGCGATCCAGGCGCTTGAGGCGTTTGAATTCGGCGTTGCCGCGCACCCGTATCTCGGTTCGCCGACGCTCAATGTGGGCTGGGTCCGCGGCGGCATGAACGTCAACTCGGTGCCGGACCGCGCGTCCTTCGGCGTGGATATCCGCGTGACGCCGGAGGTGGATTTGCCGGTGCTGAAAGAGCGGCTGCGCGAAACGGTTGGTCCAGAGATTGAAGTGACATTCGGCACGGAGGCGGAAGCCGTCTGGACCGAGCCGGACGACTCCTGGATCGTCGAATTGCGCGAGATGATGGCTCCACAGGAGGGCAGCTCTGCGGAGATCGGCGCCGCACCATATTTCACGGATGCAGCGTCCCTGCGCGAAGGCTACGGTCCAATCCCGACGGTCATCCTCGGCCCCGGCGAGCCGCGCATGGCGCACCAGACCGACGAATTTTGCTACGTCGACAAGATCACTGAAGCGGCCGAGCTCTACACCGCCATCATCCGGCGCTGGTGCGGCGTCTGACACACGTCCGCAGGTCAAGCGACGTCATGGCGAAGCCCGGAAGCGCTGAAGCAGTCCAGCGGTGCTGCGTGCATCTGGATTGCGTCGCTGTGCTCGTGGTGATCCGGTCCGCTGAGGATAAGGTTTTTCAGGCGAGGTTGTGCGATCCGTCGCAAAACGGCGCGTCGTCGGTGCCCTTGCAGCCGCACAGCATGACCGTCTCGCTGCGCTCGGCAGTGAATCGCAGTGGCTCGATGCCGGTGCCCTTGTGGGCACCGTCGCAGAACGGCTGGCGTTGGGACCGTCCGCAGCGGCACCAAGCGTAGGTCCGGCCTTCTTCCAGGTCGACAGGGTAGGGGGCAAGCTGCGCCGGGACGATGTCTTCCGCCATCTGCGTCTCCTCGAAAATGAGTGCTGTGGAAGGTGCAACTTTCGGCAAAAACTAGCCGATTGCGCTCAGGCGGGCAACCGCGCGCGGAACCGTCCGGCCAGAGCCAGCACCGTCGCCACCGTGCCAAAGACGGCGAACAGCCCCGCAATCAACGCGATGGGCCAGCCCGCATCAATCATCGGCCCGACCAGCGCGGGGCCAACCGCCGTTCCGGCGACGACCAGCATCACCGAAAAACTGCGGATCGTACCGAGCCGCTCGACGCCATAGACCTCTGCCCACATGGCGGAGATCACCGTGTGTGCCAGCCCCGTGGACGCGCCCATCAGGCCCATGAAGGCAAAGGCGGTCAACGGCGCATCAATGAGGCCCAGCAGCACGATACCCGTCACCATCGGCAGGCCCGTCGCGGCAAGCACGTTCCGCGCGGTGAAGCGGTCCACCAGCCCGCCACCGAGCAGGATCGCGAGCGCGTGGAACAGGGCATAGCTGGTGAAGGCCGAGGCGATCAGCGTGGGCGACCAGCCCTTTGCTTCCCCGATTGGCTGGATGTAGAAGATCAGCGCCGTGGCGGTCAGCGGCATGTAGATCAAAAGCGGCAGGACCAGCCAGAAGTAGGCGGTGCGTCCGACGATCCGCGCGCCGTCCCAGGCGGAGGGCCGCCGCGCGCCTTCCTCCCGCGCCGTGGGCTGGGTGAAGGCCTGTCGTCCGGCGATCAACCAGAGCAGCAACGGTAGCGCGATCAGCAGCACACCCGCGCCGACGGCCAGATAGGTGGCGCGCCAGCCGATCGCGCCGATCAGGATTACCGCCAGCGCCGGCATCACGGCTTCAGACAGCGGAAAGCCCATCACGACCAGCGACAGCGCCCGCCCGCGCCGGCTGACGAAGTACCGTCCGACCGAGGTCATGCCCGTGTGTGACATCAGGCCCTGGCCGGACAGGCGGAGCATCAGAAAGGCGATGAACAGGCTCACCGGCCCCGCCGCCGAAGCCATGACCGCGCAGGACACAGCCAGCCCGATCATCACGCTGGCGGCGTAGCGGCGCAGATCGATCCGGTCGATCCAGTGCCCGAAATACGGCAGCAGCGCCGCCGAGCCGAGCGTCGCGCCAAGATAGAGCGAGCCGAGATCGCCGGCAGTGAAGCCCAGGCTGTCGCTCAGTGCGCCGATGAACAGCGAGATGAAGAAGGTCTGCCCCGGCGCGGAGAGGAAGGTGCAGGCCGCGCCAAAGGCCAGCGGCCCGCGCTCGTCGCGCAAAAGGCTAGTGTACATTTTCAACATTCGGGAGCCCTGAAGCTGGCGCGCGTGGAAGAAAGTTAAGCACGTCATGCCCGTGCTTGCCTGTCCCCGGCCAGGTGATCCGGGGAACACGGGCATCCATTATCGCTGCCCGTCGAATTCCCCGTCTGGATTGCCGGGTGAAGCCCGGCAATGACGACGGTCGTGCCAATTCCATCGAGTCGAAGCAGCGTTAATCAACGAACGGGTCGTGCACGAGAATCGTGTCCTCGCGCTTCGGCGAGGTGGAGAGCAGGGCGACCGGCGCCTCAATGAGTTCCTCCAGCCGGCGAACATACTTGATGCACTGCGCCGGTAGCTCCGCCCAGCTGCGCGCGCCCTCGGTGGAGCCGGCCCAGCCGGGAAGCACCTCGTAGATCGGCTCGACGCGCGCCTGCGCGCCTTGCGCGGCGGGCAGGTGGTCGATCTCCTTGCCGTCCAGCCGGTAGCCGACGCAGACCTTCAGTTCGTCGAAGCCGTCGAGCACATCGAGCTTGGTCAGGGCGATCCCGTCGATCCCGGCGACCTTGATGGTCTGGCGCACCAGCGCCGCGTCGAACCAGCCGCAGCGGCGCGCCCGGCCCGTGACAGTGCCGAATTCGCGCCCGCGCTCACCAAGGAGCTGGCCGGTTTCGTTTTCCTGTTCGCTGGGGAACGGGCCTTCGCCCACCCGCGTGGTGTAGGCCTTGGTGATGCCCAGCACGTAACCGATCGCGCGCGGCCCCATGCCCGAGCCGGTGGCGGCCTGCGCGGCGACGGTGTTGGAGGAAGTGACAAACGGATAGGTGCCGTGGTCGATGTCCAGCAGCGCGCCCTGCGCCCCCTCGAACAGGATACGCTTCCCGGCACGGCGCTGCTGGTCCAGAAGTTGCCAGACGGTATCCACGAACGGCAGGACCTTGGGCCGGATCTCGCACAGACTGTCAAACAGCTCGTCGCGGTCGACCTCCGGCTGGTTCAGGCCCCGACGCAGCGCGTTGTGGTGCGCAAGGATGCGATCGAGCTTGGCCTTCAGCGTCTTGGGATTCTGCAGGTCCATGACGCGGATCGCGCGCCGGCCGACCTTGTCCTCGTAGGCCGGACCGATACCGCGCTTGGTCGTGCCGATCTTTCCGGCGCCTGCGGCGGCTTCGCGCAGCGCGTCAAGTTCGCGGTGCAGTGGCAGGATCAGGGTCGCGTTCTCCGCGATGCGCAGGCGCTCCGGGGTCACGTCGACGCCCTGGCTGCGAAGCGTCTCGATCTCCTCGACGAGCGCCCATGGGTCGATGACCACGCCGTTGCCGACGATCGACAGCTTGCCCGGTCGCACCACGCCCGAGGGCAGCAACGAGAGCTTGTAGGTTTGCCCGTCGATAACAAGCGTATGCCCGGCGTTGTGGCCGCCCTGGAAGCGCACGACGGTGTCCGCGCGCTCGCTCAGCCAGTCGACGATCTTGCCCTTGCCTTCGTCGCCCCATTGCGAGCCGACCACTGCGACATTGGCCATGTTCTCTCATCTCCGAAACTTGCCCGGCGGTATGCGCCGGCCGTGAATTTGACTTGCGCTGCGCGGCTTTACGCGCCTGGAGCGATAGCGTATGCCGAACCGCATGAGCCGTCCATCGCACACCGAAGCGCCGCCGTCACTGGTGCGCCGCGCACTGACCGCGCTTTTCAACCAGCCTTACGTGCTTTTGACGCTCACCCCGCTGTTCTGGGGTGGCAATTTCGTGCTTGGGCGCGGGGTGCACGAGTTCTTCCCGCCGATAGCCCTCGCCTCGATCCGCTGGACCCTCGCGTTTTGCATCATTCTCCCGTTCGCATTGCCGCATCTGCGCCGCGACTGGCCAGAGATCCGCCAGCACTGGCCATGGCTGCTCTTCCTTGGCGCGACCGGCGCAGGCAGCTTCAATACGCTGACCTATATTGGCCTCAACTACACGCCGGCGCTGAACGCGCTCATCATCAATTCGTCCGGGCCGGTGATGATCGCGATTGCGTCTTTCATTTTCTTCAGCGACCGGCTGACGCCGCGGCAGGTCCTGGGCATTGGGCTGTCGTTGATCGGCGTGATCGTCGTGGTGTCGAAGGGCGATCTGCAGGTGCTGGCGCAGCTCGAGTTCAACACCGGCGACCTGTGGGTGCTGGGCGCGATGTGTGTTTGGGGCGTCTATACCGCCTTCCTGCGCAAGCGCCCCGCCTCGATCCATTGGCTCAGCCTGGCAGCAACCCTCTTCGCCGTGGCTGCGGTCATCAACTGGCCGCTGCACGCGTGGGAGCACGCCTATGTCCGCTCGCTCACGCTGTCAACGGACGCGCTGCTGGCGATCGGCTATGTGGCGATTTTCCCCAGTATTCTGGCGTATGTATTTTATACGCGCGGCGTGGAGTTAATCGGCGGGAACCGGGCAGGGGTGTTCCTGCACCTGATCCCGCTGTTCGGCTCAACCTTGGCCATCCTGATCCTCGGGGAGCAGCCTTTGTGGTCCCACGGCGTCGGCTTCGCGCTGATCCTCACCGGCGTGACCATCGCCGCGCGGCAGGTCCGGGCGAAAGCGCCGCCGCCCGCCACGCGGCCGTCGCGCGAGACGCGGTAGGCGCCACCGCACGCAAAGCTCGCAGCGCGATCAGATCTGACTGAAACGCCGCCTTGGCCGTCATTGCGAGCGTAGCGAAGCAATCCAGAACTCGCGTTATCTGCTGCTGGATTGCTTCGGCCTTTCAGGCCTCGCAATGACGTTTTTCCAACGGATGGAACAACGCGCGCTACCCGAGGATGTACTGCCCGCCGTTCGCCGTGATCGTCGAGCCGGTGATGAAGCCGGCCTCCTCGCTGGCCAGGAAGGTTACGCAGCGTGCGATCTCTTCCGGCTTGCCGAGCCGGCCCACCGGGATCTGCGCAATGATCTTGTTCAGCGCCTCCTCTGGCACATCCGCCACCATATCCGTGTCGACATAGCCCGGCGCGACCGTGTTCACGGTGATGCCCTTGCGCGCGGTCTCCTGCGCCAGCGCCTTGGTGAAGCCGATGATGCCGGCCTTGGCGGCGGAGTAGTTGGTCTGGCCCATCTGGCCCTTCTGGCCGTTGATCGAGGAGATATTGATGATCCGGCCGTAGCCGCGGTCGCGCATCCCGCCGAGCACCGGATGGCACATATTGAACATCGAGTTCAGGTTCACGCGGATGACGTCGTTCCACATCTCCGGCGTCATCTTGTGGAACATCGCATCGCGTGTGATGCCGGCATTGTTGACAAGCACGTCGACCGGGCCGAGGTCGTTTTCGACCTGCTTCAGCCCGCTCTCGCAGGCGTTGTGATCGCCGACATCCCACTTGTAGACCGGGATGCCCGTTTCGCTCTGGAAATTCTGCGCCGCCTGATCGTTGCCGCCGTAGTTGGCCGCGACCGAGTACCCGGCCTCCTTCAGGCTGACCGCGATGGCGTGGCCGATGCCGCGCGTGCCGCCGGTGACGACTGCTACCCGTGCCATGACTGTTTCCTCCGCTCCGTTCAATCCATTAACCGAGCTCGATGCGGCGCGCAGACTTCCGGGAGGCGCGGCGGCCGTATGCCGTCTCCTCCTGTTCGCCTGCTTGTCACCGCGCGAGCCGTTCCGCCATGCTCGGGATCAATCCCGCGCCACGCACATGGCGATACCCATGCCCCCGCCGATACACAGGGTGGCAAGGCCGCGTTTGGCGTCGCGCTTTTGCATCTCGTGGAGCAGCGTCACCAGGATGCGCGTGCCCGACGCCCCGATCGGATGGCCGATGGCGATCGCACCGCCGTTCACATTGACCTTCTCGGGGTCCCACCCGACACCCTTGTTGACGGCGCAGGCCTGCGCGGCGAAGGCTTCGTTGGATTCAATCAGGTCCAGGTCTTCGGGCTTCCAGCCGGCCTTTTCCAGCGCCATTTTCGAGGCCGGTATCGGGCCGGTGCCCATGATAGAGGGGTCAACGCCAGCTTGCGCCCAGGACACGATGCGCGCGAGCGGTTCCACGCCGCGCCGTTCGGCTTCCGCCTCGTTCATCAGAACGACCGCGGCCGCACCGTCATTGATGCCGCTGGCGTTGCCCGCCGTAACGGAGCCATCCTTGCTGAAGGCCGGGCGCAGACCGGACAGGCTCTCCGCGGTGACGCCCTCGCGGATGTACTCGTCTTCCTCGACGACGGTGTCGCCCTTCCGGCCCTTGATGGTGACCGGCACGATTTCATCCTTGAAACGGCCGGCCTTCTTGGCGGCCTCGGCCTTGTTCTGCGACTCGGCAGCGAACTTGTCCTGCTCCTCGCGGGTGATCTGCCACTTCTCGGCGACGTTCTCCGCCGTGTTGCCCATGTGATAGCCATTGAAGGCGTCCCAGAGACCGTCGCGGATCATGGTGTCGACAAACTCCAGCGGCCCCATCTTGTGGCCCTGCCGGATGGTGGCCGCGTGCGGCGCCTGGCTCATGCTCTCTTGGCCCCCGCTGATGACGACCTTGCCCTCGCCCTCCTTGATCTGCTGGTAGCCGAGCGCGACCGAGCGCAGGCCGGAGCCGCAGACCTGGTTGATGCCCCAGGCGGGCGTTTCGATCGGGATGCCGGCGTTGATGGAGGCCTGGCGCGGCGGGTTCATGCCCTGCGCGGCGGTCAGGATTTGTCCCATGATGACTTCGGAGACCTCGGCCGGTTCAACCTTCGCGCGGCCCAGCACCTCCCGGATGACCGTCTCGCCGAGATAATGGGCGGGAACACTGCTCAGGCTGCCGTTGAACGCGCCGACCGGCGTTCGCGCGCCGCCCGCGATCACAATGGTCTCTTCACTGCTCATGCCGTCCTCCTGTTTCCCGGCCAACTGCCGGATGTTGCCATTCGGGCCGTTATGGCCACTCCCGCGCCATTGTGCGCATGCAAAGCGCCCGCGTGAACCGCCGCGCGCGCTCATACCATCACTTTTTTCGAGTATCGGCGATTTTCCCTGATTCACCAACCGTCTCTTGGCCAGCACAAAGCTTGTCCCCCGGCTTCCGCAATGCAATATTGGAACAAGATATTTGGATATCCGGGACGGACGTGATGCCGCGATCGCCCGCGACAGCTGACGAGACAGCCGACATGCCAGACGATACATCCCGCCCGAGCACCAAGGTCGACAAGGAGCCAGCGGTCATCAAGAAGTACGCCAACCGCCGCCTCTACAACACGGACACGAGCACCTACGTGACGCTCGACAATCTTGCCGAAATGGTCCGCTCGGAGCGCGACTTCGTGGTCTACGACGCCAAGACGGGCGAGGACCTGACGCACCAGGTGCTTACGCAGATCATCGTTGAGCAAGAGAGCAAAGGGCAGAACCTGCTGCCGATCAGCTTCCTGCGCCAGCTCATCCGCTTCTACGGCAACTCCATGGAAAAGCTCGTGCCAAGCTACCTTGAGTTCAGCATGAACACGCTGACGCGCGAGCAGGAGAAATACACCCAGCAGCTTGCCGAGACGTTCGGTAACGCGCCATTCGGCAACGCCGCCTTTGAGGCCATTCAGAAGCAGGCGCTGCAGAACATGGAAATGTTCGAGCACGCGCTGAACATGTTCAAGCCGTTCGGGGCGGGAGAGGGCGAGCAAACCGGCCAAGGCGCCGCGGAAGCCGGCGATCACAGCCCCGGCGACAGTGCCCCCGCTTCGGCCGAAGAGGTCGCCCAACTCCGGGCCCAGCTTGCCGAGATGCGCGCGCGCCTTGACAAGCTCACCAACGACGGCGGCGGCAGCGACGCCTGAGCCGGCTGCGCCATCATTAGGTCACATAGCTTGTCTGATACTTCTGCGGTGCGGCGGGTGTTTCCGCGAGGCACATTCTGAAACCGTTTCTTAACGGTATTGCTGATACCTTGCTGAAAAGTTTGCCAGATATTACGGAGACGGTCGTGCAGGCGCCAAGCCATCAGGGCCAATCAATGCGGGGCGCAAAACGCTTGGTCCCGCTCGCCGCGGTATTGCTCATTTCGGGGCCGCTTGGCGGATGCGCCGTGAACACGGGGCTGATGGGCAGTTTCGCCGATCAGACTTCCGATCAGCAGGCGGTCAAGCAGGTCAAAAAGACCGAGAACGACGCCGAACCGTCCCTGTCACAGCGCCTTTCGGCACTATGGAACCGCGCGACGGCCTCGTCTGAAGACGATGAGCTGGAGACCGTTGCGCCGGCCGAGAGCTTCGAGCCGGCGGAGGCGTTGGCCCTGGTCAACCGGTATCGCGAGGACAACGGTCTGCCGCCGCTTGACCTGGATCCCCAGCTTGAGCAGGCCGCGCTCGCGCATGCGCAGGATCTCGCGGACCACGACCGAATCTCGCATTTCGGCTCTGATGGCTCCGATCCATGGGAGCGGGTGCAGCGGACTGGCTACGATCCTAAAGTGGCCGCAGAAAACGTGGGCACCGGCCAGCTCACGTTTGGCGAGCTGTTCCGCGAGTGGAAGCGCAGCCCGGACCACAACAGCAACCTCCTGTTACCCGATGCCACGCATATGGGCGTGGCGGTGGTTCAAAACCCGGACACCCAGTTCAAGACGTTCTGGAGTCTGGTAGTCGGCGCGCCGAGCTGATCTGCGACGGCTCATGGGCCTTGGCGCTTCCAAGAATTTTCAACATCGCCTTGTCAAACCCCCCTTCGCGTTAGTATCTCTACAGGTGGAGAGGTGGCCGAGTGGTCGAAGGCGCTCCCCTGCTAAGGGAGTATACGCTAACCGCGTATCGTGGGTTCGAATCCCATCCTCTCCGCCACTGGTATTAAAATTTCCCATCTATCTCAGATATTTGGCTCTCGGAATAGTTCGCCTGTGCCTCTTTTGGTCCGCCGATAAGAATTGCTGAAGCGATCCTGTATTCGGTTCAGATGATCCCCGGCTGACGTCTATCCCCTATCCCCGCGTGTGCGGGAGAGCCAGAGGCAGGCAGAGCATGCCCGCTCTGCCCCCGACTATCAGACGTCGGTCTGTTCGGCGATCGCCAGGGCGTCATCGATCTCGACGCCGGGATATCTGACAGTGCTTTTGATCCGGGTGTGGCCGAGCAGGAGCTGCACGGCGCGCAGATTTCCAGTACGCTTGTAGGTCATGGTCGCCTTGTTCCGACGCAGCGAATGCGTGCCGTAAATCGCCGGATCAAGGCCGATATCGCCAAGCCAGTCGCGCAAGAGCCTTGCATACTGGCGCGTTGAGAGATGAGCGCCATCATGCACGCGGCTTGGAAATAGGTAGCCTGCGGCGCCGGTTCGAATAGCCTTCAGATAATCGTCGACGGCTTCGCGGGTCCGCTCGGTGAGTTCAAAGCGCACCGGGCGCCCGGTCTTATGCTGACGAATAGTGGCCCGCTCCACCGCATAGCCACGCGGCGCGATATCGCTCAGCCTGAGGCTAACCAGATCACATCCGCGCAGCTTGCTGTCGATGGCGAGGTTGAACGGCGTCAGGTCGCGCTTGCGCCCCGCCAGTTGGAGCCTGCTCCTGATCGCCCAGATGTGCTTGAGGCGCAGCGACGGCTTGGCGCCGATCAGCTTGCCCTTGTTCCAGGGTTGGCGGTCTGTTCCTGAGCAGGACAATCAGAGAGACGGTCAGTCATGGTCACCTCCTGACTTTTTGAGGGAGTGCCCATTATGGCCACAGCGCACCAGGCATGTCCGGTTACACGGCGAAGCGGTCAGGTTCGGCGTCCGAGAGTAAAACTGGCATCTTGGGTGCCCTGGCGAGAGGCTTCCCAACCTAAAGCCCGCTCAAGTCGCAGATGCGGTGGAAGCGGACACTGGCTGTCTTCAAGCACCTCGCCTCACACTACCATCTGGAACACCAGCCCCGCCAGCATCGCGCCGACAAGCCCGAGCAGGAAATAGGCCGCGAACACGCGCGGTTTGACCAGCGACCAGACCGCGGCCATCGCCGGGACCGAGCTGACGCCGCCGGCGATGATAAAGGCCATCGCCGCGCCCATGCTCATGCCCTGTTCGGTCAGCCCGGCCAGCAGCGGCGGCGCGACATAGGCGTTCAGATAGGCGGGCACACCGACGACCGCCGAGATGGCAATCGGCAGCAGGCCGTCGCCGCCAACGACGCCGGCGATCAGGTCGGCGGGCACGTAAGTAACCAGCAGCGCTTCGAGCACATAAGCCAGCGCCAGCCACTTCACGAGGAACAGCGCGTTGCTGGTCAACTCCGCCCGGAACGTGTCCCGGCGCTCGGCCTCGCCCCAGAAGCGCCAGACCGGCTGGCCGTCAAAGCCGGATGTCTTCTTGCAGCAGCCGCCAGAGGAGCGCGGGCGCAGCGGGTCGGCGAACGCGCCGCGCGCCATCATCGCCTTGATGGCGAAGCCGCCCATCAGGCCCAGGCCGACGGCCGCAATCGCCTTGGCGATCGCAAAGGTCCAGCCCAGCGCCCCGGCGGTGATCAGCAGCGTCGGCGGGTCGATCAGCGGCGAGGACAGCCAGAACGCCATCACCGGCGCAAGCGGCACGCCAACCGCCAGCAGGCCGGCGATGAACGGGATCACCTGGCACGAGCAGAATGGCGCCAGCCCACCGAACAGCGCGGCCAGCAGGATCATGTGCGTCTCGCGGCCCTTGAAGGCATTGCCGATCATGGTCTCGGCCCCCGCGGCCTTGAGCCAGGCGATCAGGATCACGGCGAAGGCGATATAGGGCAGCGTGCGGGCGAAGGCGCTGGTTGCAAGCACCGTGACGTGCCCGAACTTCGCCGGATCGAGCGCCAGAACCGCCAGCGGCAGCAGCACGACCAGCGTCCACGGGGTCCACAGCCAGCCTTTCCAGTCGATGCGGCCCGCGGCGGCTTGCAGCGTCTCGCTCATGTCAGTCTCCCGGTTCGCCGTCCAGGTCGGCGCAGCACTGCTTGAGGATGTAGCCCGCCAGCGTCTCGAGGCGTGGAAAGCACGGCCGGTTGATCACGGCGCGGCCCTGCTTCTCCTGTTCGATCAGCCCGGCGGAGGTGAGGAACTTGAGATGGTGCGCGAGCGTGGAAGCGGGCATTCCGGTTCGGCTCTGGATGTCGCCGATGGTCAGGCCGTCGGTTCCGGCACGCACAAGCGTAAGCACGACCTGCAGCCGGGCCTCCGACCCCATCGCGGCGAAGCCCTGCGCGATCTCTTCAACAGCGGGTTCGTTTTCGCTTGAAACCATGTTTCTAGTTATATAGTTAAATGAAAGCCTGTCAATCGCCGTTTTCACGAAGGAGCCGCGCCCGGCATGGATATCGTCATTCACCACAACCCCGATTGCGGCACGTCGCGCAACGTGCTGGCGATCATCGAGGCGGCGGGCTATGCCCCCACGGTCATAGAATACCTGAAGACCGGGTGGACGCGCGCCCAGCTTCTCGGGCTGTTCGCCGCCGCCGGCCTGACGCCGCGCGAGGCGCTGCGCGAGACGAAATCGCCGGCCGAAGAGCTCGGCCTTCTCGATCCTGGCGTGCCGGATGAGACTTTGCTGGAGGCGATGATCACACATCCGATTCTGGTCAACCGGCCCATTGTGTGCTGCCGCAATGGCGTGCGCCTGTGCCGTCCGAGCGAGACGGTTCTTGATTTGCTCGACCATTGGCCTGCCGGTCCGTACTACAATGAGGATGGAGGGGTGCTGATCGACCAAGAAGGAAAGCGCGTTGGCTGAGGACTTCGATACGTTTCCGAGCCTGGATGAGGGCGCGTTCCGCGCGATCGACGACCATGCGCTCTTTGAGCCGCCACGTACCGCCCATCCGCCGCGCATTCTGCTGCTCTATGGCTCGCTGCGCGCGCAGTCCTACAGCCGGCTGGCCAGCGAGGAGGCGGCGCGCATCCTGCGCCGCTTCGGTGCAGAGACGCAGACCTTCAATCCGTCCGGCCTGCCGCTGCCGGACGACGCCGACCCGGGCCATCCCAAGGTCCAGGAATTGCGCGAATTGGCGACGTGGTCCGAAGGCATGGTCTGGTGCTCGCCGGAGCGTCATGGTGCGATGACCGGCATCATGAAGGCGCAGATCGACTGGATTCCGCTGGCGCTGGGCGGCGTCCGGCCCACGCAGGGCAAGACGCTTGCTGTGATGCAGGTCTCCGGGGGATCGCAGAGCTTCAACGCGGTGAACCAGCTTCGGGTGCTGGGCCGCTGGATGCGCATGGTCACGATCCCGAACCAGTCTTCGGTGCCCAAGGCCTATCTGGAATTCGATAAGGACGGACGGATGAAGCCGTCACCGCTCTACGACCGGATCGTGGATGTCATGGAAGAGCTGATGAAGTTCACGCTGCTGCTGCGCGACCGGGCGGATTATCTCACCGACCGCTACAGCGAACGCAAGGAAAGCGCCGAGGACGTCTCCCGGCGCGTCAATCAGCGCAGCATCTGATTTGGCCGGGCGGTGGGAAGGTCATCCGCCCGGCCCTGCGTTGTCTTCTACAGCGCGTATTCCTTCGACTTGAAGCTCAGATGCTTCACGCTCTGCGGCGCATCGGCAATCTTGCGGATGTCGCCCCAGGTCTGCTTGTAGTTCGGGATGATCAGTTCGTTCACCCCATCGTTCACGACGTTGCCCTGCACGCCGGTCGGATAGCCGAATAGCATGAAGGTCTCGCCGCGCTTGGCCGTCGGCGTGGGATAGGCCATCGCTTGCGTCGAGCCGCTGTCGTTAAAGACCTCGACAAGATCGCCTTCGTTGATGCCCAGATCGCTCATGTCGTCCGGGCTCATCTCGATGAAGGGATAGGGCCAGCGGTCCATCACCAGCTCGTTGTCGACATCCAGATAGGCGGACTGCCAGACTTGGTTTGCTCGCCCGTTGTTGATGAGGAACGGGAATTTCGCCTTCTGCTCCTCCTTGCCGGGCGCCTGAAGGCCGGTCCATTCGGCAACGCAGAACCGCGCCTTGCCGTCCTCGGTGCCGAACTTGCCGTCGGTATAGAGCCGCGGGCTGCCGATGATCTTGCCGTCTTCATATCCCACCGCTGGCTCCTGGAAGCCGTTGGTGCCCATCGCCCGCAGCCGGTCATAGGTGACGAATTCGCCGCCGGCCGCGTTCTGGTGGTAGCCGTCCATAAAGACGTCTTCCTCGGTCTGCCAGTCGAAGCCCTTGAACTGATCGGCATAGGCGTCGTCGCCCATCTCGCGCAGCACGCGCTCCATGTGATTGGCGATCCGCGCGGCGATGATACCGTCGCCCATCGCTTGGCCCGGCGGGTCCATGTATTTCTCGGTAAGCCGCATCCGCCGCTCGCCATTCATGGAGGTCAGGTTGATCTCGCCAGACGTCGCTGCGGGCAGAACGACCTGGCAGGCCTCGCCGATCCGCGTCGGCACAATATCGACGTCGACAGCGAACAGGCCGCCGTCATTGATGGCATCGACGATCGCCTTGACCATCGCCTCGCGGTCGCCATAAGGCACGCTGTTCATGGCGTCCTTCACCTTGTCGGTGCGCTGCTTGTAGACGCGTTTGAACTCCATGGCGTTCAGCGTCGTCTTGTAGTTGTCGCAGCCCCAGATGTGATGGACGCCGCCACTGCCCTCGATCAGCAGCTTGTCGACATAAGCAGCAGGCCGGCCGACATGCGCCTCGTTCGGGCGGACATAACCTTCCTGATGGCCACCGAGACGCACGCAGCCGCCGCCCAGCCGTCCGACATTTCCGGTGGCGAGCGCGAGGTTGAGCAGCGCGCCGTTGGTGCGATAGTTGTCGTTACCCCAGATTAGGCCCTTCTCGTAGGAGAACATGGTGCGCCGGCGCGCGCCGCCATCTTTCGGCTGGGCGATCCATTCCGCCGCTTTGGCGATGTCGTCCGCGCTGACGCCGGTGATCTTGGCGGCCTCGTCGAGGCTGGTGCGGTTCGCCTCGACGGCCGTCTGGAAATCGACCAGCGCAGCGGGCTTGGCGTCGCTGTCCCCGCCGATCGGATCGCTGCCCGGCGCGGCGGTGTAGTTGTCGATGAAGTCCTGATCGACCCAGCCCTGATCGGCAATGTGGGTCAGGATCGCATTGAACAGTACCATGTCCGTGCCCGCGTTGATCGGCAGGTGCAGGACGTTGTCCTTGCCGGCCTCGACCTCGCAGGCATTTACCGTCACGGTACGGCGCGGATCGACGATGACGATGCGCCCGCGAGCATGCGGCTCGTCCGGCATCATCTCCTGTTTCTTGCCAAGCGACGTTCCGCGCAGGTTCGGCACCCAGTGATTGAGGAAATAGTTGGTCTGGGTCTCCAGCGGGTTCGCGCCGACGACGAAGATCGTGTCGGCCAGTTGCGCGTCCTCGTAGGCGTTGTTCAGCTCGCCGACGCCCATGTCGCGGGTGGCGTGCACCTCGGAGTTATAGGCCGGGCGATTGTGGATGCGGATGTTCTTGACCTTCATCGCGCCGAAATAGAGCTTGCCCGTGCCCCAGGTGAACTCGTAGCCGCCGCCTGCGCCGCCGTGGTCCGCTGCGGAGACGAACAGGGCATCCTCGCCGCGTTGCTTGACGATCTCAGCCGTCACCCGCGCCACAAGGTCGAGCGCGTCGTCCCACGAGGTGGGCTGCATCTGGCCATACCGCCAGACCAGCGGATCGGTCAGGCGTTGCTGCTGGGTCTGGCGCGCGGTCGAATAGCTCATCTCCGCCATGCGCCCGCCGCGGATCGAGGCCAACCCGCCGTTCACCGAACAATTCACATCCGGCTTGATGACCATGTGAACATCACGACCGTCCTGCTTGACGATGTTGTACATTGACGGCGAGTACCAGGCCTCGGTTTCGGCTCCTTGCTGCTGTGACAGGTCCGTGCCAAACGCATTGTCGCTGGCGTCTGTGCCGCCTTGTTCATTCACGGGCCAAGTATAGGCATGATAGCCGCAACCGACGATGCAGTAATGACAGACGACGTTCTTCCGCGTTGCGTTGGCCGGGATGATCGGCAGGCGATCGGTATTGCGCTTGTAAGCCATCTTTGTTCCTCCCTTAGGACAGCACGTTGCTCAGGCGTCCGTAGAGCAGTTCATCCAGCCCCTCGGCGTAGATATCGCCCTGCTCATCGACCCGCAGCGCGTATTGCGGGAGGTTCTGCGTCGCCTGCCCCCAGATCTGTTGGCCGCCTTTTTCCGGATCGAACCGGGAGTAATGGCCAGGGCAGTTCAGCGTGCGGTCTTCCGCGTTGTAGGCCAGCGGGAAGCCCTTATGGGGGCAAACGGTCGTGAAGCCGACAATATCGCCGTCCGGACCTACGCCGCCTTCGACAGGCTGGCCCAGCTTCAGCAGCACGCCTGGGGCGTCTTCGTCGGGATAGCTCACGTTTAGCGGTTCGTTCACTGTCAGATCGCTGATATTCGCCAGCCGGTTGGCCGGATAGCTGACCCTGGCAAGCTGCGGCGCGGCCTTGGCTTCCTGCGGCAACGCGCCGGCGGTCGCGACTCCGGCCGCCGCCAGACCGGTTCCACGCAGGAACTGCCGGCGCCCGACGTCGACAAGGTTTCGGCAACGTTTCATGAATTTCCTCCCGTTCAATTTGATTGATGCATGCGCAGCAATGCAATTGCGGTGCCAGCGGGGAGGACGCTTTTAGTCCTTTATTATCAATAGCCTGAGATTCGGCATAGATGCGCAACGTCCGAAACTCCGAACATTGGCGGCTTGGATGTCCGGATTTTCGAACATTGGCGGTACTTCAAGAAAGCGCATCGCCGGTGAGGCCGTAACGCTTCATTTTTTCCCAAAGCGTGGTGCGCGAGACCCCGAGTGCAGCGGCCGTCTTGCCGATCCGCCCCTCGTTTTCGGAAAGCGCCAGTTGGATTTGCTGCTTTTCCGCGGCCTCACGCGCATCGGCGAGGGAGCGGGCACCGCCGTCCCCAGCCGTCACAGCAGCTTGCTCGGGAAACAGGTCCTGCGGGCCTATCCAGCCCGTCAGATTGAGTGCGAGCGCACGTTCCATCCTGTTGCGCAACTCGCGGACATTGCCTGGCCAGGGATGCGCGCGCGCAGTTTGCTCGGCCGGCGCGGTAATGCCACGCGCGAGCGTCTGGGAAACAGTCGCCATCTCGTCAAAGAATCGCTCGATGAGCCACGAGATATCCTCGGGCCGTTCACGCAGCGGCGGAATGCGGGCTTCGACCACGTTGATGCGGTAATAGAGGTCGGAGCGGAACCGCTTGTCGCGGATCAGCGCGTCCAGATCGGCATTGGTCGCTGCGATGAGCCGCGCTTGGAACGGGACCGGGCTTTCGCCGCCGAGGCGGTAAAACTGGCGGTCCTCCAGCAATCGCAACAGCTTGGCCTGGAGCGGCATGGCCAGTTCACCGATCTCGTCGAGAAACAGAGTGCCTGTGCCTGCGCGTTCGGCATAGCCGAGATGGCGCTTTCGTGCGCTTGTGAACGCGCCGGCCTCGTGGCCAAAGAGTTCGCTTTCGAGCAGCTCTGCCGGGATCGCGGCGCAGTTCACCGCCATGAAGGGCGCCTTCGGGCGGGACAGTCCGTGAAGAAATCTGGCGCAGACCTCCTTCCCCGTGCCCGTTTCGCCCGACAACAAGACCGGGCTGTCCAGATTGGCGATCCGCCCCAGCAGCGCCTCGACTTCGCGCATTGCCGGCGAAACACCAAGAACGCCGCCATCGGAAGGCCCGGCAGGGCGCAGGGAACTCTGCACGCGGCGCAGAAAGTCATCCATTTCGAACGGTTTGGTCACATAATCCGCCGCGCCTTCGCGCATCAGCGCCACGGCCTGGTCGATCTCTCCGTAAGCCGTCATGAACAGGAACGGCGGCGCGTCGACTTGCGCCTGCAGCGTCTCAAAAAGACAGGCTCCGTCGATACCCGGCAACCGGATGTCGCAGACGATGAGATCGAGATCGCGCAGTCGCGTCTCGCGCTGGATGGCCTCGCCCGATGCGAACAAACGCACCATGGCACCCTCCAGGCAAAGGCTTTGCATCAGCGATTCGCCCATGATCGCGTCGTCTTCGACGATCGCAATGGTCTTCCCGTCAAGCGACGTCATGTTGGTGCTCCTTACCGAGTGGAAACTCCAAGCGCACGCGCGTGCCATCCGCGCCGGCATCTACCGTGGCGCCGCCGCCTGCCTCGTCGAGGAGCTGGCGCACCATCCACAGCCCGAGGCCGTCGCCGTGCTTCAGCGGGCCGACTGCCCTATTACCCACTTCCAAAAACTCCCGGTACAAATTCGGCATGCCCTGTCCATGATCGGCGATTTCGATGAACAGGCTCTGCGTATCGTGGCAGGCGTTGAACCTGATTGTACCTTCCCTCGGGGAGGCCTCACAGGCATTCAGCAGGATATTGAGGGCGGCGTCGCGCACGCCACGCCCCGCCAGATGAAGCTCGCGGTCAATCTCGTTATTCCAATCAAGCGTGAGCCCCTTTTGGCGCAGCGCTGGCTGGACCAGGTAGCGCAGGTCATCGATGGCTTCCCGGTTCAGCAGAGGGCGCGCCCCCGGCTGGCGATAGGTCATCAGTGCTGCGCGCACGACGTCGCGAATGCCGCTCAGTCCGCGCTCCAGAAAGTTGGTCGAAGCTTGCCGGACGCTGGCCCGGTCGCCGTAACGTTTGAGGCTGTCCAGCGCGTTGAACAGTCCGCCAAGAGGATTGTTGATTTCATGGGCCATACCTGAGGCCAGACGGCCGAGACTTGCCAGCCGCTCTTCCCGGGCAAGGCGCCGCATGAGTTCCACGCGCTCGTTGGCGGCCTGCGCCATGGCGTTGTATCGCTCGAAAAGCTGGCGAAACTCACCGGAGGCGGCCCTCAATTCGGCATTCGGGATCATCTCGACCGGCCCGCCGCTCGCGCGATCCAGATATGAGCCCAAAGTGCGCACCGGCTCGACCATCCGGCGCACCGCCCAGTAGCCCAGCCCAGCGAGCGCAAGCGTGATGGCGGTGTTTGTCCAAATCAGTTGCCAGAGGACTGCGCGACGTTCCGCGAGCAGATGAGAAATCTCCAGTTCAGTGTAGATGCTGCCCACATGCTGGCCCTGCGTGCGCACTGGGTGGCGCAATCGCGCCGTCTCATTGGTCTCGTCGATTTGTAGCGCGCCGTCCTCCAAACCTTTGAGCATCCATTCGGGGATCGGCCGGCCGGTGGGGAAGCGGATCGGATCGCTGGCGGCTATCACATCGCCAGCCGCGTTCAGCACAATAGTGGTGGCAACGTTCAGACCGGCGGAATCTGGCCGTGCCCGATCCAGCGTATCAAAAACTTCCCACACGTCCTCGCGCAGGATGTGGGGCAACAGGCTGGCGTCAAGCCCGTCCAGATAGGTCTGGCTGACGGCCCGGATATGGGTCTCCTGGGTCTGCGCAAGCCGAGTGAGAACAGTGTTCGATATTACAACGCTTATCGCCACCATAAGCGTGATGACGAGTAGTGGAACGCGGATGGTAATCGGCCAGTCAGACGGGCGGTAACAGCGCAGCATACTGAACTATCCGAAGCGTTGAACGAGCTTGGCTTTGGCGGCAATCGGGTCATATAGCGAAGGCGGCACCCGCCTGAAGCCGTCCAGCCGCAGGAGACTGAGGACCTTTCCGCCTTTCGGTGTGTCGTGCATTCTGGTGAAGGCATCCTGCAAAGCCTTGGTCCGCGGCGCACTGATGGCCTCCACTGGCGCCGCGACTGGCGGGAAGCCCAACCACTCTGACTTGCGGATAACCCGTGTCCGGCGTGTAAGTTCAGGCTCCGTCTTCGACATCACTTCCCAGACATAGCCATCCACGCTGCCGCTCTCGGCCAGTCCGGAAGCAACGGCACGAACAACGTTGCGGTGGGCATAAGTGAAGAAAACGCGGCTGAAGAAACGTTCGGGCCGCTTCCCAGCTTTTGCAAGCAATGCTGTCGTGACTAGGTAGCCGGAATTGCTGTTGGGGTCGGAGAAGGCGTGAACACGGCCACGCAATTCTTCGATTGATCCCGCGGGATCATCGGCGCGTGCAATGATGTACGACTGGTAGAGCGGTTTTCCCCGCCACACGGGGGCAGCCACGAGCCCAAGCTGGTCGCGGAAAGCCACATAAGGATAACCACAGATCCAGGCGGCATCGAGCTGGCCAGAGACAAGCAGCGTGGTTATTTCCTCGTAGGTCCGGCGCAGCACCGGTTTGACCGGCTGTCCGAGCGCTGTTGTCAGGTAGTCTCGCAGCGTGGACAGCAATTCGAGATCATTAGTCAGAAAAACCGGCGTCAGCCCAAGTGTTACTTCTTCGGCTGCCTCGGCGCGGGCCCTGGCGGTGCCGCCGAGAACGCAGACCACGCCGCCTCCAGCCGCTCGCAGAAGAGCTCTACGTGTCAGGAGCGAGCGATTGAAGCTGGGCTCCTGCCCGCCGCTCGCTGCGCCCATGCCCGTGTTCATGGCGTTTCCCATTTATTCTTATTTTCAATCAGTCATTATCGGGAATATTCGCATGGGGCGCAAATATCTCTGCATGGCGCAGTGGCGGAACAAGCAGGTTGGGCCGATCGAAGGAGGTATGCACCAGGAAAGACATCCGGCCACGCGAGCTTGAATTGCACCGTGGTGTTCGCCGGTTCGCAACGATTTTGGGGGTGTGCTCCGAGGCATTCAGACCAGTCGTATGATACGTTGTCGGCTGCTAAGACGCCCTACTGCCCTTGAAGAGGATTGGTGGTCGCAAGTCCGAATTTGGTTGGCAAACCGACGCCTCATCATGACGGCATAATCACGACTGATCCCCTAACACAAGCCCCCAGCGCGGCAGGTACGACTTCTGCCACGCGGTGAAAGCGGGCATAGCGTTTCTGCCCTTCGGAGGGCGGGGAACTCGCTGCCCATATCGATGTAGTGTGTGGTCTTTAGATTCGCATTCGACACCGCGCGGACATGCTGCTCGCGCTGCCGACACAGGCCTATGCTGACTTGATCGGTTCGATTAATCGACTTGTCACCGTGTGGACCACGAATGATTGTTGGCTTGTGTCGATCCACGCACGCTCTTGAGTCTGCTCCAGGAAAGCAAGCTGACCGCTGGTCGGCGTCGAAAAGGATCGGATCATGAGCGATCTTATCGTCCTGAGCGTTGACACTACGGACACCGCCGATGAAGTGTTTCGGAAACTCCGTGCCATGGAAAAGGAGCATCTGATCGATCTGGAAGATGCATGCGTTGCGGTCAGAGACGAGCAGGGCAAGATCCACGAAAAGCAGGCCGTCAATCTGACAGCCATCGGGGCAATGAGCGGCCCCAGTTGGGGTGTCAATATTCGGGACCCTGGTGGGTGTGCTCTTGCTCAACCCGCTCGCCGGTCTGGCGGTCGGTGGTTTGACCGGAACCGGCATGGGCGCTCTGTCCGGCAGCCTTGCTGATCACGGTATCGATGACGCGTTCATCAGGCAGGTGGGCGAGACGATTACCGAGAACTCAGCGGCGCTGTTCGTTCTCGTCAGGCGTTCGACCCAGACAAGGTGCTCCCGGAGATCGAGCCGTTCAATCCGACAGTCCTGCGGACCTCGCTGTCGAATGAGCAGGAAGAAAAGCTGAAAGCCGCGCTCGCGCCGAAGGTGGCGACGGCTGCCTAGCGGGCGCTTCGGCGCGGCATGTCGTCCAGGCCGATTGGGGGCGCGCGCTGATAGCCCAAGGCATTGTTCCAGTGTGGCTTCTGCTCTTCCCGGTGTGGACGGCCGCCGGCGCTTCGCTTGAGCCTGCCAGCTTTGCCGCCGGCGTTGCGCTGGCGGATCAGGGCAAAGACGAAAGGCTTGGAGACGCTCTGGATCGAGAATTAATGGTCGGCGTCGCTGGCCTCATGCACCCCCCCGCTCACCCCGACGACGCACATGCCGAACAGAGCAGGATCGACCGTGGCGAGCGCGGGAATGTAGTCCGCCACAACCCCTTTATCGAGGTGGCGGTATTCGTCATAGGCCTCGCGCAGAAGACGCGCGACATGCTCGGGATCCGGCAGATGCCCGGTCGATACCGCGGCAATGGCGGCGTCCGCCCTTACATCCACCGGTTCGAAGATCGCAACGTCATCAGACATCGAAATCGCGTTAAGTTAGGGTTTTCAAGAACAGGAACTCGGATCGACTCCATCATGAAAAAACACGGTTCAGAATAATATTTGTCTAATATGACGCGAAATGTAAAAAAATATTGAGACATGGGTTGATAAGTGAAAATTTTTGCTAATTATATAAATCGAAGATAGTATAAATTGTGTTTTTTGTGTCTATATTATTTATTGTAAAAATTTATTACAATTTCAATATCAGCGTATAGTGGTAAATTGTCTCATCGTCGCGAAATGTCCGCCTGGCTTTTAAAGGGCAGCGACCGTCTTTTTGTCTTTATTGAGAGAAGGCGGGAAAACGCTTTCTTGGGATCTCTCCAAGTAAAGTGGTTTGTGACATTGTGGCGGGGCGCAGTCGATTCACGCTTCCGGGCCCCCGCGCTTGCCGGCGGACAGCCCGTTGGCACCGCGCAACCAGGATGCCTGGCTGCAGAGCTGCCATCTAGCTTCAAGAGACCTTGGCGGGTGGCAGCGGCGCGACGACACGAAAGTCGCGAGCTGTCGTGACGGATCGCCTGGGACAAGCCTGCCTGGCTTCCCGTTGGGCCCTGAGCGGACAGCACCGCAAGCCCCCGCGCATCATGCTCGAAGGAAGACGCGTCATGCGGCCCGTGCCCAAAGCAACCACTTCGACGAAGCAGCGATCACCAACCCGTTCCAGCTTCCTGGGTCGCCTGCCGACCATGACGGCAACGAGCGTGCTGCTGGCTGCCATCCTGTTCGCGGCGTCACTTACGCCATCGCTGATGCCGCGCGACGCCCTCATGCAGGGGCTCCTTGGCGGCGTCGCCGCGGCGGTCGGCTATCTGATCGCGACCGAACTGCTCGCGCTCGCCCGCTACCTGCTACTCCCGCGACTGCCGAATCAATGGCGAACCATCTACAACTGGGCGACCCCTGGTCTGGCCGCGGCCATTGCGATCTATGGCCTTTTCAAAGCGAACGATTGGCAGAACATCACGCGCGCGGCAGTCGGGCTTGCCCCGGTCGAGGAGACGCACCGGTTCCAGATCGCGCTGATTGCTCTTGGCGTTTTTCTCATCCTCTGGGTACTGGGGCATGTGTTCGCCTATTCCACAAGGAAGCTCAGCGCCTTTGCAAGGACGATTCTGCCCGAACGCATAGCCTTCGTGGCCGGGGCAGGGGTTGCGCTGTTCCTCTTCTGGTCGGTGATCGACGGCGCGCTTGTCCGCACGGCGTTTCGCGCGGCAGACGCCTCATTCGCGGCCGCCGAAATGCTGATCGAACCCGATATCCGCCAGCCGCAAGATCCCGGCAAGACCGGCAGCCCGGGCTCCCTCGTCAGCTGGCAGGAACTAGGACGCAGGGGGCGTGACTTCATCGCCCGCGGCCCGACGCGCGAGGAAATCGCCGCATTCTGGCCTAACCGTGCGCTGGAACCTCTGCGGGTCTATGTCGGCCGCCACGCCGCCGGGTCGCCGGAGGCGCGGGCCGATATTGCCCTGGA
The DNA here is from genome assembly GCF_003550175.1 of Dichotomicrobium thermohalophilum. Taxonomy (NCBI): domain Bacteria; kingdom Pseudomonadati; phylum Pseudomonadota; class Alphaproteobacteria; order Hyphomicrobiales; family Hyphomicrobiaceae; genus Dichotomicrobium; species Dichotomicrobium thermohalophilum. The sequence goes on from NZ_QXDF01000001.1 coordinate 822,669, forward strand.
AGAGCTGATCCGGGTCGGCGGGTTTGATCGCTCGGTGCTCGTGGTCGCGATCCCGACCGGTACGGGCTGGCTCGATCCCGGCGGGCACGACACGCTGGAGTTCATCCTCGGCGGGGACGTTGCCACGGTCGCGGTACAATACTCATATCTCACCAGCGGCCTCGCTCTGCTCGCTCATCCCGATTACGGCATCGATCAGGCCAGAACGCTGTTCAATGCCGTTTATGAGCACTGGCTGAGCTTGCCCGGGGACGCGCGCCCGAAGCTATATGTACACGGTCTGAGCCAGGGCGCCTTCAACTCCCAGAAAACACTGCCCCTTCTGGATATGCTCGGCGAGCCGATCGACGGCGGCTTGTGGGCCGGGTCGCCGTTCTTCAGCCCCGTCTGGAACCAGGTGCGCACAGGCCGCAATCCAGACAGCCCCGACTGGCGTCCGCGATATGGCAACGGATCGCTGTTTCGAGTGGCGAACCAGAACGGCGCGGGGCTGGAAGAGGCGTCGGCGCCATGGGGGCCGATGCGGTTCGTGTTTTTGAACTACGGCAGCGACCCGATCGTCGCCTTCACCTATGGCTCGGCGTTTCAGCGGCCGGCCTGGATGGAATATCCCAGAGCCCCGGATGTGTCTGACGAGCTGACATGGTTCCCGATTGTCACCATGCTGCAGGTGGCGCTCGACACCTCTATCGCGCTCGATGTGCCCGGCTACGGCCATGACTATATCGCGCGCGACTACATCGACGCCTGGGCTGCCGTGCTCGATCCGCCGAACTGGAGCGATGAACGCGCGGCGGAACTCAAGGTGATCTTCGAGAAGCGCGGGCCGGCGCGTTAACCGTGGCGCTTCGCCCATCATTGATCGGCCAGCAGCGCGTCGACGCGGCGCTTGATGACGTCCTTCGCTGGCTCCGCCGCGGCGAGAATTTCGTCAATCTCATAGAAATCCATGCTGTTGAATGCCGAGATGTCCGGGCGCACCAGGATATCCGGTTGGACGTGGCGGAGCTTGGCATCCACCAGGGACCGGTGGACGATGTGCCATGCGCCGATCCACGCATCGAGCGGCCCCGGCACCGCGCGATCCGGCGAGGCCTGCTTGCCCGTCACATCGACGGCCACGGTAAACTGCGCGCTGCCGATGAGGATGTCGAAGGGCGTCGGATTGACGAAGCCGCCATCGATCAGCACCCGGCCGCCCAGCTCGACAGGCTTGAGCAGCACAGGCAGCGCAGAGGAAGCCGAGATCGCTGGCAGGAGCGGACCACGATCCAGGATGACCTGCTCCTGATCATGAAAATCGGTCGCGATCGCTTTGAACGGAGTTGAGAGGTCCTCGAAACGTCCCGGCAAGGTGTCAGGCAGGGCCGCGCCGAACAGGGCCTCCGGCTCCAGCACCGCCGCCTTCGTGAAGGCCAGCAGCTGGAACCATGACGTCGAGGGTCCGCCGAAGATGCGGCGCAGAACCTCAATACGTGATTTGAACAGGTCCGCGGTATAGAGCCGGATTTCACGGCCTCTCATCCCGCTCGCGTAGCAAGCGCCGATCAGCGCGCCCATGGACGTGCCGGCGAGGACGCGCGGGCGGATGCCCATTTCGTCAAAGGCTTCCAGGACCGGAATATGGGCAAGGCCCTTGGCCGCGCCGCCGCCCAACGCCAGCGCGATCGACCCGTCCCTCGGCCCGGCTTCGAACTGGGCTTCTCTCCAGTGTGCGTCGCCTCCAAGCTCGAACGCCGCCAGCACGCCGGACCGCGGCGCGGAACCTGTAACGGCGAATGCTGCTGCGGCGACTGATGACAACAAGATTTGTCTTCGAGACATCATGGGCGCGCATCCACCTTCCATGCGATATCGGCGGCGGCGTTGCTAAGATCTCGTTGCTTGCGTTGCCCTGAACAGGACAACCAATGCCTTATCCGGCACCGTGCCAGTTGCATTCAATAATCGCCTGATTTTTTCGCGCGGCGTGCTCCGGGTTGCGGCCGTCTCAGGTCAGGCTAGAGGCCTCGACATCTCCTCCATGATCCAGCACCCAGAAACCGCTGCAAGCGCAATCCGGTCCGCATCCCGAAAAGGTTCCGCGCTTAATTAAGTGACTGAGACCAGTTCCGATCCATTTTTCATCAGATAAGCTGGCAGGCCGCTGATGAACGAAGCGGACTTAGGTGCCACACTCAACTCATGGCTCAAGAGCGCTTTAGGCCATGGACTGGAACAACTGAGAAGGCGTTTTGAAATCTCGGACTCGCTTAGCTCGTTCTGTACGGCCGTGCAGAGATGGTTGCCCTCACACAGAAGATGTGTCCGTATTCGTCCCGAGTCTGACAAGCTGGCTTTAATGGAAAAAATCGAAAGCGCGCATGTGTGGGCCATGCAGCGAAGGGCCTCGCCCACGGGGCGCCTCGTCTCAGCGGCCGCTGACCGGTTGCGCTGCCCCATCGCCGGTGATGATCGCGGATTCCGTGGAGTCGTGGCGCATCGCCACGTAGAACGGCCGCGCCGGTGCGGTCAGCCAGTTGGCGCGCGTGCGGTTCAGCCGGTTTCTCGTGCTGGATGACAAGCGTCATCGCGCTGTCGCCGCTCTCGAGGGACCCTCGGAGTCCGGTCGCCGATCGCGTCGTTAAGGATGATGCGGCGGCCCCGCAGCATGGCACCCGGCATGAACATGTCGCCAGACGCGCGGATGAACACATCGTTGATCCTGGAGTCCGAGTCACGGCCGGTCGGTCATTCGGCGATCATCGACCCGACGTCGCCTTCGAACGGCTCCATTTCGGCGCGGACTGTCCGGGCTTTCGTGCCCGGCATGATCTCGAAGCGCGGGTCGAACTCGACCATCAGCTCTGCGAGCTGGCCGAGCACCCCGATGTCGCCGTCGGCCGTCGCTCGTCCGTCGGCCAGCAGCGCCTCGAAGGTGGCTTCCCCGGCCATCACCGTCTCCAGATCGGCGCGGTTGACCGTCAGCGTGAGTTCGGCGTCTTCGGCCTGATACCCGGCAATGTTTGTGAGCGTGGCGTTCGACAGCTCGACCACGAAGCGTTCGTCGTTATCGGGCGTGACGAGGTTCATCTTCAACTCCAGCCCCTCGGCGCGGCGGCTGTCCATCTTGATGGCAAGGAAGTTGAGGAACAGCTCCGTCGACATCGCACGGATCACGTCGGGGCTCGCGGACTCCACCGCCGCCCCCTGCGGTATCCCGCTGCGAAGCTCGTAGGCGGCCGCGAGGAAGCTGTTGCGCAACCCCGGGTTCTCCTGCTGGTAGCCGAGCTGCTCGAAGCAGTCCGCGAGCATGTCCTTGGCCGCGCCGTTCTCCGGCTCGGCCTGCACGAGCTTGTTGAGGATCTCGACCTCCAGCAGGTAGTCGCCGGCCCGATGCAGCGCGTCCGCCCGGGCCATGATGCGTTCCGCGCCGCCCATCATCTCGACATAGAGCGGGGCCGACTCCTCTGGCGACAGGGGGATCAGCGTGGCGGGGTTGCAGTCCCAGAAGCCGAGAAAGCGCTGGATGACGCCGCGCGAATTGTGCTCGGGCGAGCCGTGGTAGCCCCGGCAGTGCCACTTCTGCTGAAGGCTCTCCGGCATCTCGTAGACGTTGTGGATCTGGTTGATGGTCACGCCCTGGTTGGCGTAATGCAGCACCTGGTTGTTGAAATGCGCATACATGTCGCGCTGGTCGCGCAGCACCTCCTGGACGCGTTCGTTGCCCCAGCGCGGCCAGTGGTGCGAAGCGAACATCACCTCCGCCTCGCCGCCGAACAGGTAAAGCGCCTCGTTGATGTATTGCGACCAGTTGAGCGCGTCGCGCACCAGCGTGCCGCGCAGCGTGTAGATGTTGTGCAGCACCGCCGTAACGTTCTCGGCCATCCACAGCGCCTTGAGGTCCGGCAGGTAGGTGTTCATCTCCCGCGGCGCCTCGGTGTCGGGCGTGTTCTGGAAGATCATCCGTACGCCGTCGACCTCGAATTCCTCGATGGCTTCGGAGACAAGACGTGTCGGCGCGAGCAGGCTGTTGACGCCCGCGGGCACGCGGTGGCCGAGCCCTTGCGTGACGAAGCCGTGCTGGCCCGAGGGCAACAGCAGGCCGTACTGGTAGAACAGCCGCCGGTTCATCGCGTTGCCGGCAAAGACGTTTTCCGAGATCAGGAAATCCATGAAGCCGTTGGGGGCGACGACCTCCACGCGGCCCTCGGTCAGATCCTCCTCCGTGACGAGGCTGCCGACACCGCCCCAGTGGTCGGCATGGGTGTGCGAATAGATCACCGCGGTGATCGGCAGTCCCTCGCCCACATGCTCCTGGAGAAGCTCCCAGGCCGCCCGTGCCGTCTCGACGACGGTGCCCACGTCGAAGGCGATCCAGCCAGTGGCGCCGCGCACGAAGGTGATGTTGGCCAGGTCGAAGCCGCGCACCTGGTAGACGCCCGGCACCACCTCGTAGAGGCCGAAATTGTTGTTGAGCCGTCCAATGCGGGTCATCGACGGGTGGATCGAATCGAACTCGCCCGGCACGTCGAGAAAGTCGTAGTCGGACCGGTCAAAGGCCACGTTGCCGGCATCGGCCATGATCTGGCGCTCCGAGCGCTCGGCGATCAGCCCGCGCGCCTGTTCGTCGAAATCGCGGGTGTCGTCGAAGGGCAGCGTCGCTTTCGCCGCCTCGATCACGCGCATCGTGTGCTCCGAGGGCGCCTTGCCCTTGGGGTGGAAATGGCCGGGAAGCGCCTGCCGCGCCTCCTGCGCCTGCGCCGGACCTTCGGCGAACAGGGACCCGCTCAGTGCAAATGCCGCGCCCGTGGCGGGCAGCGTTTTGAGGATGTCTCGTCTCGTTGGCATGTCGGGCGTCCCTTGTCGTTGGGGGGGGGGGGGGAAATCAGCGTGTGGATCGGAGGTCACCACCTCTGGAAAAAGTATCATCCGTCGAGGACGAGGGGCCTGTGCAATTCGATGGGAAGCATGAAAATTGGGTTACATTTGAAGCGGAGCGCTGTAGACAAAGAGATCACATTGCGACATCTTATGTGTCGATTCTGAATAAATTTGGTCTTATGAATGAATGTTCATTCTTAAAAAATTCAAATATCAAACATTAGGCGATACAGCTTTCGCGAAAGTGAGCCTTTTCGACCCATAGGCTCACCGCGCACAGGAATGCAGTCGCCACCGCCTTGCGACCGGCACGGCTCCAATGTCCGCGTTCGCCGCCCGACGGTAGGGTCGGCCGGGTCGTGATGTCTGGAAATCACGGCCTAGCTGACAATGAAGGAATGGCTGTGCACGCGCGAGTGCGGCTCGAAGCAGAGGGCATCAGGGCTCGATCCGCCTTCGCTTCATTCGTTAGCTCTTGTGCGTAGATCCGCGGAGGAAAACAATACATAAATATTTGTATAATTTAAATTTTGATATTTATCAATTTATTGTCAGATTAAAAATATATAAAAATTGACATTCACAAAAAAAGGGAATGACGAAAATGTACTATCAACCTATTCCGCAATATCCGTTCGCGTCTGACTAAATTCTGGGCAAAACATCTCTGCAGATCCGACGCGTGGCAAATTCGATCCAATGGAGTTCCGACTTGTTTATGAAAATCCTGACTTAGAGGAATTTCGATGCCTGACGACGTTGCGATGTTCGAGCCGGTGGATGTCAGCGCGGAAGAAGCCATCGCCGCCGTATCGACCGGGCATCTGCCGGATCCCGAGCATGTGTCGCGTCTTCTGCGCGAGGCCTATGAGGAATACCGGCACCTCGATGAAGGGATCGTTGCCGACTACATTCCCGCTCTCGCCAAGGTCGATCCTGCTCTGTTCGGTATGTGCGTCGTCGGGGTGAGCGGGCGGGTGCATGAGGCCGGCGACGCCGACCATGAATTCTCCATCCAGAGCGTGTCCAAGCCTTTCGTCTTCGCCCTGGTCTGTCAGGCCCTCGGCGCGGAGCCGGTGCGCGAGAAGATCGGCGTCAACGCCACCGGCCTTCCGTTCAATTCCGTCATGGCAATCGAGCTGAACTTCGATCGCACCATGAACCCGATGGTCAACGGCGGCGCGATCGCGACCACCAGCCTCGCGCCGGGCACAACGGCCGAGGAGAAGTGGCGGTTCATCCGCGAAGGCCTGTCGCGCTTTGCCGGACGGCCGCTGGAACTGGACCTGGAAGTCTACGAGTCCGAAGCCGCAACGAACCTGCGCAACCGCGGCATCGCCAAGCTGCTCGAAGGGTACGGGCAGATGTACTTTGACGCGCTGGCGGCCACCGACATCTACACCAAGCAGTGTTCGCTGAATGTCTCGGCGAAAGACCTGGCGGTGATGGGCGCGACGCTCGCGGACGGCGGCGTCAACCCGATCACAGGCGAGCGCGTGATCGATACGCTGAACTGCCGGCACGTGCTTGCGGCGCTCGCAACGGCGGGCCTCTACGAGCGTTCCGGGGACTGGCTGTACGAGATCGGTCTGCCCGGCAAGAGCGGCGTCAGCGGCGGCATCGTCACGGTCGCGCCCGGCAAAGGAGCGCTCGGGACCTTCGCCCCGCCGCTGGACGCGGCCGGCAACAGCATCCGGGGACAACGCGCCACCAAGTACCTGTCCGAGGGCCTGGGCCTGAACCTGTTCGCCTCAAGTCCGGCCATATGAACCCGCCGAGGGGCTGACTCCCGGCAGGCGATGATCTGGGTAAGCGGGAGGAGTCAGTCACATGGTCACAGCAACGCAGCCGCCTGCTGCCGCGGGCAAGGCGGAAAGCGCGTCCTGGGCGCCGATGATCGCCATCTCGCTTGCCCAGGTGCTGATGTCGTTCAACGTCGCCGCCATTCCCGTGTCGCTCAGCGGCATGGTGGAAAGTTTCAACGCCCCGCCGACGACAATCGCAACCGGCGTGGTGATGTACGGCCTCGCCGTGGCGGCCCTCGTCATGCTGGGCGCGAAGCTCACGCAGCGCTTCGGCGCGCGCATCATCTTCCAGGTCATGACGGCGATATTCATCATCTCGCAGGCGATGATGACCTTCGCCCCCACCGCCACGGTGATGATCGCCGCCCAGGGCTTCGCGGGCGCGGCGGCTGCGGCGCTGGTCCCGTCACTCGTCGCGCTGATCGCCATTCATTACAGCGGCCCGCAGCAAGCCGTGGCCGTTGGAATGCTGGGCTCGGCACGGGCTATTGCGGGGGTCGCCGCGTTCACCATCGGCGGCCTGCTTGCCACCTTCGTCAGCTGGCGGCCGACATTCGCCCTGTTGATGGTGGTCGCGATCATCATTCTTGCGCTGAGCTTCAAGCTCAAGCGCGATGAAGGCCGGCCCGAGGTGGAGATTGACTGGATCGGGGTCTTGCTGACAGCCGTTTCCATCACCTTCATCAGCTTCGGCTTCAACAATCTGAACGGCTGGGGCCTTGCCGTTGCCACGCCGGCCGCGCCCTTCACGATCGCGGGCGTCTCGCCGGCGCCGATCATGATCGTCGTCGGCATCGTGCTGCTCCAGCTTTTCGTGCGGCGCTGCCGTCAGGTCGCGGCCGCGGGGAGAACGCCGCTTCTGGATCTTCGGGTGGTCATGTCGCCGGCCGAGCGCGCGGCGGTCATCACCATGTTCGCGATCGTCGCCCTCGAAGGGGCGATCAACTTCACCGTGCCGCTTTACATCCAGATCGTGCAGGGGCAGTCGCCGCTGGCAACCTCGATCGCGATGATGCCGTTCCTGCTGACGGTCTTCTTCACGGCAATCCTCGTCGTGCGCCTCTACGACAAGGTGACGCCGCGCACGATCGGCCGCGCAGGCTTCATGATCTGCACGGCGGCGCTGCTGTGGCTCGCCCTGGTGGTGCACAATGACTGGAGCACGATACCCGTGCTGATTGGCCTGATTGCCTTCGGCATCGGCCAGGGCGCGCTCGTCACGCTGGTCTTCAACGTTCTCGTGACCGCGGCGCCCAAGGAGCTTGCGGGCGATGTGGGGTCGTTGCGCGGAACGACGCAGAACCTCGCCAGCGCCGTGGGCACCGCCGTCGCGGCGGCGCTTATGGTCGGCCTGCTCAGCGTCAGCGTCATGCGGATGCTGGTCGACAACCCTTACATCCCGCCCGAGGTTCAGGCGCAGCTTAATCTCGACAACATCAATTTCGTCAGCAATGACAGGCTGTTGGGCGTCATGGAGGGTATCGGCGCGACGCCCGAGCAGGTGAGCGAGGCCGTGCGGATCAATACGGAGATGCGGCTAAGGGCCTTGAAGGTTGGTATGCTGCTGCTCGCCGCCATTTCGGCGTTGACGATCCTGCCCGCCGGCCGGCTGCCAAACTACAAGCCCGGCGAGATTCCTGTGAACCCGCCACAGCCAACGCCCGAGGAAGAGAAGCAAATCGTCCGGGATCTGGCACAGAAGGAGGCGGTCACCTGACTTTGCCAATGCTGGCATCTCTGGTGGTCGCGGTGCTGACTGACGCCCTCATCAGCGCCGCGAGCGTCACTTATCCAGGATCAGCCGGCGGGAAATCGCCGGTGCTAAGCGCCACCAGTCCCTGTCGGTCGACAATGCGGATCTGGCCGTAGCCGAGTTCGATCAAGCCCTTCTGCTGCAGACGCCGCATCACCCGCTGTAGCGTGGGCAGCGATAGTGCGACCAGTTCGGCAAGCTTTGCCTGCGAAATCTGGAGCGCCGATGCCCCCGCGGGTTTCAGCGCGTCGTGAAGCAGGAGCCGGCTCGCGACACGGCCTACCGAGGTGGGGGTCGTGAGGTTGGCCAGCAGCTGCAGCGCATTGCCGAAATTGGCCTCGACCAACTCGTAGAAGTCCTCGTAGAAACGCGGCTCATCCCGCACCAGTTGCCGGAGCGCCGTGTAGGGAATATGCAGCGTCTGCGTGGGCATTGCGGCAAACACCGAGACCCGCCGGGTCTTGTTCGTGAAAATTGCCAGTTCACCGACCCAAAAGCCGGGTTCGGCGCGGTGGATGGTGACCTCCAGCCCGTCAGAGCGCGGCACCACGATGTCGAGCGCCCCGCTGACAAGTCCGAACAGTCCGTTAGGCGGATCGCCGTAATGGTAAAGCGCCTCGCCCGGATTATAGCGGCGCAAGCGAACGAGTTTGGCTAAAGCGGCGCGATGTTCAGGGGAACGACCAGCGAACCAGCCACGCTCGGCGACCACGGCCAGCGCGGCACTCAAGTCTTCTGTCATGCGTTTGTCATATTCACCTAAGCCATATTGCGAAGACTGTACGCCGCGGGTCTGTAGCCGGTTCATCCCACGTCGAGACTAAACTGCATTCGGTCACGGACATATCAAATTTTCGCCAAAATCCATCAATTGACGGCGTTATTGGTCCATCGTTGGCGCTAGGGTCCAACCTCTAGCGTACTGCCAAGCCGAGGCAGGTAGCGGCCACGAGGGACCTTATGCGCCAGCGAGACATCGTCAGCGTCCTCACAAATGAACCTGAGGTTATTGACGCGCTTCTGTCCGACTCCGGGTTGAAAATAGAGTTCCATGACGAATTCCGTTCATTCATGAAAGCGCATGCACAGCGGACGGCATTCTGCGCCATGATTGACACGCACATGTCTGGCGTTTCTGTCGCGGATCTTTTCACCGCCAGTGTTACGGAAACACCGATTTTGATCCTTTCGGACGCCGACTGTTCACTTGCTCGCCAAGCGATGGAATTGGGCGCGATCCACCACATAAACAGGCCGTTCAGCCGGTCAGCCCTGTTGAACGCGATCGACCGGATACGAATGAACGGCCTGACGCAAGACAGACCACGCAGCGCGGTCCTTCATCATGATCGGGAATTGTATCAGCGTTTGACCGTTCGCGAGCGCGAGGTCATGCATCTGGCCATAAATGGTCACCCAAACAAAGAGATCGGATATCGGCTCGGAATCAGCCAAAGAACCGTGGAAGTTCATCGTGCGCGGCTGATGCGCAAGCTCAATGTCCGGAACTTGGCGGAACTGGTCCGGCTTTGCATCGAGAATGGCTGGTTATCAGATGCCTAGCCGGCCAGCACTGCGCGCGACGCAAAATACAGGACGAGGAAGTAGGCGAGCACAAGGAGTGCATAGAGTTGGCCATTCCCGGTGTAGACCCCGCGAATGAGGTCGGCCAGTGAGTGCGCTCCGGCAGCCGCTGCCGCCCAGCCCGATTGCGCGAGATTCGGCATCGCCCAGCCCGGCAGGGCGGGCATTGACAGGATCGCGTCGCGCAAGGCACCCGGAAAGCCCCCCGTCCGCGCCGCAAGCCACCAAAGCCCGCCCAGAATCGCCGCCGCCGCGAGCGTCGTCAGCATGACCGGCACAGGATTCCAAAGGCCGTAGATGGTCTGGAGGGGTTGGCCTTCCCAGACGAGGGTTGCGGCGAATTGCCGGTCGATCGCCGCGGAGACCGGGTCCATGAGCAGCTTGGGAAAAAGCGAAAGCACAAGGATGCCGCCGATCAGGATTGCCTGCGGCAGAAGAAGCATCACCGGCGCCTCGCGCAGCTCCGATACCGTATCCGCGCGCCTGCCGAGGAAGATCGCCGCGAACAGGCGCAGCATGTACCAAAGGCCGAGGAATGTCGCGAGCGCGCCCGCGACGGCAAGGGCGCTCCAGCCCTTTTCCATCATCGCACTGAGCAGAAGCCACTTCGCCCCGAAGCCCATCAGCGGCGGCAGTCCCGACATGGACAGAAGCGCCACGGCTGTTGCCGCCGCCGTCACCGGCATCGCGCGCAGCAAACCGCCGAGGTGATCAAGCCGCCGCGCGGGGCAACGCAGGATCACGCCGGCCACGGCAAGAAAGAGAATGCCTTTGACCAGCATGTGGCTCGCCACCAGGTAGAGCGCGGTGACCCAGCCGAGATGACTCATCAGCCCGATGGCGGTCACGATGTAGCCAAGCTGGCTCATACTCGAATAGGCGAGGAGGCGCTTGACGTCGTTCTGCGACAGCGCCATAAGCGCGCCTGCAACCGTCGTCGCCATGCCCATCCAGGCCAGCACAGGGCCGAAATCAGTATCTGCGCCTGACCTCAAGACCGCATAGCCGCCCAGCAGCAGGCCAAATATCGCGGCCTTGCTGACGACAGCCGAGAGCATCGCGGAAACGTCGTCCGGGGCGTCGGCATATGCGCCGGGTAGCCATACGTGGACCCCGAGCGCCGCCGCCTTCACGAGGAAGCCGGCCGTCATCAGCGCGATGCCCCAAGTCGCGTCCGGCCCCGCAGCCGTGAGCGCGGAGAGGTCTTGCGAGCCAGTCTGCGCCGCGACGATCGCGAAACCCGCGAGAAGGAGAAACGCGGCGGCCAGCGAAAAAACGAGGAACCGCAAAAGCTCAGGCCCCGATGCGCGGCCCTGCGCGATCAGCAGGAACGAGGAAAGCGTGACGAACTCCCAGGCGACGTAGAACGCCAGCCCGGTCTGCGCGCGCACGAGCGCCTGAATCGCGAGAAGCAGAACGGCCATCAGCGGATAGTGCCCCGGGCGCGGCTCCACACGGTGAAGGCCGGCAGCGGCGATGACCACGCCGCCGAACAGAAGGAGGGCGGCGAACAGGCCGGCAAGGCCGTCGGCCTCCGGCATCGCCAGCGTCCCAAGCAGTATGGCCGCGAGCACGGCGACGCCTTTCACGCGCGCCGGAAAGCCCTCCAGAAGGGCAAGCGCCGCCCCGACGATCACCGGCAACAGAGCCGGAACAATCCCGACGCCGGAAACGAAGGCCCCGGCCACCCCGGCGGCGACCAGCAGTCCCGCGAATACCAGTATGGGCAGCATCAGATGCCGCGGCGCGCTCTCGCTCTCGGGCGTTTCGGCGGGCGCAAGGCCCCGGATGAACCAGCGGAAGAGATAGGTCGCCTCCAGCAGCGATCCGGCGAGAATGGCCGCGATGAGGCCGTAGTCCGCGAACGCGGCAAGCTGCATGACAAGCTCCCATTTCGCCCAGAAACCGGGAAACGGGGGCAGTCCGGCGATCGCGACGAAGAACAGCGCCAGCAGAACAAGATGCAGCCGATGGCTGCGCGTCCGCAGTCCTTGCGAGACTTGCCACGCCTTCGCCGCCTTGGCGAGGCAGAACAGGCCGGCCTTGGCCAGCAGGTGATTGACGAACAGGCCGAACGCGATGAGCGGCATGATCTCGTCCGCGCCCGCACGCGTGAGCGCGGCAATGGCCAGCAGCATCAGCGCCATCTGACCGATGGAGGAATAGCCCAGAAGCCTCTGCGTCTTTTCCTGCCGCAGGCCGATGAGGTTCGAGACAACGAAGGTCAGCGCGGCCGAGAAGACAATCAGGTCGATATGCCGGCCAAACAGCGGCATGAGGTTCCACAGCGCAAACAGCATCCCCGCTGAAGCGCAAACGGAGAGAAAGGCGGCGAGGGCCGAAGGCGCGGTCTCGTAGACATCAAGCGCCCAGCCGTTGGCGGGCCAGGGCTTCAACTCCACGATGAGGCAGGCAAGAAGCATCACGATGGCCGTGCCCGCGATCGGCCCCGTCATTGCCGCGCGGCTTTGGGTCAGCAGGTCGATGTTGAGATGCCCCGTCGCCTGATAGAGCAGGATCGCGCCCAGCAGGAACAGATTGGACGCGATGACGGTGGCGATCACGTATTTGAAGCCCGCCGAGATCCCGGCGCGGCTGGTGGCCATGCCGAGTAGCCCATACGTGCCGACCGATACGATTTCGAGGAAGACGAACAGGTTGAACAGATCGCGCGTCATGATCATGCCGTTGATGCCCATGACGACGAGCAGAAACAGCAGTAGCCAAACGTAACTCGCCTTCAGCCGGTCCCAGAGCGCCACCGCGAGGAGGATCGCCACCGCGTTGACGCATGCCGCGACAGCGCCTTCGGCAAGGCCGAAACGCAGATTGATGGAAACGGGCGGCTCGGCGCCCGCGGTATGGATCTGGAATGGCGTTCCGGTGGCGACGACCGCGATCAATGGCACGAGACTGCAAAGCGTCAGCCCGATCAGCGCGATGAAGAAGCCGGCGTAGAGCCATGGCTTGCCCAGCCGGTGGAGCAGCGGGATGAGAAAGCCGCCGCCGATGCCGAACAGAAAAATGCCGATGGGCTGGAAAACGGCGCTCATCCACGCGACTCGCGGAAGGCGTCAATGTCGAGGGTGCCGGTCGCCCGGTAGAGCCGGATGGCATAGGCGAGCATCACCGCCGTCACCGCAAGGCCGATCACGATCGCGGTAACCGTCAGCGCCGATGTGACGGGGTCCACGAACTGGACGCTGGCCGGATCGACGTCGGCATCGAGGATCGGCGCGGTGCCGCCCTTCACATAGCCGGACGCGACGATGACCACGGCAACGCCGGTGTCGATCAGGGAAAACCCGATCACCATGCGCAGGATGTTGCGGTGGACGAGGACGCCCGCGAAGCCGATGAGGATGAGGCCGAAGCCCGCCGCCATCAGGATCGTGGATACCGGCAGGCCTGTCATCTCACGGGCTCCGGTTCAGCTTCTGAAGCGGTCTAGAACGACGCCGAGTTCCGCCGCCACCTTTATTCCGAGAAGCGCGGAAATCAGCGGTATCGCGCCGGCGCTGAGAAATGCGCCAAGCTGGCCCTGCGGCAGAAAACGCGGATCGAGAAAGCCGCCGGCGAAAATCATGCCCAGGATGCCGAGAACGACGAACAGAACGCCCGCGCCCGATTCCGCGACGCTCAGTGCGGCGACGTTGAGCGGTGTCCCCGGGTTCGCGATCAGGAGCAGCATCACCCCCGACGCCACGATGGCCCCGCCCTGAAACCCGCCGCCCGCCGAAAGGTGTCCGTTGAGGACCACATAGGCGCCGAATGTCAGGATGATCGGCAGGATGAACACCTTGCCGGTCTCGACGATCTCGCCAGCTTCAGTGGGCGTAAAGCGCGGCACGCGCCCATTCTCGCCGATCGGCTTGAGCAGTGGTCCCAGGCTTGCCGCGACCATGAAGAGAACCGCAACCTCGCCCAGCGTGTCGAAGCCGCGATAGGCCAGCAGAATGCCCGTTACGACGTTCGGGGTTGTCAGCGCTTCGGGGCTCAGGCGGACATAGGTGGCGGCGAGCACGCGCAGGCCATCAGGCTCGACATGCGCCCCGACCACGCGCGCAAAGACGATGCCGAGCAGCGCGACCGCCAGAAGCCCGGGGGCGGCGCGGCTCATTCGGACCGCCGGTCAGCGGGCCCGGAGAGCAGGTCGATCCGGTCGGCTTGCGTGTTGGGGGCCATCGGCGTTTTCGCGCGCACGCCCGAGCGCGCCAGCGCATGCGACGAAACCGGGTTGCTCACGAAAACGAAGAAGACGATCAGCACAAGCTTGGGAATCCAGGCCGGTTGGTAGATCGCAAGGCCCGCCAGCACCAGCGCCGCGCCCAGCGTCGTCGCCTTTGTGCCGGCCTGAATGCGCGTGAACGGGTCTGGCATCCGTAAGAGGCCAAGCCCTACCGAAAACAGGAAGAGCGCACCGAGAAATATGCATAGACTGCCTGCCAGCTCGGTCATTCTTGGCCCCAGTATCCGGTTTTGCGCAATGCGTAGAGAAAGATGAAGATCGACAACCCCGACCCGATGGCGGCCTCGGCCATCGCCACGTCGGGAGCCGCGAGCAGCAGGAAGGAAATGGCCGCGAACAGCCCGGCAAGTCCTGCGCTGACGATCGCCGCGAGCGGGCTGGAAAGGGCGACCGCTAGCACGCCGCTCGTGAGGATGCAGGCGCAGACCAACAGGATCATCGGCTCCAGCATTCACAGCCCCCTGTCGATGAAGCGCGCGATGGCCAGGACCGCGAGAAAGCTGAGAAGCCCGTAGACCAGCGCGACGTCGAGGTAGGCCGCGCGGCCGGCAACATGCGCATAGAGAGCGATCAGCACGATCACGATGATCGTCAGCATGTCGACTGCCACGATGCGATCCACCAGGGTTCGACCGATCACGAGGCGGATGACGCAGAAAACGATTCCGCAGCCGATCAGAAACACCGAGACATGGATCAGGAAATCAGCCAAAGGCCCTCGCAAGATGCGGCTCGAAAGCGCCCGTTATTTCGGCCGTGGCTTCTTCGGTATCGGTGGTCGTCAGATCGAGGACATGGATGAGGAAGGTCTCGCCTGAGAGATCAATCGCGAGAGTGCCCGGCGTCAGCGTGATCGTGCTCGTCAGCGCCAGCCGCCCCAGCGGCGTGGCCAGCTTCGTCCGGACGGGGATGATCCCCGGCGCCAGGCGAAGCCGCGGCGCGTAGATATAGGCCAGCAGTTTGAGGTTCGACCTGATGATCTCGCGCACGAACACGGCCGCATATCGCAAAAGCGCAAATGCGCGGCGCGGACACAGGCGCACATCGCGCCATATGTTGCTGTGGCGCGCCACGGCGATCGCGATGCCAAGCGCCAGCGCAACGCCAGCGGCCAAGCTGGCAGGCTCAAGCGACGCCCCAGCGGCGGCGATCCAGATCGCGAAGAGCAGAAGCCAAAGCGGGAAGATGCCTTGCGATGTCACTGCTCGCCCTCCACGGCTTGAACGCCATAAAAGTCAACCTGCCCGCCTAAGCGGCTGATGGCACCTTGGGCGCGAGCGCAGCCTTCAGCTTTTCTTCCTGCTCATTCGACAGTGATGTCCGCAGGACTGTGGGGTTAAACGGCTCGATCTCGGGAAGCACCTTATCGGGCGTTGACCGTCTCACCAGCACGAAAAGCGCGGACGAATCCTCGGTTATCGTCTCGCCCAGTTGCTTGATGAATTCATCGTCAATGCCGTGATCCTGGAGGCTGCCCGAAAGAGCGCCCATGCCGGCCCCGGTCAAACCGCCGACCGCCAGACCCGCGAGCGGGTTGAGCAGAAGAACGCCCACCAGCGTCCCGAAGATGATCCCCCAACTCGCACCGCTCATTGCCCCGATGGCTGTCAGATTGACGGCCTGCTTTTCGTGGATCTTGCCCTACGCATCGCGGACGACCACACAGGCGTCCTCCAGATCGATCAAATGCTCCTTCTGCATGCCGCGGAGCTTGGTCAAGACTTCGTCAGCGGTATCGGCACCGTTGAAGCTGAGTACGATGAGATCGCTCATGATCCGATCCTCTTCGAGGCCGACCTGCGGTCAGCTTGCTTTCCTGGAACAGACTCGAGAGCGTGCGCGGAACGACAGAGGCGAACAAGCATTCACCGTCGACACGGTGACAACTCGATGAATCGGACCGATCAAGCCAGCGTCGGTTTTGGTGCCGCCAGGGCGGGTGTCATGTCCGCGCGGTCATCGAATGCGAAGCCAAAGACCACACCCTGCATTGAGAGGGACAGTGACCTCCGGAGCCTCCGACGATTCGAAACACCACGTCCGCTTCCACCTCACTGGAGAAGCAGGCGGCCTGTCTGGAACTCCCTCAAGAGGTGGCAGAGCGCGAACCCGGCCGTGGCCAGGCCCGAGGTCCGATGATCGCGGGTAAGCAGAAGAGGCGCCTCTACAAGTTCGCTCTTGATACGCGTGAACGATCGCACGGCCGATTTATCTATCCACACATCATGGGGAGCTAGGGTCGAGGTTCATTGACGGGCGTGCTTGGGGTTCCGCCAGCTGCGCCGATGCACGCGAATGTATTCAGCAGCAAGTCCCGTGAAAGTCGGTCTGTGGCGTTCAGCCGCATTGCGTCCCGCAAACGGATCGCCGCCGTTCTTGACGAGCTTTCGCGCCTTGGCGGCTTTCTCGCGGGCCTCGGCCAGTTCGACATCTGGAAAGCTGCCGAGGCCCATGTCGCGGCGTCGGCCATTCACAGCGAAACGGTAGACCCATTTCTTTGCGCCACTGTTACAGCGGCGTCCCAACTGATTGAATCGGATTGGGGATTCACGAATCACGGGCGTTGTGATTCAAACTGTCTGCCGGAGGAGGAGGCCGGCAGACATGTCAAAGGCTCTTTCCCTTGATCTTCGCGAGCGGGTGTTGGCGGCGGTTTCAGCCGGCGCCAGCCATCGCGCCGCGGGGGCGCGGTTTGGTGTCAGCGCTGCGAGTGTCAGCCGCTGGCGTGCGCTTGCCCGCAAACATGGCGATGCCCGGCCAGGCCCGCTGGGCGGCGACCGTCGCACCGCACGCATCGAGGCGCAGGCAGCGCTGATCCGCCAGCTTGTCGCGGATACCCCGGACATCACCATCGAGGAGTTGCGCCAGGCGCTGGCCGAGCGCGGCCACCGGTTCGGCTACGTCACGCTCCAGCGCTTTCTGGTACGCCATCGGCTGACGCGTAAAAAAAGACCGCGCACGCCTGCGAGCAGAACCGGCCGGACATTCTGAGCCAGCGCGAGGCGTGGTTCGACGGCCAGCTCGAGCTTGACCCGGAGCGTCTCGTCTTCATCGACGAGACCTGGGCCAAGACCAACATGGCGCGGATTTATGGGCGCGCCCCGCGCGGACAGCGTCTGCGCATGGGGCTGCCCCACGGGCATTGGAAAACCACGACCTTCGTTGCCGGGTTGCGCCTGACAGGCATGGTTGCCCCGATGGTGCTTGACGGCCCGATCAACGGCCGCGCCTTCCAGGCTTACGTGGATCAGGTGCTCGTGCCCGAACTGCAGCCCGGCGATATTGTGGTGATGGACAATCTCGCCAGCCATAAAGGCGCGGGCGTGCGCGCGGCCATCGAAGCAGCGGGCGCGCGGCTGCTCTATCTGCCGCCATACAGTCCGGACTTCAATCCAATTGAGAACGCGTTCGCCAAGCTCAAGGCGCTGTTGCGCAAAGCCGCCGAGCGCACCGTCGAGGGCCTCTGGACCGCTATTGGCCGACTCATCGACGCCTTCACACCTCAAGAATGCGCCAACTACTTCGCCGCAGCCGGTTATGATCCAGACTGATAGGATTCCGCTCTAGAGACCAACAGTCTCAAGCCGCCACCGTCCTGGTAAACGCCTGGCTTGGCCGAGGCGACCTTTCGCGCCGTTAGTTTGTGCAGAGCCATGCATAGCGTCCCACTTCTCGTCCCCCATTTCGCACGGATTAGGCTGGACAGAATTGGATGGTCAAGGACGCTAAGTGTTGTACGAATGAGGATGATTTGTTCTTAGAGGACGTATCTGGACAATAAATTGGCGGACATCCTCTCCGCCACTTTCACTGAACATCTCTCTTTGTATCAAGAATTCCTGGGGCTCCTGCCCGTCTTCCGGTTCCTTATCCGCATTGCCGCGGGGGCGTTGATCGTCAGCTTTCTGCGGCTGCGCGTTTGCCAATTGTAGCTCGATCGCCTGCCGGCCTTCACAAAGGCGCGTCACGGACCAGCCACGCCACAAGCGGAATGCAGGCTGCAACGAGCGCCCCGGGGCAGCGCACGTCAATTTCGCGCCGACGCGGCGAGCGACACGCCGACGGCCCTCAGGCGATGCCAATCAGTGCGCGCCAGTATTCCCACGACGCGAGTTCCTTCACCGTTTCGACCGGCAAAGCCTGGAGGATCAGCGCCGCTGAAACAACGACGAGAACGGGAATCAGGACCGCATGCGTAATCACCAGCGCGTTATTTATGAGCCGCCATTTGTGAGAGCGCACGTTAATTCGAAGTATTGAAATAAAAATCATCAGGCTGACCATCATGTAGTCGAGCACGAATATTCGATCGGAAACAGTAGCTGTGTCAGAATCGATCTGTGGCAGCGACAGGTAGAGCGCAACCGCCGCCAGCAGCGCAGTGACCTGCAGTGTGATGATCGCTTCAAGATGGGACTGCGGAATGAAAATGGACAGGTAGGCAACGATAAGAATGAACATCAACGGCACCAGCACCCGCAGGTAGTAATCCGTCGTCTCGCGCGTCATTTGCCAGACGAAGCGGGTCTCGTAAAACGGCACGATGCTGGGCTCGTGGGTAAAGGCGTCCACAACAGGCACGAATGCATGAGCATAGGAGACATACTGGCTTGCCAGATCCCAGTTCTCGACGCTGACCGCCGGATCGCGCAGGGCAAGCGGTGGCGGCTGGATGATGAACTGCTTGTCCCCACTGCGCGGTTGGATATCGATCGAGAACCGCTGGGAATCGAACGGATAGTTGGCGAAGTCCGGGTTGAAGCGGAATCGCCCCGAAATGCGATAAAAGCGCATGCTTTCCGGGTAGGCATCCGTGGGTCCGCCCCCGTAGATGGTTTCGATTGTGAGGTGCGGCCCATTGGTGCGCGGATCAATGAAGGCGTTCATGAACTTGATATCGTCAAGGCCGATCCGCTCTGAGGCCCGGATGGACAAGTAGAAATCCGCATAGAACGAGCGTTCATTATTGTTGATCGCGTAGGTGCGCAGCATGTCCACATCCACATAAAGCGTGTCGATGCGGCGTAACGTTCCCTGGCGGGTCCGAACGAACTGGATAGGCGCAAGCTGGGTCCGGCCTAGCGTATGCGGGAGGATAATCACGAACGGAGTCTGCGCACGCGTCCGCGTATCCGGGAAGAAGGACCAGTTCTCGAACCGTCCATGAAAGGCGCCTTTGCCGGCGGCGAAGGTCTCTCCCAATGCTCTGACAACGGCTTTTCGCATCTCTGTCAGTTCGGTCCTTCGCCCCGCGTCGCGGGCAGCTTCGGTCACCAGCGACACCATATCCGCGAACTGGGCCCCGAAAGCGATTGCCCTGAGATTTGTCGGTGAGAAGGGTTCCGGCTCGTAGTCAGGGTCGCATGTGCCCTCCTGCCAGCCTGGCGCATCGGCCAACTTGGCGCCTTCAAACAGCCATTCCTCAGGGTTGCTACGCGCCACGACATTGCGCACCGAATCCTGGTCGACCTCCGGCACTGCGCCCCAGTCCAGCTGGTAGATCGCATTCGGGTAATCGCCGGACAGTTCATCTGCCACACGGGTCAGGTTGCCGACCAGCATAAGTGCCGGCGTGAACGCGGCTTCTGCGAATGCCTTGATGACATCGTCCGAGGTGACCGTGCCGACGGCGAGGACAACAAGGTCAGCCTGTTTCGCCTTCATGTCTGAGATGGCGTTTTCGAGGGCTTGTCCATCCAGTTGCGCGCCTCGACGCGCCGCGCGGCGGATCCGGTGATCTGCGGTGAGGCGATCTGCGATCGCGCTTTCCTTCAGGCTGTCGCCGATCGCCCTGATATAGGTCGGTCCCGCACGGCCGAGGAAGGCGATCGAGCGAAAGCCCATCTCTTCGATGAAGGCGGCCATGACGGGCACACGCTCGGCCTCCTGCGAGGGGCGGGTGGAAAAGACATTCGGATACCCGGCGAAAACATCGGAGACCGAAATATGGGAGATGAAGGGGACGCCGCTGTTCCGGATTTCATCGCCCAGAGCGGCGAAGACCTTCTCGCCACGAAATGCACTCGACAGACCGATCATGGCGAGCAAATCAGGCAAGGCGAGTGCCGTGCGCACGTTCTCGATGGTTTGTTCCGTGTCGCGTCGCCCGTCCAGGATGCTGATCTCGACCTCGCGCCCATTGACCCCGCCGCGCGCGTTGATCTTGTCCTGCTGCAGACGGACCAACCGCTCAACGGCCGCAACATAGCCGCGGTCGTAGCACCTCCCGATATCGGAATCGACCAGGAGCGCGATCGAAACCGGTGGACCGGCGGCCGCCAGGGCCTCTTCTTGTGCCCGCACCTCTTGAGGGCTGAGGACATGTACGAACAGTGCCGTGACGGTGACGGAAACGAGCAACCAGTTTCGACGCAAAGCGCCGCGCCATCGGAAACATGCCATCACCGCCACCCCTTGTTACGCCCAGCCTGACCCGGTTGCTGATCGGGTCATGATAGTCTCTCGCGTCCCGGGATGATACGCCCTTTAAGTGTCTGCTTACCTCGGGCGGCCGTTACGGCCGGGCCGGGAGGTAGCTCGAAGTGCTGACGCTGGCGGCAGGGATGCTCTAAGTCTCTGCGGAAGACCGGCCGCCAATCTTCGCGTCTTTATCGGGGGGCGCGGTGAGCCTGCGTCCCTGTGCGGCGGCAAGAAGGTTGTCTTTTTCGTCGCGGAGCATAGCCGGTTACATTGCCGAGGCGGGATAAAGGGAGGCGGCGTGTTGATCGGTCGCGCTCTGAAGCAGAGAAACGGTCGTGCTACATTTCGGACGTTGCTGAGCGTGTCGCCCGTGACGGCAATCTTTTTCGGCATCCCAGCAGATCAGCGGTCCCTGGTGACATGCTGTATCTGGCGAAAAGAAAGGCTTGTCTCTGCCCGGCCCGGCCCCGTGTCCGTTTTTGAACTGATTTGGAGTGCGCAAGACATCGCTAAAGCCCAACGTCCCGGCGACTGCCCGGGCAAACCATTTCGTCAGAAGAACTTTCAGCCCATGCGAGCGAAGGCTGTCACATGGCGGCGCTTCGGATAGGAGTAGTAGCGACACCGGCATAAGCCTGTAGGCTGAGCCCCTTTTGGTCCAGTTCCCCGACAATTTCGATGGCCCTGGCAATCGTTGAATCACTTGTCTCGAAGCACTTGCGGAGAAGCCCGTAATGCGTATCGGCGGGACGGTCTGGGCCACGACCGGCCCGGTATCGATCGTGGGGCTCAAGTCAGACTCAGCACGATACGATAGCCGCCGCCTTGATCCATGCGCCGCACCCCATTCCCCGCCCGCCAACCACACGCCTCAGTCCCGTCGTCTGCCGATGCTGCGGACCTGCCGTCGATTTTAACGATACTGACCCATCTCATTGTAAAGCGTTTGCGCCCCTGTTAAGCACATTGCTTTTCCAATAGCGATGTCTGATGAACACACCTGTCACCGTTTTGCCGCACCCGCGGGTGTCGACGAACCCTGAATATCTATCCACCCGTCTTCTTGAGGCCAAGCCATGACGCCGCGGGGGGCTGTGGCGTCCGGGGTTGAGCGGATAGGCCTGGCGGCGCTGAAGGCGCCGCTACACGCACTTTTCGCTATTGCAGCCCTGACAGCGATTGCGCTGAACGGGGCAACGAAGCTGCAGGTTCAGGACGCGATCGACGGGCTCCTTCGCTCCGACACCGCGGAATACAAAACTTTCGAACGGATGCGGAGCCTGTTTCCGACGAGCGAGCTCAACTTGCTCGTGGTCGCCCAAGTCCCGCGTCCGCTGGATTCGGCAACGATCAGCAAGCTCCGCGACGTGCATCTCGATCTCGGTCTCGCGGATGATGTGGTCCACGTGCTGTCGATGTTCTCCGTGCACCGCCAGGACTCCTCCGACGGGCGGGTCCTGCCGGTGATCCCGGACACGCTCTCCAACCCCCCGGAATCCGGCAGCTTGCGTGAGTTGATCGAAAGCCATCCGGATATCGCAGGCCGGTTCTACGAGCCCGTCGATGACTCGCAGGGGCTGGCGCTGTTCGTCGCCGCGTTGGACGGGCAAGCCGAGAAAGATCTCGGCGTCACAACGATGGTCGACGCGATCGAACAGGAAGTGCAGGCAATCGAATCCAGCACCGGTCTCGCCCTGTCCATCACGGGCGCCCCGGTCATGAAAGCCGATATTCTTGAGGCCGGCCGCCGTGACGCGCTGCGTCTGAACGTTGCGGGGTTCACGATCGGGCTGCTGGTCTGCCTCCTGCTTTTCCCCAGCTTGCGGGTTGTCGCCATCGTAATCCTGCCGACGGGCCTTGCGGTCGTGTTTTCGCTCGGTTTGATCGGGTATCTGGGGATACAGCTCAACGCCCTGATGAACACCATCATCCCGCTGGTGATGGTCATTAGCCTCGCTAACGGCATGCATCTGTCCATCGCGATTATGCGCGCCTGGTCACCGCAAAGCGCGCTGCCCGCGGCCATCCAGCGTGCGATGCGTGAAGTGGGCCCGGCCTGTGTACTCTCGGCGGCCACGACCGCCCTTGCCTTGGCGTCTCTGGCGCTGACCGACTCGCATCTCATCAGCAGGTTCGGACTGACGGCCGCATCAGCGATCCTGATAAGCATCCTGGTCGTCCTGGCGGTAATCCCGTGCCTCGCGCATGTGCTGCTGCGCACGCAGGACCCTTCGGCCAGGGCCCTCGCCGGCTTCAGGTTCGAGCGCGAGCTGGGTTCCTTCCTCAATAACCTGTCGAGACGCGTGGTGGGGGGTTGTTGTCCCGTCGCTGTCCTCGGCCTGATGGCGATCGTCGCGAGCGGAAGTCTGTACGCACAGCTTTCGCCGAGTTACCGGCTGACGGATGTCATTCCCGAGAACCAGCATGCGGACACGGCGCAGTTGCTCGACCGTCACTTCAGCGGCATCAACCCAGTCAGCGTCCTCGTCACGGCCGAAAAGCCGATCACGTCAGAGTCCCGGGAAGTCTTCGCCGCGGTCGCCGAGGTGCACGAGCTGCTCGAGAGCCACCCGCAACTCGCAAGCACGCACTCGCTGAACGATATCGTCGGCGGGGATGCGCAGACCGCCACAGGCCGCTTGGCGTCGCTTGAGGCGCTACCGGAGACGATTACGGCGCGCTATATCAGCGCTGACGGCCGGTCGACGGTCGTGTCCGCCTCAGCCAAGGACCTTCAGGCGCTAACCCTCAAGCGTATTGCGGGCGACCTCGAAGACGAACTCGATCGCGTGCGCGAAAAATACCCGCATCTTGAGATGCAGCTGACCGGCCTGGCCATCGTCTCCGCACTGCGATCGAACGACACGATTTCGAGCCTCAACGGGGCTCTTCTGCTCGCGGTTGTCCTCGTGATGGTGCTGGTGGGCCTTCTTTTCTGGTCAGTCGAGTTTGCGCTGTTGTCCCTGGTTGCAAACCTGTTTCCCATCGCGCTGGCGGGAAGCTGGCTGTACGTTTCAGGTATCGGAATGCAGTATGTGAGCGTTGTTGGCTTGACGGTCGCATTCGGCATCGCCGTGGACGACACCGTGCATTTCCTGAACCGGTATCGCCTTCAGCGCCTTGCCGGCCTGCCGGTCCTGAACGCCTTGCGGCTGACCGTCCGCTCGATCGGCCCCGTGCTGATCATGACGACAGTCGTCATCATGTGCGGGCTGGCATCGACATTCGTGAGTAACGTCCCGCCGACGCGCACGTTCGGACTGCTCTGCAGCATAACGCTGATCCTTGCCCTGATCGGCGATGTGATTTTGTTGCCGGCGATTCTGATGGTCTATGAAGGGCTGAAGCGGCGCGCACGGCGTTTCACCGGGCAACCGGCTGGCCGTGCAACATGAAGAGGGAGACGGGATGCGTAAGTTGCTGACCGGCTTTATGGCCAGTGCGCTTCTGGCGGCCTGCTGCGCGACCAGCGCGGCGGCGGAGATCCGATTATCTGGCAAGTGGCGCGGGGACGGAGAGGCCCTGGGATCGGACGGATCGGCCTACCGCGTGCGCTGCAAGATGGAAGTGCGCATTGTCGGCGCGCGGACATACAAGTTCAACGGCAAGTGCAGCAGTTCCAAGGGCACCACGACCGGCGAAGGCACCCTGAAAAAGATCGGCGCGGGCCGCTACACCGGCGATGTGAAAGGCATGACTGTGGGTAAGGCGAGCTCCGGCAAGCTCGATGTTCGCGCGAAGGGTCAGCGCATTGCCGTGACGGCCGCATCTGAGGAGGGCCGTCTCTTTGTGCTCATGCGCAAATCGGGCGAATGAGCATGGCGACGCTACGCGCGTGACCCACGCATTCCTGCTGCTCTGGATATCAGCCCCTTCCAGTGACCGCAGACAATCCGAGCATGTAAGACGGCGGCACTTGCCGAGCATCCTTTCCCCGAAGGAATTTTCAGCAGGCCTGTTTACCCCGAAAGCCACTGCCCATTCCGCTGAATAAAGCGCGCAATTTACTAGACGGTTACGGGAAACGGTCCGGCAGTACATTCAAACATCCCCGTGTGCCGCAACACATCTGCGCGCTCGGCGTGCGAGGACAACAAGTATCCGTGTTGTCCGGTTTCGAGCGATACAGGTGGCGCGGGGAGAGGTCGCGGGGAAATGTACACGCCGCCTCATATTGAACCACCGGCGCGTTTGCCGGGCGTTCTCGCGACCCTTCGGGACATGCGGCGTAACGCGCTGTCAGTTCTGCCCAATGCCGCTTATCAGGAAGAGATTGTTTCCGGCACGATGGGACCGCGCCGCTGGCATTTGGTCCAGGGGCCGGAGGCGATGAAGCGGATCTTTCTCGACAACGTGGAGAACTACCCGAAATCCAGCGTCATGGTGCGCATGCTGCGGCCAGCCGCCGGCAACAGCCTGATGACGGCTTCGGGAGATGACTGGCGCTGGCAGCGCAGAGCGATCGGCCCGGTGTTCGCGTCTCGGAATATGGGCCACCTCGCGCCGATGATGGTGGAGGCCGCCGAAATCGCCGCAGCGCGCATCGCGGCCAGGCTGCCGACAGACAGAGCAAAAGGCGTGTGGCCGACCTCTATGACGAGGCCCGTGACGTGATGCGGCAGGGGCATGAGGCGTTCCGTAACAGGAACACGGTCGGGGCGCGCGACAGGTATGAGCGCGCGCTTGATCTTTTCCGGCGCGCGCAGCGCGAAGACACGGCGCAAATATTCGCCGACGAACTCGCCAAGCCCATTGCCCTTGTCCAGCGCAACATCTTATAGCTTGTTACCGCCGGCTTCCGACCAGCCCCGCCTAGCGGACCTGCGCTTCCAGCTTAAGCCGGAGAATCTGGCCCACATCAGCGAAAGGTCCGGGACAGCCCCGGCCGCGCCCCCTTTTTCCGGCCTAGGACAGCCGCTCGCGCACATGCTCGGCAAGCGCAAGAGCAGCGGTCAGCCCCGGACTCTCGATTCCCGATTAAGTGGCGGAATTTACTAAAATTTAACAGGTTAACCCCACAAACTATTAGTGAGTAGGAGTGCCGGCGGTCCCGATTCGTTAACGGACACGCCGAAGACTGTCGCCGCTTTGGTCTCGAGTGCTGTTTGGGGGGCTGAGCAATCTGCTGCGCGCAACTGCGCAGTGGCAAGCCAGCGCACAGAAAATCGAGACCCGGGAGATGGCGGTTCGTGAGCCCTCGCGCGACTGTGTCGCCGCGGGTTGGCACTCGATGCGTAAGACGTTTTGAGAGGGAGACCGGAGCATGGGGTGTCTGGGGGACAATGCTCGGTCAGCTTGCCGTGGCTGAAAAGCCGCGGCGCATCCGCGACGCGATGAGCGTCCGCGGATTGCGAACTTGTGAGGCTGCCATGAGCATTCATATCGAGCCAGCGGAGCTGAGCGACGCACACCCCCGCATGATGGTGATCGGCGTTGGGGGCGCAGGCGGCAACGCC
Source organism: Dichotomicrobium thermohalophilum (assembly GCF_003550175.1). Taxonomy (NCBI): domain Bacteria; kingdom Pseudomonadati; phylum Pseudomonadota; class Alphaproteobacteria; order Hyphomicrobiales; family Hyphomicrobiaceae; genus Dichotomicrobium; species Dichotomicrobium thermohalophilum. Next base: position 848,799 of record NZ_QXDF01000001.1, read on the forward strand.
GTGAACAACATGGTGGAGGCTGGCGTCGACGGCGTCGAGTTTATCGCGGCCAACACGGACGCGCAGGAATTGTCGATGTCGATCGCTGGGGGCCGGATCCAGATGGGCCTCGACATTACGGAAGGGCTTGGCGCGGGGCTGAAACCCGAAATCGGCGCAGCTGCCGCCGAGGAGGCGCTGGACGACATCCGCAGTTATCTCGAAGGCGTGCAAATCCTCTTCATCACTGCGGGAATGGGCGGCGGCACGGGCACGGGCGCCGCGCCAGTCATCGCGCGGGCGGCGAAGGACATGGGCATCCTGACCGTTGCGGTCGTGACCAAGCCCTTCAAGTTCGAGGGGCAGCGGCGGATGAAATATGCCGACAAGGGCATCGCCGCCCTCGCCGCGCAAGTTGACACTGTTCTGGTAATCCCGAACCAGAACCTCTTCCGCGTCGCTAGCAAAACGACGACCTTTGCCGATGCCTTCGACCGCGCGAACGACGTGCTACGTTCCGGCGTGTCCTGCATCACCGAGCTGATGATCAACGAAGGACTCAGTCGTCTGGACCTTGCGGATATCAAGGCCGTCATGCAGAACATGGGCACGACCATGATCGGCGCAGGCGACGCTGCAGACGACTTCGGCGCGACGGAGAGCGCCGAGCTGGCGGTGTCGAACTGGTTGCTGGAAGACGGCTCGATGAACGTTGCAGAGGGCCTGCTCACCAGCATTATCGGTAATCAGGACCATCTCATCCTGTACCAGGCGCATGAGGCGGCGGAAGTGGTCCAACGTCAGCTTGTGGCCGACGATATCCCGAGCATCCAGGCCGACGAGACGGCGCATGACGGATCGCCGCTGCGCACGGGGCTGAACGTCTCCAACGACATGGCATCCGGTGGCCGGGTTGACACCCCCTATCGGTGGCGGCAAGCCGATGACTGTCTGGCAAGTCACGCCGATGTCAGCTGCAATCAGCACGATCAGGCAACCGAGCGCGCGTTGTCCGGGGCGGCAACCCGGCCGAACACGCGCAAAGCGGCGTTACGCGCGTGGGTCGAACGACGTCTTGCAGAGCAAAGGGACCGGATCGCACGTACCATGCGCAGCGTCGGCCCGGTCTGGGGGGAGCTTGTCAACGCCATTGCTGACTTCGGCGACGCCTGCTCACCTCGCCGTGAGAGGACACGGAATGCCATCGAGCGGATTCTTTCACCGCTGCACGACTTCCGGCGCATGGTGTTGCGAAATGAATTCCCTGCGACCAAGCAGATGAGTGCGGTGTGCCTGGTCGCAACTCTTTACTATTTCTTGTGAGTCCGTAGCCAGGTCGCGACGACAATAGCATCCCTGTTCGGGTGCAACCGAAAAACTGGCCGCATAGGGTCACCCCCGGGGGCACGGGACCACACTGCTCCCGGCCCGGAGCAGCGCGATCCGCGTGTGAGGCTTAGGTCTCCGCTCGGAATGGGGCCTGCTTTCTCGCAAAGAGATCAGAAGTGCGGTGGAAAGACGAACGACGCATCAGCGACCGCCGAACGGAGGACAGGCGCGGCTCCAGCAGAGCGAGAAAGGACCCGCAACTGGCAGGCTGGCCAGATCGTCGCCGCGCCACGTTCATCAGACCGCACGATGCAGACGCGGGGGAGATACTTCTCGTTTACCAAAATCATTGGACGAGGCTGGCGTTCCTGTCCGGCGTCGCTACAATCAAATTATCTAAAATTATAACAGAAACATCACGGCCACTGCATGCGGCTCAGTTCGCTTCTTGAAGGAGGGGTATTCATGAGGGGCATGGCTGCCATCTGTGCGGTGCTTCTGTTCGCGATCTTTTCAGCGGATGGCGCATTGGCCGCGACCCATCAGGTCCCCGTCGAAGCACCTGCGATAAGTATTGGGGAGTCCTCGCGGAACAGCGATATTAATCACCTCCGGTTGGCTGACGGCGGATTTATCTCCGGGCTTGCCGTGGGGGTTATTGGTTCGCTGATCGTCCAGGGCATCGACGGCGACAGACACAGATATTATCGACGTCGCTACCGGAGCTGCCGTTATTGGCACTATCGCTGCGGTGAGGATTGGGGATATCACAGCCGAGATTACTACGGCTGCATGCGTTATCACCGCTGCCGATAGCGGGAGCGCACGGCTGACCGACCTTCGTGCAACCAATCCTTAGCGGCACCCAGCGGGATTAAAAGCAGCGGGCCTGACCAAGCCGAGGGCCAGCGGCTGCCCCGCGGTCAGCGCGGCGCGGCGGATTCAACCGCGACGAGCGAAAAGATCACCCTGGATATCAATCGGCCAAAGCTCTCCGAAACCGATATCGCGCGGCTGCGCGCCGCGAACTCCGGCAGCCATCGGGCGAGCGAATAGCGGTGCGTCCAAGGCGCACTTCCTGCGAGCGGTGGGGCGACGACGACAGTCTGGAGTATTGCCACCCATGATCTTGGCGACAGCAACCCGATGGAGGCTCTTGGCTATTGTGAGCGGAGGGCTCGTGGGCGCCGCATGTCTTGGTGGGCCGCGAACGGGTCTTGCTCAGGACATTGAGGAGACAGCCAAGGACATCATCGCCGCGCAGATACGCTCGCAAGCATACAGGTGCGAGAACCCGAGGGGCGCGCAAAGGGATCCCGAGCATTCAAGGCCGGACGAACCCGTCTGGATCCTCGATTGTGAAAACCACTCATATCGCGTTCGCCTCGTGCCCAATCAGGCGGCGAAGGTCGAGACACTCGGCGCGGGCTAGCGTGCGTTCAGTGAGGCGGTGCGCGACAGCCCTGCGCGGCTGGCCACAGTCAGGCCCGCCCGCCGTTGCATTCCTCTTCTGCGCCTTCTGGTCGGGCGTTCACCCTTCGCACAGCTTCACGAAAGCCTCCTCGTCGATAACCTCGACGCCCAGGTCGCGCGCCTCGTCGAGCTTCTGGCCGGGGTCGCTGCCGGCGACGACGTAATCCGTATTGCTGCTGACGCTGGAGGCCGCACGGCCCCCGAGACGCTCCACCTTGCGCTCGGCCTCTTCGCGAGTGAAGCCCTCCAGCGCGCCGGTGAAGACGAAGGTCTTGCCGTCGAGCGGCGTCGCCTCCGGCGTGGCGACCTCTTTCGGTTTCACGCCCGCCTCGCGGATACGGTTCAGCACCTTCCGGTTGCGTTCGGTGTCGAAGAAGTCGGCTACGCTCTGCGCGACCTCCGGGCCGATATCGGGGATGGACTGCAACCGCTCCGCATCCGCCGAGACCACCGCGTCCAGAGTCCCCAACTCGCGCGAAATGAGCCGCGCCGTCCGCCCGCCGACGTGACGGATGCCGAGCGCGTACAAGAAGCGGTCGAGCGGGGGCGATGTCGTCTCGTGGATCGCCGTGTAGAGGTTGTGCGCGGAGGTTTCGGCGAAGCCCTCCAGCGTGCGCAGATCATCCTCTGAGAGGTCGTAGAGATCAGCAAGGTCCTCGACCATCCCGCGCTCGACAAGCTGTTGCACCGTCTTCTCGCCCAGCCCGTCGATGTCCATTGCCTCGCGCGATCCGTAATGGGTGAGATGACCCTTGAGTTGTGCCGGACATGCAATCCCGGCAGGACAGACGGTATAGGCGCCCTCCTTGACGACCTCGGTACCGCAGGAGGGGCATTTGTCGGGCATCTCGAATTCCGGCCCGCGCTCCACGCCCGGCTGCGGCACGCGCTCGGCCACTTCGGGGATCACGTCGCCGGCGCGCTTGATGCGCACCGTGTCGCCGACCCGCAGGTCCTTGCGCGCAACCTCCTCGGCGTTGTGCAGCGTCGCGCGGGAGATCGTCACGCCGCCGACATCCACCGGCTCCAGCAGCGCGACGGGTGTGAGGATCCCGGTGCGGCCCACCTGTACGACGATGTCTGCGATGGTCGTCTGCTCCTCGCGCGGCGGAAACTTCCAAGCCACCGCCCAGCGTGGACTGCGCGCGCGGGTGCCGAGCCGCTCGCGGGCGGCCAGGTCGTCGAGCTTGAGGACGACGCCGTCGATCTCGTAATCGAGGTCGTCGCGCTGATCGAGCAGGTCGTTATAAGCCGCCTCAACCTCCTCGAAGCCGGCGACGCGCCTGTTCTCCTTGTTGGTGCGGAAGCCCCAGTCGCGGAACCGTTCCAGCAGCGCCCAGTGGCTTGACCACTCGTCCGTATCCGGGGTGAGCAGATCGTAGACATAAATGTCGAGCGGGTATCTTGCCACGGCCTCCGAATCCAGCCGCCGCGCAAGACCGGCCGCCGCGTTGCGCGGGTTCGCGAACGGCTCCTCGCCGCGCTCAACGCGCTCCTTGTTGGCGTCCTGAAAGTCGGCCTTGGGCAGGAACACCTCGCCGCGCACGGCCAGCGGGTCGGGCGCGTCGTCGGCATTCTGAAGCCGTAGCGGCAGCGCGCCGATGGTCGCCAGATTGTCGGTGATGTCCTCGCCTGATTGCCCGTCGCCGCGCGTCACGCCACGCGCAAAAACCCCATCCTCGTAGACCAGTTCGACCGAAAGCCCGTCGAATTTCGGTTCCAGCACGAGCGGCGCGTCATCGCCCACTTCCTTGCCCAGGAACGTGAGGAAGTCTTTCACTTCCTTGGCCTCATGGACGGCGTTGAGGCTGAGCATCGGGGCGACATGCTCGACCGTGGGATGACTGGAGGCGGGCGGTGCGCCCACGCGGCGGGTCGGGCTGTCCGGCGTCACGAGGTCGGGGAACCGGTCTTCGATCTTCTGGAGCCGCTCGAACAGCCGGTCGTATTCCGCGTCTGAAATCTCGGGCCGGTTTTTCACGTAGTAGAGGTAGTCGTGATGCGTGATCTCCTTGCGCAGGTCGTCGGCCTCTTCGCGCGCCTCGTCCTTCGACAGCTTTTCGACCGCTTTCCGGGCCATGCCTACCGCCTCATAAGCTTGAGCAGCTCGTCGGGCGCGCGCGTGTTCAGCACGTCCTTCGCCTCAAGCCAGCCGCGACCCGCCTGCGCCACGCCGAAGCGCATGGTCTCCAGCCCGTTGATGGAATGCGCATCCGTGCCGATCGGGACCATCAGCCCCATGTCGCGGGCCATCTTGCATCGTGCATCGTCGATATCGAGACGGTTCGGGTGAGCGTTCAGCTCAAGGAAACAGCCGCGATCCTCCGCCTCGGTCATGATCCGGTCCAGGTCGATCTCGTAAGGCGCGCGCTCGTTGATCAGCCGGCCCGTAGCGTGCGCGAGGATGTTGAAGTGCTTGTTGTCCATGGCGCGCAGCACCCGCTCGGTCTGCTTTTCGCGGGACAGGTTGAAGCCGCCGTGAATCGCGCAAATGACGTAGTCGAGTTGCGCCAGGATATTGTCGCTGAAGTCCAGCTTGCCGTTCTCCAGGATGTCGACCTCGCTGCCCTTGAGAAGGCGGATACCGTCCAGTTCCTCATTGAGTTCGTCGATTTCGTCGATCTGCTTGGCGAGGCCGTCCTCGCTGAGCCCGCCGGCGACCGTCTGGCTCTTCGAGTGATCGGTGATGCCGAGGAACGCATAACCCTTGTCCTTGGCAGCCTCGGCCATCTCGCGCAGGGTGAATTTTCCGTCGCTCCACTTGGTGTGGCAGTGCAGGTCTCCGCGAATGTCGTCCAGCTGGACCAAGTCGGGCAGTTCACCGTTCTCCGCGGCCTCGATCTCCCCGCGATTTTCGCGAAGCAAAGGCGGAATGAACGGCAAGTCGAGCTTCTCGTACACCTCCTCCTCGGTCTTGCCGGCGATGCGCTCATTATCCTCGAACAGGCCGTATTCGTTGAGCTTCCAGCCGCGGTCGATCGCGCGCTTGCGCACCACGATGTTGTGCGCCTTCGAGCCGGTGAAATAGAACAGCGCCGCGCCGTAGCTGACCTCCGCGACGACGCGCAGATCGACGTGAAAGCCGGATTGCAGCACGACGGTGGAGCGCGTCTCGCCCTTCGAGACGACCTCATCGACCTCGTCATATTTAACGAAGCGGTCCATCACGTCGCTGCCGCGCTTGGCGGTGACGAGGATGTCGAGGTCGCCCACGGTTTCCTTCTGACGGCGGTAGCTGCCGGCGATGATGGCCTGCTTCACGCCGTCGATCTCCCGGACATAATCCAGAAGCGGCTCGGCGATGTGCTCGGCATCCATCAGCCGCAGACGCTTTTCGCCGCCTTCGAAGCGACCCAAGGCGTCGATGATGTTCTGTTCGGTCTTCTCGCCGAAGCCTTCGATGTCCCGGATCTCACCGGCCTCGGCAGCCTTGCGCAGCGCCTCGATCGTCTCGATACCCAGCTCTTCGTAAAGCTTCCAGGCGCGCTTCGGCCCGATGCCCGAGACATGCGTGATTTCGGCCAGCCCCTCTGGCACCCGCCCCTCGACCTCTTCGAGCAGCGGCAGTTCGCCTGTCTCGATCAGCGTCTCGATCTTACCCGCCAAGTCCTCGCCGATGCCGGGCAATTCGGACAGATCTGCCCCCTGTTCGATCATCCGGGCCGCGTCATGCGGTAGCCCCTCAACCGTTGCGGCGGCGTTACGATAGGCGCGCACGCGGTACTGGTTGCCGCCCTCGATTTCCAGCAGGTCGGCCAGCCGCCGAAACGCTTCGGCGATGTCCGAGTTGTGAACGGGCATCGGTCCTCCTCAACGGCCGCGCTGGGCGAAATTGCGCAGGTCGCATCATTTTCCGTGGCAGGGGGATAAGCGCGCATTAATGGCTGTCAAAGGCGCAACCAAAACGCGCTGTGTTCGTTTTTGGATCGAAAGGCGCGCTGGACCAGAAGCGGAGGGGAGGAATGGCTGAAACCACGCCGAAACGAAACCGATTGACACCCTGGTTCATCGGATTGGCCATCGTGCTGGCGGCTGTGATCTTCATCGGTTACCGGTGGACGGCAACGGAGTGTCCCGCGCCGACATTCATCGAGTTCGGCGTGCTGGTCATTCTACCCGTGATCTATCTGGTGCTGATGTATCTGACGCTGAGCAGCCAACGGTAGAGAGACGGCAATGGGCTGGCGCATTGGCGTTCTCACGGCTACGCTGATCAGCTGATCGTCAATAGCCCATCAACAGTCCGCCATGCCGCCTAGCGACTATGACCAGGAAAAGCGTAAACCCGCGCTCGAAGGCATCCGCGTTCTCGACCTCGCCACCTTCGTCGCAGCGCCGTTTGCCGCCACGCTCATGTCCGAGTTCGGCGCGGAGGTCATCAAGATCGAGCATCCCAAGGGCGGTGATCCGTGGCGACGCTATGGGACGCCCACCGAGGATGGCGACAGTCTGGCGTGGAAGAGCGAGTCGCGGAACAAGCGCTCCCTGACGCTGGATCTGGGCGATGCACGCGGGCGCGAGGTGTTCAAGCGGTTGGCGGCAAGTGCGGACGTGGTCGCGGAGAACTTTCGGCCGGGGAAGCTGGAGTCATGGGATCTTGGATGGGACGCTCTCGGCGAGGTCAACCCGCGCCTTGTCCTGCTGCGCGTCTCGGGCTTCGGCCAGACCGGACCTTACCGCGACCGGCCGGGCTTCGCGCGGATCGCGCACGCGTTCGGCGGACTGACGCACCTCGCCGGGATGCCGGACGGCCCGCCTGTCACCCCCGGCTCGACCTCGCTGGCGGACTACATCACAGGGCTGTTCGGCGCGGTCGGCGTGCTGGTGGCGCTACGCGCGCGGGACCGCGATGGGCTGGGCCAGGTGGTCGACGTCTCGCTCTACGAGTCGATCTTCCGCGTGCTCGACGAGATCGCGCCGGCTTACGCCGCCACCGGGCGGGTCCGTGGGCGCGAGGGGCTGAAGACGCTTTATGCCTGCCCGCATGGCCAGTACCAGACCGCCGAGGGCCACTGGGTCGCGGTCGCCTGCACGTCCGACAGGATGTTCGCACGCTTCGCCGAGATGATGGGCCAGCCGGAACTGGCGGCCGAGGATCGCTTCGGCAATGTGCAAAAGCGGCTGGCCGCGCTCGACGAGGTGGACGGCATCGTCACGGACTATATCCGCTCGCAGCCGCGCGAGGCGTTTCTGGCGCGCTGCCTCGACTTCGGGGTGCCCGCCGCGCCCGTGAATACTATCGCCGACATCTTCGCCGATCCGCATATCCGCGAGCGCGGCACGCTGCTGGAGGTTGATGACGGCGCGGGCGGGACCATCACGGTGCCGAATGTCGTCGCCCGGCTGTCCGAGACGCCGGGCCAGGTGCGTGCGAGCGGCCCTGCGCTGGGCGAGGCGACCGATACGGTGCTGCGCGAGATGGCCGGGCTGTCCGACGATGACATCCGCGCGCTGCGCGAAGCTGGCGTGATCTAGCGTAGAAACGGCATATGCGTTATACAAACGAGTTCTCAGCTTTGCGCCAAAGTAACCACATCCGATTTACAGGCTTGCCTGAAACTGTTATCATTATTCAAAAAGTCGATGTTCTTGGGGGTGCGATGCGGCGGGTGATACAGTGGGAGCAAGTAGCTGCCACCGCCTACGGCGTGGGCGGTATTGCGACATTCGTATACCTCACGTTTTTCGATGACGTTGTTTATAATTGGTGGAATTGGATTCTCATTATTCCAATTAACTTATTCCTCGCACATATTTGGCCTATTTATTGGTTATTTTTGCGTCCAATCTTCGAGTGACAAATGTGGGCTAGAAAGCTAATATAGCTATAGCATTCGTCTTTTTTGGCTGTGAAATATTTAAATATCTCTAGAAATATTATTCAAGTTTGACCCTGCAGCGGGGCTGCTATCCGAGTTCATTTCTCGAATATAATGTCTTTATTGCCAAATCACAAGTAAACTGCCGTGCGGCGCTTCTCCCTGTCGAGTCTTAATTGTTACTTGAGCGGGCCTGCGCCGTGGTGCACTGTGCCAGACCACAATAACAAGCCAGCGCGTGCAGACAGGGAGGAGATGCATGGACGACAAGCTGTTCGAGAAGGGGCTGGAGCGGCGCAAGGCCACGCTCGGCGCATCCTATGTCGAGAAGAACCTCGCTGACGCCGACGACTTCAACCGCCCGTTTCAGGAGGCGATGACCGCGTGGTGTTGGGGGTTCGGCTGGGGCGACGACACGATTGACGCCAAGACCCGCTCGATGATGAACCTCGCCATGATCGGTGCGCTCGGCAAGATGGAGGAGTTTCAGATCCACACGCGCGGCGCGCTTAACAACGGGGTCAGCGTCGAGGAAATCCGGGCGATCATCCATGTGGTCGGGATCTATTGCGGCGTGCCGCAGGCGCTGGAATGCTTCCGCGCCGCGCGCAAGGTGCTCGAAGAAGCCGGCAAGCTTTAGCGTCTGCCCGGGGGCACTGATGGGCAAGGCATTCTGGCTTGGCCTCGCCATCGCGATCGCCGTGATGGCGCTGGCCAACTCCGCCTTCGGGCAGGATCAGCGCGCCGAACCGGAAGCAGCATCCGGGCGCGCGGAGAAAATGCTGGTGCGCGGCCAGCAGCAGATGGTGGTCGCCGCGCACCCTCTGGCATCGCGGGCCGGGCGCGAGATGCTGCGCGCGGGCGGGACGGCGATGGACGCCGCAATTGCCGCGCAGATGGTGCTCAACGTCGTCGAGCCGCAGTCCTCGGGCATCGGCGGCGGCGCCTTCCTGCTTTACTGGGACGCCGAGACCGAAACGCTCACCGCCTATGACGGCCGGGAGGTTGCGCCGCGCGCGGCGACGCCTGATCGCTTCCTGGATGAGGAGGGCGCGAGGCTGCCCTTTGGCGTGGCGAGCACGGGCGGGCTGGCCGTCGGCGTGCCCGGGCTGTTGCGGATGCTGGAGATGGCGCATCGCGCCCATGGCCGGCTGGACTGGACGGCGCTGTTCGACCCGGCGATCGACGCGGCGGACAGAGGCTTTGAGGTCACGGCACGACTGAACATGCTGCTGCGCCGCAGCGCCGAGCGGCTGGGGCCGCGGGCGCGCAGCTACTTCTTCGGACCGCAGGGCGCACCTGTCGCGCCGGGCCGACGGCTGCGCAACGCGGACCTGGCCGAGACCTTCCGGCGGATCGCGGCGGGCGGAGCGGATGCGTTCTACCGCGGGCCGATCGCGCAGGACATCGTCGAGACGGTGCGGAGCGCCGCGCGAAACCCCGGCGACATGACTCTGGCCGATCTTGCGGACTACCGTGCGAAGGCGCGTGAACCGGTCTGCGGGCCGTATCGCGCCTACCGGGTCTGCGGGATGGGGCCGCCGACGTCTGGCGGGCTGACCGTGCTGCAGGTGCTGATGATGCTGGAGCGGTTCGATCTCGGGGAGGAGCCGCTGAACGGCCGGGCGCTGCACCTGATCGCTGAAGCGCAGAAGCTCGCCTATGCGGACCGCGGCAAGTACATGGCGGATGCCGATTTCGTCGACGTGCCCAAGGGGCTGATCGACCGCGACTATCTGCGCGCGCGCAGCGAACGCATCTCGCCGCACCGCGCGATGGACCGCGCCGCGCCCGGAGATCCGCCGGGCAGTGAAGGCGTCTTCGGCAACGGCGAGAGCGCCGACCAGCCGGGCACCAGCCATATCTCGGTCATCGACGCGCAGGGCAATGTCGTCTCTATGACCTCCTCGATCGAGCGGGCATTCGGCTCCGGGCTGATGGTGCGCGGCTTCCTGCTGAATAACCAGCTGACAGACTTCTCCTTCCGGCCGACTGACGCCGACGGGCGCCCGGTCGCCAATCGGGTCGAAGCCGGCAAGCGACCGCGCAGCTCGATGTCGCCGACGGTCGCCTTCGCGGACGAGGAACCGGCCATGGTGACTGGCTCGCCTGGCGGGAGCCGGATCATCCTCTACACGCTCAAATCCCTGATCGGCGCGATCGACTGGAAGCTGGACGCGCAGGAGGCAGTGTCATTGCCGAACTTCGGGAGCCGTGGCGGGCGGCTCGACCTGGAGGCGGGCCACGACTGGACGCCACAGGCCGAACGGCTGCGGGGGTTGGGGCACAATCTCCGCGAGACGCCGATGACCTCCGGTATCCACATGATCATCGCGCGCGACGGTGTTCTCGAAGGCGGGGCCGACCCGCGCCGCGACGGCATGGCGCTCGCCGATTAGTGGCCCTCGACACAAACACATGACGCGACCTGCCCGGCGCATGTAAGCTCGGGGCAGGAGGCGACGCATGACAGACGTGGCGGAGAAAGTCCGGTTCCTGAGCCAGCCAGAAGCTTACGGCCCCGATGTCGAGAACGTCGAGGTCCGCGAAACCCACATGTCCTGGGTGTTCCTGACCGAGCGCCACGTCTACAAGCTGAAAAAGCCCGTCATCTATCCGCATCTCGATTTCAGCACCACGGAAAAGCGCCGGCGCAACTGCGAGGCGGAGGTACGCCTCAACCGGCGGCTGGCCGATGGCGTTTATCTCGGCATCGTGGCGCTGCGTCTGGACGGGCAGCGGCTCCACCTGGGCGGTGAGGGCGAGATCGTCGACTGGCTCGTGCACATGAACCGCCTGCCCGAGGCGGACATGCTCGACCGTCGGATTGCCGAGGGCCGGCTCGCGCACGCGGATATCGAGAAGCTCGCAAATTTCCTCGCCGACTTCTACGCGCGGACCCCGGCGGAGACCGACGAAGCTTATCTCGATCATCTCGCGCGCGAGCAGCCGATCAACCGCTCCGTTCTGGAACTGCCCGAGCTTGGCTTCCGCGAGACGGCCCTGCCGCAGCTGGATGCGCTCGACCACGCTATCGAGGAGCTGCGCCTGGCGCTTGAAGCGCGCATCTCCGCGGGGTGCATGGTGGAGGGGCACGGGGACCTGCGGCCCGAGCATGTCTGCCTGAACGACAGCCCGAAGATCATCGACGGCCTCGAATTCAACCGGCGGATGCGCATCATCGACCCTTTTGACGAGGTCAACTATCTCGGTCTCGAATGCGAGATGGAGGGCGCTGCCTGGATTCGGCCGGTGCTGCTCGAGGTGCTGGAGCGGCGCATCGACCGCCGTCCCGAGCCGGCGCTCATGGCGCTCTATGGCACTTTCCGCATGCTGCTGCGCGCCCGGCTGAGCGCGGCGCATCTGTTGGAGGATGAGATCCGCAAGCCGGACAAATGGGGCCCGCAGACCTTCCGCTACCTTGCGCTGGCGGAGCGCGAGGCGGTCAATCTTCCATACCGAGCAGATCAGATAGCGATCCGTTCCCCCGCAGGCACCTGATGGCGTTGGCGATCAGCGGGCCGACCGGCACGATGCGCAGCTTCTCGGTGCGTACCTTCGCTTCCACGGCGGTGCGGACGCTGTCGGTGACCAGGACCCCGTCTATCGCGTCGCTGGCGAACAAGTCCTCGCTGCCTTCGCCAAACAGCCCGTGCGCGGCCAGCGCATAGACCCGCGATGCGCCGTGTTCGCGACAGGCCCGCGCCGCGCGCACCATTGTCCCGCCAGAGCCGATCATGTCATCGAAGATGAACACGCTGGCGTCCTTCACCTCCCCGGCAAACAGGGTGCCTGAAACGACGCCACGGCTGCGCCGTTTCTCCATGAAGCCGAAGCCGGCGCTCTCGCCCGTCTCGGCCTCATAGGTCTCCTTAAGGAGTTGCGCCCGCTTCATCCCGCCGCCGTCGGGCGAGACGACCGCGACGGGCTGGCCGGCGACCAACTCCTTGATGATCGGCGTGAACAGCTTGCGCGTGTCGAGATGCAAGGTCCGGCAGCGATAGGCGTTCTGGAACGCGGCGAGGTTATGCGCTTGCAGCACCATCACGCAGTCCGCGCCCGCCGCCTCGAAAAGCTGGGCGACATATTTCGTCGTCACGGGATCGCGCGCCTTGGTCTGCCGGTCCTTGCGGGCATAGGCGAGATAGGGCGCTATCGCCGTCACGCTGGCCGCGCCGTTCTCCTTGCAGGCGGCGATGAAGAACAACAGCTTGCACAGCTTGTCGTTGGCCGAAGCTGCGGGCGTGCCATTCAGGCTGTGGACGACATAGACATCCTCGCCGCGCACGCTGACGAGCGGACGGGCCTTGTGCTCGCCATCCTCGAAGTCGCGCTCTTCGTGCGGGTCAAGCGCGCAGTCCAGCGCGCCAGCAATCGACGCGCCAAGCTCCTCGGAGGCTTTCAGGGCGAATAGGCGCATGCCCCTGTCTTAGCATAGACTGGGCGCTGAGACTTGATCGCGATTAACTGCTTTCCTGCGGGAAAATGGAAAGCTGATGCCGCTGCGGCTTCTTCGAGGCGAGAAAGATGAGCGAGCCATCCGCCCAGGGCAAAAACGACCGGGAAGAGCTGCGCGAGAACCACGCGATCGCGGCGCGGCTGCGCGAGTACGCCGATCTGCTGAAACAGCAGGGCGATGACGGCTTCCGCCGCCGGGCCTACGAACGCGCCGCGGATGTCATCGAGGGGCTGGACCGCTCGCTGGCGGATATTCTTGAGAACGAGGGGCGCGAGGGCCTCATCAAGCTGCGCGGAATCGGTCGGGGTATCGCCGGCGCCATCGCCGAGATGATCGCAACCGGGCACTGGTCGCAGCTCGAGCGGCTGCAGGGCGAACTGGTACCGGAGGCGCTGTTCCAGACGCTGCCGGGCATCGGGCCGGAGCTGGCCCACCGCCTCGTCGAGGAAGGCGAGGTCGAGTCACTGGAAGAGCTGGAACACGCGCTCCACTTCGGGGAACTCGACGTGACCGGCATCGGTCCGCGGCGCAAGCGCATGCTGGAGGCGACGCTGGCGGACCGGCTGGGCACGCGGGTCGGACGTCGCGCGGGCGGCAGAGCGCCCAAGCCGCCGGTCGAGATGCTACTCGACGTGGACAAGGAATACCGCAAGCGGGCAAATTCGGGGCGGCTGCGCAAGATCGCGCCGAAGCGCTTCAACCCCTCCGGCGAGGCGTGGCTGCCGATCATGCATGCGCGCCGCGACGACTGGCACTTTACCGTGCTCTATTCCAACACCGCCCGCGCGCACGAGCTCGACAAGACCGATGACTGGGTCGTCATCTATTACCAGAAGGATGGCCACCCGGAAGGCCAGTGCACGGTCGTGACAGAAACGCGCGGTCCGCTTGCGGGCCAGCGCGTGGTGCGCGGGCGCGAGGACGAGACGCCGGAAAGCGGCGCGGCGGCGTGAGCGGCGCGAATTGATGACGATTAAGGACAGGACCTTGGCTCTCCCGAACAATTCGAGAATTGGGGAGGAGTAGGCGGATGATACTCAATGCACAGATGACCGTTAGCGATGACCCCTCGAATATCGAGGAGGTCGTTATCGAACCGATGGGCCTGCCTGGCTATCTGCGGCTGCCCGCGCAGCCGTCGGGCCTGGTAATCTTCGCGCACGGGAGCGGTTCGGGCCGCAACAGCCCGCGCAACAACTACGTCGCTGAAGGGCTGGGCGAGGCCGGCTTGGCCACGCTTCTGTTCGACCTGCTGACGCCGGAGGAGGAGTCGGACCGCGCCAATGTTTTCGACATTCCGCTGTTGTCCGACCGGCTGGTGAGCGCGATCAAGTGGGCCACCCAGGACGCGCGCACGAAGACGTTGCCCATCGGTCTGTTCGGCGCAAGCACGGGCGCGGCGGCGGCGCTGGTCGCGGCAGCGGCCACGCAGAACCACCGCGTCGGCGCGATCGTTTCGCGCGGCGGACGGCCGGATATGGCGGCCTGCGCGTTTCAGTGGGTAAAGGCGCCCACGCTGCTGATTGTCGGCGGCAATGACCCGCAGGTGCTGCAGCTCAACCGCGAGGCCTATGACAAGCTCGACTGCGAAAAGGAGTTGATGGTCGTGCCGGGCGCAACGCATCTTTTCGAGGAGCCGGGCACGCTCGATAAGGTCATCGATGGCGCGAAGGACTGGTTCACCCGGCATCTGGCGGCCGGAAAGGCACAAGAGGGCGAACGCGCATGACGTTCAACGATCGGCGCGAAGCGGGCCGGAAGCTGGCCGAGGCGCTGCGTCATTATCGCGGCAAGGATGCGGTGGTGCTGGCGCTGCCGCGCGGCGGCGTGCCGGTGGCGGCGGAGGTGGCGGCATCGCTCGATGCGCCGCTCGACCTGCTGCTAGTGCGCAAGGTCGGCGTGCCGTGGCAGCCGGAACTGGCAATGGGTGCAGTGATCGACGGCGCGGAGCCGATCACGGTGCGCAACGAGGACATCATCGGGCTGGCGAATGTCACCGAGGGCGACTTCGACGCCGCCGCGCAGCGCGAGCTTGAAGAGATCGAGCGGCGGCGCAAGCGCTATATTGGCGAGCGCCCGCGTCCGACGATCAAGGATCACGTCGCCATCATAATCGACGACGGCATTGCCACCGGCGCGACGGTTCGTGCTGCGATCCGCGGCCTGAAGCGCAAGGACCCAACAAAGGTTGTTCTGGCCGTGCCCGTCGCGCCGCCGAGCACCGTCGAGTCTCTGCGCGAGGAGGTGGACGAACTCGTCTGCCTGGAAGCGCCGGAGATGTTCCACGCGATCAGCCTTTATTACCGTGAATTCAGCCAGGTGAGCGACGAAGAGGTGACGCGCATTCTTGACAGCGCCCGCGCCACCACTTCCGACTAGAGCGATTGTCGGTCAGTTGGAACCACGTCATGCCCGTGCTTGACGCGGGCATCCATAGTGGCAGCCTTCTCGCTTGTAAGCTGGATTGCCGGATCAAGTCCGGCAATGACGAGTATCGGGTCGACCCAGTCTGATCGAAAAGGGCGCTAGATTTCCAACACCAGCCGACCATCTGCGAGGCGGACGCCGCGCCCGAATTTCCGGCATTCGCGGTCCAGGCGCGCGCGCAACCATTCGGCCTCCTCGGCCGAGATGCGGTTGAGCCGAAACTTGCGCAGACGAAACGGCAGCATCTCAAGGCGGGTGAGCGCCCCGTTCGTGTCGAGGTCAAGCAGATACCCCAGAACCAGCTCCGGCCGGTAGCTTTCATGGCCGCGGATGCCCTCGTAGTCGTTGAGGAAATCGCCGCAGCCATAGAGGATCGGCCGGCCCTTATGCACCTCGATCGCCTTGGGGTGGTGGGACGAGTGGCCGAAGATGATGTCCACGCCGGCGTGTTCGATCAGTCCGTGGGCGAATTCGCGGTGCCGCTCGGAAATCTCGTAGCCCCAGTTGCCGCCCCAGTGGATCGACAGCACCACCACATCCTCCGGTGCGCTGTACGCGGCGATGTTTCGCGCGAGACGCTCGAAGGAGGTCGTGCTCATGTCGGCCAGGACGTGGACGCCCGGCGTGTCCGATCCGGCGGCCCAGTGATCCGGCGTGCCGCTGGATGGACAGGCGACGGCGAACAGGTGCAGGCGGGCGCCCTGTGTCTCCACCGTGAGGGGCCGTGCAGCCTCCTCCGCGTTGCGCCCCGCGCCGACGTAGGCGAGGCCAGCGGCCGTCAGCGCATCGAGCGTGTCCGTCAGGCTCTCCGGGCCCCAATCGGCGATGTGGTTGTTGGCGAGCACGCAGGCATCGGGCTTGAAGGCCGCGATCGCCGGCGTGTTGTCCGGGTGCATCCGATAGTTGATCCCCTTCGGTTCGGGCGTGCCGTCGGCGGTAATGCTGGTTTCCAGGTTGATGATGCGCAGGTTCGGGGCCGCCGCCTCGATCTCGCCAGGCGCATCACCCCAGATATAGTCCGGCGGCACGCGGCGCGGGATGTCGCCCGTCCACGCTTCGGCGAGCCGTACATAATTGATGGCCGAGGTCATGTAAGGTTCGAACAGCACCGGGTCGCAGGGGTGCGGCAGGATCTGGTCGATCCCGCGTCCGGTCATGACGTCGCCGCACAGGAAGATCCGCATCGCAGCCACCCTCCGGAGCGATCATGGCATGGCAGGCTGGGACGGTGCTTGACAGCGGTTAACGTGGCCTGCTGGCGCTCAGAGGAGCCGCTCGCTCTCGCGCATTTGCTTGGCCAGCTCTTCCGACGCGCTGGCGCGCGGCTTCGAGAGCCGGGCCACCAGCGTATAGACCGCCGGCGTCAGGAACAGCGTGAACACCGCCGCAAGCCCAAGCCCGCCGAAGATCACCCAGCCGATGGCCGTGCGTGACTCCGAGCCCGGCCCGGCGCTCAGGATCAGCGGCAGCCCGGCGAAGATCGTGGAGATCATCGTCATGGTGATCGGGCGCAGACGCACACTGGCGGCCTCCCGCGCCGCCTCCACCACGCTTGCACCCCGGTCGCGGAGCTGGTCGGCGAACTCCACCAGCAGGATGCCGTTCTTCGCCATGATGCCGACCAGCACGAGCACGCCGATCTGGCTGTAGATGTTGATCGTCGTGCCCGTCAGGTAGAGCGCGAACACGGCTGCTGCCATGCCGAAGGGTACGGTGATCATGATGACCGCCGCGCTCGTCACGCTCTCGAACTGTGCGATCAACACGAGGAACACCACGAGGAGCGCGATGGCGAAGGTTATGGCGATCTCGCGCGAAGTTTCCTCGAGCGTCTGCGCTTCTCCGAGGAACAGCAGGCCGATTCCGGTTGGCAGCTCGGCTTGCGCCAGCGCGCGCGTTTGCTCCACCGCGTCGCGCAGGGGCAGCGACGGCGAGAGATCGGCATCGATCTCAATCGCACGGCGCTGCGCGTGACGGTCAAGCTCGGCGGCGACACCTTCCTGGCTGAACGAGATCATCTGGATGAGCGGGATAAGCCGGTCGTCCTGTGACCGGACGTAGAGATTGCCGAGGTCGGCGGGCGAGGACACCGACCCGGCCGCCGATTGCAGGATGATGGGCACGGCCTGATCGTCGACAGTCAGCTCCGCGACCTCGAAACCATCCACCAGCACGCGGATTGTGCTGGCGAGATCGTCGATATCCACGTTCAGGTTTGCGGCGCGCTCCCTGTCGATCCGAAGCGAGATTTGTGGCTGTGTGGCCTGATACTGCACGCGGGTGTTGCTCAAGCCCGGGATCTCGGTTTCCAGCTTGCGGGCGAAGTCGTCGGCCGCCGCGGCGATGGCCGGGTAGTTGCTGCCCGTCAGCGCGAGCTCAAGACCGCCACCGCCAGGGCCGCGCAGACCGAGGCTGTTGCCGCGAGAGATGTAGGTGGTGAAGCCCGGGATGTCGTTCAGCGGGCCGCGGATCGTCGCCTCGATTTCCTGTTGCGCCCGCGCGCGCTGCTCCCAGGGGGCGAGCGGGGCGCTCAGATAACCGCGGTTGAAGTCATAGCGGCCGGTGATGGAGAACAGTCGCTCCACCGTGCCTTCTTCGATCAGCGGGTCGAAAACGCCCTCGGCCTTTTCGACCTGCAGATCCATGTAATCCAGCCCGACTCCGTCCGGCGCCTGCAGCCAGACATTGATCTCGCCGCGATCCTCCTGCGGGACGAGCTCCTCGCCCAGCGTATGGAATATGACAAGCGCGACAGCGCCGACGCCGCAGGCCGCGGCCAGCACGATCAACGGTGCGGCGAGCACGATGCTCAGCAGCTTGTCATAGGCGCGCTGCAATAACTCGCCGAGGCCACCGAGCGAGAAGCGCGACCCGCCGCCCTCCTGCGCTAGAGGCAGGCGCGAGGCGATCATCGGGCACAGCGTCAGCGCGACGAAGGACGAGATCAGCACTGTCGCGGCCAGCATGAAGCCGAATTCGCGGAACAGTCGCCCGGCTGTGCTTGGCAGGAAGGAGATCGGCACGAACACCGCGACCAGAGTCGCCGTCGTCGCTAGAACGGCGAAGAAAACCTGCTGTGTGCCAATGACCGCGGCGGCCTTCGCGCCGATGCCCTGCGCCTGCCGGCGTTGGATGTTTTCCAGCACCACGATGGCGTCATCCACTACGAGACCGGTGGCGAGGACCAGCGCGAGCAGGGTGATGAGGTTGATGGAGAAGCCGAACAGCCACAGCGCCGCCACCGCGCCGATCAGTGCGACCGGGATCACCACCGCGGGCACGATGGTGGCGCGGAACCGCCCGAAAAACAGCCAGATGACCGCGACGACGATCAGCGTTGCGAGCGCCAGAGAGGTCAGCACCTCGGAAATCGCGCCCTCGATGAACACGGAATCGTCGGACTGGATGGCGATGTCGACATTGGTAAGCCGCGTGTTCAGGCTGTCGACCGCCCCGCGCACGCCTTCCGCAATCTCGACCGTGTTGGACTTCGCCTGACGGATCACGCCGACGCTGACCACGGTGCGTCCGTCGAGCCGCACGCGCGAGCTTTCGTCCGCCGGTCCGAAATAGACATCGGCCACCTGCCCGAGCCGCACGTTGTCGCGCAGGCGGAGATCGCGGATTTCCGAGGGCTCGACGACCGAGGCATTGGCCCGCACCAGCACTTCCTGCTGCGCGGATTCGAAGCTGCCGGCGGGCACATCGTAGCGCGCGCGGGCCATCAGGTCCGACACATCGCGGATGGACAGGCCATAGCTCGCCAGCCGGTTGGGATCCACCACGACACGTAAGACCCGCTCGCGTTCGCCGAAAAGCTGGGCGTCAGCAACGCCATCGACGGCGAGCAGCTCCGGCACGATCTGGTCCTCGACGACGCGCGTGACGTCCTCGACCGGAAGCGCGCTGCTTGTGACCGCCAGCCGCAGGATTGGCTCGGCGTCATTGTCCGCCTTGATGACGGTGATGTTTTCCACCTCGTCAGGTAGATCGCGCTCGGCCCGCGAGACAGCTTCGCGGACGTCGTTGGCCGCGTCGATCAGGTTGGCGGAGGGCGAGAACTCCACGCGCATGCGCATGTTGTTCTCTTCGCTGGAAGAGCGTACCGCCTTGACACCGTTTACCCGTGCCACGGCGCGCTCCAGCACGCTGGTGACTTCGGCGTCGATTGTCTCCGGGGAGCCGCCGGGGTACTCGGCCCGCACGCTCACGATCGGCCGGTCAATGTTGGGCAGCTCGCGCACCTCAACGGCCATCAGCGCGCCGAGACCGGCGATGATGATGAGGAGGTTGAGCACGGCCGCCAGATAAGGGCGGCGCACACTCAGGCCCGGAAGGCCGCTTCCGTATGTGCTCACAGTCCAGCCTCGTTCTGTGCGGTGGCGTCAGGGCGCTCGAAGCTCAACTCGCGGCCAGGCCGCAGACGCTGGGTGCCTTCGACCACGACGAGCTGGCCCGGTGCGAGGTTGCCCGCAACGAGTACGCGGCCTTCCGCCCTCTTCACGACGGTGACGGCAACCTTTTTCGCCTTGCCATCCTCTACCGCCCAGACATAGGAGCCATCGCGCTCCCAGAGCAGCGACAGCTCGGGAACGGACGGATATTCGCCGCCATCGAGCACGAGCGTGACCCTGAAGGACATGCCGCCGCGCAGAACGTCATCCGGGTTTTCCAGCGCGGCTCTCAGGCGCACGGATCGGGATTGGGGATCGACACGGCTGTTGATCTCGGTGATGCGGCCATCGAATGTCCGCCCGCGAAAACCCGGCGTCGTGGCGGTAATCGGGTGCCCGACCTTGATGCGCTTGAGGTAGATTTCCGGCACCTCGAACTCCACAAGGATCAGGCTGCGATCATCGAAGGAGGTGATCGCCGTCGAGTCGGTCACTCGGTCGCCGACCTCGACCTGGGGGATGCCAACAACACCGTCGAAGGGAGCGCGGATCGTCCGATCGGCGAGCGCCTCGCGCGCCTGCTCAAGCTCCAGTTCGGCGGTGCGTCTTGTTGTTCGCGCGGTATCGACCTGCGCCATGGCAATGGCATTGCGCTTCAGAAGCGCCTCGTAGCGTTCCACGGTGCGCTGCGCTTCGGCCAGCTTGGCCTCGGCGATGCCGACTGCGATGCGCGCCTCCCGGTCGTTTAGCCGCACGATGACATCGCCCTCCTTTAGCCGGTCGCCGGCGTCGAAGTCGATTTCGGAAACGATCCCGGAGACTTCCGGGTAAACGGTGATGGAGCGGTTGGCACGTCCATCCCCGATGGCCTGCACGCGATCAACCGACTGGATGAGCGAAACCGGCTCGACGATCACCGGGACGCCGTCGTTCGTGCGGCCGCCGCGATGTTGCTCCGGCGCTTCCTTGCTCAGCGAGATGCCCGTCAGCTCGGACAGCCGCGCGCGCTGATCCCAAGCTGCATACCCGATGCCAGCAACGACCGCGATCACGAGAATTTGTTTCCAGAAGGCCAGTTGGCGCGTCATGGGCGCTCCGCAAAAAACACTTGAAGATGCGAGATTAGCACAGAACCGACAGGTGCCGATGGCTCAGATCGCGGCGCCACCGCATCGACATGCCGTCAGCGGCACGGATGACAGGCACTCAACTTTTGGTCTATCTATCGCCAAAGATGTACGGCACATGAACGGTGCCGGATCGGCGCGGCGCGCAGCGCGCGGCCACCGCGCAGACCTGCTCGCAGCGTGTCGCAACCCTGCTGCGTTGGCCATGCTGCCGGGATGTGTTACTTTCATTAACTTAATAGCAGACCGAAGTTAGGTCACGACATGTTATCCGGATCGTTCGGCCGTTTGCCGGTTTCCGTGCTCACGGCCTTTTTCATTTCGTTCGCCTTTGTGCTTGGCGCCCCTGGCGCGCGGGCCCAGAACGCGGTGCCCGTCGAGGCGACGACCGTGGAGAGCGGCGCCGTGCGCGACGAGGTCGAGGTCGTCGGCAATATCCTCGCGGACGAGACGGTCGTCATTCGCCCGGAGATCAGCGGGCTGGTCAAGGAAATCCACTTCAGCGAAGGGGATACCGTCGAAGACGGCGATCTGCTGTTTTCGCTGGATGATGAAATCCTGACCGCCGAGGTGGCCGAGGCCAAGGCTGCGCACGAGCTGGCCAAACGCAATTTCGAACGCTCCAAGCAGCTTTACAGCCGCAAGGTCGGGACCGAGCGCACGCGAGACGAGGCGCTGGCCGAGATGCAGAGCAGCGAGGCGAAACTCGCGCTGGCCAAGGCGCGGCTGAACAAGACGAAGATCCGGGCGCCCTTCAGCGGCATCGTGGGCTTCCGGGAGATCAGTGTCGGGGCCTATGTCTCGGCGGGGACAGACCTGGTGCGGCTGGTCAAGACCGATCCGGTCGAGGTCAGTTTCCGCGTGCCCGAGCGGTTTCTGGGTGTGCTGCGCAGGGGGCAGAAAATCACGGTCCGGGTCGATGCCTTTCCCGATCGCGGATTCAGCGGCGAGGTATTTGCCCTGGATAATGTTGTCGACGTCAATGGCCGGAGTATTCAGGTGCGCGCCCGCGTGCCGAACCCCGATCTCCTGTTGCGGCCCGGGCTGTTCGCGCGCGTCAACCTGGTGACGGAACTGCGCCAGGACGCTGTCATCGTGCCGGAGGCTGCGATCGTGCCGACCGTCGAGGGCGCCTATGTCTACCGCGTCGTGGATGGCAAGGCGAAACGCACGGAGGTGACCGTCGGCCGGCGCATGGCCGGCGAGGTTGAAATCGTGGATGGCCTGTCCGCGGGCGAGACCGTCATCGTCGCGGGCCAGCAGAAGGTGCGCGACGGTGCGCCGGTCCAGCCGGTCGGTAGCGCGCAAGGAGCCTGACCGCAGGAGCATTGCCGCATGGGCATTTCGGAAATCTGTATCCGTCGGCCTGTCTTCGCGACGGTGCTGAGCCTGATCGTCTTCCTGCTCGGGCTGGTGGCCTATGAGCGCTTGAACGTCCGCGAGTACCCGAACATTGACCCGCCGGTCGTCAACGTCGAGACCAGCTATCAGGGCGCGAGCGCAGCGATCATCGAGACGCAGGTCACGCAGATCCTTGAAGAGTCGCTCGCCGGGATCGAGGGTGTGGACTACATCAGCTCGATCAGCCGCGAGGAAGCCAGCCAGATCACCGTCAATTTCCGGCTCGACCGCGACCCGGACGCCGCGGCGGCGGATGTGCGCGATCGGGTGAGCCGCGTGCGCGGACGACTGCCCGAGGAAATCGACGAGCCGGTCATCCAGAAGGTCGAGGCTGACGCGCAGCCGATCATCTATCTGGCCTTTTCCAGCGACAAGCACTCCGCGCTGGAAATCACCGATTTTGCCGACCGCTACGTGAAGGACCAGCTACAGACGCTTGCGGGCGTGGCGGAGGTGCGTATCTTCGGCGAGCGCGAGTATTCAATGCGCCTGTGGCTCGATCCGCTGCGCATGGCGGCCTATGACCTGACCCCGCAGGATGTCGAGAACGCGCTGCGCCGGCAGAACGTCGAGGTGCCCGCCGGACGTATCGAAAGCGACATGCGCGAATTCACGGTCCTGTCCGAGACCGATCTGCGCACGCCACAACAGTTCAATGACCTCGTGATCAAGCGGGCAGATGGCTACCTCGTTCGGCTGTCCGACATCGGCCGTGCCGAGTTGGGGGCGCTGGACGAGCGGCGGGTGGTGCGCTTCAACGGCGAGCCGGCGATTGCGCTTGGCGTGATAAAGCAGGCAACCGCGAACCCGCTCGATGTGTCGGATGCGGTGCGTGGGGCCCTGCCGCGCGTGCTGGAGACGCTGCCCGACGGCATGAAGGTCGAGGTCGCGCATGACAAGTCGGTTTTCATTCAGGAGTCGCTGGACAACGTTTACATGACGATCGCCGAGGCGGTCGTGCTCGTGCTTCTCATCATTTTCCTCTTCCTGCACTCTTTGCGCGCCACCTTAATTCCTCTGGTGACGATCCCGCTGTCGCTGGTCGGCGCATTCGCACTGATGTTCCTGTTCGGCTTCACCATCAACACGCTGACGCTGCTGGCTTTCGTGCTGGCAATCGGTCTCGTGGTCGATGATGCGATCGTCATGCTGGAGAACATCGCCCGGCATGTCGAAGATGGGGAGCCGCCCTTCACCGCGGCGATCCGGGGCGCGAAGGAGATTTCCTTCGCGATTATCGCGATGACGCTGACTCTGGCGGCGGTTTACGTACCCATTGGCTTTCTGACCGGCAAGACCGGTCAGCTCTTCACGGAATTCGCCTGGACGCTTGCGGGCGCGGTGCTCGTCTCCGGCTTCGTCGCGCTGACGCTGTCGCCGATGATGTGCTCGAAGCTGCTCAAGCATGAGCCGCGCCCGAACCTGCTGATCCGCTTGATCGAAGGGGGGCTGCGCGCACTCACGGCCGGTTATCGCGTGCTGTTGCGCTGGAGCCTGCGCGCCCGCCCGCTCGTGCTGCTGGTCGGGCTGGCCGTGGCGGGCGCGGGTGTCTTTCTGTTCACCCAGCTCAAATCCGAACTCGCGCCGTATGAGGATCAGGGCACGATCGTCGGCATCTTCATCGCACCGCAGGGCGCAACGATCGACTATACGGACAAGTATGCCCGTCAGCTCGAAGCGATCTACGAAAAGACGGACGATGTGGCGCGCTATTTCGTCGTCTCCGGCTTCCCGACCGTTACTCAGGGCATCGGCTTCGTTAAGACCACGCCCTGGGATGAGCGCGAGCGCACGCAACAGGAGATCGCCAAGGAGTTGCAACCCCAGATGTTCGGCGTGCCGGGCGTGCTGGCATTCCCGGTCAATCCGCCGCCGCTGGGCCAGAGCGTACGCGACCAGCCGATCCAGCTCGTGGTGATGACCTCGGAGAGCTATGCCAAGCTGAACGGCTATGTCGAGCAGATCATGGGGAAGGCGCAGGGCAGCGAGACGCTGCGCAACCTGGACAGCGACCTGGACCTCAACAAGCCGCAGCTCAAGGTGGATGTCGACCGCGACAAGGTCGCCTCGCTGGGCGTCGATGTGGAGACGCTGGGGCGCACGCTGGAAACGCTGCTTGGCGGGCGGCAGGTCACCCGCTTCAAGCGCGAGGGCCAGCAGTATGACGTTGTCGTGCAGGTCGAGGACGAGGACCGCGTGACGCCGGCGGACCTGGAGAAAATCTACGTTCGCGCGGAAAACGGCGCGATGATCCAGCTCTCCAACCTTGTCAGGCTTCAGGAGACGGTTGCGCCCAAGGAACTCAACCACTTCAACCAGCTACGCTCCGCGACGTTCACGGCCACGTTGGGCGAAGGCGCGACGCTAGGAGAGGCCCTGAACGAGCTGGAAGAGATCGTGCGCGAGGTCATCCCGCCGAGCGCGCAAGTGGACTATGCCGGCCAGTCCCGCGAGTTCAAGGAGTCCAGCGCGGAGATATATGTCACCTTCATCCTGGCGCTCGCCTTCATCTATCTCGTGTTGTCGGCCCAGTTCGAGAGCTTCATCGACCCGCTGACGATCATGCTTACCGTGCCGCTCTCGATCACCGGCGGTTTGCTGGCGCTGTATCTGACGGGCAGCACGCTGAACATCTACAGCCAGGTGGGGCTGGTGACACTGATCGGCCTGATTACCAAGCACGGCATCCTGATCGTCGAGTTCGCCAACCAGATGCGCCAGCGCGGCCTCGACATTCGCGACGCGGTCGTGGAGGCTTCGGGCCTGCGCCTGCGACCGATCCTCATGACGACCGGCGCGATGGTCATCGGTGCCGTGCCCCTCGCGATCGCCACCGGGGCGGGGGCCGAGAGCCGGCAGGATATCGGGCTGGTGATTGTCGGCGGCCTGCTGGTTGGCACGCTGTTCACACTGTTCGTGATCCCGGTGGTCTATACCTACTTCGCCCGCAAGACGATGCCCGGCCCGATCACCGACGCCGGGGAAGCCGCGCCCGGCCCCGCGCCGAAGCCGGCGGAGTAGCCTGCCGTCGACGGTCTGGGCAGACTGCAGCCTTGATAGGCGTCAAGGACGGCTACGCTCCCGCCATGCAATAATTTGAATAGAATTTGATAGCGTGCCGCGCGGCTATCACAGCACCTGCGCATGGGGTGCAAGTCGTAACGGCTTCGGGGAGGACCGCATGACAGCAGACGATGATGACAGGCTGAAGAGGGGCGCTGGGCCAGATCGCCGCCAGTTCATCAAGCTCGCCGCCGGCGCAGCAGGTGTCGCCATGCTGCCGGGCGCGGGAGGTGAAGCGCGGGCCGAGCCGTTCAAGAGCAGGGCGCGCTTCGTCATCACCGGCGCGGGCGCTGGCGGCATCAGCGCGGCCTCGCGCCTGTCTCAGATGACCGAAGGCGCGCGCATTACCATCATCGACGCGCGCGAAAATCATTACTTCCAGCCGGGGTACACGCTGGTTGGCAGCGGGGTCTGGACCCAGGACAGGGTCATCTCCTCCAATGCAGAATACATGCCGCGCGACGTGGAGTGGATCAAATCGGCGGTCGCCGAGTTCGACCCGGACGGCAACAAGGTGGTCACTGCAGAGGGCCAGAACGTGCCCTATGACTTCCTGATCGTGGCGACCGGCTGCATCCTTGATTATCCGGCCATCGAAGGCATGGAAGAAGGATTGATCGGCCGCGAGGGCATATCGAGCATCTATGCCAGCCCAGAAGCCGCCGCCGCATCTTGGCAAGCAATGCAGCGGTTCGTGGAATCCGGAGGGACCGGCCTGTTCACGCGCCCGGCCACGGAGATGAAATGCGCCGGCGCGCCGCTCAAATACACGTTTCTCACCGATGACCGGCTCCGCCGCGCAGGGAATCGCAGCAAGGCCGAGTTGATTTACAACGCCCACAACGACGAGACCTTCTCTGTCCCGGCGGTCGACAGCAAGGTGCGCGAGCTGTTCGCTCAGCGCGACATTTCATGGAACAGGAGCCACGTGCTCCGCGCCATCGATCCCGGCCAGCGCATTGCCACGTTCGAGACGCCGGAGGGGACGACTGAACTCGGCTACGACTTCATCCACGTCATCCCGCCGATGCGCACGCCAGAGCCCGTGCGCAACTCGCCGCTGCCCTGGAGGGAAGGGCCATTCGCGGCGGACGGCTGGATCGAGGTCGACAAGGTCACGCTGCAGCACCGGCGCTATCCCAACGTTTTTGGCGTCGGCGACGTCAACGGTGTCCCCAAGGGCAAGACGGCGGCCAGTGTGAAGTGGCAGGTGCCGGTGGCGGTCGAGAACATGGTCGCGGTCGCGGCGGACAAGGAGATGACTGCCACCTACAACGGCTATACCTCCTGCCCCATGGTTACGCGGGTCGGCCAGGCCATGCTTATCGAGTTCGACTACGAGAACAACCTCGTGCCGTCCTTCCCGTTCATCGACCCGCTGAAGCCGATGTGGCTGTCCTGGGTGATCGAGGAGCAGGGCCTGAAGCCGACATATTTTGCCATGTTGCGCGGGCTTGCCTGAGGAGGTGGAGCAATGAAAGATTTCCATCCGGTGACGCTTTTCGCCATCGTCCAGGAAGCTCTGGGCATCTGGCTGTGGGTCGCCATCGCCGCCGCTGCGCTGGTGGTGCTTCTGTATATCGTCGCCTTCGCCCGGGGCGTTCGCTTCGGCGGCGCGCCGCGTTTAATCGCTTCCGTGCTCGGCATCGGCGCGGGCGTCGCTGCGATCGTTCTTGCACCGATGTTCACGCAGGCGACCTACCGCGATCTGGCCGGGCTTGTGGATTGGGGGGCGCTGATCCTTGCTGGTATTGGCGCGGGGGTCGCGGTGTTCCTCGCTCTGCTGCCGCTGTTCGCGCTGCTCGCGGGGCGGCGTCGAGGCGCGGCCCAAGCCGTGCCGCACAGCGCCTGAGCCATCTCCGAAGGGCGGCCGCGACCCAGCGCCCCTTGCCGCGCGCCCTGCCAATGCCTTAGCCTTGCGCTCGGGAATTTCAACGCGAGCAAGGGGCGAACGCAGGCATGGCTTTCAGCACGGATGCATGGCAGCGCAACGCGCGTCTGATCGACACGATTCAGGAAATGGACTTCAACCGCGCGCTGAGCGCCGGGACGCTCGAGCGAGACGTATTCAAGTATTACGTCATCCAGGACTCGCTCTACCTGGCGGGCTATGCCCGCGCCCTCGCGGCCGCGGGCGTCAAGGCACCGGATTCTGAGGCGATGCTGACCTTCACCGGCTCCGCGCAGGAGGCGATACAGGTGGAGCGGGCGCTGCACGCCAGCTATTTCGAGAAATTCGGCATCGACCCGGCACAGGTGCAGGCGGCCGAACCTTCGCCGACCTGCCTGGCCTACACCAGCTATATGCTCGGGCTGGCCGAGACAGCCGGGTACGCGGAACTGGTGGCGGCCATCCTGCCGTGCTTCTGGGTGTACTGGGAGGTCGGCAAGCGTATTGACGCCGAGGCGGGGCCGGACAACCCCTATCGTGCCTGGATCGACACCTATGCCGATGAGAGCTTCGGCGAGGCGGTACAGGCCGTCATCCGCCATGTCGA
Source organism: Dichotomicrobium thermohalophilum (assembly GCF_003550175.1). Classification (NCBI taxonomy): domain Bacteria; kingdom Pseudomonadati; phylum Pseudomonadota; class Alphaproteobacteria; order Hyphomicrobiales; family Hyphomicrobiaceae; genus Dichotomicrobium; species Dichotomicrobium thermohalophilum. Next base: position 876,768 of record NZ_QXDF01000001.1, read on the forward strand.
CCGCGCGGCCGAGGCTGCCGGGCCGGACACCGTCGCGGCAATGCATCATGCTTTCATGCGCTCGACGCAATACGAGTGGATGTTTTGGGATGCCGCATGGCGCCGCGAGGATTGGCCCGTGAAGCCGTAAGACTTCGCGGGCAGGCGATCCGACAATTTTTGTGCTATGCTCCATGAGCCCCTTAATCATGGAGCCGCGTATGCGTATTCGTGTTTTTGTTCTCAGTCTCGTCGTCGCCGTTTTCGCTTCTCCATCCGCCCCCGCCATCGCGCAGCAGCCCCAGACCGCCAGCCGGTGCCTCGCCCTCGCCGAGAACGTGCCGCGCGTCCAGTACGCCTCGCTGAATACTGCGGCGTTGTCGCAGTTCGAGGTGAAGATCACCTTCGTGGGCCATGCCACGTTCCGAATCGAGAGCGCTGGCGGCGTGATCATTGCCACGGACGACGCGGGCTATGCCGGGCCGGGGCCAGTGCCGGATGTGGTGACGATGAACCATGCGCACAGCACGCACTACACGAACAATCCCGACCCGGCCATCGACCATGTGCTGCGCGGCTGGGGCAGCGATGGCAAACCCGCCAAGCACAGCCTGACCGTCAAGGACGTGTTCATCCGCAACGTCACGACCGACATTCGCGGCTGGGGCGGCGTCCGCGAGAAGGATGGAAACTCGATTTTCATTTTCGAGGTGGCGGATCTGTGCATCGGCCATCTCGGGCACCTGCACCACACGCTCGGGCCTGAATATCTCGGGCTGATCGGTCAGCTCGATGTCGTCATGGTGCCCGTCGACGGTTCGTACACGATGGCACAGCCGGCGATGATGAAGGTCCTTGAGTTGCTGAAGGCCCGGCTCATCCTGCCCATGCATTATTTCAGCCAGAACCGGCTGCAGACCTTCCTGAACCAGGTGGGCGACGGCTACGATGTCGAAGTCAATGAGTCATCGTCTATCACGGTGACAGCCGCCAGCCTGCCCGCAAAGCCGACCGTGATGGTTCTGCCCGGACCTGAACTGCACGGCTTCATGGACTAAGCGGCTGGGCCGCAGGATGGAGGTTTACGGAGTCGACTTCACCAGCCGGCCGAGGGCCGCCAAGCCGATCACGCGCCTCCGTTGCCGGCTGGAAGGCGGTGTGCTCCGAGCGCAGGGACTCGACGAGCTGACGGATTTCGACGCGTTCGAGGCGATGCTCGACAAGCCGGGCCCCTGGATCGCGGGACTGGATTTCCCGTTCGGCCTCCCGCGCAAATTCATCGAGAGGATCCGCTGGCCCGGAAGCTGGGCTGGCTACGTCGAACATGCTGCGCGGCTCGGCAAGGCGGGCTTTCGCGCCGCGCTGGAGGACTACCGGCGCAACCGGCCCCCAGGTGACAAGGAGCACCGTCGCACAACTGATATCGCTGCCGGGTCGATCAGTCCGCAGAAGCTTTACGGCACGCCGGTCGCGCTGATGTTCTTCGAGGGCGCGCCCCGGCTGGTCCGCGCGGGCGTGACGATCCCGCACATGCAGGATGGCGACCCGGACCGCATTGTCGTCGAAGCCTATCCCGGCGCGCTGGCGCGCAAGCTGATCGGGCGGAGCAGCTACAAGAACGACATGCGTGCCAGGCAGACGCCGGCGCAGCATGAGGCGCGACGCAAGCTCCTTGAAGAATTGACGGCCGGCGCCCGGCGCGATGATCTTGGCTTCGCGGTTGTGGCCGATCAGGACCTCTGCGATGATCCGGGCGGGGATGCGCTCGATGCGCTGCTCTGCGCGGTTCAGGCGGCCTGGGCATGGAACCATCGCGCCGAAAGCTACGGCGCCCCAGAGCATGTCGATCCGCTGGAAGGGTGGATCGTCGATCCGCCAGCGACGTGCCGACCTCGGATGTAAAGATGCGGCCGGCGCATCAGGAGGTCCGGCCGCCTCATTGTCATGAGCCCTCAGACCAATGCGATCAGCCGGCTGGGTCCGCCAGTTGCACCGGCGACCTTCGGAGTGCCCGCGACAAGCGTTGCGCCAACCGGCGGTAACGCCGACAGGTTCGCCAGGTTCTCCAGCCCCCAGCGGTTGGTCGGCAGCCAGGCATAATGCGTGTCGAAGCTCTGCGACGGCCCGTGATCCAGCGACAAGGTGTCGACCGCCAGGCCGATCGCCGTGGTCTCCTCCAGCAAATACTGCGCCGCCTCGACGTGAATGCCCGGGAAGTGGAATACGCCGTCATCGTCCTTGCCGGTGAACTTGCCGGGATTTCCGACATGATCCGCCCAGCCGCTGTTCATCGCCACGCAGGCGCGTTCGGGGATGGGACCGTTCGCCGCTTCCCACGACTTGATGTCGTCCGGCGTCACCTGAGCGTCGGGATTGCCGTCGGCTTTCTCGCGGATGTCGATGACAGCCAGCGGCACGACAAGGTTGTCGACCGGCACCTCCTCGGCGCTCTGGGCTTCCTTCGAGAAGTGGATCGGCGCGTCCATGTGCGTGGCCGCGTGTTCGACCAGCGACCAGCGCTTCATGTTGAAGCCGGCTTCATCGAAGGTATACATCGTTTCCTGCTCAATGCCGGGGATGCCGAAAAAGGTGGGAAATTCGGGGCTGAACGTATGGGTGAGGTCGATGACCTGCGAGAACTGCGTTGCCGCCCGCGCCGGCGCGACCGGAGCTGCAGCGGCTCCACCGCCGGCGAGCGCGAGCGCACCTGCGCCCTTGAAGAAGCTGCGCCGGGACAGGCGCTCGGTGACGGTTTCCATGCATCCCGGGACACACATGGCTGTCCTCCCTGTTCTTCGGAGCTGATCTGGGACGGCGCGGCCGTGACCGCAGCCGCCGTCGCGTGCAAAAGCGTAGCAATCGGCATGCCGGAAGTCCCGCCCAAACTGGCCGCTGCCCATTCCGACTTTCGAAGCGTGCGAACAGGGGCACGGTTGCCGGGAAGGCCGCGGGCGCGATATTGACAACTACGTGATCCCGCACCAAGGGAACGCGTGACGGTCCGAGCCGCGCCGCGCCCGGCGCTCATGAGGGAGGAGACGACGATGAAGATGTCCGGCTCGCACACGCTGCCAGCGCCGCGCCAGGAGGTCTGGGAGAAGCTGAACGACCCGGCGGTCCTCCAGCGCTGTATTCCCGGTTGCGAAAGCCTGGAGCGTGTCGGCGAGGACAAGCTGGCGGCGGTGGTCAACGTCAAGATCGGGCCCATGAACACCAAGTTTAACGGCGAGGTGGAGCTGAAGGACCTGAACCCGCCGGAATCCTACCGCATCGAGGGCAGCGGTAGCGGCGGACAGGCTGGCTCGGCTTCCGGTGGCGCGAATGTCCGGCTCACCGAGAATGGCGGCGAGACCGAGTTGTCCTACGATGTCGACGCGCGCGTCAGCGGCAAGATCGCCCAGCTCGGCAATCGGCTGATCGACGCGACGGCGCGCAGCATGGCGGAGAAGTTCTTCGCGAACTTCGCCAACGAGGTCGAGCAGCCCGGCGCTGCCCCTGTACACACCTCGGCGGTCAGCGTGCCGTCGTGGGTGTGGATCGCGCTCGCGGTGGTGATCGCGCTGCTGTTCCTGTTTTTGGCGTTCGGGTAGACCGCCGGTTGTGCCGTTAACGCTGCGGCGCTAGCCTCAATCGGCGACAGGACGTTTGCGTCGCCGGACAAGAGACCTCAAACGCATGGAAACTGCTGCCGGGATTGACTGGTGGGCCGGTACCTCGACGCCGCCGTTGGCAGCCTTGCTGCGCCTCGTAGTTGCAGCGGCGCTGGGCGCGGTTATCGGCATCGAGCGCGAGGTCGGTGGGCGTCAGGCGGGCCTCAAGACGCACATGCTGATCTCGGTTGCGGCAGCGACCTTCACGCTCATCTCCTTCGAAATGTTCGCCGATGCCAGCAGCAAGCCCGGCGCGAATGTCGATCCGCTGCGCATCATCCAGGCGGTGACGGCAGGCGTTGCGTTCCTGGCGGCAGGCACGATCATTCGCACGGCGGACCGGGTGCGCGGGCTGACAACCGGCGCGGGGATGTGGGCGGCAGGGGCGGTCGGCGTGAGCGCGGGGGCTGGCTATCTTGTCCTTGCCGTGATGGCGACGGTCGTGACCTTTGTCATCCTGACGGTAATCCGGTGGATCGAGCGGCAATTCATCGAGCGCCCGACGCTGCGCGGTGAGGAGCCGCGCGATGGCTCCTGACCTATGGCTCCGCCGCGGCGCCGGCCTCCTGCGCAGCCTCGGCGGCTCGGGTGATGGGCTGGAACATGCGTCGGTAGGCAGCCGGCGTTAGCCCGGTCGCGCGTTTGAAGAGCCGACGGAAGAACGCCGGGTTCTCGTAGCCGATCTCGTAGGCGATGTCTTCGAAGGAGCGGCCGCCGCTTTCCAGAAGTCGCTTGGCTTCCTCGACCCGCAGGTTCTGCACATAGCCGATAAGCGTTGTCCCCGTTGCTGCCTTGAACCGCCGCTTCAGGCTGCGTTCCGGGATGCCTGCAGCACTCACCACGCTCGCCACGGCATCGTCGTCGCGGAAATGCTTCCGCAGCCAGTCTTCGGCGGCCCGCACAGCCGAGTCTGCGTGAGGCAGGCGGCGGACAAGGCTGGCATAGGGCAACTGGCCTTCGCCGTGCCATTTGAGCAGGTAGACCTTGGCGATCCGCAGTGCCTCGCCGGGGCTGCAATGACGCGAGATGATGTGGATCGCGAGGTCGTGCCAGGAGGTCGTCCCGCCCGCCGTCACGATCCGCCCGCCAGGGTCGGCGAAAACGAGGTTCGGCTCCGGGCGGAAATTCACGTCCGGGAAGCGGGTGCGGAACAGATCCTGATAGCCCCAGTGCGAGGTCGCCTCCCGGCCGGCGAGCAGGCCGGTTGCGGCAAGGAGCACGGTGCCGGAGCAGGCGGAGTAGATGGTGCTGCCGGCGCGGTATCGCCGCCGGACCCAGGCGCAGAGGTCCTCATAGCGGTCATGCATGTCGTCGTCTGTCGCCAACCACATCTCCGGCAGGATGACGAGGTCGGCCGCCGGGTCATCCGCCACGCTCAGATCGGGCGTGACCGGAATGCCGTTGCCGCAGCGGAATGCGTCGCGCGACAGCCCCACGATCCGCGGCCGGATCAGGGGATGTAAAGGCGCTTCGCCGACGAGGTCCTGCCAAAGCCGGCCCGCGGCGGCGAGCACGTCGACCATGCCGTAGAGCGCCGAGCCCGCCGTCTCCGGCAGGGCGACGATCAGGGCGTCGACAGCTTTCCCTCCCTTTTCCATCCCGGAACCTCGCTTTTTGGCACGAATGGATCGTTCCTGATCAGAATCGATCTGATCGCCGCGCGCGTCCAGCTTTAGTTTTCGTCCGTCAGCCGCGCCGAAACGCAGACCTTGCGCGGCCCAACCTCAGCGAAAGGAGACACAGATGACCCAGCAAGCCGCAGTTCAACAGCCGAACCTGCTCAACGGTCTGGACGTTCAGGCCGCCGTTGAAACGATCGGTGCCATCCAGGAAGATGAATCACTTGCCCGATTCCAGTTCCGTGCGCGGAATACATGGATCACGGGCGGCGTGAACCTGTCGAGCATCAAGGACTTCTATGGTGCGGGACGTGAAGACGATTCGCGGTCCGAGTCCTTCGAGTTCACCAATGGCGAGCCGCCGGTGCTGCTCGGCGATAACGAAGGCGCGAACCCCGTGGAGTTCCTGCTGCACGCGCTCGCGGGCTGCGTGACGACGACCCTGGTGCTGCATGCCACGGCGCGCGGCATCACGATCGAGGAGTTGTCGACGGAGCTGGAAGGCGACCTCGATGTCCGGGGGCTGCTCGCGCTGGATGACGGCGTCTCGCCCGGCTATGAGCGCATCCGCATCGGCATGAAGGTGAAGGCCGACTGCTCCGACGAGCAGCTTGCCGACCTGATCGCCTTCACGCAGGCGCACTCGCCAGTGTGCAATACGGTCTGTCGGCCCGTGCCGGTCGAGATCGTGCGGATGGCGAACTGACACACCCGCTTCAGGGCCTGGCGCTGTCGTATCTCTTTCGGCAAGTCAGGCCCGCGCCGCGGGCCCGTCAGCCGCGCCGGTCGCGCTCGTCGCCGTACTCCTCCACGCTTTTGACGATGTCGTAGACCTGCGCGGCGGACCCGGTCAGCGGACGGCGCATTTCGCCAAGCACATCGTCCTCCTGCGCCAGCCGCAGTGCGACCGCCTCCAGATCGCTATAGCTGGCATCGACCTTGAGGATGTCGGCGACCGCCTGGTCGCTCAGTGGCCCCAGGAGGCGGATCACGTCGTCGTGGGTGGGTTTTTGCGCCATTGCTCTCTCGGAAAAAATCAGTGAGCCCTGAACTGGGCGTACTCTCCCCGATCTGGCAAAGCATTATCCTGCGTCAAGCCGCAGCGCGCTCGTGACCTGCTGCATGTTTCGGGGCGATACGTTTTATCCATCATAGCGGCAGTCTAATGGAAAACACGGCGAGACTAACGGAACACGTTCGGCGAAGCATTCGTTGGATTGGCAGGATCTTGATCAGTCGGATCCTTGGTTAACTCAACCAATATGAGGGTGTTCCGATGTACACATTCACGAAATACGCGCTCATGCCACTTATGTTGGCAGCGTTTATGACTCCGTTGAACGCTCAGACGAGCGTTTATCAGGATCCGGAACGCTGTGTGGCCGAAATGAGCGCGCTGGACGCGGATGGTGACGGTTATCTCACCGACGACGAAGTCGGCGAATACATGACCATCAGCACCCGTGTTGATACAGACGGTGACGGTCGCATCTCCAGTGAGGAACTGGTCGTTGCCTGTGAGCAACAGCTCGTTGAAGCTCTTGAAGGTAGCGGTCGGTAATCGACTGGCGAGCAGGGAGCGGTGCGCCGCTTCCTGTTCAGCGTCATCGCACCCCCGGGGTTCTTCCGAAGCCGTCGGTCCGCTTCCCGGCCGCCCTCCCTCAGGCCAGGCATCAGGTGCGCGCCGGTGGTCAGCGGCCCTTTCCCCCAGCCATCAAAGCGTTAAAAATTCTTAATTCGCCCGTGCCCAGACGGGAACGGGCGCGCTAGGTTCAGCGTTAAGAACCGGCGGCCGCTGGCGTGCGCCCGCAGGAGGGACATCAGGGGAGATTGGAGGACCATGGCGGATAACAACACCGGTCCCGCTGGCCCGCCCAATACGCTGGGCGGGCAAAGCGATGCGGACATCTGGCTGCAGATACGCCGGGGCACGGAAGGGCAGTCGGCAGTGCCCGACCCGGAAGCCGGCATTCTCATCAACCCGTCAGGAGAGTGGTGGTCGGTTGTCCATCAAGACACGCTGATCACCTATGGCGGCATAGCCTTGCTGGTGATCCTTGGCGCGATCGCCCTGTTCTATCTTCTTCGCGGCACCATTCGCATCGACGGTGGAGTTTCCGGTCGGTCGGTGCCCCGTTTTTCGCTGGCGCAGCGCACCGCGCACTGGATGACGGCCTCGCTGTTCATCCTGCTCGGCCTCACCGGGCTTATCATCCTTTTCGGGCGGCCCGTGCTGATCCCGTTGATCGGCCCCGAAGCCTTCGGTGTTCTGGCCACTGCGGCGATGCAGGCGCACAATCTGTTCGGGCCGATCTTTGGCGTCGCCATCATCGTGCTGTTCCTGCTGTTCGTGCGCGGCAACTTCCCATCGCTCAGGGATATCGGCTGGCTGCTGCGTGGCGGCGGCATGTTCGGTGTCCATGCGAGCGCGGGTCGCTACAACTTCGGCGAAAAGATGTGGTTCTGGACGGCATTCATCACCGGGATCGCGTTGACCGGGAGCGGCTTCCTGCTGCTGTTCCCGGACGCGCTCGGCTCGCGGACAACGCTGCAGCTTGCCGATCTGGTCCATGCGGTGGCGGCGCTTGTCATGATCGGCATTGGCTTCGGCCATATCTACCTCGGCACGCTTGGCACTGAAGGCACATTCAAGGGCATGGTCGAGGGAAGCGTCGACGAGAACTGGGCGCGCACGCACCATGATCGCTGGCTGAAGGAGGTAAAGGCGCAGGAGGGCAAGACGTCATGAGCCTGGTTGAGTTCATCGAGGGGCCGCTTTGGATTTTCTCAGCGTGGTTTTTTGTGATTTTCGTGGTCTGGCGGCTTGGCAATATCCTGTTCAGCGGCCGCGGCTTGCCGCACACCCAGGCCCAGCCGAAGGGCAGCCCCGCGCTTGGCGCGCTGCGGACCAACCTTGAGCATTTCGCGCCGCGCTCGCCCTTCACCGGCAGCGCTAAGGTTTGGTTCGTGACCATCGCAGGCTACGCCTTCCATATCGGCCTGTTTGTACTGCTGTTCTTCGCCGCGCCCCATGTTGCGTTCATCGAAGAGCACATCCTCGGCGTGGGCTGGCCGCCCATGTCCCGCACCGCGTTCATCATCTCGGCACAGGTCGCCTTTGCCGGGCTGCTGGTGCTGTGGATCCGGCGATTCCTCGACCCGGTGGTACGGCTGATCTCGCGTCCCGACGATCATATCGCCGCCGGGCTGACCTTCATCGTCATGCTGACAGGCTGCATGGCGCTTGGCGAGCAGAGCGAAGCGCTGCGGCTGACACATCTGCTCACGGTGCAGGCCTGGCTGATCTATTTCCCGTTCTCCAGCCTGATGCATACCTTCACCTGGCCGCTCTCGCGCGGGGCCACGGGCGCGCTGGCGGGCCGCCGCGGCGCACGCATGTGAGCCGGGTGTGGCGCGGCTTGAGGAATATGGTGCGGTGGTGCTGGCGGCGGGGTTCTCCCGCCGTCTGCCAGGTGAGAACAAGCTGCTGAAGGCGTACCGCGGTCGCCCGCTGTTGGCGAATGTGCTGGAGGCCGTGGCAAATCTCGGGCTGGGCGACGTCGTCGTCGTCACTGGCGATGACCGTGAGGGCGTCGCTGTCCTCGCGCAAGGGGCGGGGCTGCGTCGGGTCGAGAACGCCGATGCGGCGTCCGGCATGGGTAGCTCGATCGCGGCGGGCGCGCGGGCGCTGCGCGAGGGGCTAGCCGGCGTGTTCGTCGTGCTGGGCGACATGCCGGAGGTCACCGCGGAGGATTATGCCCGGCTCGCGACGGCGCACGAGCAGCGGCCTGCGCGAATCTGCGTTCCGGTCTGGGATGGGCGACGCGGGCATCCGGTTCTTTTCGGCGCGGGTTATCTGGCCGACCTTGCGGCGCTGACGGGCGATGTCGGGGCGCGCGGCATCCTCCGCAAAGCGGCGGATGTGGTCAGTGTCCCGGCCGCCTCGGCCGGTGTGCTGGTCGATCTGGACACGGAAGCGGATTTCGCCGCGCCCTCCCCGGACGGCCCGGCCGAAAACGATCGCGATGCCTCTGGGGATTGACGGATCGCAAGTCCTGTTCATGGCCTGAAGGATATATTAAACCAGCCGCGAAAAAGGCCGGGGGTCAACACCGACGCAGTGCGAAGGGGCGTGCCATGAGTGAGGCTTTCGATGCCATCGTGATCGGCTCCGGCCTGGGCGGGCTGACCGCCGGGGCGCTCGCGGCGAAAGAGGGCCGCAAGGTCCTTGTCCTGGAGCGCAACGACGAATTTGGCGGCGCCGCGTCCACGTTCCGGCGCAACGGCCTGACCATCGAGGCCTCGCTGCACGAACTGGACGGTTTCGACGCGGCTGACCACAAGACCGCTTTGTTCAACGAACTCGGCCTGAATGATCGTATTACGACCGTCCCGATCCCCGAACTGCATGAGGTGCGCAGCAAGCATCTCAGCGAGCCTTTCGTGCTGCCAAGCGGGGTGGAGGCGGTCAAAGAGGCGGCGAGCGCGCGCTTTCCCGGCAAGCGGCGGAACATCGGCGAATTCGTCGATCTGCTTTGCGATATCCGCGAAGCCGTCAACGAACTCGGCAAGCAGGGATCGGCTGGCAACTGGCTCTCGACAGCGCTGTCCAACCCGTTCCGCTTCTGGAGCCTCGCGCGCAACCGCAACGCGACAGCCGCGGAGGTGATGGATCGCCATTTCGGCGATGAGGAGGCGGTGAAGCTCGCCCTCGTGCCGAACATGAGTTACTTCACGGAGGATCCGGCGCGGCTCTGGTTCCTGGGCTTCGCGGTGGCGCAAGCCTCCTACCTCATCGGCGGCGCGCACTACGTCAAGGGCGGCTCGGCGGAGTTGGCCAGCGCTCTCGTCGCGATCATCGAAGGGCAGGGCGGCGCAGCCAGAACCGGGCGCATGGTCACGCGCATTCTCACGGAGAACGGGACAGCGGCTGGCGTCGTCCATCAGGGTGACGGCGGATCGGAGGAAGCCCGCGCGCCGCTCATCTTCGGCAATGCCGCGCCGCATGTTCTCGCGGAGATGCTCCCCAGCGAGCAGCGGGGCGACTTCCAGCGGCGCTACGCCGGCCGGCCGCTTTCGCACTCGCATTTCGCGCTCTATCTCGGCCTGCGCGAGCCGCCGGCGAATGTCGGCCTAAGCCGGTATTCCACCTTCATCTTTCCGGACTGGATGGACTCCGCGCGCAAGCTGCCGCTCAACGCCGACCTGTTCGCCGGCGATCCGGGCGGGCGGATGCCGATGCTCGGCGTGGTGAATTACGATGCGATCGACAGCGGAATCACGGCCGAGGGAGCCTATCCGGTCAGCGTTGTCGGTCTCGACAGCCTAGACAACTGGCGCGATCTGGACCAAGGCGCCTACGAGGCCCGGCGCGCGCGCTGGACCGACCGCATCATCCAGGAGCTGGATGCCCATTACCCCGGTCTTGCAGATGCGGTCTGTTACAAGGAAATGGTCACGGCGCGCAGCATGCAGCATTATCTGAATACGCCGGGCGGCGCGGTTTACGGCTTCGCGGCGGTGCCGCCGGACGATCAGCAGGGCTTCGGCGAGGCGAAGACGCCGGTACCGGGTCTTTACTTGGCATCCAGTTATGTGTGGTACGGCGGATTTTCGGGCGCGATGTTCGGCGGGTCGACAGCGGCGCGCGCGGCGCTGAGCGAAGCCCGATGACTTCTGGTTAACGGGAACATTTGAGAGGTTGTCATGAATGGGGCTTTTCTTCGGGGCGTGTTGGCCGGTGCGGCTGCTGTCGGCGCCCTGGCGGTTTTCATGCCGGGCGTGTATCGCGCTGCACAGCCGGCCATGCGCCAGGCTATGAAGGCGGGAATCAAGGCCTATGAACAGGGCCGCGAACAGCTTTCCGAGCTCGCGGAAACGGCAGAAGATGCCTATGCCGAAGCGATGGAGGAGCTGGAGCGCGAGGCGAAGCAGAAGCAGGCGCAGGCTGCCGAAGCCGCCGAGGAGACTGCGTCGCAGCCCAGCCACGCCATGAGCGGCGACGGCGCTGGGAATGGTCAGCGGGGGCCCGGTGTTTGATCTGCCAAGTGCGGAGGTCGCGCATCGCTCGGCCCAGCGGCTGCGGCTGCGGTTTCCGCGCCAACGCGGTGACGCCGACTTCTTCACGAAGCTGGAGCGAAGCGCGCTCGGCGTCGAGGGCGTTCTGACCGCGACGGGCCGCCCCGCGACCGGCAGCCTCATCATTCGGCACAAGAGCGATTTCGATACGCTGGCGGAGCGCCTGCGCGACGCGGGCGTATGCAATATCCGTCCCGGGCCGGAGGATCATCGCCCCGAAGTGGAGGCGCACCATCTCAGCGATGATCTGGATTCCCGCCTCTATCAGGTTTCGGGCGGGCAACTCGATCTGCGCGCGGTGGGGGCCTTCGCGCTGGTGCTGATGGGTATTCTGCAGATCGCGCGCGGACGCGTTGCGGTGCCGGCGACAACGGCGTTGTGGTACGGGCTTACGCTGCTTCTTGCGAATGGCCGCGGCGCACCGCCGCCCGGCAACGGCGAGTAAGCAATACAAGTCGCCCACTCCGGATTAGCAAGATCGCCGTATTATCACTTGTTTCAGCCGTGAATAATACGGTTGCGTTAACATTTTCTATTCGGTTACCCTTGATCTGTCCCGGATTGCACTTGTCAGAAACGCTACTGAGATTTGCGATGATCAAGGAAGCCTTAATTGCTATAGCGTTTGTTCTCGCGGTTTGCCCGATCGACGTCGCAAAGAGCGGGGAGACCGTAGCTTGGAAAAGAGTGGGTAACTGGCAGATCAGGGTCGATCCGAGCCTAGGAAATGCATGCTTCATGATCGCATCGTGGGAGCAAGGCACAATATTAAGAATTGGATTTGTCAGCGGGCAAAGCACATCGAATGTGCCTTATATTATTTTAGGAAATTCATACTGGAATTCCATACAAGAGGGAAAAGATTATAATCTCACGTTTAGGTTTGACAATGAAAAGCCTTGGTCTGTCAATGCGGTAGGTTTTCGTATGGGTCAGTCTGTATATTTACTTTTTGAAGTAGGAAGCTGGGATTTTGTCGATGAATTCATGAGAAAACATGGCGTTCAGGTGGCCTACCAAGGAAAAGTTATCGCAAACCTGCGTTTGACAGACAGTTTTGCTGCTCTTAAGGAGACAGCAAACTGCCATGTTCAAATGGCCCAAGCGGGGCTCCAGTCTTCTCAGCCTGGAAGGGATCCCTTCCGTACTCCTTCGACGGTCCCTGATCGTGATCCGTTTGACTAAGTCGCATACGCCACTCAACGCATAAGGATTTAGGCGGAACGGAGCTGCTCGGCCAGATCGGTGTGCTCCCAGGGCAGATCCAGGTCCGTGCGCCCGAAATGCCCGAACACCGCAAGGTCCTGAAAGAAGCGCCCACCGCGCTCGGCAGGCACCTGCGCCAGCTTGAACCGTTCCATCAGGCCGGCGGGGCTGAAGTCGATGATCTCTGAGAGCGCGTCGGCGATCACGTCGTCAGGTTTCGCGCCGCTGTTATAGGAGTCGATCTCGACGCTGAGCGGCATGCGCTTTCCCATGGTGTAGCTGAGCTGCACCTCGCATTCGGTTGCCAGGCCGGACGCGACAATGTTCTTCGCCGCATAGCGGGCGGCATATGCGCCGAGCCGGTCGATGCGCCAGGGGTCCTTGCCGCTGAGCGCCGCGCCGCCGTGTCGGCAATAACCGCCGTACGAGTCGACCTGGTTCTTCCGGCCGGTGAGCCCGCCATGCCAGGTCGGCCCGCCGGAGGTCTCGGCTTTCTCCAGTGACACGGCGATGGATGCGTCAGCCGACGGCAAATCCAGCTCCGCCAGAACGGGCGCGACGACGGCGCTGCGTACATCCGCTTCCGCGACGGGCGCAAAACGCTCGCCGGTCTTCAGCGCGGAGAACACCATCACGGTTTCCAGCCGCTGCGGCTGGCGGTCCCCATAGCGCACGGCCACCTGCACTTGTCCGTCCGGGTGCAAAGCGGCGAACCGCTCGTCCTCGCGCCGCACGTATGACAGCCGGCGCGCCAGCCGGTGTGCCAACGCGATCGGCAATGGCATCATCTCGGGCGTGTGGCGGCAGGCGTAGCCGAATACGGTGGCGTTCAGGCTCTCGATCTGGCTGCCGATCGCCTGGGAGGTGCGCCTATGCGGCGAGACCGAGGACAGGATGGCGACCTTGTCCGGGCTGAAATCCGTGTCTTCATAGCCCGCCTCGGCGATGACATCGCGGGTGATCTGCGAGAGGTCGACGCTCGCTTCCGACGCGACATGCACCGACAGGAACACCACCCCGCTGGCGACCGCGCATTCGGCTGATACCCGCGCGTCCTGATCACGCAGCAGATAAGCATCGACTATTGCGTCGCTGATGCTATCGGAAAGCTTGTCCGGGTGGCCTTCGGTCAACGATGTCGACGTCATCACGAAATCACGCATTTTCGGCCTCCTCTTCCGGGGGCTGAGCCGCGGGCAGGCGCCGACGCGTACGATAGGCCAGCATGGCTTCGTTGATTGCGAAGGTGCTCATCGCCGTCGCTCCGGCGAGGGCGAGGTCGCCCGGTTTCAGCGGCGAAATGCCCAGCGCCCGGCGCAACGCGCCTGACAGGAACGGCACCGCCTGTAGCGCCAGGGATATCCCGAGCGCCCAGTTGAGCCGGCTGTTGCTGAACAGCGCGCGGCCGCCCAGCGGCTCGAAACGGTCGTGGCGGCAGGTCAGCGCGTGCGCGAGCTGCGCGAGCACGAGGCTCATGAAGGTGATCGTCCGCGTGTGTGGCGTCGGCCCATAGCGGCGGACGCCATAGAAGTGCGCGGCCAGCGCGCCGGAGCCGATCACGAGCGACTCGTAGAAGGCATGGTGAAGGTCGCGGGGGCGCAGCAGCGGCTCGCCGGACGGGCGCGGCGGCCGACGCATAAGGTCGCGCTCCGGCGGCTCCAGCGCCAGCCCCAGCGCCGGGAATACGTCGGAGACGAGGTTGAGCCAGAGGAGTTCCAGCGGCGACTCAACGCTCTGATCACCCGTTATTGTCTCGGCCAGCACGACGATGATCTCGCTCAGGTTCGTGGCGATCATGAAGTGAACGGCCTTGCGAATGTTTGAGGTAATCGCCCGGCCTTGCTCGACGCCGTCACCGATTGCGCGGATTTCGCCGCCATCGACGATGATGTCGGCCACATCGCGGGCGACGCTTGCGCTCTCGGCGCCGATGGCGATGGCAAGATCGGCGGCCTTCAGCGCCGGCGCGTCGTTGAAGCCGTCGCCGGTCATGCCGACGGTGATGCCGTTTTGCTGCAGGGCCTGGACCAGCCGGAGCTTCTTTTCCGGTGGCACCCGCGCAAACACATGCGTCTGCGGCGCCAGCGCGGCGAGGAGTTCGGGCGACAGGCTGTCGAATTCGGTCGAGTCCAGCACCTTGAGTGGTTGGTTGTGGCTCAGGCCGATGTCCTCGGCGATGGCGCGGGCCGTGGCGCTGTGATCGCCGGTGATCATGAAGGGGCGGATGCCCGCGCCCTGTAGCCGGCTGATCAGCTCCGGGACGCCCGCGCGAACGGGATCACGCAGCGCCGCCGCGCCCACCCAGACGAGATCGGACTCAAGCGCGTCCACCGCGCCGTCTGCGGCATAGGCAAAACCCAGCACGCGCAGCCCCTGGCCCGCCATGCGATCGGTTTCACCACGAATGCGCCGGCGCATGGCATCATCCAGCGGGGCGATGGAGCCGTCGGCCATCATGGCGTGGCGGCTGCGCTGGAGAATCTGGGTCGGGTCGCCCTTGGCGGCGATCGCCGCGTGTTGGCCATCCTCGGACCCGTGCCGCGTGACCATGTAACGCCGCGCTGGATCACGATGCAGCATTTCCTCCAGCGGCCAGCGTTTGCGCAGCGTCTCGAGTTCGTGCCCGAATTGCTCCGCCGCGGCGACCAGGGCGGTCTCTGTCGCCGAGCCGGCCAGCCGCCTTTCGCCCGCGTCGTGCTCGACCGTCACCTCACTGCAAAGCGTGGCGATTTCCAGCAAGCGCGCCAGCACTGGATCGTGCCGCTCTGGGGTGACCGAGCCGTCAAATTCTCGCGGCTCTGCCTCGCCGCCAAGATGCACCGAATGCAGGCGCATCTGGTTCTCGGTCAGCGTGCCGGTCTTGTCGAAGCATACCGCCTGCACCGAGCCCATCGCCTCCACGGCGGAAAGGCGGCGCACCAGTATCTTCTTGTGCCGCAGTTCGCGCAGGCCCAGCGCTAACGTCGTCGTCGCGGTTGTTGGCAGCCCCTCGGGAATTGAGGCCACGGCCAGCGCCAGCGCGCTTTTCAGCATCCGCGCAGTTGGCCGCCCGCGCAGATAGCCGGCCAGGAAGGTTGCTCCGCAAATGCCCAGCGATACGGCGGAAAGCTGCGTGCCGAGCTGCTCCAGATCGGTTTCCAGCCGCGTGCGCGGCACGGCCACCTCTGTGGCTGCTGTCTGGATCTGGCCGATTTCGGTGTTCCGGCCCGTGGCGACAACAACGGCCTTGCCCGTGCCGGAAGCGATGAACGCGCCCTGATAGATCATGTTCACACGGTTGCTGAGCGGCGTACGGGCAGGGCACTTTGTGTCCGCCTCCTTCTGGACCGGCTCACTCTCGCCGGTGAGGAGCGACTCGTTAACCATGAGCGACTGCGCTTCGATGAGGCGCGCATCGGCAGCGATGATCGTGTCCGGCTTCAGCACGAGGATGTCGCCTGGTACCACCTGCGCGCTGTCGACCTCGATCTCGTGCCCGCCTCGCAGAACCGGTACGGTATAGCGCCGCCTCTGTGTCATGCGCCGGATCGTTCGCTCCGAGCCGCTTTCCGTGACGTATCCAATTCCTGCGTTGGCCGACACTACCGCAATGGTCACCACCGCATCGAGCAGTCCGCCCGTTACGATGGAGGCGGCGGAAGCGCCGAGCAGCATCCAGACGGGAAGGCTGTTGAATTGGCGGATGATTAGCGTCAGGGAGCTGTTGGGCGGCGCTTCGGGGATGATGTTGCGGCCATGCTGGCGGATGCCCGCGGCGGCTTCCTCGGCGTCCAGTCCGGTGTCGGCCCTGGTCCCCAGCTCGTCGAGGATGTCGGCGGCAGCGCGCGTGTGCCAGTCGCTGGTCCGGCAGCCGCCAATCTCGCTGGAAGCAGCGGCTGGCGCTGCCGAGAGGGGTTTGGCTGTCGCTCCGGGGTTGGCGTCAAGCGCGTCTGCTGCGCGCTTCATCATCACCTGATGCGGAATCGACGGATCGAAACACAGCAGGACGTTGCCGGTGCGGCTATTGGCGCGCACCATCCGCATATCGGGCAGGCCCGCCAGGACCGCCTCGACCCGCTCTGCCGCAGACGGTGCGCGCTTGGTTCCGGCCACGTTCAGCCGCAGCCGGCCGGCCGCGCCCGCATTCACGACCCGCAGCCGCGGCACACCGCCTGGCGGATCATCGGGAAGCTCGGATGGATCGCTTAGCATGAGGGGCCGGGGACGCAAACCCGCATGATATTGGACATCGGAAAGCGTGGCATAACAGAATGCACCTGACGATGACCGTTTTTAACGCGCCCATACGACGCGCTTATGAACCTTGCGCCTTCACGGAATGTTATGCGCCTGCGAGACGAACGTGAAAAACGCTGGCGGCGGTCTCTGATAGCGTGGAGACTGTACTGGCGCGCATGGCGGAACCGCTAACCCGTGCCCAAGGGGGCCGGCAAAGCGTTGAAGAAGCGAAAAGTGGTGCGGAGACATGATGACGAGACATGTCGACATTGCGATCATCGGCGCCGGGACGGCCGGCATGGGGGCCTATCGCACGGCGACGAAACACACCGACAATGTCGTGCTGATCGAGGGCGAGCAATACGGCACCACCTGTGCGCGGGTGGGCTGCATGCCATCCAAGCTGCTGATCGCCGCCGCAGACGCCGCGCACGAGATCGACAAGGCGCCCGGCTTCGGCGTGCATATCGACGGCAATGTGCGCATCGACGGCCGCGAGGTGATGGACCGTGTGCGCCGCGAGCGCGACCGCTTCGTCAGCTTCGTCATCGAGGCGGTGGAGAACTGGCCCGAAGACAATCGCATCATGGGCAAGGCGAAGTTCCTCGATGACCACACACTGGAGCTGGACAACGGTGACCGGGTGATCGCCGAGCGCGTCGTCATCGCCACCGGCTCGCGCCCCGTCTATCCCAAGCAGTTCGAGGCGGCCGGGGACCGGCTGGTTATCAACGATGATGTCTTCGACTGGCAGGAGCTTCCCGGCGCGGTCGCCGTCTTCGGCGGCGGGATCATCGGGCTTGAGTTGGGCCAGGCACTTCACCGGCTGGGCGTGCGGATGCGTCTGTTCGGGAAGTTCGGCGATGTCGGCCCGCTGTCCGATCCAGAGGTCAAACAGTCGGCGCTTGAGGCTTTTCAGGCGGAGTTTCCCTTCGATCCCGATGCGAACGTGACCTCGATTGAGCGCGTCGACGATGGCGTCTCGATCACCTTCACTGACGCCGAGGGCCGCGAGACCAACGAGCATTTCGACTATCTCCTCGCCGCGACGGGCCGGCGAGCGAATGTCGACAGCCTCGCGCTGGAGAACACCTCGCTGGAGCTGGACGAGAAGGGCATCCCGCTGTTCGACCGATACACGATGCAGGCGGGCGACAGCCACATCTTCATCGCCGGCGACGTGACGGGCGACGTGCCGCTGCTGCACGAGGCTGCCGACGGGGGGCGTATCGCCGGCGACAACGCGGGGCGCTTTCCCGATATCCGGACCGGCCTGCGCCGCGCCCCACTCAGCATCATGTTCACCGATCCGAACATCGCCACCGTCGGCCACTCCTACCGAGAACTCGACAACCTGCAATGCGACTACGCCATCGGCCAGGTGGATTTTGGCGGACAGGGCCGCAGCCGCGTCATGCTCAAGAACCAAGGCCTGCTGCGCGTCTACGGCGAATACGGCACCGGTCTGTTCCTCGGCGCGGAGATGGTCGGCCCGCGGATGGAGCACATCGCGCATCTGCTTGCCTGGGCGTATCAGCAGCGCATGACGATCTCCCAGATACTGGATATGCCCTTCTATCACCCGGTCGTGGAGGAGGGCCTGCGCAGCGCACTGCGTGACGTCAATGCCAAGCTGCACATTGGGCCTGAGAGCCCGCGCCGTTGTCTGGACTGCGGCCCAGGCGGGTGATCGGGACCGGTGAAGTCCGCCTGCCCCCAACCCTCAGTCGCTTGACACGTCTTCGTCCTCGCGGCCAAAAGCCTGCGTCATTGGCGGCGCGGCCTCCGCCGTCGCGGGACAGGAGGGGGGAAAATGAAAGTCTGGCTGGCTCTTCCGGCCCCGTGACGGCGCGCGCGGGCCGGCCTGGCTGCTACGTGACACCGGCGGTGAGGTTTTGCCGACTGACGCGGAGACGGCCTGGGTGTGGTCGATCTTTTTCGTCGTCGCAGAAGTGGACTGACGCTGCCTCGGGGCGCTGCGCTGAGGCGATAGCCCGGCCTGTGGATGAACGCGCGCTCCCTGGCGGGCCAAGCCGCGCAATTGTGGCCTCAAAACTACAACACGCCGCAATCCAGAGTAGTTTTTCCCAGATTCTGCACGCGTCTCACCTGTCTGTGCGATGCGCGCGATCCCGTTCAGACTCTACCACTGGTTGCGACCCGGAGGCCGACGCTTCGGGCTCGCGGGGCGGCCCAAGCCGGGGCCGTCGGCGAGGTTTCATGCGGGTGTCCCGACTACGCGACGGCGCGAACGGGATTGGCGGTTCGTTCGGACGCTCGGGGAAGGACGAGAAGAGATGATAGCAGAACGGTACATGTCGGATAGAGCGCGGGAGCGTATTCCCGTGTGGCGCTATCCGCCAGCCGTGGATGCGCACAACGCATCACGGCATCATTCATTCGACGGCTGCGGCGCAACGGGGGTATTGGCCGTCGCGGCTTTGCTTGATCCGGTCGTTTTGGGCACACAGACATTCAAGGATGCAAGGCGCAGTCGCCGCTTTGGCGCTGTAGATTGTGCGGGAGGCAGGCGTTCACGCGCTGTACCGCTCTCCTTGCACTGAAAACACTTGGTCGCTGAAGCGACCGTTTCAGAATTGCCCTTGACCGCATCAAGGACTGCGCCGGCTGGGAGTAGCCGGTGCAGTCACTTTCTGGCTCCGGTGAGCCGGACCCCCTATCCTGCCAGAGATGATGCCGGCGGCCTTTCGGCTTCGCCCTCCCGCTCTGCAGACGCCACGCAGCCTGTAGAGCTTTTGACTATCTGTTCGGGCTGTTTTCGCGGAAGTCTGCCGCCTTCCCTGCAAGGCGGGAAACGATTTGTTCGCCGCGGCCTTGCGCCCCGATCTCAACGCGCCCCCGGACACAACGGTACGCCAAGGATACACGCCGTTAGCGCATGTCCGCCCGCGCCTCATTGCAGAGTCGACCACGCCACGTCCGGAACAAAAAGATCTCTGCTACACCTGCTGCGCCGTGACTGTTGCATTTATGCACCCTGGAAAGTCAATTGCTACAATTTAGTGCAAATGCGTCATGCGGTCTTATCCGGCGCTTGTGATTATCCCCGCAACGGTGATGGAGCGCAACTGACGGTGGTGTCAGCGGCTGCCCATCACGCGAGACGGGCCGGTGGGAAAAGTTTGGCGGACGCTCGGGCACGCGTGACCGCCAATTAGGTTGACATCCAACGACAAGCCGGCCCGCTCAGGCGAGATGGGGGATCTGACAATGTCGGAACCGTCCGAGCCAGGCGGATTGACGCGAAAAGGCTCTCCGCGGATTGCCGCGCGCCGAATTTGCATCGTGGTGCCGGGAATTAACGTCTTGAATCCATCGACGCCGAGACGTCAGGAAAACGTCGTGTTGCGCGATGACCCGCGCAGCAAGCAACAATGCGTCGTCGATAGCGAATTCATGAACAATTCGCCAATTATGGGCGAATCAGTCATCAATGGTGACTGGGCATTTTGGGACAGAGAGGAGAAGGGACATGAAAAAACTGATTGCGGGTCTCGCAGTCACGTTCACTGGACTGGGCACACCCGCGATGGCGGGCGACAGCTATAGCGCCGGCTCCATGTGGGGCACGGACGGCTCCGGCGTGGCGGTCAGCGGTGCCGCGGCATCTTCGGCGGCGCACGTCCAGAACGGCACCGTCGCGGGGCAGGTCAACGCCGCCGAAGAAGGCCTGCTTCTGGCGACCGGTTCCGAGGGATCGATCACCATCCAGTCGATCGGGAGCCAGACCGTCGTGAGCAGCACCATCTCCGGAAACGACAACAGCATCCACACGCACGCCGATCAGGACAGCACGAACAGCGGCGACGTGACAAACGACGGCCAGGTGAACACCGGGGACAACGCGACGAACAACAACTACTGACCTGCGCGGGTGCGCTGGAGATGGGGGATTCTGGTAATGCCGGGCACTGTGAGTTCACTGAAGGGGATCACCACCGCTAGCCTCGCGGCTTTGACGCTGGCGGGTTGCGCTGCGACGCCAAAAATCGACGAGTCGGCGCCGCAGCCACAAGTAAACGTTTCTCAGGCGGCGCTGCCGACAGCCGTCCAGCCCTATCCGCGGATCGAGCGCGTGTTGCAGTGTGTCCGCGATACCGGCGTGCTGCACGGCAAGACCTTCGTTGTCGGCAGCTTCGCGGACAGCACGGGCAAGATCAACGCCGTCGCTCAGGGCGCGACCGGCAACTTCGTCCCGCAGGGGGGCAGTTCCTCCTACATCACGGACGCCATCAGCAAGATGGGCGGCAGCGCGATCTCGACCTATTTCGGCAAGCCGGCCAAGGCGGTCCGCGCGGACTACGCGATCAACGGCATCTTCAACAGCCTCGACTTCGGCCAGCCGGCGGAAGCCGATGTGCGCGTTGGCGGCTGGGGGCCGACGCTGGGCAAGGGCTTCGCCCAGCTCACCCTGTCGATCCAGCTTGACCAGGCGGCGACGCGCGTGAACCGGCAGATGAGCATGATCCAGCGGCCCGTGCGCTATCAGCAGGTCGGCGCGGGCGTTGGCGACGTGCTCGGTGACACGCTCGTGACCGGCAACGTCGTGTTCAGCAACCAGGAGCGCCTGCAGTTCGAGGCGCTGAACGGGCCGATCGCGCTGGGCGTGGCCGATGTCGTGATGAAGGAATTCCCCCATGCAGCGGACCAGTGCCGGGGGATGGTGGCAGACCTGCTCAACACCGTTTCGTAGAGCGGGGGGCAACTGCCGACAGGTTGGAAGTCTCTGAAGCCCTGGAGGCTTTCGGTTAGTGACTTTTTGGGCTGTGAACTGAGCAAACAGGAGAGCAAAGATGAGAAATGCAAAACTGATGACGGGCGTCGCGTTGGCGGCGCTGATTGTGGGAGCGCCGGCGGCGTTCGCGCAGGACAACGTGACGGTTGGCGAAATCAACCAGAACGTCTCGAACGACCAGTTCGTCTCGCAACCAAGCGAAGGCGAAGTCGACGTCAACAACCTTAACGGCACTTCTACGTCCGCGAGTTCATCCGTGACCGGCGCTTCGGCCGCAGTTGCAGGGTCGTTCGTCAACAATGTCACGAACTTGACTTTCGACGGGGACATCACTCAGAGATCTTCCAACACGCGCGTCGACCCGGACAACTTCGGCGAGGGCAAGGTTGGGTCCGAGCCTGCAAACGGCGTCGTCTTAAACGAGGCTGACGCGAGTGTCGGGAACCTCAATGGTACAGCCTCGTCGGCATCTGTCTCGGCGACCTCTTCGATCAACGCCGTGTCGGTCAGCTTCGTGAACGGTGGCGGCAGCGTGGCGGGGGACGCGGACATCACGCAAAGAGCGTCCGCTGACTCCTTCAACGCTTCGGGGACCAAAAACAACGCAAGCATCAACGGTGCTGATATTGATATAACCGGGGTTGCCGCGTCCGTTTCCGACTCGGCCCTCGGTGCCGGGTCCGTTGTCACCGTCACCGGCATTGGCAAGAACACCAGTACATCCTTAGGTAACGTGGTTTTCGGCGATATCGATCAGAGGTCAACCGTCGACAATCAAAGAGTCACAAACAAATCCAACAGCATGGACCTCGGCACGGTGTCAGGCACGGCCGCTTCGGCGTCAGTGTCGTCGACCGGCGCTCAAAATGCCATCTCCGTGACGCGGATCGGTGGTACGAAAAATACCTCGACGGTGACCGATATCGATAACGTGAAGCAGGTCGCCAGCCAGGAAGGCCGGGACACGAAGGTACAGATTGGCACTATCACTGGCGACAACGTCAGTGGTACTGGCGCATCGGTTTCGGCCAGCGCCACCGGCGCGATCAACGTCTTGAGTGTCACCGGCGTCAATGCAGGCAACGACACGACGATCAGCCTTGCTACTGATGGCGACGATTCGATCACGCAGAATGCCTCTAATGGCGTGAACCGGAACACCCCAACCGAGACGTTCAATGAGACCAGTATCAATGTTGGGAATGTTTCGGGTAAAGGGGCCTCTGCGTCGACGAGTGCGACGGGCGCTGCGTCGGTTGTTTCCGTGTCGAAAATCAATGGCGGCGCGACGACCGCGACCACTGGCAACATCTCGCAAACGGCTTCAAGCAGTGGCGTAGTCACGAATACTAGCAGCGTTACCGCCGGCAACCTGACTGCAACCGGCACCAGCGCGTCGATCTCTGCCACAGGCGCTTCCGCTGCTGTGTCTGTATCGACGATCCAGTAAGCACTGGACTCGAGAACTATGGAGCCGGGCCTTCGGGCCTGGCTCCTTCCTTCCGATGCTCGCGCTATGGGTCTTCCGATGAAACATGCTTTGATGATTTTAGGCCTCGCCCTGGTTTGGACCTTTTCCGGCGCGCACAGCGCAGCCGCGCAGGACGACAACTGGCAGACCGCCTGCGACGATACCCGTTGCCAGCTCTTCAGCGAGATCAGGAACGAGGAGGGCACGACCCTCGCGCGGCTCTACATGCAAAACCTCGCGCAGGACGGGCAGGATGCGAATGTCGTCGCGCTCGTGAACTTGCCGCTCGGCGTTTACATCCCCTCCGGCGTCGCGGTCGATGTCGATGACGATTACGTTTTCCGCGCCCAGCTTCTCGAATGCCGCGAGGATGAAGGCTGCCGCGCCGCGTTCGACCTCACCCCCGAAATCCTCGAAGAAATGAAGATGGGCGGCGAGATGTCGGTCGCGATCGTCGACGGGCGCAGCCGCCGGGCGATCTCCTTTAACTTTTCGCTCATGGGTTTCACAAAGGCTTACGAAGAATTCTCGGCGAAGATGTAATCCTGGTCATCGCCGCAGCTGGGTCGGTGTCAGAGGAGGAAAGCGCGGATCATGCCTTTGTCGAAGCGCCTGACTTTCGGGTGCGCAGGAACCGTCTGCGCACTAGCCCTGGCCGTGGCCAGCGAGCCTTCCACCGCACAGAGCCGGTTCGACGGGCAGAATGACGTGCCGGGCGCGGTGCTGGTCGACCCGGACGAACAGAAGATCAATCCGGACACCATCCCCGAGTTCCCGTCCACCGGCGATACGAGCATCCGCCCGCGCTTCTACATGAGCCCCGGCAGCCGCTGCACGAAGCTGGAGGATCCGCTGCCCGGCGGGTGCGAGGCTAACACCTTGCAGAAGGACAGCCGGGTGCTACCGCCAGTCGAGGGTCGCATTCTTCCCTTCCCGCTTACGCTGCCGCCGCTGCCGCCCGTTGCGCTGGGACCCATTTCGGCCCTGGATTTCGAACCTGATTTGGCGTTCTTCTACCGGGAACGGATGTTGCCTGAGTTGATGGCATCGCCGCCGATCGTGCTGACCTCGCCGTCCGTGCCGGGTGCGCATCTGGTTTACCTGCCCGACCTGGCGAGCGCTTCGGCGAGGCCGTTTCTGAGTCCCCGTCTGCCGCGCCCAGGAGGGCCCCCCGCAAGGCCAAAGCCCCACCTGCTGATGCTGGCGGGGCTGTCGTTCATTCTCGATTCGCCCGTGCGTGCCATGCCTGCCGGCGTGCCGGACGTCCTGCCGTCGTCCCGAATCCGCACGGAGCCGCTGATCGCGAACCATGCTCGGCTGTGGACTCTGCGTTTTCTCGCGCGGGGCAAGCCTGTCAGTCATCAGCCGGACAACGCCCCGCCGCGGTCGGCGCTGCCGCAATTCCAGGGTGAGCGGGTCGGCAGATACGTTATCGCGCAGCCGGTCGGTCTGCCGACCGTGTTCGATCGGTTCGAAGACCGCAACGCAGACCGACTCGGCGCACGGCCCTCCTACAAAGCCCTGATGCCCGGCGGAACTGGCAAAGCGGGCTATGGGTCAAACGGCCATGGCGCCAGCGCGCGAGTTCAAGTGGTCCGTCCGCAATCGGTCGTAACATCGCTTGAACGGAATGCGTCCGTGATGACAGGCAGCGCGCTGACCGCGCAGCCCCGCGCTGTCATCGGCAATTTCACGTCGTTCGTCCGCGGTAGCAATTAGGCGACCTTGGCGCCAATAAGAGGGCATTCGGACTCATGGTGCATGCCGGCGCGACCGCGATCCTACCGGGCGACCGTTACGCGGCCCTCATCAGGTTCCACGATCAGGTAGTCGCCATTCTGGATCAGCTGCGTAATGTCGCCGTCCTCGAAGCGGTCGCACATGGTCAGGCCGGCGAGCGCCGCGCCCTGGGCGAGAATGGTGTTGGCCCGGTTGAACAGAATTGCCGCGGGCGCCATGCCCCGCGCCTTCATCTCGTGCAGCATCCAGGCGGAGGCCACGCCGCCCTTGGCCGTGTTCATCACCAGAATGCGTCCGACGTAACTTTCCCCGGCCAGCCTGTGCTCGGGCCGGGAGAAAACGCCCTGCTGGCGGTCCAGGTCGTAGCGAGCCGAGAAATTGTCGCTTGAAACGAGCGCATAGCCTTCGATGCGGCTGCCGATGCCCGGGTGGCATTTCAGAACGGTCATCAGACGATCTCCCCTGCACAGGCGGACTCGACGCACTCTTCCATGCTGGCCAGCGCCGGTGCGTAGCCATAGCCGCCAAGGATGTTGACGATTTTCGCGGAGTTGCTCAGCAGGCGGCGCCAGCCATTGGCCTCGCCGATCTCTCGGGCGTACTGGTTGTAAAAGCAGGTCCCCTGAAGGACTTTCGCCCCGGACGCCTCGATCGTCTCGACATAGCCGAGGCGCAGCGCGTCCGCGTAGACCGAAGGCGAGGTGCACACGATGACGGCCGTGCCGGGATGGCGCCTGCGGCCCTCAAGCAGACCCGCCAGTGTCTGCATCTCGACCAGCGAGAGCTGCGGCGCCGCGAAGACCACAACATCCACCTTGTCGCCGCGCCCGCCAAAGTTCGATTTCAGCGCGCGCAGATCATCCGCTGTGATCTCCTCGCGTGGCAAGTTGGCCCCGCCCGCTGCTTCCAGCGTCGGCGCCTCCGGCGTAATGCCGACGATATGGAAGAGTGGCGAGGAGCCATAGCTCGCCATCGCCGCACCGAAGTGCTTGATTTCGTCTGAGGTCGGGATGACGTCGATCCCCTCGATCA
The DNA here is from genome assembly GCF_003550175.1 of Dichotomicrobium thermohalophilum. NCBI lineage: Bacteria > Pseudomonadati > Pseudomonadota > Alphaproteobacteria > Hyphomicrobiales > Hyphomicrobiaceae > Dichotomicrobium > Dichotomicrobium thermohalophilum. Next base: position 902,517 of record NZ_QXDF01000001.1, read on the forward strand.
CCGGCACCTCCCAGTATGAGCCCGATGCCCGCCCGATCACCGCGCCCAGAACGCCCCAGCCGGTCAGCCCTTGCGGCTGCTCATGCACGCGGAAGCGGCGTGTCGCCCGGCGCTTCTCGGGCAGGTGCAGACCATAGCGTGGAGTGCGTCCGGTTAGCGCTGCAGCCAGAGCCGAAGGCCCGCCCTCGAAATTCGACCGCGCGCCCAGCACGCTGTTGCAGTAGATCACGACGCCGGTATCACCAAAGGCGACATGGTCGCCCTGCACCGGTGGCATGATGGTCTGATAGTTGATGCAGGTGTTCGTCATGGCGATGCCCATGGCCGCGCACGCGGCGATGGTGCGGCGCTCCAGGTCGGCCATCTCCTCGGTCTGGCCGAGGGGGCGGTAATAGTCGAGATCGACGCCGCGCGGGTCGGTGATCATCGGCACGACCACCTTGGCATCGCCCGCCGCCAGACCTTCGAGGAAAGCGACGCCCGCCTCGCCCAGCGATTCCGGATCGGCCATCATGTGGGCCTGGCTGATCTCGACGAGATCGGGTGCGTCGAACATCGCGCCCACTTTCATCATGTGATCAATCGCCCACTGGCGCGGCGCGCCCATCTCGCCGGCCAGCATGGCCTGTTCTTCTTCCGTGAGCTTCAAACGACACTCCTTCTTGACGTTGACCGCAGGCCGGCAGGGCAGAGCCCGGCGCCTTGCCTCGGCTTGGCCCCCGAGGGCACTTTCGCTTGATTTTGGGTTCTTGTGACGTAAGGTCCGGTGAAAACGATAAACAAAGGGGGTGCCGATGACCACCGTAAACATCCCGAACAGTGATGGTACTGGGTGCGTGGTGATCGGCACGCCGATACCACCCGAGGACCTCGGGACCGCCGTCCTTACGCCTGACGGTGCCTTCGAAGCGGGCTCCTATCAGTCTTTTACCCTGGTCTATACCGCCGGCAAGTTCGGCATCGACGATTCCGGCGCGCTGCGCATTTCGTTTCGCTTCGCCGCCGACCAGACGCCGCCGCAGTTCGACGACCCCGCGGCGCCGGGCTACACGACCGTCGAAGCCTCCAACAACGCGGTGCTTGAGTACCGCTTCAGCCCGAAGGGCAACACGCGACCGTGGGACAAGACGCTGGAGATCAAGGTCGTCAACGGCTACCTGACCGAGGGCGACACGATCACCGTGCGCTTCGGCGTTACCGATGGCGGCTCGCCGGGCATGCGTTTGCAGACCTTTTGTGAGGACAGCTTCGAGTTCAAGGTCCTGGTCGACCCGATCGCCACCTACACCTTCCAGCCGCTGCCCGTTCAGCCGGCGATCAAGCTGGTGCCCGGCGTACCGGAGCGTTATGTCGCCACGCTGCCGACGCTGCGCCGCGCCGGCCAGCCCTTCGCGCTCAAGATCAAGGGCGAGGACAAGTGGGGCAACCCCTCGGACCGCTGCGATGCGCGCTTCACCTTGCGGCCCTCCATGCCGGTCGAAGGGCTGACCGAACAGGTGGTGCTCGCACCCGGCGCTTTCGCTGCCGTTCTCGAGGATTTGCAGGTCTTTGCGACGGGCGAACTGACCATCGACCTGGTCGCTCCCGACGGCAGCGTGGCCGCGACCTCCAACCCGCTGCGTATCGTCGAAGACGCGCCGCTGCTGCACTTGTGGGGCGATCTGCACGGCCAGAGCGAGGAGACGATCGGCACGGGCAGCGCGCGGGCATATTTCGCGTTTGCGCGCGACCGCGCTTTCGTCGATGTCGCCGCGCATCAGGGCAACGATTTCCAAATCACGAACGCCTTCTATGCCGAACTCGACCGCCTCTGCGCCGCGTTCAACGAGGACGGAAAGTTCGTGGCGATCCCCGGCTACGAATGGTCTGGCAACACCAGCATGGGCGGCGATCGTAACGTCTACTTCCCGAACGAGGGCCGCCAAATCCGCCGCTCGTCCCATGCGCTAATCCCGGACGAGAGCGATGTTGAGACAGACGTTAACACGACGGCGGAACTGTTCGACGCGCTGGCGAAGGCGGGCGAGTGGGACGTGGTCATGTACGCCCATTGCGGCGGGCGCTACGCCGATATCAAGCTGGCGCATGACGGCCGCTTCGAGAAGTCGGTGGAGGTGCACTCCTCTTGGGGCACCTTCGAATGGATCCTGCATGATGCCATCGAGATGGGCTACCGGGTCGGGGTGGTCTGCAATTCGGACGGGCACAAGGGCCGCCCCGGCGCGAGCTACCCCGGCTCGTCCATGTTCGGCGCGATCGGCGGGCTAACCTGTTTCCTGGCGGAGGAGCTGACCCGCGAAGGCATCCTCGACGCCATCCGCAAGCGCCACCATTACGGCACGACCGGCGGTCCCGGTGGGCGCATGGTGATTGATGTATCGGCTGACTTCGACGCCGAAGGCACGCTCTATCACGATGATCCCGCGCTCGGCCCGGTGGAAGGCCGCCCCGCGCGCTCGGCGATCATGGGCGATATCGTGCACCTGCCGCAGGGCGGCATGACCCTCAATGTCGACATTCACGCTGCCGCGCCCATCGAGCGGCTCGACATCTTCAATGGCAAGGAGTTGATCGAGACGATCCGCCCCTATGCGCCGGAGGAACTCGGGAACCGTATCCGCGTGATCTGGCAGGGCGCGGAATATCGCGGACGCTTCCGGCAAGTGATCTGGGACGGTACTGCAAGGCTCTCCGGCAACAGCATCGCGGCAACGCGGCCCATCAATTTCTTCAACCGCGACAAGACGCTGGAGCAGCGCGGCGACAGCGAACTGGCCTGGAAGGCGCTGACGACCGGCAATCTCGGCGGCTTCGACATGTGGGTTACGGATCCGCAGGGCGGGCGCCTCGCTATCGAGACGCCGTTGGTCTCTTGCGATGTGCCGCTGAGCGAGATCGGTTACGACGACACGGTGTTCGATCGAAGCGCGGCGCTGGAGCGCAAGCTCCGTGTCTTCCGGCTGCCGGCGGACAATCCGCACCGTAGCCTCACCCTCTCGCGGCACATCCCGCTCAAGGACCAAGGCGACAACATCATCTATATCCGCCTGACCCAGGAAGACGGCACGTTGGCCTGGACCAGCCCGATCTACGTGTATCGCTAGGCGCGGGCAGTTGCCGACGGTATGACCCAATCAACCATGCTGCAACTCGGCCGGGCGCCGAAAGGCGAGCCGCATCTGCTTTTCCGTCTCGATCAGCGCGAAGAAGACGGCGCCGATCGCCACGATCAGCACGCCATCGAGGAACGGCACGTCCTGCGTCCCGAAGACCGCCTGCATGAGCGGCAGGTAGGTGATGGCGAACTGCGCGGCGATCACCGTCAGCACAGAGGCCCAGACGACCCGCGTTGCCTTGACGGCATTCCAGTTCAGCGAGGTGCTGTAGATGTTGCGAATGAAGAACAGGTGGAAAATCTCCAGCACCACCAGCATGTTCATCGCCATCGTCTGGGCCAGCACCTGCGAATAGCCCTTGTCGATCGCATAGGCGTAGACGCCGAACACGGCGAGGAGGAATAACGTCGAGACGAGCACGATGTGCCAGACCAGTTCGCCGGTCAGCAACGGCTCCTCGCGCGGCCGCGGTGGACGGCGCATGGTGCCGGGCTCCGACGGCTCGAAGGCAAGCGAGAGGCCAAGCGTGACAGCCGTGATCAGGTTGATCCAGAGGATCTGGATAGCGGTGATCGGCAGCGCCATTCCGGCGAACAGCGCGACGATGATGGTCATGGCTTCGCCCGCGTTGGTGGGCAGCGTCCAGCTAATGACCTTCTTGATGTTGTCGTAGACGGTCCGCCCCTCGCGCACAGCCGCTGCGATAGAGGCGAAGTTGTCGTCGGCGAGTACGAACTCGGCGGCTTCCTTGGCGGCCTCGCTGCCCTTCTGGCCCATGGCGATGCCGGCATCGGCGCGCTTCAATGCGGGGGCGTCGTTCACGCCGTCTCCGGTCATGGCCACCGTCAGCCCGCGCGACTGCAGCGCCGTCACCAGCCGCAGCTTGTGGGCGGGCGAGGTCCGCGCGAAAATGTCGGTTGTTACCGCCGCATCGGCGAGGGCGGCATCGTCCATCCCCTCGATGTCGGCACCCGTCAGCACGCGCTCGGCGTTTTTCAGGCCAATCTGCGCAGCGATCGCGCGCGCCGTGACGGCATGATCCCCGGTGATCATCTTCACGCGGATGCCTGCTGCATGGCACTCGGCGACCGCCTCGACGGCTTCCGCGCGCGGCGGGTCGATCAGCCCGATCAGCCCGATCAGCGTCAGCTTTCCTTGAAGATCCTCCGTGTTGAGGATTGTGTGGTCTTGGGCCACCGGACGCGCGGCAACGGCGATCACGCGCTGGCCCTCGGCTGCCAGGCAGTCGATCATCTCGTGCCAGTAATCGCGGTCGAGCGGCGCAGTCCCGCCCTGCGGCGTGCGCTGGTTGGCGCACATGCCGAGCACCACCTCCGGTGCGCCTTTCACATGGATGCAGGCGTGTCCTTCGTGGTCGTGATGAACGACCGCCATGTAGCGATGCGCCGCGTCAAAGGGGATGACGTCGGTGCGGCTCCAGTTCGGGAATGGCTCCGGGCCATTTCTGGAAATTTTGCCGGCCAGGGCCAGCAACGCGCCTTCCATCGGGTCACCGTCGACGCGCCAGCCGTCCTCGAAGCCGTGGAGAACCGCGTCATTGCAAAGACCTGCGGCGCGGGCGAATTCCATCAGGATTGCGTGCTCGGACGGGTGGGCATCGGCCTCGCGCCAGCGAACGGCGCCCTCCGGCGAATAACCCTTGCCCTCGACAGAATACAGGTGGTCTCCAGCCGCCGCGAGCGTCACCGCCATCATCTCGTTGCGGGTGAGCGTGCCTGTCTTGTCAGAGCAGATCACCGAGACCGAGCCGAGTGTCTCGATCGCGGGCAGACGGCGGACGATTGCATTGCGCCGGGCCATCGCCTGAACCCCGACGGCGAGCGTGATCGTCAGCACGGCGGGCAGACCTTCGGGAATCGCGGCGACCGAAAGGCCGACTACGGCCATGAACAACTCTGCGAACGGCATGTGGCCGACGAAATAGCCGTAGACGAGAATGCCCGCGGCAACGAGAAGGATGAAAACCGTAAGCCAGCGGGCGAATATGTCCATCTGCCGGACGAGCGGGGTGGTCAGCATTTCCACGCGCGACAGCATCCCGCTTATCCGGCCGATCTGGGTGGATGGGCCGGTCGCCACCACGACGCCGCGGCCAGCACCGGCGGCGACGAGCGTTCCGCTGAAGAGCATGGAGGTACGGTCGCCAAGCGCCGCCTCCTCCGCCACGGGCCTGGTGTCCTTGTCCACCGGCACGGATTCGCCGGTCAGGATGGCTTCTTCGGCCTTGAGACCGCGCGCCTCGATCAGGCGCAGATCGGCGGGCACGCGGTCGCCAGCCTCCAGCAGCACGATATCGCCGTGCACGAGATCAGCCGCGTCGACGCGCTGGCGCTGGCCGTTGCGCAGAACAGCCGAGCGCGGCGCCAGCATCCCGCGGATCGCTTCCATCGCCCGCTCGGCGCGGCCCTCCTGAACGAAGCCGATGATCGCGTTGACAAGGACGACGGCAAGGATCACGCCCGTGTCCACCCAGTGCTGGAGGATCGCCGTGACGGCTGCAGAGGCGATCAGCACGTAAATCAGCACATTGTGGAAGTGGCTGAGAAAGCGTAACAGCGGGGTGCGTTTGGGCGGCTCGGGCAGCCGGTTCTGTCCGTAGTTCGCCAGCCGGCGCGCAGCCTCCTCGGATGTCAGGCCCCCGGCCGTGGCGCCGACGGCGTGGAGTGCGTCCGTGCTTGAAAGCGCGTGGACGGCGCCCGGCTGCTGATCCCCGGTCTGTTGAACTTGCTGGGCGGGCGCCCCGCGCTGGCCTCTCATGATTGGCGTATCGCAGTTATGACATCGCAGATTGCCGGACACATATGCGCGGACGTCGTGCGCAAGCGTTAGTTAGGCATGGGCGATGCCTCTGGCAATCCATTTTCGGGACGGCAGTGGCGGGGAAGTGCTGCCCCGGCTGGCTAATCGAAATGTGGTTGTCCGTTCGAGGCGCTCAGGCCGCCATCTACCGGCAGGACGACGCCGTTCACAAAGCGCGCGTCGTGACTGGTCAAAAACGCGATCACGTCGGCGATCTCTTCGGGTTTGGCAGCGCGCGCCATGGGGATGCGCTGGCGGAACATCGCCATGGTGTGCTCGTCGTCCAGAACGTCATCGGTCATTTCAGTCTCGGTCAGGCTCGGCGCGACGGCGTTCACGCGAATGCCTCGCGCTGCGAGGTCGAGAGCGAGCGCGCGGGTGAAATTGCTTACCGCGCCTTTTGACGCATTGTAGGGGCTCATTCCCCAGTCGCCGCCGAGCCCCGAGACCGAAGACACGTTCACAATGCAGCCGCCCGTCTTCTCCAGCAGCGGGACCGCCCGCGAGATCGTGTGGAAATGCGCGTCGACGTTGACCGACATCACCTTGCGCCATTCGCTGAAGTCAAGCTCGTCGATCGGCCCGCCGGCGTAGACGCCTGCGTTGTTCACCAGCGCATCAAGCCGGCCGAACGTTTCCATATGCGCTTTGAACATGGCATCCACGTCGTCGGGGTCGCTGACATCACCCCTGGCGATCAGCGTGCGCTCCGGCGCAGCGATTTCGCTGGCGGTCTGTTCCAGCTTCTCGGGTCGCAAGCCGTTGAGCGTCACCGCCCAGCCGTCGCGCGCAAGGCGCTTGGCCGTCGCCTTGCCGATGCCCGATCCGGCACCCGTCACGATCGCGGCCTTCTTGGTTGCGTCGGCCATGTCGCTTTATCCCCTGGCTAAGAGCCGCGTTGGCGTCAACGAATCCACCTATCGCAGGTCATAGCCCGTTCAGGTCACAGGAAGATATAACATCAATTAACTGTGCGGTTGCCCTCTTTGGACGCGATTTTCTGCAACGTATTTTGAATATGATATGGACCTTTGATGAACGTATTCAGAGATCAATTTATCCTTTACGAAACATTAATCTTGCCTCTGCTGGGTTTAAAATCGAATGTGTGTTACGGAATCCTCGGTCGAGCATCGCGTGACGCGACGCTTTCATTTGACCCGAGGTCTTGATGACGCACTTTTTCGGACGCGCTCTCGCGGGACTGGTCGCCATTGTCATCCTTGCAGGCGGCATTCTGGCACTTTCGCTCTATCTGTCGGGCCAGCCGCTCTTCGGTATGCTCGCCGGGACTGGGTTGCCGGACCAGGTCCGCCAGCTTTTTCGCTCGAAAGAATCGGCCAACCAGCAGCCGGCTCAGGCGGAGCGCCAGGCGGTCCCCGTGCGAATCGCGCACATCCGACGTGAGGCGGTCCCGGTCGCGCTCTCGTTCAGCGGGCGGCTTCTCGCGCGGCGCGAGGTCGAGGTGCGCGCCCGGGTCACGGGCTATGTGTCCGAGGTCACCTTCAAGGAAGGCGAGATTGTCGAGAAGGGCGAAGTTCTCTACCGCATCGACCCCCGCACGTTCGAGGCGCGCTTGAAGGAGCTGCAAGGGGCATTGCAGGGCGCGAAAGCGAACCTGGCCTTTCTTCAACGCGAGACGGAACGCATAGCCAATCTCGAGGAAAAGGAGTACGCGGAAACCAGCCGGCTGGACGAGCTGAGAAGCCAGCGCGATCAGGCTGCCGCCCGGATCGAGGAACTGCAAGGGCGGCTCCGTCAGGCGCAGCTCGACCTTGAATTCGCCAGTGTCGAAGCGCCGTTCGCCGGGAAGATCGGCTTTTCCGACGTCGACGAGGGCGATCTGGTCGTTCAAGGTCAGACCACCCTGACCACACTGGTGGACTTTCATCCCATCGAGATCGAGTTCCGCCCGAACGCGGACCAACTCGCGCGAATGAAGGATGCCCGCGCCCGATTGGGTCATCCGCTGCGCCTGACGGTCTCGCCAGACGGTCGTGATACCACGGTTTCAGGGGAGGTCACCGCACTCGGGCCGGCGGTGCAGAACGCGACCAACACGGTCCGCGTCCGCGGCGAGGTGCCTAACCCTGACCAGACGCTGGTGCCCGGTCAATTCGCCCGCGTGCGAGTGCAGCTTGGCACGCAGCCAAGCCTGATGGCACCGACCGCGGCGCTCATTACCCAGCAGAACAAGCGCGCCCTCTACGTCATCAGCGCGGACAATACCGTGGAGATCGTTCCGGTCGAAATCGGCCAGACCGTTGGCAAGCGGGTGGTTGTTCAGGGCGATCTTGCCGAGGGCGATCGGGTCGTTGCCGGGAATCTGCAGTCCGTGCGGTCCGGCAGGCCCGTCCGGGTCATCGCGGAACAGGGCGAGGAAAACGGCGATCGCCGACGCGGCGGGGCGAAAGGACGCATGAATTGATCCATTTCTTCATCAGTCGGCCGATCTTCGCGTCCGTTATTGCGCTGATCCTGGTGATCTTCGGCGGCGTTGCGCTGCTGGTTCTGCCCGTCTCGCGCTATCCCAACGTGATCCCGCCGCAGGTGCGCACCACGGCCACCTTCACCGGAGGCGATGCTGCCACGGTGGCCGATACGGTCGCCACGCCGCTGGAACAGGCGATCAACGGCGTCGACAACCTGATCTATATCCAGTCCACCAGCAGCAACGATGGCGTCGCCACGGTATCGGCCACCTTCGCCGTCGGGACCGACCCGGACATCGCCTCCGTCGACGTGCTGACAGAGGTGAACGAGGCGCGCCCGCAGCTTCCGCCAGCAGCGCGCGATCGCGGCATCACGATCGAGACGGCCTCGCCGCAAATCACGGCCGTGATTAGTCTTGTCGGGCAAACGGAGCGCTTCGACGAGCTGTTCCTCTCGAACTACGCGACCATCAACATCGTCGATCGAATCCGCCGGCTGGAGGGCGTGGGCCGGGTGGTGAATTTCACGCGCCGCGATTATGCCATGCGCATCTGGCTGGACCCGGCCAAGCTCGACTATTTCAAGCTCGACCCCGTCGATGTCATCACTGCCATCCGCGAGCAGAACGCACCTTTCGCCGGCGGCGCGATCGGCGCGGAGCCCGCGCCGGAGGGGCAGGATTTCTCCTACACCGTCAGCACGAAGGGCCGGCTGGAAACGGCGGAGCAGTTCAAGGAGATCGTGCTGAGGGCGCGACCGGACGGAACGGTCGTGACCGTTGGCGATGTCGCCCGCGTGGAACTCGGCGCCGAGAGCTATGGCAGCGCGGCGCATTACTCGGGCAACACGGCGGCCCAGATCGGCATCTTCCAGGCCCCGGACGCCAACGCGCTGGAACTGCTGAGCGCGATCAACGCGGAAATGGAGGAGATTTCCCAGCGGTTCCCTGACGGCATCCGCTACGAGATCGGCTTCGATACCTCACGCTTCGTGACTGCTGCGGTGCAGGAGGTCGTGAAGACGCTCGGCTTCGCCATCCTGCTTGTTGTGCTCGTCGTGTTCGTCTTCCTGCAGAAGTGGCGGGCGACGATGATCCCCTCGCTCGTCATCCCCATCGCGCTGATGGGCAGCTTCGGGTTGATGTATCTCCTCGGCTTTTCGGTGAACCAGCTTACGCTGCTCGGGCTGATCCTGGCGGTTGGACTGGTGGTCGACGACGCGATCGTGGTGGTCGAAAACGTCAATCGCCACCTCTCAGAAGGCGAGGCGCGCGAGACGGCGACGCGATCGGCCATGTCGGAGGTGATCGGACCGATCATCGCGACCACCGCCGTGCTGTTCGCGCTGTTCGTGCCGGTGGCGTTCATTCCGGGGATCAGTGGGCTGCTCTACAACCAGTTTTCGCTGACCGTGGCGATTGCCGTGGGGCTGTCCACCCTGATGTCGCTCACGCTCACGCCTGCGCTTTCGCGCGTTATCCTCAAGCCCGCCACCGAAGAGCCGGCGTTGCCGTTCCGCTGGTTCAACCGCGGCTTCGACGCCATCCGGACGGGCTATGTCTGGCTGTTGCGGTGGCTCCTGCGGCTCAGTTGGCTGGTGTTCGCGGCGTTCATTGCCATCGTCGCCGTGACGGTCGTGCTGTTCGTCAACCGGCCCACCGGCTTCGTGCCCTCGGAGGACCAAGGCTATTTCATCGTCAACGTTCAGTTGCCCGAGGCAGCCTCGTTCCAGCGCACGCGCGACGTCGTCTTTGACATCGAGGATACGATTCAGGGGGTCACGGGCGTGCGCGATGTGGTGGCGATCGCCGGGAGCAGTTTCGTCGGCAATGTTAACGCTCCGAATTTCGGCTTCCTTATCCCGATCCTGGAAAGCTGGACCGACCGTCCGCCAGACCAGAACGTCAATGCGATTATCGCCGATCTTCGCAAGCAATTCGCGGGCTATCAGGACGCGCAGGTGCAGATTTTCAACGCGCCGCCGATCCCCGGCGTCGGCTCCACCGGCGGTGTCCGGCTACAGTTGCAGGGGCTGGAGTATCAGGATCCGAAAGTCATGGCCGCGCAGGCTCAGAGCTTCATCGACGCGCTCAACGAGCGTCCCGAGGTCGGCCGCGCCTTCACGACGTTTAGCGCCGGGGTTCCGCAGATCGACTTTACCGTGAACCGCGAACGCGCGGAGCAGGCGGGTGTGCCCATCGGCCGGCTGTTCAACACTTCGCAGGCTTTCCTCGGCTCGACCTTCGTGAACGAGTTTAACAAGTTTGGCCAGACCTACCGCGTCTTCGTGCAGGCCGATACGGAAGCACGCGATTCGCTCGCCGACATCGCTATGCTGAAGGTGCGGAATGCCAGCAACGACATGGTCCCGCTGGAAACGCTCATTGACGCGGAATACACCACCGGTCCGCAGGCCGTGTCGCGCTATAACCTTTATCCGGCTGTGGAAATTCAGGCGCAGCCCGCGCCCGGCATCAGCTCCGGCGAGTTGGTGGCGGGCGTGGAAGAAACCGCGGCCGAGAACCTGCCCGGCGCTTTCGGTTATGAGTGGACCGGCGCGGTGTTCCAGCAGAAGCAGGCCGCCGGCTGGTCGCCTATCATCTTCACACTGGCGGTGCTGCTGGTGTTCCTCGTGCTCGGCGCGCAGTTCGAGAGCCTGTCTTTGCCCTTCGTGGTCGTGCTGGCTGTGCCCTTCGCGGCGTTCGGCGCCATTTCCGGGCTGGCGATCGCCGGACTGGACCTCGACATCTTTGGGCAGATCGGCCTGCTGATGCTTGTGGGCCTGAGCGCCAAGAACGCCATTCTGATCGTGCAGTTCGCACGCGCCCAAAAAGGTGAAGCCATGGGCTCGGTCGATGCGGTCATCGAGGCGGCCCGCCTGCGCCTGCGGCCGATCCTGATGACGGCGCTGTCGTTCATCCTCGGGGTGATGCCGCTGATTATCTCCACTGGCGCCGGGGCCAATGCGCGCATCTCGCTGGGCGTCACCGTGGTCAGTGGGATGCTGGCGGCAACCATCCTGTCGCTCTTGATGGTCCCCGTGATCTACGTGCTGATCGAGCGGCTGCGCGCCTCTTTTGCTCGCCGCAAAGGCGAGGCCGCAGCGCAGGCTTGATCGGTGGGCGTGGTCAGCGGATCCAAGGGCCCGGCGTCGACACCGCGCAGATATCCACCCGCGTCTCATTAATCGTCGGCGCCTGTCCGATCTCCGCAGGACGATGACGCACCAGACTGTTGACCGTCGCTCCACCCACGTGCTTGCGCCAGAAGCCGCGGGTTATGACGAGCACGCCTGCGAGCGTGTCATCCGTGATGAACGCCTTGGCCTCGACCGCGCCCTGATCATTGAATACGCACACGGGGTCGCCGTCCGAAATGCCTTTTCGCTGAGCATCCTCCGGGTGAACCCACACGCGCTGTTCCGCGAAGCCTTCAGGCTTCGTTGTCATGTTGGCGTACCCGGAATTGAGGAAGTGATGCGTTTTCGGTGAGACCAGCACGAACGGTTCCTTTTCGGCCTGCGCCTCCGGCCGATAGCCCGGCAGCGGATCGACTGCGCCGCCGGTGTCACTGCCGGAATAACCCTGCCGATATACCTCCAGCAAGCGCCCGCCCTCATGCGCAACGGCGCTGGCCAGTTCGCATTTGCCCGAGGGCGTGGGGAAGTTGCCTTCGGCATGCGGGCGACGCTCATTGGGCGCACCAACGTTCAGCCGCGCATAGCCGTCCCGTTCGAGCCGATCCAGGTCGATGCCAGCGACATTCTCCGCTTCCCAGTCGACGGCTTCGCGGGTGAGCGTTTCGTCGCTGCGCTGCAGGGCGGGGTCATCAAGGCCCATGCGCCGCGCGAGCCGGCGGAACAGTTCGGTGTTGGAAACTGCCTCGCCGCGCGGCGGGATCGCCGGGTTGTTGATCTGCATGTTGAAGTGGCCCCAGCTATACATGAGGTCGAGCTGTTCGAGCTGGCTGGTGGCCGGGAGAATGATGTCCGCGTAGTCTGTGGTGTCGGTCGGGAAGATCTCGCTGACGATCGTGAAAAGGTCCTCGCGCTTCAGGCCGCGGACGAGCCCTTCCTGATCGGCGGAGGCCGTAACGGGGTTGCAATTGTAGACGAACAGCGCCTTGATCGGCGGCGACAGGTCGGGTTTGAGCGCCTCGGCAAGCCCGAAGAGGTTGCGGACTTCGTCGTCGCCGAGATGGAACGACAGGGATTTCACGGTCCCAATGCCGCCAAGCGGCTTAGTGGCGTGTCGATTTCCGTCGCCGGTGCGGTCGACAGCCGTAACCGGGCCATTCTCTCCGCGCCACTTATCCGCTGGGATCGCGATGCTTTCGGTGGACGCATCGAGCAGGCGCTCAGTTGCCCTGTCGTCCTTGATAATGTCGCCAATGTCCTGCACCTCGCTGAACTGCGTTACGGCGAACGCGGGCCAGCTCGCAACAGCCTTCTCATTCACGGCGCTAGCGGCTTGGGTGCGAGTCTCCTGGTCAACGGTGCCCTGTCGCGCGGATCGGGCAACGAAGGCGCGATCAACCAGATGCTGGTGGACACGCCGGAAGGGGACCAGCAGGACTACGTGAGGCTGAGCGACCGCGTCAGCGGCGAGCACATCCTGCAACGGATCGAGCGCCTCGCGCCCGATAAAGCATCCGACTGGCCTGAAGGTTCTTTCCGTGCACGTCTGCTGCAGGCCGTCAAGGAAGCCAACGCAGGCAACACAGGGATTGCGGAGGTCTTCCACGACAGCGGCCGCCAGCTCGGCGTTGCGGTCGGCGCTATCGCCGCTGTGGTTCAGCCTGAGCGCCTGATCCTGGCCGGACCACTGTCGAAAGCCGGCGCATTCGCGCGAGGCGCAGAAGAAACCTTCCGCATGTCATTCTGCAACCTGTTTGGCGCAGGACCCGTGACCCATATCGCCGAGATCAGCTACCACCGCGCGACCGAACTGGTGGGGCTGGAAGCATTTCTCCTGGGTTCGGCGCGCGACGGTGTCGAGGGACTGACCCAGATCGCCCCGACCAATGTGTCATCGGCCGACTCTTGAAGATAGTCCGCGTGGACAAGGCCGAGCCGGACACCGGATGGTGCCTTCGGAAAACGAACAGCGCCATTTTGCGTTTGCCGCATTGATCCTCTATGCAGGAGCCTTGCGCTGGCCACACACGGCGGCGCACCGGATTGACGCACAAAGGTGAGACATTCATGCCGCGCTTGCTGGGCAAGGAATGGTGGGCGGCCCGGATCGCCAACTGGCTTGAGCAGATACGCCAGGGCGACGTGGAGCTGTTTCTCCAGATCTTCCGGGAGTATTTTCACCGCTTCTGGCGGCGCTACATCGTCATCTTCATCCTGATCGGCATCGCCTCGGGCGCCACGGCCGTCACGGCCTGGCTGGTCAAGGACATCGTCAACAGCGTGTTCGTCGACCGCAACGCCGACCTGCTGATCCCGCTGGTGGTGATGGTGCTAGCGATCTTCCTGGCGAAGGGCCTCAGCACTTATTTCCAGACGGTTCTCTCCCAGCGCATTTCCAACGCGATGGTGGCCGACATTCAGAAGCGGCTGATGAACCACGTGCTCACGCAGCGGCTCGACTTCTTCAGCCAGAACGGCTCTGACGAACTGTTGATGCGCTTCAACCAGGGGGCACAGGCCTTCAACCAGATCCTGAACCTGGTGCTCGTCAACGGATTGCGGGACGTGATGACGCTCGCCGCTCTTGTTGCGGTGATGGTGATACAGGACCCCGTTCTCACACTTGTGAGTTTCACGGTGGCGCCCGTCGTGTTCTACGGCGTTTCGGTCCTCGTGAAGAAACTGAAAGACCTCTCTCGGGAAGAACTTGCGGGCTTTTCCGATCTGAATCGGCTGGTGCGCGAGACGGTCCAGGGCATACCGGTTATCAAAGCGTACAATCTGGAACGGGCACAGCGCGACGATTCCCAAGAGGTCATCGAGCGCATTCAGGACCGCCGCGACCGCATGGCGGCATTGCAGGCCGCGCCGATCCCGCTGCTCGACACCGTCGGCGGCATCGCGGTGTCCCTGGCCATCCTCTATGCCGGGTTTCGGATGATCTCGGGCGCGTATGACGCCGGCACATTCATGTCGTTTCTGACGGCCCTGCTGCTGGCGGCCGATCCCGCGCGCCGGCTCAGCCAGATGCGGGTCAAGCTCCGCCGGTCGTTCATGGGCGTGCAGATGGTCTTCGACCTGCTCAACAACGATGACAGCGAGCCGAGCGGCACGCGGGAGCTTCCCGGCCCGGTCATGGGCGAGGGGCAAGCTACGGCGCCGGCGATCGCCTTCCGCGGCATCGAATTCTCCTACGACAAGGAAAAGCCGATCCTGACAGGCCTCGATCTGGAGATCGCGCCGGGCGAGATGGTCGCGCTCGTCGGGCCGTCAGGCGCGGGCAAATCGACGCTGTTCAAGCTGCTGCTCAAGTTCCATGCGCCAGATGCCGGGCGGGTCGAGCTGTTCGGCAATGACGTTGCCGAACTGGACAACGCCGCGCTGCGCGGCGCCATCTCCTTTGTCGGCCAGTCGAACTTCATATTTGCCGGCTCGATCCGCGACAATCTGAGCTTGCGCAACGCGACGGTCAGCCAGGACCAGATCGAGGCCGCCTGCCGCGCGGTAGGCCTGCATGACGATATCGCCGCGCTGCCGAAGGGCTATGACACCGACGTCGGCGAACTGGGTACGATGATCTCGGGCGGGCAAGCCCAGCGGCTGAACATGGCGCGGGCGATCATCAAGGACGCGCCGATTCTGCTGCTCGACGAGGTAACCTCGGCGCTCGATGCGGAAAACGAGCAGCTCATCAAGGACTACATCCGCGCGCAGGCACAGCACAAGACCGTGCTGGTGATCGCGCATCGCCTGTCGACGGTGAAGGAGGCGGACCGCATTGCGCTGGTTCAGGACGGCCGGATCGCTGCCCAGGGCCGCCACGACGAGCTTGCCGCGACCAATTCCTACTACGAGAAGATCGTCGCGCTGCAGTTCGCGGCCTAGGCTCGCCGCTCTCGCCGGTTCGCCCGCCTCTCGCCGGCGCTAACTGCTTTTTGAGGCGAAATCAGCAAGAAATGATGCTGCGCGGGTGGAGATTCCATTTGCCAAGCAGCCGTTCTGGTAGAAAGCCCGCGCCGGACTGGCGCGTCTCCTGCTCGGCACTGACGGAGCGGGTGCCCGTTGATGGAGGGATAGGCGTTGGGATAATGACCAGCACGGGCTCCGCTCCGCCTGAATTGGCGCACCGCGAGCATTCCCGCCCCCTGCGCAATGCATAGGGATATCTCAACGTACAACGTGGCAGTGAGGATTCCTCTCAGGCCGGCGGATAAACCAGCAGGCGGATCGCAGTCGGCTTGAAGGCGTTGCACGGGTTGTTGACCTGAGGACAATTGGAGATCACCGCGAGCACGTCGCGCTCGGCGCGCAAATCAATGTAATCGCCGGGCTGCGAGCGGCCATAAGCGACGCCGCATTCGGCATCCTGCGAGACCGGCACCTCCATGAAGAAGTTGACGTTCGGAACGATGTCCCGCCGGCCCATGCCGTATGCCGCCAGCGCTGCCAGGAAATTCTCGCGGCAGCCCGGTGCATTGTCGACACCGTACAGCATCTTGTTGCTCGGCGCGCTGCAGCACCCGCCAATCGTATCGTGGCCAACAAAGCTGTCCTCGATGATCGTGAACAGGGGACGGCCGAGGTCTGAGAACAGGCTGTGGCCTGTTGTCAGCTTGATCGTCCCGGCAGCCTTGAGCGTGTTGGGCGCGTGGTATCGCTCCTCGCGGTCGGCGTCGGCGTAGCAGAGGAAATCGACCGCCTGGCTGCCTTCAAGATCGACAATCCGCAAGACGTGGTCGCGCGGCATCACGCTTGACCATGGCCGGCCCGGAGCGATGACTTCGTCGGATAGAGGCGTGCCGCGATCAGAAGGCTTAGGGGCCACAGATGATGCCTTTGTAATTAGAGTGGTCCGTGCAGCGCGACAATAACGCATCCAAAAGATAACACCACCAAAAGAGTCTATCAGCCGGAGTGGCCGACGTGTCATGCCAGCGCCAGCGGGTGCATCAAATCGCGCCTCGCACCAGCGTTCAATCCACTGGGACCACAAGGCAGCCGGCCAAGCCGGGCGTGCGCGTCATTGCGTCTCGCCAGCCAGAGCCACGCCTTTGGCCCATGACCCAACCTTGATCCATGCCGGGCGGCGAGGGACCATGCGCAACTTAAGCCGGTAACGCGTGAGCCGATTTTGGCGAGATCGGCAGTGACATCGGCTGCTCACCCACAAGCTGCTGTATCTGGAGAACCGACTTCGGAAATCAGCCATCTCAAAACGGTTCAGTCTCTGGCGGCCCGCACTGAAGTAATTATGCCGCCGCGACAGGACGTCAGGGCCAAGGGTGGACGTCTTAGGCCACCAAAGCGACGTCGTGAAGCCTTTCAGGCGTGCAACCGCGTCGTCCGGGCTCACCAACCAGCGGACAGGTCTGGCGCGGTTTCCCCAGGCCCGGTTCGGCACCCGAGCGAAAGCTCAGCGCAGCGGGACGCTCGCAAGGTGTCCTGCCTGGGCAGGAAGCTCTCCGTTTCCAGCAAGGCGCAGCATGTGCCACGCCAGTACTTGATTGCTGGCCAGGACCGGCTTTCCGGCGCAAGCGTGGATGGGTCATGCACCGGCGTCGGCGCGCAGTTGGGCCATGGGGTGTTTTCCGCCATGACGCTGGAACGACCCTCGTCCCGGCCAGGTTGCCAGGCCCCGCCAGGGTGTGGCAGGTCCGGACAGCAGTTGATAGGGGGCGTGGGGATGTGCATCGCGTGGGTCCAAGCTCTCATGCGGAGAGGTAACTCTGGTCGAGCGCCGTCCAAAAGGCCACCCCCACGGACAGTATCTCGTCATTGAAGTCGTAATCAGGGCTATGAAGGCTCTGTCCAGACGGGCCGTCGGTGCCGTTGCCGATAAGGACGTAAGCGCCGGGCCTGTGATGCAGCACGAAGCCGAAGTCTTCCGAGGCCATCAGCGGCGCAGCCTCGGGCACGAGCTGATCGGCGCCGAAGCTCCGCTCGATAACGCGCGCGGCCAGGTCAGCTTCGTCTGGCGTGTTGACCGTGGCGGCGAATTCCCTGTTGTACGCGACCGTCCCGTTGGCGCCACCCGCAGCGCAAATAGCGTCCACCAGCCGCCGCATGGTGCTTTCGATACGATCCTGCAGTTTGGGCTGGAATGCCCGGCAATCACCCCGCAGCGTGACACGCCCGGGCAGCACGTTGCGTGTCGCCGCAACATCGAAGTCGGTGATCAAGACCACCTTTTTCGCGCCGCCGGGATCTAAGTCTTATAGCACTATCCGCAATCGAACCCGAAATCCGCCAAGGTTGTCGGCTCGGTAGGCAAAGCAGACTGCGGACGCCGCACTTCGGGGAAAACGCGAGGTGCTCACTCCAGCATCCAACAAGGGCAAGCCCATTGCCCATATCGACGCCGAAAGCCACTATGATCGGGCATTGAACACATTTAAGTGTCTTACAGCTTTTCAGGTGGGGCCGGAGCCCGCTTTGGCAAATCGCGCCTAAGCAGCCAGATCATGGCACCGATGAACGTAAAAGTGGCCAGATTCAGGATCGTATCGAGCGGATCACCGGTGAGCATTGACGGCCTCGCCAGGATTTTCCTCGCCGAGCGCCCGGATCAGGCAAACCAGCAGAAGGACAAGGATAAAGACAAACGGTAACGCGCCCAGCGCAATCAGCTGTCTCACCGCGTCAATCGACCCCGAGAGGATCATCGCCGCGCCCAGAACGCCCAGCAGACCACCCCAGATAAGCCGAATAAAGGGGCGCGGGTTCGGGTCGCCGCCGGTTGCGAACGTGCTGAGCACAAAGGCCGCGCTGACCACGCTGGTGACGATGAACAAGAAGGCGGCAATAATTGTCGCGATGGTTGTCAGTGCGGCGAAGGGCAGACGATCGAGCAGGGCGAAGGTCACCCGCTCGACGCTCGTCTGCGTCATGCTGAGCAGTTCGCCCTGGCCGCGCAGCGCTTCGAACAGGCCGATCCCGCCGAACGCGCCGAACCAGATCACCGAAAACAGGGCCGGGCCAACGAGGACGCCAAGCACGAACTCGCGGATGGTGCGGCCGCGTGAAATGCGCGCGATGAACACCCCGACGAATGGCCCCCATGCGATCCACCAGACCATGTAGGTGAGCGTCCATTCGTTGAACCAGCGCGCCACCGCATCGTCAAAGAAGGTAAAGGTCTCGAAACCGCGGGGAATGGCGCGTGTTACATAGTCGCCGAAGCCGTTGACGACGGAGTTGAGCAGGAACTGGGTGGGCCCGAAGACGACGGTGAAGACGACGAGGCCAATCGCGATCGACATGGCCAGGTTCGACAAGCGCGCCATCCCGCTGCCCAGATCAACCAGCAGGGGCGGGATATAGCTGGCGACCATGACGGCGAACACTGCAGCGATCAGCCAGTGCGGTGCGCCGGCACCACCGCCGATCATCACGTTGACGCCGTCCGCGACCTGAAAGACTCCCATTGCGATCGAGCCGCCCACGCCAATGGCGATCGCGACGATCGCCACGAAATCGGTGAGCCAGCCAACGAACTTTGCCCAGCTTTCCTGCGGAAAGAGATCAAGGATCGGCGCACTGACCAGCATCGGCGTTCCCCGCCGAAAACTGAAATAGGCGATGGCCAGGGCTGTCGAACCGTAGATGGCCCAGGCGTGGATGCCCCAGTGGAAGTTGGTCGCCAGTAGCGCCTGTTCGGCAGCCAGCGGATCGGGGAGGGCATCCTGCACAAAACGGAAATGGGTGAGCGGCTCGGCCACCGCCCAGAAAAGCAGCCCCACGCCCATCCCCGCCGCGAACATCATGGCGATCCAGGACGGCGCGGAGAACTCGGGCCGCTCATCGTCGGCGCCCAGCCGGATGCGCCCGTAAGGGGACGCGGCAAGCGCGATGCAGAGGATCAGCATCCCCGAGACGGACAGCATCACGAACCAGCCACGGCTGCGGAAGTACGTGTTCACGACACGGTCGGCAACAGCGACGATCCCCTCGGGATCTACGACACCCCAAAGCCCGACGCCGGCAATAACGATCAGGGAGGCCGCGAGTAGCGCCTTTGCCCCTTTCATCGGTTTGACCCTCGCTGCGTTGTTTCGGGGCGACATCTCGCCTTGGGCGTGCCAGAAGGCGAGCGGCTATCCATCCATGCGCCGATGCACGGGAGAAGCCGCTTCGAGGCGGTTTGGGCCACGTCGGACAGCGACGCGCGCAAGCCCCAGTTTGAGTTGTGCGTGGGTCCCGCCTTGTCCCGCCGCCTGATGGGGAAAAGTCTAATGCGGCAAGCTTTCCCGTAGCTTAAATGGGCCCGCTGCTCGGCGGTATTCGGTTACACGATGGATTCTGCGCGTTCTGCGAGGCCGGAACAGCGTGGCAGGACCTGGCGTGGGAACTGGAATGGCCTGCGTCATGCGAGGGTATCAGGTCGATCAACGGAACCCGGCGATGTCCGACCTGTTTGAGAGGGGAGAAATGCTGGGGAAGGTCTGGCAGAGGCCGGGCAATCAGGGGCGCATCCGCTTGGAGGCGCCAGACCATGCCGTGTTTATACGGTTCAAGGTAGCGTGCGGCGAAGTCAACAACGAAGCTGAAGGGACGCTTTCCGCCGCTCCGCTGCGACTAATCGAGAACGGACAAGGTCCGTAGTCTCTAGCGGGGTGGGGGTGGCACCTCGTTACGCTTGCGCGTCGTTCTTGGTTAAGCAATGGTTGCGTCGCTGCCCTCTCGGTCGACAAAACTGGATCCAGGAAGCGTCAAATGGGTGTCTTTGCATTTCTCACGCGGTTTGTTCTTTGCATGGTGGTCGGACTCGCGCTCGCCGTGGGGGGCGTTGCCGGGGCCGTGAGTGCCCAGGAGCCGGGGAACGGCAAGAAGATCAATATGGCGCGCCCCACCTGGAACACCGGCTGGTTTCAGGCCGAGATCTATAAACAGATGCTCGAAAAGCTCGGCTATGACGTCGGGGAGTTGGAGACACTCGATAACCCGGTTTTCTACCGCGCTGTCGGGCTGGGCGATGTGGATCTCTGGGTCAACGCCTGGTTTCCTTTCGCGAATGTCTACGAGGACGCCTTCAAGGACGGTGCCAGGAAAATCGGCTATGTCGCCAAGGGCGGCGCCATGCAGGGCTACCTTGTCGACAAGGCATCAGCGGAAAGGTTCGGCATTACCAGCATCGACGATTTCAGGAAGCCGGAGATCAGGCAAGCCTTTGATTCCAATGGCGACGGGAAAGCGGATCTTGTCGCGTGCCCGCCCGGCTGGAGTTGTGAACTGAGGATCGCCGAGCATTTGGATGCGCTTGATCTGCGCGATCATATCAACCCGATCAAGGCCGGCTATAGCTCCGCGATGGCCGACGCGCTGGGCCGCTACAAGGCCGGTGAGCCGATCCTGTTCTATACCTGGACGCCGAACTGGACGGTCGGTGTCTTGAAGCCTGGCAGGGATGTTGTGTGGATCGAAATGCCGAACGCCACCGAGGAAACGACCCATGCCAATATTCAAGGGTGCGTGAACGATCCCTGTGCCCTGGGCTGGGAAGCTAATGACATTCGCCCGCTGGCGAACAACAACTTTCTGGCCAACAATCCGGCGGTTGAGACGTTGCTGAAAGAGGCGCGTATTCCCATTGCAGACATCTTTGAGCAGAACGCCAGGATGCATGCTGGCGAGGACGATCCGGCAAACATCGTCCGCCACGCAAGCGAATGGATCGAGGCCAACGCCGATCTCGTCAACGGGTGGCTTGATACGGCCCGTGCCGCTGCACAGTGACCGTCGAGGCCGTTCGCGTATCTGGGAGCGGCAATCTCGCTGTCTGGCGGCCTTCAATCTTTCATTACAATGAGCGATTGGGTCAGGTTCATCCTCCAGCACTGGCGAGATACCCCGCCTGACCCGGCTGAGGGCTCCGCCTCGACCACGTCCCCCGCGCATATGGACGCACGGACGCCACCCAAATCCGGACAGAGCGCGGAGGTGAGACAAGCGCCTCAGGACCGCTTCTCCGGAGGCGTCTCCACATCGTTGGTTTTTTGAGGTTTTGGTGAGCCCAGGAGGATTCGAACCTCCGACCTACTGATTAAAAGTCAGTTGCTCTACCAGCTGAGCTATGGGCCCATGCGCGCTTTACGCCACGCTTTTGGCACGCTTTCCGAGGCCTGTCAAACCGCCCTCTGACGCCGGACGCCGCGTGTGCATCCGATCACGCCAACCGTCGGATCTGGTCTCAACCGTGCCGCTTGAGACTGCGATTGTAGCCGCCCAGCTCGCGCCCCGGCGCCCCGCCTTGAGCCTCGTCGAAATCCGGCGGCAGCGGGATGTCCGGCCGGCTGCTGGCCGACCGCGATGGGCGACCAGGTGACTCCGTTGACTGGCTGGCCGCGCCACCCCATTGCGCTGCGCCGAACCAGACCTGAATGAGTTGATGCTCGTCATCGCTCAGCTCAAGCCCCGCTTTCTGACAGCGCGAGAGGATCACGTCCCGGTAGGCCCGCGCAATCGCCGCCGGCGTACGCGAATGCTCCAGCCAGGGATCCATGTCGTCAACCGCGCCCACCACGAAGGCGACATCCTGCTGTGCGAAGCGCACGCCATTCTCCTCCGCCCGCGCCAGCACGGCATCGACAGTGCGCCCTGGCTGAAAGCCGCGCTCGCTGACCTCCGCCGCGATGAGATTGAACAGCAGCTGGTATTCGCTCGGCGGCAACGGGGGTGCCTTGGAGGCTTCATAGATGCGCGTGATCGAGTTCTGCAAATCGGAGAGCCGGTTGCTGCTGCCGTTCTGTTGCGCCGGGGCCGAGGTCCGCTGGAGGCCGCTCTGGCGCTGCTCGTCTTCCGCGGCAGCACCTTCGACCTGATGCCGGGCCGGATCATAGACCGAGTGTGGTGGCGCTTCGGTCAAGCGGAGATGATCGGGCAGGTTGCGCGACAGAAAGTTCAGGAAGCCGCCGCAACCAGCCCAGTTCGTGCCGACCGTCTTGGCGTGGCCCAGTTCCTTCATCGCACGGTTGGCGAGATAGGCAATCGGCACCGGCTTCTCTGCCTCGCGCACGGCTTGCACGACGAGGTCGAGGATCTCCGCCCCGATCTCGCGGAAATCGTCCATCAGCGCGCGGATGGTCGGCTCCTCGGCCTGCCCGGACGCCGCACGTGCCGGCTGCACCTCACCACGCTCGCTCATCGCAGGTATGCGCCCCGACGGGTCATGGCCGAGCGCCTGATGCACCGCCTGCCCGACGGCGCGCGCCGCCTCGGCATGCCGATCGTCGCCGCCCAGCTTGCCCCGATCCTGCCACTCGGGTTCCGGGAGGGCATCGGACAGCAGGAACTCGACGAAGTCTTTTTCCTCGATGCGCCCGTCGCAGAGCGCCGTATAGGGCTGGGCGGTGTGGTCGTTGGAATAGATCACGACCTGGCGATCATATTCGCGCAGGCGGTGCAGCACAGGTGTGAAGTCGGCGTCGCCCGAGAGCAAGATGAACTCGTCGAAGCGCGTCCGGTGTTCGATCATGTCCCGCACGTCGATGGCCATGCGGATGTCGGAGCCGTTCTTGAGCTGCGCGGTCAGCGGCGGGCAGTCGATCACCTCGAAGCCTGCGCGGATGAAGTGATGACGCACGAAGATGAAGGAGTTGGGGTCATTCGGCCCGTCCCGGCCGGAGCGCCGCGGCACCGGGTTACCGTAGACGCGGTTGACGACCAGCCGGCGGCGCAGGCCATGCGCTTCGGTGTTGCGGCGCACGAGACGGTCGGAGACCAGCGCCTGCAGCCAGTTTGCCGGAGCCTGCGCAAAGCGCGCCGCCGCCTCTTCGCTGCGTCGTTTCAGCGAAAGGTAGACGTTGTCGTAGTCGACAAATAACGCGGAGAGGAAAGATCCCCTTTGCTCCGCTTGCATCAGCTTACCCCACTGTTGCGCCAGCCCGTCACAGGCGCGCCGCGTCCCTCATTTGTCCCGGAGTCGCCAATGGCCGCGAGCAGCTTGCGCCGCTCGATCATCCGCCCTCTTGGCCCCTTCGGACGGCTCCGGTGTCAACGAACGTTCTGGGGGCTTCAATCCTGATCGCGAAAAGTGTGCCGCATCTTTCGCTATCGACGGATAAGAAAACCGCGCCCCTCGGGACTAGCTCCCGCGTATTTTATTAAAGGCCAATCGCTTCAACGGAGCAAGCACTCACCGGCCTGACCGGGCTGTGTCCGGGCTTCATCCACATGATGCCCGCAGTCAGTGTCGGTCCTTGCGCCGACGCAGTTCGGCCCAGACGACCTCGTTCGAGGCGTCTTCCATCCCCAAGGTTTGGCGGATTTCGGACGAATCCGGGCGCAGAAACGGGTTGGTGTCGAGCTCTCGACCCAAAGTTGTGGGTAAAGTGGGCTTGCCATCGTTGCGGAGGCGGCGCACCTCGGCCGCGCGGTCCTGAAGCGCGTCATTGCCTGATTCGACGGTCAAGGCAAATTCGGCATTGCTGAGCGTGTATTCGTGGCCGCAATAGACTTCCGTGTCGCGGGGCAGGTGCATGAGCTTTTGCAGCGAGTGCCACATCTGCGCCGGCGTGCCCTCGAACACGCGGCCGCAACCCAGGGAGAACAGTGTATCGCCTGCGAACAGCAGGCCTGGCTCCGGGAAGAAATAGACGATGTGATCGAGCGTGTGGCCCGGTGTTTCCAGCACCTTCGCCTCGTAGCGGCCGAACGCGTAGGTCTCTTCCTCGCTCAGCCCGACATCCACGCCGCTGATCCGCCCCTTCGCCGGGCCGGTCACCGTGCAGCCTGTTTCGCTCTTGAGCGGGGCTACGCCCGCGACATGGTCCGGGTGATGATGTGTCACCAGAATATGCGTCAGCGTCCAGCCCTTCGCGGCGAGCGCCTCGCGTACGGCATCGGTCTCCGGCGCGTCGATGGAAGCGGTCAGCCCGGACTCAGGATCGTGGATCAGGACGCCGAAATTGTCCGAACGGCACATGAACTGGTAAACTTCGAGCATTGCGGTGGGTCCTCTTGCGACGAACTGGTTGGGCGAAACCTAACATCTGCCATATCGCGCGCAATGGGCAGAAGCCGTGTCGCGCCGGCCAGACAAGTCGTGCGCGGCGTTCGCCATGCGGGTGGGGAAGCTGTCATGCGTCCGGCTCTGCAAGATCTGGTCGATTTCTACGCCAGCCCCCTGGGGCACGTGGCACGGCACCTGGTCGCGCTGCGTATCCGCTCCCGGTGGCGCAATGTGCGCGGCCTGTGCGTTTGCGGGGTGGGGTATGCCACGCCCTATTTGCGCGCGCTCAGGACCGAAGCCGAACGGGTCATTGCGCTGATGCCGCGGCCCCAGGGTGTTGCCTACTGGCCCGAGGAAGCGGGGAACGTCGCCGCGATGTTCGAGGAGCCGGACCTGCCGCTGCCGGACAATTCGATGGACTGCCTGCTGGCCATACATAGCCTGGAATTCAGCGACGACAGCGACATGCTGCTGCGCGAGTTCTGGCGGGTTCTCCGCCCTGAAGGCCGGCTCATATTGGTTTTGCCGAACCGAACGGGTCTGTGGGCGCGCGCCGACCACACGCCGCTCGGCGCGGGGCATCCCTACAGCGAACGACAAATCATGCGCAAGCTGGAGGCCGCATTGTTTTCGCCGCAGGCAAGTCTTCCTTCGTTGTTCGTGCCGCCGGTGAGCTGGCGCATCATGCTGCATTCCGCCCCGGCCTGGGAGCGGGTCGGGCGACGCGTCTGGCCTGCACTGTCGGGCGTCCTGGTGATTGAGGCCCGCAAGGAACTGCACGGGGTCATCGGACCGGCGGAAGTGCGGCTGCGCCCGGCGATGGCACGGCCTGCCGTGGCGCGGCCGGCGATGGCCCGGCTGGCAGCTTAGCCGCGGGAATTACTTGCGCGTCAGGAGAAAGACCGCCTGCTCGCCGAACAGATTCTGCCAGCTCAGCGGCAGACCGATGCGTAGCGGCTTGCCGTAGGAGTTGAGCGCCACCGGCTTGACGATCTTGGCGTCCACCTCCTCGCACAGGCTGATGAAATCCTTGATCGTGCAGAAGTGAATGTTGGGCGTGTCGTACCAGTCTTCCGGCAGGTTTTCGGTCTTCGGCATGCGCCCGTTGAACAGCAGTTTGAAGCGTATGCGCCAGTGCCCGAAATTCGGGAACGATACGATGGCATAGCGACCTATGCGCAGAAGCTGCTCCAGTACGTATTTCGGCCGGCGGGTTGCCTGCAGGGTCTGGCTCAGCAAAGCGTAATCGAACGCCTGATCCGGATAGTTCTCCAGATCCCGATCGGCGTCGCCCTGCACCACGGACAGGCCCTTGGCCACGCAGAAGTTCACACCCGACTGGCTGATCTCCACGCCGCGCCCATCCACGTCGCGGACATTTTCCAGCAACTTCAGCAGGTCGCCGGTATCACATCCGATGTCGAGCACGCGCGCGCCCGGCTCCACCATGTCCGCAATGAGCAGGTGGTCGACGCGGCTGCCTGTCCCGGGTGTGCGTGCGTCCATGCGGCTACTCCCTACAGTCCGCGGCGTTCGGCGGCGGCGCTCAGGAATCCCGATACCGCGTCGAACAGCTCCGGCTCGTGGAGCAGGAAGGCGTCGTGCCCCTTGTCCGACTCGATCTCGACGAAGCTCACATTCGCCGCCACGGCGTTCAGCGCCTGCACGATCTCGCGGCTTTCGCGCGTGGGATAGAGCCAGTCGCTAGTGAACGATACCACACAGAACCGGCTACGCGCTTTCCGGAACGCCTGCGCGAGCCCGCCGTGATCCTGCGCCAGGTCGAAATAGTCCATCGCACGTGTGATGTAGAGATAGCTGTTGGCGTCAAAGCGGTCCACAAAGCTCATCCCCTGATGGCGCAGATAGCTCTCCACCTGGAAGTCCGCGTCGAAGCCGAAAGTGACGCAGTCACGGTCCTGCAGGTTGCGGCCAAACTTCCGGTGAAGCGCCTCGTCCGACAGATAGGTGATGTGCGCGGCCATGCGCGCGACCGCCAGGCCCTTGCGCGGGCGCACGCCAGCTTCCAGATAGCGGCCGCCGCGCCAGTCCGGATCGGCCATCACAGCCTGCCGCCCTACCTCGTGGAAGGCAATGTTCTGTGAGGAATGCCGAGCCGCCGTGGCGATCGGGATCGCGGAGAACACCTTTTCCGGATAGCTCGCCGCCCATTCGAGCACCTGCATTCCACCCATCGACCCGCCGACGACCGCGAAGAGCGACGGGATGCCGAGCCGCTCGATAAGCCGCTCCTGCGCGCGCACCATGTCGGCGATGGTGATGACCGGGAAGTCGAGGCCATAGGGACGCCCCGTCTCCGGATTGAGTGAGGCCGGGCCGGTCGAACCCATGCAGCCGCCCAGGACGTTGGTGCAGATAACGAAGTAATGATCGGTGTCGATCGGCTTTCCCGGTCCGATCATGCGCGACCACCAGCCCGGCTTGCCGGTCAGCGGGTGGGTGTCGGCGGCATACTGATCGCCGGTCAGCGCATGGCAAATGAGCACGGCATTCGTGCGCGCTTCGTTCAGCTTTCCGTAGGTCTGATAGGCGATCGAAAAGGGCGCAAGGTCATGCCCGCAGTCGAGCTGGATCGGCTCGTTTTCGCCGAACTCCTCGATCGCGCTGACCGGAATGAGTGCGTGGTCTTTCGGGTGTGTCAGGTCGGTTTGCAATTCAGGTTATCGCTCCGCTTCCCAGTTTCGGCTCGCCAGGGCCGCGCGACCGGCTGCGCTCGTCTCGCAGGGGCCGGATCGCAGGAAGCGGCGGCCTTTTAGCGAGTTGTTTAACGTGGCTGCAAGCCGGCCGGCCAAATCACCACGATCCATAAAATAGGCTGGTAGCGTAATTTTTTCAATTCGCGCGCCTGCCGGGCAGGGCAGACCACCGCGCAATGCAAGGAATGGACGGCTCTGCCATTGTCTTATGGCCCCGATACGCCTATCACAGGCCCATGAGCACGGATCTGAAAGAAAAAGCGAAGCCGCAGGCGCCGCAGCCGCGCCCGGGCCTGATGGACGTGCCGCCCTACGTGCCGGGCAAGAGCAAGCTGGCGGATGGCGGACCGGTCATCAAGCTGTCGTCCAATGAGACGCCGCTGGGGGCGAGCCCCCGCGCTGTGGAGGCGCACCGTGCGGCCGCGGAGAAGATGGAGCGCTACCCGGACGGTGGCGCGACTGACCTGCGCGAAACGCTGGCGGCGCATCACGGGCTGGATGCCGCGCGGATCGTCTGTGGCGCCGGCTCCGATGAGTTGTTTCACCTGCTGGCCCAGGCGTATCTCGGGCCGAGCGACGAGGCCATCTACACCGAGCACGGCTTTCTGGTCTACCGGATCGTCATCATGGCGAGCGGGGCGACGCCCGTGGTCGCGCCGGAGCGTGAGTTCCGCGCCGATGTCGATGCGATTCTGGCCGCGGTGACGCCGCGCACAAAGGCGGTGTTCCTCGCCAACCCGAACAACCCGACCGGCACCTACCTGACCTCAGCCGAGGTGCGCCGGCTGCGCGCGGACCTGCCCGGCCATGTGCTGCTGGTGCTGGACGGCGCGTACGCCGAATACGCCCCGGCCGCTGATTTCGACGACGGCGCGGCGCTGGCGGACGAAACCGCGAATACGGTGATGACGCGCACCTTCTCCAAGCTCCACGGGCTGGCGAGCGCGCGTGTCGGCTGGGCCTATTGCCCGGCAGATATCGCGGCGGTGCTGAACCGCATCCGCAGCCCGTTTAACGTCTCCGGGCCGGGCATGGCGGCGGCGGTGGCGTCCGTTCAGGATACAGCACACACGGACGCAGCGGTCGCCCATAACGCCAAATGGCGCGATTGGCTGATCAAGGAACTGCGCGCGGCGGGTATCCCGGTGACGCCCAGCGCCGCAAACTTCATTCTCGCGCATTTCGATGCCACTGGCGCAAAGACCGCCGAAGCCGCCGACGCCTGGCTTCAGGAGCGCCGCATCATCGTGCGCAAGCTGGACGCTTACGGGCTGCCGCACGCGCTGCGCATCTCCATCGGCCGCGATGAGGACAACCGCGCCGTCGCCCGTGCGCTCAAGGACTTCATGGAAAGCTGACCTGATGAAACCGCATTTCGATCATGTTGCGCTGATCGGCCTCGGGCTGATCGGCTCCTCGCTCGGCCACGTCATCAAGCAACACGGGCTGGCGCGCCGCGTTAGCGGCACGGCGCGCTCGGCGGCCACCCGCGAGACGGCGATGCGCATCGGCTTTGTCGATGACGTCCACGAAGACCCGGCCGACTGCGTGCGCGGGGCCGATCTGGTGATCCTGTGCACCCCGGTCGGCACCTTCGCCAAGCTGGCCGAGCAGATGGCGCCTGCACTCAAGCCCGGCGCGATCCTGACCGACGCCGGTTCCGTCAAATGCTCGGTGATCGAGGCCATCAAGCCGCACCTGCCGGAGGGCGTGCATTTCATTCCCGGCCACCCGATCGCTGGCACCGAATACTCGGGTCCTGAAGCCGGCTTTGCCGAGCTGTTCGAGGGGCGCTGGTGCATCCTCACGCCGCTGCCGGACACCGACGATGACGCGCTGGCCCGGCTCAAGGCGTTCTGGGAAGCCTGCGGCAGCGAAGTGGAGATCATGACCCCGGATCATCATGATCTCGTGCTCGCCATCACCAGCCATCTCCCGCACCTGATCGCCTACAATATCGTCGGCACGGCTTCGGACCTGGAGACGGTGACCGAGAAGGAGGTCATCAAGTTCTCGGCTTCGGGTTTTCGCGACTTTACGCGGATTGCCGCGTCGGACCCGGTGATGTGGCGCGATATCTTCATGAACAACCGCGAGGCGGTGCTGGAGATGCTTGGGCGCTTCACTGAAGACCTCGCCAGCTTGCAGCGCGCGATCCGTTGGGGCGATGGGCAGGCGCTGGAAGAGTTGTTCACGCGCACGCGGGCGGTCCGCCGCTCGATCATCGAGTCTGGCCAGGATACGCCGGCGCCCGACTTCGGCCGGCATGGCGTTCCCAGCCAGGAAACCGAGAAGCCGGCGAAAAAGACCGCCTGAGCCATGCGGGGGGAAGCGCCGCATTCGCCTTTGCGCGGCGAACTCTGGGTGTTCGGCTACGGCTCGCTGATGTGGCGGCCCGGCTTCGCTTATGAGGAGGCGGTCCCGGCAAGGATGATCGGCGGGCGGCGGCAGTTGTGCGTCTACTCGGTGGTGCATCGGGGAACGCGGCGGCGGCCGGGGCTGGTGCTCGGGCTGGAGCCGGGCGGGTCGTGCGACGGGATGGCCTTTCGCGTCGCGCCGGAGCGGGCGCGCGAGGTGCGGGCCTATCTGCGGGCGCGCGAGCAAGTGACGATGGTCTACCGTGAGGCCGCCGGTATCCTTGAGCTTGACACTGAAGGCGCGCCGCGCGTGCGTGCGCTGTGCTACATGGTCGACACCGCTCATCCGCAGTATGCCGGCGATCTGCCGCTGGAGCGCCAGGTGCATCTGGTGCGCCGGAGCCACGGCCGCTCCGGGCCGAACATCGACTACGTCGCCAACACCGTACGGCACCTGCGCGAGGCGGGCATCCATGACGCGCCGCTGGAGCGTCTCGTCGCGCGGCTCGGCCTGCAGCGCCGGCTCGCGCAGAACTGATCCGCGGCGACACTGCGGCCGAATCTCCATCGGACATTGAAACACCGTCGTGACGCGATATGCTGCGCGGCAATAGATGACATGTCGCCAAAGATTTGGCGCCGAATTTCTCAGGAGAACGCGCGATGTTCGAAGACATGAGCAACCGCAGCAGGATCATCAAGGCGGCGCTGGCGCTCGCCGAAGAGCGCGGCTGGAACGCGATCGGGCTGCCGGATATCGCCGGGCGCGCCGGGCTGACGATGGCCGAGCTGCGCCGCGAGTTCGGTTCGAAGACAGCGATCCTCGATGGGTTCCGCCGCGACGTGGACTACAAGGTGCTGGAGAAGACCGCGACGACCACGATGGGCGAGGCGCCGCGCGACCGGCTGTTCGACGTGCTGATGACCCGGTTCGAGATGATCCAGCCCTGGCGCCCCGCGCTGCGCCGCATTGCGGAAGACCTGCGCGCGCGCCCCGCGGAGTTGGCATCCCTGGTCGGCCCGGCGCTCAACACCCAGTACTGGATGTTGCAGGCGGCGGGCATCGAGGCTGAAGGGCCGAGCGGCTTTGCGAGGGTCTCTGCCCTCATGTCAATTCACACGCAGGTCTTTCTGGTCTGGCTGGAGGATGACGACCCGGCGATGGCCAAGACGATGGCGGCGCTCGACCGCCGGCTGCGCCGCGCGGAGCAGCTTGCCGAGCGGGCCAATTCGCTTTGCGATACCGCGTCGCGCATCATGGGCGCGTTTTCGCCGGGCGGCCGGGGTGGCGCAGAACCGTCCCCGGGCGCTGGTCCGGGCGGAGAGCCACCGCAGCCGCCGCCCACGCCGCAGGCGCCGGAAGAGCCGCAGACGCCGCCGCGGGGTCCAGCGGGCGCGTCGCCGAACGGAGGAACGACAATTTAATAACAGGGCATACCGATGGCCGAGACAAAAACAAGTCATACCATCAGCATTGAAGATTTTTTCGCGGTCGACATCCGCGTCGGCACCATCACTTCGGCGGAGCCTTTTCCCGAGGCCCGGAAGCCGGCTTATAAGCTGAAGATCGATTTCGGCCCGGAACTGGGCGAAAAGAAAAGTTCGGCTCAGATCACTGCGAACTACACGCCCGAAGACCTCGTCGGGCGGCAGGTGCTTGCTGTCGTCAATTTTCCGCCGCGCCAGATCGGACCTGTTAAATCGGAAGTGCTCACGCTCGGGCTGAGCGACGAGAATGGCGAGGTGGTCCTGATTGCGCCGGAGCGCCCGGTTCCCGATGGCGGTCGTCTCCACTAAGCCGCCCAATGGCGTGGAGCAGGCGCGCGCGAGGTCTTGACCGCTACCGGCCAGACGCTTCATACACTATGTGAGAAGGCAGGTTCGGGGCATAGCGCAGTCTGGTAGCGCACCTGGTTTGGGACCAGGGGGTCGCAAGTTCGAATCTTGCTGCCCCGACCATTTTGGATGGGCGTCACGAGGAAAGCCGGATGGTCGCGTGGATATACAAGCCTGCCAAGACCGCAATGCAGTCCGGTCACGCGCTGGACAAATGGGTGTTGAAGTTCGAGCGCGCAGAAAAGCGCCAGACTGACCCGCTCATGGGCTGGACGAGCAGCGGCGACACCCGCGCGCAGGTCAGGCTCTCCTTCGACACCAAGGACGAGGCGATCGCCTACGCCAAGCGCCACGGCATTCCGTATCGCGTGCGCGAGAAACCACCGCGCAAGCGCGTCAAGAAGGCCTATGCGGATAACTTCCGTTACGGCCGCATCGGCACCTGGACGCATTGACGGGCGCGTACCCGCCTGCGGCCCCGTAGCTCAGCTGGATAGAGCGAGTGACTTCTAATCACTAGGTCAGAGGTTCAAGTCCTCTCGGGGTCGCCAATAAACTCAAAGGGTTACATCTTTCCAGCGGTTCTATCTGCTCTACGTAGATACACCAGAGATACAGTTCGATCGTCGAGATGTTTGGGTTGTTGTGCCCACTGGATCCCTGGTCGCGCGGGGGAGCACGCCGGAGATGTTTCGCCCAGCTCCACAAAGGTCGGTTCATCCCCGCTCGCGCGGGGAGCACACCTGAACACCCGCCCGCCGGCCACCGAGCAACGGTTCATCCCCGCTCGCGCGGGGAGCACGGTGGCGGTGGCGGCGCGTATTCTCAAATTCTCGGTTCATCCCCGCTCGCGCGGGGAGCACTTGGGCAGTCGCTTCGGCGGCTGTCCTGATACCGGTTCATCCCCGCTCGCGCGGGGAGCACTTCAAGCGGATCGCGGCGGTAACGTTCGCGATCGGTTCATCCCCGCTCGCGCGGGGAGCACAACCATAACCTTCTGCGTGCCAAGCCAAATATCGGTTCATCCCCGCTCGCGCGGGGAGCACTATCCTGCAAACCGCTTGGGAGAGGGTGATTTCGGTTCATCCCCGCTCGCGCGGGGAGCACGTCCCCTCGGGCGCATTGATCAGCGAGCGCGGAGGTTCATCCCCGCTCGCGCGGGGAGCACTCTGGGATGGCGGTCTGCGTCACGGCGTAGGGCGGTTCATCCCCGCTCGCGCGGGGAGCACTACGGCCCGTGTCAACCCCCTCATCGCAAAAACGGTTCATCCCCGCTCGCGCGGGGAGCACGATCTCTCAGCGCTCCGAGTGTTGACCCGAGGCGGTTCATCCCCGCTCGCGCGGGGAGCACGTCGCCGCTCGCGCTGCAATCGTCGATGCACTCGGTTCATCCCCGCTCGCGCGGGGAGCACGTTTCCGGTTCCCATATTCCGCCGCGAGTCAACGGTTCATCCCCGCTCGCGCGGGGAGCACCGGGACGCCGTTGCGCTGGAGCCAGGTGCGGCCGGTTCATCCCCGCTCGCGCGGGGAGCACGATAAGCCCCAATTCTTTCGCCGCATTGTATTCGGTTCATCCCCGCTCGCGCGGGGAGCACTATGACGTGGGACAAAGTCGATGATTACGAGACGGTTCATCCCCGCTCGCGCGGGGAGCACCGGGATGATCTGCGCGCGCGGCCGGATGCGCGCGGTTCATCCCCGCTCGCGCGGGGAGCACGCGCTCCAACATGTCGCGCTGGCCGTATGGCGCGGTTCATCCCCGCTCGCGCGGGGAGCACATAGGAACGTCGCAATCGGTATGGCGGCGTTTCGGTTCATCCCCGCTCGCGCGGGGAGCACGACGCCTAAATAAATGCGCTGAATATGTACATCGGTTCATCCCCGCTCGCGCGGGGAGCACCGTCCAATGTGCGCCAAGGTGTTGGATTTGAGCGGTTCATCCCCGCTCGCGCGGGGAGCACGGATTATCTTCTTTGCCAGCGTGCTTTTCCCGCGGTTCATCCCCGCTCGCGCGGGGAGCACTGTGGCGTTCGGGGACGCGCGTCGCGCGTCCGCGGTTCATCCCCGCTCGCGCGGGGAGCACAGCCGGTTGATCTTTTCGATGGCGCGCTTGGTCGGTTCATCCCCGCTCGCGCGGGGAGCACAATTGCGTGACCACAACTGGCGGGAGTTTGGCCGGTTCATCCCCGCTCGCGCGGGGAGCACCCGCGACGCGACCACGCCACGCGACCAATCACCGGTTCATCCCCGCTCGCGCGGGGAGCACGGCGCGTCCATACACGCGGGGAATGGCGGTACCGGTTCATCCCCGCTCGCGCGGGGAGCACCAGCACTTCCCGAAGCTGGTCCAGCATGTTTTCGGTTCATCCCCGCTCGCGCGGGGAGCACAATAGAACTAGCCACCAATCCAGACTATCCATCGGTTCATCCCCGCTCGCGCGGGGAGCACTCCTCGGCGGCGAGGACCAGCACCGCCGCCGCCGGTTCATCCCCGCTCGCGCGGGGAGCACGACGCGCTCGGCCAGATTCATCTCGCTGATCTTCGGTTCATCCCCGCTCGCGCGGGGAGCACACCTAGACGAAAAACTGGCGAAGCTGGAAGCACGGTTCATCCCCGCTCGCGCGGGGAGCACATGTCGGCCCAGAAGCCGCCCGCGATGCAGGCCGGTTCATCCCCGCTCGCGCGGGGAGCACGCCGCGGCGGCCTCGCGGGCCGCCTTCACGTCCGGTTCATCCCCGCTCGCGCGGGGAGCACGCGCACCTCGCGGATCGTCCGCCGCGTGTCGTCGGTTCATCCCCGCTCGCGCGGGGAGCACTAACGGCGGCGTTGTGCCGGACCGCACCGGAGCGGTTCATCCCCGCTCGCGCGGGGAGCACTCACTTTCCGGCTTGGCCGCTTCCGACTTTGACGGTTCATCCCCGCTCGCGCGGGGAGCACAGTATGTCTCCGAGGCGTTCCGGGGCGTCCAGCGGTTCATCCCCGCTCGCGCGGGGAGCACACCGCTGAAGGCACCAACACGAATGTTGGCGACGGTTCATCCCCGCTCGCGCGGGGAGCACGGGAGCGGTGACATTCAGATGAACCCGCTCATCGGTTCATCCCCGCTCGCGCGGGGAGCACAGGTCACGGATCAGCAGGCGCTCGGCTTCGTCCGGTTCATCCCCGCTCGCGCGGGGAGCACGTTATATCCCCCGTCCCCGTCGTGCTTGTGGTCGGTTCATCCCCGCTCGCGCGGGGAGCACTTGTTGATCTTGTCGCTGGCGTTTTGTTCATCCGGTTCATCCCCGCTCGCGCGGGGAGCACTCTTGCTGCAGAGCATTGATGCCCAAGGATTTTTCACAAGTCAAAGAGCTTACCAGCTTCAGCCGTCGGAATCGGTCGACTCCGCCGACGGATAGAAGCTCACCAATTTCAGTCCGTCAAAGTCAACTGGCATCCGGCGATTAGACCCCACAGTGGCGAAGTCAAAGCCCTGATCGGTGGGCGCCTTCCAGACCATTACCGCGTCACCATCCTCGATGTAGTTCACCACCTGATCCCAGATGCGCTCGCGGGTGCGCGCCGAATAGTCCCCCACGAAAACGCCGGCCCGCACCTCCAACAGCCAGGCAGCCAGCCGTCCGCGCAGGCGTGGCGGCGCATTGGTTACGGCTATCACCATCATGGCCCTTCCTCCGCGTCGAAGAATGCCGGCTCGGCGGCTTCTGGCGGAGGCGCAGGTTTCGGCAGGTCGCCGGCCGACAAAACGTCTTCGATCTGAGGGATTATCTTGGCCAGGAGTCCCGTCTTTCGGAAGCTGTCGCGACAAGCCTGTCGCACCGCGCGTTCGATTGGCATGCTGAGCTTGCCTTTCTTCGCCAACCCGGCGACACGGAAGGCCTCGGGCACGACCGTCTGGAGCTTCCAGAGATCGGCGATGTCGTAGACAAACGACAGTCGCTTTCCTGTATGCAAAAAGCCGATCGCGGGCGAATAACCGGCCGCGAGTACCGCGGCCTCGGTCAGCCCGTGCAGGCAGGCTGTCGCGGCGGAAAGGCATCGGTTGGGTGTGTCAGCCGCCTCCCAGTCACCTGGATCGTAGGATCGACGCTTCCAATCGACACCGTGTTGTCGGGCCAGCAGCGCATAGGTCTCACGCACGCGGGCACCCTCGATCCCGCGGAGTTGGTCGATGGATCGGCGCTGCGGCGCGGCCTCGCCGAAGCGGATTTGGTACATCTTGCGCACGACCCGCAGCCGTGCGGAATCGTCCAATGCGATCTGAGCCTGCCACAGAAGCTTGTCGGAGCGCTCGCCGCCGGGACGCCCGGCCGAATAGAGTCGCACGCCGGCTTCGCCAACCCACACGAGCAGCGTCCCCGTCCTCGCGGCCAAGGCCACGGCGGCATGAGAGACGCGGATTCCCGGTTCCAGCAATAGGCAAGCGACGCCGCCAACGGGGATGTGCGTCCGGACACCTTCAGCATCGATAGCCACGAATGCACCGTCATCGACATCAAGCCGGGCACGCTCAACAAAGACGAGCGCCGCGCGGTCCTTCAGCGGGATTGGCCGCGGCGGCGGGAGGCCTCGCATATCCGACATGTCTCACCCCCGCCGGATCAGCATCAGCCCGCAGCCGAAGGCCTTTGCCCGTCCAAACCCCTGCGCGACGCGGGACAGGAAGGCTTCAGGGTCGGTAATCTTGATGGCGCCTTGTAGATCGATAATGCCAAACCGCGGACCGTTGCGGCGAGGCTCTGCGACGCGGTAGCTGCTTACTGTCGCTGCATCTACCTCAAAACCGGCGCGCGCGCCCTGGCCAGCGAGCCATTGCCTTCCGGCATCCTGCGCGACCTCCATGCGGACCGCAGCGCGTTGCCCCTTCGGCACTGGGTGGAGCGCCTCCATCACGACGTCGCGATGCCGCTTCCGGCCATCGGCATCGGTCACGGTCCGCGTGGCGTTTGCCCTAAGAAGAATCTGGAGGCGGTCACCATATCGCAGGTCAGGCTCGAACGGCTTGGTGTCGATTTCCTCGAACAGCGCGCTTTCTCTCGGCTCGCGCGGCGAAAGCACCAGGAACTGACCCCTTCCCATATCCCGCCACAGGAAGTCACGCCGTGCGTCATGGTTGCCCGCGAACGCCGACCAGATAAGGCGGTGGTGAGCGTCCATGCGTCGTCCATCGTGCTCAGGCTCAAGCAGTTGCCCGAGCGCCGCAATGTCAGGCTTGCGCGAGAGCGTGAGACGGGAGAGATACATCACTCGTCGTCCTGTGAGCCATTCTCCAGATCCTCATCGATTTCCCCTTCCGGCTCTTCGGGCTCGTCGGGGTGGACCAGCGGAAGGCCCATAGCGTTTGCCGCGAGAGTCGCAAGCTTCTGCTTGCGGTCAGCGATAAAGCCGTCGAAGTCATCGTTGCGCAGGAATGAAGGCTCAATGAGATGACTGCGGAGAATCTCGTCCATCTGCGCGACGCTCAGGTCATACCTGTCCTCTATCCGAGCGAGATATTCTGAGGGTGCGCGCCCGCCGATCTCCCGATTTGAGGCAGCGGTGAGCGGAGTCTTATTCAGTATGGAATCATATTGGTTGGCCGATATGTTTCGGTCTCTGCACCACGCGCGTGGGAAGATGTGATGGACATCCATCGGGTCGTTCCCGAACGCGTAGAGATCCGCTGGTTGCCCAGTTATGAAATCTTGGCACCCTTCGCGCAGTAGTAGCGCGGCGAAGGCTCGATAGGCTGCGGAATTGCGCGTTGTCAGCGTATCCAACCGTTCCGGGTTAAAAGTGAGAAGCCTGAGCCGTGAAGGCTCTTCACCGCCCGCGATCCAGCGGGTGACTTCCTCCGCGTCCTTGGCAAGTTTCGATTCTGGAGAGGTGCCATAATCTTCGGCAAGCGCCGTGCGCCAGAACCATAGCTTCAACTTGTTGGTGACCGGGGGCGGATATGGGCCACAGTCAGCAACGGCGAAGATCGCTGCCAGCGCCACCATCTGCGCTGGATAAGGCAGGTCTTTCGCCCAGAGAATCTTCTGCTCGTTTAGGAACCGACCCGCCGCGCGAAATCCCTCCTCCACGCGGTCAGCATGGGCGCGATAATCGGCCAGATCCAACTTGAGAAGCGCCTCGCGCTTACACGAGATCTGGGGCGGTTCAGAGCCTCTCACCTGTAAGGCTTCGCGGCGCGCAGCATGGGTGACGGACAACGAGACCGCCTGGAGAAAGTCGAACCCGCGCAGATTGTGGAAGACGGGGTTGAACATGCCGCGTCCATCTCGCCCAGTACGGATGGCTTGAAGCCGGGCCTTCCAGTCGTCTCGCAGGTTCAGGGGGTCAGGTTGGCCCGCAAAGATCGCAGTGACCAGTTCGAAGGCATCGAGCTTCTTTCCACCAACATTGACCTTTTCGAAGACGAGGCAAACGGCCTCTCTGCTGGTGTCGCGCGCTAGGCTAATGACAGGCATCTGGTACGAACGGACCGCATCAAGGATCTCTTGGCGAAATTTCCGTCCAAGCTGTGCCATGTTGGGATCGCGATCTCTCCAATAGTCGCGGAATTCGTCGATCCAATCGAAAGCGGAATCGGCAAATGCGATGTTGAGAGGGAAACACGCTTCCCGGAACTCGTCCTCCCGACTCGATAGGTCGATACCCAGCACCTCGTCACGCCGGACGCGGCTCTCGGGCAGGCCGAGGATGGCGTCTTCGATATCCTCACCTGGTTCGAGCGCTTTCTGAATGTCCAAGTAGTAAAAACGCTTGAGCGTCTTGCGCTCGCTTTTTGGCTTGCGAACGGTCATCGGAAGTGGGCTCATGAACGCGCCGTATAGCGAGGTGATACGCTGCTGGCCGTCAAGCAGAAGTTCCTCAGCCGCCGCAGCGGGCGGCTCGCCATCAGCCTGTCGCGCTGCGGCTACCCCTTCCAGAAGCCGCGGCCGAAAATTCACCTCTCCACCGGTGGTAAGCGTTAGAAGCGCACCGACCGGAAAGCCCTTGAGAATGGAGGCGAGAAGCATCCGGACATCGTCATCGGCCCAGACATAGGAGCGCTGGAAATCAGGCAGCTGAAGCTCTCCAGCGTGTCCCTTGGTTAGAAGTTCTCGCAGAAAACGCGGATTGGTTTCGAAGGTCATGGTTTTCCTTCCGGGCGAATCGTCACCGTGCGCACATGAACTTGGCGCTGTGAGAAGTGCCACAGCCGTCGATCGGTCGGGGCGTCATGACGCGTCTCGATGCGCTCTGCCGGGCCTGCCTCGGTGTACAGCGTCTCTGCCATCGCCGTCCCTTGCCAGGGAGGAAGAGTCAAATGCGCGAGCGCGGCCTCAGGGGCTTCGGCAGCTACAATCTTTGGCGCGAGTGGTGCCGAGAGTGGGCAGGCCTTGCGGCCGAGATAGAGGTGGAAGGTAGGGTGTTCGAGCGCGCTGCGTAGGGTTTCCAACGCCGGGCCTTGCACCGCCGCCCCGTAGAGCACCCCCTGCCGATAGTCTCGCAGGGTAATAACCGGGTGCACTGGCTTTTGTTGCCGAAGTTCATACGCGTCCAGTAACCGCAATGCTTCGGGTCGCGATTGCGGCCGCTTCACAGCTGCGGTCGGGATCGTCTGCACCGTATGATAGTCGCGCATGGGCTTGCCGGTCTCAAACACTGCGACCGAGACTTGAAGCGCATCGAGTGCAGAGAAGTCGCCGTCGCGCTTGATGCCCCGCGCCGCCGCCAGAAGCCCGAGGATGGCGGAGCGGCCCGGCCAGGTCCATGTTCCCCGCCGCTCGTGCCCGGCCACATCGCCCATCGACGCAAGCGTCGAAGCCAAAGTGAAGACGAGGTACTCAGGCATGTTCGGGTGCAGTTGTGCGTTCCGCAGCGTCGGCAGCGAAGGCAGCAATGTCGTCCAGGCTTCCTTCACCGTCACGCAAGTTCATCACGCGGGTTTCGTCCGCCATTGCCCCGTAGGCCCGATCGAGCTGGTCAGCCAGGTCTTCGAGCCTCGTGATTGAGGCACGGACGAGGTCATTCGCGCGAAGGTCAACCGGTGCGAAGAACGCACCTGACAGGTCGCGCGGCTGACGGCTTCCGCGTTCAGCGCGGATGTAATGGGCGAGCGGATGGTGAGCGAAGCTGTTCTGCTTGCCCTTCGGGGTCGCAGTGGCGAGCGCTTTTGCCAGTGATTCCAGTCCCTTCGCGGCGAGCGCCCGGTCGCCGCCCAGATTATCCACCAGCAGGTCCACGTTCACACAGGCATAGAGGTAATAGACGCCTGAGCCGAACCCCGTTTCCCCCATGTGCCCGGCGCCAGCGTCTTCTTCGCGCGTTTTCAGGTCATCGACGGCCGAATACCAGTCATCCTCGACAAGCGCCCGATGAGTGGTGAAGGCATGGGCGACCTGGACAGCTGCCTCACGATTGAAGTTCGGGTCATATGCCAGCATGCGACCAAACATGGCGATATCGACTGCGCCGTCGGCGTGCCGGAGGACCTGCTTTTTCAGTTCTTTCTCATCCACCTGCTCCCCGGCGGCGATCTTCTCGGCCATGTCCTTGGCGAGCTGCCATTCATCTGGCGATACGAATGCGAGGGTCGTGGTCAGGGGCGCCTGGCTATTGTTTTCGGCTTCAAGCTTCGAAAACACCTTGGCCACCGTTGTAGCCGCCGACCGGGCGCTATCGGCTGGGACGCCCTGCTTGGAGAGGTGATCCTCGATCTGTTCAGCAATGCGCTTGGTTCGCGTGCCGCGGTTGCCAGCCAGATCCTGAAGGAAATAAGCGGTCTCGCGTACTGCTCGTTTAATCGATTGCGAGGACAGTCGAAGCCGCGGATGTCCGCCCACCATGGCCTGTTTCGGGCGGCCCTGATCATCGCGGTTTGGGTTCGACGGCGGATAAGGGGTCAGCAGGTGAAACTGGACGAAAACGCTCATGAATACACCTCCGCTGAAGATTGTGGTTCGGTGCCCTGCGAGGACACGTCGAAAAATTCAAAGCACCAGCGCGCGCGGACCTGATCGCCCCACTCTGGGTGATCCCAAAGCAGGATATCGCTCGCGAGCCGCGCAACGTTGGCACGACGGTCAGCCAGGACAACCGCGCGGCGTAGCGCCGTTACAAATTCTTCGTCACGCGCACGAAGAAGGCGCTGGAAGCGCAGCGTGGACAGGATCGGCTCGACACCACCAACTCTTCTCGCGAGAGGTGCGCCATCATCAGCGCGTAACTCCGCCAATATCCGCACCAACCGCACGAGGCGTCCCGCCTCGGCCGGCCCCGATCCCAACCGGCGCGCCAAATCCTGGACGGCAGGCTCTGCCAGGACAGCAATGTCGCCGGACCGCCTTAACCTCGCCGCCAGACCCCGCGCTGCACTGCTCTCGCGGTCCGCAAGCGCCTCTCGCCACCACCCTGCAGCAATCTCGCCTCGAGTTTTGCCCTCGCTCATGCCGCTTTCCGTTTCTTCTGTTCAGGGACCGGGAGGCCTAGCGCTTTGAAAGCCTCGCGCCCTTCCTTCCCATACCCTTGGAAGGCCGCTGTTAAATTCCGCCTCGCCCGAACGATTTCGGCCTGTTCCTTGACGTCGCGCTCCGCCAGTCCCGG
The DNA here is from genome assembly GCF_003550175.1 of Dichotomicrobium thermohalophilum. Lineage (NCBI taxonomy): Bacteria > Pseudomonadati > Pseudomonadota > Alphaproteobacteria > Hyphomicrobiales > Hyphomicrobiaceae > Dichotomicrobium > Dichotomicrobium thermohalophilum. Next base: position 943,451 of record NZ_QXDF01000001.1, read on the forward strand.
GAGCGCTTCCGCTTCGAAAAGCTCGAGCGCTGCTGCGCGCAAATCTGCTAGCCACTCGCGGGCCACCTCCTCCCAAGGGGACGACTTCAAACTCGTCAGTCGCGACTCAAACGGTGCTTGCGTCTGGATAAAGAATGCCTCGCGGAAGGCCTCTCGCGCCTCACCCTCGGCAAAAAGGGGCTGAATCGCGCCGCGCAGCGCCAGGGCAATACTCTCAGCCGCAACAACCATGGCCTCCATCCGTTCAACCAGCTCATCTGGCAGATTAATGAGCGGCGCGCGGGAGAAGGTAAAGTCGCGCGGCTTCATGTTATCCATGGCCCAGCCCGCCACAATCACTTCGGCGAAGGCTTGGGTTCGCTGTCCCCACAGATCAATCACCTTAGCCCGCCGCGCCGTATCATCGGTCGTCTTCTGACGTGCAGTCACACCAAGCCAGTTGCGATAACCAAAGGACCCTGGTCGGGGGTGACGCGGCAGCAGTTCAGACCCAGCCTTTACCCGGTAGTGTGGCGTGAGGGGATGTTCCCACCCGGCATAATTGGCGCCGAAAGGTTTCTGGGCGACACCGGTAATGCGACCATTCTCAGCAATCAGCCGGAGCCGCCGTGGTTGGCTGAAGAACGTTTCGGCGGGGTCTGCGTCGACTGGAAATACCTGCTCGCCATTGGTCGAAAGGCGCGTAGGGGACATCCAGGGAAGTGCTTCCGGACTGGCTGGCTTACCATCGGGAACATTCGCCCAGACGAGCTGCCAGAGCCCCACCCCCGGATCAACCAGCGTGACCATGGGCCCGCCGCCGCGCATTGAGGTGCGGTTGCCCCTCCCACCAGCCGGCGCATGAGCTTGAAGCGTATACAGCGCCATTGCAGCAATCGGCGGCTCCAGCCCCAGATAGCGACCACGACGGACCATGATGTCGGCATTATTGCGCAGTGTCTGGCCGCCCGCGCTGTCGATGAACAGCATGTCGGGTGTGCTGGGCTTAACCTCACACTCCATTGGTTCCAGATCCTGCATGAAGCGCGGGCCGTCGCCCATCAATTCGAAAGCGGGCGCAAAGGGCATCAGACGCTCACGCAAACGCTCGGGATCAGGTTGCTGGCGAGCGCGCCAGTCATCGCTATCGCGTGGCGGATCTGCCAGAAACACAAGCCCTGCCAGCAGCTCGAGACAGGCGATATTCAGGTCTGGTCGCGGCCAGTCGGGAAATGCAAGGCTATCATCCGCCACCTGCCAGGGCGCTATCAGCGCGCGAGAACCATCTTTGCGGCGAACCGGTATCCAAGCATCAGTGATGAGGTTCAGCGATAGAAAAGTACTCATCAGGACAAATTATCTGACACGATAACTGAACAATATTTCATCTATAAACGATATTTATTTCCACTGCAGTACGTGCGAACCAAGTTTAATGTATCAAAATCTGTCGGCTTTACCTTGGGGACCTTATTCCTCCCTGCTAATCTTGAAAACTGAAGCAAATTTCTCTGTGCACTTCAAACACCGGAGTTCGGCCTTGTGGAAAAACAGAGATCGTTGCGACATGAGCGAACCATGGGAAGGTCATGCCTGATTGACAGAGGACGACAATATCAAACCCATCTCGGGATCGTAGCGCAAGCCAGGACAGATCTGGTGGTCAGGGGGTACTGTTACGAAGCACCGCGTTGCGGTCAGCCATCTCGGCAGATTGACAGGGGGCACCGCTTCGGGCAGCGCCAAACGATCCAGCCGTGCGGCGGATGCTGAGACCTCCGAAAGCTGCGCACTCTCGACGTTCCACCGGTCTCCAGACCAAGGCGCGTCTCCTCTCATCAAGACCATGGTCTTCTGCCTGGCACCCAGCCGTGTTGGATATTCCGCATCCTCGGCGCCACTGGCACCTGCACGATAACCGGCAAGCCAGTCAATCTGGTTTTGCCCGGCGTGCGTGGCCTGGGCCTTGTCCACGCCCTCGGCGCGGAACTCAGCGGATTGGAGCACCTCAGGAACGGTCAGCGATCGGCCATGCGCGGCTTCAACGAGATCGCGTAGCCCTTCTGGCACGCGTATTTCGCCCGCCTCAAACAGCACTTTCGCCGTGCGCCAGAGGAGGGGTAAGGCATAGACATAGGCTCCTTGGCCCAGAACGTGGCGGGCCCAGTTCTCGCCAGTCACCAGCCCTGGATCGGGCGACAGAACCTGCAGCGTTGGCCGGTCCACCGGGCGCAGCCCGGCCGGGCGCAGGTCCATGTGCCGCCAAAGCCGGCCAGCACGCTGAATGAGCGCTGCCATGGGCGCGAGATCAGACACCATCACATCGAAATCGAGGTCGAGCGAACTCTCAACGACCTGCGTCGCGATGAGCACCTGCCCTGGGTGCGCCGAGCGATGCTTGCCGAAGGTTTCCAGTATCCTCGCCTCGTGTCGCTTCCGGTCGACGAGTGCAAAGCGCGCGTGCAAGAGTTCGGCGGGAACGCCCCTAGCGCGCAGGGTGTGAATCGCGGCGATGGCCTCGTCTACGGAGTTCCTGACCCAGACGCAGGCAGCTCCTTCCCCGGCAGTCTTGGTGAGCAGATCAAGCGCCTGATCGGCAGACTGGACACGTTCGACTGCGACCGGCCCGCGGTTCGTCTCCGAGCGGTTAGCTGAGACTGTAGGCGTGGATACACCGGGGACTGTGAGCGCTGGATAGGCTGAGTTCTCAATCGCGGGCGCTTCCCGCCCCGCGCCCGTCTCAAATGCCGCCACCAATCGAGAGCGGAGCTCCAGGGGGAGTGTCGCCGACATGAGAATCGCGGAGCCACCTTGTGCCGCGTGCAGATGCAAGAGCGCTGACAGCAGTTCGCCCATATAGGGGTCGCCCATCTCATGCGCTTCATCGACCACCAAGATCTTCCGGGAAAGGCCGAACTGGCGTAGCGGCGCATACTTCGCCCGGACGACTGCGAGAAGCGCTTGATCGACGGTTCCCACCCCGACATCGGCGAGCAGCGCCTTGCGGCGACTATCGAGAAGCCACTCAGTTGGCCCTGGCTCGTCCGGGTTGCGGTCACGCGCCAGCGCAAGCTCTCGGAAGCCTTCATGAAGCCCCGACCGACCGTGCGCCAGCGATAGGCTGGGGGCCGTGTCGTAGAGACATTTCAGGACGTCGGCAACCCGGCCGAACATGGCGTCAGCTGTCGCCATTGTCGGCAGCGCGAAGTAAAGGCCTTCCGCTTTTCCCTCAAGGAGCATGCGCTGCGCGAGGATGATGCCCGCTTCAGTTTTGCCGGATCCGGTCTCGTCCTCGATCAGTGCCAGCATCGGGCCTGAAGGCAATTCCACCTGCTCACAAGCGGTCTGCATTGAGCGCAAGGCAAAATTGAATGGCCGCACGGATGCCGCAGGCGGCGCGACAATACCGGCCTTGCCGATCGCATCGGCGGCGCGCTCTCTGGTTTCGGCGAGATAGGCGGCAGGCAATGGGCCTGGTGCACTAGGAGGAAACCAAGCGGGGTTCGAGCCGATCCAGTCTGCTGTTGTAACGAGACCAGCAAGGCGCCAAGAAAGTCGACGCGCCTGTTCTGAGGTCATACTGCCAAGACATGCGTCCGGCCAAAGCTCAGTGAAAGCCCGGATGACCTCAGCCGCATCTGCAACAGCGGTCTCTCCCGCGGCATCGATCATCGCCTTCCACTCGCCGCCGGGACCCGTATTCCGCCGGTTCAGGTGCAGATCTCGCGATGGCGGACGGCCGTGATGGCCAGCTGTGGCAGCATAGAGCTCGTAGCGGGCAAACTGGTCGCTGCCCAGCGTCGGTGCTAACAGATCGTCATGCAAGCGGAGGAAGGCTTCGGTGACTTCCCAGTGCCGTCCCGCAACTTGCGGCTGGGCGTGACGGAGCATGGCCCGAAAGGCAGCGCTGATTTTCCCCAGGTCATGAAGGGCAGCCAGCAAGATCAGTGCCTGCCGAACAGGTTCACGGAATGACTCCGGAGCGATCAGGCGCTCGGCGACCGCCGCCACATCCAGCATATGGTACACAGCAGGCTGCGAAATGCCGCCATCTTCGTGAGCGCTTTTCCCCGGCCAGGCTTCGATTATTTGTGCTAAGCTCCCGCTCCTCATTTGCACGTCACAACGCATAGGGTCTGAGCGCTCTGGGGTCTGTTGAGAATCACCGGCTATTGATGATCGCTGCGCAGGCGCTAATCATCGCGGCGAAGCTGGTGTCGGTCTTGTCGCTGCGCATGGCGATACGTTTGAACTCCCTGAGTTTGCAGAAAAAATTCTCAATCAGGTGACGCCACGTATACATGTCGCCGTCGATCTCCAGCGGGGTCTTGCGCTGGGGGCGCTGGGAGATGCAAATCCCCGCGCCCCGCTCATTCATCTCATCGATGATCCAACTGCTATCGAACGCCTTGTCAGCGAGCAAGGCGTCGAAGCGAAGCCCCCGGATCAGCGGCGCGACGCCAACCGTGTCATAGCGGTGGCCGGGCAGGAGAATGAACCGCACAAGGTTGCCAAGCGCGTCGGTCAGCGCGAGGATTTTCGTCGTCCATCCGCCTTTCGATTTGCCTATCGCCTGAGCTTGAGTCCCCCTTTTGAGCCTTGTCCGTGGCGGTGAACCTTAACGATCGTGCCATCGATCATCGCCACTTCCATATCGGGCTCATCGCTTAAAGCATTGAATATCATGTCGAACGCGCCCGCACGCGACCAGTCCCGAAAACGCCGGTAGATCGTGTTCCACTTGCCGAATTTCGGCGGGAGATCGCGCCACTGCGCGCCGGTTCGCGCAATCCAGAACACGGCTTCGAGAAACAGCCGCGGATCGCTCCCCGTGCGCCCGGGATCCTGCTTGCGCCCCCGGCAATGCGGCTCGATCTTCTCCCACTGTGCGTCCGTGATGATAAATCTGCTCTGGTCCATTCATGCCTCCCGCGTTTTGGAAGCACGAATCACTGTTCGCGCGATTTGTGAATCCTAAATCTCAAAAGACCCTAGTTGCCCAACCCGGCGACCATCGCGGCAGGGTAGTCGGTTATGATCCCGTCGACGCCCCAGCCGGCCAGGCGCCGGGCGGTGAAGATATCGTTGACCGTCCAGGCGAAGACGGCGAAGCCGTGCGCCCTTGCAGCGGCCACGCGCGACCGGGTCAGATCGCCCCAGAACGGCGCCCAGATCTCGCAGCCCAGCGCCGCCGCCCCGTCAAGCAGTTCGCCCTGCCCGCCCGCGGACCGCACCAGCCCTGCAAGCCATGGCGAGCCGCCGTAGACCGTGCGGGCCGCTTCGCGGCCAGGCGCCTCGGCGGTCAGCGCCGACAGGCGGGCGCCGGGCCGGACCGCACGGATTTCGCGCAGCACGCGCCAGTCGAATGACTGGTAGATCACGCCGGGCGCGTCGGGCTGCACGGCGACCTCGCCCAGCACGGCCGCGGCCAGGGCCGCGGGTGGCCCGCCGGGGGCGAGCCGCTCGGCGTCGCTCTTGATCTCGATGAGCAGGCCGGCATGACCATCCGCCATGTGCTCAAGCACCTCGGCCAACCGCGGCACCCGCGCGCCGGGGCACGGGGATTGGCTGAAAAAGGTACGCGCAATGGCTGAACCTGGCCGGGCGGTGCCGACATCAAACCGCGCAATCTCCGCCCATGTCAGATCGGCCACCCTGGGAGCGTTGTCGGCTACCCAGGCACCGCCGGGCGCGCGCGCCAAGTCGCTTGAGAGCACGGGGTCATGCACGACGACGGGGACGCCGTCGGCGGTCAACTGCACATCGATTTCCACCAAATCGGCGCCGGCGGTCAATGCGTCATCCACCGCCGCGAGCGTGTTCTCGGGCCGCGTGCCGCGCGATCCGCGGTGCCCGATGACCAGCGTGCGGCTGGGCGCGAGCGCACTGCCGCTCATGTCAGGCGCTGGCCATCGGCGCGACTGAACAAATGCAGATGGGCAGGATCCACGCCGAGGTGCAGGGTGTCGCCCGGCCCTGGCAGCTCGTTGCCGGCGAGGCTGGCGATCACCTCGGTCTCGCCGTCGTCCAGCAAGCCGTGCACGTTGGCCGTCGCCCCGAGCCGTTCGACCACGCGGACGGTCATCGTAAGCGGGCCGTCCGGCTCGGCGTACAATGCTTCGGGGCGCACGCCGACGAGGGCGCGTCCGGCCAAGCAATCTAGCCCGACGGCCTCGGCCAGGACGGCGCCGGCCCCGGGCGACAGTATGTTCATCGGCGGCGAGCCGATGAAACCCGCCACGAACAGCGAAGCGGGCTGCGAGTAGACCTCCATTGGCGGGCCGATCTGTTCGATCCGGCCCGCGTTCATCACCACCAGCCTGTCGGCCAGCGTCATTGCCTCTTGCTGGTCGTGGGTCACGTAAATAGAGGTCGTTCCCAACCGTTGCTGAAGGTCGCGGATCTCCACCCGCGTCTTGACGCGCAGCTTGGCGTCGAGGTTCGACAGCGGCTCGTCGAACAGGAAAGCCGCCGGGTCGCGCACGATCGCCCGGCCCATCGCCACACGCTGGCGCTGGCCGCCCGACAGCTGCCGCGGTTTGCGCGCGAGGTAGTCTGACAGCCCCAGCGTCTCCGCCGCCTCGTTCACGAGGCGACGGATTTCGGCCGGCGCCATGCCGCGGTTCTTCAGCCCGTAGGCCATGTTGTCGAAAACCGACATATGCGGATACAGCGCGTAGTTCTGAAACACCATGGCGATGTCACGCTCCGCCGGCTCCAGCTCGTTGACGCGACGCCCGCCGATAGCAACCGTGCCCTCGGTGATGTGCTCCAGCCCTGCGATCATGCGCAATAGAGTGGACTTGCCGCAGCCTGAGGGTCCGACCAGAACGCAGAATTCGCCGTCCTCGATCCCGAGCGATACGCCGCGGATAGCGTCCACGCCGCCGGCATAAGTCTTCCGCACGTTCTCGATACGAATATCGGCCATGGTGTTTTTATTTCTCCACTTCCACCAGACCGCGCACGAACAGGCGCTGCATCCCAAGAATCACCACCACTGGCGGCAGCAGCGCCAGGATCGCCGTGGCCATTATGAGGTGCCATTGCGGCGTCTCCTCTCCGGCATTGGCCATGCGCTGGATGCCCATCACGATGGTGTAGTAACTTTCGTCGGTGGTCACGAGCAGCGGCCAGAGGTACTGGTTCCAACCATAGATAAACAAAATCACGAACAGCGCGGCGATGTTGGTCCGCGACAGCGGCAAGAGGATATCGCGGAAGAATTTCATCGGGCCGGCGCCGTCGATACGGGCGGCCTCGGTCAGCTCGTCCGGCACGGTCATGAAGAACTGCCGGAAAAGGAAAGTCGCGGTGGCCGAGGCGATCAGCGGGATAGATAGGCCGGCATAGCTGTTGAGCATCCCCAGCTGCGCCACGACCTCGTACGTGGGCAGGATGCGCACCTCGACCGGCAGCATCAGCGTGATGAAGATCGTCCAGAACGCCAGCAAGCGGAAGGGAAAGCGGAAATAGACGATTGCGAAGGCCGACAATAGCGAGATGGCGATCTTGCCGATGGTGATCGACAGCGCCATCACGGTGGAGTTCATCAGCATCAGCCATAGCGGCGGTGCGCCGGCGGTGGATATCCCCTCGCCCAGAACCTGCGCGTAGTTGCTCAGCATCTCAGCCCCAGGCAGCAGCGGGATGCCGGAATTCACTTCCTGAGCGGTATGGGTAGAAGCCACAAAGGCCAGATAGATCGGGAAGACGAAGAGCGCCGCGCCCAAGATCAGCACGGCATGCTGCAGGACGTTCAGGAGCGGGCGGCGTTCAACCATCAGTATTCCACCTTGCGCTCGATATAGCGGAACTGGATCGCCGTGAGCGCGATGACGATGCCCATCAGGATCACCGACTGTGCCGCCGACGAGCCGAGGTTGAGGCCCTCGAAGGCGTCCCGCCAGACCTTGTAGACGAGGATCACCGTGTCGTTGCCCGGGCCGCCCGAGGTGGTGGCATGCACGATCCCGAAGGTTTCAAAGAAGGCGTAGACCACGTTGACGACTAACAGGAAGAAGGCGGTGGGCGACAGCAGCGGCAGCTGGATCGTCCAGAACCGCTTGAGCGGACCCGCGCCGTCAATCGCCGCCGCTTCGGTCAGCGAGCGGGGGATCGCCTGCAGTCCGGCAAGGAAGAACAGGAAGTTATAACTGACCTGACGCCAGGCCGCGGCAATCACGATCAGCATCATCGCGTCGCCGCCGTCCTGGTAATGGTTCCAGTCGTAGCCCATCGCGTCGAGCGCGTAGGCTGCGATGCCGACGGTGGGGTTGAACAGGAACCACCACAGCACGCCCGCCACCGCGGGCGCCACGGCGTAGGGCCAGATCAACAGCGTGCGATAGGTGGTCGCCTGCCGGACCACGCGGTCGGCCATCACTGCCAGCACGAGGGCCACGCCCATCGATAACCCCGCGACCATCGCGCTGTAGGTGACGGTGGTGACGAAGCTTTCCAGGTAGAGCGGGTCGTTGAACAGCTTTGCGAAGTTTGCCAGGCCGACGAACTCGGTCTTCAACCCGAAGGCATCCTGCCGCAGCACCGACTGGTAAAGCGCCTGGCTGGCCGGCCAAATGAAAAAAACCAGAGTGATCGCAATCTGGGGGGCGACCAGCAGGTAGGGCAGCCAGCGGTGACGGAAGGTGACTTTTTTGATGCGCAAGGGCAGCCTCTGGGAGTCTTAGGGGCGGGCCGCGCCAGCCCGCCCCGTGACTGGCCTGTCGGCTCAGGAGTTGGCGTCCTCGAACTCGCGCAGCAGGTCGTTACCGCGGTCGGCGGCGTTCTCCAGCGCCTCGGCAGCGCTCTGGTTGCCGGCCCACAGGTCTTCCAGCTCCTCGTTAATGATGTCGCGGATCTGGACGAAGTTGCCGAAGCGCAGTCCGCGCGAATTCGCGGTCGGCTCGTTCAACGACAGCTGCTTGATGGCGGTGTCGGTGCCAGGCTCTTCCTTGTAGAAGCCCTGTTCCTTGCTCAATTCGTAAGCGGCCGTTGTGATCGGCACATAGCCAGAAGACTGGTGCCAGTCAGCCTGCACCTCGGGCCGCGACATGTAGTCGAAGAACTCAGCCACGCCCTGGTACTCGCTGTCGTCGTGGCCTTCGAGCACCCATAGCGTCGCGCCGCCGATGATTGAGTTCTGCGGCTCTTCAGCGGCCTCGGTGTTTAGCGGCAGCATCGTCTGGCCGAACGCAAACTCCGCCTGGTCCTTGATCGAGGCGTAGTAGGCCGAGGAGTTCATCCACATCGCGCACTCACCACTGGTGAACAGCGACAGCGAGTCGCCGCGGCGGCCGCCATATTCGAACGTGCCGTCCTCAGTGCTGTCGGCGATGCGCTGCAGCAGGTTCGTCAGGCTTTCCGACTCGTCGATGACCAACTCGGTGTCGAGCCCAGCAAAGCCGTTCTGCTTCGTGCCAATCGGCTCGTTGTGCCAAGCCAGATAGTTCTCGATCATCACCCACGACTGCCAGCCGAAGGAGAAAGCGCAGTCGTGGCCGATTTGCTGCAGGGCCTCGCCGGCGGCGAACATCTCGTCCCAGGTGCTCGGCACCTCTTCGATCCCGGCCTGTTCCAGCAGGTCGGCATTGTACCACAGCACCGGGGTGGAGCTGTTGAACGGCAGCGACAGCAGCTCTCCCTCAGGCGTGGAGTAGTAGGAGCGTACGGCAGGGAGATAGGCGTCGGCGTTCCAGTCGATGTCAGCGTCTTCCATGAGCGCGTGAACCGGCTTCACGGCGCCTTCGGCGGCCATCATGGTGGCGGTGCCCACCTCGAAGACCTGCACGATGTGGGGCTGTTCGCCAGCGCGGAAGGCGGCGATCGCAGCGGTCATGGTCTCGGTGTAATTACCCTTGTAGATCGGCACCACCTTAAACTCATCCTGGGACTCGTTGAAGCCGGTGGCGATTTCCTCAACCTTCTCGCCGAGGGCACCGCCCATGGCGTGCCAGAACTGGATTTCGGTCTGCGCGGCGACGGGGCTGGCGCCCAGCGCCATCAGCGCGGCGATGGCCGTCGCGGAAAAGGTCTGTTTCATGAATGGTCTCCTCCGGGTCGTCGCGGAAAAGGTCTGTTTCATGAATGGACTCCTCCGGGTGGATCGGTATGAGGAGCCTAGGGAGTCGCGTGACTGAGTAGCGCCGCTCCAGCTATGTTTCAAATGAAGGTTTGATGACATAAACTATAACAAGATGTTATGCAGAAAGTGTTGGAGAGAAAGCATGGACGACCGCGCCGACCTGGGCGCCGAGGTGCGCCTGCGCCAGCTTGAGGCGTTCCAGGCGGTGGCCCAGACCGGAAGCTACACGCGCGCTGCCGGGCTCCTGAGGATTTCGCAGCCTGCGGTGAGCCGACTTGTGAATTCGCTGGCATAGGCAACGGGGCTGAAGCTATTCAACCGCGCCGCCGGCGTGGCCGAGCCGACGCCCGAGGCACGGTTGCTTCTGACCGAGGCGGGCCGCGTCCTTGACACGGTGGCGAGGTTCGAGCAGCTCCACCGCGACATCCTCGAACAGCGCGCCGGGCAGTTGCGCATTGCCTGCCGGGGTTCGCGACGACGCATCTGCCCGGGGTATTGGCCAGTTTTTTCAAGTCGCAGCCGCAGGTGCAGGTCACGCTGGAACCCGACCGGCCCGAGCGTATCCTGGACTGGATTATCGCGGAGAAATGCGACGTTGGCCTGACCGCGGACTTCCCCGGCCACCCTGCAGTGCATGCGCGGCGTATCCCGGTGCGCACGGTCTGCATCCTGCCGCCCGGCCACCCGCTGGCCGCGCAGGACGAGATCGTGCCTACCGACCTGCGCCATGAGCGCGTGATCCACACCAAGGCCGACGACCCCTTCTTCCAGTCGGTGCAGACCGCGTTCCAGCAATTTGGCGTGACACTCGCGACCGGGATGGAAACGCGCCAGTTCGGCGCCGCCTGCCGGCTGGTGGCCGAGGGGTTCGGCGTGTCCATCGTCAGCGTACTCGACGCGGACGAGTTCGGCCGCACCGGGATCGTGAGCCGGCCGTTCTTCCCGCGATTACATCACAACCTCGACTTCCTGCAGTCGCGCCTGTCGCGGTCCTCGATGATCGGGCTGGAGTTCATCGACGCCTTTGTGGCCAGTCTGTCGCACGCGCGCGCCACTTGGTCGCTCGAACTGTACGCGAAAACCGGTCAGGGGTCGCTACTGGACATCGCGCTCGACACTCTGTCGCAGGGCTGCGCCCATGCCGCGCTGGCGCGCGGGACGGGGGCTGACGCCGATGCGCACCGCGACAAGGGCCGCGCCCGGCTCGACGCCGCGGTCGACGGCCTGCGCAACGCGGGGCTCGGAGAAAACATCGTGCGTGGGCTGCTCGCGCGCGCCGCCTTCCACCGCCAGTCCGGCAACCCCGACGCTGCCCGCGCCGACCTGCGCGCCGTGCTCGACGCCGCCACCCGCAGCGAGATGCGCCTCTACCTCATCGACGCGCGCATCGAAGAAGCGCTGCAATGGCTCACCCTGCCGCCCGACGGCCCCGATCAGCGGCCATCGCTTAACGCTCACTCCGCGCTTGAAGCGGCGGCCGCCCTCATCAAGGCTACTGGCCTGAAGCGCCGCGAGGCCGATATCGCCCTTGTCAGCGCGCGCCTCGCCCTGGCCGAACGCGCGCCGGAGATCGCCCGCACAGCGCTGGCCGAGGCCATCCGCCTGATCGGCGAGAAAGGCTGGTGGGGTCTGCTGCCCGACCTTGCCGAGCTGATCGAGACGGGCGGCTTTGACGACCTGCGCCCCGACCTCGACCGCCTGCAGGCCGCTGCTGCCTCCTACCACCGCAAGGCCGACGCCGCCTGGCGCGTCCACGACGCTTACGCCGCCGTCCTCCAGCAGCGCGAACGGCAACGGCCTGCGCAGCCCGCCGGCCCGAGCGACGCGCAACTCGATCAGATGCTCGCCAACCCGCAGGTTCGCGCCAAGCTCGCCGAGATCCTCACGGCCAACGGCATCGACACGCCGCTGGACGACATGCCGCGCGAAGCCCAGCGCGACATCCTCCGCCAGGTCATCGCCGCGCAGAGCAAGGATCAGTGATTGATCGCGCCGCGCGAGCGCAGCACCTAGCCATCAACCGTGTCACCACGAACGCCCCGTCTATGCGCAACAGGCCCAGCCGGTTCAGATACGCGCCCACCCGGGCATTGCCAAAGCCACCCCGCCGGAGCGAATGCCATGCGCGGCGTGAATCCCGATTTTCGCCGAGGGTTCCATCAAGCGCGCCGATCACCCAGCCATCCCAGAGCGCAAGCCGGGGCCGAGCGGCTCTTGCTCCCTTGTCGGATTGCACGCCGCCAGGGAACGGAAGTGGTCACTCGACGCGCCCGCCTGCCAATCTTGGCAGACTTCGGAATAAAACGCCTTTCGTTGGTCTTCGAGCTGAAACCTCTGAAACAGATACTTTATCCGAAGATGAGGTTGATTTGAGGAGGAACGGCCGCCTTTAAAGGCTATGGCGGCTTTGCATCTCCACCGATATTTCATTCACATCGTGTGGGTATGAAAGGTCACCCCTCCATCAGCATTTCCATCGCCTCAGCCGTGCGCTCGGCCACGTCCTTCGACTGGCCTTCCATCATCCAGGCGTAGCCCTGCGTGGTCTGCGTCGAGGTGTGGCCGAACAGCTTGCCGACTTGATCGAGCGTGACGCCATTGGACAGCGCCACGGACGCGAAGGACCGGCGCAGATCACGAAGCTGGAGGTCTCGCGCGTCGATGGCCGCGCGCAGCTTTTCCCACGCGGGCCGTAGGTCATAGCCGCCGAAGATGTACGGGCTGTCCGTGACGCGGTAACGCTGCATCAGCGCGCGGGCCTTTTTCGGGATCACCACCGGCTTGTCGCCTATGGTGCCAGCCGTTTTGTGATCGTCAAGCCAGATGCGATCGCCGTCTAGCTGCTCGTGGCGCGCCCGCACGATCTCGTTCACGCGCGCGCCAGTGAACAGGATTGTCAAGATCGCGGCAACGCGCGCCGGATAGACTGCGGCCAGTTCGTCCACAGCCTCGCGGAAGCGCGGGAACTCGGCAGCGGTCAGGTGCCGACGCCGTGGACGCTCGCGGTTGCGGATCGTGCCGCGCACCGGATTGGTGTGCTGGGGCCGGAGCCGAAACCGCGTCTCCGCCAGATTGAACATCTTGTGAAGCAGGGCGCGCACACGATTCGCCATGATCGGCGCGGGCTTGCGCTGGCCGGGCATGTCGCCGTTGGTGATCCGCTCCAGCACGCGCTCGACATCCTCCAGCGTCACATCCGCCACCGGCTTCTTGCCAAGCGCGGGCTTGATGTAGGTGTCGATCAGCCGCGCGTCCTCGTCTGCCGAGCCTTTCTTTTTCCTGCGGTACGCCCATTCGTTCAGGTAACGCTGCGCAAGATCGGCGACCGTCGCCGGGCGCTCGGTTGGGCGCTTCTCTGCTGGATCATTGCCGAGCGCGACCTGCTCGCGCATCTTGCGCGCGACGCGGCGCGCATCCTCCAGCGAGAAAGCGGGATAGCCGCCGATCTTCGGCCTGCGCTGCTTCCCGTCCTTTGTGCGATAGAGGAAGTACCATGCCTTGCGCTTCTCGAAGCAGCGCAACTGGAGACCCGGCACCTTCTCATCCTTGAGCACGTCGCCGGGCTTGGCGATCTGGATGCGTTTTCTGGTCAGCGTTGCAGTTGCCATTTTTCCTCTCGTTCCGGGCCCGTTTTCTGGTCACACACTGGTCACGGGCCGTAGCTGTGGTCACACATTGGTCGGAGATTTTTTCGCAACGGATGGGATCACGCGTGATACCGATCCGCCTGAAAAACCAAGCTTTTGTGACCGTATGAGAGGACTTGGTGCGGTTTTGGATAAGACTTTTAATCAGTAGGTCGGAGGTTCGAGTCGTCCCGGGGTCGCCAATAAACTCAATGGGGTTAGGTTGTGAGCCCGGGTGGAACTGGCGTGACCGACCAGGGGGGAGCACGCCCGCCCTTGAACGGCGGGGCGGAAAGATTCAGCCCTAAATGCGCATGATGTTCGAAGAGGACACCGTGATTCGGTAGGCAGCGCTCTGACATGTCTGTCCGAAGGGGAGTCTCGGTGTTTGTTGCTTTCCAAGGAATCCAAGACCGAGCAGCAGCGACGCCCCTTTTCCAGCACCCAGCGAGCCTTGTGGTTGAGCATTGTGTGTCGGACCAGGGCAAGTGGCCGGAGCGTCTGCGGTATTTTCGCCAAGCCATCATCCTGAGATTTGTCAAAGGCTGCTCTGAGAGGGCCGGTTGCCCCCGCCTCCTTACCTTCAACTGACGCACAACACCGGTTTGCAGCTATGGATGAAACAGCGCATACTCAGCGGTCTATTCGATTGCCTGCAGAGAAAAGGCGACAGTGATGCGAACGGCTGCGCTCGTTAGACCGGCAGCATTGCCGCACTGTCTGTTCGTGGCTGTTTGCTGTTGGATTTTGCTGAGTCGTGGAGACACCCAGGCCCGCACCTCTGCCTCACCCTCGGGCACCTACACTGTCCGCATCCCGTCTCAGGCGGCAGAGGAAAAAAGCTCTCCGCGGACCTTCACGCTGCTCCAGCTCCGCCGCGAAGGATCGTTGCTCCGCGAACATCGCACGTTCGGGTATCTCCTCGACGTTCTCTGGAGTCCCGATGAACGGTGGGTCGCCGTCAACAACAGGCGGGCCAATTCCGGCGACTATCTCTGGGTCTTGTCAACGTCAGACGGCGAGGCCGTCCGGAAACCGGAAGATGACCTGGAAAGCCGGCTCCGCGACCAAGCTGTAGCCGACATCGAAAGGCTCGACAAACAGGCGAGTTATGAGACGCTTGATCGTTACTGGATTGATGCAGTTGAATGGAAAGATGCAAACACTCTGCTTGCCCGGTTTCGCGGGCAGTATTACGCGCAAGGCCGGGTCCTGGGGACGTACCGGTACATCGCGGAAATCACGATAACAGACGGCGCTGCCGTGCTGGGGGGCTGGACGCGCTTCGTGCCCGACCGGCAATGAAGCCAATTGATCAGGTCAGCGCCGGCTGGCGGTGCCCGGAGGCCAACACGCCGATCAAGTGCCTCCGACAGGGTCGCGGAGCAGGTAAATCCGCGGCGCTCATTCTGCATATCTGGCCGGGCACGGGGCGAACCGAAACGGCCCGTGCCAAACCCGGTTGAAACGCCTCATGGCAGGAGCACGATACTGAGCTTTGGCTCTGCGTCGATACATTCGCGCGCCGTAGCGGAGAGATAGCCCTGTTCCGTGGCGCGAACGCATTTTCCACTCTGCACTGACTTGAGCGCGACGGTATTCCCGCTTCCAACGAACTCGAATTGCTCCCAGCCACCAATACGCGAACTGACGGCCGCCAACAGGCTGTTCTGCCCGACGCCGGCGCGTACATATTTGCCGTTCTGTTCGGATCTTAGGGCAATCTTTCCGTCGGAGAGCCGAATCAGCGTGAAGGTCTCCCAGCCTTTGATATGCGGGCTGCCGGTTGCCAACAGTGTGTTCTTAGTGACCCCCGCACGGATATAGGTCCCATCTGATGCTTGTAGCGCGATGCGTTCAGCGGCGTGAAGCGTGTCCGGCACGAGTGCCGACAAGGCCAAGATGGCGGCTAGGAGAAACGCTCGGCCTGGCAAGATCGTGAAGAAGTTCTGAAACATGATTGGCCTTCCTGATGCGCCATTTCAATTTGGATCATGCCAGCGCGTTGGGAAGCGGCATTCACAACGATCAAATCGGCGACACAAGACCGATGAATCCACGATTTCTCCTTCGCCAGGGAGAGGAATTTCAGCGGTCGTGGATCGGGATAAATTTTGACCGAAAGCATTCGGTATTTCCTGGCGAAAAAACGAGCGAGATTCTCGCAGGGTTTTTGGCAGTGAAGGCATAGAAAGCGCAGTCGTCGCGCGTTTGGTCGGCCATGTTGATTCTTATCAATTAGGCAGACGCTCATGTCCGGCTATGGTCACTGAAAAACAGTGACCCCCGGAAATTCCACGATGCCTTCGCGCGCCTTGCAAACCGTCCTGACCAGCCTGATCTGCCTGTTCCTTTTCGGAACGATGGCCCACGCCCAAGGGCCGGAGGTCAGCGAAGGGACTGCGATCGTAACGCAGTTCTCAGGCGTCACGACTGAAACCGCCGAGACGGGCGAGCCGAGACGTGTTCTCGATGTCAGGGGCTCTGTCGTCAAACTGCTCGATGTGAGTGAACTGGGTGGCCCGGCGCAGGGCCAGAGTCTCGCAGTCGACGAGGTTCCACTTGGCGTGACCGCAGGCGAAATTGGCCAGGTTTTCGGGATCGCTTACGATGATGCGGATCCAGCCAATCTGTATCTGACGGCGACTTCGGCGTTCGGGCTGCATCGCACGGCCGATGGCACCGACTGGATGCCCGGTATGTGGGGCCGGGACGCCGGGCCCGGCACCGTATGGAAGCTGAATGCGGACGAGGGCTACGCGCCGGAGGTTTTCGCGCAGATCACGGCCGATGGGCGGGAGAACACGGGCGCGGCGCTCGGCAACATCGCCTTCGACCCCTGGAACCACCAGTTTTACGTTTCTGACCTGGAGACCGGATATATCCACCGCCTCGATATGGCGGGCGAAATCATCGGGCGGTACGACCACGGCGTGAATGCCCGAAGAAATTTCGTCGACGCCAGAACGGGTCGGTCTGACGCCCTTGCACCAGTTGCCTTCGATCCTGAAAGCGCAGCACGCGTGGAGGGCTGTCCCCTCGGCGACTTTTCCAAGACGCCGGCGTGCTGGAACGTGGCGGATTTCCGGCGGCGCGTCTGGGGCGTGGGCGTTCACCAGGATCCGGAGACCGGTGAGGTTCGGCTCTACTACAGCGTCTGGTCGAGCCAGCCGCTGGGCAGCGAGGATTTCGAAGCGGCAAGCGCGGAAGAAACCCTCAACACCATCTGGTCCGTGGCCATATCCGCAGATGGCGGCTTCGATCTGGACGACATCCGCCGGGAATTCGCCCTGCCGGCATTCTTCGCCCAGGAAAGGGATGTTGACGCTTTCGGTGTGAGCCATCCCGTCTCGGATATCGCCTTTTCACGCGCAAGGGATGCGAGCATCATGCTGCTTGCCGAGCGCGGCGGGCTGCGCAATCTCGGCCTTGATGCGCGGGCGGCGTTCACGCACCCGCATGGCGCGCGCGTGCTGCGCTACGCACAGGACGAAGACGGCGTCTGGCAGCCCGCCGGCCGCTATGACGTCGGCTACTACGACCGGGCGCGGCTGGGCCCGCCCCATATTCGCGCCAATGCCGCCGGCGGCGTGGATTTCGGTTTCGGTTATACGGAAGACGGCGATATCGACACCGACCGGCCCGAGGCGATGGTCTGGATGACCGGCGATGCCCTTTGCACCCCGGAAGCCCCGTGCCGCGACCCGGAGACCGGCCAGCGCACGGAGCGCACGCAAGTCGACGGCTTGCAGGCCACACCCGTTGAAGCCCTGGACGCGGTCGCACCGGAGGCTGCCAGCGAGCCTTATCCGACGATCGGTCCCGCCTATCCTCCCGAGGGGCCGGATCAGTCATACATGATCGAGCCTCAAACCCCGGTTCTGCCAATCCTGATCACTGGCGAGCGCGACGACACCAGCCGGATCGGCGATGTCGCGTTCTACCGTCCCTACCCGGGCGCGGTCGCGGTTGCTGAGGCGGAGCCGCCGCTTGTCGATTGGGGTATCCCCGAAGGCGTCGTGGAAGAACCGTGGTGGCCCGAGCCTCTGCCCGTTCCCGACGACGTGCCGCCTGTCGACCTGTCCGTTCAAAAGGCGATTCCGGCCCCCTGTGTTCCCGGGGGCAAATGCCCTTTCGTCATCATCGTGACCAACACGGGCGACCAGCCCTACACCGATCCGATCATGATCTCGGACGTGCTCGCCAACGGATGGACACTGGCCGCCTGGGGGCCGGCGGGCTCGGCATGGGAATGCCAACAGGATGGTTCCGCGGTGTCTTGCATGCATCCTGATCCTGACCTGAGCCCGGGCGAGTCGGGTGCGGTGACAATCGAACTGGTGGTACCGCCCGCACAAGTGTCCGGCCAGTGGGATAACTGCGCCGTTCTGGAATTCCCCATGGGCGCCGAGGATGACGACCCGACGAATGACGAGGGATGCGCGCCGATTGCCTTTGGTCCCGCCGAGGCGAAAGAGCCCGTCGATGGCCGCGATCTCGCGATGCGCAAGATGGCCGGCAACCCAACCTGCACCCCCGGCGTACCGTGCTCATTCACGGTGGAGATCGCCAACAGGGGGTCAGTGGAGTACAGCGGCCCGTTCCGGATTAGCGAGACGATGCCCGAGGGCTGGCGCTTTGGCGGTCTCGACACGGGTTGGTGGTGCCTCACCACGGCAGGCGGCGGGCCGCTCGTGTCCTGCTGGCGCGATATCACGCTGAAGCCGGGCGAGGTGGAAAGCCTGAATGTCACGCTGATACCACGGCAGACGGGCGCGCATGAGGGGCGCGCCCGTAACTGTGTCGCTATCGACTGGACCCAGATCGAGCAGGACCACGACGCCACGAATGACAGCGCCTGCGCGGAGGTCGAACTGACGCCCGCGCCGGCCCCTGAACCGCCACCCGGGGCACCGCCTGTCGCCCCGACCGGCGAAGGCATGGTCATCGGCCCCGAAAGCGTCGGTTACGATTTAAGGATCACGAAAGACCCGCCGCATTCCGCGCAGGCCGCCGCACCGGGCGCCGCGCCGCTGTACGTCTGTGCTCCGCTCAAGCCCTGTCCGTTCGTCGTGACCATCACAAACCAGGGCGTCAAACCCTACCAGGGGCCGTTCAGCTTCACGGACACGTCGAAGGGGGGCTGGAGCTACGGTGGTATCAGCGAGGGCTGGTCATGCGACGAGCAAGCCGGGGGAGGTTTCGCTTGTTCCGGCCAGATCGACCTTGCCCCCGGCGAGTCCGAAACGCTCTCGGTTCAACTCGAACCCATGGCTGGCGTACCGGTCGACCCGGTCGCCGGCGAGAACTGCGTCGAGATCGACTGGGCCGCCATTGACGAGGCTCGCGGCAAGACGGGTCCACCGGAAGCGGATGAGCGAAGCGACAATGACCGGGATTGCACCCCGGTTGTCCTGGATGTCGCCGCGCCGTCGCCGCCGCCCGGTGCGGACGCAGAGGGCGTGCCACCGATCCCCGAGCCGGACATCAACGTGCGCAAGCGCGCGGCGACCGATTCCTGCGAACCCGGCAAGCCCTGCTGGTTCATCATCGTCATCGAGGGAACCACCGACATCCCCTTCGAGGGCGCGTTCTCCGTGACGGACATTCCCAAGGCCAAGCACTGGACCTTCGCCGGGGGCGGCAGGCTGGGCCTGTGGTCGTGTGACTCGGACAAGGACGGGAACACGACATGCACCTATGACATCGCGAAGAACCCCAACCTGCCGGCGGAGGGACTGACCAAGGACGATCGTGTCGGTTTTGATATCGCCTTTGATGTGCCGCCGAGCCAGCCCCTCGGGACCGTCCAGAACTGCGTCCTAGTCTCCTTCCCCCCGCCGGCCACGGGCGAAATGAGCAAATCGACCAAGGTCGTTTGCGCCGACGTGCTGATCGCGAACCAGCCTAAGCTGACCATCGCCAAGCATTTCGACAGCAGCACATGCTCTGCGGGCGGGGCCTGCAATTTCATTGTGACCGTGAAGAACGAGGGCAAAGGGCCCTATGACGGGCTGCTCACGCTGTGGGACAGGCCCGGCGGCGCCGGTGTCGGTGATGACGCTCTGGAGGTGGAATCGGTAACTGCGCCGGGATGGGAATGCCGCACGCATCAGCAGGAACCGTCCTGGACAGAACATGGACGATTCCTCTGCTATGGCCGGGACATCGAGCCTGGCGAGACCGTCATCTTCACGGCCAAGGCCAGCCTGGACGCAACCGCGAAGACTGGCGAGATCGAGAACTGCGGCGAACTGCACCTGACGAAGTCGGACCCCGGGAAACTTTCGCAAAGCGACCGGGCGTGGCTCGTCCGGCGATTTCTCACGAGCCAGGGCTACCAGACGACCCCGGAAGCTGACGACCGACTGAGCGACCAGGAAAAGAAGGCCCTCGCCGACTACAAGACGAAGAACCCCGTCTTTTCCGACACCAGCGGTGAGATCACCGATGAGTTCCTCGGGCTGCTGACGCCGTCCGCTGACGACGCATCCGGCAAAGATGTTCTGGAGGCCTGCGACAGCGTCGAGGTCATGCCGAACCTTACGGTGAAGAAAGAAGGGCCTTCTTCCGAGCTACTTCTCTCAGCCGAGGGCTTTGGTTGCCGGTTTGAACATCGCTGCGGCTACGACATCATTGTCTCGCCGGGCGGAGACCAGCCCTACCAAGGCCCTATCACGCTGCGGGAGGAACTTCCCAAAGGCTGGGTCCTGGACGATTACTTCCCAAAAAGCGCTACGACCTGGACATGCACCGGCAGCAACCCGGTCGAATGCAAATATCCGAACATCTCGCTGGCCAAAGGCCAGTCAGCGACGCTGAACCTGACGATCAAGCCGACGACCTCGTGGTATACCGCCAACAAAAATGTCCGCCATCCATGGGTTCGGAACTGCTCCTATCTGTTGGTCGACGGCAAGAAGATCGAGCGAGAGCCATACCGATCCTGCTACCGCATGCGCCTGTCGTTCCAGGATCTGAACGAATGGGACTACGACCCCACCGGCACCGGAAGCTGCACGCCGCCAAACTGCTCCTTCTACCAGTTCACTGCCACTGCGCGGGAAGAAGCCTATCGCGGTCCGATCCGGATTGAGGTCGACACTCCGCCCGGCTCCGATTTCCCCGAAGCCGAGATCGTCGACGCGCCTGACACATGCGCCCCGTCACAGTGGACCTGCAGCCGCACCGGAGGAGAGTTCGGCGACAAGCATATCTGCGGTATCGAGGATCCTACCGTGTCGCGGACGCTGCCGCGACGATCGCAATCGCGGACGGTACGGTTTTCCAGAATGCGCCCAAGACGTTCACGACCTATCGCTTCATCGTCTGCGCCCCCTAGTCATCGGCCGGGGCGCGGTCAAAAAGGAAAGTGACAAGGGGCGCTCAGCCCGACTCCTTCGGCATCCTTCATGAGGGGCCCGGCGAGCCGGATCGCAGCGTCAACGCCCTGCTTCGAGGCCGTATCGCCTCGCTGTTGCGAGCATCTGCGCAATTCACTATTGAGACGAGGTGAACTGGCTCGGCACGAAACCTGCGGGCAGGGCCGTTTGGCGCATGAGCGAGAGCATATCTCCGGAAAGTCGCTAAGAGATGCGAGCGATTTCCGATCCAGTCGGAATGGACGGCGCTTCACGCGTGCGCCTGTTCCGGAAAGACATCAATCAGGCGCCCTATCTTAACGGGAGCAAGGATAGCCGGGCCAGCCCATGACGCCTTTCATTCTGTTTGATAAGGGGCCCGGCGCGCAGCCCGCACTGTTTCGTGACCCCCTGCGGATTATCGAGGCCAATACGCCCGAGGAGGTCGCCCCGGCTTTGACGGCGATCGGGCAGGCGCAACGCGCGGGCCGCTGGCTGGCAGGCTTCGCCAGCTATGAGCTTGGCTATGTGCTGGAACCGAGTCTCTGCGAGCTGTTGCCCTCTGAGCGGAGGACGCCGCTCTTGCGCTTCGGTGTTTTTGATGTCCCTGGTCCGGCGGCGGACCTCGACCCGACGATCGCCCATCAAGCGGGAGAGGCCATGCTCCGGGACCCCGTCTGTGACTGGTCCGACGGCGATTACGCCGACGCCTTTGATGTCATTCGCGTCGGAATCGCGGCGGGTGATTATTATCAGGTCAACCTGACAATGCGGCTGCGGATGCGCCTGGAGGGCACGCCTCTGGGGCTCTACGGTGCTCTCAGGCGGCGAAACCCGGTGGCACATGGGGCATACGTGGACCTTGGCCCGCCGATCCTGCTTTCGCGCTCGCCGGAACTGTTCCTTGAGATCACGCGTGACGGCATCATCAGGACCGTGCCGATGAAAGGGACTGCGCCGCGCGGGACGACGGCCGCGGAAGACGAAGCGCTGCGCGAACAGCTTCAAACGGACCCGAAGAACCGCGCCGAAAACCTGATGATCGTCGATCTGCTGCGCAATGATATCTCGCGCATCGCCGAGCCGGGGACCGTACACGTGCCGAAGCTGTTCAAGGTCGAGAGTTATCAGACCGTTCACCAGATGATTTCCTGCGTGGCGGCGCGGCTGCGGGCCGACGCCGGCATTGGCGACGTGTTCGCCAGCCTGTTCCCCTGCGGTTCGGTGACCGGCGCGCCGAAGATCGCGGCGATGCGGGCGATCCGGGATGTCGAAATCGGTCCGCGCGAAGCCTATTGCGGCGCGATCGGCTGGCTCGCCCCGGATGGCCGCGCACGCTTCAATGTCGCAATCCGCACGCTGATGCACTATGCCGATGACGATGTGGTGCTGAATGTCGGCGGCGGCGTGGTGGCAGACAGCACGGCGGAGAGCGAGTATGAGGAGGCGCTATGGAAGACACGGTTCGCGCTCGGCCTCCCGCAGACCTGAAAGTCATCGAGACCATGCGCTGGGACCGCGCCTCAGGCTTTGCCAGGTTTGAGCGGCATCTTTCGCGTTGCGCGGCGACCTGCCAGCAGTTCGGCATTCCTTTCGAGGCTGAGGCCGTGCGCGCCGCCCTTCATCGCGCAGCGACCGGCGCGCACATGCGGGTCCGGCTGACAATCGACCTGAGCGGCCAGATTGAGGTGAAGGCGACAGAGCTTGCGGGCGAGCCCCCCGCCACCCCGTGGCGCATCGCCTTGTCTGACCACAGGCTGCGTGCGGGCGACCCATGGCTTCGCGTCAAGACGACCAAGCGCGAAATCTATGACCGCGCGCGCCGCGAGCTGCCGGCCCATCTGAACGAAATCATCTTCGCCAATGAGCGCGACGAGATTTGCGAGGGCACGATCACCAACCTGTTTTTCGACTTTGGCGATGGGCTGATCACGCCGCCGGTTTCCTCCGGTGTGCTGCCGGGCGTGCTGCGCGCCGAGTTGCTCGCGGAGGGCAAATGCCGCGAAGGTCTGGTGAAGCTTGCGGATCTGGACAGCGCTGAAGCGATATGGGCCGGGAACTCAGTGCGCGGGCTGATCCACTGCCGTCTGGTCGGCCAAGCATCTGCGCCGATCGCCAACGCTGGCAAATAGCCGAGCAATGGTAAGACGGGCAGGGGAGCCCTGGTGAGCGTTCTTTGGGGCTGCCTGCACCTTCGCCTCACCGGTATGGGAGACCGTGGTTCACAAAGTCACCTGCCAAACAGTTTCGAGGGCACGCGACCAACGACGAGACGCCGGGGTGGCTGACCGAGGTTGCCGGAAATTGGTTTGTTCTCCGAGGGAGCAGTGCAGGCGAGCGCGCGAAGCCAGAGTTGGCTGGGGAACCTGGATTCGAACCAGGACCTACGGAGTCAGAGTCCGCTGTTCTACCATTAAACTATTCCCCACTGGCCGATGAGAAACGCAGCGAAGTATGACGCTCGGTGCGTCGCTGCGTTGGCTTTAAGATTAGTCAGGCGAGGGCCGCGACGCAAGGGGGGATCACCCCAGCTACACGCCTATTGCCCGTCGCTCGTGCGCCGGAAGATGAGCCGGAAGATCTGTACCACCGCCCAGATAGGCACGACAACCACCGCGCCGATCAGCAGCCGCGTGCCCAGCCACTCCAGCGCGTCCAGCCCGACCTCGGAGACGTAGCGGATCAGCGCGCGAATGTTCTCGACCAGGTCGAGTGGGTTCAGGTCGAGCGCCTGCAGCACGATCCCCACGACGATCGAGATGATCGCCAGCCGGAGCGCCACGCCAGCAGCATGGCTGCCCGCAAATCGGTCCATACGGTGTCTCCGTTCCCGGCGCGCGCCGATCAATGCCCAAGGATCTGGCTAAGGAACAGCTTGGTGCGATCGCTCTTCGGGTTGTTGAAGAAGCCATCGGGCGGCTGAACCTCGACGATCTGGCCGAAATCCATGAACACGATCCGGTCGGCGACTTTGCGCGCGAACTCCATCTCGTGGGTAACGACCAGCATGGTCATGCCGCTTTCCGCGAGGTCGATCATCACGTCGAGAACCTCGGAGATCATTTCCGGGTCGAGCGCGGAGGTCGGCTCGTCGAACAACATGATCTTCGGTTGCATGCACAGCGACCGCGCGATGGCCACGCGCTGCTGCTGGCCGCCGGAAAGCTGGCCGGGATACTTGTTTGCCTGCTCGGGAATGCGCACACGCTCCAGATATTTGTGGGCGGTCTCCTCGGCCTGCTTCTTGGGGATCTTGCGGACCCAGACCGGCGCGAGCGTGCAGTTTTCGAGGACCGTCAGGTGCGGGAAAAGGTTAAAGTGCTGGAACACCATCCCGACTTCCTTGCGGATGTCCTCGATGTTCTTGAGGTCGTCGTTCAACTCGATGCCGTCGACAGTGATGGTGCCTTCCTGATGCACCTCCAGCCGGTTGATGCAGCGGATCAGCGTGGACTTGCCCGAGCCGGAGGGGCCGCAGACCACGATGCGCTCGCCCGTGCCCACCGTCAGGTCGATGTCCTTGAGCACGTGGAAGTCACCGAACCACTTGTTCAGCCCGCTGATCTCGATGATCGGGCGGTCGAGCCGGCGCTCGGGCGCGTGATCGGCCTCGGGCCGGGTGTCTTGCGAAAGTGCCATGCGGTCGGCTCCTAGCGTTGGGTCTCCCTGTCCAGCTTGCGCTCGATATACTGGCTATAGCGCGACATGCCATAGGTACAGATGAAGAAAATCAGCGCGGCAAAGACATAAGCCTCGAAGTCGTAGCCCTTCCACTCGATCGAGCGGCTTGCCGTCTGCGCCATATTCAGCAGATCGAGCAGGCCGATGATCGACACCAGCGAGGTATCCTTGAAAAGGGCGATGAAAGTGTTGACGATACCAGGGATCGAAATCCGCAATGCCTGGGGCAGGATGATGAAGATCATTTTCTGCCAGTAGCCGAGCCCGAGTGCGTCCGCCGCCTCGTACTGCCCGCGTGGGATGGCTGACAGACCACCTCGGATGGCCTCGGCCGTGTAGGCCGACTGGAACAGCGTAATGCCGACCATGGCGCGCACGACCTTGTTGAAGTCGACTTCCGAGGGGAAGAACAGCGGCAGCATCACCGAGGCCATGAACAGAATGGTGATAAGCGGCGTGCCGCGCCAGAACTCGATATAGATGACCGAGATCGCGCGAATGATCGGAAGCTGGGATCTTCGTCCCAGCGCCAGCAGGATACCGATCGGCAGCGCCATCACGATCCCCACGCTCGCCAGGGTCAGCGTGAGTAGGAAGCCGCCCCATTCCTCGACATTCGCCGCCGGCAGGCCCAGCCACTCACCCTGCACGACGGCGTAGGTGAAGATCGGGAAGCCGATCAGCGTGAACAGCGCCACCTGCGGCTTGTACGGCGTGGGCGGAAGCGTCAGCCAGGCGATCAAAGCGGCGAATACGATGAAGGCCAGGGTGGGCCGCCAGACCTGTTCCGGGTTGGCGCCGAAGTAGAGCCCGAACATGAGCTGGGTGAAGCGGACCTTGATGAAGGTCCAGCATGCGCCGTCCGGGTTCGCCTCGCACACCGCGCGGCTCGAGCCGGAAATGTTGGCGTCCAGGATCGCCCACTGCACGATCGGGGGGATGAGCAGATAAATCAGGTACAGCCCCAGCAGCGTGAGAATCGTGTTCGTCACGGTGCCGAACAGATGTTCACGCGCCCATTCCCAGGCCCCTGTCTGGCGAATGGGCGGCGGCCGGCTTTCCTTTCGCTCGAAAACGCCTGTTTCGGCCATGGCCTATCTCTCCACCACCTGCACGCGCCGGTTGTACCAGTTGAGAATGCCCGAGGTGAGCAGGCTCAGCGTCTCGTAGACCAGGATCGTCATTGCGATGATGACCAGCGCCTGACCGGTCTGGTTGAGCGCGATACCGGCCCACAGATTCACCAGCTCCTCATAGGCAACGGCGACGGCCAGCGACGAGTTTTTGGTGAGATTGAGGTATTGGCTGATTGTCGGCGGAATGATCACGCGCATCGCTTGCGGTATGATCACGAGGCGCAGCATGGTCGGGCGTTTCAGCCCGAGCGAGGCTGCGGCCTCGGTCTGGCCTTTCGACACGGAGTTGATGCCGCCACGCACGTTCTCTGCGATGAAGGCCGCCGTGTATGTCGTCAGCGCGAACCACAGCGAGAACAGCGGCAGCGGGACCTGAATGCCGCCCGTCAGGTTGAAGCGGCCCAGTTCCGGGATCTCGAAGCTCAGCGGCGCCGGGAAGATCAGGAACACTAGGAACACCAGCACGACGAGCGTCAGCAGTCCGTAGAGACGTCCTGGCGGGCGGTAGCCGGTGTGGTACTGCTTCGCCTTGGCCCAGCGGTTGAACGCAAAGATCGCGAAGATCCCCATGACAACGGCGGCAAGCAGCGCCCAGGCGCCCACGCTCTCGGTCAGAATCGGTTTCGGCAGATACAGCCCACGATTGTTGAGGAAGATCTCCTCGCCGACCGTGATGCTCTCGCGGGGGCCGGGAAACAGCGGCAGGAACACCGCAAAGTTCCAGAACATGATCTGGAGGAGGAGCGGCGTGTTCCGGAAAATCTCGACATAGACCGAGGCAAACCGCGACAGCAGGAAGTTTGGCGAAAGGCGCGCGACGCCGACGATGAAGCCGAGGATCGTCGCCGCGAGGATCCCCAGCACGCTGACGATGATCGTGTTCTGAATGCCGATGAGGAAGACGACCCAGTAAGGGGTCTCGCCAAGTTTGTAATCAATGAACGGAGAGAAGCCGACGGCAAAGGGCGCCGTCTCGGTCAGAAATCCGAAGCCCGTCTGAATGCCGCGCTCGTTCAGATTGGCGACGGTGTTGGTGAATATCGTGTAGAGCGCCCAGAGAACGAGCGCCAGAACGGTAATCTGAACGGCTATGCCGCGATAGACGGGATTGCGATAAAACGGAATCCGGTTGTTACGGCTCAAATCGCGTCCTCGGGATCCGGGCAACACTGTTCGCTGGGCGAATGACGTCGGGCGCGGCGGCATCCGCGCATGATGCGCAGACGCCGCCGGCGATTTCCTCAATTAGCGGATCGGCGGGGCATAGAGAATGCCACCTTCGGTCCACAGCGCGTTCACGCTGCCCTCGCGCTCCAGGCCGAGCGGCTCGACGTTACGCTCATAGATTTCGCCGTAGTTGCCGACCTGCTTGATGGCGTTGTAGGCCCAGTCGTTGGACAGGCCCAGGTTCTCGCCCATGGTGCCCTCGACACCCAGCAGACGACGCACGCTCGGGTTGGTGCTCTCCTCGCGCATCTGGTCGACATTCTCGGAGTTGACGCCCAGCTCCTCGGCGTTGATCAGCGCGAAGAGGGTCCAGCGGACGATGTCATGCCACTGGTCGTCGCCCTGGCGCACGGCCGGGCCAAGCGGCTCCTTGGAGATCGTCTCGGGCAGGATGACCGCGCCTTCCGGGTCGGCCAATTCGGTGCGGATAGCGGCCAGCTGGGACTTGTCCGAAGTCAGCACGTCGCAGGCACCGCCGTCGAAGCCCTCGCGGGTCTGCACGGAGGTGTCATAGACGACCGGCTCGAACTCCATGTCGTTGACGCGGAAATAGTCCGCCAGGTTGAGCTCGGTGGTGGTGCCGGCCTGCACGCAGACCTTCGCGCCGCTGAGCTGCGTGGCGCTCGTCACGCCCAGGTCCTTCTTCACGAGGAACCCCTGGCCATCGATGTAGTTGTAGTACGTGAAGTTCACGCCGAGCGTCGCGTCGCGGGTCAGCGTGTCGGTGGTGTTGCGCGAGAGCACGTCGATCTCGCCCGAGGTCAGGGCGGTGAAGCGCTCTTTCGCCGTCAGGTTCGTGAACTTGACCTTGCTGCTGTCGCCGAAGATCGCCGCAGCCAGAGCGTAGCAGTAGTCGGCGTCGATACCGGCCATGTTGCCTTCGTCATCCGGCGCGGAGAAGCCGGGGATGCCGCCGTCGACACCGCACTGAAGGTGTCCGCGTTCCTTCACTTCGTCGAGCGTGGCAGCAGACGCCGGCATGACCGACAGCGCCAGCGCAGCAAACGTGCTGATAGCGAGTCCCAAAGCACGCATCGCAAACCCCTTTCGTTGGTGGTTAAAATGAGTGTGTTGCGCAATAGGTCAGGCACATTCCGTGCCGGAAACTGAAGCTAGCAAAAACGTTCCTTAACAAACAAGCCAATTGCGTCTCGTTCTTAGGTCGAGGTGCCGGATGCAAAATCATGATTCTCCGGATCGTCTCCGCCGAGCGCCATCCAGGCGGCGATCATGGTCGAGCGTCTTCCCCCATCCGGTTAACGTATTCGCGCAATGGGTGCGGCGGACCGCCGGTTCATCTGCTGGTCTCTAAAAGAAAAAATTAAGTTTTGCCCGGTGGCGGTCTTGGTGGTGTTGACCGTTGTTATCTGTCCATCGGCGCGCTTCATCAAAAATGATGCGATATGAACGGCTGAGCGACGTGATTGAGAGTTGTGATCCGGTTAACATAAATACTTGCATTTGGAGGTGCGAGATAGGGTGCCGGGAACTTGGAGTTTTACTTGCAGGGGTGGTATTTGCGACGACGAACCTGCAAGAATCTGCCTATTCGCAAGAGATAGCGGTTGGCCAGGAATTGTATGAGCAAAACCGCGCCTCGTGTCATGGCAAGGATGGTACGGGCGACGGCGTCATGACAAAGTATCTGACGATAGAGCCGACCGACCTGACCAAGATCGCGCAAAAAAACGATGGCATTTTCCCGTATGCGAGGATCTTTCGCATCATAGACGGCCGCGAAACGGTGCGCGCTCACGGTGAGACAAATATGCCAGTCTGGGGATATTCTTTCCGAGCAGGGGCCGATGCGCCAAAAGAGGCTTCTGCGCGGGAAGAGTTCGTAAGCGGGCAGATAGCCGCGCTGGCCTTTTATCTTGCCACGATCCAGGAACGCGAATAGCCCCTGTATCGGTCAGCGTCGGGTCTGGATTCCGCGCGCCAGGTTGGGCATCATGCGCAGCGCGTCGATTGATTAAGCGTTGCGCGCCGATGCACAAAAGTGATGCAGGCGCCGGGAGCCTGGCATGAAGATCCGTGCGGCCGTTCTGCATGAGCGCGAGAAACCGCGCCCCTATACCGAAAGTCATCCGCTGACGATCGAGGCGGTGGATCTGGCGCCTCCGGGTGATGGCGAGCTGCTCGTGAAGATCCGGGCAGCGGGGCTTTGCCACTCGGACCTCTCGGTCATCAACGGCGATCGGCCGCGACCGGTGCCGATGGTCGTTGGCCATGAGGCCGCCGCCGAGGTCGTGGAGCCGGGGCCGGGCGTTGACGATCTCAAGCCGGGCGACCGGGTCGTGCTCATCTTTGTGCCAAGTTGCGGACGTTGCGTGCCCTGCGCGGAGGGCCGGCCGGCGCTGTGTGAGCCGGCTGCAAAGGCCAACGCCGCCGGAACGCTGCTGACTGGTACGCGCCGCCTCAGCCTGAACGGCGAGCCGGTGCACCACCACATCGGCGTATCCTGCTTCGCCGAGTATGCGGTGATCGCCCGCGAGTCGGCAATCAAGGTCGATGACGATCTCGACTTCACCGAAGCCGCACTGTTCGGCTGCGCGGTCCTGACGGGCGCCGGGGCGGTCGTCAATACAGCGAAGGTGCCGCCGGGCGCGTCGGTCGCGGTCGTCGGGCTTGGCGGGGTCGGGCTGATGGCGGTGATTGCCGCGAAATTGTCCGGCTGTACGGATATCGTGGCGATCGACCTTTCCGAGCCCAAGCTGCAGACGGCCGCGCAGCTTGGAGCGACGCACACGTTCAACGCCGGCGACCCGGAATGCGTGGAGAAGGTGCGCGCGGCGACGGGTGGCGGTGTCGATTTCGGCTTCGAGATGGCCGGGGTCGTGCCCGCGCTGGAGATGGCTTACCAGGTGACGCGGCGCGGCGGGACAACCGTGACGGCCAGCCTGCCCAACCCTGAAGACCGGCTGCCGCTGCCAGCGGCGCACCTTGTTTCCGAAGAGCGGACTTTCAAAGGCAGCTACATCGGAAGCTGCGCGCCGATCCGCGACGTGCCGCGCTTCATTCGGCTGTTCCGCCAGGGACTGCTGCCCGTGGACCGGCTCGTGAGCGAGCGGGTTTCGCTTGAGGAGCTGAATGTCGCCTTCGACCGCCTCGCCGACGGCCAGACGATCCGGCAAATCCTGATTCCGTGACCGCGGTGGTCAAGACTCTCCCGTAGGTCCGCCCAACGCGTATCAGACTGGATCGTCTTCGGTTCATGAAATGCTTGGGGCCACACGCTCAGCGAAGGCGCACGTCACAGTCAGTCAAGGTATCGGCGGCTCCAGAGGGGCGGCCAAGCCAGCTCCCTCCAGCTTAACCCGTCAAATTTTTTCTGGATGCAAGCAATACTTTTGGTGGTTGTCGTGTTGATATATCTAGCGAATTGCATATGGTAACCTGACGATTTGCAGAGTGCGTTTTGTGGCAGTCGAGTTGTTGCAGGGAACGTGACGTCACGTCCGGTAACGCTCGGAATGTCGGAAAAAATTTCGTTCGGGAGACGTTTCTTGCCCGACAGACGTGAACCT
This sequence comes from Dichotomicrobium thermohalophilum, assembly GCF_003550175.1. NCBI lineage: Bacteria > Pseudomonadati > Pseudomonadota > Alphaproteobacteria > Hyphomicrobiales > Hyphomicrobiaceae > Dichotomicrobium > Dichotomicrobium thermohalophilum. The sequence goes on from NZ_QXDF01000001.1 coordinate 974,072, forward strand.
CATTCCACTCTCCAGAGAGCATTCGCGGTCATCAAGCTACTGGCAGACTCAGGCCACCCCATGAACGCCCCGGATATCGGGACACAGCTCGACATGAACCGGCAGACGGTACACCGCCTGCTGAACCAGCTCGAGGCCCTGGGGATAGTCCGGCGCGACGTTGCCCGTGAGCGTTTCGAGATCGGACCGGCGCTGGTCGAGCTTGGCCTGCGCGCGCAAACCGGCAACCATGCCACGAAGCTGAGGCGCGCCGTCATGGAGGAACTGGTGGCCAAGATCGGCGAGGACTGCAATCTCGCCATTCTGGACGGCTACGAGATCGTTTATATCGACCATGTCCAGTCCGATTGGCCGCTACGCCGGCAAATCCAGATCGGCGCCCGCATGCCCGCCTATTGCACCGCGATCGGAAAGGTCTTGCTTGCGCATCTGCCGGAAAGAGCGCTCGATCAGTATCTTTCGGTGGTCACACTGGAACGCCGGACAGAAAACACCTGCACCGATCCCGACATGTTGCGGGACAATCTGATTCAGGTCCGGGAGCAGGGCTACGCAATCGCCGATCAGGAGAACCTTGTCGGCCTTTTGTCCGTGGCTGTCCCGGTTTGGGATCCGCTCGGCCGGGTCGTGGCGGGACTGTCGATGCACGGCCCTAATGCCCGGCTGACGCAAGCGCGTGCCCACGCGATCGTTCCCGAGCTCAAGGAGGCCGCCGAGACCATCAGCAATCTGATCGTCGAGAGCTCCAGCCAGCGCGTGACACGCTGAACGTCCAGGCCTAAGCCGTGTGGGATGACCTGCGCTGGCGAACAAGCTGGTCGATCGCCGCAAGCACGGTCTCTGGCGCGACGTGGTGTGGCATGTGGCCGACGCCGGGTAACACTTCGAGTTCTGCGTCAGGAACTTTTGCCACCAGCGGCGGTGTGTGTAGCTCGGTAAGAATGACGTGGTCCTCATCCCCGGTCAGCGCGATGAGCGGCGTGTCGATCAGCGGATAGTTCGGGGCCATTTCACGAACGATCGGCTTGAGCCGGGTCAGGTCGTCCGCGTTGGCAAGGAACGTTGCCGGTCGGCTGTAGAGCGCCGTGGCCGCCGATTCTCGGTAATGGTCGGGCGGGTGGTTAGGTCGGAACACGTTGCGGATTCCCGCATCGACCCGAACAAAATAGCCTGGCGCGACGAGAGTCCAGGCGAACAGCCGGCCCAGCACAGGCAAAGAGGCGGCTTCGTGCTCCCAGCCCACGCCGCCGGGCCAGGGATGCGACACACCGGAGAGGAACAGGATGCCGCCCGTCTCCTGCGGGAATTCAAGCGCGTGCGCGAGAGCGAGCGCGCCTGCCCAGGAATGCGCAACGAGGATCGGCCGCTCCAGACCCAGATCGCGGAACACCTCCCGGCACAGCCGCGCCTGCACACGCGGGTCGTGCCCGTTTTCCGTGCGCCGCGTGCTCCAGCCGAAGCCTGGCCGGTCGATGGCGATGGCGTGGTGGCGCGCGGCGACATCGTCGAAGATCGAGGCCGTCCATTCGCGCAGATTGCTGCTTGCGCCGTGGATCATAACGACCGGTGTGCCTGCGCCCGCCTCAAGCAGGTGCAGGTCGTCCGCGCCCGCCCGCACGAAGCGGCCGACCGGCGGATAGCGGCGTTCCACGCGCCACTGATGCACCCGCGTGAACAGCACAAGCGCCACCAGTAGAAGCACGGGCGCAAACGCCAGCCAGAGCCAGATTGTCAAAGCCCCCCCCTTTCGCGCGCGGTTCTCTGCGCGCCCGTCCTGGATATTGGCCCGTCCGCGGGCAAATCCAGCGCCGCGACGCCGCGGTCGGTGACGTGTGATCGTTTGCGCGGCGCTCGCGCCGACCGCGATACCGCACACGCCGGCTCCTGCAAAACGTCTGACACAATTGCCTTCGCCCGATTGCCGTGAGGCGGATGGTCCGCGATCTTGCCGGTTTAGAGCCCCAGCAAGAGGCGAGGAGACAATGGGCCATCACGCCAACATGCCAGAGGCTGCCGCCTTCGCCGGCCTTTTCGACCAGCAGCAGGCGCAGGCGCTGAACACGCTGCTGCCCACCCTCACGCAAGAACAAACCTTGTGGTTGAGCGGTTTCCTCGCGGGCCTTGGCCGGCAGGGGATCGCCGTCCCGGCGCAGGGGCCAGCCGCGGGCGCGCCGGCCGCCGGGCCGAAGGTCACGGTGCTCTACGCGACCGAGACCGGCAATGCGGCGAGCGTGGCGAAGCAGGCCGCCGAGCGTTTCAGCGCGGCGGGTCTGGAGGCGCGCGCGGTCAACATGGCCGATTACAAGCAGCGTGACCTGAAGAGCGAGACGCATGTCATCATGGTCGCCGCCACGCATGGCGAGGGCGATCCGCCCGAAGGCGCGGCCGGCTTCTTCGAGTTCCTGGCGGGGCGCAAGGCGCCGAAGCTGGACGGTGTGAAATTCGCCGTGCTCGGGCTGGGCGACACCAGCTATGTGCATTTCTGTGAAGCGGGCAAGATGCTGGACCGGCGTTTCGAAGAGCTGGGCGCGGAACGCATTGCCGAGCGGGTGGATTGCGATGTCGATTATGAGGATGCGGCGGAAGACTGGATCGCATCGCTCGCGGACATGCTCGCGGCGGACGCACCCGCGCAAGCCGCCGAGGCGGCGACCGCCGCGCCATCCGGGCTGGCCGCATTCGGTCTGGCCCCCGCGCCTGCGCCGGCTGCGCCGACCTACACGCGCAAGAACCCGTTCGAGGCGGAGGTGCTGGACAGCATCCGCCTCAACGGGCGTTATTCCGACAAGGAGACCCAGCATATCGAACTGTCGCTAGAAGGCTCTGGCATCAGCTTCCAGCCAGGCGACAGTCTCGGCGTGATCGCCAGCAACGACGACGCGCTGGTCGACGAGGTGACCACCGCGCTTGACCTCAAGCCTGATGCGCCCGTGAGCGTGAACGGCGCGGACAAGCCGCTGGCCGAGGCGCTGCGCGACGACCTGGAACTGACGATGCTCACGCCGGGCTTCCTCAAAGCGTACGCCGAAGCGAGTGGCGCCGAGGAACTCGCCGACCTCACGCGCGAGGGCAACGAGGCGGCGCTGCAAGCCTTTCTCAAGGAGCATCAAGTCGCGGATGTCGTCGCGCGCTGGCCCGCCCCGGGCCTCGATGCGGCGCGTTTTGCCGGGATGCTGCGCAAGCTCCAGCCGCGGCTGTATTCCATCGCTTCCAGCCACACCGCGCTGCCCGACGAGGTCCATCTGACCGTCGGCGTGACGCGCACGACGCCGCGGGGCCGCGCGCGCAGCGGTGTCGCCAGCACCTTCCTCGCCGACCGGTGCGCGCCGGGCGAGCAGATCCGCCTTTATGTCAGCGAGAACGAGAACTTCCGCATGCCCAGCGATCCGGACCAACCGCTCATCATGATCGGGCCGGGTACCGGTGTCGCGCCGTTCCGGGCCTTCATGCAGGAGCGCGAGGAAATGGGTGCGCAGGGCAAGAGCTGGCTTTTCTTCGGCGACCGGCGCTTCCGCGAGGATTTCCTCTACCAGACCGAATGGCAGCGCTGGCTGAAGGACGGCGTGCTTACGCGCATGGATGTGGCCTTTTCGCGCGATCAAGCCGAGAAGGTCTATGTGCAGGACCGCCTGCGCGAGAAGGCGGACGAGGTCTACGCCTGGATCAGCGACGGCGCGGCGATCTATGTCTGCGGCGATGCCGACAGCATGGCCCCGGCCGTGCATGAGGCGCTTGCCGGTATCCTGCAAGAACAGGGCGGTTATTCGGCCGAAGACGCCGAAACGTACCTGAAGCAGATGCAGCGCGAGCGCCGCTATCAGCGCGACGTTTATTAGGATGCTTTTTTCGATAGGTCGGAACCGAGTCGTCCAAGTGTTCGATAAATGTGAACGTCATTGCCGGACTTGCCTGTGCTCGGGCCTGACCCGAGTAATCCGGCAATCCAGCACGTTTGTTGAAAGCCAAAATCTGGATGCCCGGGTCAAGCCCGGGCATGACGGCGAAAAGGTAAAGCAATGAGCAAGGCAGCCGAGCGCCACAACATTGACCGCAGCGTGGATCGCTCCCAGCCGGTCGAGAAGCTCCACCCCAACGAGCGCATCAAGCTGGAAAGCGGCTATTTGCGCGGCGCGCTCGACGCCAGCCTCGCCGAGCGCATCACCGGCGCGGTGCTGGAGGACGACCACCAGCTCACCAAGTTCCACGGCACCTATCAGCAGGACGACCGCGACCTGCGCGAGGAGCGCCGCCGCTCCAAGCTCGAGCCCGCGTATTCCTTCATGATCCGCGTGCGCCTGCCCGGCGGCGTGTGCCAGCCGGAGCAATGGCTGCAGCTCGACGAGCTTGCGCGGAACTACGCCAACAACACGCTGCGCCTGACGACGCGCCAGACGTTCCAGTTTCACGGCGTCCTGAAGCGCGACCTCGCCACGACCATGCAGGGCATTCATGACAGCCTGCTCGACACGATCGCGGCGTGCGGCGACGTCAATCGCGGGGTGATGGCGACACCGATCCCCGAATTTTCCGCGCTGCACGCGCAGGTGTTCCCGATCGCCAAGGCGGTGAGCGAGCACCTGCTGCCCGGCACGCGCGCCTATCACGAGATCTGGCTGAACGAGCAGCCGGTCTATCAGGGCGACAAGGAGGACGAGGTCGAGCCGGTCTACGGCAAGACCTATCTGCCGCGCAAATTCAAGATCGGCTTCGCGATCCCGCCGGTGAACGACGTGGATGTGTTCACGCAGGATATCGGCTTTATCGCCATCGCGGACGAAGATGATCTAGCAGGCTTCAATGTCGCCGTGGGCGGCGGCATGGGGCGCACGGACAACGAGCCGTCCACCTATCCGCGCCTCGGCGACGTGATCGGCTTCATCCCGCCTGACAAGGCCGTGGAGGTGGCGGAAAAGATCGTCACCATCCAGCGCGACTTCGGCAACCGCGTCGACCGCAAGCTGGCGCGGATGAAATACACCATCGACCGCAACGGTCTGGACTGGTTCGTCGACGAGCTGGAAGAGAGGCTGGGCTGGAAGCTCGAACCCGCGCGCGATTACCATTTCGACACCAGCACCGACCGCTTCGGCTGGAGCAAGAACGCCGAAGGGACTTGGAACTACACCGCGTTCATTGAGAACGGCCGGGTGAAGGATGACGGCGCGCATCAGGTGATGACAGGGCTGCGCGAGATCGCGAAGGTCCACAAGGGCGATCTGCGCATCACCCCAAACCAGAACCTGATCATCGCCTGCATCCCGGCGCGGCAGAAGGCGCGGATCAGGAAGCTGCTGGAGAAACACGGCATCATCGCGGCTTCAGAACGCAGCACGCTGCGCCGCCATTCGATGGCCTGCGTGGCATTTCCGACCTGCGGTCTGGCGATGGCCGAGAGTGAACGCTACCTGCCGTCGCTCATCACCAAGGTCGAAGGGCTGCTCGAAGAAACGGGCCTCGGCGATGTGGGCATTGTCATCCGCATGAGCGGGTGCAACAACGGCTGCTCGCGTCCTTATGTGGCGGAGATCGGCTTTTCCGGCCGCGCGCCCGGCAAATACAACATGTATCTCGGTGGTGGCTATTACGGGCAGCGCCTCGCCAAGCCCTATCTGGAGAACATTGGCGAGGAGACGATCCTGCAGACGCTCAGGCCAATGTTCGCGGCCTACGCCGAGAAGCGCCGAGACGGCGAGGCATTCGGCGATTTCGTCATCCGCAGGGGGTATGTCGCGGCGGTGCATCACGGGACGGACTTCAACGCGGAGGTGGAGCCTGAAGCCGCCGGAGCGGGTGCCACTGGTACGCGCTCCTAGACCCGCTAGCTCTTCGCCTCCGGGCTGGTCGCCTGAGGGTAGGGCGAGCCATCAACGGGTGCTTCGCCTTCGCCCGCGCGCTCCTCGCGGATGCGCGCCATCTGCTCGGCCAGCGCCGTCTTCAGCCAGTCCAGATCGCGGAAGTGCACATCCGACTGCGGGAAGGGGATCTCGATGCCTTCCTCGCGGAACCTCTTCATGATGGCGATGCGCAGATCGGTCTGAATGCCGAGTTGACGCGTGATGTTGAGCGCGTAGCAGAACAGCCGGAAATCCAGGGAGCTGTTCCCGAAGTCGCTAAACCATACATAGGGCTCCGGGTGCGTGAGGATCTGCGGATGTTCGCGTGCCACCTCCAGCAGGATGTCCTTCACGTGCTCGGGATCACTGGCATAAGACACCCCGACATCTATGGAGATCCGCCCGACATTGTTGTGCAGCGTCCAGTTTTGCACCTTCTCCGAGATCAGCACCGAGTTCGGGACCACCACATTGGCGCGGTCGAAGGTTTCGATTTCGGTGGAGCGCACGCTGATCTTGCGAACGAAGCCCTGATCCTGCCCGACGACGACCCAGTCGCCGACCTTTATGGGGCGCTCTGCCAGAAGGATAAGGCCAGAGACGAAGTTGTTGACGATGCTCTGCAGGCCGAAGCCGATACCGACGGAGAGCGCGCCGGCCACGATCGCCAGATTGGAGAAATCAAGCCCCGCATAGGACGCGGCCACCAGCACGGCGGCGATGAAGCCGACGTAACCGAGCCCTGTGCGAACAGAGTCGCGCACGCCGCCCGACAGCCCGGCCGGCTCCATTACTTGATTGTCCAGCCAACTCAGCAGCACGCGCGCCAGGCCGTAGGCGACGATGAAGACCAGAAGTGCTCCAACCAGGGTGGCGACCGAGATGTTGAGACCACCGACCTGGAAGCCGAAGAAAGCCTTTTCCGCCCAGCCTGTGAGGTCTTTCCAGTCGAAGCCCCACTGCAGCAGGATGATCGGGAAGGCCACGACAAATATCAGCGCCTTGAGCGCCAGCGTTAGGACCAGCGCGATCTGGTCGCGCCGACGGTTGTCGCTGGGCAGGGCAGGCATCCTGCGTGCGTCGGTCTGACCCGAGCGGATCCGGTCGCCGACAGCATTCACCCAGACCAGCATCAGATAGACGACAATAAGAATGCTGCCCGTGATCACCACCTGCGCGGCGAGAAAGCGGCCAAACGCCACGTAGCCGGCCGCCGTGGCCAGCAGGATCGTGAGCACCAGGGCATAGCCCGGGATGCGCAGCAAGCGCAGCCAGTTCAGGTGACCGTCCTGCTCGCTGTCTTCCGTGCCCATCCGCGTCATCAGCACGGCGCCGAGCAGCACCGCGAACAGGACGTTGGTCGCGGAAGTCTGCGCGATGGTCGTCGCCAGCGGCATGTAGAGCACTTCGTTGATCGTGCTCACGACCTTGTCGATACCGAACACCGCTGCGATCGCCAGGACCAGCCGGTTGACGCGTTTCGCGCCCGCGTCGTTGACCGGGAGGATGCGCCATTGCGGACGGTTGGGTGCCAGGATCGTGGTGCTCAGCGCGCTCACGATCGCAACGGTTATCAGGGCTATGGCGGCTGCACGGACGATCTCCTCCATGCGAGGGACCAGAAGATCGGCCGCCGCGAGCATCCCGTAAAGTGCGCCGGCAGTGGCCATGATGGGCAGGGCGCGCAGAATGATGACCCAGGCGCCGGAGGAAGCCCGCTGCCAGAAGGGTGGCGGTGCCTCGCTCTCCCAGTCCCGGAACTTCTTGATCCCGATCCAGCAGCCGGCCTGCAGCAGCGCGAAGATGACAACGCCAAAGAACAGGATGGCGTAGAGCGTTTCATTGTTCTCCAGTCCGCGCGCCGAGTCCTCCAGCAGCAGACGGAAGCGCCGCTGGGCCGTTTCATTCTCCGCTGCGGCGCGCTGCCACAGCGAGAGAGACAACGGCGTTGTTGTCCGCTCGAAGAGTTGGCTGGTGAACAGGTCGCGGCGGCGGTTCTGGACGCGCTCGTTGAGCTGGTTCGCGCGCACCTGCGAAGCCTCCGCCGCCTTCACCGTCGACTGAAGCCGGTTAGCCTGCGCCTGCAGCGAGGCGCGCTCCGCAGCGATGGCCTGGGGCTCCGCGGGCTCACCCTCACCGGGAGGGTCGCCAAGCTTTTCGAGCTGGCTGTTGATAGCCTGTAGCCGCGGCTGGATTTCCTGGATCAGCTGCCCGAGTTCCCCAAGCGATTCGTCGAGGCTCTGGCGCAGCCGGTCGAGTTGACCGTTGGACAGATTTTCCCGCGTCAGGGTCTCTTCGACCTTGTCGAGCCGCTCGATGATCTCGGCGATGCGTTTGGGAAGCTGGTCAGCGTCGTGCGGCCGCTCAAACTGATCCGCAGCGCGCGAGGGAGCCTGCTGTTGCGGTTCAGGCTCGGCCTGGGCTGGCGGCTCGGACTGCGCGGGCGCTGTTTCGGTCTCGGCCGCAGGCGCTTCCTGCGGCGCGGCGGGCGTCGGCGTCTGCTGTTGTGCGCCGGCGCTTGAGGATATGAAGACAGCGCCGCAGAGCAGTGCGGCAAGGATCAGGATGAGACGCTGACGCATGAGAGGCTCGTCACTTTCGTTACGGCGCAAGATATACCCGAAGCCTTATGAACGCCCGGTTTGCGCTTCGGCGATGCGGATGCGCTCATCGTCAAGCGGCGAAGACGGCGCGCGTTCAATATCCTTATAAGGGTGCGGGCCGTTTGCGCCGATCCCCGTTTCGATTACGATATCGATCGGCCCGCCAGTCATGACCAGGTGCTCCACCCCGTCGCGCCGGATCAGCACCAGCCGACGCCGGCCATCTATAGCCGCCTGATCGACCACGCCGAGACGTTTGTTCCGGCCTTTGAGCATCAAGGCGCCGCCAGAGGTCATAAAGCCCCGGAAAATCCACAAAGCAATGACCAAAAAAAGGAGCAGCCCTGCTCCCGCGGCGAGGTACCACGCCAGATTGAGAAAACTCTGATCGATTTCCACAACACGGCTCCATTGACCCGGGGCAGCGACGAGAGGCCTTCGCGTCGCCGCTGCGCGCTGAACGCGCCAGATGATAACGGAAAAAGTCGTGCAGCAGGCTCCTGTATAGCCGCTGATTAACCTCTTTTTAACCCCGCGGTCGGCAATTTTTGCCGTGTGTCTTACTGTAGCCTTTCTAAACGTTCAGGTTGCAATCTGTCGAGATTCGCTTGAGAAGTGCCGTGAGCGGCGTCCTCTCTTTGCGACCGCGGTGCCAGCGAATACCGGCGCATCCCTGGCGCGAACAGCAGGAGGGAATATCCATCATGAGCGAGGCCCAAGCGGTCCTGAGCGATGGGCAAACATCCGCTCGTCGGCAGCGTGGCGGCGGGCGTGTATGGCGTGCCGGCGCGCTTGCGCTGTCGGGACTGGCCGTGGCCGGGCTGATGGCGACCGTGCTTTTCCTCGTTCTGGATGCCGAAGCGCAGTCGGAGACGGCATGGCTCGTGCCGGCGGCGGCGTTTCTCGCCGGTCTGCTGGGCGCCGGAACCTGGCGCATGGTGGCGGATCGGGGGCGCAGCGCCGGCTTGCTCGCGCAAGGACTGGCGCAAACCGCGCGCGTCGGGGCAGCGGTTGCGACCCCGCGCGGCGAATTGCTCGAATCGAATGCGGCTTATGACCGCTTGTTCGCTCGAGCCGGACGCGCGCCCGGAGATCCGCATCAGGTCTTTGCGGCCAATGGCGATGACGGCGCCGCCGCCTTCCGCTTCGCGCAGGCCGCCGCTGCCCACGGCTCGCACTGCGAGGTCGTGCGGTGGCTGGAGCCGGGCAAGGATGGTACGCCGTGCGCCCGCTGGCTGGAGGCGCGTGTGGAGCCGCTTTATCGGTCGGGGGTGTCCAGGGGACGCTTGATGCTCTGGCAGTTCCGCGACGTGACCGCCGAGAAAAAGCGGCTGCAGGAGCGGGACGCGCGGCTGGAGCAAATGCGCGCATGGCTTGATGCCGATCCAGCCGCCCGCCTGACCGTCGACGCCGCCGGCCGCATCACGGACATGAACGCGACGATGCGCAGCTGGCTCCCCGAGGCCGTGCGGGACGCTGATCCGCTGCATTTGTCGCAGGTCTTTTCCGAGGCGAGCGTCAGCTTGCTGATGGCCCGCCTCAACGGCCCGCGCAACGGGGCGGTACCCCGCACGGCGATGCTGGAAGTTTTGGATGAGGCGGGGGAGATCCGGCCCCTCTGGGCAGGTTTCCGCACCGCCTCAGAAAAGAAGGGCGTGCGGCCGAAGCTGCAGATCACCGCGCTCAACGGCACCGGCGCCGAGGCGACGGAGGCGCGCGCGGAATCGGTTGACGGCGAGGAGCTGTTCCACGGCGCGCCGATCGCGATGGCCACCGTCAATGCCAAGGGAAAGATCGCCAGCCGCAACCATGCCTTCTCGCAGACCTTCGCGATTCCGGTGCAGCGCGGCAACGGGCGGCTCAACGTGCTGGATCTGGTGGACGAGACCGCGCGCGAGCCGCTGGCTCGGATGATCGCCGATGCCGCCGCTCGCAAACCGGCGGGCGCGCCACTGGACATCGCCTTCGCCCGCGACGAGAAGCGCGCAGGCCGGCTCTATGTGGTGCCCACGCCTGGAAAGCGTCGGCGCGGCGGCGCCGATGCGGCGACGATCTATGCCATCGACACGACCGAGCAGCGCGCGCTCGAAGAGCAGATCGCCCAGAAGCAGAAGATGCAGGAGGTGGGCCAGCTCGCCGGCGGCATCGCCCACGACTTCAACAACCTGCTGACAGGCATCCTCGGCTACACCGACTTGCTGCTGTCCAGCCACCGTCCGAGCGATCCGGCCTTCAAGGACATCATGGAGGTGCGCAACAACGCCAATCGCGCGGCCGCGCTGGTGCGGCACCTGTTGGCATATTCGCGCCGGCAGACGTTGCGGCCCAAGGTGCTGTCACTCACCGACGTGATCGAGGACTTCGGCCTGCTGCTGAACAGGCTGATTGGCGAGAAGGTCACCTCCAACATTATTCATGCGCGCGACCTGTGGCTGGTGAAGGCCGACGCCAACCAGCTTGAGCAGGTGCTGATGAACCTGGCAGTCAACGCGCGCGATGCGATGATGCCCGAAGGCGGCGAACTGACGATCCGCACCGCGAACGTGACGGAGCGCGACGCCGCCAAGCTTGACCGTCCGGGTTTGCCGGTCGGGGAGTACGTGCTGCTGGAAGTTGGCGATACCGGTTGCGGCATGTCGCCGGAGGTCCAGGAAAAGATTTTCGAACCGTTCTTCTCGACGAAGGAGATCGGCGAGGGCACGGGCTTCGGCCTGTCGGTGGTCCACGGTATCGTGAAGCAGACCGGCGGTTATATCTACGTCGACAGCCGGGAAGGTGAGGGCACGACCTTCAGCATCTATCTGCCACGGCACGTCGAGGAGCCTGCCGAAGACAGCGCGCAGGGCGAGGCGGATGGTGCCGACAAGAAGCGCAAGGATCTGACGGGACAAGGCACGATTCTGCTCGTCGAGGACGAGGAGGCCGTGCGCCGCTTTGCAGCCCGGGCGCTTGAGTCACGTGGCTACAACGTGCTGAAAGCGACGACCGGCGTCGAGGCGCTGGACGTGCTCGCCGAGCATGGCAGGGAAGTCGATCTCGTTATCAGCGATGTGATGATGCCCGAGATGGATGGGCCGAAGCTGCTTCAGCAAATGCGGAAGACCCTTCCCGACATGAAGGTGATCTTTATCTCCGGTTACGCGGAGGAGGCTCTGCGCCGCGAACTGGCGGAGGACGAGAGCTTCACCTTCCTGCCCAAGCCGTTCTCGCTCAAGGACTTGGCCTCGGCCGTGAAAGAGGCTCTGGCGGCGCAGTGAGCGGGGCGGGCGCATCGGCGGTAACGCAGCCGAACTGCCGCTCGAACGTCGCGCGCAGCGCCCTATCAACGTCTTGGAGCTCTGCTTTCACGCCGAGAGCGGCCAGGCTCGTGACGCCGGCGTCGGTCACGCCGCAGGGTACGATCCCGGAGAAATGGGTGAGATCGGGCGCGACGTTCAGGCTGATCCCGTGAAATGACACCCACCGCCGCAGCCGCACGCCCAGGGCGGCGATCTTGGCCTGTGCGCCATCGAGGCCATTCCCGGTTGAGACCCAGACGCCGGCCTGACCGTTGCGACGCGCGCCATGCACGCCAAACTCTGCCAGCGTAGTGATCAGCCACTCCTCTAGGCTGCTGACGAACCAGCGGACATCCTGCTTGCGGCGTGCCAAATCAAGCATGACATACGCCACGCGCTGGCCCGGCCCGTGGTAGGTGTACTGCCCGCCGCGTCCGGTCTGGTAAACCGGGAAGCGGTCGGGCGCCAGCAGATCGTCCGCCTTTGCGCTGGTGCCGGCCGTGTAAAGCGGGGGATGCTCCAGCAGCCAGACCAACTCGCCGGCACGGCCATCGCGGATGGCACGCACACGGTCATCCATAGCGGCCATTGCGTCGGGGTAGGCTACCGCGGCGGCGCTGACTGCCCAGCCCACAGGGGCCTTTTGCGCGTGTCGTGTGGCGTCGGTCATCGGCGCTGGATCGGGGTTTTGAATTCGGGTATGTGAATCGCAATATAAGATGATGCGGGTGCACTTGCACCGGGCGGGCGGCTTTGCTACCTCGTAGCAGGAGGTTCGCCGATATCGGCATCAAACCGATGCGTTTTAGCGGTCGTGGCGGAACTGGTAGACGCGCAGCGTTGAGGGCGCTGTGGGCTTTGCCCGTGGAGGTTCGATTCCTCTCGACCGCACCAATTTCCCCAGGATATGTCGGGACCGACGCGAATTCCCTAGACGACAGCGATCTGCGAGGCCGCATCTAAGACGCGCAAAACGCTCGGTGCATGCCAAGATACCGGAAATCGGCAGTTTGGCCTGCACCGAGCCGTGCTCTGGGGGAAGATACGTCCTGGTCGCCGGGCCGGCCCGTGCGTCAGCTCCGATCGGCTGCAAACGCCGGCATCGTCGCACCCCAAGAGATATCCGCGTGGGACACCTCGCGATGACGCGGACGCTCAACATCGGTCTCGACCACCGTCCAAGCGCTGGGATCGGCATGCAAGGCTTCGAGAACCATCGCGTTGATCCGATGCCCGCCGCGATAGGAGCGGTACTTGCCGAGCAACGGGGCGCCCGCCAGCGACAGATCGCCGACCGCATCTAGCGCCTTGTGCCGAACGAATTCGTCCTTGTAGCGCAGGCCTTCAGGGTTCACCACCCGATCATCCGCGATCGCCACAGTGTTTTCCAGCGAGGAGCCCAGGGCGCGCCCGGCCTTCCAGAGCATCTCGACGTCTTTCATGAAGCCGAAGGTGCGCGCGCGCGACAGGGCACGCAGGAAAACTTGCGGGTTAAGATCACCGGCCCAGCGCTGCCGGCCGATGACCGGCGTGTCGAAGTCAATCTCGACATCCAGATGAAAGCCGTCATATGGCTCCAGCGCGGCCGAGGCATCGCCATCCTGGATATGCACCGGCTTGAGAACCCGGATGAAGCGGCGTGGCCGCGCCAGCGGACGGACCCCGGCCTCAAGCACGGCCTCGACGAACGGCTCCGCGCTGCCATCCATGATCGGGATTTCTCCCGCATCCACTTCGATATCGACGTTGTCGACGCCCACGCCGCGCAGCGCCGCCATCAGATGCTCGACGGTCGCCACGCAGGCGCCTTCGCCGTTGCTGAGTACGGTGCAGAGCATGACGTTGGAGATGGCACGGAAATCTGCCGGGATGCGCACCTCGTGCCGGGCGTCATTCTTAACGATGAAAACGATGCCGTTGTCGGCATCTGCGGGATGGAGAATGAGTGAAGCGGCTTGGCCGCTATGGACGCCGGTGCCGGAGATGACCACGCTCTGTTTGAGCGTGGTCTGTCGTGCCCCCGTAAAGTCTGCGATCATTGTTATCTCGCGCCGTTATTTTTGTCCCTTCAAGGACAGAACGGGCATGATACGCAGCTCGGTCTGTCCCCCCATCGTCGATCACGGAGGCAAGGCGCGAGGGGCATTCTGGAAGCGCTGCTGAAATGTATTTGACGCGCAAGAAACTCGAAATGGCTATCAGCTTGACGCTCCGCACCCCGATCACGCGTGGACGCCCACCCTAATCCCGACCAGGAATTCACATGCCGGTAGGTCTCGCCGGAGACCTCTTCTGGCCGGGGCCCTCAGCGTCCGCGTCATTCCCGACGCCTTACGCCCGTGATCTGGGAAAGGAGACTAGCCAGCCGGCCTCTTTCCGACAAATCACGCTTGTTTACATTCTGTTACGGATAACTGTGCCAAATCAGCAACTTACGGCATGCGCCTCACGAAAAGCCGCGCAGCCGACTTGACAGCCGAAAAATCGCGGCCGGAAGTGCGGATTCGCAGGTCGTGGTCAGTTCAGCGGGCGCTTGAAAAAGTCGGGAATATCAAAGGGTTCTTCGGCATTTGCCGTGCCGTTCCCGGAGCCACGGTTGATACGTGGTTTTGCCGCTTTTTTGCCATTTTCGCTGGCGGTCTCGGCCGCGCCTTCTTCGGTTTCGCGGGCTGGCTCGGGCTGGGGCATCCGCGGCTCCTCCCGATCTGAGACAGGCTCCTGCGGCTGGGCTTCGCTCTGGCCGCCGCGCTCCTCGCGGCTGCGGTTGCGCCCGGACATCCATGAGAACAGGCCGCCTTTGCGCCGTTCCCCGCCTTCGGAGGTGTCGCTGTCGTCTCGCCCGCTGAGTTCCGGAAAGTCCTCATCCGTCAGGGGACGGCGCGGGCGCCGGCGTGGGGCTGTTGGGGCGACCGGCTCGAAATGTGGGTGGCTGCGCTCGCTGCCGCCGCCGCGCGGCTTTTCCTGCGCCGTCCGCCGGGGCGGGCGCTGTTCAATCGTCACGCTGCCCGGGCCTTCCCAGACCTGGCCGCCCTTGGCTGCCGCCGGTGCCTCGCCTGTTTCGCCGCGGTGAGCCGTGCGCAGCCGATCGCCAAGTGAGTCTGTCTCGGCGCTGCGGCGCGGGCCGGGCGCGGGGTGCGGGCTGTCGGCGATTTGATCCACGTCGATGCCGGTTGCCACGACGGACACGCGCAAAATGTCATCGAGTGTCTGGTCGAAGATCGCGCCGACGATGATGTTGAGGTCCGGGTTGTTGTCGGCCGCCACTTCGCGGCGCACGCGCTCGGCGGCTTCCTGCACCTCGTAGAGCGTCAGGTGTTCGTGGCTGCCGGTGATGCTGATGAGCAGGCCCTGCGCGCCGCGCATCGATCCGTTGTCAAGCAGCGGGTTCGAAACCGCCAGCTCGGCCGCTTCCAGCGCGCGGCTGTCGCCCTTGGACTCGCCGGTGCCCATCATGGCCGTTCCCATGTCCTTCATCACGGCCTTCACGTCGGCGAAGTCCAGATTGATGAGCCCTTCCTTAATCATCAGGTCGGTTATGCACGACACGCCCGAGCGGAGCACGTCATCCGCGCGCTGGAAGGCATCGGCGAAGGTGGTCTTCTCGTTGGCGACGCGGAACAGGTTCTGGTTCGGGATCACCAGGATCGTATCGACATGCGCGGCCAGCTCGCCGATGCCCTTTTCGGCGTATTTCATCCGCCGCTGCCCCTCGAACTCGAACGGCTTGGTCACGACCGCAACGGTCAGGATGCCCATGTCCTTTGCCGCCCGGGCGATGATCGGCGCCGCGCCCGTTCCGGTGCCGCCGCCCATGCCGGCAGTGATGAACAGCATGTGGACGCCTTCGAGATAGCTGCGGATGTCGTCCAGCGCCTCCTCCGCGGCGGCCGCGCCGATGTCCGGCTTTGATCCTGCGCCGAGCCCTTCGGTCAGGTTGACGCCCATCTGGATCCGCACGCCCGCGCTCGACATCGACAGGGCCTGCGCGTCGGTGTTGGCCGCGACAAACTCGACGCCCTCGACGCCGGCCTGAATCATGTTGTTCACGGCGTTGCCGCCAGCGCCGCCGACGCCGATCACCGTGATGCGCGGGCGCAGTTCGGTCAGCTCCGCCGGCTTCAGATGAATGCTCATTGCAGCCTCACAAATTCGCGTTCTGCTCGGGCGCACCCCCTCGCGGATGCGCGACGCCGCTCTGTCTCGCCAACCTGTCGGAGCACCGGCTCATTCCGCATCATGCTCCGCCCTCGCACTCAGAAATTCTCACGCAGCCACTGGCCGACCCGGGCGAAATACCCCCCGGACGGAACGTGCGCCGACATCGCAGGAGGCTCGGCCCGCTGCTGCACGCTCGCTTGCCGCTCCACGGGCGCGCGCAGGAGATAGTTCAGCGTCCCCACCGCGGCCGCAAGCGACGGGTCTGCATTGGGCGGCAGCCCCGTCACTGCCTCGGGTCTCCCGGTCCGCGCGACGCCGCCGAAGAT
The DNA here is from genome assembly GCF_003550175.1 of Dichotomicrobium thermohalophilum. Taxonomy (NCBI): domain Bacteria; kingdom Pseudomonadati; phylum Pseudomonadota; class Alphaproteobacteria; order Hyphomicrobiales; family Hyphomicrobiaceae; genus Dichotomicrobium; species Dichotomicrobium thermohalophilum. Next base: position 990,271 of record NZ_QXDF01000001.1, read on the forward strand.
GCGCTCGGCCAACTCGGTCGCACCGATGAGCTGCGCGCCCCCACCCGTCAGCACGACGCGTTCGCTCACGGCCGGGTCACAGCCGGCATGTTCGAGCCGTTCCTGCAGCTGCGAGAACATGTCCTCCAATCGTGTGCGCACAATGGCGGCAATATCCGCCTTTGTCGGATAGATGTAACGTTCTTCGCCATCTTCACCAATCAAAGGACACACAACCTGATCGTTATCGAGTGCCGCATCGCTAAAAACACTGGCATACAAGGTCTTTAGCCGTTCAGCCTCGGCGCGGGGTGTGGACAACATCCGCGCCAGATCGCGGGTCAGATGCTCCCCGCCCGACGAAAGCGAATCAATATGCACCACCTGACCGTCGCAGAAAGCGGCGAGCGAGGTCGTGCCCGCCCCCATGTCGATGCAGGTCACGCCGAGGTCGCGCTCCTCCGCTGTGGCAGCTGCCAAACCGCTTGCGAGCGGCGCGGCGACGAGGCCGGCCAGATGCAGATGGCACCGTTCAACGCACAGCGCGATGTTCTTCGCCGCCAGCGGCGCCATGCCAGCCGCGAGGACGTTCACCTTGAGCGTGTCGCCGATGAGGCCGCAGGGATCCTCGATCTCGGGAACGTCGTCCAGCCCATAGCCGGCGATGACAGTGTGCAGGATCGACTGGCCGTTGCGCCGAGCGTACTGCTCAGCCGCGAGCAACGCCCGGCGGATGTCGAGTTCGTCGACCGTGCGTCGGGCGATCGGCACGCTGGCGGTAAAGCTTTCACTCGACAGGCCCGCGCCGGCGAAGGTCACGTAGACCTCATCGACCGTGACGCCGGCATTGTGCTCCGCGCGCCCGACGGCGGCGCGGACCGCCTCTTCTGCCGCGTCGAGATCGCCGATGCTCCCGCCCGAGATACCGCGCGCCGCGGTTTGCCCGAAGCCGAGGATGCTGATGCGTGCGTGCTCAACCTTCTGCGCGAGCCATTTCGGCGGCGGCAGCAGTCGCGCGATCATACAGGAGACCTTGCGCGTTCCCAGATCGAGAACCGCCGTGGTGCGCTCCTTCGTGATTACTGCGCTGCGATTGTCCCACATCCCTGGCTCCGCGAACCGATCACAGAGGCCGCGCCCGCGCTTGCTTGACCCCATCCGAAAACCGGGCGGTCGGCCCGGGGGCATCCGTTTTAGGCGCGTCCCGGCGCAGCGCGATCCGCCCTGGCACGCGCATGTCGATCACCGTCACCTCTGCGGGCAGATCAGCGCCGAGGAGGCGCGTCAGCGTCGGCAGCGCCTTGGCCGCATCGCGGGCCGGAAGCTGCACACGCAGGCCGTCGTCCAGGACGAGGTCCCAGCGCCGCAGCTCGACGCGCTTCGCCAGCGCCACCTGCCGCGCGACCGCCTCGTGCTGTTCAAGCGTGGCGAGCAGATCGGCGGCGGCTGTATGGGCGCCCTCGCCAGCGATGCGCGGCAGATCGGCGAACTCGGACGTCACCGGACCAAGCAACTCGCCCTCGCGGTCGATCAGCACGGTGTGCCCGCGAATCTCCCAGCGCGCGAAAGGTTTGCGCTCGCGCAGTTCGACGATCAATGTAGACGGCCACAGTCGCATCACACGCGCGCTCTTTACCCAGCCGATGTCCTCAAGCCGCGCCTTGGCCGCGCGCGTGTCATAGCTGAAGATTGTGCGGGTGCGCGCCATCTGCAGCGCCTCGTGGAGGCGTGCGGTCGGCATGTGAACACGCCCTTTGACGATGACCTCGTTAATTCCGAATCCCCCCGCAATCAGTGCCGTCTCTGCGCGCGTCGTAAGCGATTGCTGCCACGCCGCGAGATGTCCGCCCAGCGCCGCCCCATACACCGCGACAGTCAACAAAAACGCCGCCGACAAATAGACGCCGAGGCGGGACGCTTCGTCAGCATGCGCAATCAAATGCCGCCATACAGCCGAGCCTTGCCTTTCGCGTCCTGGACGCGCCGTTGTGTGCGGTGCTCTGCGCCGGCGGCGCATCCGCGCCCCAGATACGAGACTATGGCGAGTCGCGGGATCAATCCAGGATTGCAAACGCCCAACTCCACAACTAGAAGGCTTTAAAACTAGCGAACGAGGCGCGGGTCGCCGAATTGGCCGCAATTTTCGAGGTTGATCCCTTAAATTTCGGTAAATTTTAACCGTGAGGGCGTGCTGAAGTGGCGGATGCCGATTTGGGACAGGGCGGTTAAGCGGAAGTTGCCCAAGAGTCGACAAAGCCCGGCCGGTGACCGCGCTTTGTCCCGAACGAGGGCTTTAAAGCGCGCGTCCAGCCTGCTGCCGGACGCGCGAAACGCTTTAGCTGGCCTGATTGAACAGGTGCTCGACGTATTCCCAGTTGACGAGGTTGTCGAAGAAAGCCTCCAGATACTTCGGCCGCGCGTTGCGATAGTCGATGTAGTAGGAGTGCTCCCAGACGTCACAGCCGAGCAGCGGCGTCGCGCCGTGCACAAGCGGGTTCTCGCCGTTCGGCGTCTTCATCACCTGCAGCTTGCCGTCCTTCATCGCCAGCCAGCACCAGCCGGAGCCGAACTGCGTGACGCCGGCATCGATGAAATCGGCGCGGAACTTGTCGAAGCCGCCCAGGTCCTCGTCGATCTTCGCGGCCAGCGCACCCGGCACACTCGTGCCGCCGCCGCCGGGCTTCATCCACTGCCAGAAATGCATGTGGTTGTAGTGCTGGGCGATATTGTTGAACAGGCCCTGGTTGGTGCCGTGGGCGCCCTTGACCACCTCTTCGATGCTCTTGCCTTCGAGGCCGGTGCCCTGGATCAGGTCGTTGGACTTCTCGACATAGGTGTTGTGGTGCTTGTCGTGATGGTATTCGAGCGTCTCGGCCGACATGTACGGCGCGAGTGCGTCATAGGCATAGGGAAGTTCGGGCAGCGTAAAAGTCATAAAACCCTCCAAGCGTTTGGCGTTGAGAGAAGTCTATGCTCTAGCTAATCGCAAGCGGAGGGTTAGGCAAGCGGCGCGCGCGACGGTGTGGAGAGCGGAGACGGCCCGGAACCCCTGCATTCCGCGCCGCCTCCAACCGTGCCGAGGAAAGGTATGGTTGATCACAGGGATTGACGGTTATGAGGATGCCAGCGCGGATATGAACGCGGCCTGAATGGTGGATTTGGCGCGCGTTCAGGGTACGGCCCAGGCACTCAACTCGCACCAGGGTGTCAAAAATGAAAATGTCAGCCGGCCTGTAAGCCGGGTTCTGTGCGCGGGGCTCGCCCGCGTGATGGCCATTCATCTGGGACGCGCGTTGCCGCGCGCCTCGTGCAACCAACCCGGGCGGCGGTCTGGAAACGGACCTGAAGGCGAACCTTCATGCCGCCCCTATTCGGTCTTGCTCCCGGTGGGGTTTGCCGTGCCGCGCCTGTTGCCAGGTCGCGCGGTGCGCTCTTACCGCACCCTTTCACCCTTACCCGCGCGGCCGCGGGCGGTTTGCTTTCTGTGGCACTTTCCCTGGGGTCGCCCCCGCCGGACGTTATCCGGCACCGTGTTTCCATGGAGCCCGGACTTTCCTCCGCCGTTCGCTAAGAGCGCATTCGCCCCACATGAGCGGATCGGCGGCGGCCATCCGGCCGGCTGACATATTCCATAAATGGGGATTTTGCGCGCAGGTCAAGGGCGGGCGGAAGGAGCGCGCCTTTTCGCGCGCCCCTTTATTGCGGCTTACTGCGTGGTGCCGCCGGTGTTGCCGCCGTCCATCATTTCGTTGGCCGGGGCATCGGCTGACGGCGTCGTCTGGACCCGCATCTGCACGTCGCCGTAGCCATAGAACGACAGCGCGCCGAAGATCAGACCGAAGACGATCGCGGTAACGATCGCGTTGGCGAGACGGTTGCCAAAGGCGATCAGGTTGCCAAGCAGGCTAACGAGGAACACGACGCCGGACGCGATCAGGACCGGCTCCAGCCAGAAATATTCTGCGGGTAAAAACATTGGTGCACTCCCCTGTGTTGGCTCTAGCCGCGTGCGCAGCCGATGAGCTTTATAATCGAAACATGAAATTGTGATTACATAAAATGCGATCTGCCCACGGGTTGGGCAACGGCTATGGCTCTGAGGCCTCTTCGCCTCTCTGTTCCGCCGTGTTTCCCGCCCGTCGGGCCATGCGCTCCGCGCGCCGGCGGCGATAGGCGCGCACGAAATTCAGGCTCAGCCGATACCCACCCGCAGCAATGATAATGGTCCATGGGAGCGACCCGAGCACGATCGGAACGCCCCAGTAGGTCAGCAGGGTTTCGATCCACGCCCACACCGCCTCGAAGAAACCGGCATCCGACGGCGCGGTGCTGGCAAACAGGGCGGCGAAGGCGTCATAACCGGCGATGTCGTTCCAGTGGCCGAGCATGAGCTGGCCAGTGATGTAATAGACGTAATAGACCGGCACGATGGTCAGGATGTTGGTCACCCAGGTGAAGGCCACCGCCGGGATCAGCGCAAAGCGCCAGCCGATCATCCGGCTGCCGATCGTCCAGCTCAACAACACGCCGCCCATCTGCAGGCCGAACAGCGGCACGAACGCCCAGATGAGCCCCATCATCACGCCGCGCGCGGTGTGCTCAGGGGGGTGGCCGCTGCGGATCATCGGGATGTGCAGGCGATAGCGAATCAGCCGTGCAAGCGGGCTGCGGCGCTTGGAGCGCGGACCGGCTGCCATCGGCGGCCCCATGGGTTTATCGTGTGTCGCCATAAATGCGCGTTCGTTTGCCGTTTTGGTGGTCCGGCAAACCATCTGCGCCGGCACGCTTGGCACTTAGGCGCAGGCGCATATGCGCGTCAAGGCGCCGGGCATTGTTCACGCGGATCTGGCCGCTGCGCTTTCGGCAGGGTTAATGGCGCGGCCCCATGATCACATTGTCTTTCAAAACTTGTTGCAAAAAGGATTTTAACTTGATTGGGGCAAGGATTTCTTCCAAGGCAGATTCAGCTTGTCTTTTTGGCAGGCGGGGCACGCAGGTTTTCGCGTCGCCGGGGGGAACGCCGATCCCGCCCGCCCCGTTAAAGGGTGCGCGGCAAGACACAATCAGCGAGAACGAACATGAGCGCGGTCAGCAATGCCAATCTGAATGAATGGGTCGCCATCGCCCAGCAACTTTGCCGGAATGCGCCGACATCCGCCGCTTGCCCGGATTGCGGCCAAAGCACGCTGGTGATGCGTGACCGGGAATATGGCCCGCCGCACAGCCGGGGCCGGGAGCGCTATCTCATCTGCACGAGCTGCGGGGCGTTCAACGTCGTGAACCTGCGGCGCGCCGGATGCAGCGAGGCATCTTGAGCTAGCCGCAGGCCGACCGATCAGGCCGCGCGCGACGCTCGCGCGATGCGTCGTGTATGCTTATGTCGTAGGTGCATGAGCAGTAGAAGGCGCGTCCCATGAGCAGCCTAGCGGGTCGGAACATTCTCTTCATCCTCGGGGCAGGCATCGCGGCCTACAAGGTGCTCGATGTGATGCGCCGCGTGCGCGAGCGTGGCGCGCATGTGCGCACGATCCTCACCTCCGGCGCGGCTGAGTTCGTCACGCCCCTGAGCGTTGGCGCCCTTTCGGAAGCGCCGGTCTTCACAGAGTTGTTCGATCTCAAGAACGAGACCGAAATCGGCCATATCCGCTTGGCGCGCGAGGCGGACCTTATCGTCGTGGCGCCGGCCACGGCCGATCTCATGGCGCGAATGGCGCATGGTCAGGCCGATGACCTTGCGACGACCGTGCTGCTGGCCGCCGACAAGCCGGTGCTCTGCGCGCCGGCCATGAATGTGCGCATGTGGCATCATACCGCGACGCAGCGCAATCTCGCCCAGCTTGCGGAAGACGGCATCCATTTCGTCGGCCCGGATGAGGGGGCCATGGCGTGCGGCGAATACGGGCTTGGCCGGATGGCGCCGGTCGAAGTGATTGTCGAGAAGATCGAAGCGATGCTTGGACCGGAAGCCCGTCCGCTGGCTGGCCGGCACATCCTTGTCACGGCCGGGCCAACGCATGAACCGATCGACCCCGTGCGCTTCATCGCGAACCGCTCGTCCGGCAAACAGGGCTACGCCATTGCCGAAGCGGCGGAGGCCCTGGGGGCCTGCGTCACGCTCGTTTCCGGGCCGACCGACTTGGCCGCGCCGCCAGGCGTACGGCGTCTCAACGTCGAAACCGCCGAGGAGATGCTCGCTGCGGTCGAGAACGCGCTGCCGGCCGACGCGGCGATCTTCGCGGCCGCTGTTGCGGACTGGCGGGTTGCCGAAAATCCCTCGGCCAAGCTGAAGAAATCTGGCGGCGCGCCAACGCTCGCCCTGACCGAGAACCCCGACATCCTCAAGACCATCGCCGCGCGCGAGGACCGGCCCGCGTTGGTCGTCGGTTTCGCGGCGGAGACGGGCGACGCGGCTGCCAAGGGGCAGGAGAAGCGCCGCTCCAAGGGCTGCGACTGGATCGTGGCGAACGACGTGTCGCCAGAGAGTGGCGTGTTTGGCAGTGACGAGAACGACGTCACGCTGGTGACGGGCGAAAGCGCGGAAGACTGGCCGCGGATGAGAAAAGCGGAAGTTGCCCGGCGACTGATGACCCGCATCGCGGAAGCGCTGGAGGGGCGGCCGTATCTGCCGACGAGGGCGGGTCATGGCGCCTGAGATCGAGGTTGCCGTCCAGCAGCTGCCGCATGGCGCGGGCCTGCCGCTGCCCGAATATCAATCCGCCGATGCGGCCGGGATGGATCTGCGCGCTGCCCTGGCAGAGCACGAGCCGCTGACGCTGCGGCCGATGGCGCGCGCTTTGGTGCCGACTGCTCTGGCGATCGCCTTGCCGCCGGGCTACGAGGCGCAGGTACGCCCACGCTCGGGGCTGGCATATCGCCACGGCATCAGCGTACTCAACGCGCCGGGTACGATTGACGCGGATTATCGCGGCGAGGTCCAGGTGCTGTTGGTCAATCTCGGCGGGGAGAATGTCCTCATCGAGCGGGGAATGCGCATCGCCCAGCTTGTCGTCGCCCCTGTGACACGCGCGCAGCTCCGGCTGGTCGAGGCGCTGCCCGAGACGCAGCGTGGAGCTGGCGGCTTTGGCTCCACCGGCGGGACTTGAGGCTCAACCGGCTTGTTTCTGCGAGAACTGCGCGAGCAGCGTGTCCTTCGCCTCGTTGATCTTCATCGCCAGATAGGTCGAGCCGCCCTGGTCCGGGTGAAACTTCTTCATCATCTCGCGATGCGCACGGCGAATTTCCTCCGGCTTGGCGCCCGGCCATAGGCCCAGAATGCGATAGGCTTCAGCGATGGTCATCGGTCCGGAAGCAGCGGCGTCGCTCGTTTCGCTCGCGCGCGCGCCGGGCTGATCGCGCCAGTCAGGCGCAACACGGTCCAGATAGGCCTCCACCAGTTTCGCACTCTGCGCGTCGTGCGAAAGCGTCTCCCGCAAAAGCGTCAGCAGCTCCGAGGTCTCCATGCTGGAGAGCCTTCGCCCGGCATATTGCCCCGCGAGAACTTCGCCATCCATGTTCCCTGTGTCGTGGTCGAGCGTCATCTCGACGAACTCGGCCCGCACGGTTGAAGCCTGCCCGCCGCTGGGGCGCGCATTGCCGGGGATCGGACCGGTCTGCCCGCCGATTGACGGCAGTCGCCAGCCCAGCAGCCACCCGCCGATCAGCGCAAGCGGGATCGCCATGCCAATGCGCCCGGCGAGCCCCAGCCCGATTGCCAGCCCGAGCAGCCCATAGCCCCCGCCGCGCCGGATTGCCCGCGCGCCTGCCTTGGGACTCATTCGCGCGACACGGCCAGCGTAAAGCAGCAGCAACAGCAGAAGCAGGACACCGATAATCAGGAATTGCATGACGCGCCCGTCAGGATTTGAGCTGTTCGAGCAGCAGGCGCCCCGGCCCCGCGCCTGATCGGCTGAGGTCTTCCAGCGCCCGTCGCCCGCCGGCAGCGTAGACGGCGACGGCCTGCAGCAGCGCGCGCAGGGAATCCGCCGCGCCCGCATCGAACCGGCAATAGGCGCCGCCGGTGAGCCGGGCGATTTCCCTGAAGGCGGTGGCGGCGTTTGGCTTGTCGCCCTCCTGGAACATGAAGGCTGGAACTTTCAGCATGCCCAGCTCGCCGGCCGTGTTGGCCAGCGCGTCGATATCCTCTTCCATGCTGTCGCCAACGAAGACCAGCGCGCTGACTTCGTTGGCCTCGGCCTCGCTGCGCGCGTGCTTAAGTACCTTGCGGATCTGCGTGAAGCCGCCGCGGCAGGCGACGCTGGTCATGAGGCGCGTCAGGCCATGCGCATCCGAGACCCATTTCGACGCGCGGCACTCGTCGAAGCCGCGAAAATACATGAGCTGCACATCCAGCCCGCCGATCTGCGCCACCGCCTCGAACATTTCGCCTTGAAGCTGCAACGCCATGTCCCAGGTTGGCTGGCGGCTCATGGTGGCGTCCATGGCGAAAATCAGCCGGCCGCGCTGGGCGGAGTTCGCAGGCATGCTGCGGACTTGCGCGACGAAAGCATCAATCTCGTCGGCGCTGGATTTCGCGGGCGCTTTGCCGGGGTCCGGCGTCTGCTCGGCCGGGGCCGGCCGCGTCTTGTCGGGTGAGTCCTTGGTCGACATCTCTCTCCAATCGTGATGTTGAGCGTATATTAGTGCGCCGCGCCCGCGGTGTCAGGACTTTCCAGCGCTTTGGCGCGTTTCGCCGCGTTTCCCGTGCTTTCGTTTTTGCCAAAGCTTGCTATTGTGCGGCGCGAATTTCCGCATCAGCACAAGGGTTGATTGCCGTGGCATTGCCAGTCGTGCGCACCGTGAGTCATCTGCGCGACGCCGTCCGCCGCTGGCGGCGCAAGAACCGCAAGATCGCGCTCGTGCCGACCATGGGCGGGCTGCATGAGGGGCATCTTTCGCTCGTGCGCCTCGCCCGCAAGAATGCGGACCGCGTGATCGTCTCAATCTTCGTGAACCCGACCCAGTTCGGCCCGGATGAGGATTTCGAGAATTATCCGCGCGACGAGCATGGCGACAACCGGCTTCTGTCGAAGGCCGGGGCCGACCTCGTCTATGCGCCATCAATCCTGGAGATGTACCCGAACGACTTCGCCACGCGCGTCGAGGTTGCCGAGCTGACGCAGTGCCTGTGCGGGACCTCGCGCCCGCATTTCTTCGCCGGCGTGACGACCGTCGTGACCAAGCTGTTCCTGCAGAGCCTGCCGGATATCGCGGTATTCGGCGAGAAGGATTATCAGCAGCTTCTGGTCATCCGACAGCTCGTAAAGGACCTGAATTTCCCGATCGAGATCATCGGCGGGCCGATCGTGCGCGAGGCGGACGGATTGGCAATGTCCTCGCGCAACGCGTATCTTAGCGAGGCCGACCGGGCGACCGCACCGCAGCTCTACAAGGTGCTGAGCGACATGGCGGAAGACCTCGGTGCGGGGCGTGACGTCGAGAGCACGCTCGCGATGGGCGCCAACCGGCTGCGCGGGGCGGGTTTTCGCATCGACTATCTGGATGTGCGCACCGACGACACGCTGATCCCGCTGGAAGGGCAGGTGGTCGACTCGGCGCGGATTTTCGCGGCGGTCTGGCTCGGCGAGACACGGCTCATCGACAACGTGCCGATCCACCTGATCGACGATCCGGTTGTTTAGCGTCGGGTCATTGCAAGGGCCGCCGGGCCGAAGCAATGACGCAGCTATCTTAAACGGCTAAATCAGAGCGAGTTCGGCGAGCGCCGCGCGCATGCCCGGAGGGATGTCATCATTCGCGCCGCTGGCGAGGTCCGGCGGCGCATCCTCCGGCTTCAGATAGCGCCAGCCCTGGAACGGGCGGCGGGGGCGCGGCTGCACCGGGATCAGTTCCGGCGCGAGCACGATGGCGCATAAGGCTCGCCCGTCATGGTCGGTTTCGGCGCGCAAGTCGCGGATCGGCTGGCGTGCCTGGATCACTCCCTTGATCACCCAATAGAGCGAGCCGCCGTCCTTGAGCGCGTCGGCCTGGCGCGGGAACTGGCGCGTTCGATGCACGATCTCGCTGCCGCGCCGGGCGATCCGCCGCTCCTGATCCTCGATGCTTTCGACTCCAACGCAAAGCTTGATGAGATGCAATTTCGCCCTCCAAACGCTTGCGGCCAGACCACCGCAGAGGATCGGCGGTCTGGCCGCGACGCGCAAGGCGGGGGCGTCAATCCGCGTGGGATAAGCGGGCGCTCATCCACAGTCGCGTCAGGCGAACGCTTCGTCGCCTTCCTTCTCCTTCTCGGCCTCAACGTCCTCCTCGTCGAGCAGGCGGATGCCGATATAGCGGATGCGTCCGCCGATCTTGGCCTTCTGCACGCCGAGATCGGCGAATTGCCGCCCGAAGATCGGCAGGCTGACCGGCGTCTTGTCCTTCAGGTCGCACCAGTTGCAGTAGTCCTCGAACAGCGCCAACGCGGTGACGCTGGATTCCTTGGACTGCTCGACCCGCTCGTCGAAATACATCTCCACGTCGGTCTTCTCGTAGGGCAGCTCCGCTTCGTCCGGCGCGACCAAGGCGGGCAGCGTGCGCTTCGGCGGCGCCACGGTCTCGACCGGCGCAGGCACGCCCAGCGCCTTGTCATCGAAGATCTTCCAGTGGCTCAGCGCGACATAGAAGCCGAGCGCCGATCCTGCCTCGACCAGCACCGAGACGAGAATGATCAGCGCAAGCTGCACGCGGTCCGTGCCCAGCCCCGAGATGTTCGAGAGGATCGCCGCCTGCGGGTCGGCCTCGGTCGCCGGGCCGGCGCCTCGCAGCTCGTTCAGCTCGGCACGCACCGCCACGATCCGGTCATCGAGCTTCGCGGCCTTTTTCGCCGCGGCCAGCTCGGCTTCCAGCGCGTGGAATTCGCGGCAGTAGGCGATACTCTTCGGCACTGTCGCGTTGGTACAGCCGACCGTGGAATCCCAGCGGCGGTGCTGCTTCATACGGTCGATGTTGCTTTCGACCACGCCGGCCGGCCGATGCTGTGGCAGCCCCGCCATCTGGTCGCGCAAATACTGCAGTTCCGAGCGCAGGTCCTTGTAGGCCGCGGCGGTGACGGCGCGCTCGTTCACGGTGTCCGTGCGGTTGAGCGCGGCGAAGCCGAGCGAGGAGGTGAGCGAATAGGACGCGCAGATGGTGAGCAGCAGGATCGCGCCCAGCGCCTGCGACCACTGGCGGCGCCTGAAGGCGATCAGGATCAGGAATGGAATCAGCGCCTTGAGAACATCGGATGCCGCGCTGGCGGCGCCGTAGATGTGTGCGTCAAATTCCGTTTTGCCGAGACTGAAGCCGAAACGCCAATTCATCGCCGCGGATACCACAAGCAGTATGGTGGCGGCGAAAACCCCGAGAACCCCCAGAACGTGTCTCATCGAAACAGCCCCCTGTCTGCCGCTTAATGCAGCCTTATCGTCCTTGGGGGCCTGGCGAAGGCGTTGCGCGGGCGTACGCGACTCGGTGCAGGCGCGCATCAGCGCCCGGTCGGAAATATTCAGATGAACGCAAAACGACTGCCCCGTCGCGAGTGTCCAGTCACGACGCGCTAGCCTGATGAAGGCTTTTCCGGCAGGGACGTCAATGTTGCCGCATCTGTCCCCAACTCCGCCTCGTCACACTCCCGGCCGCCCGTTCGCCGTTCTTGTTTGACCGAGAGTGTTCGAATCGGCGGGCCGGAAAAATTGAAGTGAGTCAGGCCCCCTCACTCCAAAAGATAGCTGATTCGCGGCGGTCAAGGAAAGGCGGTGATTTGCCCAGATGTTGTGGCGTTGTCCCCAATACTTCGCCCATTTGGTCACAGGCGGGGAACAAGGGGTTGAGAGTCAGCGCGTCTCGCTCTCGGGCATCTGCTTCAGGCGGTGGAGCAACGATCCCGGGGAGGCGTCAGATTCAGCGTTGTCGTTGGCCCGAGACGACTCGGGGGTGGCCACGCCATTGCCCGACGAAGTTGCCATTTCGCCCGCGGCCGTGCTGGTGCTCTCACTTTCCTCTGGTGTCGCGGAGGCTGATCCGGTTTCACCCTCTGTGGCCGAAGGGCCGGATTCCGAGGCGTCAGCGTTGCCGGACGGAGGCGTCTCGGGCCCGGCCGGATCCTCCCTCAGCTTGCCGGAGGTGAGCTTGGCGCTGCGGTAGCGGTCATAGAGACTGCTGTCCTCATCAGGTTCCTCGCCGCCCACTTGCGTCGTCGCTTCCGCCTGAGGCTCGGTCGCCGGTCCTTCCTCTGGCGCAGGTCTGTTCGTTTCGAGGAACGATTGCGGCTCGGTAGCGGCGACATCCGCCTGCAGGCCGGGATCTCCGGCCCCTGAAACTCCGCCCGCCAGTGTTTTCGGCTCCTGCTCCGACTCCTGCTCGCTCGGGCCGAAATCGCCGACGCGCCTAGGCTGCGCTGGATGGCCCGACAAAGCCGCGCCACCGAGCAGCCGGGCCGCGCTCACCTCCCCCGGCGTCGGTGCCGCCGGGTCCGGGTTATGTCCGCTGCCGGAAGCGGCGCTGGTCTTTGCGTTCCGGTTTGCGCCCGCAAGCCCGGCAAGCTTCTGCATAGCGCCACGAGCGAGACGCTTGGGCGCGGCAGCCGCCCGGGCGAGGGTACTGCCCGAACGTGGCGCGCGCGCAGTCTTCGCAGCCGGTTCAGCAAGAGCCGGTACGCGGGAGCTGCCGGCGGTGTCGGCGATAATCGCATCGATCGAGCGCATCAACGCATCCGTGTGCTGGGCCGGCGCGCTCAGCCGGCGCGGCTCATCCTCCGAAGTGTCATGCGCGATCGCTCGCTGCGGCTCGCTTTCGGGCAGTGCGGACGCCGTTGTCACGACCTGGTCCGCGAGCTGCTGCAGCTCGGTGCGGAGTTCCTTGATCTGGTTCGCCTCGCGGTCATAGGCGACGGCCAGCCGTTCGCGCAGCTTCGACAACTCGACATTCAGCCGGTCGTATTCCGCTCGGTAATCGTGGATGGTCCACTCCGTCGGCCGCAGCTTGAAGCGGCCTGCATTCTGCGCGCCGGACATTTCCATGGCCTGGCGCAGGCGCGCGATCTCGGCCTGCTGCATTTCGGTGGTGCGCTGGGCGATGGCGAGTGCCTCTTCGCGATGGCGCAGCCGGTTGACGATGGTATCGATCTCACGATCGCGGACATGGACGAGTTGCCTGGCGTCCTCTGCTGCGCGATTGAGCTCCGGGACGCGCGTGGCGATCGTTCGCCGCAGGACTGAGGCGGCGTTATGCTCGGCTTCGAGCTGGCAGCGCAGCTTCTGCGTTCTGTCGTTGAGATCGGCGATTTCCATCTGCAGCCGGCTGATTTTCACTAGCTGCCGGGCCGAGCGCATCTTTTCCTGGGACAGCGCCGCTTCCAGCCGGCGGATGATGATGGCGTAGCTGGCGCGGATCTGATCGCGCTCGGCCTCGGCCTCGGCGATCGACATGGGCATGCTCTGTTCAAGCCGACGCGCCGTCAGCCGCTCTGCGCGGCGCCAGAAGGCCGGCGCCAGCAACAACGCGATGAGCATCGCGATCAGGAAGCCCAGCGCGACCAGCATGACGTAAAGGATCATGGTCTAGCGGCTCCCCGATCAGGCATGGCGACTCCCAAAACGCGGCAACAAAACACCGCCCGCGATCGTCGATCGCGCCCCCAGCTTTACCTTCTTGCCGGATTATACCACCACAGACAAGAAGGCTCTGTGAACGGGCGGCCCTAGAACGGATTCCAGGTCGGCTCGCGCGTGTACTTCAGATAACCGACGTTCGCGCCCAGCCGCAGGCCGATGCCCGAACGGATCGGCGCCAGGACCACCTCCCCATGGCGCTGAAACGTGATGCCGACGCCGCCAACAAAATAAGCCGAGCCATCGACGCCGGCGAAACGGTGATAGATTTCGCCCGGATGCTGGATGTCGTAAACCAGGATCATGGTCTTGGAGCCTTCAGCGCCGAAATCGTAGCCGATCGACGGTCCCTGCCAGAACACCCTGTGGCGGCCGAGATGCTTTGTGTAGAGCATGCCCTCGCCGTAGCGCAGGCCCGCCACGAAAGCGCCTCCGGCTTCCTCGCCGAGGATGTAGCCGTTCGGATAACCCTGGCGCGAGAAGGCATATTCGACGACGCGCGCCAGCCCTTCGGTCACCGTGCCGAAAAAGCGGTGGCCCGCGGCGATAATCTCGTCGGCCGTGTAGTTCTCGTCCTCGTCATAGGCCTCGCGCGGCGGCGGGTCATAGCGGCGCGGCCGGTCATCATACCGGCGTGGCGGCTCGTCACCGTAGCGGTCATCGTAGCGCCGGCCCTCGCGCGGCGGCGCCAGCCGTTCTGGCTCGTAGCCGTCGCGGCTGCCGATATCATCCTGCCCGGTAGCCTCATCCTCCTCGCCCTGCCATGGCGGCAGATAGCCTTCCTCCTGCTCGCTCTGGGCGAGTTTGATCGGCTCTGCGCCTGCGGCCGGCGCCTGGAGCACGAAGGCAAGCGCAAAGGCCACGAAGGCCAGCGGCTTCATCAACCCCGTCATCAGATCGGTCTCCCGTTCTCAAGCCGTCGTCCGACGCCAACGCTGGCGCCGTGGCGAATCGGCATCTCACATCAACCTTTGCGGATAATGGTAAACTGTGGCTAAAGCCCGCCAAGATTGGCGGCACTTGCGGTCTCACTCCTGCACAGGCTGGCGGCCCCAGGCGATGAAGCCGGGATTGCGGTAGCCGTCTTCGGCCTTGCCGTACCGGAGCGGCGTGCCGTCCTCGGTGAGCACGACGCCGCCGGCTGCGCGAAGAATCGCATCCCCCGCGGCAGTGTCCCACTCACAGGTCGGTCCGAGCCGCGGGTAGACATCCGCCAGGCCTTGTGCGATCCGACAGAATTTAAGGGAAGAGCCGGCCTGAAACGTTTCCGTGACGCCGTGCGTTTCGAGGAAGCGCTCGGTCGTTTCGTTCATGTGCGAACGGCTGGCCAGCGCGACCAGCCGGCCGGGAGCGGGGTCACGGGTTTGTAACGGCTCGTGGGAGACGGAATCGAGCGGTTTGACCGTGTCGGTCCCGACTTCCGCCCTGACGGCACGATCCTCGGCGATGGTTAGAAAAAGCTCGCCCAGAGCCGGTGCGAGGATCAACCCGAAACGCGGGATATCGCCGTGCACGAGCGCGATGTTAACGGTGAACTCCCCCGTGCCCCTCACGAACTCCTTGGTGCCGTCCAGCGGATCGACGAGGAAAAACACGTCATCCGTTGCAGGGACACTGCCGGAGGCAACCGCCTCCTCCGCGATCACCGGCACGTTGGGCGCGACCCGTGCCAGATCCGCAAGGATGATCTTCTCCGCTGCCTCGTCGGCATCCGTCACCGGGCTGGCATCCGCCTTTTCGCGCACCTGCAGCCCGCCGGCGTAGATTTTCCTGATTGCCTGCCCCGCGCGTTGCGCGGTCTCGGCCAGCATCGCAGCCAGCGCGTCGAAATCGATGTCAGCAGACGTCATACGGCAGTCTCCGCGCGGGCTGTCATATTCGCGGCCACGCTTATCAGCTAAAATCACGATCGCCAAGCGGGCTGGGCCACTAAGATGGATTGAGCGCGGCGTGTGTTTTCCACTAATGCGTGCGGAGAAAAGCGCGAAATTCATGGGAATCAGCGAAGATGGGGGATGCGACACCCAAAGCCGCTTGGCAGTCGCGGGCGAACGCCTATACCACTTAAGGGTGTGGCGGCAGGGCACGCGCCAGCTTCCCATCCGTTAGCGGGGGCTTTTGAGGGAGCGGACTTGATTGTGCCATGCCGGCGATTTTACCTGCCACGGAACCACCGAGCCGGGGCGGTTGCGAGACGGACGAATGCTTGAGGAGGCGCAATGACAGTGAAGCCGGCTTTGGCCGATATCCAGCTAACGGCGTTCATGTCGAGCAGGATTTGCCATGATCTCGTCGGTCCCATAGGGGCGATCAACAACGGTCTGGAACTGCTGGAAGAAGAAACCGATGAGGATGCGCGCGCCTATGCGCAGGAGGTGATCCTCAACAGCGCGCAGGCGGCATGGACCCGGCTGGAATTCGCCCGGCTGGCCTTCGGCGCGTCCTCGGGGATGGGCCAAGCCGTCGACATCGGCCAGGCCGAGCGGATCGCGCGCGGCTACGTCGAGGAGGGCAAGCACCGCCTTCAGTGGCACGCGCCGAAGGACATACAACTCGACAAGAGCCATGCGCGGCTTCTGATGATCATTATCGCGATCGCGATTCCGGCATTACCGGTCGGAGGCGCGCTGCATGTCGATGTCGCCGCCGCGGAAGGCGCGCCGACGCTGACCGTTCGCTGTGTCGGCCGGAATGCGCGCATCCCGGACAAGGTTGACGGCATCCTCTCGGGGGCGGACCTCGAAGGTCTCGATCCGCGCTCGATTCTGCCGTATTACGCGGCACGGCTGGCGGACGAGGCCGGCATGACGATCACTGTTGCCAAGGCGGGTGAGGATGTCGTCTTCACCGCTGCGCCTGCCTAACTTTCTCGTCATTGCCGGCGCGGCGATGCCATCCAGCCAAAGGCTTGACGCTGGATTGTTGCCGCCTCGGGCCTGCCGCGGTGTGGCTTCGGCGCTCCCTTCCTGAGCACTTAGCGTTTGATTAAAGTCTGGCGCGCACTCTTCACGCCGGTCCCGCGTAAAGAGTGAGCGTCCCATGCCCTACTGCCTGATCGCCGATGACAGCCCGGCCATGCGCAAGGTCGTGCGCGGCCTCCTGATGGAACTTGGCTTTGAAGTGGACGAGGCCGCCAACGGTCTTGAGGCCTTGGACAGCTGCCGCGCCCGCGCGCCAGATGCGGTCCTGCTGGACTGGAACATGCCGGTGATGGACGGGCTCGGCTTTCTCCACGCACTCCAGGACGCTGCGACCGGGACGCGTCCCAAAGTGATCTTTTGCACCACTGGCGCCGAGCAAACGCCGATCATTCGGGCGATGTCCGCTGGCGCGAGCGAATACCTCGTCAAGCCGTTCGACAAGGAGTTGCTGGCCAGCAAGTTCGTCACGCTCGGTCTGGCCTGATCAGGGGCCGCGGACGTGCACGCGGCGGCTTCGGCAATCGCTCCTTGCACAGGTGGACATTTCGTCGCACCATAACGCATTCGTGAACGAGAACGCGGTTCAAACGCGCGCTTCTTGGAGGAAACGTGCCGCGCTTGCCCGCTGTGGGCGCGGCGTATCGCGTCGGAGGTGTGTCATGAATGTGGCGTCCATCCTGAAGCAGAAAGGCCGCGATTGCGCGACCATTACCGGCAATCAGACCGTGCAGGAGGCTGTGCGGATGCTGGCCGAGAAAAACATTGGCGCCCTTGTTGTCGTGGACGAGGCAGGAGACATCGCCGGCATCGTTTCGGAGCGCGACATTGTCGCCAACCTGGCCAACGGACACGCCGAACTGCTGGCCGGGCCGGTATCGCGCATCATGACGCGGGATGTCTTTACCTGCAGCCCATCCGACAGCACCGAACAGCTCATGTCCCAGATGACGCGCAGCCGCATTCGCCACCTGCCTGTTAAAGAGGACGGCAAGCTGGCCGGAATCATATCGATCGGCGATGTCGTAAAGTGGCGAATCGCGGAGATCGAGTCGCGGAACGCGGCGCTGCAGGAATACATTGCGACGGGTTAATCGCCCTTGCGGTAGACCGCTTCAGGGTCGAACAGGCGTTCGCCATCACGCATTTCCAGACGGGTGTCGGCCCCGGCTGTCTGCCCAAGCGGTACCGCGCGATAAAAGCAAGAGCGCCGGCCCGTGTGGCAGCAGCCGCCCGAGCCGGCCATGCGCACTCTTAGCCAGATCGCGTCCTGATCGCAGTCGGTGCGCATTTCCACGACGTTCTGCGTGTTGCCGCTGGTTTCGCCCTTGCGCCAGAGCTTGCCGCGCGAACGGCTCCAGTAGTGCGCCTCGCCGGTCTCGATCGTGCGCGCGAGCGCCAGCGCGTTCATCCAGGCGAGCATCAAAACTTCTCCTGTGTCGACGTCAGTCACGACCGCGGGCAGCACGCCACTGTCGCCGAATTTCGGCGCGAAAACCTCGCCTTCCTCGATGTCCACGCCCTCGCGCGCGGCGAAGCGGGGCTTTTCCTCTGTCGTCATTTCACGTTCCTTGTCAGCGTGATAGTGGCCTTTCCACAGCGTCGCCCGGGGGAAGCCCCTACACATTAGCGCGAAATGTTGTACAACGCTGGCCATGGTGCAAGCGAAGCCATCCCACGTCGCTCCAGTCACCGACAGCCCGTCGCGCCTCTCCCCGGAAGCGATCGAGGAGATGTTCCGCCGCTTTCAGGAGGCGAAGCCCGCGCCGGAAAGCGAGCTGGATTATCGCAACCCGTTCACGCTGCTGGTCGCGGTTGTCCTGTCCGCGCAGGCCACGGACGCTGGGGTCAACAGGGCGACCGAAAAACTGTTCGACCTCGCCGACACGCCGGAAAAGATGGTCGCGCTGGGAGAGGAACGCGTGCGCGACATGATCAAGACGATAGGGCTTTACCGCAACAAGGCAAAGAACGTCATCGCCCTGTCGCAGAAGCTGATCGAGGACTTTGACGGCGAAGTGCCGCGCGACCGGGCGGCGCTGGAAAGCCTGCCGGGCGTCGGCCGGAAGACCGCCAACGTCGTGATGAACGTTGCTTTCGGCGCGCCGACCATGGCGGTCGACACCCACATCTTCCGCGTCTGCAACCGGACCGGCCTTGCGCCGGGCAAGACGCCGCTGGATGTAGAGCACGGTCTCGAGGCGGTGGTTCCTGACAAATACGCCCGCCACGCGCACCACTGGCTGATCCTGCACGGGCGCTATGTCTGCAAGGCGCGCAAGCCGCTATGCGGCGAATGCGTGATCCGCGACTTGTGCCTCTATCCCGACAAGACCGCCTGAGGCGGCCATCCCGCGAACACCAACCAAGAGAGTACGCTTATGAGTATGGAACTTGACGTGGTCGGAATCGGCAATGCCATCGTTGATATCATCGCGCGCTGTGACGACGACTTCATCGCCGCCGAAGGGCTGGCGAAGGGGGGTATGCGCCTGATCGACGCGGGCGAGGCCGACCGGCTCTACAGCAAGATGGGGCCAGCCACAGAGATGTCCGGCGGCTCCGCCGCCAACACCTGCGCGGGGCTTGCTTCTCTCGGCGCGCGTACGGCCTTCATCGGCAAGGTGGCCGATGACCAGTTCGGTACGATTTTCAAGCACGATATCCGCTCGATCGGCGTTGAGTACGAGACGCCCCAGAGCCACAGCAACGCGCCGACCGCGCGCTGTCTTGTGCTGGTCACGCCAGACGGCGAGCGCACGATGAGCACCTATCTCGGGGCGTCCACCGAGCTGGGCAACGGTGAGATCGTACCCGAGGTGATCCGCACGGCGCGCGTCACATACCTGGAGGGCTATCTGTTCGATCCGCCGGAAGCGAAGGCGGCGTTCCATGAGGCCGCGCGCATCGCCGCGGAGGCCGGCCGGCAGGTCGCGCTGAGCCTGTCCGACACCTTCTGCGTCGAGCGCCACCGTGCCGCGTTCCGCAGCCTGATCCAGGGCGGGGTGGATGTGCTGTTCGGCAATCAGGAAGAGGTTTGTGCGCTTTACGAGACCGACACGCTGGAGGACGCGCTGCCGCAACTCCGCGCCGAATGCACGCTGGCGGCAGTGACGCGCAGCGGGGAGGGCTCAATCATCATGACACCGGAAGACACCATCGAGATCCCGGCGGCGCATGTCGATGAGGTCGTGGACACCACCGGCGCGGGCGATCTGTACGCCGCCGGCTTCCTGCACGGCCTGGCGCGCGGGCGGCCACTGCCGGAGTGCGGACGGCTGGCGAGCCTGGCGGCGGCTGAGATCATCTCGCATATCGGCGCGCGGCCCGAGACCTCGCTGGCCGATCTGGCCAAGAGCAACGGCCTGGCGGCTTAAAGACACGATACGTCAAGGTAGCTCGAAAATCGGTCGTCATTGCCGGGCTTGTCCCGGCAATCCATTCGCCGATCAGGGTCGGTTGCACCTTGGATGCCCGTGTCAAGCACGGGCATGACGGATCTCAAACCGCTCGGAAATTCCTATCCGCGCTCAAATCTTGCGCAGATGCACGGTCTGCACGGTATGGTCCTGCACCTTTTCCAGGATCAGCCGCGCGCGCTGGCGCGTGGGCAGGATGTTGGCCTTCAGGTTTGCGAGATTGATCGTTTCCCAGATGTGCCGTGCCGTCGCCTGCGCTTCGTCGTCGGACAGCTTCGAGTAACGGTAGAAATACGCCGCCGGATCGCGGAACGCCGTCTTGCGCAGGCGCATGAACCGCTCGACGTACCACTGCCCGATCAGTTCCGGGTCGGCATCGATGTAGATCGAGAAGTCGAAGAAGTCCGAGACGAACGGGATCGCTTCGCCGTTGCTCGGCAGCTTGGCCGGCTGGAGCAAATTTAGCCCTTCGACGATCAGGATGTCCGGCCGATCCACGGTGATCGTCTTGTCGGGCAGCACGTCGTAATGAAAGTGCGAGTAGACCGGCGCCTTGACCTGCGGCCGGCCAGCCTTGACTTCGGCGAGAAAATGCAACAGCGCCCGCGTGTCAAAGCTCTCCGGGAAACCCTTGCGGTTCATGATTCCGCGCTCTTCCAGCACCGCGTTGGGCAACAGGAAGCCGTCGGTGGGTACGAGGTCCACGCGCGGCGAATTGGTCCAGCGCGACAAAAGTGCCTGCAGCACGCGCGCCGTCGTGCTCTTGCCCACCGCCACGCTGCCCGCGATGCCGATGATGAAGGGCGTCTTGTTCTCGCTCTGGCCGAGGAAGCGCGAGGTGGCCGCGTGCAGCGCCTGTGATGCGCCGACATAAAAGTTCAGCAGCCGCGACAAGGGCAGATAGACCTCGATGACCTCCTGCTCGGAGACGCGCTCGATCACGCCGGACAGCCGCTCCAGATCCCGGGCGTCCAGGGTCATGGGCGTTTCCGCGCGCAGCTTCGCCCACTCCTTCTTGTCGAACGTGAGATAGGGCGAGATCGGTGAGGATTGGTCTGTCGTCATGCGGTCCCGGTCTTGCGCCGGTGTTACGCCTTATTCCTGCGGGCCTGCTGGCGTGGGCGCAGACATGCGCTGGGCGAGCACGGCCATGACATCCTCGTACGGAATATCCCGCGCCTCGAGGAGGACCAGCAGATGATAAAGCAGATCGGCGGATTCCAGCTTGAGCGCATCGTCGCTGTCGTGCAAGGCGGCGATCACCGTCTCGATCGCTTCCTCGCCCATCTTGCGCGCGCAATAGGCCGGCCCGGCATCGAGCAGCGTGCGCGTGTACGAGGACTCCGCGGAGGCCTCGCGCCGCTCCTTGATGATGCGTGCCAACTGCGACAGTGTGTCGTCCGCCATGTCACAACCCCCGTTGTTGCATTGGGTGCGGGTTAGTCGTCCAGCCGCACGGCGATGCCGGCATCGGCCATGTGCTGCTTCGCCTCGCGGATGGTGTGGTCGCCAAAGTGGAAGATGGACGCTGCCAGCACCGCGCTCGCGCCGCCCTCCTTCACCCCTTCGACAAGGTGATCGAGCGTGCCCACGCCGCCAGAGGCGATCACGGGCACTTCCACCGCGTCGCTGATCGCGCGGGTCAAAGCGATGTCGAAGCCCGCGCGGGTGCCGTCACGGTCCATCGAGGTCAGCAGGATTTCGCCCGCGCCCAGTTCGACAACCTCGCGCGCGTATTCCACCGCGTCGATGCCGGTCGGATTGCGCCCGCCATGCGTGAAGATTTCCCAGTGGTCCGGCTCACCCGGGCCTGAAACCTTCTTGGCGTCCACCGCAACGACGATGCACTGGCGCCCGAACTTGTCGGCGGCCTCGCGCACGAAGTCGCGGTTCTTCACCGCGGCCGTGTTGATCGAGACCTTGTCTGCGCCGGCTTCCAGCAGCTTGCGGATATCTTCAGCGGTGCGCACGCCGCCCCCCACGGTGAGCGGCATGAAGCAGCGCTCGGCAGTGCGCTGGACGACGTCGAGGATCGTGCCGCGCTGTTCGTGGCTGGCGGTGATGTCGAGGAAGCAGAGCTCGTCCGCGCCGGCGGCATCATAGGCCGTGGCGGCTTCCACCGGATCGCCCGCGTCGCGCAGATCCACAAAGTTCACGCCCTTGACGACGCGGCCATCTTTGACGTCGAGGCAGGGGATGATGCGGACCTTGAGCATTAGCTGGCGCGCTCCTGTTCGGCTGCGGTCATGCGCGCGAGCGCGGCGCGCGGGTCGAGACGGCCGTCATAAAGCGCCCGGCCTGCGATCGCACCGGCAAGCTTCGCGTTTTCCGGGCGCAGGAGCCGCTCTATGTCCTCCATTCCGGCCAGCCCGCCCGAGGCGATCACGGGGATGTCCACCGCCTCGGCCAGTTCGCGGGTGGCGGCCAGGTTCAGCCCTTCCAGCATCCCGTCGCGCGCGATGTCGGTGTGGATGATGGCGGCAACGCCGCTATCCTCGAAGCGCCGTGCCAGATCGACCGCGCTCAGTTCGCTGGTCTCGGCCCAGCCGGCGATGGCGACCTTGCCGTCGCGTGCGTCGATGCCCACCGCGATGCGGCCCGGAAACTGCCGGCAGGCGTCCTTGACCAGATCGGGATCCCGCACCGCCACGGTGCCGAGGATCACGCGCCGGATGCCGCGGCTCAGCCACGCCTCGATGCCCGCCATATCGCGGATACCGCCGCCAAGCTGTACCGGAATGTCCACGGCCTCCAGGATGCCCTCGACCGCGGTGGCGTTCACCGGCGTGCCCGAAAACGCACCGTTCAGATCGACGATGTGCAGGTATTCGAACCCCTCATCGGCGAAAGCACGGGCCTGCGCGGCCGGGTCGTCGCCATAGACCGTGGCCTGATCCATCTCGCCGCGGCGCAGGCGCACGCATTGGCCGTCCTTGAGGTCGATGGCGGGAAAAAGGATCATGGCGCCTCTTGGTTCTGGCAACCAGCCGGCGGTCACGCGCAACGTGTTTCGAGAATCACGGCGGCACGCAATGCGCTTAAGGTCTTGAACATTGCGCATCGGCCGCTGATTGGTCAGAGGTCAACTCGTATCGTTACCTAACCCAAGCGAGCGCGAAAATAAAGCCGATTCGAGGCCTTGTTCCGCCTGTCCGGCACGCGGCCCCGCACAATTCAAATGCTGCGCTGATTGACGCGCCGCCGCTGCTGGCCGGGCTGACCGAACAGGGGATGAGCATGGGAGCGGCGATGGCCTTCATCATCGCGGGCGGCGTCAGCTCGGTCCCGGCGATGGCCGCGGTCTGGTCGCTGGTCAAGCCGCGCGTGTTCGCGGCGTATTTCCTGCTCGGGCTGATCGGCGCGATGCTGGCGGGGCTGGTGTTCCAGATGGTAGTGTAGGTTCGCTCGTCAGGCCTTGGCGGCACGGCTTGGTCACGGCGACCAGTGCAGGAAGTTGGCAATCAGCCTGAGGCCCAGTTTCTGACTCTTCTCCGGGTGGAACTGCGTGCCGGCCACATTGTCCTGCGCCACCGCGGCGACGATCGGCCCGCCGTAATCCGTCGTGGCGATCACCACCTCCGGGTTTTCGGGCGTCATCGCGTAAGAGTGGACGAAATAGGCGTGCCAGCCGTCCGGCCCGGTCGGGATGCCTTCGAACAGCGCGTGCGGGTGCGGTGTCTCCAGCGTGTTCCAGCCCATATGCGGGATTTTCAGCGACGGGTCGTCCGGCGCGATGCGTTGCACCGGTCCGGCAATCCAGCCCAGCCCCGGCCAGTCGCCATGCTCCAGTCCACGCTCGGCCATGAGCTGCATGCCCACGCAGATGCCGAGGAATGGCCGGGCGCGACGGCGCGCGGTTTCCTCCAGCGCCTCCAGCATTCCCTCGATGCGCTCCAGTCCGGCGCGACAGTCGGCGAAGGCGCCTACCCCTGGCAGCACGATGCGTTCGGCGCGGCGCACCTCTTCCGGGTCACTGGAGATACGCACCGGCGCGGACAGGCCGGTCTCGCGCGCGGCGCGCTCGAACGCCTTCGCTGCTGAGTGCAGATTGCCGGAGCCGTAGTCGATGATAAGCGTCATGCCGTTGCGGCGGCTTCGCCGTTACCGGTTTGCTGTTGGATGCGCGCTTCCAGCGCCTGTCCCCGCTCGCGCAGCCATTCGCTAAAGAACTTGCGCTCGGCCTCCTGCCGGCTCGATGCCGACACGACGCCAGCCAGCCTATAGCCCGATCGCTCCAGAGACAGCCGGCGCAGATTGTGCGCCTCGAACCCCACGATCACCGAAAGCGCGAGGCTGAAGAAGCCGAGCGTCTGCTGGTTCAGCCCGAGTGCTGCGCCGATCAGGTTGAGTGCGACGACCAACGCCACGAAGCCCAGCGAGGCCAGCCAGAGACGGTGGACGAGCAGCCAGGGCAGGGCGAACAGCGTTGCCAGCAGCGAGAACCTCTCGGGTATGAACACAAAGCGCTCGGTATAGGTGCCGAGATCGCCTGTCGTCTGGAGCTGGCTCTCGTCAGGTGCGTGAACCGTGTAGACCGCCACTCTCAATCCTCAGTGCGTGTTATTTGCCATGCGCGCGGCCCAGCTCGTGCGCCAGCCGGTCGAGGATACCGTTGACAAGGCCGGGCTCCTCACCCGCGAAGAAGGCATGGGTGATGTCCACGTATTCGTTGATTACCACCTTAAACGGAACATCCCTGCGCGCAATCAATTCATAGGTGCCCGCGCGGAGGATTGCCAGCAGCGTACTGTCCAGCCGGCTGAGCCGCCAGCCTTCCGGCAGATGCCCGCTGATCAGCCCGTCGACTTCATCCTGCTGGCGCACGACGCCGCGCAGCAGATCAGCGAAGAAGGCCTCATCAGGTTCGGCAGGCACCTCGCCCTCGGCGCGGTCGCCAAGGCCGTCACGAAGGCCAAATCGGTATTTGCCGAATTCGGCGATCACCTCATCAAGGCCGATCCGGGTGGCATCCATCTGATAGAGCGCCTGCACGGCTGCGAGGCGCGCGGCGCTGCGCGAAAGCGCGCGTTTTCGGGACGGTTTGGCGGGGTCCGACATCGTGGCTTCGCCTGGGAACCTTACTGGGTCACATGCAAACGCCTGGACAGGGCAATCAGGTCCATGCACGCCGCCGCTGCGTCTGCGCCTTTGTTGCGCCGGTCTACCTTCGCCCGCTCCATTGCCTGCGCATGATTTTCCACGGTCAGGATGCCGTTGCCGATCGGGATGGCGTGCTGCACGGCCAGATCCATGAGCGCGCGGGCGCTCTCGCCGGCCACGATATCATAGTGAGATGTCTCGCCCCGGATGACGCAGCCAAGCGCAATACAGCCGTCATAGCCGCCGGCATGCGTGCGCATCGGCAGCAGGCCGGCGCGATGAACAACCGAAACGGCTTGCGGCACTTCCAGCACGCCGGGAACGGAAATGCGCTCGCAGGTGCCGCCCCGGCTTGCGATCTCCCTAGCCGCGCCATTGTATAGCTCCTCGGCGATGTCCTCGTAGAACCGCGCTTCCACGATCAGGATCGCGGGCGCTTGCTGCCCGTTGCCGGGCGATTGTGCGCTCATGGGTATGGTCTTTCCGGCCGTGCGGTTTGCTGGCGGTCAGGACCGACGTCGCTCAGGCGCTCGCCCCTGTCAGGCCCTGTTTCTGCGCCTCCAACAGACGCGCTACATAACGCGCCAGCAGGTCGATTTCCAGATTTAAGCGGTCCCCCGCACGTTTTTCGCCCCAGGTGGTGATAGAAAGGCTGTGCGGGATCAGGTTCACGCCGAAGCGGGTGCCGCTGACTTCGTTAACTGTCAGCGACGTGCCGTCGAGCGCGACCGAACCTTTCGGCGCGATAAACGGCGCCACCTCGCGCGGCACCTCGATCTCGAAGCGCGTCGACTCACCGTCCCGCGTTGCGCAGACGATCTCGGCGACAGCGTCGACATGCCCCGTGACAAGGTGCCCGCCCAGCTCGTCGCTCAGGCGCAGCGACCGCTCCAGGTTGACCCGCCGCCCCGGCACCCAGTCGCCCAGCGTGGTGCGCGAGAGCGTTTCCGCCGAGACATCCACGGCGAACACTGCGCCGCCATCGCGCTGGGCGACCTCCGTCACGGTCAGGCAGCAGCCGTCGCAGGCGATCGACGCGCCAATGGCGATGTCGTCAGCCGGATAGGCGCAGGCGATGCGGAAGCGGCCATCCTCGTGCGCCTCGACCGTGCCGACGTCAGTGATGATCCCGGTGAACATGGTCCATACGCTGCGTGTTGCGATAAAGGGCGAGCCGGTCCGGCCCGAGTTCGCGCGATTCGTGGATAACGAGTTGGGGAAGCGAAGGGATCAGGTCGAGCCCGTCCGGCGGGAATGGCGCAAGGCCGTTCGCGCCCGCCGGCCGCGCACCACGGAACAGCGCCATCTCGTCGACATAGCCCGCATCCAGGAAGGCGCGCGCCACGGCCGGCCCGCCCTCGATCATCAGGCGGGTGATGCCGCGCTCGCTCAGCACCTGGAGGATGCTGCCCGGGGCGAGCCGGCCATCGGGCGTCAGCGCGCAGGACAGGCATTCGACCCCGATCGAACGCAGTCGCGCGATGTTGTCCGGCGGCGCGTCCACGCCATGCAGCACCCAGACGGGATGGCTCGCTGCCGTGCGCGCCAGCTTGCTATCATGTGACAGATCGGCCCGCCGCGCGAGCACCACGCGCACCGGCGACCGCCAGCCGAGGCCTGGCAGGCGACAGGTCAGCGACGGGTCGTCGGTCTTTACCGTGCCATTGCCCACGAGGATCGCGTCGGCGCGCGCGCGCATCAGATGGGTGCGGGTTTGCGCAATCTTGTCGGTGACGAACACCGGCTTGCCGCCGCCGCGTGGCACCAGTCCATCCGATCCGACCGCCAGCTTGAGCTGAACGAAGGGCCGGTTCTCGCGCATCCGCAGGATATGGCCGAGCGAGATCCAGTGCGCTTCGTCGGTGTCTGCTGCGCGGCGCACCTCCACGCCTTGCGCGCGCAGGGCGTCCAGGCCCTTCCCGGCGACCAGCGGATTGGGGTCCTCCACGGCGTAAATCAGCCGCTTGATGCCCGCCGCCGCGATGGCCTCGACGCAGGGCGGGCTTTTGCCGTAGTGACAGCACGGTTCCATCGTCACGAACATCGTCGCGCCCCGAGCCGCCGTCGCGGCCATGCGCAGCGCCATGACCTCGGCATGGGGGCGCCCGCCAGGCGCCGTCCCGCCGACGCCTAGGATCACGCCGGTCGCCTCATTGGTCACGACCGCGCCCACGGCCGGGTTCGGCCAGGTCTGTCCCAACGGCGCGCGCGCAAAACGCAGTGCCAGACGCATCGGCGTGCGCCGGCGCATGGCAAGGTCGTCGATCGGGTGGGTGAACGCCGCAAGGGCGCTTGTGTTATCGCTCATCCGTGTGGTCGTCCACCGACGCGAGCTGCTTCTCCGAGAGCTCGCTTAGCAGCTCTGCGAAGTCGCTGGCCTCGCGGAAATTCTTGTAGACCGAGGCATAGCGGACGTAAGCGACATCATCCAGCGTCTTCAAGCCTTCCATAACCAGTTCGCCAATCCGCTGACTGCTGATCTCCGGCTCGCCCGAGCTTTCCATGCGCCGGACGATGCCGCTTACGAGCTGGTCGATACGTTCAGGTTCGACCGCCCGTTTCCGCGCGGCGATCTGGATGGAGCGCGCCAGTTTGTCACGGTCGAAGGGAACCCGGCGGCCGTTGCGCTTTATGATGGTCAGTTCGCGAAGCTGGATGCGCTCGAACGTGGTGAAGCGCCCCCCGCACTCGCCGCAGAACCGGCGTCGCCGGATGGCGCCGTTGTCTTCGGCAGGACGCGAATCTTTAACCTGCGTGTTAAGCGCTCCGCAGAACGGACATCTCATTTGACCGACCCTGTCGCCGTCAAAACCGGGTTTGCGGCGCATTTGACGGAGGTTATCCGGGCAACTAGCAAAGGACGCTCCGGGCCAGCAGGCGCCAGCCCGGATCGGGTTATGTCTCGTTAATCAGTATATCGGGAACCGGCCGCACAAATCCACCGCGCGGCGCTTCACTTCGGCCTCGACGGCCTGATTTGCATCCGAACCGTTGCGCGCAAGCCCGTCGAGCACTTCGAGGATCATCTCGCCGACGGCCTGGAACTCGGGCACACGGAAGCCGCGGGTCGTGCCGGCCGGCGAGCCGAGGCGGATACCCGAGGTGACGGTGGGTTTCTCCGGGTCGAACGGCACGCCGTTCTTGTTGCAGGTGATGTGTGCGCGGCCCAGCGCCGTCTCCGCCGCCTTGCCCGTCAGGCCCTTCGGCCGCAGGTCCACGAGCACGACGTGGGTATCCGTTCCGCCCGAAACGATATCGAGCCCGCCGCCCTTCAGCGTTTCGCCGAGCGCCTTGGCGTTGTCGATCACTGCCTGCGAATAGACCTTGAACTCCGGGCGCAGCGCCTCACCGAAAGCCACGGCCTTTCCGGCGATGACGTGCATCAGCGGACCGCCCTGCATGCCGGGGAACACCGCCGAATTGAACTTCTTCGCCAGGTCGGCATCGTCGGTCAGGATCATGCCGCCGCGCGGACCGCGTAGAGTCTTGTGAGTTGTCGTCGTGGCGACATGCGCGTGCGGGAACGGGCTGGGATGCACGCCCGCTGCGACCAGTCCCGCGAAATGAGCCATGTCGACCATGAGGTAGGCGCCGACACTGTCCGCGATCTGGCGGAAGCGCGCGAAGTCGATCTGGCGCGGATAGGCCGACCCGCCCGCGAGGATAATCTTCGGGCGATGTTCCTTAGCGAGCGCCTCGACCTGGTCGAAGTCGATGAGCGCATCTTCCTTGCGCACGCCGTAGTGGATGGCATTGAACCACTTACCGGAGATGTTGGGCGCTGCGCCATGCGTGAGATGGCCACCCGCGCTGAGGTCGAGCCCCATGATGGTGTCGCCCGGCTTGATGAGCGCGAGGAACACCGCCTGGTTCGCCTGGCTGCCGGAGTTCGGCTGGACGTTGGCATAGCCGCAACCGAACAGGCGCGTCGCCCGCTCGATTGCCAGGTTCTCGGCGATATCAACATACTGGCAGCCGCCGTAATAGCGCTTGCCCGGGTAACCTTCGGCATACTTGTTCGTCAGCACCGAGCCAACCGCTTCGAGCACGGCCTGCGAGACGATGTTCTCGGAGGCGATCAGCTCGATCTCCTCGCGTTGGCGCTTCAACTCAAGCCCGATCGCCTCGGCGATTTCGGGGTCGCTCTCGGCCAGCGACTTCGTGAAGAAGTCCTGCTGTTCCGGTGTGGCAAACTTCGTCTCAGGCTCGAAATCGCTGACGGTCATGGGAGCCTCCTCGCTGAAATGTTGGGGATCGGGCGTCCTCAGCGCCGGAATGAAGCGCGACGCCTCTCTCATCGTGTGGGGAGCTTACGGTCCGCCGCAAAAAGATACAACCCGGGGGGCCAGCGACGCTAGTTCAGTTGCGTCAGCCCGTCGCCAAAACCCGTCAGGTCAATGGGCACGCCAATGCCTTCTTCCGGCGTCTGAAAGATGATGAAGATGGCGTTCTTGCCGGAGCGCATCTTCTCCATCAGCTTGTCGTCCGCCACGACCTCAGCGACGCACCCGACTTGTCCACATTTAAGGAAAGGCGCGTGGCCGACGTCCTCGCCGTCGATCTTGAGTCCAAGCCCTGTGGGCAGCAGAACGCCAAGGGGTGCGACAACCCGCAACAGCTTCTTGTCCCCGCTGAACGAGCGCAAGAAGATGATCGTGAG
This sequence comes from Dichotomicrobium thermohalophilum, assembly GCF_003550175.1. Lineage (NCBI taxonomy): Bacteria > Pseudomonadati > Pseudomonadota > Alphaproteobacteria > Hyphomicrobiales > Hyphomicrobiaceae > Dichotomicrobium > Dichotomicrobium thermohalophilum. Next base: position 1,019,933 of record NZ_QXDF01000001.1, read on the forward strand.
CGAGACGTTCTTGCGGTCTTCAGCCTTCACGCTCTGGACGAGAGCGCACTTTTCGGCGCGCGCCCCTGGCGGGCGCCCGCAGCGCACCTGCCAGGCCCCAACCGTGGTCTTGAGTTCGCTCTGGCTGAACTGCGCCTTGGCGGGCGTATTCCCGGCATCGGCCATCGCGAGGGCCGTCGCAACGGCAAGAAGAAAAGCGGAAAAGGCAAGCCGTCCTGTCACTGGCGCTTTCAAACGGTCCATCACGTCCTGAAAGTTGGCTTGAACATCGCCCCGGCTTCCGGGGGCGTTGTGTCGGCTTGAATGGCATCGGCTATAGGGCGCAGAACCGATGCGCGCAAGCCTCACTTGCACGAGCGGGTCACTGCGTGCTCAATGCGGCTGAATTGCGACGTTGCGGAGGAGAGCGCCGCTGGATCAGATCGCTGGTGCGTAGTTATGCCGCATCCATCGGCCCGGTGGGTTGGCTTACCGGATCACGTACAGATGCGTTAATTTGAATAGTTGCGAGGCGCGCGCCTTTGCCGCTATTGCAAGGGGATACAAACGCGGTCGTCGTGCGTTAAGTTAGAAAAGCAAACGCAGATAAGCCGTTGCACGATCAGGCCGGAGAACAAGGGAGATCGCGAAAGCATGAGAGTCGGGGCTGTGTTGAAAACGGCGCTGAGGAGCCTGCCGCGGGCCGGTGCGCTTGCTGCGCTGATGAGCATCCTGGCCGCGCCTGTTGCAATGGCGGCGCAGCCGGAGCCGTGGGGGCTGAACCTGCAGGAAGCGGCGTCGCCGATCATGGAGCAGATGGTCGATTTCCATAACCTGCTGCTCGTGATCATCACCGCCATCACGGTCTTCGTCACGGCCCTGCTGGTCTGGGCGATGATCCGCTACAATCGTCGTGCGAACCCGGAGCCGGCGAAATTCCATCACAACACGACCCTCGAGGTTCTGTGGACGGTGGTGCCGATCCTCATCCTGGTCGTGATCGCGATCCCATCCTTCCGGCTGCTCTACGCGCAGCACAGCTATCCCAAGCCGGACGTGACCATCAAGGCGACGGGCTACCAGTGGTACTGGGAATACGAATATCCCGAGCCGGGTTTCTCGTTCGGCTCGTTCATGGTCGAGGATGCTGATCTGCAGCCGGATCAGCCACGCCTGCTTGCCGTGGATGCCGAGGTCGTGGTGCCGGTCGACAAGACGGTGCAAGTGTTGGTGACGGCTGCTGACGTCATGCACAACTGGACCGTGCCTGCCTTCGGCTCAAAGATCGACGCCATCCCGGGCCGCGTGAACCGCACCTGGTTCAAGGCGACCGAGACGGGAACATTCTATGGGCAATGTTCGGAACTTTGTGGCACGCGCCACGCCTTCATGCCGATCGCGGTGCGTGTCGTGACGCAGGAGGAATACGACGCCTGGCTCGAACAGGCGAAGCAGGAATATGCACAAAAGGGGCATTTGGACGAGACGCTTTTGGCGACAGGGGAGCCGCTGGACGTGCCTGCCAAGACGCGGCTCGCGTCCGCGAGCGAGTAACGCCGGCACTCGCGCATCGTGAAAGGGGACGACAAGCGACATGACGAGCATTGACGCTACAGGACATCACGAAGAGCAGATGGGCTTCGTCCGCCGCTGGCTCTTCTCGACCAACCATAAGGATATCGGCACACTCTACCTGATCTTCGCGATCATCGCCGGACTCATCGGCGGCGCGATGTCCGTGGGCATGCGTCTGGAACTGCAAGAGCCCGGCATGCAGATCTTCGCGAACCCGCACACCTATAACGTGCTCGTGTCCGCGCACGGCCTCATCATGATCTTCTTCATGGTGATGCCCGCGCTCATCGGGGGGTTCGGCAACTGGTTCGTGCCGATCATGATTGGTGCGCCGGATATGGCGTTCCCGCGCATGAACAACATTTCGTTCTGGTTGCTGCCGTTCGCCTTCGCGCTGCTGCTGATGTCGCTGTTTGTGCCGGGGCCTGCGGGCGGAACGGGCTTTGGCGGCGGTTGGACACTCTATCCGCCGCTATCGACCGCGGGGAATCCAGGGCCAGCGATGGACCTCATCATCCTGTCACTCCATATTGCGGGCGCATCGTCGATTCTTGGCGCGATCAACTTCATCACGACCATCTTCAACATGCGCGCGCCGGGCATGACGCTGCACAAGATGCCGCTGTTCGCCTGGTCAATCCTGGTCACGGCCTTCCTGCTGCTGCTGTCGCTGCCAGTTCTGGCGGGCGCCATCACGATGCTGCTGACCGACCGCAACTTCGGCACGACCTTCTTTGACCCGGCCGGCGGCGGTGACCCGGTGCTCTACCAGCACCTGTTCTGGTTCTTCGGCCACCCCGAAGTGTACATCATGATTCTGCCGGCGTTCGGCATCATCAGCCACATCGTTGCGACCTTCTCGCGCAAGCCGATCTTCGGCTATCTCGGCATGGCCTACGCGATGGTGGCCATCGGCGTGATCGGCTTCATCGTCTGGGCGCACCACATGTACACGGCGGGCCTGAGCGTCGACACCCAGGCTTACTTCGTGTTCGCGACGATGGTTATTGCGGTGCCGACGGGCATCAAGATTTTCTCCTGGATCGCTACGATGTGGGGCGGCTCGATCGAGTTCCGCACGCCGATGCTCTGGGCGATCGGCTTCATCTTCGTGTTCACGGTCGGCGGCGTGACGGGCGTGGTGCTCGCCAATTCGGGCATCGACCGTCAGCTCCACGATACCTATTACGTGGTCGCGCACTTCCACTACGTGCTGTCGATGGGCGCGATGTTCGGCATTTTCGCGGCCTGGTACTACTGGTTCCCGAAGATGACCGGCTACAACTACTCGGAGTTCATCGGGAAGCTTCACTTCTGGATGACCTTCATCGGCGTGAACCTGCTGTTCTTCCCGCAGCATTTCCTCGGGCTGCAGGGTATGCCGCGCCGCTACGTGGACTATCCGGATGCCTTCGCGGGCTGGAACTACGTATCCTCGATCGGCTCGTACATCTCGGCCGCGGCTGCGATCGTGTTCCTGATCGGCGTGGTTCACGCCTTCGCGCAGGGCCGCAAAGCTGCGGACAATCCTTGGGGCGAAGGCGCGACGACGCTGGAGTGGACGCTGTCCTCGCCGCCACCGTTCCACCAGTTCGAGACGCTGCCGCGCATCAAGTAGGCGGCGCACGGGAACGCAGGGCGGGACCGTGAACGCGCGGTCCCGCCCCAACGCGATAAAAGCAAAGCATGACGGACCAGAGCGTACCTTTCGACATCACGCGCCAGGAGGCGCCGCAGCCGCAAGGCTTTGGTAGCGGACGCCACGGGCCCGCGCGTTCGCAGGCGGTCGGAACCGGCGAGTTGCGCGATTACTGGCTGTTGCTCAAGCCGCGCGTAATGTCGCTGTCGATCTTTACGGCCTTCGCCGGCATGATCGCCGCGCCAGGGGCGATCCACCCCGTGCTCGCCCTTGCCGCGCTGCTGGCGATCGCGGCTGGCGCCGGCGCGGCGGGCGCACTGAATATGTGGTACGACGCCGACATCGACGCCGTGATGCAGCGGACGGCCAAGCGCCCGCTGCCCCGTGGACGCGTCTCGCGCGACGAGGTGCTGACACTGGGAATTGTCCTCGGCGCAGGCTCGGTCCTTTGCCTCGGCACAATGGTCAACTGGGTCGCCGGCGCACTTCTGGCGGGTACGATCCTGTTCTATCTCGTTATCTACACGATGTGGCTGAAGCGGCGCACGCCGCAGAACATCGTGATCGGCGGCGCGGCGGGCGCGTTCCCGCCCATGATCGGCTGGGCGGCCGTCACCGGGTCGGTTTCGCTCGAAAGCCTGGTTCTGTTCGCCATCATCTTCTTCTGGACACCGCCGCACTTCTGGGCGCTGGCGTTGGTGCGCAGCCAGGATTACCAGCGCGCGGGCGTGCCGATGCTGCCGGTTGTCGCGGGCGCAGACGCAACGCGCTGGCAAATCCTGATCTACAGCGTGCTGCTGGCGCCGCTCGGCATTGCGCCTACGCTGTTCGGCTTCGCTTCTGTTGGCTATGCGATCGTCGCCGGCGCGCTGGGGGCGGGTCTCCTCGCGCTCGCGCTTGAAACCTGGCGTTGGCGCGAAGGCCCGGCGGCGGACCGCGCCGCGCGGCGGCTGTTCAAGTTTTCGATCCTGTATCTGTTCGGCATCTTCGGCGCGCTGGTCGTGGATCACATTGCCGGATGGGCGATCTAGGGAAAGAGGTTATATGTCGGAGAGCGAGACCAGCCATGCCGAAAACGAACGCGCGGAGGAGCGGGACGCGCAGGCGCGGGAGGAAGAGCGTATTCTCCGCGAGCGCCGGCGCAAGCGCTCGATCGCGCTGGCTTGGGTGCTGGTTGCGCTGGCGATCCTGTTTTTCGTTGTCACGATCGTGCGGCTGGGGCCGATGGTCGCCAACCGCCCGCTTTGACGCGTAAGAGAGGCGGTCAATAGCGATGAGCGAGAACCGGAACGACACGAGAGAGACTGTCAGAACGGAACAGCAGGCGCGCCCCCACAACACGCGCGCCCTGCGCCGAACTGTGCTGCCGCTGCTGCTGATCGTGGGCGGCATGACCGGTCTGTCCTTTGCCGCGGTCCCGCTATATGACCTGTTCTGCCGCGTTACAGGCTACGGCGGCACGACTCAGGTCGCGGATGCGGGGTCGACCGAGGTGCTCGACCGGAAGATCACGATCCGCTTCGACGCAAACATCTCACCGAAGCTGGACTGGAACTTCAAGCCTGCCCAGACCTCGATGGATGTGAAGATCGGCGAGTCGGCGCTGGCGGTCTACGAGGCGCACAACCCGACCGACAAGCCGCTGGCAGGGACGGCGACGTACAACGTCACGCCCGAGATCGCGGGCTACTACTTCAGCAAGGTGCAGTGTTTCTGCTTTACCGAGCAGACGCTGGAGCCGGGCCGGCGCATGGACATGCCGGTGAGCTTCTTCGTCGATCCGGCGATCATGGACGACCCGGAAGCCCGAGAGATCGAAGAGATCACGCTGTCCTACACCTTCTTCCCGATGAAGGGGGAAACGCAGACCGGCGCGGCCGAGGGCAGGTCCGAGAAAAGGATCGCGGCGGCGCAATAGCGCGGGTATAAAACGCAACCAAGAAGAAGAGGCGCGCGGCGCCTGCAGGAGAGGATAGGGGAAGAGACGACGTCATGGCCGAAGCGCATACCAAGCAGCATGATTACCATCTGGTCGAGCCGAGCCCTTGGCCGCTCGTAGGGTCGATTTCAGCCTTCGTTCTGGCGCTCGGGGCCATCGCCTGGATGCGCACCGGCCAGGGCGGCCTTCTCGGCGTGCAGGGGTCGTGGATGTTCTTCGTCGGCCTGCTCGGCGTTCTGGTCACGATGATCGGGTGGTGGCGCGACGTCGTGCACGAGTCGGTCGTCGAGCGCGCGCACACGCCGGTGGTGCAGCTTCATCTGCGCTACGGCATGATCCTGTTCATCGCGTCCGAGGTGATGTTCTTCGTCGCCTGGTTCTGGGCGTATTTCGACGCGGCGCTGTTTCCGGCCGCGGAAACGCTGCCCGGGACAGACCAGATGGTCGGCGTCGTCGGCCGTCACGAGGCGACGGGGGGACAATGGCCGCCGGCGGCCACGGGCGACGGGCGCTTCGTCTCCACGTTCGATCCGTGGGGGCTGCCGCTGGTCAACACGCTGGTGTTGTTGTTGTCGGGTACGACCGTGACCTGGGCGCACCACTCCCTCTTGCAGAATGACCGGCGCGGACTTATCTGGGGGCTTGTGTTGACGATCCTGCTGGGCATGCTTTTCACGGCTCTGCAGGCTTATGAGTACATGCACGCCGCGTTCGATTTCTCGGGCTTCATTTACGGCTCGATCTTCTTCATGGCGACGGGCTTCCACGGCGCGCATGTGATCATCGGCACGATATTCCTGATCGTTGTGCTGATCCGGTCGCTCGCCGGGCACTTTACGCCTGAGAAGCATTTTGGCTTTGAGGCGGCGGCCTGGTACTGGCACTTCGTCGATGTTGTCTGGCTGTTCCTGTTCGCCAGCATCTACGTTTGGGGCGCAGGCACGCCAGGCGCGCACTAGAGGACGCGACGGCGCTGAAAGGCGCTTTACGGGAAGGCAATGGCAAGCACACGGCCAGCTTTGAATGGCGCGCTCGGACGTTGCCCACGATGCGGCGTCGGGCGCCTGTTCGAGAGCTTTCTTGAGCTCGCCAGCGAATGCCCGAAATGCGGGCTGAGCTATGACTTTGCGGACGCGGGCGACGGCCCTCCCGTGTTTGTGTCGTTCCTGGCAGGCTTTCTGGTCTGCGGCGGCGCAGTGTGGACCGAGCTGGCTTACCAGCCCCCCTATTGGGTGCACGCTCTGGTCTGGCTGCCGCTGGCCCTGCTTATACCGCTGGCGTTGCTGCGACCGACGAAGGGCCTGTTGATCGGCCTGCAATACCGGCACAGCGCCGGCGAAGGTCAGAGCGCCGAGCGCTCGTGACACTGACAAGCGGGGGATTTGCGACCGTTGCGTGGCATTTTGTCCCGCCCCGTGCGAAAATCTGCGCCGGGCGGTCAGGGGGCCTTGTCGGTCAGAAATTTTTCACTTGAATCTCGCGCTTGAGGCAGGCAGAACCCTGCCTCGTTCACTCAGTGTGTTCGGTCATCTACTGGTTGGGGAGGACGCCATATGGCTTACGATGACGCCCTCTTCCAATTGGGGATGGACTTGGATCCTGGTTCAAGCACCGCCCAAACGGAAGAAAAATCACTCTCTCGTTCCGCGGAAACGGAAGCGGACGATCGGAAGGACTATTTCTGCGAGCGGGACGGAGTCCGTTTCGCTGGCACGCATCTCATCGTCGATCTGATGAATGCGAAGCATATCGACGATGTCGCGCATGTCGAGGAGACCTTCCGACGATGCGTGGAAGAGGCGGGCGCGACCCTGCTGCATATCAACATGCATCATTTCACGCCCAATGGCGGCGTGACGGGGGTAGCTGTTCTCGCCGAGTCGCATATCAGTATCCACAGCTGGCCGGAATACGGCTATGCTGCGCTGGATATCTTCATGTGCGGTGAAGCGGATCCGCATGCTGCGATTCCGGTGTTGCGCGATGCTTTCGAACCGGAGCAAGTCGTGGTGACCGAGCATCTGCGCGGCCGCCACGTCTGGGAAGTTGCGGAGGCTGCCTAAAGCGGCTTCACTGCGCTGGAGACGGGATTCGGGCCGCGGTCATGACATGGCTGCGGCCCGCTTCGCTTGAAACGCTCATCTGCCCTTGTCTGCAGGAGGTCGTCATGGCCCGCTGGATCCCCGAAACGCTCCACGAGCATTTCCGCTTTTCCTTCAAGACCAACAACGTGCTCTATGAAAGCCATACGGAGCACCAGCATCTGATCATCTTCGAGAACGACACCTTTGGCCGCGTGCTCATGCTCGACGGTGTGGTGCAGCTCACCGAAGAGGACGAGTTCGTCTATCACGAGATGATGGCGCATCCGCCGCTGATGGCTCAGCCGGAGCCCAAGCGCGTGCTCATCATCGGTGGCGGCGACGGCGGCGTGCTGCGCGAAGTCCTGCGCCACCCCAGTGTGGAGCGCGCGGTGCTGTGCGAGATCGACCAGAGCGTCATCGACCTGTCGCGGCGCTATCTCGATTTCATCGCGCAAGGCGCCTTCGATGACCCGCGTGCGGAGGTCGTGATCGCAGACGGCACGAAATTCGTCGCCGAGACGGACGAGCGCTTTGACGCGATCCTGGTCGATTCCACCGATCCGATCGGCCCTGCCATCGCGCTGTTCACGCGGGAGTTCTATTCCAGTTGCAAGCGCGCACTGAACGAAGGCGGTGTGCTGATCGCACAGTCCGGCCTGCCGTTTCTGCAGGGTGACGAACTGCGCGACGTCCAGAAGAGCTTCCGCGCGCTGTTCGCCGACGCCGCCGCCTACATGATGACCACGCCGACCTATATTGGCGGGCCGATGGCACTGTCCTGGGGCTGCGACGATCCTGCACGGCGCATGCCGGAACGCGAGAGGCTTAAGGCGCGTGTCGACCAAATAAAGGGCGAGATGAAATACTACACGCCCGACGTGCACCTTGCTGCTTTCGCGCTGCCGGCCTACGTGGCGCGATACGTTCACGGTTAGAAAAGCGCCGCGCCGGACGGCAGGCGGCGCCCCCTGATAACCCATCAAAGCTCAGAGCGTCGTTCATGCCGTCACTGCTGCCAACAGCATCCGATCAGGACATGCGCACCACCTCCGGCATTCTGTTCATGATTGCCGGCGTGTTCCTGGTGCCGATGCTGGACGCGTTTTCCAAGTATCTGTCGGCCTGGCTGGCGCCGGGGCAGATCGCGTTGTTCCGCTTCGCCTTCCAGAGCGTGATCCTGATGACGATCCTGACGGCGCGGCGTGAGCTGTTCTGGCCGGGGCCGCTGACCGGCTGGCTGATGCTGGCGGGCGCATTCGCTGCCGGCGCGGTGATCTGCCTGATCTGGGCGGTGAGTCTGCTGCCGCTCGCCACCGCCATCTCGATCTTCTTCATCGAGCCGCTGTTGCTGACGATCATCGCGGCGCTTGCGCTGGGCGAGAAGATCGGTGCGCGGCGGGTCGGCGCCATCATCGTCGGCTTGATCGGCGCGATGATCGTCATTCGCCCGAACTGGGTGAGCTTCGGCCCGGTGATCCTGTTGCCCGCCGCCGCGGCGTTCTTCTTCGCGTGCTATGTCGCGACGATCCGCGGCTTGTCGGTACGGCTCGCCGGGCTGCCTATGCAGGCGTGGTCCGGCACCTGGGCGACACTCATCATTTTTGTCGTGGTGCTGCTCGGCTCGTGGGGCGACACGCCAATCTTCACTTTCGAGCCGGTGCCGGCCTGGACCTGGTATTACCTTGCCGCGATGGGCGCGATTGCCGCGCTGGCGCACATGATGTTCGCGATGGCCTTTCAGCGGGTCGAGGCGGGCGCGCTGGCGCCGTTCCAGTATCTGGAGATCGTCGGCGCGACGACGCTGGGCTACTTTATTTTCGGCGACTTCCCCGACGCGCTGACCTGGCTGGGCACGGCGCTGATCCTGTCGGCCGGGCTGTACGTGTTCTATCGCGAACGGCAGGCTGCGCGCGGCGTGACGGCAACGACGAAGCGCCCGGCGCGGTGAAGCGCGTTTGGGCCCGGTCCAATCCGTTCAAGCCCCGGCATGGTGAGCGCAGTAAAGCAATCGTCCGGAATGTGTCATCCCGTGCGCGATGCGGCACATTGTGCCGCTTCGCAGACACGGGAACGTCGTCGGGCTTGTCACCGCGCGATCCCGGATCAGCGCCGCACCGCTTCGCGCTGCAGCGCATCCGGGATGACATCTCGGGTTGCGCCGCATCGCGCACGGGATGACTGAGGAACGCGCGTTAAATCACCTTGCCGGGGTTGAGGATGCCGTTCGGGTCGAGCACCTGCTTCAGCGTGCGCATCATCCACATCTCGGTGTCATCCTTCACGCTGGGCAGCAGCTCGCGCTTCATCCGGCCGATACCGTGCTCCGCGCTGATCGACCCGCCCAGCTCGACCGCCAGCCCATAGGCTGCCCCTGCGATATCGTCCCACCGCGCGAGATAGGCATCCTTGTCCATGCCCACCGGCTGACTGACGTTATAGTGCACGTTGCCGTCGCCGAAATGGCCGAAGGGGAACGGCCGCGCGCCCGGCATGATGCGCTCCATCTCGGCGTTCGCGCGGCGGACGAACTCCGGCAGCTTGCTGAGCGGCACCGAGACATCGCACTTCACCGAGCCGCCCTCGTATTTCTGGACCTCGGACAGCCGTTCCCGCAGATCCCAGAAAGCCTGCGCCTGCGCCAGGGAGGCGGCGACAGCGCCGTCGGTGACGATCTCCGCCTCGAACGCCTGCGCCAGCAGCCCTTCCAGCACGCGCTCCGCCGAGCCGTCCGGCCGCGGGCCGGAGACCTCCATCAGCACGTACCAAGGGTGCCGCGTCTCCAACGGATCGCGCACCTCAGGCATATGCTTCTCGAAGAACTCCATGGCGATGCGCGGGATGAACTCGAACGCCGTGAGCGCGGGGCCAGCCTGCGCCTGCGCCATCTCGAACAGCCGCGCAACATCGTCCAGCGACTCCAGCGCGACGAACGCCGCCGCCTGCTCCGCCGGGCGCGGGAACAGCCGCAGGACCGCCGCCGTGATGATGCCGAGCGTGCCTTCCGAGCCGATGAACAGGTCGCGCAGATCATACCCGGTGTTGTCCTTGCGAAGGCCCCGCAACCCGTTCCAGATTCGCCCGTCGGCCAGGACCACCTCAAGCCCCAGCGTCAGCGCGCGCGCATTGCCGTATGCGAGCACTTTGATGCCGCCTGCGTTGGTCGCGAGATTGCCCCCGATCTGGCAGGAGCCTTCGGCCGAGAGGCTGAGCGGGAACAGCCGATCCACCTCCGCCGCCGCATCTTGCGCCTGCGCCAGCGTCGCGCCCGCCTCGATCGTCAGAGTGTTGTTGGCCGGATCGATGGTGCGCACGCGGTTCATCCGCGACAGGTTCAGCACGATCTCATGGCCCGCCGTCATCGGAATCTGGCCGCCCACCAGGCCCGTGTTGCCGCCTTGCGGCACGACCGCGATGCCGCTCTCGTTGGCGATTTTCAGGATCTGCGCCACCTCTTCGGTGTTGCCCGGCTTGAGCAGCAGCGGCGTGCGGCCGTGATACAGGCCGCGCCATTCCTCCATGTAGGGGGCAAGTTCAGCTTGCTCGGTGATGACGTGATGCGCCCCGACGATCTCGGTCAGGCGCGCAAGAATATCGGGAGTCGGCGGCGTCGTGCCGGGTCGATGCAACATGCGCTTTCCGCTGTGGGGTGGCTTCGTCGCCCGATGAGTCTAGCGCGAAACGCCACGACACCCAAATCCCGCATGCTAGCCCCCGTTGCGCTTCGGCGCGGCTGCGCGGGCGAGTCGGTCGTTGATCGCTTCGCCCAACCCTTCGTTGGGAATGGGCATGACTGCGATGGTATCGGCGCGGCAGGTGTCCATCGCGCGCAGATAACCGAAGAGGTTCGCCGAGGCCTCTGTGAGGTCGCCGCGCTCGCTGAGATTGAGAATGGTCTCTGGCGGCGCGTCCGGACCAAAGCCCAGCAGGACTTCGCCGGGCCGGGCTTGCTGCGCGTTGAGCCGCACCCGCGCGCGCGGCGCGTAGTGGCTTGTCAACATGCCGGGCGAGGCGGGCGCATCAGGCTTGTGTTCCGGCTGGTGGAGCGGCTCGCCCAACTCCGTCTCGATCTCGTCGCGCGGGATGCCGCCAGGCCGCAGCAGTAAAGGCGCATCGCCGGCAAGGCCCACCACGGTCGATTCCAGCCCGCCGGGGCAGCGCCCGCCATTCACGATCAGGCCCTTCACATTCTCGAAATCGCCGGCAACATGTTCAGCCGTCGTCGGGCTGACGCGCCCGGACCGGTTGGCGCTCGGCGCGGCGACAGGCACGCGCGAAAACTGAATGAGCTTCTGAGCGATCGGGTGCGAGGGCACGCGCAGCCCGACGGTATCGAGCCCGGCGGTGACCAGGCTATTGATCGGGGCGCCTTCGACCAGCGGCACCACAAGCGTCAGCGGCCCCGGCCAGAACTGTTCCGCCAGGAGCCGGGCACGGTCGTCAAACACGCCGAGCCGCTCTGCATGCTCGCGGTCCGCCACGTGCACGATCAACGGGTTGAATCGCGGTCGGCCCTTTGCTTCATAGAGCCGGGCAATCGCGCGGCCATCGTTGGCGTTCGCGCCAAGGCCGTAGACGGTTTCGGTCGGGAACGCGACGAGGCTGCCGTCACGCAGGAAGCTGGCGGCAAGGGCAATATTCTCGTCGCTGGGCGACAAAACTTGCAAATTCCGCCTCTGATCGAAAAGGTGCCGCTGCATATCGATTTCAGATAATGACTCTTTGAACAAAAACTAAGGCGCACAGAAAGCTGAAGCGGACCACCGGCCATGTCAAGTCGCAGAAAGCCAGACCGTATCTTCTTGCCGCTCAAGAGATGCATTGAAGCATGACCACGGAACAATGGCTCGTCGTCGCAGTGCTCGCCGGCGTCGTCGCGCTCCTCATGTGGGGGCGCTGGCGGTATGACGTCGTGGCCTTCGGTGCGCTGATCGTGGCGGTAGCCGTCGGCGCGGTGCCGAGCGAGCGCGCCTTTGACGGCTTCGGCCATCCAGCGACCATAATCGTCGCGCTGGTGCTCGTCATCAGTCGCGGGCTCACGAATGCGGGCGTCGTGCAGCTCATTACCCGCTATGTGATCGACGCCGGGCGCGGCCTTTCTGCGCATATCGGGATCATGGCCTCGGTCGGCGCGGGGCTTTCGGCGGTGATGAACAATGTTGCGGCGCTGGCCGTGCTCATGCCGGTGGATCTGCAGGCCTCGGAGCAGGCCAAGCGCGCGCCCGGCCTCACACTCATGCCGCTCTCATTCGCAACGCTTCTCGGAGGGTTGGTAACGCTGATCGGCACGCCGCCGAATATCATCATCGCCAATTTCCGCCAGGAGGTCACCGGCGAACCTTTCGGCATGTTCGACTTTACGCCGGTCGGTCTGGCGATCTCGCTGGTGGGTGTGGCCTTTATCGCGCTGGCGGGCTGGCGGTTAATGCCCGAGGGCCGGCAGGGCCGCGAGACGCGTAAGGAAACTTTCGCGCTCGATGACTACATCGCCGAGGTGCGCGTGCCGGACGGCGCGGAGATCATCGGCAAGCGCGTGCGCGAGCTGGACGAGGTTGTCGAAAAAACCGGCGTTGCCGTGCTTGGTCTGTTCCGCGACAAGCGGCGGATGCCCGGTATGGCGCGGCGCGCGGTCATTTCAGCCGGCGATACGCTGGTGGTCGAAGGCGGGCCGGGCGACATCGACACGTTCACCGCCCAGCTTGGCCTGAGCTACGTGGAGGGCGAAAAACACAAAGAGCATCTCAAATCAAATGATCTCGGCTTTATCGAGGTCGTTGCGCCCGAAGGCGCGCGCATCGTCGGGCGCTCGGCCTCGGGGATGCGCCTGCTGACGCGCCAAGGCGTTGTGCTGCTGGGCGTGTCGCGGCAGGGCCGGCGCTTCGTCAAGCAAGTGCGCCGACTGGACATCCAGCCGGGCGACATTCTACTGCTTTACGGTCCGGTGGAGCGCCTGCCGGCGGTCGCGGAGTGGCTGGGCGTGCTGCGGCTGGCCGGGGGAGAGGCGCGGCCGGTGCGCCCGCAGCAGGCGCGGCTGGCGACGTCCATCTTCCTTGCTGCCATCGTGCTCGCCAGTCTTGAGCTTTTGCCGCTGCCCATCGCGCTAGGCGGGGCCTGCGTTGGCTTCGTCGCGTCGGGGATCGTGCCGTTGCGCGAGCTTTACGAGTCGATCGAATGGCCGGTGATCGTGCTGCTCGCCAGCCTGCTGCCCATCGGCGCGGCGCTGGAAAGCTCGGGCGCGACGGCGCTGCTGGCCGAGCAGATCGTGGTCATGTCCGTCGGGCTGTCGGCGGCGTGGATCCTGCTCGTCCTGATGGTGGTGACGATCATGCTCTCCTCGGTGATGAACAACACTGCCACCGCCGTCATCGCCGCGCCTCTCGCCATCGACATCGCCGGGCGGCTCAATGTCAACGCGGATGCGTTCCTGATGGGCGTCGCGGTCGCGGCGTCTGCATCGTTCCTCACGCCAATCGCGCACAAGAACAACACGCTCATCATGGGGCCGGGCGGCTACCGCTTCGGCGATTACTGGCGGCTTGGGCTGCCGCTGGAACTGATCGTGCTGGCTGTCGGTCTGCCGATGATCCTGATGGTGTGGCCGCTGTGACAGACGTGCCCGTCATCGAACTGCGCGACGTACGGCACGACTTCGACGGCGTGCCGGTGCTATGCGGGCTGAACCTGCGGCTCGCGGAACGGCGCATTGCCATCATCGGTGACAATGGCTCGGGCAAGAGCACGCTGGCGCGAATGCTGAACGGTCTGCTCGTGCCGCGTGCTGGCGAGGTCAAGATCGACGGAGCCTCAACCCGTGACGACCCGGCGGCGGCGCGCGCGGCCATCGGGCTCGTTTTCCAGAACCCGGAGCATCAGATCATCATGCCGACCGTGGAGGAGGATCTCGCGTTCGGTCCGCGCAACCTGAACCTGCCGCGCGCGGAGATCGCCGCGCGCGTTGACGATCTCCTGGTTCGCTATGGTCTGGCCGACAAGCGTACCCAGCCGGCGCATCTGCTCAGCGGGGGCGAGAAAAAGCTGCTCAGCATACTCTCGGTCGTCATCATGCGTCCGCGCACCATTGTTTTCGACGAGCCGATGACCTCGCTCGACCGGCGGAACCGCGCGCGCATTGCCCGCGTGATGGCCGAACTGCCGCAGCAGCTCATCACCATTACGCACGACCTCGATTTGATCGTCGATTACGATCGCGCCATTCTGCTCGCGGGCGGGGAACTTGTCGCAGACGGGCCGCCGCAAGAAGTCATAGCCCGCTACGAGCAACAGGACGAAACATGATCGCGCTCTACATCCATCGCGACAGCCCATTGCATCGGCTCCCGCCGGGCGCGAAGCTCGCCGGGCTGGCGCTTGCGGGTGCGGCGGTCTTCTTCCTGCCGGGGTCGGCGTGGCAGGCAGGCGCGCTGCTGCTTGTCGCGGCACTTTACCCGCTGGCGCGTCTCCCGGTCGCGGAGATCGCGCGGGCGCTCAAGCCGGTGATCATGCTGGTCGCGGCGATCTGCGCTTTTCAGTGGTTCATCGCCGGCCCGCTGGCCGCCGCTACGATCGGTTTGCGCATCATCACGCTCGTGCTGCTCGCTGCGCTGGTGACACTGACCACGCCATTCTCCGCGATGATCGACACCTTCGCGCGCGCCGCCGCATTCGCCCGCCCGCTCGGCGTGAACCCTCACAAGGTCGGGCTGGCCGCCGCGCTGGCCGTGCGGTTCATTCCGGTGCTCCTCGCAGACTATCGCGAGATACAGGCGGCGCGGCAGGCGCGGGGGGCGCGCTCACCGGGCTTGTTCGCCGCCGGACCGCTACTCATCAAGACGCTGCGCATGGCGGGCACGCTGGCGGACGCGGTGGAGGCGCGCGGCTTCGAGAACCGGAGATGAGAGGCGTTCATGCGGGTCAAGGACATTGTTTACATCGCGCTGTTCGCGGCCATCACCGCCGCGCTGGGGCTCTTGCCGCCGATCACGCTGCCGGTCATCCCGGTGCCGATCACGGCGCAGTTCCTCGGGGTGATGCTGGCCGGGTCGATCCTCGGGGCGTGGCGTGGCGGGCTGGCGCTCTTGCTGTTCATCGCGCTCGTGGCCGCGGGGCTGCCGGTGCTGGCCGGCGGGCGCGGCGGGCTTGGCGTGCTGCTGTTTTCACCGAGCGCCGGGTTCCTGCTGGCCTTTCCGATCGCCGCTTTCGTGGTCGGCTGGCTGACCGAGCGTTTTTGGCGGCGGCTGGACGTTGTGCGCGCGTTCCTGATCAATGCGATCGCCGGTATCGGGGTCGTGTATGCGATCGGGATTCCCGGCGTGGCACTGATGGGCGATCTCAGCCTCGCACAGGCGGCGGCGGGTTCGGCGGTTTTCATACCCGGTGATCTCATCAAGGCCGGAGTTGCGGCGCTCGCAGCGGTATTCGTCCGGCGCGGCTATCCGTTGATCGAGGGCGCGCGCTCTTAAATGAGGACGATCTTTACCGAGCTGGAGGCGGCGGCGCGGGCCAACCCGCAAAAGCCCGCGCTGATCGAGGGCGAGGCCGCGCTAAGCTTCGGTGAATTTCTGGGGCGCGTTCGCGGCGTCGCGGGCGCTTTTCACGGGTTGCCGCCCGGGCCGATTGCGCTGTCGATTGCTTCCCCGAGCAATGCGCTGGTGGCGTTCTTCGCGGCTGCGGCGGTCGGGCGGCCCGCTTTCGTCCTCGATCCGCACGCGCCTCCCGAGAGGATCGCGCAGGCGCTGGCGCAGGCCGAACCGGCCGCGCATCTGACCGCGCTGCCGCCACCGGGCGAGCTGGCCGAATTGCCCGAAGTCTCATCAGAGGCAGAATTCTATTGGGGTCTCACCTCCGGCACGACCGCCGCGCCCAAGATCTTCGCGCGCACGCACCGCTCCTGGCTCGCGACCTTCGAGACCGCTGAAAGCCTGTTCGACTTCGCGCCGGAGGATCGCGTCGCTTTGCCCGGGAGCTTGAGCCATTCGCTGTTTCTGTTCGGGGCGGTGCATGCGCTGTGCCGGGGGATGCCGGCGATCCTGTGCGCGCCCTTCCGTCCGGCGCGCGTGGCGCGAGAGTTGGCGGCGCATCGCGCCAACGTTCTTTACGTCGTGCCAGCGATGCTGGATTCGCTGATGAAGAGCCGCGAGACGGCGTGGCGCAAAAGCTTGCCGCTGATCTTCTCCAGCGGCGCGAAGCTGAGCGACGAGATGCGCGCAGGCGTAGAGACGGCGCTGCCCGGCGTCGATCTGGTCGAGGGTTACGGGTCTTCGGAAACAAGCTATGTCAGTTATGTCAGCACGCGCGCGCCCGCGCCTCAAGGCTCCGTGGGGCGGCTGTTCCCCGGCGTGGAGGTCGACATCCGCGACGCGGAGGGGCAGCGCTGCGCGCCGGGCGAGAGCGGCACGGTCTGGGTGCGCAGCGAAATGATCTTCGCGCGCTATGTGGGCGGGCCGGAAGCGGTCGCCACGGGCGGCTGGGTCACAGCGGGCGATGCGGGTGTGCTGGCTGATGGATTCCTCTATCTTAAGGGGCGCGCCAATCGGATCATCAACATCAAGGGGCTGAAGGTGCACCCGGAGGTGATCGAGCACGCGCTGCTGGCTCACCCGGACGTCGCGGGCGCGGCGGTCGTCGGTCTGGACGACGAAAAGCGCGGGCAGCGGCTGGCGGCCGTGGTCATACCCTGCGGCGGCAAGGCGGCGCGGGCCTCCCTCAGCGCGCATTGCCGCACGGCTCTGGGCCCGCGTCTGACGCCCCAGGATTTCTTTGCCGCGGAGGCCCTGCCTCAGACCCGGTCGGGCAAGGTGGCGGTCGATGCTCTTCGGCAAGCCCTGATGCGCGGTGATCCGGCTTATGAGGCGCTGGAATGAACCAGCCGATCATCATCGCGGCGCGGCGCACGGCCATCGGCAACGTTGGCGGGATGCATCGCGCGCGGCCCATCGAAACGCTCGGCGCGACGGCGGTTATGGCTGCGCTGGCCGACAGCGGCCTGGGTGCGGCCGATATCGGTGAGGTCATCATGGGCAACGCGGCGGGCGGCGGCGGCAACCCGGCGCGGCTTATCGCGCTCAGCGCGGGCCTGCCCGACACCGTCCCGGCGATCACGGTCGATCGGCAATGCGCCTCCGGGCTGGACGCGATCACTGCGGGTGCGCGGCTGATCCAGACCGGCGCCGTCGAGGCGGTCATCGCGGGCGGGGCCGAAAGCCCCTCGACAGCGCCCTGGCGCGTGGAAAAGCCGGCGTCGCTTTATCGCGGCCTGCCGCGCTTCTTCGGCGAGGCGCAGTTCGCCCCGGGCGCAGCGGGCGACCGGAATATGATCGAAGCGGCGGAGCGCGTGGCACTGGAGCGTGGCATCAGCCGAGAGATGCAGGACGCGTACGCCCTTGCCAGCCATGAACGCGCTGCGGCTGCTGCGGCCGCCGGGCTCTTCGATGCAGAGATCGTCGCCGCTGACGGCGGGGCGGAGCGTGACGAAGGGCCGAAGCCCGGTCTGAAGCCCGAGACGCTGGCGCGCGCGGTCCCGTTGCTCCCCGATGGCACCGTCACGGCGGGCAATAGCTGCCCGGTGAGCGACGGGGCGGCGGCGGTCGTGATGGTCTCGCACAGGCTGCACGCGCGGCTGGGCCACCCGCCAGGGCTGGCGTTCGTGGATTCAGCGGCGGGCGGCGTCGATCCCCAGCGGCTCGGGTTGGGCGCGATCCCGGCTGTCGAGCGGCTACGCGACGGGCTCGGAGAACGCTGGAATGATCTTGGGGCGATAGAGTTCAACGAAGCGTTCGCCTCGCAGGTGCTTGCCACGACGGCCGCACTCGATCTTCCGGTGGATGTAACCAATCCGCATGGCGGCGCAATCGCGCTCGGCCATCCCTATGGGGCGAGCGGGGCGGTCTTGGTGGTGCGCCTATTCACCCGGATGGCCCGCGAAGGCGTTGGCGGGCTGGGGCTTGCGATGGTGGCGGCGGCTGGTGGGTTAGGCGTGGCAACCGCGTTTGCGACGGTATGTCTGCCTCAGAAAAAATAAATAAGACACTTGTGTTAAAGGCTTTTTCATGCCTCACGTGACGCCCCACAGGATATTGGCTTGACGTTCGGCGCCACGACTGCGTTAATCTTATAAATAACGCTGATACAAATATTGGCGTTGCGTGCTGAATACATGCGTTTTCGGGCCCCGCCTGAACACGTGCGTGACCGAGGACGGGCCATGACGTCACGCCCTACGAGATGCCGGCTGCCGTTGCGAAAAGACGGTGGGCCAGCACCGCTGCTTCACGCTTGCCAATCTGCCGATGCGCTGCGACGGAGGCTTGGCACGCCATTTGCCGCGCGTTAACGCGTTATCCGACCAAAATTGTATACGCATTGAAGATACCGCGCCTTATCAACGCACAGGACGGGCCGTTTGAACGCATTTGGTGAATCGGGGTCGGGAATGGAAAATCTGGCGATCGGCTGGCGCGAATGGGCCGCCCTGCCCAAGCTGGGTCTGCCGGCGATAAAGGCGAAAATCGACACGGGCGCGCGCACCTCGGCGCTGCACGCATTCAGGGTGGAGACCTTCGGGCCGGAGGACAATCCTCGGGTGCGCTTCTGGGTGCATCCGGTCGAAGGTCGTGACGACATTGAGGTGAAGTGTACGGCAAAGGTGCTGGACCGCCGGCAGGTAGTCAGCTCCAACGGGGTGTCCGAACTGCGCTACATCATCCGCACGCCGATCCGCATCGGTGACCGCGAGTGGCCTATCGAGATCTCACTGTGTAATCGGGAGACGATGACCCACCGGATGTTGATCGGGCGGACTGCACTGGAGTCGATCGAGGCGGTCATCAAGCCGTGGGGCGAGTTCTATCAGGGACATCTGGACTACAAGGTCTATGACACGGTCGCCCGCCAGCCGGTCGAGCATCGCCCTCTGCGGATCGCGCTCCTGACGATGGAGCCAAACAATTACTCCAATCGCCGCTTGATGGCGGCGGGTGAGGCCCGGGAGCACGTGATCGAGCCGCTGGAGACGCTGGGCTGCTATATCAACATCAACCGGATTGCCTCGGCGGTCCATTATCGCGGCAAGGCGCTGCAGGAGTTCGACGCAGTGATCCCGCGGATCGGCTCGGGCATCACCGAATACGGCACAGCGCTGGTGCGCCAGTTCGAACTGACCAAGGCGTTCTGCCTCAACTCGGGGCGCGCGATCAGCAACGCCCGGAACAAGCTGCTGGCGCATCAGATCATGGCCGAGAACCAGCTTCCGATGCCGATCACCGCCTTCGCAAGCTCGCCGCACAGCACAGACGACCTGATCGACATGGTGGGCGGGCCGCCGCTGGTCATCAAGCTGCTGCAAAGCACGCAAGGTCGCGGCGTGGTGCTGGCCGACACGCGCAAGGCGGCCAGCTCGATCATTGACGCTTTCCGCAATGCCGAAGCGAACTTCCTCGTCCAGCAATTCGTCGCAGACGCGGCCGGGCAGGATATCCGCTGCATTGTCCTGGCCGACAAGGTCATTGCCGCCATGCGGCGTGTCTCCGGGACTGGCGATTTCCGCTCGAACCTGCATTCGGGTGGCTCGGCCATGCCGGTAAAGATTTCCAGCGAGGAGCGCCGGGTTGCGGTGAAGGCGGCCAAGAAGATGGGACTGAAATTCGCCGGAGTGGATCTGTTGCGCTCAAAGAACGGGCCGCTGATCCTGGAAGTGAATTCAAGCCCTGGGCTTCAGGGCATCGAGTCTGTGGTCGGCGAAACGATCGCGGAGGCGGTGATAAAATATATCGAGCAGAACACTTTCCATCAGCGACCCAAGATCAAGAAGAAGAGCGCTGCCGCATAGGCGACTTGCCGGGCGGGTGATGTCCGGCCCGTTTTTTCGCAGAGGCGGACGCCCGGCGCAGCCCCCTCCGAGTTGCCGGTCATGCCTGGCCGTAACGTGATCGAGGCAGGGGCCTAGGCCTCCCGCAGCCTGGCCGTCTTGACTGGCGAGATGCGCAGCTGCGTGATCCGATTGCGCTGGCGCTTGATGATTTCGAAGCGGAAGCCGTGGAACCGGAAAACCTGCCCTTCGTCCGGGATCGTCTCGGCCTCGTGGATGACGAGCCCGGCGATCGTGGTCGCCTCCTCGTCGGGCAACTCCCAGTCGCGCAGGCGGTTCAGGTCACGGATCGGCACGGTGCCATCCACGATGAGGCTGCCGTCCGGCTGAGGGCGGATGCCGGTGACGGTGACGTCCAGCTCATCAGAGATCTCGCCGACGATTTCCTCAAGGATGTCCTCCAGCGTGACAAGCCCCATGACCTCGCCGAATTCATCGACCACGAGCGCGAAATGCGCCTTCTTGCGCAGGAAGGCGTTGAGCTGATCCTTCAGGCTCGTGGTCTCGGGAACGAACCACGGCTCGGCGGCGACGGACAGGATGTCAATCCTGCTCATGTCGCCCTGCGCCTGCTGCACCGCGCGCAACAAAGCTTTGGCGTGGACAATGCCAACAATGTTGTCCAGATCGTCCTGCCAGATCGGAAGGCGCGTGTGGGGGCTGTGGAGCACGTTTTCGACAAGCTGTTCGGGCGGTTCGTCGGCGTTGATGGTTTCCATCTTTGTGCGATGGACCATGATGTCGGAGACCGTCAGGTCGGGCAGGTCGAGCACCCCGCCCAGCATGTCGCGATCGAACTTCACCACGCGCCCTGCGCGATGATGCAGGTCGATCGCGCCGCGTATCTCCTGGCGCGGCGAGAAATGGTCCTCGGCCTGATGCCGGGTGATGAAGGTCAGCATCCGCGAGACGAGGACCTGTACGCCCGCGGTGACCGGCGAGAAAAGCCGGACTACCACCGTCAGGATCGGCGCAGTGGCGAGCGCAAATCGGTCCGGGTTCCCGATCGCGTAGGTCTTCGGCATAACTTCCGCGAAAATCACCACCAGCGCCGTCATGACGAGAGTCGCATAGGCCACGCCCGCCTGGCCGAAAAGCTGCAGGAACAGGCTGGTGGCCAGCGCGGAGCCGAGAATATTGACGAGGTTGTTGCCGAGTAGGATCGCGCCGAGGAACCGCTCGCGCCGCTCCACGAGCTGGTTGACCGCCTTTGCCCGCTTGTCGCCCTCCTTCTCCAAGGCATGCATCCGCCCGCGCGAGGTGGCGGTCAGCGCGGTTTCCGAGCCGGAAAAGAAACCCGACAGGAACAGCAATCCGATGATCGCAGCAGTTGTCAGCAATAGCCCGAGCGTCATGGTCCCCGGCATTCCTCCGACAGCAGGCGCTTCAGATCGTCGATGGCGACGTCGCGGGTTATGAACGCGTCGCCGATGTCGCGCACGAGAATGAAGGTCAGCCGGCCGCCCGTGACCTTCTTGTCCTGCATCATGTGGGTGATGAGTTCGGCCGGCTCCGGAATCCCGCGACCGCAAGCCCCGAGTTCGCCGATGGCGACTGGCAGGCCGACCGCGCGCAGATGCGCCGTGACACGCTCGTGCCGGCCGGGCGGGCATAGGCCGAGCTGTTCCGAAAGCTTGAAGGCCAGCCCCACACCGATCGCGACCGCCTCGCCGTGGAGCAGGTCACCGGAATAGCCGGCCCAGGCTTCCAGCGCATGGCCAAAGGTATGGCCAAGATTGAGGAGGGCGCGTTTGCCGGATTCGCGCTCATCTTCCGCAACGATATCCGACTTCATCTGGCAGCTTTTCTCGATGGCGTAGGCGCGTGCCTCGGCATCGCCGCGCAGGAGCGCGAGGCCGTTTTCCTCCAGCCAGGCGAAGAACTGCGCGTCCCCCAAAAGGCCGTATTTGACGATCTCGGCATAGCCGGCGCGCAGTTCGCGGGCGGGCAGCGTGTCGAGCGTGTCGGTGTCGGCGATGACCAGCCGCGGCTGATGGAACGTGCCGATCAGGTTCTTGCCCTGCGGCGTGTTGATGCCGGTCTTGCCGCCGACCGAGCTGTCAACCTGTGCCAGCAGCGTCGTCGGCACCTGCACGAGCGCCACTCCCCGGCGGAGGATGCTCGCGGCAAAGCCCGCCAGATCGCCGATCACGCCGCCACCCAGTGCGATGACCGCATCGCCGCGCTCGATCCCACGCATGAGCAGCGCTTCGCAGAGCGGCGCGAGTTGCTCGAAGCTCTTGCTGGACTCCCCGGCCGGCACCACGACCGGGTCGACCGCCAGCCGTGCTTCCGACAGGTTGGCCTGCAGCGCCTCCAGGTGCAGGCGCGCAACCGTGGCGTCCGTGACTACCGCGCACCGCTGCCAGTCGCCGGCGACCCGGACCATTTCCGCAGCGCGGCCGAGCAACCCCGCGCCTATATGGATGGGATAGCTGCGCTGGTCGAGCGCAACTGTGACTGTGCGGCTGTTGCCGCCGGGCGCGTCGGGAACGGGCGTGGCTTGGCTCATCTGTTTTCAGACATTGGTATTATTGGCCGGGGGCTGCATCATCCGTGCTGTCGGCGTCATGGGGCAGCAGGCGCGCGGCAATCGCATCGACGATCTCCTCCACGATGATTTCGTGGGGCACGTTGCGACTTTCAATCGTGATGTCCGCGCCGGCATAGACCGGGTAGCGCTCGCCCATGAGTCGCTGCATGATTTCACGGGGGTCACCGGCCTTGAGCAGCGGCCGCGTGTCGCGGCGGGACACGCGCTCCATCAGCACGTCCAGATCGGCCTTGAGCCAGATCGACAGGCCTTTGTCGGAGATTTCGGCACGCGTTTCCGCATTCATGTAGGCACCGCCGCCTGTGGCCAGAACGATCGGCCCTTCGCTGAGAAGCCGCGCGATAACGCGACGTTCACCGTCGCGGAAATAGGCTTCCCCATGGTCCGCGAAAATCTCGTTAATGGTCTTGCCGGCCGCCGCCTCGATCTCCTTGTCGGCGTCGACGAAACGGAGACCGAGCCGCTTGCCGAGCCGCCGGCCGATCGCGCTCTTGCCTGCGCCCATCAGGCCGATCAGTACCAGGCTGCGCGACCCGAGCGCGTCGTGGATGCGCCGGGCGGTCTTGTCCTGCGGCAATTTCGCGGACCGATCGGATTCGTTGGACTTGGCGGACATGACTGATCGAAAATCACACGAAATGGCGACCAATCGCTTGGCCGCAGCGAACGGTTCCATAACTGCGCGCGCATGGCAATTTTTTTCAGTCCAACGCTTGACAAATCAGACACGACCGGGCCAGCCATAAACGCGCCCGTGCCGGGCATGATCGGGGGATCGGGATGCCGACTCTTTTCAGGTTCCTGTTTATTGTCGGATTGATCGTTGCCTTGTTCTATGGCGCAATGTATGCTTTGCCGCAATATTTCCCGCCCGATCAAAAAGAAATCACCAAGCCGGTCCGCAATATCGAGCTGAAATAGGTCTGCTGTCGATTGTTGCGCGCCGGTGATGCCAACCGTGGATGGACGTCCCTTGACGGCCGAACCGCCGCATAAACTCCATGTCGATAGCGCGCCTGTCGCAAATGGCGTGAAAGCTCGCGCGGCCGCAGATCAAGAGGCGTTTGAGGACGGCGATCTCGCGCGGTTTCTCGACATGC
The DNA here is from genome assembly GCF_003550175.1 of Dichotomicrobium thermohalophilum. Taxonomy (NCBI): domain Bacteria; kingdom Pseudomonadati; phylum Pseudomonadota; class Alphaproteobacteria; order Hyphomicrobiales; family Hyphomicrobiaceae; genus Dichotomicrobium; species Dichotomicrobium thermohalophilum. Next base: position 1,043,662 of record NZ_QXDF01000001.1, read on the forward strand.
TGAGCGCGGAAAAGGGTGCTGCGGCCAACACGCTGGTAGCGTATCGCAATGACCTCGCAGACTTGGGTGCGTTTCTCGCCGCGCAGGGCCTGGACTTTCGTCGGGCCCAGGCCAGTGATCTTCGCGGTTACATGACCCGACTGGGCGAGGTCGGACTGGCAATGTCCTCGCGGGCGCGGCGTCTGTCGGCCATCAAGCAGTTCTTCGCGTTTCTCCTGGCCGAGAGCCTGCGCGATGACGACCCGTCCGCGCTGCTGGAAGGGCCACGCCGCCGGCTGCCGCTGCCGAAAACATTGAGCGTTGCGGAAGTCGACCTGCTGCTGTCAACTGCCAGGTCCCGCAAGCTGGAGGCCACGGGCAAAGAGCGCAAGCGCGCCGCACGGCTGCATTGCCTGCTGGAAATGCTTTACGCCACCGGGATGCGGGCAAGCGAGCTGGTTTCGTTGCCCCGCAACGCGCTGGCCGGGGATCGGCAGGTGCTCACGATCCGCGGCAAGGGCGGGCGCGAGCGGCTCGTACCGCTGAACGAGGCTGCGATCGAGGCGCTTGAAGACTATCTGGCCGGCAGTCCCGCAGCGGATCGCGAGTCGGTCTGGCTCTTTCCGTCCTGGGGGCGGGCAGGACATCTGACCCGTCAGCGTCTGTCTCAGGAGTTGAAGGCGCTCGGACGCGAGGTTGGCATCGATCCAGCGAAGCTGTCGCCGCATGTGCTGCGCCACGCCTTCGCGAGCCACCTGCTGGAGCGCGGTGCCGATCTGCGCGCGGTTCAAAAACTGCTCGGCCACGCCGACATATCGACGACCCAGATTTACACGCACGTGCTCGAAGAGCGGCTGCGCGAGGTCATGCAGATGCATCACCCGCTGGCGAAGAATCCGGTGTTGTCCACCGACCGGGCCAGCTAGGCGCGCCGAGCGTGCGTGCTGGATCGCCTTGACAGCGCCAAAATGTCCGGCGCAGGTTCGCGCGTCCCGATTGCCGCCAAGACCAATGGCTTGAAACGTCCATGCGTACCTATCTCGATTTTGAAAAGCAGATCGCCGAGCTGGAGAACAAGATCCAGGAACTGAAGTCGCTCGCAGAAGAGGACAGCTCGGTCGAGTTCCAGGATGAGGTGGCCCAGCTCGAGGCGAAGGCGCGGGATGCGCTGCAGCAAACCTATTCCTCCCTCACGCCCTGGCAGAAGACCCAGGTCGCGCGCCACCCGGACCGTCCGCACACAATGGACTACATCCGTGCGCTGATCAGCGAGTTCACGCCGCTGGCCGGTGACCGCTACTTCGCCGAGGACGCCGCGATCGTCGCCGGGATGGGCTGGTTCCGCGGCCGCCCCGTGATGATCGTCGGGAACGAAAAAGGCTTCGACACCGAATCCCGGTTGCACCACAACTTCGGCATGGCCCGGCCCGAGGGCTATCGCAAGGTGGTGCGCCTGCTGGACCTCGCGGAGAAATTCGGCCTGCCGGTGCTCTCGTTCGTGGATACCGCAGGTGCGTACCCCGGCATCGGCGCGGAAGAGCGCGGTCAGGCCGAGGCGATTGCGCGCTCGACCCAGCGCTGTCTTGCGCTGGAGACGCCGATGATGGCGGTCGTGATCGGCGAAGGGGGCTCGGGCGGTGCGGTCGCCATCGCCACGGCCAACCGGGTGATGATGCTGGAGCACTCGATTTATACGGTTGCCTCGCCCGAGGCAGCCGCCTCGATCCTGTGGCACGATTCGGCGCGAGCGCAGGAAGCCGCCACGAACATGAAGATCACCGCGCAGGATCTGCACAATCTCGGCATCATTGACGATGTGATCCCCGAGCCGGTCGGCGGCGCACACCGGGCCCGCGAAGAGACCATTGCACGCGTAGGCGACACACTGGAAAACGCGCTGGCTGACTGCGACAACGTTCCCGGCGATCGCCTGCGCAAGGCCCGCGAAGCCAAATTCCTCGCCATTGGCCGCGATCTGTAAGCCCCACCTTGGAATAGCGCCTCACGGGAGTGTGACCAAGGCCGTGATTCGCCTCACAAAATTGACACGGTTGGTTTATAACTGGGAAACCATCGCGTGCTACGTGTCGGAACGGACCATCTGCCGCGGTCGGCTCGCGGCGCATCGCTCACTGCCGGGGACTTGCATATGGCTGGCACCTTCTCTCAGCGCGCGCTGACGGCGCTCGTGCTCCTGCTCGCTGCCGTGAGCCTGAGCGGCTGTCTTGGTGAGGCGACAGCCCCGCATCTCAAGCCGATACCGGCCGCTGCCCAGGCCCGCCTGGCGAAGATGGGCATGACGGCGGATGCGCCGATCCTCGTGCGCATTTTCAAGGAAGAAGCGGAACTCGAAATCTGGAAAAAGAAGGATGACGGCCGCTTCCATCTCTTCAAGACCTATCCGATATGCTTCTTCTCCGGCAAGCTGGGGCCGAAGCTTAAAGAGGGCGATAAGCAGGCCCCGGAAGGCTTCTATACGGTCAGCCCAGGCCGAATGAATCCGAACAGCGATTTTCATCTGTCCTTCAATCTCGGCTATCCGAACCGTTTTGATGCTGCGCACGGGCGCACCGGCGCACATCTGATGGTGCATGGCGACTGCAGTTCTGCAGGATGCTACGCGATGACGGACGCGCTTATCGAGGAAATCTACGCGATTGCGCGCGAAGCGTTTGAGGGCGGGCAGCGCCGGTTTCATGTCCACGCGTTCCCTTTCCGCATGACCGAAGAGAACATGGCGCGCCATCAGGGGAATCGTTGGTATGGCTTCTGGCAGATGCTCAAGGCTGGCTACGACGCCTTTGAGCAGACACGCGTTCAACCAAGCATCGCGGTCTGTGAGAAGCGATATCTCGTGAACGCGGAGTTTCTCGGAGACGTAGCGAAGCCGGACCCGAAGAAGGAATGTCCGCCGCACCGCATCCTCGACCCCGAGACGATCCTTGCGCGTCTGGCGGGCGAAGAGACGGAAGTGGCGGCCCAGTCGCGCCCGACCAACAAGCGTCAGCCTCAGGAGACGACAGCCAGCATTTCGCAGACGCCGCGGACGGCCGAGCCCAAGTCGCAGCGTCCGGTGATTGCCGCGTCGGTCGCGGCCGAGGAGCCGGCACCCGCCGAAACGCAATCAGCCGACCCGGCGCCGCGCGACACGGAGGAGACCGAGCCCACGGGCGATGCTGGACCGTGGGTCGTGCCGGAGGGAACCCCCGCCGGTGCCAACGGTGATCGCGCGCCCGGCTCCTCAACGTGACACAAGGTCCGCGCATAACCGACGACGTTTCAATTTGGCAGTCAGCTTGGGAATTCCTGCTGATAACTGCGCTGCATTTGCAGTCGCGTTGACGCCATGCTGGCTGAGATACGCGAGAAAGTGCTATACTTAGAATTTAACGTGTTGCGGTTCACGAGGCATAAACCAGCCCGCCGCGCGAGAAAGCCAAAGGAGTTTCGTTTGCTTGGCCTTCAATCGCTTTTCGGTGTCCGGTTCGCCTGGGCGCTTGGGATCGTTGCCGCAATCGGTCTGGGCTTGTCGCCAGCCGCCGCGCGCAGCACGCAGGAGTCCGACCCCCAGCTGCAAATTTCCGAAGGGTTCTCGCTGTTGGGCAGCTACCTCGCCGGGCGGGTTGCCAGCCGCGACAAGAACCTTGAAGCCGCAGCGGAATACTATCGCCGCGCCCTCACCCGCGACCCGGATAACGCGGACATGTTGGGCGAAGCCTTCAAGGCGGAGCTGGGCGCCGGCAACATGCGCGAAGCGGTCCGTCTTGCACGGCGCCTGACGGCGGCCGGTGGCTCGGAGTACGGCTTCGCTTACCTGCTGCTCGGAACCGACGCCTTCAAGCGCGGCGATTATGCGGAGGCGGAGCGCCTCTTCCGCACTGTTGGCGACAGCCCGATCATCCAACTCACCGACCGCCTGGCGCTTGCCTGGACTCAGTTCGCGCGCGGGCGCAAGGCCCAGGCGATCGACACGCTGTCGGTGACGCAAAGCGCGGATCGGTCGCAGTATTTTCAGCATATGCATATGGCGCTCGCCTCGGATCTTGCGGGGCGGCCCGACGATGCCCGAGACCTCTTCGAGCGTGCCTTTGAACGGCATAACACCAATCGCCGGCTGATTCAGGCCTATGCGCGCCACGCCGCCGTGCGCGGCGACGACGCGCTTGTGAAAGAAATTCTCGGCCCGTATCAGAGCGGTGATGGCGCGGACCGCGGCTTGCGCGCTCTCTATGCGGAGTTGAGGGGGACAGACGAGCCGGAACTGCTGGTGACCAACGCGCGCGAGGGGCTGGCCGAGGTCTATTTCGGAATCGGTGCTGTCCTGTCCAGCGAGCAGGCGGCCGCCGTGTCGCGGTTTTATCTGCAACTGGCGCTATACCTGCGCCCGGAATTCAATCGCGCCTACTATCTGCTCGGCGAGATCGAGACGCGGGATCAGCGGCTTGAGGCGGGGCTTGAGGCTTACCGCAGTGTGGCAGCCTCCTCGGCACTTTATCTCGACGCGCGCATCCGCGGGGCCTTCATCCTGAATGCACTGGAGCGCAGCGATGAGGGTATCGGTATGCTCACCGCCATGGTCGCCGACTACCCTGAGGAACCGCGGCTGCTTCAAGCGATCGGAAACATCCTGCGCGATGAGGAAGAGTATGCGCAGGCGGCGCGATATTACGACCAGGCCATCCAGATTATTGGCGAGCCGGACCCGGAACACTGGCTGTACTACTACGCGCGGGGTATCTGCTACGAGCGCATGAAGGTGTGGGACAAGGCCGAGGTTGATCTGCAGAAGGCGCTGGAACTCAATCCGGATCAGGCGTCGGTCATGAACTATCTCGGCTATTCATGGGTCGACCAGAACATGCATCTGGAAAAGGCCATGGACCTCATTCGCGAGGCCGTGCGGCGTGAGCCGAACAATGGCTACTACGTCGACAGCCTTGGTTGGGCTTATTACAGGCTCGGCCAGTTCGAGAAGGCCGTGAAGCAGTTGGAAAAGGCCGTCGAACTGCGCCCGGAGGACCCGATCCTCAATGATCATCTGGGTGATGCCTACTGGAAGGTCGGGCGCAAGCGGGAGGCCCGGTTCCAGTGGTCCCATGCGCTGAGCCTCGACCCTGAGCCGGAAGATCGCAAGGAAATCCTCGACAAGCTGGCCAATGGTCTGCAGGACGACGTGAACAAGAAGGCCGAACTGGGCGAGGCTGGCGCGGCCAACATGCAGTAGCCCGGACCCGTGCGGGAGACGACCGGACATGTCGGAAGGCGCCGGGGCGGCTTTGCAGGAGTTTGCGCCCGCGAAGGTCAATCTGACGCTGGAAATTCCCGGCCGCCGCGCCGACGGGTACCACGAGATCGTCAGCCTCATCGCTTTCGCCGATGTCGGGGATACGCTGACGCTCCACCCCGCGGAAACCCGCGAAGTGACCCTCGATGTGCAGGGCCCTTTCGGAAAAGCAATCGACCAGGATAATCTGGTCCTGCGCGCCGCGCGGGCATTTCTGGAAAGCGAACCGGAGGTGCCGGGCGGGCATTTTGTGCTGGACAAGCGGCTGCCGGTCGCCGGCGGGATCGGCGGCGGATCGGCCGATGCGGCTGCGGCTGTGCGGCTTCTGGCGCGCGCGAATCGCTGCGGTCCCGATTGGCGCGCGCGACTTTTGCCGGCGCTGACCCGGCTGGGCGCGGACATCCCCGTTTGCATTGAGTCGCGGGCGGCCTGGGTGCGCGGGATCGGCGAGAAGGTCGCGCCGCTTTCGACGATGCCAGAGTTGCCTGCCGTGCTGATCAATCCCGGCGTGCCGCTGCCGACCGGCGAGGTATTCGCTGCGCTGGGCGCGCCGTTGCTGGATGAGGCGTCCAATGGCATCGAAACGCCGCAAGGCTTTGGGGCGCGAGCACCGCTCGTGAGCTACCTGCGCGAGCATGCGAACGACCTTGAGCCTCCCGCCCGCCGTCTCGTGCCAGTGATCGGCGATGTTCTTGAGGCGATTGCCGGAACGCCCGGCTGCCTGATGGGACGGCTATCGGGAAGCGGACCGACCTGCTACGGGCTATTTGGCTCCCGCGAGGAAGCGACGCGCGCGGCGCGCGCGCTCGCGGCAGATCGTCCCGGTTGGTGGATCGTGCCGACCCGCTTGACCTGAACGGCTTATCGTACGCCCAGCTTTTGCTGCAGGCTCGTGGACGACGTTGTGTACTGAAACACCAGCTTCTTGTCCGGGTGGACATAGCGATGCGCCTGCTGCGCCATCAGCGCCGCCTCGTGGAAGCCCGACAGAATCAGCTTCAGCTTGCCCGGATAGGTGTTGATGTCGCCGATGGCGAACACGCCCTGCTGCGAGCTTTCGAACTTCTCGGTGTCCACGACGATCAGGTTATCCTTCAACTCCAGTCCCCACTCCTCGACCGGACCGAGCTTCATCGTCAGCCCGAAGAAAGGCAGAAGGCGCGAAGCGGGCAGATCGAAGGTCGCCGTCTCGCCGTCGCGCTGACCTTTGACGGTCACCGCTTCCAGCTGACCGTCCGCGCCTTTCAGGCCCGTCACCTGGCCGATGGTGAAGTCCATCTTCCCTTCTTCGACGAGCTGGAACATCTTGTTCACGCTGTCTGGCGCGGCGCGGAACTTGTCGCGGCGGTGGATGAGCGTGACCTTTTTGGCGATCGGCTGCAGGTTCAGCGTCCAGTCCAGCGCCGAATCGCCGCCGCCGACGATCACGATGTCCTCGTCGCGGAAGTCCTCCATCCGGCGCACGGAATAGAACACCGATTTGCCTTCGAAATCCTCGATGCCGGGCAGTGGCGGGCGCTTCGGCGTAAACGAGCCGCCCCCGGCGGCGATGATGACGACCTTCGTTTCGATCACCGTGCCGGCGTCCGTGGTGACGACGAAGCCGTCGTCCGTCCGACGCAGGGTTTCCGCGCGCTGGCTGAGATGGAACTCCGGTTCGAATGGCTTGATCTGCTCCATCAGCCGATCGGTCAGTTCCTGGCCGGTCACGACCGGCAGCGCCGGAATGTCATAAATCGGCTTTTCCGGGTAAAGCTCGGTGCACTGTCCGCCCGGGCGGTCAAGGATGTCGACCAGATGCGCCTTGATGTCCAGCAGCCCCAGTTCGAACACCGCGAACAGGCCCACGGGCCCGGCGCCGATGATGAGAGCGTCGGTCTTCACCGCGCCTGAACCGTTGCTGCCGCTGAATTCCTGATACATGCCGTGGGCCCCGTCTGAAACTGCTGCTGTCGAAGGATACGATAAGGGTCGGACGTGGTTCAAACCTGCTCTTCGGGAACGTGGAGCACCAGCCCGTCCATCTCGTCGGTAAGGCGGATCTGGCAGCTCAGCCGACTATTCGGGCGCACGTCGAAGGCGAAGTCGAGCATGTCCTCTTCCATTTCGGAGGGGCCGCCGACGCGCTCGGTCCATTCCTCATCCACGTAGACATGGCATGTGGCGCAGGAACATGCGCCGCCGCATTCGGCCACAATTCCCGGGACACTGTTGGCGATTGCGGCTTCCATTGCCGTCTGCCCGCTTTTGGCCTCAACAACCTGCTTCGATCCGTCGGGTTGAATAAAGGTGATGGTCGGCATTCACTCGCTGCTCTCAGTTTTTGCTTTGCACGCATATGTATGTGAGCCGGACAGAGGTCGAGTGCAAGCCGGCAGGCGGCCTGCCGCGATGCTCGGGGACCGTCAACGCGCTCGCCCGCCTCTATAAGCGACGGGCGGGTCGTTTGCCAACCGCGCGGACCGCTTCTGCGTCTGATTGGAAGTCGAAGGGACGGATTCTCGCGCAGATTGATTCATCCCGCGCCAGCGTGCTGTCCGCTCAAGGATTTCTTTTTTTGGCCGCAAAAAGGCGGTAGACGCACACCTATAAGGGGAAGTATGCCTGATGCGGCGCTGCATCAGGAAAGGAAAAATGTGAACTTCGACGGGTTCTTGGGGCGAGGCATTTGGTTGCTGTTCATGGGCAGTGGTAGGCTTTCAGCGACTCGTCTGGGGGAGGGCGCGGGCGTATTCACGTTTCTGTCTTGCCTTGCTTCGTCACAACAATCGTCCTGAACGGATCGCGGAATGGCTCAAAATCCATCGAAATCCCACGGATCAGGCGGAAGCGCGGCCAAGGCCGGCGGCTTCAAGTCGAGCGGCAAGCTAAGTGGTGCGCAGGCGGCCCAGAAACAGGACGCGGGGCAGGGCAGCAGCGCAGCTGAGACACCCAGCGCCCCGCCGCCGCATGCCACGGCGCCGGGCACCGGCGCATCCGCTTCTGCCGCAGCGAAGAAGAGTGAGGCCGCTCCGGCCCAGGATACCCCCGCAGCCAAGGGGGGTGCGGCGCCCGGTAGGGCAAAATCCGACTCCTCCGGCAACGCCAAATCTGACTCCTCCACCGAGAGCAAGAGCGCGAAGACCATCTCAATGCCTTCGCGCCGGGCCCAGCGCAGCAGTGCGGATGAACGCGGCGCGTCGCAGAATGCATCGAGCGAAAGCAGTCGCGCCGCCGCCGGCCAGAGCGCGCGCGACGCCCGCAACCAGGCGCCGGCGCGCCGTAATGCGGCCTCCGCAGCGCGGGCGCCCGTCCCGGCCAATGATGACATGCCCTCCATCGGCGGGCTGGTTTATGCGCTGCAACAAAAGCCGTCGCGTTCGCCCTTCATGGTGGCGGGTATCGCCTCGGTGGTCTGGGCGATCCTCGGGACGGTCGTGGGCGTGTCGATGCTCAGCAAGTACGGCGGCGAGATCAACGGATTCGTCGATTTCTTCGCCAGTCCGGTGATGCTCGGCACGGTCGCCGGTACCGTGGTGCCGATCGCCATGTTCTGGTTTCTCGCCTACCTGATCTGGCGTGCGCAGGAACTGCGGATGATGTCCTCGGCAATGACCGAGGTCGCCGTGCGCCTCGCCGAGCCGGACAAAATGGCGGAGCAGTCGGTCGCCTCGCTGGGGCAGACGGTGCGGCGTCAGGTCGCGGCCATGAATGATGCCATCTCGCGTGCTCTCGGCCGCGCGGGCGAGCTTGAGGCCCTGGTGCACAACGAGGTCACGGCGCTGGAGCGTTCCTACAGCGAAAACGAGCACCGCATTCGCAGCCTCATCAACGAGCTTGCGAGCGAACGTGAGGCGCTGGCCAATAATAGTGCGCGGGTGAGTGAGGCGCTGCGCGGTATCGGCGGGGATGTTCGCCGCGAAATCGCCGCCGCCAGCGAGGAAGCCACGCAATCGCTGGCGCAGGCCACAAACAGCCTGTCCGACCAGATCACGGCCCGGGCGCAGAAGATCACCACCGCGGTCACGGAGGCCGGCGATGCGGTCGACGCCAAACTCGCCGAGCGCGGCGCGCAGGTGAACGAGCAGCTCACGAAACACAGCGCCAAGACCGTCGACAACATTCACCAGCAGAGTCTGCAGGTCACCACCGCGATCCAGCAGGCCTCTGACCGCGCTTCGGCGGCTATCTCGGCCAAGAGTAACAGTCTGGTTCACTCCGTCATGAGTATGAGTGAGCGTGTGGCTCAGGAGATCCCGGCGCTGCTCGACCGCCTGGGCGGCGAACAGCAGCGGCTGAACAGCATTATCTCTGACGCGACAACGAACCTTTCTGCGCTCGAGAATGCGCTTTCAGAGAAGACCAAGGCGCTGGACAGCAGCCTGAATGACAAGACCAAGGTGCTGCAGGGCGTGCTGGCGGAGCATTCGCAGGCCATCGACAGCTCGCTTTCCGAACGCACGCGCGCGCTTGAGGCGCTGCTTGGCCAGCGAGCAAAGGAGTTCCACAACACCATCGGTGCCGGAACCAAGCAGATCGAAGACTCCATCGTCTCGCGTGCGCAGGCGCTTGAGGAGGCGCTCAGCCGCCAGTCCGGCACGATCCGCGACACGCTCGATCAGCATGCTCAGACCATGGAGCAGTCGCTGTCGCGGCAGGCCGCCTATATTGAGCGTTCGGTCGGCCAGAGTTCGGAGAATATCGAGCGCGCGGTCAGCGAGCTGGCTGAGCGCACGGGCGCCAGTTCCGAGGCGCTGGAAGCTCAGGCCGAGACGCTGCGCCAGATGTCCAGCGGCATGCTGAACCAGATACAGAGCCTCACCAAGCGCTTCGAGGAGCAGGGCGCGACAATCATGAAGTCCGCCAAGGCGCTGGAGGTGTCCAACACCAAGGTCGACAGCGTCATGGAGCAGCGCCAGGCCCAGCTTGGCAAGCTGATCGAGTCCATCGGCAAGCGCGCCTCTGAACTCGACAAGATGATGCACAACTACTCCAGCATGCTTGAGGAGTCGCTTTCCCGCGCGGAGAACCGCGCACGCAACGTGACCGAGATGCTGGCGCAGGACTCGGCCGAAAAGAGCCAGTCTGCGGTCCGCGAGATCGAGAAGCTGCGATCGGAGACCCAGGCGCAGACTTTCGAGGCGATCGAGGAGTTGAAGTCGCGCTTCTCGGCCCTGTCGGAACAGATCGGCGAACAGTTGAACACGCTCACCTCGCGGTTCTCGGAAACATCCGAGACGGTCAAGGACACGACCCGGCGCGCGTCGATGGACCTGGAGACCACGAACTCCGAACTCCGCCGGCAGGCAAAGGCAATCCCGGAGACCACCCGCGAGAGTGCAACTGCCATGCGCAAGGCGCTGCAGGACCAGCTCGCCGCACTCGATTCGCTTTCGGACATCGCCAATCGTCATCGTTATTCCGCGGCCGTATCTCGCAGCGAAGAGCAGGCACCGCGCAGCGGCGGCGAGCGTCCGGCGCCGGTCCGCAAGGACAGCGGCGACTACCGCAGCGCACCGGCGCAGCCGCCCGCCGCGCGCCAGCGCGGCCGTGAGGATGACGCCTGGCCCACGCAGCGCAGTGCTTCGGCCCAGCTTCCGAAGCGGCGCACGTGGGACGAAGAAGCCACCCAAGGCGGGCGACGCAATCGTCCCGGTTCGCGGCCCGACGACGATTTCAGCGCGCTGACCGCAGGTTTGATCGAGCGGCTCGAAGGCAAGCCGCGGCAGCAGCGAGACATGGATGAGCGGTTCGGCGCGGAGGAAGAGGTTTCGGCGCGCGAGACCCGCGATAGCGGATCCGCACGTCAGCCGGCACCGCCGGAACCACAGGACGACGAGACCGCCGCGAAACCGGCCGGTGAATGGTCGCTGGGTGATCTGCTGGCGCGGGCGTCCGAGGCGGAGGAAGACGACGCGCTTTCATTCGATAATGATGGGTTCGGCGCGGATGAGCGCTTCGGCGGCGACGATCAATCCTACGGCCGGCCGCCGCAGATGGCGCCAGACCCGGCGCCGCGCCAGGAAAAACCTGCCCCGGAGGCTGATCGCGCCGACTTCAACATGAAGGACATTGCCGACGCCGTGGATCAGGACACCGTTGTCGAAGTCTGGAAGCGGTACCACCGCGGCGATCGGAGCGTCATAAGCCGCGACGTTTACAACCGCCAGGGGCAGTCGACCTTTGACCAGGTGCAGCGGCGCTATCGCAACGACTCGGCGTTCCGGCACATCGCGGACCGCTACATGGCGGATTTCGAGAAGGTGCTGAAAGACGCCAGCCAGGCCGGGCAGGACAGCAAGGCGTTGCAGAACTATCTCGTCTCGGAAACAGGCAAGATCTATCTGATGCTCGCGCACGCCAGCGGGCGGCTCGATTAAGTCCAGCCTCCGGCTGTAAGGCGCTTTAGCGGATGGGCGGGGCCGAAAGAAGCCCGCCCTCGCGCCATAGTCGGTTCAACCGGCGCTCACCGTCGAGGGGACTGTCTTCGCCAAGATTGCGCGCGAACAGTTCGCCGTAATTCCCGACCATTGCAATGATGTTGTAGGCCCACTGCGGATCGAGGCCGAGCGGCCTGCTGTCCCCGTCGGCGCCCACGAAGCCTCTGGCCAGAGGGCTGCTAGAGGTCGCGGAATCTTCGACATTATCCGAGTTGAGCGACAACGTCTCCGCAGCGATAAGGGCGAACAGCGTCCAGCGCACGATGTCCGCCCATTGCGGGTCTCCTTCACGCAGCGCCGGGCTGAGCGGCTCGATGCCAACCACGTCGCTCAGGATGAGGTGGGCGTCCGCTCGGTCGAGCCGTTGCCTCTGCGGATCCAGACTTGCGAGGTCGTCAGCGTACACGTCGCAGCGGCCTGCCTCGTAGGCCTGCAACGCGTCGGGCGCGTTCGCGAAGGAAACGAGCGTATGGGGCATGTTGTTGCGTCGGAAATAATCGGCGACATACAGCGCAGCGGGCCCGCCTTCTGTCACGCAGATGTCCGCGCCGGACAACTCCAGCGCGGTGGCCACGCCCAGACGACGCGGCACCATCAGGCCGTACGACGCATAATAAAGCGCACCGACCAAGCGTACACCCGCCTCGATATCGCGGCTAAAAGTCCAGGCATGGGGCGACGCGAGAATGTCGATTTCGCCAGCGCGTAGCGCTTCGAACGGCGCGTCCCGTTCGATCGGCACGAAAGCGACCCTCGTCGGATCAGCGAACACGGCGGCCGCGACCGCTCGGCAGAAATCGGGGAAAAGCCCTGTCCAGTTGCCTGCGCCATCCGATTCAGAAAGCCCTGGCCCGTCCGCGCTCACACCGCAGGTGACCGCGCCCCTGTCACGCACCTTGTCAAGCGTTCCCGCCTGCGCTGCGCCGATCCCGAGCACGAGCGCCATCACAAGCCATGCGAGCCGTGCCACCACTTTACCGCCTCTTGTCGGATTGGTGAGAAGACCGCGCCGACCGGCGCCCGCTCTGAATAACGGCTCGGCGCCGCTCTCCGCAATGGCAAATACAGGTCGGCCCGGCGCGTTTCCAGCCGGCGCCACCGGATCGCCACGTTCCCCCGCGTCTTGACCGATGCGCTGCAGGCGGGCACACAAAACGCCAAGGATGCAAGGAGACGGCATGGCTGAGGATCACGACGACGACGAAAACGGGCATGACGAGAGCGCGCTGACGCGTCTGGTGCATTCCGGGCGTGACGCCGGGGAACAGTTCGGCTTCGTCAATCCCCCGGTCGTGCGCGGCTCGACAGTACTGTTCCCCGATGTCGCCTCGCTGACATCCGGCGATGCGCGCTACACCTACGGCCGGCACGGCTCGCCGACAATCCGGCTGCTGGAGGAGGCGCTGGCCGAGCTGGAAGGTGGCGCCTGTACGCGGCTCGCCCCGTCCGGATTGGCGGCGATTTCCGCGGCGCTGCTCGCATTCGTGGAGGCCGGCGACCACGTCCTCGTCACCGACAGCGTCTACCGGCCGACGCGGCGTTTCTGCGACCGTGTGCTCAAGCGGCTCGGTGTGGAGACCGAATACTATGACCCAGTGATCGGTAAAGGCATCGAAGCGCTGATGCGCGAGAACACGCGGCTGGTCTTCACCGAAAGCCCTGGCTCGCAGAGCTTCGAGATGCAGGACATCCCGGCGATCGCGGCTGCGGCGCATGAGCGCGGCGCGTGGGTGCTCACCGACAACACCTGGGCGACGCCGCTATACTTCAAGCCGTTCGACCACGGTGTTGATGTCTCGATCCAGGCGGCGACGAAATACATCGTCGGCCATTCCGACGCGATGCTCGGCGCCATGACGGCGAACGCGCGCGCGGCTGACCGGGTCAAGGCGATCCATACCGATTTCGGCCTGTGTCCCGGGCCGGAGGACTGTTACCTCGCGCTGCGCGGGATGCGGACCATGGGCGTCCGGCTTGAGCGGCATCAGCAGGCGGGGCTGGAGATTGCGCGCTGGCTGTCCGGGCGGCCGGAGGTGTCGCGCGTGCTGCACCCCGGCTTGCCGGAGCATCCCGGCCACGCGATCTGGCAGCGCGACTATACCGGCGCGTCCGGTCTGTTCTCGGTGATCCTGCACCCAGCTTCGCGCGAGGCGGTCGCGGCAATGCTCGACGGTCTCAAGCTGTTTGGTCTCGGCTTTTCCTGGGGCGGGTTCGAAAGCCTCGTCGTGCCGTTCGATCCTTCGTCTTACCGCTCCGCGACGACCTGGAACCCCGAAGGTCCGGCGTTGCGCTTCCACATCGGGCTGGAGGACGTCGACGACCTCAAGAAGGATCTCGCCGCGGGCTTCGAACGGCTCAACGCATATCGCGGTTAAGAAAATGGCACCGCAGTTCCGTTATTCCTGAGCCGGTCTGCAACCAGTGAGGGACCGGCATGAGACTTTTTGATCCTGCCAACCGCACGCGCACGCCGCGCCACGCTCGCATCTGGGCGGTATGGGAAATCCTCTACACCGTGGTGGACTTCGCCGCGGCCTTCCTGTTCATCATCGGCTCGGTGTTCTTCTTCTACGCGAGCCTGACCTACACGGGCACCTGGATGTTTCTCATCGGCTCCATCTGTTTCGCTTTGAAACCGACCATCCGGCTGGTAAGGGAGTTGCAGTATCTCGCTATTGGCGATGTCGATGATGTGGCTGCGCGCCTGAGGGAGTAAGCGCGATCCGGAGAAGCCTGTCCCGGACGCGATTCGGGATGGGAGCCGGTTTTCGGATAAATCGCGCGCCTAAGGGACTAAAGCCGCTGGGGGGAGGACCATGATCGAGCTTGCGGTCGCCGCGCTTGCCTTCGTCGGTTTTCACTTGGTACCGTCTTCGCCGCTCCGAGGCTGGGCGGTGAAGCGTTTTGGCGAACCGGTCTATCTGCTGGCCTTTTCGGTCATCTCCACTGTCACCCTTGTCTGGCTCGTGATCGCCTTTTATGACGTGCCACGCGGCGCGCAGCTCTGGTATCCCGGCCCGATCTGGGTCTGGGTTCAGGCGATATTGCTCCTCTTTGCCTTTGCGCTCATCGCGGGCGGGCTGGGGCGGCCCAACCCCTCGTCGGTGGGTCAGGGCAAGGCGGTTCAGCGCGTTGACGTCTCCAAGGGAATCTTCGCGGTCACGCGCCACCCGGTGATGTGGGGCATTGGTATCTGGGGCGTGACTCACATCATCTCCCAGCCGAGCTTGCGCGCGCTTCTGTTCTTCGGGGCGCTCATTGTGGTGGCCCTGCTGGGCTCCTGGATGCAGGAACAGCGCAAGGCGCGGGAATTCGGGGAGGCCTGGGCGCGTTGGCGCGCGAAGACCTCATTCTGGCCGTTCGCAGCAATCATAGCCGGGCGTAACGAACTGAACCTCCGCGCGATCGGCTATCACCTGCTGGTCGCCGCGGTGCTGCTGTGGCTCGGCTTCCTCCACGGACACGCCTGGCTGTTCGGCGTGAACGTTTTGCCCTATCTTGGCTTCTGAAGACCAAGCCACCGCCGCGCTCATCCCGCCGCGGATGCCGCGCGTATCCGATATTGACCAATCACCCGGCAGTGTTAGATCACCCAGTATGACCGAGACCACGACGAAGCCCGCCAAGGCCAAAGGCAAGGATGCCAAGGCCAGCAAGAGTGCTGAGCCCGCCACGCCGCCGGGCGCGACACCGCTGGAGCGCATTCGCAACTTCTCCATCATCGCGCATATCGACCACGGCAAGTCCACGCTCGCCGACCGGTTGATTCAGATGTGCGGTGGCCTGACCGAGCGCGAGATGCGCGAGCAGGTGCTCGACTCCATGGACCTTGAGCGCGAGCGCGGCATCACCATCAAGGCGCAGACCGTGCGGCTGGAATACGCCGCGCCGGACGGCCAGACCTATCAGATCAACCTGATGGACACGCCGGGCCACGTGGATTTCTCCTATGAGGTCAGCCGCTCGCTGAAGGCGTGCGAGGGCGCGCTGCTGGTCGTGGACGCCAGCCAGGGCGTGGAGGCGCAGACGCTGGCGAACGTCTACCAGGCGCTGGATAACGACCTCGAAATCATCCCCGTCCTGAACAAGATCGACCTGCCGGCCGCCGAGCCGGAGCGGGTGCGCGCGCAGATCGAGGATGTGATCGGGCTGGAGGCGCATGACGCGCTGGAAATCTCGGCGAAAACCGGGCTGGGTGTGTCAGACGTGCTGGATGCGATCATTCACCGGCTGCCGCCGCCCGAGGGCGACGATCAGGCGCCGCTCAAGGCGCTGCTGGTGGATAGCTGGTATGACACCTATCTCGGCGTCGTCGTGCTGCTGCGCGTGTTCGATGGACGGATCAAGAAAGGCCAGCGCATCCGCTTCATGTCGAACGGCGCGGTCTACACGGTCGACCGGGTGGGCATTTTCCGTCCCGGCAAACAGACGGTGGATGAACTGGCAGCGGGCGAGATTGGCTTCCTCACCGCCTCGATCAAGGAGGTGGCGGAAACCAATGTCGGCGACACGATCACCGACGACAAGCGCCCCTGCGACAAGCCGCTGACCGGCTACAAGGAGAGCCAGCCGGTGGTGTTCTGCGGGCTGTTCCCGGTGGACTCCTCGCAGTTCGAGCAGCTACGCGAGGCGGTCGGGCGGCTGCGGCTCAACGACGCCAGCTTCCAGTTCGAGATGGAGAACTCCGCCGCGCTGGGCTTCGGCTTCCGCTGTGGCTTCCTCGGCCTGCTGCACCTGGAGATCATCCGCGAGCGGATCGAGCGCGAATTCGGCATCGAGCTGATCACGACCGCGCCGAGCGTGGTCTATCACCTGTACATGACGAACGGCGAGATGCGCGAGCTGCACAACCCCGCGGACATGCCCGACCCGGTGCATGTCGACCACGTCGAAGAGCCCTGGATCGAGGCGACCATCCTTGTGCCGGACGACTATCTTGGCGCGGTGCTCAAGCTGTGTGAGGACCGCCGCGGGCGGCAGAAGACGCTGACCTATGCCGGCAACCGGGCGATGGTGGTGTATGAGCTGCCGCTGAACGAGGTGGTGTTCGACTTCTACGACCGGCTGAAGTCGGTCACGCGCGGCTATGCCTCCTTCGACTACAACTGGATTGGCTATGAAACGGGCGAGCTGGTCAAGATGTCGATACTGGTGAACGAGGAGCCGGTCGACGCGCTGGCGATGATCGTGCACCGCAGCCGGGCGGAACTGCGCGGGCGCGCGATGTGCGAGAAGCTCAAGGAGCTGATCCCGCGGCACATGTTCAAGATCCCGGTACAGGCGGCGATCGGCGGGCGGGTGATCGCGCGCGAGACCATCGCGGCGATGCGCAAGGACGTGACGGCGAAGTGCTACGGCGGCGACGTGACGCGCAAGCGCAAGCTGCTGGAGAAGCAGAAGGCCGGCAAGAAGAAGATGCGCCAGTTCGGCAAGGTGGAGATCCCGCAGGACGCGTTCATCGCCGCGCTGAAGATGGACGGGGATTAGACAATTCAATCAAACTATTATATTCCCTCGAACAGGAATGTCTGCGAATAAGTTTAGGCTGGCGATCTTACGTAGACTTTCTCGTTAACAATAGCAGAAAAACCTAAAACGCACTGTTAGAAACGATGCCTCGTAGTGAAATTCGGGATAGCGTAGTTAATCAACTACTTGAGAAAGCGGCCAATCAGAACTACAAACAGTACCTTCCGAAAATGGAGCTGGTAAAGATTCGCGGCTTCGAGAGCGAACCGGTTTCTTTTGATTTTCCAGTTACTGCGTTAATTGGTCCCAACGGAGGGGGGAAGACCACAATTCTGGGCGCCGCTGGATGTGCCTATAAATCCGTATCTCCAAGAAGATTTTTTGCAAAGAGCGGCATATACGACGAAAGCATGCAGGATTGGGAAATACAATATGATATAATCGACCGAGAAATTAACCCAAAAGGCGTATTCGGGCGTACCGCGAATTTCAGAAACCTTCGATGGAATCGGGATGCGCCAGATAGACCAGTATTGATATTTGGCGTTAGTCGTACTGTTCCGGCTAACGAAAAAAGCGAGTTGGCAAAATGCGCTAGGGGGAGCTTTAGCGTCCCAAAAGAAAGAGTTCTTGACTTTCCAGGAGAGGTTAGCTCGCAAGTTTCTCGAATACTAGGTAAGGATGTATCGAGCTTTCAACGATTGCTCATTGATGATGACGGTAAGGTCGTACTTCTGACGGGTAAAACCGAAGACGGGCATCAATATTCCGAATTCCATTTCGGTGCTGGCGAATCTAGCATCATGCGTATGATCGCGGAAATTGAGTCGGCCGAAGATAATAGTTTGATATTGATAGAGGAAATTGAGAACGGACTTCATCCGGTGGCAACGCAAAGGATGGTTGAGTATCTGATTGACGTAGCAGAAAGGAAGAAAACGCAGACAATATTTACTACTCACTCTGATGATGCATTGAGGTCGCTCCCTGATAAAGCTATTTGGGTGGCGCAAAATAATCGAGCCTTTCAAGGTAAGCTTGAGGTGGGTTCCCTTAGGGCGATCACGGGGCAGGTGGAAGCGCGTCTGGTCATTTTCGTTGAAGATAATTTCGCCAAGATATGGGTCGAAAGCATGCTCAGAGAGCTCGAGAATTTCGACATGGGAGAGGTTGAGACGCACGCAATGGAAGGAGATGGAATGGCTGTCTCCATCAACCACTACCATAACAAAAATCCATCTGTTCGCATGCCTTCCATCTGCTTTGTAGACGGAGATTCCCAGTACGGAGAAGATCCGGAAAATCACGTGTACAAACTACCAGGCGAAATGCCGGAGTCCTATGTCTTTGACGAAGTGATGTCGATGGAAAATGTTATTGGAGGGAAGCTATCGGTGGCTCTTCTTCAAGGATACGAAGATCACGACAAAGTCATGAGACTCTGCAGAGATATACGTCGAGACAACAGAGATGCGCACTTACTTTATGCGCAGTTGGGCGAAAAACTTGGATTTGTACCAGAAGTGACTGTGGCACATGCTTTTTGTTCAATCTGGGCGCAAAGTAATGTTGATACGGTTCGCACCATTTTAGAGCCGGTGGTGCATGTGATGAGCACTACGGGATGAACGGTAACCGTCCTAGCCGATTGACTGAGACGAGTGGAGCGTCTCGCCCCTACGCCCGCGCGAATCGCTTGAACTTGATCCGGTGCGGCTCGACCGCCGCATCGCCCAATCGGCGCCGCTTGTCCTCCTCGTAGTCCTCAAAATTCCCCTCGAACCACTCCACATGGCTGTCGCCCTCAAACGCCAGCATGTGCGTCGCGATCCTATCGAGGAAAAAGCGATCATGGCTGATGACCATCACGCAGCCGGGGAAATCCTCCAGCGCGGCCTCCAGCGCCGACAGCGTCTCCACGTCGAGGTCGTTGGTCGGTTCGTCGAGCAGCAGCAGGTTCGCGCCTTCCTTCAGCATCTTGGCCAGATGCACGCGGTTGCGCTCGCCGCCCGATAGCTGGCCGACCTTCTTCTGCTGGTCGCCGCCGCGGAAGTTGAACCAGCCGACATAGGCGCGGCTCTGCACCTCGCGCTTGCCGAGTTGGATGACGTCGTTGCCGCCGGAAATCTCCTCCCAGACGGTCTTGTTCGGGTCGAGCGCGTCGCGCGACTGGTCCACATAGCCGAGCTGCACCGTGTCGCCGAGACGAAGCGTGCCGCCATCGGGCGTCTCCTGCCCGGTAATCATGCGGAACAGCGTCGTCTTGCCAGCGCCGTTCGGGCCGATCACGCCGACGATGCCGCCCGGCGGCAGCTTGAAGCTGAGATCGTCGATCAACAGCTCGTCGCCGAAGCCCTTGCGCAGATTCTCGGCCTCCAGAACGCTGCTGCCCAGTCGCGGACCCGGCGGGATCTGGATATATGCGCGGCCCACCTTCTCGTTGCCGGCCTGCGCGGCGAGTTCCTCATAGGCCTTGATGCGCGCCTTCGACTTGGCCTGCCGGGCCTTGGGGCTTGCCTGGATCCACTCCAGCTCGCGGGCCAGCGTGCGCTTGCGCGCCTCTTCCTCGCGGCCCTCAAGCTCCATGCGCTTCTGCTTCTGCTCCAGCCAGGAGGAATAGTTGCCCTGGTACGGGATGCCCTTGCCGCGGTCGAGTTCGAGGATCCAGCCGGTGACGTTGTCGAGGAAGTAGCGGTCGTGGGTCACGAGCACGACGGTGCCCGAATAGTCGCGCAGGAATTTTTCGAGCCAGGCCACCGTCTCGGCGTCGAGGTGGTTGGTCGGCTCGTCCAGCAGGATCATGTCGGGCTTCGACAGCAGCAGCTTGCAAAGCGCAACGCGCCGCCGCTCACCGCCTGACAACGCGGAGACATCCGCTTCGCCAGGAGGACAGCGCAGCGCGTCCATTGCCTGTTCGACCTGGGCATCGAGATCCCAGAGGTCGAGCCGGTCGATCTCGTCCTGCAGCGCGGCCATCTCCTCGGCCGTCTCGTCGGAATAATCCATCGCCAGCTCGTTGAAGCGGTCGAGCTTGGCCTTCTTGTCGGCGACGCCTTCCATGACGTTGCCCATGACGTCCTTTGACTCGTCGAGCTGCGGCTCCTGCGGCAGATAGCCGACGCGCACGCCTTCCGCGGCCCAGGCCTCGCCGGTGAATTCCGTGTCGAGACCGGCCATGATGCGCAGCAACGTCGATTTACCGGCGCCGTTGACGCCGACGACGCCGATCTTCGCGCCGGGCAGGAAGGACAGCGAAATGTTGTTCAGGACGGTCTTGCCGCCGGGATAGCTCTTCGACAGGCCGTTGAGCACATAGACATACTGTTGCGCCATGGACTTATAAGGTCTCCGCTTGCGTGAGTTCTGATTGAATCGGCGATATAGCACGCCAGCGCGCAGTATCGCCAGCCGTGCCTGCGGGGATCGCCGGTTATTCCGCGGCCAGGCCGGGCACACGCACCTGTGCGATTACGGTGCGCAGCGCGGCCGGTTTCACGGGTTTGCGCAACAGCCGGTAGCCGGCCGCGCGCACCTCGTCCTGAACTTCCGGCGAGCGGTCCGCCGTCACGATCACGCCGGCGGTCTCGCGGTTCAGGCTGCGCGATAGCGATGCGATTGCTTCGCAGCCCGAGCCCTCGTTCAGGTGGTAATCCGCAATAATGATATGGGGCGTGACGCCCTGGGCGTGAAGCACCACCGCCGCTTCGTTCTCGTCAAGCGCGGTGATCACCTCGCAGCCCCAGCTTTTCAGCAGGACTTCCATACCCTCAAGGATCGCGGCCTCGTTGTCGATGCACAGCACGCGCACGCCCTGCATGTCGCCGATCTGGCGCGGGGCTTCGGCGGCCGGCCGCGCGCGGATGGCCTCGGGCTCTGCGACTGGCACAGTGACCGAAAAGACAGAGCCGTGCCCGGGTTGAGATTTGAGCTTGATCGGGTGCGACAGGACCCGCCCCATGCGTTCGACGATCGACAGGCCCAGCCCGAGCCCGCGCACCGTCGAGGCGTGCTGGTCGAGCCGCAGGAACTCCTTGAAGACCAGCGATTGCTGCGCCATCGGAATTCCCGCCCCGGTATCGTGCACCTCCAGGCGAACCGTCTCGCCGTCACGGCGGCAGCCGACCAGCACCCGGCCGTGCTCAGTGTATTTTATCGCGTTGGAGAGCAGGTTCTGCAGTATCCGGCGCAGGAGGCGCGCATCCGATGTCACCCAGACGCTTGATGGCATGATCACCAGCTGGAGGCCGCGCTCTTCGGCCATCGGCGCGAATTCGAGCTGAAGCTGTTTCAGCAGGTCGTTCACCGATACCGCGCCGAACTCTGGCCGCAGCGCGCCAGTGTCGAGCCGGGAGATGTCCAGAAGCGTGTTGAGGATGTCCTCCACCGCTGTCAGCGCCGCGTCGATGTTCCCGGCCAACCGTCCCGAATCGCCCTGCATGTCGCGCTCGACCAGGCTGGTCGCGTAAAGCCGCGCGGCGTTCAGCGGCTGCAGGATGTCGTGGCTTGCCGCGGCAAGAAAGCGCGTCTTGTCCAGGTTGGCTTCATCCGCGCGCGCCTTGGCTTCTTTCAGCGCCTCGTTCAGCTTGGTCAACTCGGCCGTGCGCTCCTTCACGCGGTGCTCCAGTTCGGCCTTGGAGCGCTCCAGCGCCTCGGCCGCCGCCACCCGGTCGGTGATGTCCGTCATCGAGGTGACGATGCCGCCCTGAGGCATGGCATTGGTGCGCACTTCGATGACGCGCTGGTCGCTGTGCAACCGTTCCTGAAAGGTCTCCATCGTCACGACGAAACGGCGCAGCCGGTCCGCGACGATGCTCTCCGTCTCGCCGGGGCCGAGATCACCGGACTGGGCCATTACCCGAACGATCTGGTCGAGGGGCACGCCGACCTGTCCCACCTCGGGCGGCAGACCCAGCACCTCGCGGAACTGGCGGTTCCAGCAGATCAACCGCATGTCCTTGTCGAACACGGCGATGCCCTGACGGACCTGGTCGAGCGCCTGCTGGAGCAGATCCCGATTGTACTGGATCGCCTCCGAGGCATCGTCGAGCAGCTTCAGGGCCGAGGTGCTGCCGACGTCATGCCGGCGCAGCGCCAGCGAGAACACCAACCGTGACGAGGCGGCGCCGATCGCGCTGGCCAGCAGCTTCTCGGAGTAGCGCACCCAGTGAATGTCGGCCACCGTTTCCTCCGATAGCGGGGCGCCGCGGCGCCGCGCATAATCCTCGAAGCAGCGCGTCGTCCGTTCATCGCCCAGATAGCGCGCCACCGTGGCGTGCAGATCCGCCACCTTAACCTTTTCCCGCCAGGGCCGCAGGCCGTGGGCCGGCGCACTGGGGCGCTCGTCGATGAAGCGGGTTGCCTGCAGGCGCTCGATCGGCTCGGGGGGACGCAACAGTGAGACCGAGATATAGGCCATGATGTTGAAGATCAGGCTCCAGAACACCCCGTGTGTCAGCGGCTCGAAGCTCATGTTGAACAGCATCTGCGGCCTGAGAAGGCTGATGCCGAAGGGGCCGGTTTCGATCAGCTCCGGCCCGATCACGCCGGCCTTGGCCAGGAAGGGGAGCAGCAGCGTGTAGGACCACACCAGGAAGCCCGCGAAGATACCCGCGAGCGCGCCACGCGCCGTCGCGCCGCGCCACATCAGCCCGCCGAAGAAGGCCGGGCCGAGCTGCGCGATCGCCGCAAAGGACAACAGACCGATATCCGCCAGACCGGAGGAACCGCCGATCATGCGGTAGAAGACATAGGTCAGCAGAAGGATGGCGAAGATCGCGCCGCGCCGGACATGCAGAAGTACCCGGCCCATGTCCCTGCGGTCGAAAACGGTGACCTTGCGCCGCTGAAGGATCAGCGGGACGATCAGGTCGTTGCAGATCATGATCGACAGCGCGACCGAGGCGACGATCACCATAGCCGTCGCTGCTGAAAGGCCGCCAACGAAGGCGATCATGCCGATCGTGTGCGCGCCCTCGGACAGCGGCAGCGAAAGCAGATACATGTCTGCATTTGCCCCGCCCTGGCCGAAGGTCACTAGCCCGGCGATCGCCACTGGCACGACGAACAGGTTGATGAGCACCAGGTAAAGCGGAAACAGCCAGATCGCGCGGTGCACCTCGTTCGGCGTGTTGTTCTCGACGACCATGACGTGGAACTGACGCGGCAGCAGAATGATGCAGGTTGCACTGAGCAGCGTGATGGTCATCCAGGTGCCGCCGTTGAAGCCGCGGCTGAACAGCTCCGAGACCTGCGGGTCGGCCGCCGCCCGGTCCAGTAGCGGGCCGAGACCGCCCATCATGGCGAAGGTGATGTAGGCGCCGACGACAATGAAGGCGACGAGCTTGACGACCGACTCCATCGCGATCGCCAGCATCAGCCCTTCCTGGTGCTCGGTCGCGTCGATATGGCGGGTGCCGAAGAGGATGGCGAACACGGCCATCAACACCGCGATGATGAAGGCGATGTCGACGTGATCGGGTGGCCCGCTGCCGGCGTTGAGAGGGTTCGCCGGCCCCAGCATGGTCTTCACGGAGACCGAAACCGCTTCGAGTTGCAGCGACAGATAGGGCAGGGTGCCCATCACGATCAGCACCGTGACCACAGCGGCAAGCGGCGCGCTCTTACCGTAGCGGGCGGCCAGGAAGTCGGCGACCGAGGTAATGTTCTGGCTCTTGGCGATGCGGATGATGCGGCTGATGAGCGGGGCGCCCAGCGCGAGCACGAGGATCGGGCCGACATAGACGGGCAGGAAGTCAAGCCCGGTGCGCGCGGACAGGCCGATGCTGCCGAAAAAGGTCCACGACGTGCAGTAGACCGCGAGCGATAGCGCGTAGATCGTCGGGCGATCGCGCCGGGACGGGCGCTTGGCGGCGAGATGGTCGCCATAGTAGGCAACCGCGAAGAGGATGCCTAAATAAAGAATTGCGGCGGCGACGATGATCCAGCCGTCGAGCATGGCGGTCCCAAGGTTGGCGCGCCGCAAAAGCCGCGGCGGCACAGACTCTTACTTCAACGTTGCAAGCTTACAGGCGCGGCCGCTGCTTTGAAAACACCGATTTTTCCGGTGGTTGCGCTAGCCCTGATCTGTGAGCGCCCAAACGACGCGCACGCGCACCTTGATCTCGGTCTCCCCCGCTTCGATCGGCACGTCGCCTTCCGCCTTGGCGGCCATGGCGCGGAAGCGCGGCTCTGGACCGCCGTCCATGGTGACTTCCTCGATCTTGAGGACTTCGCCGACCGAGGTGCCGGCGGCCTTCGCGTAAAGCTCGGCCCGTTCGCGGGCGGTTTCGATCGCCTGGACCCGGGCCTTGTCCATCAGCGCCTCCGGCTCGCTGACCGAGAAGCTGATGCCGCCGATCTGATTGGACCCGAAGCTGACGACCTTGTCGAGCACCTCGCCGAGTCGGCCGATCTCGCGCACGGTGATGCGGATCGAGTTGACCACGCGGTAGCCGGAAATGACCGATGGTTTGCCGTCGTCAAAATGCTGATAGCGCGGGTGGACGGAGAAATTCGTCGTCTGGATGTCCTTGCTGGCGATGTCTTTTTCCTTCAGCGCCTCGATCACCTTGGCCATCGCCGCATTGTTGTCGTCCATCGCGCTGCGGGCGTTTTCAGCCTCGCTGACGACCCCGACCGTGATGTGCGCCGTATCGGGGCGGACGTTAACGCTGCCCGTTGCACTGAGTGAAAGGGTGCGCTGCTCCGGATCAACCGACTGCGCGACCGCGGGCGCCGACTCGCTGATGGCGGCCACGGCGGCGAGGAGTGTGACAACGGCGAAAACGACTGAACTGCGGGTGATCATGAGGGCCTTCCGTTTGGATGATCTGCCTGCTGGCGCGGGCCGCAAAGCATGTCGAGGCCGCGGTCGCGCCAGTTGCGAAAAACGCTGTCTACGGTTAGCGCATAGGACAAAATTGCTATAGAGTCGAGCACCTGCCGACACCGGGCCCGTAGCTCAACTGGTCAGAGCCGACGGCTCATAACCGTCTGGTTGCAGGTTCGAGTCCTGCCGGGCCCACCATTTGCAAAACTGTGAAAAATCTTGCCGAACCGGCTGCCAGATAATCGGCTCAGCCGATCCCACCCTTCTTTCCGGACGCCGCCCCCTCCGCGCGCAGCGCGTTGAGCGCCTTGCGGAATTCCGCCTCCCTTCCCGGCGGCACCTTCGGATAGGTCACGCCCAGGCCCTCGACCGCCTCCACAATGACATGGCTGACCAGCGCGCGCATGAGCCATTTGTTGTCGGCGGGGATGACGTACCAGGGCGCCCATTCGGTGCTGGTCGCGGTGATCAGCTCTTCATAAGCGTGTTGATAGTCGTCCCAATGCGCGCGCTCGTAGAGGTCGTTCGCGGAGAATTTCCAGAGCTTTTTCGGTTTTGTCAGCCGCCGGACGAAGCGTTGCCGCTGCTCCTCCTTCGAGACGTTCAGGAAAAACTTGAGGATGACCGTACCGTTGCGAGTCATGTGCCGCTCGAAGGCGTTGATATCCTCGAATCGGGCCGCCCAGAAGTCGCTGCCGTTCGGCGCGGCCGGCAGGCGCTGGCGCTGCACGAGTTCAGGATGGACGCGCACCACGAGCACTTCCTCGTAGTAGGAGCGATTGAAGATACCGATGCGCCCGCGCTCCGGAACGTCGCGCCAGTAACGCCACAGAAAATTATGGTCCAGTTCCTCGGCCGAGGGCTGCTTGAAGCTGAACACCTGACAGCCCTGCGGGTTCACACCGGACATGACTTGCTTGATGGTGCTATCCTTGCCCGCGGCGTCCATCGCCTGGAGCAGGATGAGCACGGAGAAGCGGTCGTCGGCGTAGAGCTTCTCCTGGGCCTTGGCGAGCAAGCGCCGCTGCGCCTTCACATATTTCTTGGCACGCTTCTTGAGGCCCGCGCCAGTGAGGCCGTCGACCCGGCCAGAGCCCTCCCATGACGGTTGGTGATCGCTCAGGCTGAACCCGCCATCGGTGCCTGCGCGAATTTGATTGGTGGTGTCTGGCCTCAGCATCTGTACCCGATTCCGGTTCGGCCTCGGTGAGGCGCTGTCACCCATCTTCTGCCGGCCCGGGCAGGGCGTCAACTTGCGCGGTCGGAAGGGGCCAGGCGCGCCAAGGCAATCCAATAAGGTGAGGCGCGGATCAGGATCGCGAAGTCGCCTCGGCCTGTATGCCGCCCCACAGCCGCTCGGCGATCATCGCGCGGGTGTTGGCT
Organism: Dichotomicrobium thermohalophilum; assembly: GCF_003550175.1. Classification (NCBI taxonomy): domain Bacteria; kingdom Pseudomonadati; phylum Pseudomonadota; class Alphaproteobacteria; order Hyphomicrobiales; family Hyphomicrobiaceae; genus Dichotomicrobium; species Dichotomicrobium thermohalophilum. The sequence goes on from NZ_QXDF01000001.1 coordinate 1,070,024, forward strand.
ACGCCGTAAAGCTCCACGAACGAGCCGAAGCGCGGGCCGGCGCTCTGGCCCAAGAGCACTTCGTAGAGCGCGCGGAACCAGTCGCGCAGCGGCTCGAATTCGTGCTTTTTGCCGATTTCGTAGACCACCGCCTGAATATCCTCGCCGGCCGTGCCTTCAGCCAGTTCACCCAGCCGCTCGTAGAGCTCGGTGATCGCCGCGCGCTCCCGCGCGTCCGGGTCGCGGAACTGCTTGGTCGGCGCGACGAAATCGCGGAAATAGGCGAGCGCATAGCCGACCATCCGGTCCAGCTCCGGCGCATTCTCCGGCGTCGCGCTTGGCGCATAACGCTGGATGAAGCCCCAGAGCGTCTCCTTGTTGTCCGCGTTCGAGGCGCTGACGAGGTTGAGCAGCAGCGAAAAGCTGATCGGCACCTCGACGCGCGGCGGGTCGCCCAGATGGATGTGCCAAACCGGGTTGCCGACCTTCTCCTTCGCCGTTTGGTCCGGGTATTTCGTGAGGAAAGTAAGATACTCGTCGACGGTCTTCGGGATGACGTCGAAATACAGCTTCCGCGCCGAGCGCGGCTTTTGGAACATGAACATGCTCAGGCTCTCGGTCGAGGCGTAGGTGAGCCACTCGTCGATCGTCAGCCCGTTACCCTTCGACTTGGAGATCTTCTCGCCGTTCTCGTCCAGGAACAGCTCATAGTTGAAACCCTCCGGCGGGCGGCCGCCGAGCGCGCGGCAGATCTTCGAGGACAGCGTGACCGAGTCGATCAGGTCCTTGCCCGCCATCTCGTAATCCACGCCCAGCGCGGTCCAGCGCAGCGCCCAATCCGCCTTCCACTGGCATTTCACGCGTCCGCCCGTCACGGGCGTCTCCACGCGCTCGCCGGTCTCCGGATCCTCGTAGGTGATCGTGCCGGCCTCGACATCGCGCGCGATGACCGGGACCTGCAGCACGCGGCCCGTCCGCGGGCAGATCGGCAGGAAGGGCGAATAGGTCTTGCGCCGCTCCTCGCCCAGGGTCGGCAGGATGATGTCCGTGACCTTGTCATAGACTTCCAGCATCTTCAGAAGCGTATCGTCGAACTGGCCGGACTGGTAGCAGGTCGTCGCCGAATAGAACTCGTAATCGAAGCCGAAACGATCCAGGAAGCGGCGCAGGCGCAAGTTGTTGTGCGCGGCGAAGCTCTCGTGCTCGTCGCTGAACGGGTCCGGCACCTTTGACAGCGGCAGCCCGATATACTGCTCCATCTGCTCGCGGTTCGGCACGTTGTCGGGCACCTTGCGCAGGCCGTCCATGTCGTCGGAGAAGCAGATCAGCCGGGTCGGCAGGCCGGTTAGCACCTGGAAGGCGTGGCGGACCATGCTGGTGCGCGCGACCTCGCCGAATGTGCCGATATGCGGCAGGCCGGACGGCCCGTAGCCCGTCTCGAACAGCACGACATCCGGCGCGCCGCTTTTCTCAAACCGCTTGATGAGCTTGCGCGCTTCCTCGAATGGCCAGGCCTTGCTCTCGCGCGCCGCCTCGATCATCTCGGCGGCGAGCGGATCGAACGCAGGTGAGTCTGAGGTCGTGGACATGGCGTGGGCCTTCTGGCTGCACCGAAGCGGTTGTGATGGAAATCGCGCGCAAGTTAGGCTCAGGGCGCTCAGGCGTCAATCGGGCCGGGGCGGCGTCTGCGCGCTTGATCACGCGGGCGAACGGGTTACAAGTCGGCGCAGCAGAAAATGGTCGCGCTGGCGCGCAAGCGAAAGGGAATGAGATGTCCGAGAAACCCACCGGCTACACTGCCGAAAAGGTCGCCGAAATTCATGAGGCCCTTATTTTCGCGATGGTCACGATCGCCGCAGTGGATCGCGAGATTTCCGACAACGAATTGCAGCGCATCGGGCGCATCGTCAGCAATCTGCCGGTGTTCCGTGATTTCAACCTGGACTCGCTGGTCCAGACGGCTGAGGCGTGCGGGAACATGCTCAGCGGCGAGGACGGGCTGGAAAACGTCCTGCACAAGATTGGCACCGCAATTCCGCACCGCCTGCGCGAGACGGCCTACGCCCTGGCTGTCGAGATCGCAGCCGCGGACCTATCCGTGAGCCAGGAAGAAGCGCGGTTCCTGGAGATGCTTGCGGACCGGCTGGAACTGGACAAGCTCAGCACGGTGGCAATCGAGCGCGGCGCGCGCGCACGCCATGTCGTGGTCTGACAGAAAGGCGCACCATCTCGCCATTGGGCCGCTCGCGTTCTATATTTTGCGTGGCAGCGGTAAACGGATACGCGCATGGGCGAGCTAAGCCAGACCACCGAAACGATCCTGCGTCTCAGTGCATTCATCGGCATTTTTGTCGTGATGGCGCTGATCGAACTGGCCGCGCCGCGGCGCGAACTGCATCACTCGAAGCCACGTCGCTGGCTCACCAATCTCAGCATTTCCGGGCTGAACGCTCTGCTTCTGCGCCTGATGGCGATGCTGGCCGTGCCGATCGCTGCCGTGGCCGCGGCGGAATGGGCGCGCATCGCCGGCTGGGGCGCGTTCAACCTGCTTGGCTGGCCGTTCTGGCTGGAAATCCTGATTTCGCTCGTGCTGCTCGACCTTGCCATCTATGCCCAGCACGTCGTGTTTCACAAGGTGCCGATCCTCTGGCGGCTGCATCAGGTGCATCATGCGGATGTGGACTTCGACGTCTCGACCGCACTGCGCTTTCACCCGGTGGAGATCGCGCTGTCGATGCTGATCAAGATCGCCGTCGTGCTGGCACTGGGGGCGCCGGCGATTGCGGTCGTGCTGTTCGAGATCATCCTGAACGGCTGCGCGATGTTCAACCACGCGAACATCAATTTGCCGGGCTGGCTGGACCGGATCGTGCGCCGCGTGATCGTGACGCCGGACATGCACCGGGTGCATCACTCGGTGATCCCGCGCGAGACAGACTCCAATTTTGGCTTCAACCTGTCGATCTGGGACCGGATTTTCAGGACCTACCGCCCCCAGCCTGAAGCAGGCCACACGGACATGACGATCGGTCTGTCCGAATACCAGAGCGAGGCTCCGACGCGTTTCGCCTGGAGCTTGGTGCTGCCGTTTAAACGGCGCAAGCGCCGGTCAGTAAAGGCTGAGCGGGAAGTAGCGGAGCATTAGCTCCTCCAGACGCCCTTCGGCCCGCAACCGGGCCAGCGCATAATTGAGCACGGTGACAAGCCTGTCGTTGCCGCGTTTCACTGCGATGGCCAACCCCTGGCCAAAATACCTGGGCTCCATGAAGCCACCATCGACCATCTTGCAGCAGCCACGCGAGCCGGCGCCGTTCACCCAGAATACAGTGCTTAACCCGTCGGCGAAGACTAGATCGACGCCCCCCGCGCGCAGGGCTGCGCGCGCGTCGCCGAGGTTGTCGAACAAACTGAGTTCCGCATCCGGGAAGAAGGTCTTGAGAAAGGCGTGATGCGCCGTGTCGCGGGCGACGCCGATGCTCTGGCCGTCCAGACTCTCCGCCGTGATCGTCTCGATCTCGGCAGTCTTCTGCGCGGCGAAACGGGCCGGGATCTGTAGATAGATATCGGTGAAGTCGAGTTGCTGCACCGTTTCCGGCGTGATGGCGATGCCCGCTAGAGCGGCGTCGGCCGCGCCCTCGTTCACCGTCTCGGTGAGATCGTCCCATTCGAGTTCGCTGACCTGGCAGTTGACGCTAAGAACTCGGCAGATGCTGCGCGCCAGATCGACATTAAGACCGGTCAGGACACCGTCTTCGTCGTAGTAGTTGAACGGGGGAAAGTCCGAGGTCGTTACGAAACGAAGCTGTTCCAGCCACGACCAGTCAGGCCGTGGACCGACGGTGCTGTCTATCTCCGCCTCGGTATCGGGCCCCCTCAGGATCTCGTCTTGCGCCCCGGCAGGCCCCACGAACATCGCCAGAGCCATGAACAGTGCAGCCAGCAGGCATGCCGCCCACTGACTCACTGAGTGCGTGAATTTTGATGTTATCATGACACGAAATATGTGATTATCCCGCTCTGGAGGTTCGCGTCCCGAGAAAGTCATGCGTGTGCAATCGACTGCTCTGTTCCAAGGTTACCGCACCAGGCCCGCTGCGCCTCCTTCGCGGTTGCCGGCGCGGGATCGTGGCCGCTGGCAAAACCGGCTTTTCTGGCGACTCGGCGTCTCCTCCGCAGATTTATACCGGGCGCAGTTTCTGGCAGCAACGTGGAAGGTTGATTCATCGGTCGTTTTACTCGCGGAAGGCGTAGTCGCGCCGGAGCGGTACCGCGATGCACTCGCGAGCACCGGCGGCTTTGCCGCCTCGGTGCCGATGGAGAGCTTGAGACTGACCGGCGCGGCGGGTCGGGTGCCGCCCCGACACTGGCTCGAAGCTCGAGCCCCGCTGCCCGTGCGCGGCGAGGGCGTATCGGGCGCACTGAATGTGGAGGCGATGCCCGCTCACGTCATCGATTCGCTGGCGCACGCGCTGGGGAAACGGCGGGCCCAGGTGGCGCTGCTCACACGGCAGAACCTGATCGACCTCATCATCCGGCACCGCGGTCAGGCACTGTTGCGCGCTGCGACCTGGCGGCTGCGTCGACTGCGCCCGGACCAATCCGCGGCCGACGGCGTGGCCCTGTGGCAGATGCTCTGTCTGCTCGCGTTTACCGGGCTGGTGACGGGGGCGGCTTTGATCTCCTTCCGCGATACGATGACACTGCTGTCGGCGGCGCTGTCGCTTGTGTTTCTGGTCACCGTGCTGTTGCGGCTGATCGCGGCCGTTCAACTGGCGGGCCGCACCTGGCTTTTGGGCCGGCGCCCCGGCCCGCCGAGCATCGCCGATGCCGATCTGCCGCGCTACACCATCCTGGTGCCGCTGTTTCGCGAGGCCGACGTGCTGCCGCAACTCGTGGCGAACCTGCGGGCGCTGGATTATCCGGCCACGAAGCTGGACATCAAGCTGATCCTCGAAAGCGTCGACAAGGAGACCATCGCCGCGGCGCGGGCGATGGACCTGCCCGGGACTTTCGACATCATCGTCGTGCCGGACGGGCGGCCACGGACCAAACCCAAGGCATGCAACTTCGCGCTGGAATTCGCTACGGGCGATTTTGCAGTGATCTACGACGCCGAGGATCGGCCCGAGCCGGATCAGTTGCGCAAGGCGGTGGAGGCGTTTGCCCAGGCCCCGACGGAGGTGGTCTGTCTGCAGGCCAAGCTCAATTTCGACAACGCCACGGAGAACTGGCTCGCCAAGCAGTTCACCATTGAATACACATCGCTCTTCTGGGGCATCCTGCCCGCGCTCGACATGCTGCGTCTGCCCATACCGCTGGGCGGCACGTCAAACCATTTCCGCATCGAGGTGCTGCGAGAGCTTGGCGCCTGGGACGCCTTCAACGTCACCGAGGATGCCGATCTGGGCATGCGCATCTATCGTGCGGGGTACCGCTGCAAGGTGCTGGACTCGACGACCTGGGAGGAAGCCGCGTGCCAGCCGGGCAACTGGCTGCGCCAGCGCACGCGTTGGCTTAAGGGATGGATGCAGACCTACGCGGTCCATATGCGTCAGCCGGAGCGGCTCCGTGCCGAACTGGGCCTGGGCGGCTTCTGGGCGTTTCAGGGGCTGTTCGCGGCGGTGGTGATCTCCACGCTGGCGCACCCGCTGTTCTACATTCTCCTTGCCTACGACTCGGTCCATGGTGGTTTCATGCGACAGGCGGAGAGCGTTCTGGGCCTGCATTTCTGGGCGATCGCCACGTTTAACCTCATTGCGGGCTACGGCGCGGCGATCGTGCTCGGGGTGGTTTCCCTGAGGGCGCGCGGCGTGGCGAACCTGCTGCCGCAAATTCTGCTGATCCCCGTTTACTGGCTATGCATCTCGGTGGCCGCCTATCGCGCTCTCTATCAGCTCGTCGCCGATCCGTTCTACTGGGAAAAAACCCAGCATGGCGTCAGCAACGTGCCGCGCAAAACGGCTTAGCCAGCGCGCTTGATGACCGGGACGTGCCGCACCGGAAAGTTCACCGAATTCGCGATGAAGCATTCCGCGTGCGCGCGCTCGTGTAAGCTGCGGGCAAGGTCAGCATCGCTATCCGCCGTGATCGTCACGACCGGATGCAGCACCACGTCGGTGAAGCGGCCGTCGCACGGCGCCTCGACCATCGTCGCCTCGGCGCGATCCTCGTAGGCGGTCACGACGACGCCATTTACCGCGCAAAGGTGCAGATACCACAGCATGTGACAGGCGCTGAGTGCGGCCAGCAGCATATCTTCAGGGTTTGGCAGGTCCGCATCGCCAAGGAAGGCCGGGTCGGCCGACGCCGCGATCGTCGGCTTCCCGTTGATCGCGATGCGATGCGCGCGCGAATAGCTTTGATAGCTGCGCGTCTCGCCCGACCATGACACATGCACTTGATAGCGGTGCTCTGATGCAGCCATCGCGGCCTCCTATGGTTCACATGCCGCTATAGCGCGGTTCGCGCCGCGCGATCCAGGCGTCCAGCCCTTCGCGCAGGTCGTGTGTCGGCACCATGCGCGCGAATTGCTCCGCCTCGATGTCGAGGCCCTCGGCGATCGTCGTGTTGATGCCGCGCGTGACAGCGTGGATGATCCGCGATGCGGCCAGCGGCGAATGGCGCAGGATGCGCTCGGCCAGCGCGAAGGCTTCGGTCATGAGCCGCTCATGCGGCACCACAGCGTTCACCAGCCCCATCTCAAGCGCGGTTTGCGGGGAAAAGCGGTCGCCTGTCAGCAGCAGGGCGAGCGCGCGCTTGCGCCCGGCCAGCCGGGGCAGGCGTTGTGTCCCGCCAAAGGTGGGCGGCATTCCGAGATTGATCTCCGGCTTGGCAAATTCGGCACGGTCGCTGGCAATGGCCAGATGGGCGGCCTCGGTGATTTCGCAGCCGCCGCCGAAGGCCAGCCCGTTGACCGCGACGATCACCGGCTTGGAGAAGGCTTCGAGCCGGGCGGTCAGCGCCTGTCCACGCCGGACAAAGTCGCGCAGCGCCGCGTCCGGGCCTTTGCGGACCGATTCGGAGAATTCCGGGATGTCGCCGCCGGCGGAAAACGCGCGTTCGCCCGCGCCGGTGAGGACCACCGCGCCGATGGCAGGGTCGGTCTCGACCGCGTTGAGCAGGCTGAGCAGCCGGTCGATGGTCGTGTAGTTGAGCGCGTTGAGTTTTTCCGGGCGGTTGAGCGTCAGCATCGCGACGCGGCCGCTTGTTTCCATCAGGACAGTCTCGGACATCGGCATCTCCATGAGCCAGTTGCGATGCCTTGGAGGGTAGGGCGCGCCCAGGATTGTGTACACTCACTGGTGGGTATACATTGCCGGAATGCCCCGCAATCCCGAGCCGACCCGCGAGAAGATCCTCACCGCCGCCAACCGCCTGTTCTACGGCGAGGGGATCGGGCGCGTCAGCGTCGATGCGGTCGCGGAAAAAGCCGGCGTGACCAAGCGCACGCTCTATTACCATTTCCGCAGCAAGGACGATCTGATCGCCGCCTATCTGGAATCGCGCGACCAGCCAAATCTCAACCAGTTCGCCAAGTGGTTCGCGGCCGGTGGCGACACGCTACCGGAGAAGGTCGCCGCGATGTTCGAAGGGCTAGGGAAGGCCGCGCGCAGCCCGCGCTGGAAGGGCTGCGGCTTCCTGCGCACGGTGGCCGAACTTGCGAACAAGCCGGGCCATCCGGCCGTGAAGGTTGGCGCGGCGCACAAGAAGAAGTTTGAGGCGTGGCTGACGGACGCTCTGGCGGATACGGCGGAGCCGGCAGAACTGGCCCGGCAAATCGTCCTGCTGATGGAAGGCGCCTTCTCGACCATGCTCATACACCGCGAGTCGGATTATATCCGGGTGGCCGGAGAGACCGCCGCCGCACTGGTGAGAGCGCGCGAACAAAAAGGGCGGCGCCGAAGCACCGCCCCTTAAGCTTTACGCCGCGACGCGCACGGGCGCCCCGTCGATGATCAATTCGCTGCCGCTCGCGCTGAGCTTGACGGTCTGGCCGTCCTTGATCTGACCCATCAGGATCTTCTCGGCCAGCGGGTCCTGCACGTATTTCTGGATCACGCGCTTGAGCGGGCGCGCGCCATAGGCCGGATCATAGCCGCGCTCGGCCAGCAGACGCCGGGCCGCGTCGTCCATCTCCAGCGTGATCTTGCGATCAGCCAGCAGCTTGCGGACGCGCTGCATCTGGATATCGACCACCTCGACCATCTGGGCGCGCTTGAGCCGGTGGAACAGCACGATCTCGTCGATCCGGTTCAGGAACTCCGGCCGGAAGTGCCCGCGCACGACATTCATCACCTGCTCGCGGACCTCGTCGACCTCCTGATCCTCGCCCAGCCCTGCGAGATATTCCGAGCCAAGGTTCGAGGTCATGATGATGATGGTGTTGCGGAAATCGACCGTGCGGCCCTGTCCGTCGGTCAGGCGGCCATCATCCAGCACCTGCAGCAGGATGTTGAACACGTCCTGATGCGCCTTCTCGATCTCGTCGAACAGGATCACCTGATAGGGTCGCCGGCGCACCGCCTCGGTCAGCGATCCGCCTTCCTCATAGCCGACATAGCCCGGCGGCGCGCCGACCAGTCGCGCGACCGAGTGGCGCTCCATGTATTCCGACATGTCGAGCCGCACCATCGCCTGCTCGTCGTCGAACAGATATTCGGCCAGTGCCCGGGTGAGCTCGGTCTTGCCGACGCCCGTGGGGCCAAGGAACATGAACGAGCCGAGCGGCCGGTTCGGGTCCTGCAGACCGGCGCGGGCGCGGCGGACCGCGGTCGAGACGGCGTGGACCGCCTCGGCCTGCCCGACCACGCGCTTTGCCAATTCGTCCTCCATGCGCAGCAGCTTGTCGCGCTCGCCTTCCAGCATCTTTTCCACCGGGATGCCGGTCCAGCGGGAGACGACCTGTGCGATGTGCTCGGGCGTGACGACTTCCTCCACCATACCGGCGGCTTCTTCGGCGCCTTCAGCCTTTTGCAGCTTGTTCTGCAGGTCGGGGATCACGCCATAAGCGAGTTCACCCGCGCGGGTCAGGTCGCCCCGCCGCTGCGCCTGCTCAAGCTCAATGCGCGCCTGTTCAAGCTCCTCCTTGAGCTTCTGCTCGGAGGTGAGCTTCTCCTTCTCCTCGCGCCAGCGCTGGGTCAGTCCCTCGGCCTTTTCTTCGAGGTCGGCCAGTTCCTTTTCGAGGTTGGACAGGCGTTCCCTGGATGCCTGATCCTCTTCGCGCTTCAGCGCCTCGCGCTCCATCTTCAGCTGGATGATGCGCCGGTCGAGTTCGTCGAGTTCCTCGGGCTTCGAGTCGACCTGCATCCGCAGCCGGGCGGCCGCCTCGTCCACCAGGTCAATGGCCTTGTCCGGCAGGAAGCGGTCGGTGATATAGCGGTGTGAGAGTTCGGCCGCCGCCACCATCGCGCTGTCGGAGATGCGCACGCCGTGGTGCAGCTCATACTTCTCCTGAAGCCCGCGCAGGATCGAGATGGTGTCCTCGACCGTGGGCTCGTCGATATAGACCGGCTGGAAGCGCCGGGCCAGCGCGGCGTCCTTCTCGATGTGCTTGCGGTATTCATCGAGCGTGGTCGCACCGACGCAGTGCAGATCGCCGCGCGCGAGCGCGGGTTTCAGCAGGTTGGAGGCATCCATCGCGCCGTCGGCTTTGCCCGCGCCGACGATGGTGTGCAACTCGTCGATGAACAGCACGATACCCCGTTCGGCCGCGGATATTTCCTGCAGCACGGATTTCAGCCGCTCCTCGAACTCGCCGCGGTATTTGGCGCCCGCGATCAGTGCGCCCATGTCGAGCGCGAGCAGCTTCTTTTCTTTCAGGCTTTCCGGCACATCACCATTGACGATGCGAAGCGCCAGACCTTCGGCGATCGCGGTTTTGCCGACGCCCGGCTCGCCGATCAGGACGGGGTTATTCTTTGTGCGCCGCGAGAGCACCTGGACCGTCCGGCGGATTTCGTCGTCGCGGCCGATAACCGGGTCAAGCTTGCCGTTCGCCGCTTCTTCGGTCAGATCGCGCGTGTAACGTTTCAGGGCCTCGTAGGACTCCTCGGCAGTAGCGGTGTCAGCGGTGCGCCCTTTGCGCAGATCATTGATCGCCGCGTTCAACCCCTGCGGCGTAATTCCGCTGTCGGCGAGGATCGTTGCGGTATTCGCACCCTTCTCAATCGCCAGCGCGAGCAACAGGCGCTCGACAGTCACGTAACTGTCGCCGGCCTTATCGGCGGCTTTTTCCGCCTGGTCGAACACGCGGGCGAGTTCCGGCGCCATGTAGATCTGCCCCGCGGCGCTGCCCGAGACTTTCGGGAGCTTTTCAAGCGCCTCCTCGGTGCGCCGGCGTGCACCATCAGGATCGCCGCCAGCGCGTGTGATCAGCCCGGCGGCCATGCCCTCGTCATCATCGAGCAGAGCCTTCAGCAGGTGTTCGGGCGTCAGGCGCTGATGGTTCTCGCGCAGCGCAATGCCCTGGGCGGCCTGCAGAAAGCCCTTCGCCCGGTCGGTGAACTTCTCGAAATTCATATCGTCCTCCTCAAGCGCGTGAGCCTTCGCCCGTAAGCGGCGCGCCGGCCACGCCTTCGTCAGTCAAGTCATCAAGTAAGCACCCGGTCTGTACCGCGATGCGACACAGGATGTAGTGTCGCGCGGCTGCCCTGGAAAGCCGCTAGCCTGATGACTCGCTGCGATTTTCCACGCTTTCGCAGAACGCCCGAAGACGCTGCCGGGTTTCACGGCGGGCGGCGCATGACGCTTGACGCTTCGCCGGCCGCGCGACAGGTTCACCGCCATGATCACCGTCCGTCATCTCTACCGTTACCCGGTCAAGGGCCTGTCGCCGGAGCCGCTGGACGAGGTGCGGCTCGAGCCCGGCGAGACAATTCCCTTTGACCGCGCCTATGCGATCGAGAACGGCCCGGGGCGGTTCGACCCGACCGCGCCAAAGCATCTGCCCAAGATCAATTTCCTTATGCTGATGCGCCACGAGAAGCTGGCGGCGCTGGAAACCGCTTTCGATGCTGACAGTCAGATGCTCACCATCTACCGCGACGGTAAGCAGGTCGCGCGCGGGGATCTGAGCACCAGGCTGGGACGCCAGATGATTGAGCAGTTCTTCGCCGGTTACATGACAGGCGAGTTGAAGGGCGCGCCGCGGGTCGTCACCGCGCCGGGCCACAGCTTCTCCGACGTGGCGGACAAGTGCCTGCATCTGGTGAATCTGGAGACGGTGCGCGCGCTGGGCGCGGAGATCGGCAAAGAGTTGGACCCGCTGCGCTTCCGCGCGAACGTCTATTTCGACGGGCTGGCGCCCTGGGCGGAGGCGCAGTGGCTGGACGGGCAAATCCGCATTGGCGAGGTGACATTGGACGTCTTCGCGCGCACTGACCGCTGTGCTGCCACGGACGTCAACCCCGAGACCGCCGCGCGCGATACCAGCATCCCGCCCGATATGATGCGCATGTACGGGCATAATGAGCTAGGCGTCTATGCGCGCGTGATCGAAGGCGGCACGGTGCGCGTCGGCGACGAGATCACCGCTTAATCTACGTCAAGATCCGTCTGGAACCACGTCATGCCCGTGCTTGATACGGGCATCCATCATATCGGGCTGTTGAATTCGTTCTCTGGGTTGCCGGGTTGCTCGGGTCGAGCCTGAGCACAGGCAAGCCCGGCAACGACGACAGGTGAACCAAGCCCGACAGATGCGAATGCGGCTTAGCCGCCGAGCTGGCCCTTGGTCGAGGGGATCGCGTCCGCCATGCGTGGGTCGATCTCGACGGCCGCGCGCAGCGCCCGCGCCAGCGCCTTGAAGCAGCTTTCGGCGATGTGGTGGGCGTTCGCCCCGTAGAAGGTCTCGACGTGCAGCGTCAGCCCGGCGTTCTGCGCCAGCGCCTGGAAGAACTCGCGGAAAAGCTCGGTGTCCATCTCGCCAATCTTGGCCACCGGGAACGCGACACGCCAGACGAGGTAGGGACGCCCGGAGATGTCCAGCGCCACCCGGCTCAGCGTCTCGTCCATCGGCAGTTCCGCCGCGCCATAACGCCGGATGCCGCGCCGCTCGCCGAGCGCCTTGGCCAACGCCTGGCCCAGCGCGATGCCGCAGTCCTCGACCGTGTGATGCGCGTCGATGTGCAGATCGCCCTTGGCGCGCAGGGTGACGTCGATGAGCGAGTGCCGCGCGAGCTGTTCCAGCATGTGGTCGAAAAAGCCGACGCCGGTTGCGATGTCGTATTGCCCCGTGCCGTCAAGCGCGACGCGCACGCTGATCTGCGTTTCCTTCGTTTCGCGCGCCAATTCGGCAACGCGCATGTCGCCAGAGTCGGTCATTCCGGTCCTGCGCCTTGTTGAGCCACGGCCTTACAAGCGTATAGCAGCTTTATTCGCCGGGCGCGAACCTGCTACAAGGCGCACGCATTGCATAGGCGCAGAGCGCGGCGTATATGGCGGGGCAGATCATGAGCGAGCAATCCACATCTTTCCCGGGCTGGCATGCGACCACGATCGTGTCGGTCCGCAAGGACGGCAAGGTCGTCATCGCCGGCGATGGCCAGGTTTCCATCGGCCAGACCGTCATGAAATCGAATGCGCGAAAGGTCCGGGCGCTTGGCAAGGGCGACGTGATCGCCGGCTTTGCCGGGGCGACGGCCGACGCCTTCACGCTGTTCGAGCGGCTTGAGCAGAAGCTGGAGCAGTATCCGGGGCAGCTCATGCGCGCGAGCGTCGAGCTTGCCAAGGATTGGCGAACTGACCGTTACCTGCGCCGCCTGGAAGCGATGATGGTCGTCGCGGATCGCACGAACACACTGGTGCTCACCGGCACTGGCGACGTGCTGGAACCGGAGAACCACCTCGTGGGTATTGGCTCGGGCGGCAACTACGCAATGGCGGCGGCGCGCGCGCTGTACGACACGGACATGAGCGCGGAAGACATTGCGCGGCGTGCCATGAAGATCGCCGCCGACATCTGTATCTACACGAACGACACGATCACGGTGGAAGCGCTCGATGCCGACTAGGGACCAGCTGGACGAGGCCGTGGCCGCAGGCGTCATCGGGCGCGCGGAGGCGGACCGGCTGGCCGATTTTTTGGCGCGGCGCGAAGCTCATCCGGCGCAGCCGGAGGATGCGGAGGCCATCCGTTTCGTCCGTGGCTTCCACGACATCTTCCTGACGATCGGAATCGCTCTGCTGCTGACCGGCGTGGCCTATACCGTCGGCCTGGTTGCCGGAACCTTGGCGTTCGCAGCCGTCGCGGTGGTGGCGGTCGCGCTTGCCTTTTACTTCACGCGGCGGCGACGGCTGACCTTGCCGAGCATCGCGCTGTCGCTGGGCTTCGGGATTTCACTGGGGTATCTCGTCGGTACGTTCGGCCTTGCGCTCTGGGAGGCCGCCGCGCCGGGGCCATTCGCGGGCCCAGCCGGAGGCGACAAGGACAGCTATGCCGGCCTGTGCATTTCCGCGGCGATCGCGCTTTCTTCGTTCGGCTACTACCTTTATTTCCGGCTGCCCTTTACGCTGGGTCAAACCGCAGTGGCGGTCGCTGCGACAGCCTATTTTCTGCTGCAGGTGCTGCTGCCGGAGACGGCGACGGCCTGGAGCACACCACTCTTTCTTGCCCTCGGGCTCGGCACGTTCGCGCTTGCGATGCGCTATGATCTGCGCGATCCGGCCCGGCACACGCGCTTTTCCGACGCCGCGTTCTGGCTGCATCTCGCTGCCGCGCCGATGATCGTGAACAGCGCGATGGGCTTCGTCTGGACGACCGACCGGGCAAGCCTCGCCCTTGGCGATGCCGTGAGCACGATTATCTTGATTGCAGCGCTCGCCGTCATCGCACTGATCATTGACCGGCGGGCAATCCTCGTCGCCGGGCTGATCTATTTCGGCGTGGCGCTGTCGGTGATCATCAACAGAACGGGCATGGACGAGGCCTCGGTGACGGCCTTCACCGTTCTCGGGCTCGGCGCGGCCTTGCTGCTGCTGGGGGTTGGCTGGCGCCGGACGCGCCAGGAGGTCGTTTCCCAGCTTGTGCCCGCCGCGCTCGCCCGGCGCCTGCCAACCGTTGAACCGGAGCACGCATGACCAATTTCAGTCCCCGCGAAATCGTCTCGGAACTGGACCGCTACATCATCGGCCAGAAGGATGCCAAGCGCGCGGTCGCCATCGCGCTGCGCAACCGCTGGCGCCGCCAGCAGCTTGAAGAGGACCTGCGCGAGGAAGTCCTGCCGAAGAACATCCTGATGATCGGCCCCACTGGTGTGGGCAAGACCGAAATCTCACGCCGACTGGCGAAGCTCGCGAATGCCCCGTTCATCAAGGTCGAAGCGACGAAATTCACCGAAGTTGGCTATGTCGGCCGCGATGTCGAGCAGATCATCCGCGACCTGCTTGAGGCGGGCCTGGGTCTCGTGCGCGCGGCCAAGCGCAAGGAGGTGCAGTCCTCGGCGCATCTGGCGGCGGAAGAGCGTGTTCTGGACGCCCTGGTCGGTGAGCATTCTTCGCCGGCAACGCGCGAGTCTTTCCGCAAGCGCCTGCGCGATGGCGAGCTGGACGACAAGGAAATCGAGATCGAGGTCACCGACACTGGCGGCGGGATGCCGAGCTTCGACGTGCCGGGCATGCCCGGTGCGCAGGTCGGCATGATCAATATTGGCGACATGCTCGGCAAGGCGTTCGGCGAGCGGAAGAAGAAGAAGACGGTCTCGGTCCGGGACTCTTACGACCTTCTCATCCAGGAGGAATCGGACAAGCTGATCGACGAGGACCAGATCATCCAGGAAGCAATCCAGACGGTCGAGAACAACGGCATCGTGTTCCTCGATGAGGTCGACAAGATCACTGCTCGTTCCGAGCGGACCGGCGGCGATGTCAGCCGCGAGGGCGTACAGCGCGACCTGCTGCCGCTGATCGAGGGCACGACGGTCAGCACCAAGTACGGGGCCGTCAAGACCGACCACATCCTGTTCATCGCGTCAGGCGCCTTCCATGTCTCCAGCCCGTCGGATATGCTGCCTGAGCTTCAGGGCCGGCTGCCGATCCGGGTTGAGCTTCGCGCACTGACCGAGGAGGATTTCCGCCGAATCCTGCGCGAGCCCAAGGCCAGTCTCATCAAGCAGTACGTTGCGCTGATGGCGACAGAGGGGGTGGAACTTGAGTTCACCGATGACGCCATTGACGCGATCGCGCAGATCGCCGTTGAAGTGAATGCGAATGTCGAGAATATCGGCGCGCGCCGGCTGATGACCGTGATGGAGCGCGTGCTGGACGAGATCAGCTTCGACGCGACCGACCGGGTGGACGGGAAGTTCGTGATCGACGCCGAGTATGTTCGCGCGCAGGTGGCCGACCTGGCGAAGAATACCGACCTGTCGAAGTTTATTTTGTAGAGGGTCGTGTTCGCACGCCATTTCCGCTACAGGGTATTTCGGAAACCCGTTTCACAGACGAAAAAAACAGATGACCAGCGATCCGTCCGAGGCCGATATCAAGGGCAGCGTCCAAGCCGATAACTGGCTCGTGGTCGGCTGGTTCACGCCCGACTATCGGGCCCTCGCGGAGAACTTCGCTGCCAACCTTGAGGTTTATCGGACGCCCTTTCATCTGTTCTCCAAGTCCAAGTCGGAAAAAGGTTGGAACACGTGGCGCAAGCCGTCCGTCGTGCTTGAAGCCATGTCGGTCTATCCGGATAAGACGATTGTCCTTATGGACGTGGATTGCATCCTGAACGGCGATATCGCGCCGCTCACGGGCATCGGCGGAGACGTGGGCATTCGCGTCAATGCCCGTAGAGCCCGGCTGCTTTGGCCGATGCACAAGCGTGTCGTTCTCAAGGCGACCTCGCAAGTCGCCGTTTTTCATCCGACAGAAGGGGCCAAGCGGTTTGCATCAGAATGGGAGCGCCAGTGTGCGCAGACCCATTACAGCGGAGACGAGGCGGCGATGCTGCAGGCCTTTCTGACCGTCCCGGGTGTGGCTTTTACGCAGATCGGAAGACCCGCCATGGTCGACCACGAGAGCGCGCACGCCGACAGAAAACCGCGGACTTTAAAGGAGCGACTGAAGGCGATCGAACGGCGTTTTCGTACAGGGCGAACGCAGGCTGCCAAGGAAGCAGGGTTGGGGCGTTAATCGCCACGGGGTGGTTTCGCGGTCATCCCGCATCGCCGGTATAAAGAAACGCAAGTCAGCGCGTTCACCGCCAGTGCGTTTCGACCCATTCCGGTTTGACGAACCTTTTGAACGGCCTTTTGAGAATCATTTTCTCCGGCCAGTTCCCGGCGATGACATCATCGATATCCGGCTTTCCGGTGAAGGCAACAATCTTGGCTTCCGGTGGAAGCTGCGCCTCCCGGAACATGCGCTGCGGCCAGTTCGGCAATAAAGAGTGCTTGAAGCTGACGCACCACTCATCGGGCCAATATGTGATCTCTGAAATTTCGTTTGAAATAAACGTCTGGCTGTTTCGATATTTCCGCCAGAAGCCGATCGGATCGTCTTGCACTTTGTCATAAAGATACGAATGAGCGCCCACACGGAAGCGATAGCAGGATGTATTCCCGACCTTCCGATAAATACTCTTGATCCTGTTACGCGTGGTCCAGTTCCGAATGACACAGAAAGTCGAGTTCGGCCTGTAGTCGAAAAACTCGTCGATGTTCCCGGTCACGATCAGGTCAAGATCAAGATAAAGAACGTCACCTTCGAGACCGGCCAGATTTGTCTGCCAGAGCCCGACCTTCCGCCAAGGACGTCGGGACATGAACTCGGGTAAGTCGATGGGCGGCAGATCGTGGGTTTCCACGCCGCTGTCGATGCCGTGCGTATCTTCCGTGAAGCAAATGAAGCGGAGAGGGCGCCGTGTATGGCGTTTCACCATGGAGTAGAGCCGATTGACGTATTCCGGGCCGTAACGCGTGCCCCACTTCATGCATACGACCGTTTGCACTGCAATCTCCCCGCCGAGTGCCGCCCGACCAAGACAATCAGACAGGCGTGTCAGGCGCTCCTGCCATGGCTGTGGTTGCGCAACATAAATGCGTCATAATGATGAACTGTCTCGGTAAACACGCGTCAGGGGCAGTCAGTTCGGGCGCTTTGGCGGTTTTGGGGTGTCGCGCACAAGCGTTCGAGGTCAGGTGAGCTACATGAAAATACTCAATGTCATTGGGAGCAACAAGAAAGGCGGTGCGGAGCAGTTTTTCGTGCGACACGCCCAAGCGCTACAAGAAAGAGGCGTGTCTCAATCCGTTGTGGTTCGCAAAGGCGGCTGGGTCGAAAAAAGGCTCGGTGATTCGGGGATCCCACTTGTCTCATTTCCTTTCGGTGGCGCGCTGGATTTCGTGACGAAAAGGAAAATGGAGCGCCTGATAAAAGCCGAAAAACCAGATGTGATATTAAGCTGGATGGGCCGAGCGGCAAAACACGTGCCGGAGACAGAGGCGCCTCACATAACAAGGCTTGGAAATTATTATCCGCTCAAGCACTACAAGAATTGCGATTATTTTATAGGCAATACTCCAGAAATAACGAAGTATATTCTGGACCAAGGGGTGGAAGACGGTCGTGTCCGCTACATCCCGAATTTCGTTCAGACAAAACCGGCCAAACCAGCAGATCGAAGTATCTTTAACACACCACCGGATGCCCCATTGATCCTCTGGATGGGCCGGATGACGCACAGCAAAGGCCCTGACGTCGTTGTTGAGGCCCTTTCGGACGTGCCGGGTGCCTATCTTTGGATGGCAGGCGCAGGGGAGATGCAGGACGCGCTGGAGGCGGCTGTCCGGCAGCGTCAGTTGGAAAGCCGCGTCCGCTTTCTCGGTTGGCGAGAAGATATTTTCAGCCTGCTCAAGGCGGCTGACGTATTCGTATGTGCATCCCGGCATGAAGCTCTTGGTAACGTGATACTGGAAGCATGGGCACAATCCACGCCAGTCGTGGCGGCGCGTTCGCCGGGGCCCGAGCACCTCATCGAGGATGGCAGAACCGGCATCCTTTTTGAAAACGGTTCTCCGCAAAGCCTGGCGGAATCGCTTAACCAGCTGATCGAAAGCCCCCACGAACGTAGACGCATGGGCGCCGAGGGCAATCGATATCTGTCAGAGAACTTCGGACGGGAAAAGATTGTCGATCAATACATCGACTTGTTTGAAAACGCGAGACGCAGCAACGGCGCATAGGTGCTCCAGTGCTCTCGGCGTAGCGCATAACCGCTGCCTCTCTTTTCTTGATTGACGAGTGACAGCAGAACAGGTGAGCACCGCCGTCACCGCAGCCCGTGACCACCCGTGTAACCGTTACGAACGGGCGGCTGCCACTCCCGAAGCGTGCCGGAGGCGGGCTGATAAATCTCCGCGCGCAACGGATAGCACGCCGCGGCATCGCTCGAATGTTCGCTGCCACAATCCCCGCCGGGGCAGGCGGACAGCGCGGCCAGCAGATCGATTTCGGCGAAAAACTCGATGAAGTCGCCCGGCCGCGCCGGGCTGGCCTTCATGAAATACTGCTGGGTGTCCTGCGTGAAGCCTGTGCACATGAACACGTTCAGGACGTCATGCACATGCCGCTCGGCCTCTTCGGGCGTCATGTTCCGCGACTCCGCCAGGGCGCGGATCAGATTGGAGTGGCAACAGCGGTCGTAGTCCTCGCCGTTCAGCAGATGATTGGTGTACGGATCGCAACGCGTGCCGATCACGTCATGCACGCCGGCGCCATCTGCATCCCAGCCGTACCAGTCCAGCGTATCTCGGGTGATTGTCGCCATCGGGCGCAGATAGGGCAGGTTGCTCCAGAGCCGGTCGCCGGTGGTGACGTGAGTCCCGTGGAGCGCGCGAGTCTTGCCGCTGAAGAATCGCTCGGACAGATCAGCCGCGTTCCACAGATTCAGATCGCCGACCTGCGGTCCGTCGGTGATGGCGATGCGGAAGAAATGTCCCGCCGGGACGAAGAAGGTCGCTGCATCCCTTGGTGGCACGGTGACGGCGTCAATCTGTGTCATCCCGGCGCGCGCGGCGTCGTAAAATGCCGCATCGAATGGCGGTAGCGTTTCCGGGGGATAACAGATCACCGGGCGGACCGCCTTCCGCTCCGCCGCATCGGCCGGGGCCGGGTGCTGTGCGCGTGTCGTCATCGCCGATCCCGCTTTGTTTTCATGGCCGTCGCGAGGCGGTTTCGTCACTTACCCACGAAAGTTGGCCTTGATCATCGTTAATCCGGGCTATAGCCTATCAGCAAATCTGATGCGAGCCATAAGCATGGCTAGCTTTGTTTTTCGCAGTCGGGGAGCATGGTCCGTGTCCTTGGCACGGGTCATGCTTATACATGGGCCAAGGCGAAAGACGCTTTAGAGCGGAGGGCATTTCCGACGTGGACCAGCTGTCGACACCCACGGCCGAAACCGAAAAGGTCTCGCAAACGAAACCGGAGGACGCCTACGTCCGGTTCGATCGCGTACAAAAAAGCTATGACGGCGAAACACTCGTCGTCAAAGATCTGAATCTCGATATTGCCAAGGGCGAGTTCATTACGCTGCTCGGCCCCTCTGGCTCGGGCAAGACGACCTGCCTGATGATGCTGGCCGGGTTCGAGCCCGCGACGCATGGCGAGATTTTCCTGGACGGGCGCCCGATCAACAACGTCCCGCCGCACAAGCGCGAGATCGGGATGGTGTTCCAGAACTACGCGCTGTTCCCGCACATGACCGTGTGGGAGAACCTCGCCTTTCCGCTGCAGGTGCGCAAGCTGCCCAAGTCCGACATCGAGAAAAAGATTGGCCGCGCCCTCGACATGGTCCAGATGAGCCAGTTCGGCGGACGCCGCCCGGCGCAGCTCTCCGGCGGTCAGCAGCAGCGCATCGCGCTGGCCCGCGCGCTGGTGTTCGAGCCGCAGCTCGTCCTGATGGACGAGCCGCTCGGCGCGCTCGACAAGCAGCTACGCGAGCACATGCAGTACGAGATCAAGCACATCCACGAGAATCTTGGCGTGACGGTCGTCTATGTGACGCATGACCAATCAGAGGCGCTGACGATGTCCGACCGCGTTGCGGTGTTCAACGATGGCGTGATCCAGCAGCTCTCCACGCCCGACGTTCTGTATGAGGAGCCGGAGAACAGCTTTGTGGCGCAGTTCATCGGCGAGAACAACAAGTTGACCGGGACAGTGAAGTCCCTCGGCAACGACGGGCTGTGCCAGGTCGAGATCGAGGGCGGCCATGTCGTCGAAGCCCTGGCCGTCGCTGTGGATCAGGTTGGCGCGCCCACGACCCTGTCGCTGCGCCCGGAGCGCGTCGAGATCAACCCGGATGAGGGCGCCACGGCGAACAGGCTGGAAGGCCGCATCGAGGAACTGATCTATCTCGGCGATCACATCCGCACGCGCATGTCCGTGGCGGGCCACGACGATTTCATCGTCAAGGTGCCGAACACCCACGGCCACAAGATCATAAAGGAAGGTGAAACGGCTATGGTCGGCTGGGCCAGTCAGGACTGCCGCGCCCTCGACCCGATGCCACTGTGACGGTTTCTCCGGGTCCCAGCCGCAATGCCGGGCGGTCCATGCACACCAAGAAGCAGGGCGTCGCCAGGCACTGGCGGAGCGGGACCGTAATAACAAGAAGGCGGTCAACGCCCATCTCGTGCGTCTCCGGGGGGAGCGCACCTCCTCGTGTTCCAGGCGACATTCGTTGCTCGGAATCAAACTCAAGACCATGACGACGTATTTACCCGATTGGTTAACAGGAGGATCTAACCAATGAAACTCAAGAGCTTGGGCCTGCTTGCTGCGGGCGTCATGGCCGCCTCGACAGTGGTGGCCAATGCACAGGATCAATCGCTGACGATCGTTTCCTGGGGCGGCGCCTATACGGAATCGCAGGTGCGTGCGTACCACGAGCCCTACACCGAGAAGACGGGCGTTCAGATCTACAACGAGGATAAGTCGGCCCAGGCCCTGGCGGGCATCCGTTCGCAGGTCGAGGCGGGCAATGTGACCTGGGACATCGTCGACATGCTTCAGGCTGACGCGCAGCGCGCTTGCGACGAGGGCCTGATCATGGAGATCGACCATGACGAGTGGTTCGCGCCCGCCCCGAATGGTGCCCCTCCGACGGAGGACTTCATCGAGGGTACCCTGGGTGACTGCTTCGTCCCGAGCATCCTGTATGCGACGATGTTCGCTTACAACACCGAAGCCTTCGAGGGTGAAGGTCCGCAGACGATCGAGGATGTCTGGAACCTCGAGAAGTTCCCGGGCACCCGCGCCCTGCAGAAGATTCCGCAGAAGAACCTGGAATGGGCGCTGATCGCCGATGGCGTCGATCCCGAGAATGTTTATGAAGTGCTGGCCACCAAAGAAGGTCAGGACCGCGCCTTTGCGAAGCTGGACGAGATCAAGGACAGCGTGATCTGGTGGTCGGAAGGCGCTCAGCCGCCGCAGATGCTCGCCGACGAGGAAGCCGTGATCGCGACGGCTTACAACGGCCGCATCTTCAACGCGCAGGTCAACGAGAACCAGCCGTTCAAGATCATGTGGGACCACCAGATGTTCGAGGTTGACGGTTGGGTCGTGCCGCGTGGCAACGAAGATCAGCTCGACCTGATCAAGGACTACCTGTACTTCGCCACGGACACGCAGCGTCTGGCCGACCAGGCCAAGTACATTGCGTATGCCCCGGCGCGCAAGTCGTCCGTTCCGCTGGTCAGCACACATGCCGACTCCGGCGTGGACATGAAGCCGCACATGCCGACCAGCCCGGAGAACTTCAAGACCGCCGTTCAGTTCAACACCGAATTTTGGGCGGACTACGGCGATCTGCTTGAAGAGCGTTTCAACGCCTGGGTTGCGCAGTAAGCGCGAATACCAGAACCTGGAGGAGAGCGGTCCTGCGCGGGCCGCTCTCCCCGCCATGACCAAAGAAGGCGAGTGGTGACATGCAGGACGCAACACCAGCGCAGCTCGAGACCCTGAAGACGGCCGACGGCACGCCGCTGAAGGACAGTATCCGCAAGTCGGAACGTCGGGCGCGCATCCGCGCATTCCTGCTCGTGCTGCCGCTGCTGGCTTTCCTCGTCATCACGTTCATCGTGCCCATCATGGCGATGATGGGTCGATCCGTTTATAACCCGGAGGTCGTCAACTACCTTCCCAATACTGCTGAAGCACTGCAGGAATGGGAGGGTGAAGGGGTTCCGGGCGAAGATGTTTTCGCCGCCCTGGCGAAGGACATGGTTCAGGGGCGGGAAGACCGCACCATCGGCCGGGTCGCCGCGCGCATCAACCGCGAGCTTCCTGGCGCGCGCAGCCTCATGCTGGGGACCGCGCGCGACGCCGATGAGATGCAGCCGCCCTACAAGGAAGCGTTCATCGCAGAGGACGACCGCTGGACGAATCCGGAGTTCTGGGGGATCCTCAAGCGGGAAAGCCGCTTGATTACGCCAAGCTACTATCTCCTTGCGCTCGACTACGAATATACGCCGCAGGGGAACATCGAGCCTCGGCCGGAAATCTATCAGGTCTACACGGATCTGTTCATCCGCACCGCCTGGATGAGTGTGCTCATCACGGTGCTGTGCATCCTGTTGGCCTATCCCGTTTCATATCTCCTGGCGACGCTGCCGCTGCGATATTCGAACCTCCTGATGATCCTGGTGCTGTTGCCCTTCTGGACCTCGCTGCTGGTGCGCACCTCGGCCTGGATCGTGCTGCTGCAGCAGGAGGGCGTCATCAATGACTTGCTTGTCGGGGCCGGCTTCATCAGCGACGACGGCCGATTACGAATGATCTACAACCAGACCGGCACGATCGTGGCCATGACGCATATCCTGCTGCCATTCATGATCCTGCCGCTCTATTCGGTGA
This sequence comes from Dichotomicrobium thermohalophilum, assembly GCF_003550175.1. Classification (NCBI taxonomy): domain Bacteria; kingdom Pseudomonadati; phylum Pseudomonadota; class Alphaproteobacteria; order Hyphomicrobiales; family Hyphomicrobiaceae; genus Dichotomicrobium; species Dichotomicrobium thermohalophilum. The sequence goes on from NZ_QXDF01000001.1 coordinate 1,092,851, forward strand.
TGAAGACGATCAACCCGAGCTATCTGCGCGCGGCGCGCTCACTTGGAGCGACCCCGCTGGTCGCGTGGTTCAGGGTCTATTTCCCGCTGACATTGCCGGGGCTTGCCGCGGGAGTCATGCTCGTCTTCATCCTGGCAATTGGCTACTACATCACGCCTGCCCTGGTCGGTGGCGAGACGGGCATCTTCATATCCAACATGATCGCCAGCAACATGCAGGGGTCCACGGCGCAACTGCGCCTGGCTGCGGCGCTGGCAACGATCCTGCTGGTCTTGGTGATGCTGTTCTACTGGCTCTTCAACAAGCTGGTGGGCGTGGAACGGTTGAAGTTCGGCTAGGCACGCGACGGGACGAAAGGAAACGAAACGATGGCGCTGCCTCCTTATGCAAGCACGCTTGAGCGCGTCTGGCACTACGCGTACCACGTGATCTGCGCGCTGATCTTCCTGTTTCTGATCTTTCCGATCCTCGTCATCCTGCCGCTGTCGTTCAACGCGGAGCCCTATTTCACGTTTACCACCGAGATGCTCCAGTTCGACCCGGCGGGCTATTCGCTTCGCTGGTACGACGACCTCTTGAGCAGCGAAGAGTGGCTGCGTGCGATCCGCAACTCCTTCATTATTTCGATTGCCTCGACAGTCATCGCCACGACCCTGGGAACGCTCGCCGCGCTCGGACTGAGCCGCCGGCACATGCCTGCGCGCGGCTTCATCACGGCGCTGCTCATCTCGCCCATGATCGTGCCGCTCATCATTACTGCGGCGGCGCTGTTCAGCTTCTATGCGCGCATCGAGCTGTCGCAGACCTTTTTCTCCATCATCATGGCGCATGTCGTCCTGGGGACACCCTTCGTGGTGATCACGGTGACCGCCGCGCTGGCCAGTTTCGACGAGCAGCTGATCCGCGCATCATCCAGTCTCGGCGCAAACCAGACGACGACCTTCTTCCGGGTGATCCTGCCGCTGGTGCTGCCGGGCGTTATCTCTGGGGCGCTCTTCGCGTTTGTCACCTCGCTCGACGAGGTGGTCGTGGTGCTGTTCCTGGCGGGTCCCGAGCAGACGCCGATTACGGTGCGCATGTTCTCCGGCCTTCGCGAAGAGATCAGCCCGACGATCCTGGCACTGGCCACAATCCTCGTTGGCATTTCCATCGCGCTTCTGACCACGCTGGAGATGATCCGCCGGCGCGGCGAGCGCCTCCGCGGTCTCAGCCCCGGCTAGAGCCGGGGTTGCGGCGTTTCCGCGCGCGTGTTCACGGGGATGGGGCAATTGCGCTTCCGCGGCCGAGCGGTTAGCCTTTCCGCCAATCATCATCGCGGAAAGTCTGAGCAAAAGCCATGTCCGGTAAGGCCGAGTTCCAGTGGGATGACCCGCTCCTCCTTGAAGAAGAGCTGAGCGAGGAAGAGCGCCTTGTGCGCGACACCGCACGCGCCTATGCCCAGGAGAAGCTCCTGCCGCGCGTTATCTCGGCGTTTCGCGAGGAACGCTTCGACCGCGAAATCATGTATGAGTTGGGCGAGCTTGGCCTGCTCGGCTCGACGATCCCGGAGGAATACGGCGGCGCCGGCGCGAACCATGTCTGCTACGGGCTGTCCGCGCGGGAGGTCGAGCGCGTCGACTCCGGCTATCGTTCGGCGATGAGCGTTCAGTCCTCGCTGGTCATGCACCCGATCCACGCCTATGGATCGGACGCTCAGCGCGAGCGATTTTTGCCCCGCCTCGCCTCCGGCGAATTGGTCGGCTGCTTCGGCCTGACCGAGCCGGATCATGGCTCCGATCCCGGCAGCATGGCGACGCGCGCGGAAAAGGTTTCGGGCGGCTACCGGCTCACTGGCGCGAAAACCTGGATCACCAATTCGCCCATCGCCGATATCATGATCGTCTGGGCCAAGCTGGACGGTGCAATCCGAGGTTTCATCCTGGAACGCGGCATGGCAGGCCTGGAGACCCCGGCGATCGAGGGCAAGCTCAGCCTGCGCGCCTCCATCACCGGCCAGATCGTGATGGACGAGGTTTTCGTGCCGGAGGAGAATCTGCTGCCGAACGCGGAAGGGCTGAAGGGCCCGTTTGGCTGCCTGAACAAGGCGCGCTTCGGCATTGCCTGGGGCGCATTAGGCGCGGCGGAGTTCTGCTGGCACGCTGCGCGGGCCTACACGCTCGAGCGCGAGCAGTTTGGCCGGCCGCTTGCGGCCAACCAGCTGATCCAGAAAAAGCTTGCGGACATGCAGACCGAGATTGCGCTCGGCCTGCAAGGCTGCCTGCGAGCCTCACGCATGCTGGATGACGGGACCTGTACGCCGGAGACGATTTCGCTTCTCAAGCGCAACTCTTGCGGCAAGGCGCTGGAGATCGCCCGGGCGTCGCGCGACATGCACGGGGGCAACGGCATCAGCGAAGAATATCATGTCATGCGGCACCTCATGAACCTGGAAACGGTCAACACCTATGAAGGCACGCATGACATTCACGCGCTGATCCTCGGCCGCGCCCAGACGGGCCTTCAAGCTTTCACGGGCCATTAAAGGAGCATGTCAGAAGCGTGACGCGTGCCTAAAAATTCGGCAAAAACAGTCAGCTTACGCAACAAAAGTCCAATAGATTGATCGTTGTTAACGGTTGCAGGGCGTAGCTGGCTGTGACAACAATACCCACTTCATAAAAGAGCCGCTGGCCATTTAAAGGGAGGAAACCTATGAAACCATTGTTGAAATGGTCGCTATCGGCGTTTGCCGCCGTCGGTCTGATGGCCGCCCCGCAGGCTGCGTCCGCGCAGGACTGCGATACGATCGAGCTTGGCGCGGCGATCTCGCTGACGGGCAAGTATGCCACCAACGGCATGCACACGCAGAATGGATACGAATTCGCGATCGACAAGATCGCTGAAGCTGGTGGCGTTCAGATCGGTGACAAATGCTACAATTTCAATGTCACCTACTACGATGACGAGTCCAAGGGTGACCGCGCCGCGACGCTGGCTGAGCGCCTGATCCAGCAGGACGAAGTCCAATATATGCTTGGCCCGTACTCCTCGGGCATGACGAAGGCGATCGCGCCGGTCACCGAGAAGTACAAGATCCCGATGATCGAGGCCGAGGGCGCGTCTCGCTCGCTGTTCAACAAGGGTTACAAGTATCTCTTTGCGGTCCTGTCAACCTCTGAGCAGTACCTGGCCGAGGCCGTTAATCTGGCCGCGGATGTGGCGAAGGAGAACGGCAAGGATCCGTCCGAGGTGAAGCTGGCCGTTGCGGTCGAGAACGACCCGTTCTCGCTCGATATTCGCGCGGGCGTGCTTGAAGACGCGGCGAAGTACGACATGGATGTCGTGATCGACGAGAAGCTGCCGCGCGACCTGTCCGACATGAGTGCGATCCTGACCAAGGTGTCGCTCATCAAGCCGGACCTGCTGGTTGTTTCGGGTCACTCGAAAGGTGCGGCAACGGCCGTGCGCCAGATCGAGGAGCAGAACATCCAGACCCCGATGGTCGCGATGACGCACTGCGAGGCGGCCGACGTGACCGGCAACTATGGTGACGCCGCGAACGGCATTCTCTGCGCCACCCAGTGGGCCGAGACGCTGAAATACGAGGATCCAATCTTCGGTACCGCCGCGAACTTCGAGAAGGAGTTCAAGGAAGCGTATCCGGAGTATCAGGGCAAGACGGTCCCGTATCAGTCCGCCCAGGCGGCCGCTGCGGTCTACGTGTTCAAGGACGCTTTCGAGCGTGCCGGCACGCTGGACAAGGATGCTGTGCGCGATGCGATCGCCGAGACCGACCTGATGACCTTCTATGGTGGCATCAAGTTCTCGGATGCGGGCAACAACATCGCCAAGCCAATGGTGCTCCGCCAGATCCAGGACGGTCAGTACAACGTGGTCGCGCCGGCAAAGTTCGCGTCTCACGACCTGATCTATCCGCGCAAGTAATCGAGCGCGGAATCCCGTGAACAAGCGGTACCGGGCGTTCGCACAACGGTGCGCCCGGTACCCCGCCGCCCTCCAGGTGCGCGGCCGTCACAGCCAACCGGGCGAGGCCGATGGATCAGATTATCTCGAATTTCAATCTCCTCTTCCAGTTCCCGACGGTGAACCTGAAGATCATCATCGACGGGGTCATGGTCGGCGCCCTCTTCGCTCTGGCCGCTTATGGCCTGGCTCTCGTCTGGGGCGTCATGAACGTGAAGAATCTGGCGCAGGGCGACTTCGTCATCGCCGGTGGTTACGTCGCCTGGTTCTCCAGCACCCAAATGGGCGAATACAGCATCCACCCGCTTCTTGGCGTGCCCCTGGCGTTCATTGTGCTGTGGGGCGTTGGCTGGATCGTCTACAAGCTGGTTATCAACCGGGTGATCGAGCGCGACCTGTTCACTTCGCTGCTGGCCACCTTCGGTGTCGCGATCATGACGGCGCAAATCCTCAACCTGCTGTTCGGCTCGGACACCCAGAGTATCCAGCTTCCTTATGAAACGCTTCATCTGTTCGGCGGCGTCGTCGACCTGCCGATCGCCAAGCTGATCGGCGTCGGTCTCGCGGGCGTTCTGGCTCTTGGCGTGGTCTTGTTCATGCGCTACTCGCGCACCGGCCAGGCAATCCGGGCGACCGCGCAGGATCCGCGTGCGGCGCGCGTTCTGGGTATCAACACGGACCGCATCTACGCCTTCACGTTTTCGCTGAACGCCGCGATCTGCGGGGCGGCGGGCGCGATCATCGTGATGGCCTGGGTTATTCAGCCATTCTACGGCATCGTCTATTCGATCCGGGCGTTCGTGGTGGTCACGGCGGCAGGTCTCGGAAACCTGCCCGGTGTTATCGCCGCGGGGCTGGGACTTGGCGTACTCGAACAGTATGGCGCGCTGATCTTCGGCATCGGCTATCAGCAGGCCATCGCCGTTCTGCTGCTGCTCATCGTGCTGATCATCCGACTGGCCCAGCAGCAGCGGGTCCGTCAGGCGCTGCAGTAGGAAGACGGGAGAGCCGGGATGAGCAAAACCCTCTTCTACATCGCGATCCTCGCGATCAGCCTGATCGCGCCATTCGCGTTTCCAGACTACAAGACCCAGCTGGCAACGCTGTGGCTGATGATCATCGTCTCGCTGACCTGGGACATGACCGGCGGGCAGATGGGCTACAACTCGCTGGGCAACATCTTCTTTTACGGCGCGGGGATGTATGTCGCCGGGGTGTTCGGTATCGGGATAGCCCATGACGTCGGGGCCTACAACAACGCGTTCAGCGGCGATGTCTTCAAGTTCACACCTACAGAGTATTTTGTCGGACTGTTCGTCGGCAGCCTGCTGGGAGGCGTGTTCTGTTCGGTTTCCGCGCTGATTCTGGGCTATCTGCTGTTCGGTCTGCGTGGTCCGTATTTCGCCATCGGCACGCTGGGCGTCGCTGTCGCAGCGGGTGAACTGGTCGCAAACTGGGAGTGGATCGGCGGCGGGCAGGGCATCTCGCTGCCCGTGTACCCATACGACCTCGAACAGGGCAAAGACGTCTTCTACTTCATGTTCATGGGCGTCGGCGTGGCGTTGTTCGCCTTCCTGGCCTGGCTCTATAACACCAAATTCGGCGCGGCCATCAACGCCATTCGGGATGACGAGGAAAAGGCCGAAGGTCTCGGTATCGACACCCTGCGCTACAAGCTGTTCACCTGGGCGATCGCGGCCTTCTTCGTGGGTATTGCCGGCGGCATCTCCGGGTATCAGCTCATCCACTTCGAGCCGCTGGAATCCGCCTTCCAGACCATCAACCTCGGTATCTTCATGGTCGTGTGCGCGCTGCTGGGCGGCAAGGGCACGCTGTGGGGGCCGGTCGTAGGGGCGATCCTGTTCCACGTCTTCAAGGAGGTAACGTGGAACTATCTGCTCGGCTGGCAGTGGGTCGCGCTGGGTGCGCTGATCGTCGTCACCGTGGTCTACTTCCAGGAGGGCATCGTCGGCTGGGTCCGGCGGCAGAAGCCCGAATGGTTCGGCATCGTCGTTGAGGAGGACACCGGCGCGCGGGCCAAGCCCACGACTGGCGCCCAACCGGCGGGAGCGGCGGAATGACCCAGAATGTCATTGAAGTCAACGGCGTCTCCAAGGCGTTTGGCGGCGTCCAGGCGAACAAGGACATCTCCCTGACCGTCCCGGACGGCAAGATCACCGGCCTGATCGGGCCAAACGGCTCGGGCAAGACGACGCTGTTCAACTCGATCGTTGGCTATCACCCGATCGACGAAGGCTCGATCCGCTTCGAGGGGCGGGAGATTTCCAAGCTGCGCGTGCAGCAGATTGCCCGTCTGGGGCTGCTACGCACCTTCCAGCAGACGCGCATCTTCAAGAACATGAACTGCGTCGAGAACATGCTCATCGCGGTGCCCCACCGCAAAATGACGATGCTGGACATGTTCGACCGCGCCAATCCCGAAGAGATGGAACGCGCGGAGATGCTGCTGGAGTTCGTCGGACTTTACAGCAAGCGCAAGCTGACTGCCGGCAGCCTCTCCTTCGGCCAGCAGAAGCTGCTCGAATTCGCCATGGCGTTGATGAATGAGCCGAAGGTGCTTCTGCTCGACGAGCCGACGGCAGGCATCAACCCCACGCTCATCAACGGGCTGATCGACCGGCTGAAGAAGGCGAACAGCGAATTCGGCATCACGCTTCTGATCATCGAGCACAACATGCGCGTGATCATGAACATGGCGGACACGATCTACTGCCTCGCGCATGGCAAGATGCTTGCCTCCGGCACGCCGGAGGACATCCAGAACGACCAGCGCGTGATAGACGCCTATCTGGGAGCGCACTGATGGCGAACAACGAGCGAGACGCGTCTCTGGAGAAGGCTGAGGCGCAGGCGGCCGAAGCCGCGCGGCGGGCGCGCTCGGCCGGCTACCACATGGGCGGCGTGGAGACGGTGCTGTCCGTTGACGAGGTGACGCGCCAGGCCAAGTCGCTGAGCGAGGAGGTGCCGGTCAGCAAGCTGGAGGCGCTGGCGGGCCATGACCCCTACCTGTCGGTCGAAGATCTCGATGCCGGCTACGGCAAGATGCAGATTCTGCACGGGATCAATCTGCGGGTGGCGCGGAAGCAGTCGCTGTGCCTGATCGGGCCGAATGGTGCGGGCAAGTCAACCGTGCTGCATGCGATCTTCGGCTTCAACAACATCTTCTCCGGCAGCATCAAGATTGGCGACGGCGCCAACAAGCGCGACATAACCGGACTGTCCGCGAACGAGAAGCTGCGCCAGGCGGGAATCGCCTATATCCTGCAGGACAAGTCGGTCTTCCCGGGCATGACCGTCGAAGAGAACCTGTGGATGGGCGGCTTCCTGATGGACAAGCCTTCCGAGGCGCGGACGGCGGCCGAGCGGGTGTTCGACAAGTATCCGCGCCTGGCCGCGCGGCGCAAGCACCAGGCCAAGGTACTGTCTGGCGGCGAGCGGCGGCTCCTGGAAATCTCCCGCGCGCTCGTGATGAACCCGGAAATCCTGCTGGTTGACGAGCCGTCCATCGGGCTGGAGCCGCGTTTCATCGACATGGTGTTCGAGATTCTGCACGACCTGCAGCATGTCGAGGGGAAGACCATCGTCATGGTCGAGCAGAACGCCAAGAAGGGTCTGGAGTTCGCGGATATCGGCTACGTTCTGGTTTCCGGCGAGATCGCAATCGCCGGCAAGGGCGACGAACTGCTGGAGAATCCGAAGGTCGGCCAGCTCTTCCTCGGCGGTTAGCCCAGCAGGCGCGCGTGCTCTATCTTCGGGCAGCGGTCGGCGACGACCTGCAGCCCGGCCGCCTCGGCGATGCGCGCGGCTTCCATATTGACAGCGCCGATCTGCATCCACAGCACCTTCGCGTCGATCGCCACTGCATCCTGGGCAATCGGCACGACCGCGTCCGGGTGCCGGAACACGTCGACGACATCTACCGGCTCGGGCAGATCGGTCAGCCGCGCAACCACCGGCCGGCCAAGGATTTCGCGGCCCGGCCGCCCGGGGTTCACCGGAAAAACCTCGTAACCGTGGTCAAGCAGATAGCGCATGACCTCATGGCTTGGCCGCGCCGGATTGGGACTCGCGATGATCACCGCATAGCGGCGATATCGCGTGAGAACGTCCCTCAGCGCGGCGTCGCTGTCGATCAGCGCCATGCGGCTTAGCGGCCTTTCCACTCCGGCTTGCGTTTTTCCAGGAAGGCGCCGATGCCTTCCTCGGCGTCCGGCTCCATCATGTTGGCGACCATGACGCCAGCAGCGTAATCGTAAGCCTGTGACAGCGGCATCTCGGCCTGCCGGTAGAAAGCCTCCTTGCCGATTGCCACGATGGCCGGCGATTTTGCCGCGATCTTTTCGGCAAGCTTGAAGGCGGCTTCCTGCACGCCGCCGGCTTCGACGACGCGATTGACGAGGCCGTACTGCGCCGCCTGATGCGCGTCGATCATCTCGCCGGTCAACAGCATCTCCATGGCGTGCTTGCGGGAGACGTTGCGGGACAGTGCGACCATCGGCGAGGAGCAGAACAGCCCGATATTGACGCCCGGTGTGGCGAATTTCGCCTCCTCCGCCGCCACCGCGAGATCACAGGACGCAACGAGCTGGCAGCCCGCGGCCGTGGCCGTGCCGCTCACCGCCGCAATGACGGGCTGCGGCAGATGGACGATCTGCTGCATGACCTCGGCGCATTTGCGCATGACCTTTTCGTAGAATCCACGTCCGCCATCCGGGTCGCCGCGGTGTGCGGTCAGTTCGCGCAGGTCGTGTCCGGCGGAAAATACTGGCGGTGCGTGGTCGATCACGACGGCCTGCGCCGTTCTGTCGCCGGCGATTTCAGTGAGCCGCTTGCTCAGCGCGTCGAGAAGCGCATCGGACAGCGCATTGCGGGCTTTCGGCCGGTTCAGGGTCAGCAGCACGATTGAACCGCGCCGCTCCATCAAGAGCGGGCTTTCCTCCCTCAGGTCGTTCGTGGAAAGGTTTGCAGCAACTTCCGTCATTGCGTTCAAATGTCCCTCGTAGTCGGTTACACCGTGGCAAGGTAACCGATTTTGCGGTGTGATGCACGAGGGAGGGCAGACGTGTCAGACGAGTGCCAACCGGGCGTGATGAGCCTCGGGGAGGTGGATGATTTTCTTGACCGGGAGTTTGCCGAACTCCGCCGCACCACGCCGACGCTAAAGGTCGAGGCGGTCGGGCAAGGCTTCGCGCGGCTGCGTTTGGGCTATGATCCGCAGATGCTGCGCCCCGGCGGCACGATCTCCGGCCCGGCGATGTTCACGCTTGCGGACGTGGCCCTGTATGTCGCCGTGCTGGCAAGCATCGGCCCTGCAGCGCTGGCAGTGACCACCAATCTGAACATCAACTTCTTGCGCCGGCCGCAGCCAGGCGATCTGCTGGGAGAAGCGCATCTGCTGAAGCTGGGCAAGAGCCTGGCGGTGGGCGAGATCTACTTGCGTGCACCGGACAGCGATGATTGCGTGGCACATGCGGTGGCGACCTATGCGCTGCCGCCCGACCACAAGTGGTAAAATAATACCGCAATCCTAATGCACTGTTATTGCATGTTTTTTGGTCCGCAACGCAGGTTTTTCTTGACCGGGGCGCGCGGATCGGATACATGCCGGAGCCGAGTGATCGCGCGGGTCCGCCCGCGCTTGGGCGATTTTCCCGACAATTTGGAGCAGAGGCCATGAAGACCTTCTCGGCCAAGCCCTCGGATATTGAGAAAAAATGGGTGCTGATTGACGCTGAGGGCCTCGTGGTTGGCCGGCTCGCGGCGTTTATCGCGGCCCGCCTCCGGGGCAAGCACAAGCCGACCTTTACCCCGCACATGGATGACGGCGACAACGTGATCGTGATCAACGCGGACAAGGTCGTGTTTACCGGCCGCAAGCGCAACGACAAGACCTACTACTGGCACACCCGTTATCCGGGTGGGATCAAGGAGCGCAAGGCGCACCAGATCCTGGACGGGCGCTTCCCCGAGCGGGTGCTGGAAAAAGCCGTCGAGCGCATGCTGCCGCGTGGGCCGCTGGGTCGTCAGCAGCTCAAGAACCTGCGCATCTATTCCGGCGCGGAGCACCCCCACGAGGCACAGCAACCGGAACAGCTCGATGTGGCGTCGCTGAATCCGAAGAACACGAAGAGATACTAGAGATCATGTCCGAGCAGGAAATCAAGTCTCTGGAAGAGCTTGGCACCGCGACGGAAGCGGAAGGGCCGGGCGAGGGGCTGGGTGCCGCCCCGGTTTACGAACAGAAACTGGACGAGCACGGCCGCGCCTATGGCACAGGGCGGCGCAAGAACGCCGTGGCGCGCGTCTGGGTGAAGCCAGGCAAGGGCCAGATCTTCGTGAACAAGAAAGAGATGTCGGAGTACTTCGCGCGCCCGGTGCTTCAAATGTTGGTGCGCCAGCCGCTGGTGACCGCCGATCGCGACAGTCAGTACGACATCATGTGTACGGTTTCGGGCGGAGGCCTGTCGGGCCAGGCTGGCGCCGTGCGGCACGGCATTTCGCTGGCGCTTACCCGCTATGAGCCGGAGTTGCGGCCGATTCTCAAGAAACAGGGCTTCCTGACGCGTGACGATCGTCAGGTGGAACGCAAGAAGTACGGCAAGGCGAAAGCGCGCAAGAGCTTCCAGTTCTCCAAGCGCTAGCGCGCAACCCGAAACCCGGGATCCGGTTCTCGGAGAAGATCGCACGTCAAATCAGCAAGAAGGAGCCACATCCCGATTTCACCAGAACGGATGTGGCTCCGGGCCGGCTTTACGATCAGGTACAAAAAAATGGCTGGCACGAAGCCAGCCATTTTCATTTCGTCAGCGGTCGCCCGACTTAGTCGCTCAGATGCGCGCCGAGCATCCAGGCGAACTTGTCGTGCTTCTGCGCCCGGCCGATCGCCATGTCGTTGGTCACGACGTCGCCCTGCTTTTCGGCCAGTTCGGCCAACGCGCGCAGTGTCGCGGACACGGTCTCTTGGTCAGCCTTCAGCGCGGCGACCATCTCCTTGTCCGACTTGTGGCCGTCGCACTCATTGACGGCGCTGCGCTTCAGGTATTCGGAGTGACGGCCCTCGGCGTGCGCGCCCAGCGCCTTGATGCGCTCGGCCAGCTCGTCCTGCGCCTCGAAATGGTCCTCGTAAATCTCCTGAAACAGCTCATGCAGCGGGCCGAATGCCATGCCGGTCACGTTCCAGTGGTAGTTCTGGGCCTTCATGGTGAGCACGGCCGTTTCGGCCAGCGACTGGGTGAGCCCCTCAACGATTTCCTGCTTCGCATCGGGAGCAATTTCCACGGAAGTCTGCTTCATGATCAATTCTCCTTCGGGTTCGATTGGGTATCAACGGGTAATGTCTCGTTATCGTTGGCCGGCGGCATCAGGTGCGCCGCCAATTCGCGGGCGAGGAACAACATCCAGCGCCGTCCGGCCGGCTCGATGGTGGACTCGATGAGGTAACGCGCACTTGCCATGTCGTCCTCGGCGACCACCTGCAACAGGCGCGCTACCCATCTCTCGCCGGAGCTGACGCCGCTGGACTTGGTGTTGAAGAACACCATGCGCCGTTTGGCGTAGCGGCTGAGGCCATGGAAGAAGGCGGCCGAGACACGTTCGACAGAAACCGAGGGATCAGCCGCGATCACCATGCATGCATGGTCCAGATCCTGCCGCGGCTGTAACATGCTGTCCCGCAACAATTCCCTCAGCCTCTGAACCAGATCGTAGGTGGGGCATGCATCGCACGGATTGATCACCGGTGCATCCGCCTCATCGGAGCGGAGCATGACCACCTTGCACTGATCCTCACGTTCGTCGTGGCTTGCTTCCACGATTCAGCTCGTCCTACGTTGATACCCCGAATTTAGATTTATAACAAGTCTAAAAAGTGCGCGTCGCGCCTCGGGGAATGACCCATTGCTTTCCTAGGGTACTTAAGTCGCCGCGCCAGGTCCAACAACTCGCGGGGCCCGATCGTTGACAATGAGAGCCGCCGGCGCCTATAGCCGCAGGAACCGCGAGGAGTTGCCCCATGAGCGCCGCCGATCCTTTGGCTCTGGCTGCCGATCTTATCCGCTGTCCGAGCGTCACGCCTGACGCTGCCACCGCGCTTGACGTGGTGCAGGGCGCCCTCGAGCCGGCTGGTTTCGCCTGCCATCGGCTGGTGTTCAGCGCGCCCGGTACGCCGGATGTCGACAACCTCTACGCGCGGATCGGCGCGGGACGGCCGCATCTGTGCTTCGCCGGGCATGTCGACGTTGTTCCGCCGGGCGACGAGGCCGCCTGGAGGCACCCGCCGTTCTCGGGCGTGATCGCGGACGGCGAGCTTTGGGGCCGCGGTGCGGTCGACATGAAGGGTGGGGTGGCCTGCATGATGGCTGCGGCGCTCGATTTCCTCGCTGCGCGCGGTACGCCTGCTGGCGCGATCAGCTTTCTCATCACCGGGGACGAGGAAGGCCCGGCGGTCAACGGCACGCGCAAGGTGTTGGACTGGATGGCGGAGCAGGGCGAGCGCCCGGACCACTGCCTGCTCGGCGAGCCGACCAACCCGAAAGCGCTCGGTGAAACGATCAAGATCGGACGTCGTGGCAGCCTGAGCGGCCGGCTCGTGATCACCGGCACGCAAGGGCACGTCGCCTATCCGGATCAGGCCAACAACCCCATCCGCGGTCTGGCGCGCGTGTTGAACTGGCTGACCGAGCTACGCCTTGATGACGGAACGACGCATTTCGCCCCGTCCAACCTGGAAGTCACGAGCATCGACGCGGGCAACGCCGCCCACAACGTCATTCCGGCCCAAGTCACGGCCAAGTTCAACATCCGCTTCAACGACGCGCACACGCCCGAGAGCCTCAAGGAGTTGATCGCCGGGCGGATTGGCGAGGCGCTTGCGGGGACGGGCCTCGCGCACGATCTGCAATTCCGCCTGTCTGGCGACAGCTTCCTGACCGAGCCGGGCCCATGGGTCGAGGCGCTGAGCGCGGCGATCGCGGAGGTTACGGGGCGCACGCCTCATTACGACACGGGCGGCGGTACCTCGGACGCGCGGTTCATCAAGGACACCTGTCCCGTTGTTGAGTTCGGCCTGACTTACGGATTGATCCACGCCGTGGATGAGCGCGTGCCCGTGGACGATCTCCATCAGCTCACAGCAATCTATCGGCGCTTCCTTGAGCGGTATTTCGCCTGACGGCGACCGCGCCCGTCGGCCCGTGGATGCGCCGCACAATCCGGTATGTGTTCGCATAAGCCGCGACAGAGGGCTGGATCGGGTTCGCATAACCACCGCCGATCGCCATCGCTACGGGGATTCCGCGCCGCGCGCATTCGCGCAGGACCATCTCGTCGCGCGCCATCAGCCCATCATGCGTGAGCGCCAGCCGGCCCAGCTTGTCCTCGGCGAGCGGGTCGACGCCCGCCTGGTAGAGCACGAGATCAGGCCGGAACGCGAAGACGGCCGGAAGATGCTCGGCGAGCATGCGCAGATAGGCAGCATCCTCCATCCCGTCGGGCAGCGGCACGTCAAGATCGGACTCGCGTTTTCGGAATGGAAAGTTCTTCTCGCCGTGCATCGAGAAGACGAAGACGGACGGGTTCGCGCCCAGGATCGCCGCGGTGCCGTCGCCCTGATGCACGTCGAGATCGACCACCGCCAGGCGCTCGGCCCACCCGTCGGCAAGCGCGCGCAGCGCCGCGACGGCTTGGTCATTGTAGATGCAGTAGCCCGCACCGAAGTCCCGGTGAGCGTGATGCGTGCCGCCTGCAAGCTGCCCGGAGATGCCGTCCGCAAGCGCTGCGCGGGTCGCCGCTACGGCCCCGCCGGTCGAGGCGCGCGTGCGCCGAACAAGGTGTTCGCTCCAGGGAAAGCCGATGCGCCGCATACTCCTTGGATCGAGCGAGCCGCTCTCGAACGCGGCAATGTAATCGGCATCGTGCGCGCGTGCGATGTCGGCGTCCTCCGCCAGCGGCGAGAGGTGCAGTTCATCGGGCGCGAGCAACCCCTCGTGCAAAAGCCGCTCACGCAGCATCGCGTATTTCTGCCCCGGAAACCGATGGCCCTCGGGCAGCGGTAGATTGAACGTGTCGGAGTAATAGGCGCGCATCAGTGTCGAGCCTTTCACAAATCCGGTAACGATGCCAGTCTCTGGCTGGTCGCAGCAGGTGGTGGAATGCACCTGCTTTGGATCCGTATACGCTCGCCACGGCGCATTCGATCGTGTTTCACGCAAGAGCTTGCGGCGTGGTGTTTATGACAGAAGCACCCTAGTATAGGCAGACTTTGCGCTATATTTTTGTCATGAAGTGGAATTGGCTTAAAATTTTCTTGAATTGAAAGCGCGTATGGCTTAACAGCAGGTTCGGATGGGGCGGGCGCATAACGAGCGGGAGTCAAACTTCTTGACGCGAGGTCATGATTTTTTCGCGCGAGTCGGTTCTGCAGTCTGTGGGACTTTCAGTTGCGGGATTATCTTGCTTGACAGCAGCGGTGCGCCGCTTCTCATGAACGCAGCGGCCGAGCCGGACGTCTCTAGCGACGGGCCGCTCTACCTGGATGGCGTTGGCGCGTTGCGGGGGAGGGATAACCGGCTTGACCGAGCCCTGAGGGACGCCTCCGGCAACTCTGGCAAAGCGGCCGCGCCGATCGTCGTGCGCCTGGATGAGGATGCCGGCGCGAGATCGGTGTGGATCGTCCCCGTGAAAGACGAAGACGCCGCGGCGCTGGTCATGCTGACAACGACGGCACCGCCCGAGGTGCGGAGCGACCTGGTCTCAGACATGCTCGGGGTCAGCCAGGCTGAGGGAAAACTCGTGCACGCGCTGATGGCGGGCAAGACCCTGACGGTCTACGCGCGCGATGCCGGTCTGTCCTACAACACCGTGCGGAACCAACTGCGTAGTGTCATGTCGAAGACGCAGGCCGGTTCACAGATCGAGCTTTTGCTGACGGTCGAGCGGCTTATTCCACCGCTTCGCATGTCGCCTTAGGCAACCAGATACTGGGCGCCGGGCTCTGCGCGCGATACGGAGCGCGCTAATGTCTGCCCGTTGTCAAATACGCGCCAAATCCGGAGTGGGCCCAAGGGCCTCTGGCAAGGTTTGCCAGTCGGATTGCCTTGCGTTGTCAGGACGATATTCATCCCCTTCCCGGTCTCATCAAGGCAGTGCTTTCGGTCAGCAGTGGATCGGGCTTATACTCGTGTCCTTTGAATCCGTTTTGCCTGTGCTGACACGATCTGGAACGCAGCTTCCATTTTTACGTTCTCGCCAGAGGAAACGGTGAGACAGCCAATCCGGCGGCCACGGTCGCCGGCGCAAGAGATAATGCTGTGAAGTTCGAGACTGCATCCGGGCCAAAAGACGCCGCCTCGCGGGAGGCGCTGTACGACCTTGCGCAGAGTCGTGTCGCGATCGAGGGCGTCTGGCCGGAAATCGATTGCGGACGATTCGAGGTTAAGCGTGTTGTCGGCGATGAGCTGACGGTCGGGGCCGATATCTTTGTTGACGGCCATGACAAGCTGGATGCCGCCGTTCTGTTCCGCCGTGCAGCGGACAACGAGTGGTCGGAAGTGCGGATGGACTTCGTTGAGAACGACCGCTGGCGTGGCAGCTTTTCCCTGACCGAAAACACCCGCTACCTCTACACCATCATCGCGTGGCGCGACCTGTTCGCCACCTGGCGCGACGAGGTCGAGAAGAAGCGCGCGGCCGGTCAGTCGCTTTCAACCGAGATAGAAGAGGGCCGCATTCTGATCGAGGATGCGGTCCAGGCCGCGGCGCACGGGACCGAGCCCGAGCGGACCGCGCTGCGCGCGCTCCATGGCTACATCGAAGAAGCGGCGAGCGAAGCCGACCGGTTGGACCTTATGTTGACGGACCGGGCCGTTGACCTGATGAGCAAGGTCGCGCGTCGGACCCATCTGACGCGTTACGAGAAGACCCTGTCCGTCTGGGTCGACCGGCCGAAGGCGGCATTCAGCGCCTGGTACGAGATGTTCCCGCGCTCGCAGTCGGGCGACCCGCAGCGGCACGGCACCTTCGATGATGTGATCGCCCGGCTGCCTTATGTGCGCGATCTCGGCTTCGACGTGCTTTATTTCACGCCGATCCACCCGATCGGCAAGATGGACCGCAAGGGGCGGAACAACGCGCTTGAGGCCGAACCGGGCGATCCGGGGAGTCCGTACGCGATTGGCTCGGAGGAAGGCGGCCACGACGCGATCCACCCGGAACTCGGCACGTTCGCGGATTTTCACCGCCTCGTGAAGGCCGCCGAGCAGCACGGACTTGAGATCGCGCTCGACATCGCGATCCAGTGTGCGCCGGATCACCCGTGGATCACCGAGCATCCCGAATGGTTCGACTGGCGCCCCGACGGGACACTGAAACATGCCGAGAATCCGCCGAAGAAGTACGAGGACATCGTCAACGTTCATTTCTACCGCGAGGCGCTGCCGTCGCTCTGGTTCGCGCTGCGCGATGTCGTGCTGTTCTGGGCGGGCCACGGCGTGCGCATTTTCCGGGTCGATAACCCGCACACCAAGCCCTATCCGTTCTGGGAGTGGCTGATCGAGGATGTCCGCGCGCGCTATCCAGAGACGATCTTCCTGTCGGAAGCCTTCACCCGACCGAAGGTGATGAAGCGGCTTGCGAAGCTCGGCTTCAACCAGTCCTACACGTACTACACCTGGCGCAACACCAAGGCCGAGCTGACCGATTACCTGACCGAGCTGACGCGCTCAGAGAGCCGTGAATATTTTCGGCCGAACTTCTTCACCAACACGCCGGACATCAACCCGATCCCGCTACAGACGAGCGGGCGGCCCGGCTATCAGGCGCGGCTGATCCTCGCGGCGACGCTCGCTTGCAACTACGGCATCTACAACGGTTTCGAGCTGTGCGAGGGCACCCCAATCCCCGGCGAGGAGGAGTATCTCCACTCGGAAAAATACGAAATCCGCGCCTGGGACTGGGACCGGCCGGGGAATATCAAAGACGACATACGCTTCATCAACCGACTGCGCCGCGAGCATCCGGCTCTGCAGCAGTTCCTCAACCTCAACTTCTACAACGCCTGGAACGACAACATCATCTACTACGGCAAGATGACGGATGACCTGCGGGACGTCCTGCTGTTTGCCGTGAATCTCGACTTCTGCCACCCGCAGGGCGCGCATTTCGAGGTTCCACTGTGGGAATTCGGCCTGCCGGATGATGCGTCCGTCGGCGTAGAGGACCTGATCACTGGCGAGCGCTTTACCTGGACCGGCAAGGTCCAGCACATCCATCTCGACCCGAATGTGCGACCCTATGCGGCCTGGCGTCTGCTGCCGCCGGGAGGAGCCTGATGACGACCACGCCCGAACTCGCCGCCAAGCTCGCCGAGGCGGTGACCAGCGCCGCCGAGACCGGCGCAAGCCTGATCGATCGCACTCAGAGCGACTGGTACAAGGACGCGATCATCTACCAGCTTCACGTCAAGGCGTTTCAGGACGCCTCGGGCGACGGCATCGGCGACTTTGCGGGGCTGATGAGCCGGCTGGACTATGTGCAAGATCTTGGCGTCAACACCATCTGGCTGCTGCCTTTCTATCCATCACCGCTGCGCGACGACGGTTATGACATCGCCGATTATCTCAACGTCAATGAAAGCTACGGTGACCTGCTGCAGTTTCAGGCATTTCTGGAAGAGGCGCATCGGCGCGGCATCCGGGTTATCACCGAACTTGTCATCAATCACACCTCGGATCAGCACCCCTGGTTTCAACGCGCGCGACAGGTGCCGGCCGGCTCGCCCGAGCGGGACTTCTACGTCTGGAGCGACGACGACAAGAAGTACGCGGGCACGCGCATCATCTTCCTGGATACCGAGGCGTCCAACTGGACCTGGGACCCCGTCGCCCAAGCCTATTTCTGGCACCGCTTCTACTCGCACCAGCCGGACCTGAATTTCGACAACCCGGAAGTGTTCCGCGAGGTCGTCGGGGTACTGAAATTCTGGCTGGACATGGGCGTGGATGGTCTGCGGCTCGACGCGGTGCCCTATCTGTGCGAGCGCGAAGGCACGAACAACGAGAACCTGCCAGAGACTCATGAGGTATTGAAACGCGTGCGCGCTGCGGTCGACGAACGCTATACGGACCGCCTCTTGTTGGCCGAAGCCAATCAGTGGCCGGAGGACACGGCACCGTATTTCGGCGCGGGCGATGAATGCCACATGGCGTTCCACTTTCCGCTCATGCCGCGCATCTACATGGCTGTTGCCCGGGAGGACCGCTATCCGATCACGGATATCCTGCGCCAGACGCCGGACATCCCAGCCAACTGCCAGTGGGCGCTGTTCCTGCGCAATCACGACGAGCTGACGCTGGAGATGGTCACGGACGATGAGCGCGACTATCTCTGGCAGACCTACGCGACCGACAAGCGCGCGCGCATCAATCTCGGTATCCGCCGCCGGCTCGCTCCGCTGCTGGAAAACGACCGGCGCAAGATGGAGCTTTTGAACGCGCTGCTGCTCTCCATGCCCGGGACGCCCGTGATCTACTATGGTGACGAACTCGGCATGGGGGACAACTACTATCTCGGCGATCGCGACGGCGTGCGCACGCCGATGCAGTGGTCGGCCGACCGCAACGGCGGTTTCTCCCGCGCCGACCCGCAGAGGCTCTATCTGCCGCCGATCATGGACCCGATCTACGGGTACCAGGCGATCAACGTCGAGGCGCAGCAGCGCGATTCCTCCTCGCTGCTCAACTGGATGCGCAAGATGATCGCCGTGCGCAAGTCGCATCTGGCGTTCGGGCGCGGCGGCCTGCGCTTCCTCTATCCGCGCAACCGCAAGGTACTGGCCTATGCGCGCGAGCATGAGGGCGAGACGCTGCTGTGCGTGTTCAATCTGGCGCGCTCGGCGCAGGCCGTGGAACTCGATCTTTCCGACTATCGCGGGCGCGTGCCCGTGGAATTGACCGGTAGCTCGGCCTTCCCGTCGATCGGCGAACTGCCATACATGCTCACTCTGCCGGCTTACGGATTCTACTGGTTCATCCTAACCGAGCAGGGCGAGGAGCCGCACTGGCGGATCACCCCGGTCGAACCCCCGCACGAGTTCATCACCGTGGTCTTCACCGATAGCTGGCAAAGCGTTCTGGACGGGCGCGAGCGCGCGCATCTGGAGACGGACTGTCTTCCCGCTTTTCTCCCGCAACAGCGCTGGTTCGGCGCTAAGGACGCCGACATCACCAGCGCGCGCTTGCAGCCGCTGGCGGTGTTCAGCGCGGACAGTCACAGCTATCCGCTGAGTACGGTGCGGGTCGAGCTTGATACGGGCGACACCCAGGAATATTTCCTGCCCCTGGCCGCGCAGTGGGGCGAAGTGCCGGCCGGTGCAGGTGCCAAGCCGGGTGCGAAGATGGCCAAGCTGCGGCGTGGCCCGCGCATGGGCGCGTTGCTCGACGCGACCCAGACCGACGGCTTCACCCGCGGCGTGGTGAATGCGATCCAACAGTCCCGCAAGCTGGATGCGCATGATGGCACCGTGGTTTTCAAGCCGGTCAGCACGTTCAAGCCCGTGCCGGCGGACGCAAATGTCCGTGTGGTCGGGGCCGAGCAGAGCAATGTGTCCGCGATCGTCGATGAGCGGCTGATGATCAAGGTCTATCGCCGCCTGCGCCACGGTATTCAGCCCGAAGTCGAGATTGCGCATTTCCTCAGCCATGTTGCCCATTACGACAACACGCCGGCGCTGCGCGGTTACGTCGAATATCAGCCGAACGAGGGCGAGCCGGTGGCGCTGTCGGCGCTGTTCGATTTTGTCGAGAACCAGGGCGACTGCTGGAATGCGATCGTCGACGGGCTGGACCGCGCGCTTGAAGAGCACGCGTTGACAACCGTGGAGAGTATCGAAGACGAAGCCGCCGACACGCTGCCCTATACTTTCCCGATCAACCTGATGGGCGTGCTTGGCAAGCGGACTGCCGAGTTGCACCAGGCCTTCGCCATCGACACCACGGACCCCGCCTTCGGCCGCGAGGCGCTGAGCAAGGCGGATATCTCCCGCTGGGTCGACGATCTGCAGAACGAGATGAGCCGCGGCTTTCTCGCGCTCGAGCGCGCGGCCAAGCATAACGAGGGCCTCGAAGGCATCGTCGCCGAACTTCGGGATGCGCGTGAGGACGTGGAGCGGCGCGTCTGCGCGCTGACCAATACGCCGGCAGATGGCGCCAAGACGCGCGTCCATGGCGATTTTCACCTGGGACAGGTTCTCGTCTCCCAGACCGACGTCGTCATCATTGACTTTGAGGGTGAGCCGGGTCGCGCCCTGGAGGAGCGCCGCGCGAAGACGTCACCGCTGCGCGACGTGGCGGGGATGCTGCGCTCGATCGACTATGCCGCCTTCGCCGCACTCGATCGGGTCAGTAGCCGCGTGCCGGAGCTTCCCGAGCGGACGGTCGCCGCCGCCGAAAACTGGCGCAAGCGCGCGAGCGATGAATTCGTGCAGATTTATAGGGCGACGGCTGGCGACATGCCGAGTCTGCCCAAAGACCCGGAGACCTTCGCCCGGCAACTCGAAATCTTCCTGTTTCAAAAGGTCTTTTATGAGGTCGGCTATGAGGCGGCCAACCGCCCGACATGGCTGTCGATCCCGGTGCGTGGTGCGCTTGAACTGATCTCGCGGGCGTGACGCGGTCGCGCCAAAGTCAAAAGGTGACTGCGTGAATACCTATCCGGCCAGAAGCGATATCGAGGCGATCGTCAGCGGACGTCACGGCAATCCTTTTGCTGTGCTCGGCCCTCAATGGCCGTCCGAGGACACCTGTGTCCTCAGCGTCTTTGCGCCGGAAGCTCAGCGCGTGGAGGCGATCAACCGGGAAACCGGCCAGGTGCTTGCCCCGCTGGAGAAGCTGGACGCCGGCGGGTTCTTCGCCGGTGTGCTGCCCGATGTGCCGATGCGTCCCGGCTACCGCCTGCGCCTGTCCTGGGACGATGATCGCTGGGAAAGGGAAGATCCCTACCGCTTTCCACCCATTCTCGGCGAGACGGACATCCACCTGATGGCCGAGGGGACGCATCGCGAGCTTTACACCAGGCTCGGCGCCCACCCTATCGAGATGGAAGGCGTGGCCGGTGTCGCTTTCGCCGTGTGGGCGCCGAACGCCCAGCGCGTCAGCGTCGTGGGCGACTTTAACGGCTGGGACGGCCGCCGCCATCCGATGCGCCGGCACGGCACAGCCGGCATCTGGGATCTTTTCATTCCCGGGGTCGAGGCCGGTGCGCTCTACAAGTTCGACATCATCGGCCCCAACGGCGAAGTGCTGCCGCAGAAGGCCGACCCGATGGCGTTTTCCATGGAAGCGCCGCCGGCGAATGCCTCGCGCGTTGTCGCGCCCGTGCAGCAGAACTGGGGCGACCATGCGTGGCTGGAGAAGCGCTGGGACGCTCAGAACCGGGCGGCGCCGATCTCGATTTACGAGGTGCATCTCGGCTCATGGCGGCGCGGCGAAGGCGGAGCGTATTTCGACTATGATCGGCTCAGCCGGGAATTGGTTGCCTATGTAAAGGACCTCGGCTTCACCCACATTGAGCTCTTGCCCATCAGCGAACATCCCTTCACTGGTTCATGGGGGTATCAACCGCTCGGGCTGTTTGCCCCGACCGCGCGTTACGGGGCGCCCGATGGTTTTGCCCGCTTTGTGGAGCGCTGCCACCAGGAAGATATCGGCGTGATCATCGACTGGGTGCCCGGCCATTTCCCCTCGGATGCCTACGGCCTCGCGCGCTTCGACGGCACGCCGCTCTATGAGCACGCCGACCCGCGCCGCGGCTTTCATCCCGACTGGAACACGCTGATCTATGATCTGGGGCGGCCCGAGGTTGCCAACTTCCTCGACTCCAACGCGCTTTTCTGGATCGACCGGTATCACGTTGACGGGCTGCGCGTGGATGCCGTGGCTTCGATGCTCTACCTGGACTATAGCCGCGAGCACGGGGAGTGGGTGCCCAATGTCCACGGCGGTCGCGAAAACCTCGAAGCCGTCGCGTTTCTCAAGGGCATGAACACGCGCGTCTACGGCGCTTTCCCCAGCGCCATGACGGCGGCCGAAGAGTCGACCGCCTGGCCGATGGTGTCCGCCCCCGTCGAGTCGGGCGGGCTCGGCTTCGGCTACAAGTGGAACATGGGGTGGATGCACGACACGCTGTTCTATATGTCGCAGGACCCGATCCACCGCCGCTACCACCATTCTTCGCTGACATTTGGCCTGCTCTACGCCTTCAGCGAGAACTTCATCCTGCCGCTCAGCCACGACGAGGTCGTGCACGGGAAGGGCTCGCTGATCGGGAAGATGCCCGGCGACCGCTGGCAGAAATTCGCGAACCTGCGCGCCTATCTCGCCTTCATGTGGACGCATCCGGGGAAGAAACTGCTGTTCATGGGCGGCGAATTCGCCCAGGAGCGCGAGTGGGACCACGACAGTCAACTGGACTGGCACCTTCTCTCGCTTCCGGAGCACCGCGGCGTGCAGGACCTCGTGCGCGATCTCAACCGGCTGTATCGCAGCACGCCGGCGCTGCATGAGCTTGATTGCGAGCCGGCGGGCTTCGACTGGGTCGAGGCAAACGATGCAAACCGCAGCGTGCTCGCCTATCTGCGCAAGGGCGTAGGGGATACGCCGCCGGTGCTGGTTGTGTGCAATTTCACACCGGTCGTCCAGTATGGATACAGGGTCGGTGTGCCGTTTGGCGGTGCCTGGAGCGAGCGTCTCAATACGGATGCCGCGCATTATGGCGGCTCGAATCTCGGTAATCTCGGGCAGGTGCACACGACCGACACGCCGGCGCACTCCCTGCCCGCCTCACTGGAGTTGACGCTGCCGCCGCTTGCGACAATCGTCCTGGCCCCTTATCCAACGTAACAAGAGTGAACAAGTGGCAATAGATATCGGGCGCGTCGCAGCAGGGCTGCCTTACCCGCTCGGCGCGACACATGATGGATCGGGCGTCAATTTCGCAGTGTTCTCGGCCAACGCGACGCGGGTGGAGCTCTGCCTTTTCGACAAGCGCGGCAAGACCGAAGAGGCCCGTCTCACGTTGCCGGAATACACCAACGAGGTCTGGCACGGCTATGTGAACGGGCTGCGCCCCGGCCAGCTTTACGGTTTTCGCGTCCACGGTCCCTACGCCCCCGAAGAGGGGCACCGCTTCAATCCCAACAAATTGCTGCTCGACCCCTACGCCAAGGGCATGAAGGGCCGATTGAAGTGGAGCGATGCGCATTACGGCTACAGGCTCGGTGACGACGAGGCGGACCTGTCCTTCGACGAGCGGGACTCCGCGCCGTACATGCCGAAATGCGTTGTGACCGAGGCGCCCGCGCGGCAGCGTTTCAGCTTTCCCTGGCGGCGCGAGACGCGGCCGCAGGTCGACTGGGCCAACACGGTTGTCTACGAGGCCCATGTCCGCGGCATGACCATGCTGCATCCGCTGGTGCCGGACAAGGCGCGCGGGACCTTCGCCGGGCTGGCACACCCGGCCGTGATCGAGCATCTGGTCAAGCTCGGCGTCAGCACGATCGAATTGCTCCCCGTTCAGGCGTCGGTCGATGACCGCTTCCTGGAGGAGCGGGGCCTCAGCAACTACTGGGGCTATAACACCATCGGTTTCTTTGCCCTGCGCGAGACGTACCTTCAGCGCGGCGGGAACATCGACGAATTCAAGCTGATGGTGCACAAGCTGCACGAAGCCGGGATCGAGGTCATCCTCGACGTGGTCTACAACCACACCGCGGAGGGTAACCACCTCGGGCCGACGCTATCCTTCCGCGGCATCGACAACGCGAGCTATTACATGCTCGCGGACGACCCGCGCTATTATTTCGACACCACCGGCTGCGGCAACACGATCAACCAGCGCCATCCGCGCGTGCTGCAGATGATCCTCGATTCCCTGCGCTACTGGGTGCAGGAGTGCCATGTTGACGGCTTCCGCTTCGACCTGGCGACCTCGCTGGGACGGGAATTACGGGATTTCGAGCCGAACGCGACCTTCCTCGATGCTATCGGGCAGGACCCGACGCTCGCCAAGGTCAAGCTGATCGCCGAACCCTGGGATGTCGGCGACCATGGCTTTCAACTCGGCAACTTCCCGCCGGGTTGGGCAGAGTGGAACGGTCAGTATCGCGATAACCTGCGCAGTTTCTGGCGCGGCGACGAGGGCTATCTGCCGGCGGTCGCCTCGGCCATGCTGGGCTCGGCGGGACTGTTCGACAAGCAGGGCCGACGCCCCTGGTCCAGCATCAATTTCGTCACGGCGCATGACGGCTTCACGCTGGCCGATCTCTACGCTTACAACGACAAGCACAACCTGGCGAACGGCGAGAACAACGAGGACGGCCACGACGACAACCGGAGCTGGAATTGCGGCGTCGAAGGGCCGACGGATGACCCGGAGATCCTTGGCCTGCGCGCGCAGATGCGCCGAGGCCTGCTGACGGCGCTGTTCCTGTCCCAGGGCACGCCGATGATGCTGATGGGCGACGAGGTCGGCCGCTCCCAGCAGGGCAACAACAACGCCTATTGTCAGGACAATGAAATCTCGTGGCTCGACTGGGAGAGCATCGGCGAGCGCGACCAGGCTTTCCTCGACTATACGGCGGGCCTGATCCGGCTGCGCGAGCGCTGCCCGCTGCTGCGCCAGCCGGACTTTCTGCACGGCGAGCCGGCGATGGCCGACGGCACGAAGGACGTGACCTGGCTGCGGCCGGACGGTGCGGAAATGCAGGAGGATGATTGGAGCAATGGTTATTCCCGCAGCATCGGCCTCATGCTCGCCCAGGCGGCCAGCGCGCCATACTTGATTCTTTTGAACGCGCATCACGAGCCGATCGATTATCGAACGACTCAGCCGGAAGCGGTGATGGGCTGGACGCTGCTGGCGGATTCCGCGCGCGGCCTGATCGAGCCGGAGGCGCCGGACGTTGCGCCTGGCGAGGCCGTCACCGTGCCGGGGCGCGGTGTCTTGTTGTTCGAGGGGCGTTTGGGATGAGCCACAGCTTCGCCTTCGCGCGCCACTGGGGCGCCGAGCCGCTGGCCGATGGCCGGGCGCGGTTCCGCCTCTGGGCGCCGGGGCAGGGCATAGTCGCGCTGATCGCGGATGATACGGGCGCGAAACGCGAGATGCAGCCGAAGGATGACGGCTGGTTCGAGATCACGACAGACGCGGTCCCGCTCGACAGCGGCTATTGGTTCGAATTGGAGGACGGCACGCGCGTGCCCGACCCAGCCGCGCGCGCGCAGATGGATGATGTGCACGGGCCGTCGCGGCTCATCGACCCGCGCGCCTATAGCTGGCTTGTGCCGGACTGGACCGGGCGGCCGTGGCACGAGGCGGTCATCTATGAGCTTCACACCGGCACCTTCACCGAAGACGGCACCTTCGCGGGCGTGGAGGCGCGGCTCGATTATCTGGCCGATCTGGGCGTCACGGCTGTCGAGCTGATGCCGGTGGCGCAGTTCTCCGGCGCGCGCGGCTGGGGCTATGACGGCGTGCTCCCCTATGCGCCGCACCCGGTCTATGGCGGGCCGGATGCGCTGAAGCGGCTGGTGGACGCGGCGCACGCGCGCGGGCTGATGGTCCTGCTCGACGTGGTCTACAACCATTTCGGCCCGGACGGGAATTACCTGCACCTCTACGCGCCGCAGTTCTTCAACCCGAAGCGGCAGACGCCCTGGGGCGCGGCGATCGACTACACGCAGCCGGCCGTTCGACAGTTCATCATCGACAACGCGCTGTATTGGCTGGAGGAATACCGCTTCGACGGGCTGCGCCTCGACGCGATCGACCAGATCCACGACCCGTCCAAGCCGACAATCATCGAGGCGCTTGCGGCGGAGGTCCGCGCGCGCATCACGGACCGGCATGTCCACCTGACGACCGAGGACAGCCGCAACCTCGTCGACCTGTTCGAGCGGGAGGAGGGCTGCCCGAAGCTCTACACCGCCGAGTGGAACGACGACTGGCACCATGTCGCGCACACCCTCGCCACCGGGGAGTCCGAGGGCTACTACATGGACTACCCGCCGGACAGTGCCGCGCAAATGACCCGCGCGCTGGCGACCGGCTACGTCTATCAGGGCGAGCGGTCGACGTTCCTGCATGACGCGCCGCGCGGCGAGCCGAGCGCGCATCTGCCCCCGGTCGCGTTCATCGACTTCCTGCAGAACCACGACCAGATCGGCAACCGCGCCTTTGGCGAACGGCTCAGCACGCTGGCCGCGCCGGAGGCGATCGCGGCGCTCACCGCCATCCTGCTGCTTAGCCCGCATATCCCGCTGCTCTACATGGGCGAGGAATGGGGCGAGACGCGGCCCTTCCTGTTCTTCACCGATTTTCACGGCGAGCTTGGCGATGCGGTGCGCGAGGGTCGGCGCAATGAATTCAAGCGCTGGAAGAGCTTTCAGGACGCGCATCACCGCGCCGAAATTCCCGACCCGAACGCGGTGGAGACCTTCGATAAATCAAAGCTAGACTGGGACAAGCGCGACGCGCCGGAGCATCGGGCGCGGCTGGCTTACACGCGGGACTTGCTGGCGCTGCGGCAGCGTGAGATCGCGCCGCGCCTGGACAGCGTCGGCGGGCACGCCGCGACCCGGCAAGAGACGGATGGCCGTTGCCTGCACGTGGCATGGCGGCTGGGCGATGGCAGCGAACTGAGCGTTACCGCGAATCTCGGGGGCGCTCCGACCCCGTTCGCCGCGACCCCAAGCGGGCGGCGCCTGTTCGCGCAGCCTGAAGGCGCGGCAGATGCGCTGCGCGAAGGCCATCTGCCGCCCTGGTCCGCCATTTTTCATCTGGCGGAGGGCACGCCATGACCGCGGAACTCGACCGCCTTGCCCAAGCCTATGGCATCAGCCTGTCCTACACCGACGAGATGGGCACCGAGCGGTTCCCCAGCGACGACTGCAAGCGCCAATTGCTCGGGGTGCTGGGCGTTGACGCGCAGACGGACGAAGATGTGCGCCGCAGCCTCGCCGCGATCGAAGCGCCGGCGTGTCATGTCCCGGAGTGGCTGGAGCATGACCGCGCCTGGGGCATAACCTGCCAGCTCTATGGCCTGCGCTCGGCGCGGAACTGGGGGATCGGGGATTTCGAAGACCTTGCCCGGCTCGCCGCGCTGGCCGGGCCGTCCGGCGCGGATTTCATCGGCATCAACCCGCTGCACGCGCTGTTCTTTGCCGAGCCGCGGCATTTCAGCCCCTACGCGCCTTCCAGCCGGCGGTTTCTCAACCCGCTGTACATTGCGGTGGACCGGCTTGAAGGCGCCGACATGCCTGGTAGCTCCGCGCTGGAGTCGGTGAGCGCGGGTGACCTTGTCGACTACCCGGAAGTGAGCCGGCTGAAACAGGCGGCGCTTGAAACCGCCTTTGCCCGCGCCCGCGGCTCCGGCCTGAATGGCGACAGCGCCGAGTCCGCCGGCTTCGAGGCCTTTCGCCGTGAGCACGGTGCGCCGCTTGAGGATTTTGCGCTGTTCGAGGCGCTGTCCGAAGCCATGGTTGCACAAGGTTATCCCTGCGGCTGGCATGGCTGGCCGGAAGCCTTTCGCGACAAGAAGAGCGCCGCTGTGCGCCACTTTCGCGAGGAGAACGGCGAGCGCATCCTGTTTCATATGTGGCTGCAATGGATCGCACACCGCCAACTTGCCGACGCGCAGGCACGGGCGCGCGCGGCCGGAATGCGGATCGGGCTTTATCTCGACCTTGCGGTCGGCGTCGCGCCGGATGGGGCTTCGACCTGGAGCGAGCCCGAGAACGTCCTCCGCGGCGTGCGCATCGGCTGTCCGCCAGACGCCTTCAACGCGCAAGGCCAGGATTGGGGTCTCGCGCCGCTCTCGCCGCAGGCGCTGGAGGCCGACCAAGGCCGGCTATTCGGTCAGGTCATCCGCGAGGCGATCGGGCCGGCGGGCGCGCTGCGCATCGACCACGCCATGGCGCTGATGCGGCTTTACCTGATCCCCAGCGACCTGCCGAGCATGGACGGCGCTTATGTCCATTATCCGCTCGACAAGATGCTGCAAGCCCTCGCGCGCACCTCGCAGGAAGCCTGGACCGTTGTCATCGGCGAGGACCTGGGAACCGTGCCGCCCAACTTCCGCGAGGTCATGCGCGCCGCGCGAATCCTCGGCTATCGCGTGCTGTTCTTCGAGCGCGAGGAGGATGGCCGGTTCAAACCGCCGCATGCATATGAGCGGGACGCGCTGGCCTGTATCTCGACGCATGACCTGCCGACCCTGCGCGGCTGGTGGGCCGCGCACGATATCGACATGCGCGAGGGGCTCGGCATGATCGATGGGGAAACGGCGACGGCGGACCGCGCTGAACGCGAGGCTGACTGCGTCCGGCTGCTGGTGGCGCTCGCGGACAGCGGCGTGCTCCCCGAGGAACTGGCGCCAGCCACGCGCGGCGAGGCAGAGCCGCCCCAGACGCTGACGCAGGCGCTTTCCATCGCCGTCTCCCGGTTCCTGGCGCGCACGCCTTGCCGGCTGGTCGCGCTGCAGCTTGAAGACCTGACCGGCGCGATCGACCGGGCAAACCTGCCGGGCACCACGGAAGACCACCCCAACTGGCAGCGCAAGCTCCCGCTGACGCTGGAAGAGCTGGCAAGCGCGCCGGATTTCCGCACGATCACGCAAGCGGTCGCCGCCGAGCGGCCGAGGACGCCATGACCAGGCCACGCGCCACATATCGCCTGCAGTTCCGCGAAGGCATGACCTTTAAGCGGGCGGCCGAACTCGTCCCCTATCTCGCCGAACTGGGCATCAGTCATCTTTACGCCTCGCCACTGTTCGCCGCCGCGCCGGGCTCGACCCATGGCTACGATGTGGTCGATGTTACGCGGCTCGCGCCCGAGCTGGGCGGCGAGGACGGCTTCAAGACGCTGTGCCGGGCGTTGAAGGATCACGGTCTCGGCCTGATCGTCGATTTCGTCTCCAACCACATGGGCGCGAGTACGCACAACCCATGGTGGCTTGACGTGCTCGAATGGGGCGAGGCGAGCAACTACGCCGAGCATTTCGACATCGACTGGTCCGCGCCCAAACTCATCATTCCCGCGCTTGCGGCGAACTACGGCGAGGAACTAAACAACGGCGCGTTCGGTCTGTCGTTCGACCGCAGCGATGGCGGCATCAGCTTCAGCTACGGCCCGATGCGCCTGCCGCTCACCCCGCCGTCCTATGCGCAGCTTCTCTCGCGGATCGAGAGCGAGGATTTCGCCGAACTGGCGCGCCGGTTCATCGTCGCCGAGCCGGCGGAGTCGCGCGCGCTGAAGCAGGAATTGGCCGACACCTGCGCGGCGGACCCTGCCACGCGCGACGCGGTCGAACGGGTCCTGGCGGAAACGGCGGCCGACCTCGACGCGATCCACGAGTTGCACGAGGCGCAGGTCTGGCGGCTGGCCCATTGGCGCGCGGCGCGCGAGACGCTGACTTACCGCCGCTTCTTCGAGATCGCCGATCTGGTCGGTCTGCGGGTCGAGCGCGCGAGCGTGTTCGACGACGTGCACGCGCGGTTGCTGGAACTGGTCGCCGCTGGCGACATTCAGGGCCTGCGCATCGACCATGTGGATGGCCTCGCCGACCCGAAGAGCTATCTGGAGAAGCTGCAGGAAGCGGGCGGGACGTATCTGCTCGTCGAAAAAATTCTCGGCCCCGACGAAGACTTGCGCGCCGACTGGCCCGCCGATGGCACGACCGGCTACGAGTTCATCCTGTCGCTTGCCAATCTTCTTGTCGATCCGCGTGGCGAGGAAGCCATGACGGCCGCCTATAGCGCCTTCCTCGGCGAACAGACCGATTACCACGCGCTGGCTCTGGAGACGAAACGGCGCCTGCTCGCACGCAACCTGGCGGGGGAACTTGATCGGCTGAAAGATATGGCGCTGTCGCTGGCGGCCAAGGACCCGATGACGCGCGATTATGGCCCTGATACCCTGCGCCGCGCGATTATCGAGTTGACCGCTGCGCTGCCGGTCTACCGCACCTATGTGAACGTGGCCGGCCCG
The DNA here is from genome assembly GCF_003550175.1 of Dichotomicrobium thermohalophilum. Taxonomy (NCBI): domain Bacteria; kingdom Pseudomonadati; phylum Pseudomonadota; class Alphaproteobacteria; order Hyphomicrobiales; family Hyphomicrobiaceae; genus Dichotomicrobium; species Dichotomicrobium thermohalophilum. The sequence continues at coordinate 1,122,866 of NZ_QXDF01000001.1, forward strand.
GCCGACGCCGACCGCGATCTGATCGAAGCTGCCGCTGAAGCCGCGAAGACCACCCGTGAGGTTGAGAACGAAGGCGCACTGGACTTCCTCAAGCGCATGCTGTTGCTCGACTTCGCCGAGCCGGAGGATCAGGCAACGGCGCTGGAGTTTGCCACGCGCTTTCAGCAGACCACAGGGCCTGTCATGGCGAAGGCGCTGGAGGACACGCTGTTCTATCGCTACAACCGGCTGATTGCGCTGAATGAAGTGGGCGGCGAGCCGGAACGGTTCGGGGCGCGCCCGGAGCAGTTCCACAGCGCGATGACGCGCCGGCTTGCGCGCCAGCCCTTCGGCCTCAGCACGACATCCACGCACGACACGAAACGCGCCGAGGATGCCCGCGCCCGCATTTACGCGATCAGCGAGATGCCGGACGGCTGGGCCGCGGCGGTCGCGCGCTGGTCGGGAATGAACGCGGGACTGCGCGAAGCGGATGGCTTGACGCTCGACCCCGAGACGGAATGGGCCTTCTACCAGGCGTTGCTGGGCGTCTGGCCGCCGACGCTGATGCCGGACGACGGCGAGGGCCTGAACGCGCTGGCCGACCGCATGGTGCAGTTCATGCTCAAGGCCGTGCGCGAGGCCAAGTCCTTCACGAGCTGGACCGCGCAGGATGCCGACTATGAAGGCGTTGTGGAGCGGTTCACGCGTGGCGCGCTCGACCCGGTGCGCTCACGGGTTTTCCTCGACGATTTCCTGCGCACCTGCGAGCCGCTGTTCGTCGCGGGCGCGCTGAACAGCCTGAGCCAGACGCTCATCAAACTGACCGCGCCGGGAGTCCCCGACATCTATCAGGGCTGCGAGCTCTGGGACTTCAGCCTGGTGGACCCCGACAACCGGCGCCCTGTGGATTTCGGCATTCGGCACGCGCTGGCACAGAAAGATGGCTCGGACGATCCCGCTGCGCTGATGCGCGACTGGCGCTCCGGCGCGGCGAAGATGCATGTGCTTCGAGCCGGGCTCTCCCTGCGCGCGCGCAAGTCGGCGCTATTCGCTGAAGGAGCGTACCGGCCACTCGTGCTTGCCGGGCCGGGCGCGGATAAACTCATCGCGTTCGCCCGCGTGCATGGCGCTGAGGCCGTGGTCGTGATCGTGCCGCTCCTGTCGGTGGGCTTGCTGGCGGGGCGATCAAGCCCACTTATCCCGGCCGCGGTCTGGGAGGATACGGCCTTGCAGCTTCCCGACGATCTCCGGGCGCGTAGCTGGCGCAACCTCCTCGACCCCGGCGCGGGATTCAGCGGCGAGGCGGTCCGGATCGACCGGCTGCTCGCCAACTTCCCCGGGGCGCTCCTGTCCGCCGGCTGACAGCCTTACAGATTGGGCCGCGTGACCCCCCTGAGCCGGCTTGCCCCCGCGGTGCCTACCCCTCCCGGTAGAGTACGAGGTCGATCTCCACCAGCGCATCGCGGGCCAGCTTCGAGACCCCCACGGTTGTCCGGCCGGGCAGGGTGGCATCATCGGGGTAGTAGCGGCGGTAGACCTCGTTGAAACGGGGATAATCGCGCTCGAAGTCCGTGAGATAGACGCGGGCAAACACGGTGTCCGTGAGGTCATACCCGACATGGGTCAGGATGCGCTCTAGGTTCCGGAAGGACAGCTCGGTCTGCTCGGCAATGTCGGCGGGCAGGGGGGCGTCCGGGTTGTCCGGGTCGGCCGGGATCTGGCCGGTCACGTAAAGCCAGTTGCCAACCTTCACGCAGTGACTGTACCAAGCGGTCGGCGGCGCAGGCGCAGCAGTCGGGACGTGATAATGCTGTTTTGTCATCGTCTTTAATGTCTCCAATTTTCCGAACAGGTCATGCGGAACGCAGCGCAGGAACCACCTGCGACTCTAAGCCCACCACCGAACCGTTGCGCAAGCCGAAGCCCTTCGCGGCCCAGCTTCGCCGTTGTGCGTCTGCGCGATACGTCCGTGCTGGAAGCGCCGGGGTCAATCGTTCAGAAGCGGACAACCATCGTCATGAACTCACTGTGCAAGAAAGGCGATCAGGTCTGCGCGCAACTTGTCGTCTTCCGCATAGTGCCTGCCGAGGAACGCATCAAGCCACCGCGCCTTTTCCGCCGCCGTATCGCCGGGGATGCGCGACCTGATGCGCTGTGACGGTCCGTGGCACCGAAGGCAGGTTGTTTGATAAGCCTGTTCGCCGCGCGCCGCATCTCCGGGACCGCCCTTCAGCTCCTGGCTCTCGGCGTTGCTGGTGACCGCAAGGGTCAGCGTTGCCGCGAAAAACAAGACGCGCATGTGCAATTCCTCCCTGGTGTCATTCCGTTCTGCCGAAAGCCAAGGGGCATGTCCGGCAGAGGCCCGCATTTTAGGGGGCTGCCTGATGAACGCGGGAGGCAGCCAAAGCGATCCCGTTCTGGTGCGCCTGAAGACCGCGAAAATCTATGGTACAGTAAAGTCGGAAGCTCGACGCGCACGGGGCGCGGTTTTGTCGGGCTTGTGGGACGCATAGCTTTAAAACCCCGGCGAAACATTCAGAGAAAGGATGCCCCCGTGAGCAGATATTCGGGCTTGAAGTGGCTCCCGCTCGTGGCTTTGGCAGTTTTCGCCGCGCATTTGGCCAGCGCGCAAACTAGCACGGAAGTCGATGTCGAAGGCTACCTTTGCCAGGAACCCGTTGATGCGGAGGAGTTCCAGCATCTGGCCTCCACCAATCCGAAGATGTCACGCGCCGCCGCCCTTTCGCGGTTCAACGCGACCACCGAGGTACCGCGCTGCGAGTGGTACGAGCGCACTCTTATGATCTACAAGGGTGCTCTCAAGGAAGACAGCGACGAGAATGCGAGGCGCGCCAAGTATCTGTTCGTTGGCGGGAAAGGCGGGGTGTTCGAGGTGCTCGTATTTGAAACGCCCGAGGGCACCGAAACCCTTTATTCCTGGCGGCGAACGGACGATGAGACTGGCTAGGATGAATCCTGACCCTGCGGCGCCATGCCTTTCTCGGCCAGCGCCCTGATCGCGCTTTCGGTCTTTGAAAGGCTCTCCAGGCCCATGCCGCGCAGGACGTGCGGCGCCTTGGTGAACTGGATGTCCTCGTAGCCGACGATCTGGATCCGGTTGCCCCAGGGATCGAGGAAATCGAGAAACCGGTCGGAGACGGTCTCCACGCCCAGCGTCTCAACCGCCCGTCGCGCCGCATCCTTGTCATCGACGACCAGCCCGAAATGCCGCTCTCGGTCGCGCGCGCTATCAGGCGCCTCTGCCAAGGCGATGAACTGGTCGCCGAGGTCGATGAAGGCCATCTTTTCGCTTTTGCTGCGCAGCGTGAAGTTCAGGAAGCTGCCGTAGAACGCCAGCGCCTCGTCGATGTCGCCGACCTCCAGCGCTACGTGGTTGATGCCCACTGCCGTCGCTTTCTTCGCCTCGGTCATCGCCTTCTCCTTGAGCGTGCTGCCATGCTCGGGGCGTGGACCTGGACGTGTCAAGCGTGTCGGGGCCGGGGTCTGCAGTATTCTGTCAGGACGAGAATTGGGGCGTACGTCGGTGCAACCTACTGCCGCCCCTGCGCGCATTGCCGCGCTCTCGCTGCTACCCTAAGGAAGCTGCGCGGCGCTCTCGATCGGCTAAGTGCTTGATTTTAATGGAGCGGGCGATGGGATTCGAACCCACGACCCCAACCTTGGCAAGGTTGTGCTCTACCCCTGAGCTACACCCGCATTCTGAGAGGTGACGGCGCTATGCACCTTCACCCTTTTTATGGCGTAAACGATCAGCGAATGCAAGGCCCTGCGAACATCATTCCGCCTGTTGCGCGGTCGCCGTGCTCGCGCTGCGCTCTTCCTGCGGCTCGACGAAATTCATGATGTCGCGCCGGCTCAACACACCGACCACGCGCCCCGTATCCACGATCACGACATGTGTATGCCCTTCACGGACCATGCGCTTGAGCACCTCTTTGGCCGGTTCCGCCGGCTGGGCCATGGGTTGATCGGTCAGCGGCTGCATCACTTGTCGCACCGGGATGTCGCCCCACTGCATCTTGGGGACGTGGGCGTAGTCGCCCAGGGTGAGCGTCCCGACGACCCGTTCGCCGTCTTCCACAAGCAGGATGCGCGGGCGCAGCCGGTAGAAATAGTCCTGCGCGGCCGTCTCCAGCGAGGCGTCGGCGGGAACCCGAGGCTGATCGCGATCAATTATCGCTCCGATATGTGCGTGGCCCGGGCCGGGAAGATTCCCAGCCTGTTCGCGCGCCATTCCTGCAGCGCGGTAGATGAAGAAGCCGATCAGGATCTGCCACATGCCGGCCACGACGATGCCCGTGAAGGCGTTGTAGGCGCCAAACGCCATCAGCGCGATGCCCAGGCCCCCGCCGACCGTCGCGGCCATGCGTGTGGCCCGGGACATGTTCCCGCTCCACCACCACAGGATCGCCCGCAGGATACGGCCGCCATCAAGGGGGAAGGCTGGCACCATGTTGAAGGCCGCCAGAATGAAATTGATTATCGCCAGGTAGCCGATAACGGCCAACAGCGGGTCAATCCCGCCGAAAATGCCGCTCGCGCTGACGCCAAAGAACAGCGCGGACAGCAGGATGCTCGCGATCGGCCCGGCGATGGCGACAAGAAACTCGGCTTTTGCCGTGCGCGGCTCCTCCTCAAGCTGGGCGACGCCGCCGAAAACGAACAGGGTTATGCCGGAGATGCGCAGGTCGTATTGCCGCGCGACGACCGCGTGCGCCAGTTCGTGGAAGATCAGCGACGCAAACAGACCGAGCGCGCCAAGCACGCCCATCCAGAGATACGTGACTTGCGGCAGGCCCTCGATCACGGCTGGGAAATAGCCGGTCGAGAGCGACCAGACGATCAGGAACGCAAGAATGAACCAGGAGGCGTCCAGTCCGATGCGGAAACCCAGCAGGGAAAAAAGGTAATAACTGCGTCCGAACATGATGCCTCCGTGCGCGCCGCTGGCGCCTAAGCGTCCGCAGGCCAGATGTAGCGATTCAACTGCCGAAATAAAGATGCGGCCCGCAGGTGCGGGCCGCGCCAACGGCGGGGCGGGTCTGAAGCCGCCGCCGCCTGATCCGGTTTTACGCGGATGCGCGGTTCTGACGATGCTCGATCAGCTCGTTGACCACGCCGGGCTCGGCCAGCGTCGAGGTGTCGCCGAGATTGGAGAAGTCGTCCTCGGCGATCTTGCGCAGGATGCGGCGCATGATCTTGCCCGAGCGGGTCTTGGGCAGGCCGCTGGCGAACTGGATGATGTCAGGCGAGGCGATCGGGCCGATCTCCTGACGCACCCAGTCACGCAGTTCCTTGCGCAGGTCCTCGTTCGGCTCCTCGCCGGCCATCAGGGTCACGTAGACATAGATGCCCTGGCCCTTGATGTCGTGCGGATAGCCGACGACCGCCGCCTCGGAGACCTTGGGATGCGCCACCAGTGCCGATTCGATCTCCGCGGTGCCCATCCGGTGCCCGGAGACGTTCAGCACGTCATCGACCCGGCCGGTGACCCAGTAGTAGCCGTCCTCGTCGCGCTTCGCGCCGTCGCCGGTGAAGTACATCCCCGGATAGGTGCTGAAGTAGGTCTGTACGAAGCGCTCATGGTCGCGATAGACCGTGCGCATCTGGCCCGGCCACGAGTCGCGGAGCACCAGGTTGCCCGCGCCGGCGCCTTCGATAAGGTTGCCCTGGTTGTCCACCAGCGCGGGCTGCACGCCGAAGAAGGGCAGGGTGGCGGAGCCGGGTTTGAGTTCGGTCGCGCCGGGCAAGGGGCTGATGAGGATGCCCCCGGTTTCGGTCTGCCACCAGGTATCGACGATCGGGCAGCGGCCTTCGCCGACCACGTTGTAGAACCACTCCCAGGCTTCCGGGTTGATCGGCTCGCCGACCGTGCCGAGCAGCTTGAGGGATTTGCGGCTGGTCTTGGTGACGTGCTCATTGCCCGCGCCCATCAGCGCACGGATGGCCGTCGGCGCCGTGTAGAAGATGTTGACCTGATGTTTGTCGACCACGTCCCAGAAGCGCGAGGCGCTCGGGTAGTTGGGCACGCCCTCGAACATCAGCGTGGTCGCGCCATTCGCCAGCGGTCCATAGACGATGTAGGAGTGGCCCGTGACCCAGCCGACGTCGGCGGTGCACCAGTAGATGTCGCCGTCCTTGTAGTCGAAGATGTACTGATGCGTCATCGACGTGTGGACGAGATAGCCGCCGGAGGTGTGCAGCACGCCCTTCGGCTTGCCGGTCGAGCCGGAGGTGTAGAGGATGAACAGCGGGTCTTCCGCGCTCATCTCTTCAGGCGAGCAGTCGGCCGAGACCTGCTCCATTTCCTCCTGCAGCCAGACGTCGCGGCCCTCGGTCCAGGGCACATCGGCGTTCGTGCGCTTGACGACCAGCACGTTCTGCACGCTCGGCGCGTGGCTGAGCGCCTTGTCCGTGTTGGCCTTCAGCGGGATGGTGCGGCCGCCGCGCACACCCTCGTCCGCAGTGATCACGAGGTTGGAATCGCAGTCGTTGATGCGGCCCGCCAGCGCGTCCGGCGAGAAGCCGCCGAAGACAACCGAGTGGATCGCGCCGATGCGCGCGCAAGCCAGCATCGCATAGGCGGCCTCGGGGATCATCGGGAGGTAGATGGTGACCCGGTCGCCCTTCTTGACGCCCAGCTTCTTCAGGACATTGGCGAAGCGGGACACGCGCTCGTGAAGCTGGCGGTAGGTGATCTTGAGGTCCATATCCGGCTCGTCGCCCTCCCACAGGATGGCGACCTGATCACCGCGCGCGGCCAAGTGGCGATCGACGCAGTTGGCGCACACATTCAGCGTGCCGTCTTCGTACCAGCGGATGTCGACGTTGTGCGGATCGTATGAGGTATTCTTGACCTTTGTGAACGGCTTGATCCAGTCAATCCGGTACCCGTGGTGGCGCCAAAACTCGTCCGGATTCTCGATGCTCTGCCGATACATCTCTTCGTATTGGGCCCGGTTCACGTAAGCGTTATTCGCCCAGTCTTCGGGAACCGGATAAATCTTGTCGTCGGACATTTGTGGGCTCCTCCCGGGAAATTCTGGCAAGGCTTGTTCGATGCGCGCATTATGTCGGTGTGGCCGGTCAGGTGCAACGCCTCGTTCGTCGAAAGCGCGTTTCGGGCTTGACAGCCCGCCCGGGCGCGCTCAACAGGTGATGTGACACGCTGATCGGCGCGAACGGGCCAGATCATGTATACGCCATCGCCGGAAACACTTTATGTCTGCCCCCTCGATGCGGTTGATGAGGTGGTAGCACGCGCCCGGCCCGGGCACATGATCTCGCTGGTCAACGACGAGGTGATGCGCGACCTGACGACCCCCTTGGGCGTTCCGCGTGAGCGTCACCTTCGCCTCACCATGAACGACATCACCCAACCGCGCGACGGGCATGTCGCGCCATCGCCGGAGCATGTCGCTGCGCTGGTCGATTTCATGATGTCCTGGGACCGCGGCGCGCCGGTCCTGGTGAACTGTCTGGCGGGCGTGAGCCGGTCCACTGCGGCCGCCTTCACCATCGTATGTGCGCTCAACCCGGAAACGGATGAACGCCGGATCGCGCGGCTCCTGCGCGAGAGTTCGCCCACCGCGCAGCCGAACCCGCGGCTGGTCGGTTTCGCCGACGAAGTGCTGGGCCGTGAAGGTCGCATGATCGCGGCGGCTGAGGCCATCGCGGCGAGCGCATTGATGGAGCCGGCCCGCCCCTTCGCCTTGCCCGTGCGCGTGACGGCGAGCGGCTAGGCGCGGCACCGAACCGGTTTGAGTCGTTGCGAGCGGAGCGACGCAATCCAGCACACGGGGTTGCTGCTGGATTGCGTCGGCGCTTCGGGCTGGCAATGACAACGAATTGCGCCGATGCCTTCGGCGCAAGGATTAGAACTGCGCGGTCAGCCCCACGAAGCCGCCCAGTTCCTCGGCTTCTTCGAAGGCGATGTAGGCGTCCTGCGTGCCGTCGATGATGACCTGCGGCGCTTCGGTGCGGCGGTAGCGCCCGCCGAGTTCGAGGTTAACGCCTTCCGTCACGCCGAAGGTCAGGCCGCCTTCGAGATGTAGTGTCCAGACGGTTTTCTCCTCGCTGAGTTTCGCGGTCGAGCTCTCGGAGCCTGCTTGCGACTGGTTTTTAATGTTTTTGGGGCAGTTCTCGGGAACCGGATCAAGGGAACCCTCGCAAGTGATGACCACGAAGCCGGACTCGCCGATCTGCTCATAGGACCAGTCAGCGGTCGCTGACGCGTCATGGAACTCGGCGGTTGCTTTCGCCGTGGCGAAATAGCCGATCTTGAGGCCGCCACCATGAATCGGTCCGCGCACGCTCATGCCGAAGCCAATGCCCGTGAAGTCGGACTCGATGTCATTGTTATAGGCGAACTCGATGTTCCCCGGAACGTTAGTAAGAATGTTCGGGAGTTGGTTAGGTGGATCGTTATCCGTGAAGCCCGAGAAATGCTCGTCGACTTCGACCGTGCCGAGCGTGGCGAAAACCATCGGCTGAAGCATATGCTGCAAGCCGCCCTCGACCGGCATGGGCGCGTCTTTCAGGCTCACGTCCTTCATGCTCGGCGCAGGTTCGTTGCCGAAAAAGAACGTCGGGCGGATACCGAACGCGATCTCGCGCCGGTCATAGTCGTTGTCGTAGTCGTAGTCGTTAACGTCGAACTGGTTTGTGTCGACCCACTCAAAAGCGCGGCTCTTGTCGGCTTCCGGCGCTTCGAGGTGGAGGTAGTAGCTGTCGTCTCGGTCTTCGGCTTCGATCGAGCCGCTGTCGCTGACATCGGATGAAATCACGGAACCGCCGACGAAGAAGGCGATCGCGTAATCTCCGTAGCGCTTGCCGATAAACGCTTCGCCCTCGAAGCCCGAGAACTCTTCATCGTTGTCGAAGCTGACAAAGTTCGGGTCGACGACTTTCGCGGTTTCTCCGTCTAGCTGCAGCTCACGGAAAAAGTCGCTGCCCTCGCGCTCCATGTGCCCGTACAGCCCCCGCGCGCTCAGGCCGACGAAATACTGATGCGGCGTCTCGTAAACGCCTTTGGCGGTTTCATCCCGATCCAGCAGATCGGCCGCCATCGCCGCCGGCGCACCGACGCACAGCGCCGCAACGCTCACGGCCCCAAGCAGGGACCGCACACGCACTTCCCCCATCAACACGTTTTTCTCCCCCATCAACAGCGCCTGCGAACCGGCAGGGCGCCACACTCTAGTGCCTTGTTCTCTCCCCATTCGGCCGGCAAACCGCAGGCCGGAACGCCGGGCCCAAATCCGGCGTCCGCTTCACAGTGAAAGAATTTTGTGTCGCCATCGCAAGGCTCTAGAGCCCGCTACCCACCTGGATTCAGCGCCGGCGCTCACGGTTTTCGTTGCGGTGATGCATAGAGAACACGGCAATTTTTGCCGCATTTTCGCGATCGGCAGCCAAGTGGACAGGCGCGCGCGGTTGGTGGTATCCGACAGGTGAATACACGCGCGGTGCGCGCGACGAGGGATACCGGCGAAAGGTCAACGACAATGGACGCTGCGCAGACTCACGCTCAGGGGCTGGGCGAGGCGGAAACGGTCTGGTTCAAGCTCCAGATGCTTGCCAAGCAGGACGACCCCATGCCCGCGCTGGTGCGCATGGGCCAGAAATACGGCGGCTGCATCCGCATCAATCTGCGCGACGAGCGCATCTTCTTCCTGAGCGATCCGGAACTGTTCAAGCAGGTGCTGGTCAAGCGCTACGACTGCTACGGCAAGTATTTCGACGGCCTGCGCCCGATCTTCGGCAACAGCATGATCACGGTGGACGGCGCGCTCTGGCAGAAGATCCGCATGCCGCAGCAGGCCGCGTTCCAGCCGAAGATGTACACCGAATACATGCCCTACCTGCTCGCCTCGGTGAACGAGCGCAGCGACCGCTGGGCGGAACTGGCGAAGACGGGCGAGCCGGTGAACCTGCTGGAAGAGACCTGGTCGCTGGCGGCCAACATGATCTGCAAGGCGCTGTTCGACCGGGACGTGCCGTTCAACCCGCACCTCATCTTCTCGGCGGTGAAGAGCTACACCGACGTGCTCAACCACAAGAAGGTCCGCCTGAAGAAGGTCAAGGGCGAGTGGACCGAGGTTCCCTCCGACGATGATGCGGCGACCGCCATCGGGCACTGGCTCTCCGTCCCGCCGATGGTGCTGGGTGCCGACCCGCGGGACTATCGCGAGCGCACGCTGCTGACCATGATGCGCGAAGCCGCCGCGGATCCGAGCGTGCCGGAGTTCGACGAGCGCCAGGTCATGGACGAGATGAAGCAGTATCTCTGGGCCGGCACGGAGACGACTGCGCTCACACTGACCTGGTGCTTCTACCTGCTCTCGCTCTACCCGGAGGTGGCCGATCGCATCCGCGCCGAGGGCGAAGCGGTCTATGGCGACCGTGTGCCGACCTTCGAGGACATGCAGGCGCTGACCTACACGCGCGCGGTTCTGCAGGAGACCATGCGGCTTTACCCACCGATCTGGAGCCTGATCCGCCAGGCGACGGGAGAAGACGAACTGGACGGCAACAAGGTCGAGCCGGGCGACAAGATCGTGCTGTGCCCGTATATCGTTCACCACGACCCGCGTATCTGGGATGAGCCGGAAAAATTCGACCCCGGCCGCTTCGAGCCGGAGAAGGCGCGGGCGCGTGACAAGTACGCCTATCTGCCGTTCGGGGCGGGCAAGCGCGCGTGCGTTGGCGGGGCGCTTTCGCTGATCGAGAACACGCTGGCGCTGACCCAGCTCTTGCGGCGGTTCCGGCTGGAATATGTCGGGCCGGTGCCGGCGCAGATCGCCGCAACGGTGACGCTCACGCCAAAAGGCGGCAAGCTGCCATTCCGCATCCTGCCGCTCTCCTGACGCCGCCGGAGAAGTGGTTTTTTACCAGCCGCCCTGGAACAGCACGCCAGACTGGCCGTCCCCGTACTGGTTGACGTTGGCGTTCGTGTCCTTGCCGAACTGGAACACGCCGAGCGTGTTGTCGTTGCCGTACTGGCCAACGCTGGCGTCATGGCCATCGCCGCGCTGGTAGACGCCGACGTGGTTGCCGCTGCCATGCTGGCTTACCCGGGCGGAGTTGTCGTTGCCGCCGAACAGGCCAAAGCGGCGCTGGACGTGGGAGAAGGTCCGCAGCCCGCGGGACAGCTTCTTCTGGCCCTTCTCGCTCTTCGGCGAAACGTAAATGCTGAAGCTGCCGCCCGCCTCGGCCGGTTGCGGTGCAGCCAGACCACCCAGTCCGATGGTTGCGGCCATCACGGCGGCGCAAAGTGTGGTACGTTTCATGTCTCGTCTCCCCTGGTTCGCGTTCAGATATGGCCGCCGATGCGCTTGGCGCAGACGAAGGTCTCGCCGCCGGCATGGACCTTGAGCTTGGCGGTATAGGCCGTGCCCGTGCCGCCGAGCGACACCATGCCGAGCTGGGCGGGGCTGCCGGGATAGGCCGCGAACCCCCCGGCCTGGTTGATATGCGACTGGCCGCTCATGCCCTCTTGCTCGATCGTCAGCTCGTAGCGGCCGGACACCTTCTCCTCGCTGAACACCACGCCGCGCAGCTCGACGCCGTAAGACCGCGGCGTCACCTCGATCTCGCAGCGCACGCGATCGCTGGTGAACCAGCCCGCGCTGGCGTCGTCGCCGGAGAAGCCCGCGCCCATTGCTGCCATGCTTGCGGTCAGCGCGGCGCCGGCCAGCGCGCGCCGGATGTTTCTGTTGCGTTTGGTCATATCGTGCCTCCATGGGGCCAGGTGCGAGGGGCGCGCACGCCCCCCGACTTGATGAGAGAAAGGGCTTAGTCCTGAACGATCACGGCCACGTTGCCCTTGCCATGCTGGCTGGTGTTGGCGTGGTTGCCGTGTCCGCCCTGGATAACGCCCACGGCGTTGCCGCGGCCGGTCTGGGTCGTGGTGGCGCTGTGGCCGGAGCCGAACTGGGCGACGCCGGTCACGTTGCGGCTGCCGCGCTGATAAGTGTCGGCGTAGTTGCCACTGCCGCTCTGACCGACGAAGGTGCGGTTGCCATAGCCGTCCTGAGTGCTGATGGTCGTGTTGCCATAGCCCCACTGTTTGATCTTCATGCGGTTGCCATAGCCGCTCTGACCGCCACCGGCCTGGTTGAACTTGCCGAACTGCTCGATCGAGGCGCTATTGCCGCCGGCAATCGCGGCCGAACCGCCCGCGGCCAGTCCGAGACCGAGAACGAGAGCCATGGCGCTGGACGTCAGAACTTTGCGGATCGTCATTGTGAAAATCTCCCTTGGTTTTCGTGTCGTCTCATCCGAGATGACGAAATCTTTGTAACGAACCCGCTCTGAACCTGTTTTGAACCGCGTTGTTGGGTTGTGTTCACGCGCGTGAACGATGGCTGTTCGGCGAATTCAGGTGTTGTTCATCGGGGGATGGGGCTGCGAAGGCTTGTCATCGCGCCTGGCGCGCATTACAAACAGTGGAGTCGCAGAGTTTTGTGCCGAGACACGACGTGTTCGCCATGAACCAAGCAGCTTCCTTCGCGTTCGCGATTGACCGCCGCCGCCTCTCCCCGGCGACGGCTGCGCTGCGTCCGGCTCTGCCAACGCTCCTCAATACGCCTCTTCTAAGCCTTAGCAGCCCCTGAGCATCGGCGGTTCGGGCCAGCCGGACGGGTGCTTAGGGGATAATGACTGCGACGGGACGACAGGATTTCTCCGGCGAAGACACCGGATCGGATTAAGAGGCAGGATCACAATGAGCACAGAGACCACGAGCAAGACGGCCGGCGCGCCGGGCGATCGCGTCTTCATTTTCGACACCACGTTGCGCGACGGCGAACAGTCTCCGGGCGCCTCCATGACGCGCGAGGAAAAGCTCCAGGTCGCCGCGGTTCTGGACGAGATGGGCGTCGACATCATCGAGGCGGGCTTCCCGGCGGCGTCGCAGGGGGACTTCGAGTCGGTGCGCGAGATCGCGAAGGCGGCGAAAAACGCTGTGATCTGCGGGCTGTCGCGTGCCGGGAACGCGGACATTGACCGGGCGGGCGAGGCGATCGCCCCGGCAAAGCGCGGGCGCATTCACACCTTCATCTCCACCAGCCCGCTGCACATGAAGTACAAGCTGGGCAAGGAGCCGCACGAGGTGCTGGAGGCGGTGACCTCAAGCGTTACGCGGGCGCGCCAGTACACCGATGATGTCGAGTGGTCCGCCGAAGACGCCACGCGCACCGAGCATGACTTCCTGTGCCGCTGCGTGGAGGCCGCGATCAAGGCGGGTGCCACCACGGTGAACATCCCGGATACGGTCGGCTACACGGTGCCGGAGGAGTTCTACGCGCTCATCACCATGCTGCGCGAGCGTGTGCCGGGCGCGGACGAGATCATCCTGTCCACCCACTGCCACAACGACTTGGGTCTGGCGGTCGCAAACTCGCTCGCGGGCGTGCGCGCCGGGGCGCGGCAGATCGAGTGCACGATCAACGGCATGGGCGAGCGCGCGGGCAATGCGGCGCTGGAAGAGGTCGTGATGGCCATGCGCACACGCGCGGACACGCTGCCGTATCATACCGGCATCGATACGACGATGATCACGCGGGCCTCCAAGCTGGTCTCTGCCGTCAGCGCATTCCCGGTGCAGTACAACAAGGCAATCGTGGGCAAGAACGCCTTTGCGCACGAGTCCGGCATCCACCAGCACGGTATGCTGCAGAATGCCCAGACCTACGAGATCATGACGCCGGAAAGCGTGGGGCTGAAGGAATCCACGCTGGTCATGGGCAAGCACTCCGGCCGGCATGCCTTCCGCCAGAAGCTGCAGGAGTTGGGCTACGAACTCAGCGACAACGCGTTCGAGGACACTTTCTACCGCTTCAAGGTGCTCGCTGACCACAAGAAGCACGTCTTCGACGAAGACATCGAGGCGCTGGTGGATGACGAGCTTGCGAGGGCGCACGACAATATCACGCTGCTCTCGCTGACGGTGATCGCGGGCACCGGTCAGCAGCGGGCGACGATCACGCTGGATGTCGGCGGCCAGCACGAGACGCGCGAGGCCGTTGGCCACGGCCCGGTGGATGCGATCTTCAACGCGATCAAGGCGATCGTCCCGCACGAGGCGCGGCTGCCGCTCTACCAGGTGCACGCGGTGACCGAGGGCACCGACGCACAAGCGGAGGTGAGCGTGCGGCTCGAAGAGGACGGCATGACCGTGACCGGTCGCGGTGCGGACAGCGATACGATGGTCGCCTCCGCGCGGGCCTACGTCTCGGCGCTTAACAAGCTGATCGCCAAACGCGAACGCGTCGCGCCGGAGAGCCGCGCGGCGTCCTGATCCGCTCTCGGTTGTGTGTCATCCCGTGCGCGGCGCGGCATCAAATGACGCGACGCCGACACGGGACCGGGTAGCTGCAAGGGGAAACCAACCTGATCCCGGGTCAGCGGCGCATCACGGACGTGCTGCGCGGCGCCCGGGATGATATTTCGAGGGGGTTGTGGGTCAGCCGACATGCGTTGCGCCGAGCTCGCCGAACAGCGTTCGGATGTCGACGGTCTCCCGCGTGCCGATATCGTCGAAATGTTGCGCGAGCCACGTGTCGGCAGCGTCACGCCCCAGTTCGAACAGGTGGTGAAGGAACTCCCACTGTGGGTTCATCCGGCTTGAAGCGCCGAGCGAAGTCATCTCCTCCGGCGCTTCAATTATGTGAATGCGCATCCGGCGGAAGCCGTCCTCGGCCATCTTGCCTTCGTCCATAAGCCGGTTGATGAAGTCGACCGAGCGCAGTTCCTTCAGCAGGCTGGAGTTGAAGGTGATCTCGCGCAGCCGCTCCATGATGTCGCGCGCGGTCTTCGGGGTGCCCGGCCGTTCCACGGGATTGATCTGCACGATGACGATATCGTCGGATTCCACCTCATGGTCGTAGAAAGGAAACAGTGCCGGGTTGCCCATGTAGCCGCCATCCCAGTAGGGCTTGCCATCGACTTCGACGGCCTGGAACAGGAAGGGCAGGGCGGCGGAGGCCATGACCATCTCGCAGCGCAGTTCGTGCCGGTTGAACACCTTGACGCGCCCGGTTTCGACATTCGTGGCGCTGACGAACAGCTTGATATCGTCACAGGACCGGACCCGCTCGAAATCCACGACCGACTCCAGGATGTCGGCGAGCGGATTGATGTTCAGCGGATTGAACATGTAGGGCGAGATCGTGCTCTGAAACATCTCCATGAAGATCAGAGCCGGCGACTGCGACACGCTCCAGTTTCCCATGAACACGTCGATCGGCGAACGCTTCAGCGGATTGAGCATCGCGTTGTCGGCGACCGCTCGCCAGAACCGTCCCAGATTCTCGCGCGCGCCATCATAGCCGTTCTGCATGTAGCCATCGGCCATGACCACGCCGCTCATCGCCCCCGCGCTGGTGCCGCTGATCGCGTCCAGCCTGATGCGGCCATCTTCCAGCAGCCGATCGAGCACACCCCAGGTGAACGCGCCGTGCGAGCCGCCGCCCTGCAGCGCCAGATTGACCGGCTTGGCGTCCGGTGCCGGATCGCTCATTTCGCGGTCCAGCCGCCATCCATCGGTAGTGATGCGCCGTTGATCTGCGCGGCTTCATCGCGACAGAGGAAAACGGTCATCGCGCCGATCTGCTCGGTCGTGACAAATTCCTTGGTCGGCTGCGCTTCGAGGATGACGTTGCGTTTCACCTCTTCTTCGCTGATGCCGCGGGCCTTGGCCGTGTCCGGGATCTGGGCTTCGACGAGCGGAGTCAGAACGTAGCCCGGGCAGATCGCGTTGACGGTGACGCCATGCTCCGCGCCTTCCAGCGCCAGCGTCTTGGTCAGGCCGAGCATCCCGTGCTTTGCGGAGACATAGGCCGACTTGTAGGGCGAGGCGACGAGGCCGTGCGCCGAAGCCAGATTGATGATGCGGCCCCAGCCGCGCTGCTTCATCTCGCCGAACACCAGCCGCGAGCAGTGGAAGGCGCTGGACAGGATGATGGCGACGATCGCGTCCCACTTCTCGACCGGGAACTCCTCGACCGGGGCGACGTGCTGGATGCCGGCGTTGTTGACCATGATGTCGATCTGGCCGAATTCACGCCGGGCCGTCTCAATCATGTCCTCGATCTGGTCCGGCTTGGTCATGTCCGCGCCGTGAAAGAGGACTTTCGCGTCGTATTTGCCGTCCAGCTCCGCGCGGGTCTTCTCGATCTCGTCCGGGTCGCCCAGCCCGTTGAGCATGACATTCACGCCCGCGCCGGCCAGAGCCTCGGCCATGCCCAGCCCGATGCCGCTGGTGGAGCCTGTGACGACGGCACTCTTTCCTTTCAGCATTGCTCGTTTTCCTTGCCTTTTCCGTTGCGCAATGAGGCATTCCCTACCAGGGCAGCTGGCTACCGTCGGCGTGCCAGAAGGTGCCCGTCTCATCCATGCCCAGCGCGTCCAGCCGCGCGATGAGGCCGCGTGCCGATTCGTCCGGGCCGATATGCCCGCGCCCGCCTGTCATCTCGGTCTGCACGAAGCCCGGGTGTAGCAGGAAGACGGCGACGCCGAGTGATTTCAGGTCATGCGCAAGGTTCACGCCGGCCATGTTCACGGCGGCCTTCGACATCCGGTAGCCGTAGTTGCCGCCGGAGGTGTTGTCCGCCATCGAGCCGACGCGGCTGGAGAGAATGCCGATCTTGCCGCCCGACTTCATGAACGGCGCGAACGACCGCGCCACGCGCAGCGGACCGAGCGTGTTGACCTCGAACTGTTCGCGCAGTGTGTCCCAGTCGAGCGTGTCGAGATTGTCGCCCTTGAGGATGCCGGAGACGTGGACGAGGACGTCGACCGGGCCATTCGCCTTCGTCGCTGCCGTGAAACGTTCCACCGACTCGTCGTCGGTGACATCGACATGCTCGTGAATCTCCGCGCCGGTCTCGCGCAGTTCCGGGCTGGCCGAGCGGCAGGCGGCGATGATCTCCTCGCCCCGCGCCTTGAGCTGTCGGGTCAGTTCCAGCCCGATCCCTCGGTTTGCGCCCACGACAACGTATCGCGCCATCATTGATCTCCTTGTGATTGTACAGTGCTCGAATGCATCGAAATTCCTCAACGCGAGTCTATCGTTTCGCGTTGCAGCATGAAAGCTTTAGCGGGGACGATGACGCAGCCGTGACCGGCCGCTCATGTGGAAAAGCGCGCGCGGCGCGGGTGTCTGGCCGAGGCGTGTTATCCTTGCTGCGATTCGGCAACGGCAGCGGGGAGCAGGCACATGGCAGTGGCCGAGAAAGCACCGGAGGCGACCGGCCCGTCAGCGAAAGGCTCGACGAAGGATTGGGTGCATTACGAGGTCGATCTGTGGTGGACCGACCTCAACACCACCGAGATCGGCATCTACCAGCATTCGCGCTACCGGGCAAAATCGCGCCAGTTCACAACCGACAGCGACATCTTCGGTGAGGTGAAGGAGGACGGCGAGCGCACCCATCTCATCAGCTATCGCGAGGGCGCCTGGGACGAGAGCGAGGGCATGGCCCGGCGGCTGGTGATCAAGCTGTTCTCGGACTCGATGACCTGGCGCGCGACGATGGACTTGATGATTGGGCGCAGCCTGCAACTCTCCTTCGGGGCTGGCGGCTTCCCGGTGACGGCCTTCTCGGTAAATGTCTCGGGCCACGACCAGATTATCCATGTCGAGCGCACTGCGCGGAAATGGCCGGGCTTTCCTGAAAAATTCTCGTTCTTCATCCTCAAGGATGGCGAGCCATTCCTCTACAAGCTGCGCCGGCACTGGATCAGCATCGGCCCGGACTACTCGCTCTACGACCACAACAACGAGCGGATCGGCATTTTGAACGGCAAGCTGGTCACACTGGGCGGGCACTGGGATGTGAAGCTGCGCGCCGATCATGACGACCGCATTCTCAACTGCGTGCTGCAGCTTTTCTGCGCGATGCTGCGCTTCAACAAGGCGTGTCGCGCTCATGTCGAGGATCTGGTGCAGCGCATGGAGAAGCGCGAATTGCGCCCTCAGCTCGAAAGCCACGAAGCGGATCTGTATCTGAACCCGCGACGCACGCGGTAAGGTTTCAGACGGTCACACGCACGGCAGCGCCTGGCCCCGCGGCGGCCAGAAGTTTGCGCAGATCGGCTTCGCGGAAGGCGATGCAGCCTTCGGTCGGCGTGAAGCCGGGTGCCGCGAGATGCATGAAGATCGCGCTGCCTCGGCTCCGGCTTCGCGGGACGTCATTATAGCCGAGCACGACGACGAGATCGTACAGATGGTCGTCTCGCCAGAGCACTTCGTGGCCGGCGGGATAGGGCAGGGCAACAAGACGGTTGTAGTTGCGGTCGCGTGGGTCATCGCACCAGCCGTCATGCGGGCGGATGGCTGCGACAGTCAGGCCCGTTGTGGGCCGCTTAACGCGGTCCGCACGGTAAAGCACTCCGCGTATTGGCCACACCCCGATCGGCGTTGCCCCATCGCCCTCGCGCTTCAGCGCCCGTCGACCGCCGCGACCCAGCGCGCAGGGCAGCCTTAGCGGGCCCACCACCGCAATGCCCTGCTGTGCTGTCGGCGAACGCCCATAGATATTCACGCAAATTTGCATTTACGCGAGCGACCTTTCATTGCTGTGAGCCGTGCCGGATGTTGCTTTGCGTTTGGCCGGAGCCTAAATCGTAAAGCAATGCGATAGAAGCGATTTCGGGAGAGCGCAGAATGAGCACGCCGCGGCATATTCTGGTGGTGGACGACGACGAGGATCTGCGGGACTCGCTGGCCGAACAGCTCGCGCTGCACGAAGAGTTCGAAACCGAAATCGCTGGCGATGCGCGCGGCGCGATCGACAAGCTGAAAAGCCAGCGTGTCGACCTTGTGCTGCTCGACATCGGGCTGCCGGATATGGACGGGCGCGAGGCCTGCAAGCTGATGCGCAAGAACGGCTTCAAGGGCCCCATCATCATGCTGACGGCGCAGGATACCGACGCCGACATGATTCTGGGACTGGAATCCGGCGCAAACGACTACGTCACGAAGCCGTTCCGCATCGCCGTGCTGCTCGCCAGGATTCGCGCGCAGCTACGCCAGCACGAGCAGAGCGAGGATGCCGTCTTCGCGATCGGTCCATATACCTTCAAGCCGGCTAGCAAGCTGCTGCTTGATCAGCAAGGTCGCAAGATCCGCCTGACCGAGAAGGAAACCTCGATCCTCAAGTACCTCTATCGCGCGGGTGAGAGCGTCATCACCCGGGATGTGCTGCTGCACGAGGTCTGGGGATACAACGCCGGCGTGACCACCCATACACTGGAGACTCATATCTACCGCCTGCGTCAGAAAATCGAGCAGGACCCGTCGAACGCGGAGCTGCTTGTTACTGAGGCCGGCGGCTACAAACTCATGCCGTAGGCGGCCCGCGGCCCCCTTGTCGAGTGCAGCGACTCAGATCATGGTTTCCCCAGATGGGGGACAAAATGCACGTCGAAGATCGGGCGCTTCTCGAAAATGTGGAGCTGTTCAAGGGGCTGAGCGACGCGCAGATCGACGCGATAGCAGCCGCTACTGACATCGCATGGTTTGACAGCGGTCAGCCGATCACGGAGGCCGAGGAGGCCGGCGCGGCGGCGTTTGTCATACTCGAAGGATCGGTGATGGTCGCCGATACGTCGGCCCCTGACGGCTTCCAGGAACCGCTTGGGCCAGGTACTTTTGTCGGCGAACTGGCAATGCTGACCGAGGTCTCCTACGCGGCCACCGTAGTGGCGGCCGAGCCGGTTCGCGCCCTGGCGATCACGCGCGCCACGCTGTACGAGGTCATGGAGGCTGACCCGTCGATCGCCGAGCACTTCTCGGCCAAGCTCGTGCGGCGCCTGTCCAGCCTTGCCGATGAACTGCGGGCGGTCGATGATCGCTTCGAGGCGCTGGAGATTTCGCTGCAGCGGATTGCCGACGCTGCGTAGGTCAGCCCAGATCGATATCGAGAATGACCGGCACGTGGTCGGAGGGCTTCTCCCATCCGCGCGCGTCTTTAACGACTTCGATGCCCTTCGTCCGCTCCTCCAGCTCTGGTGACGTCCAGATGTGATCCAGCCGCCGTCCGCGGTCTGAGGCGCGCCAGTCCCGGGCACGGTAGCTCCACCAGGTGTAGAGCTTCTCCTCGGGCGGGATGAAGCGGCGCACGACGTCCACCCACGGCCGGCTCTCTTGCACCGCCGTCAGATGATCCACTTCGATCGGCGTGTGGCTAACCACCTTCAGCATCTGCTTGTGGGACCAGACATCGGTCTCCAGCGGCGCGACGTTCAGATCGCCTGTGAGGATCATCGGGCCGTTGTCCGCCATCTCCGGGCGTTCGAGCCAGCGGCGCATCGCCTGCAGATAATCGAGCTTCTGGCGGAATTTTGGATTCGCCTCAGGGTCGGGGATGTCGCCGCCTGCCGGGACATAGAAGTTATGGAGAACCGGCTGAATCGCAGGCGCCTCCAAGCGGACCGCGAGATGCCGGGTGTGCCCGCTGGCATCGAGGTCTTCGGCCATCACCCGCGCAATCGGGACGCGCGAGAGGACCGCAACGCCGTTGTACCCCTTTTCCCCGTGCGTCTCGACATACGCCAGCCCGAGTTCGGCCAGTTCCCCGTGCGGGAACAGTTCATTCGGACACTTGGTCTCCTGCAGGCAGAGCACGTCAGGCCGATACGCCGCAACAAACTGCTTCACGAGCGGTAGGCGCAGGCGCACGGAATTGATGTTCCAGGTTGCGAGCCGAAGGATCATGCGGGTGAGTTAACGGCGGGCCACGGCCTGCGTCCAGAGCCGCAGTGCGCATGCGCACAAAAAAAGGGCGCCCAACCCCGGCGATGGTTGGGCGCCAATGTGCGTTACTACGCGGTGCGCCGGGAGGGATGCCGGCGCGGGAACGGATAAGCCGTCGGCTAGACGGGGGGGGGCACTACCGATGGTGATTGGCTTATCCGATCGACATGAAAACAATAGCACAAAAGTTTTTGCCTTGGGAAGGGGAAAAATCAAAAAATTTGGCTTGACAGTGTCCGAACAGCCAATCCGGACGGTGGCGCGGCGATAACGGCCGCATCTTTCCTGATCAGGGATCGCAACGTCCGATTGCCAAGGCCCCGACCCGTCGATAGGCTCGCATGCAGCAACGCCAGCCGGCCATAAAATCCATGAAGCAGGACGACGCCCTCGACATCCTCAAGACCGGCGCCTCGGTGTTTCTCACCGGCGAGCCGGGCAGCGGCAAGACGCACACGGTCAACCGCTATGTCGATTACCTGCGCGCCTGCGGGCTTGAGCCGGCCATCACCGCATCGACCGGCATTGCCGCAACGCATATTCAGGGCCGCACCATCCACTCCTGGAGCGGGATCGGCGTGCGCCTGCCGATCTCGCGCGGGCAGATCGAGCGCATCGCCGAGAACCGCTACACGGCCAAGCGCATCCGCAATGCCCCGGTGCTCATCATCGACGAAATCTCCATGCTCGGGCCGGACGTCCTGCATGCGGTGGACATGGTCTGCCGGCATGTGCGTGGCTCGCCCGCGCCATTCGGCGGTCTGCAGGTCGTGCTGGTCGGCGACTTTTTCCAGATCCCGCCGGTCGTGCGGAAGGATGAGCCGGCGGGCGGCCTCGGGCTGGATGGGCCCCAGGATGGTCCGCTGTTCGCGCACGGATCGAAGGCCTGGCGCGACCTCGACCCCACGGTCTGCTACCTGACCGAGCAGCACCGCCAGAATGACGGCGGCTTCCTTGAACTGCTGAGCGCGATCCGTGCCGATACCGTCGGTGCGGCAGAGCGCAAGGCGCTTGGGGAGCGCCGGGTGGACAAGAATGATCTGCCGCGCGACCTCACCCGCCTCTACACGCACAATCGCGATGTTGACAGGATCAATCTTGCACGACTGGCCGAGGTCCCCGGCGACGCGCGTGTCTTCGACATGAAGGCGCGCGGACCCGACCCGCTGGTCGCGGCGCTCAAGCGCGGTTGCCTGACCGGCGAGGAACTCGGCCTGAAGGAAGGCGCCGCGGTCATGTTCATCAAAAACGATCCCGGTGGCCGCTATGTGAACGGCACGCTGGGGATTGTCACCGGCTTTGATAACAAGGGGTGGCCGGTCGTGCGCACGCGCGAGGGGCGCAAGGTCGTGGCCGAGCCGGTGGACTGGCAGATGGAAGAGGACGGCAAGTCGGCGGCGAAGATCACGCAGGTGCCGCTACGCCTCGCCTGGGCGATCACCGTCCACAAGAGCCAGGGCATGTCGCTTGACGCCGCCGCGGTCGATCTCTCGCACGCCTTCGATTACGGGCAGGGCTACGTGGCGCTGTCGCGCGTCCGGTCGCTGGAGGGGCTGCATCTGGCGGGCTGGAACGAGCGGGCGCTGCGCGTTCACCCGGAGGCCCTGGCCAAGGATGAGGAATTTCGCAGCGCCTCCGAGACAGCGCTGCGCGCACATCAGCAGCGCGACGACCGTGAGATCAGCCGACTCCAGGACGAATTCATTCGCGATGCCGGCGGGCGGACGCCCGCGCCGGCGGCGCCGCGCTTCGGCAACACCCGAGGTGCGCGCAGCAAGGCGTATCAACCCTGGAGCCGCGATGAGGAAGACCGCCTTCGGGCCTACTTCGACAAGGGGGCGCCGATCAGCCAGATCGCCGAGACGCTGGGGCGCAAGCCGGGCGCGATCCGCTCGCGGATGCGCAAGTTGGGGCTGATCTGATGGTCTGTGATCTGGGTAAGCTGGTTCGCTCACCATTTGCGCGGCTGCGCAGCCTGCTCGGCAGCATCGAACCGGGTGCGGAACCAATCGACATGAGCATTGGCGCGCCGCGTCACCCGATGCCGGATTTCGTCGCGGACATCATCCACGACCATGCCGCCGACTGGCAGCCCTATCCGCCAATTCGCGGCACCGACGGTCTGCGCAAGGCAGTCGCCAACTGGCATGGTCTGCGTTACCCGTCGCTGAGGGAACAGATCGACCCGGAAGCGCATATCCTGCCGCTCTCCGGCTCGCGGGAGGGGCTGTTCTCGGCGACCTTCCTGGCGCTGGCGCGCAAGCCGCATGTTGCCCGGCCCGTCGTGCTCATCCCGAACCCCTTCTATCAGGCCTATGCGGCGGGGGCGCTTGTTGGCGGTGCGGAGCCGCGCTTCCTGCCGACCACCGAGGCGACGGGCTTTCTGCCCGACTTTGAAGCGGTGCCTGAGGATGTGCTGGCACGGAGTGCGGCGATCTTCCTCGCATCGCCGGCAAACCCGCAGGGCGTCGTCGCCAGCCGGCCCTATTTGCACGAACTGATCGCGCTCGCGCGTCGCTGGGACGTGATGCTGTTCCTCGACGAATGCTATTCGGAGATTTACAGCGACGCGCCGCCGCCTGGCGCATTGGAAGTTGCCGCGGAGACGGGCAGCCTCGCCAATGTGGTCTCCTTCAACTCGCTATCGAAGCGATCCAATGTCCCGGGGCTGCGCTCCGGCTTCTGCGCGGGTGACCCTGACTTCATCTCGCGTTTTGCCGGGTTCCGCAACGTTGCGTGTCCGCAGATGCCGCTGCCCGTGCAGCACGCCTCCGCGGCGCTGTGGGGCGACGAGGCGCATGTCGAGGCCAACCGCGCGCTCTACCGCGAAAAGTTCGAGATCGCCGGGTCGGCGCTCGGTATCCGCGCGCCGGCGGGCGGGTTCTTCCTTTGGCTTGACGCCAGCGCGCTCGGCGGCGGGGAGGAGGCCGCGCTGCACCTCTGGCGCGAGGCGGGCGTGAAGGTCATTCCCGGTGCCTATCTGGCAGTTGAGACCGATGGCGCCATCCCCGGTGCGGAGCGCATACGCGTTGCCCTGGTCGGCGACGCGGCCACGACCCGAGAAGGGCTGATGCGCACCGCGGAGGTCCTTGGACCAAGTTGATACAAAACTCGCCAGTTTTTCTGCGTTTTGGAAACCCTTTGTAAACCCTGCGGTGGCAGTTTCTTACCGCGCGTTTACGTTTCACCGTCGCGCTATCGCGGCGGTCCAACGAGCGGACCCATGGCCACCTATACCGTTTCACGACCCTCCCGGCGTCTTTTGCCCGCGTCGATGGAAGCCGCAATTGCCAGGCTATTCCGGCGTGGACTGGGCGTTGCCGTGCTTTCTCTGGCGCTCGCCGGCTGGGCGAGCCTGTTGACCTGGTCGGTCGCCGACCCGAGCCTCAACCACATCACGGAGCAGCCCCCGGAGAACCTGCTGGGTGCTTATGGCGCTTCGGTCGCCGATCTTATGATTCAGTCGCTGGGCCTTGCTGCCGTGACGGTGTTCCTGCCCGTGGCCGCGCTTGGGTTTCGGCTTGCCGCCGAATATCCGGCCGGGCCGCTGCGGCTGATGTCGCTGCTGTGGCTGGTTTCGACGGCGCTGATTGCCATGAGCCTTAGCCCGCTGCCGGCGCCGGAAACCTGGCCGCTGGCGCATGGCCTGGGCGGGATCATCGGCGATTTCCTGATGGTCGGCGGCGTTCATGCGCTTGGCTTCGTCCCGGATCACTTCGCACAGGCTGTAGCCGGAGCGGTTGCCGGTCTGGCCGGGGGCGTGGCGCTGATGGCAGCCTGCGGTCTCAGCCCGCGCGATATGGCCGTGTTGCTCGATAGCGAGCGAACCGCAAGGGCGGCGACGCGGTCGGGAACGGGTATCGGGGAGGTCTTGCGCGGGCTGGCGCCGGAGCGCGAGCAGGCACAGGAGCCGGCAGGCCCCCGCGAGTTCTGGATGGGTCAGGGCTGGACCGACGCAGAGGATGAGCCGAAACCGGATGGGCGCGAGCGCCGCCGGCTCCGCCGCATCGGGCGCCGCCGTGAAGAGCCGGATCTGCGAACGGAGCCGACGCTGAACGTCGAGCCACAGGATCTCGGTGCGCGGATCGAACCGTTTTTCGATTCGCTGCGCTCTGCGCCCCCGTGCCAGGAGCCCGCGGCGCAGGAGTCGTCGGACGATATCTGGGCCGCGCATTACCGCGCGCATCAGGTCAGCGAACCGCCGCCTCAGGTTCGGGCCGCGCCATTTCTCGCGCCCAAATCCACGGCGACCCCGGCGCCCCAGACCAATCCGAAGGGCAGTTTCACGCTGCCGCCCACGAGCCTGCTCACGCAAGCTTCTGGTGCGCAGGTTCAGCATGCGCTGAGCGATGAGGAACTCACCGAACGGGCCGAGCAGCTTGAAGGCACACTGCGCGACTTCGGCGTCAAGGGCGAGATCACGGAAGTGCACCCCGGCCCGGTCATCACGCTCTATGAGCTGCGCCCGGCGCGCGGGACGAAATCCTCCCGCGTCATCGGCCTGTCCGACGACATCGCGCGGTCGATGGGAGCGGTTTCTGCGCGCGTGTCGGTTATCCCCGGGCGCGATGCGCTCGGCATCGAGCTACCGAACGAAAAGCGCGAGACGGTTTATCTGCGCGCGCTGCTGGAGACGGCGGAGTTCCGCAACAGCCAGGCGAAGCTGGCGCTGGCCCTCGGAAAGAGCATCGGCGGTACGCCCGTAATCGTCGATCTGGCGCGGATGCCGCATCTGCTGGTCGCCGGCACCACCGGCTCGGGCAAGTCGGTCGGGATCAACGCGATGATCCTTTCGCTGATCTATCGGCTTCCGCCCGACCAGTGCAAATTCATCATGATCGACCCGAAGATGCTGGAGCTGTCGGTCTATAACGGCATTCCGCATCTGCTCACGCCGGTTGTCACCGACCCGAAGAAGGCGGTCGCCGCGCTCAAATGGACGGTTGCGGAAATGAACCGGCGCTATGAGCGGATGCACAAGGTCGGTGTCCGCAACATCCAGGGCTACAACCAGCGCGTTGCCGAGGCGCGGGCGCGCGGCGACGTGCTTGGGCGCACGGTCAACACCGGTTATGACGAGGCGACGGGCCAGCCCATCTACGAGCATGAGGACATCGACGCCGAGCCGATGCCCTACATCGTGGTGGTCATCGACGAGATGGCTGACCTGATGATGGTCGCTGGCAAGGACATCGAGTTCGCCGTGCAGCGCCTGTCGCAGATGGCGCGCGCCGCCGGCATCCACGTCATCATGGCGACGCAACGCCCGAGCGTCGATGTCATCACCGGCACGATCAAGGCCAATTTCCCCAGCCGCATCAGCTTCCAGGTGACGTCGAAGGTCGACAGCCGCACGATCCTGGGCGAACAGGGCTCCGAGCAGCTTCTTGGCGCTGGCGATATGCTGCACCTCGCGCCTGGCGGCCGGCTCACGCGCGTACACGGACCTTTTGTCGCCGACCAGGAGTTGGAAAAGGTTGTGCACCATCTGAAGCAGCAGGGGGCGCCGGAATACCGAACGGACGTTCTGGAGGCGCAGGATGATCCGGTTGATCCGCGCCTGAGCAACGATAGCAAGCCCTCGGGTGACGACTTGCTCGATGAAGCCATCGAAATCGTGCGCCGCGATCGCCGGGCCACCACCAGCTATTTGCAGCGCCGGCTCGGCATCGGCTATAACCGCGCCGCGTCGCTCATCGAGCGGCTGGAAGACGAAGGCATCATCGGCCCGGCTGGGCGCGGCGGCAAACGGGAAATCCTCATCGGCGAGGCCGAAGACGCGTGAATTTTTCGCGCCGATGTCTCCAATTTGACGCTTTTGTGGTCCAAGCGGCCGTGACGAGGTGATGCGGCCCGCCGCGTTGCGCGCGTGGCGCGCCGAACCGGCGACCCGGTAACACGAGACGCATTGGGGTGAACCATGAGGGGACGATTGGCAGCTTTGACGTGGCGGCCCGCTGGGCGTGCGCTGGGCCTGGGCCTTCTGGCAGCAACGGCGACGGCTGTGATGGCCCCACCGGCGGAGGCTGGCTCCTCGACGCATGCCAAGACGGTGCCGGGCACAGAGAAGTCCGCGCCGAAGCAGGCAAGCGCACCGGCGGCTGAGGAAAGCACCCCTGATCCAGCAGCAAAACCTGCGGAGAAGACCGCCAAGGCCGAGCCGGCGCCGGAAGCGACGGCCGGGACGCCCGAAAAGGCGCCGCAGGAAAGCACGGTTAGCCCGATCGGCGGCGCATGGGAGACCGAGACCCTGGTCCGTCCCGAAGCCGCGGACGAGGAGATCACGGACGCCGAAGCGCTTGAGATCATCGAACGGGTGAACGCGTATTTCAACAACCTGAAGGAAGCGAAAGCCGAGTTCGTCCAGTTCGACGCGAACAACGAAAAGAAAAGCGGTGACTTCTTTTTCAAGCGGCCGGGCAAGGTGCGCTTCGACTATGATCGCCCCAGCCGGATGAAGATTATTTCCAACGGCGAATACCTCGCGGTGGAAAACCATGACCTCCGCACCGCCGACCGCTATCCGCTGGAATCAACGCCGTTCAAGCTGCTGCTGTCCGAAGAGGTCAATCTGCTGGAGGATGCCCGCATCCTGTCGATCGACAAGGGTGAAGACGTGCTGATCCTGACCATGGAGGACAAGACCGGCGAGTCGGCTGGTCAGATCCGGCTGTTTTTCCGCACTGATCCCGAGCTGGAGCTTGCGTCCTGGATCATTACCGACGCTCAGGGCGTGGACACCCGAGTCGACATTGCCGAGCTGGAACGTGATGTGCAGCTCTCGGCGGATTTGTTCGAGTTCTCCGGTATCGGCCTGCCGGACTTCAACCGGCGCTAGGAAGGGCGGCGCGCGCCGCCCCTTCCAGTTCAAGCTCCGTCTTCTGCCGCTTCGGGCTGCCGATCGCGCACGGTCACGTTAATCTGCTGTTCGCCGGCGTTCTCGAAGGTCAGCGTCATCTCGAAGCTGCTGCCGGCCTTGAGCTGATCTTTCAGCCCGATCAGCATGATGTGCTTGCCGCCGGGCGCGAGTACGACCGTCTGCCCCGCAGGGAGCGGGACGCCGTCTTCAAGCCGGCGCATACGCATGACGCCGTCCTTCATCGTCATCGTGTGCAGCTCCACCGCTTCGCTGACATCTGCGGACGCGGCAACCAGTGTGTCGTCTGTTTCCCCATTGTTGGTAATTGTCATGTACGCCGCGCTGTTCGGTACGCCCTTGAGGGAGGCCTTGGCCCAGGGGTGGGTGAGACGCAGATCGCCGAAGCTGTAGTCATGCGCCTGGGCGGCCGCGCCGAAGGCGCAGAGTGCGAAGGCGGCGAGGATATGAACGAGCGTTTTCATTCTTGCTCTCCTTGGCAAAAGGCTTTCGGTTTCGGTTGCTTGCGCGACCGGCGCGCCGCACGGGTCGGCGCGTCAGAGCAACCTTTTCGGTGTCAAACTGAGAGGAGGGGCGGATAGTTTCCGTGCCGCCTTCAGGCACGCGGCGGGGCGCGACAATTGACAAGCCGCGGTTGACGATCATTCGGCCACTGGTCGTTGAGATTGTGGCTCTCGTAGTCTCTCCGGGCGATGGCCTTCGGAATGGATGCGAGCTGCGGCAGTAAGCCGCCAGCGACGTGATGGTTGCTTGCGCAAACCGGGCAGGCCATGGTTCCGGGCATACTGGGCCCGCCGGGCTTTTCAGAGGGCGCACCAGGTGGCGTATCGCCGTAAAGGGCGCAGATGACAGGCGTTCGGGAGCCGTCGGTCGCGGCGGCGGCGAAAGCAAGATGGGCGCTGCCGACCACGGCCTGAAAGATCATCCCCGCGATCAGCAACGCGCCCGGCAAGCCGCGACCGAGTTCGGCGATTTCGTGCGATAGCCGCTTCATGAGGAACGTCTAGCACTCGCGGCCGGCCCGTGCCACCGGGCGCGGCGCCGCAGCACCGGTTGGCGAACACGCAGACGTGATCGTTAACCAAACCTTTACGCTGTGATCTGCGGCGTGTGCCACATTTCTTCCATAAGAGGGCTATTTTTAGCTAACTTGCAGAGACTTTTTCCCGCCAGGCGCGCCTCCGCAGTGTGCCGATCCGAGACGCCGTTTCCAGGGCAAGGGGGGATGGACCCATCCACAGGCAATAAGGATCGACCCGGCCCTTCACCCGCCACGGACCACCTGCGCGGTGCAGTGCGCGCCCGTCGGCGCGGTTGCCAACGGTCAGACAGAACCTTGTAGAAGTGGTATCCAGGGAGAGTGCAAACATGCCAGCGCGTATTTCGCTCGGAAAGTTGTGGGTCGCGGTTATCCTGATCCTGTGTTCCTCCCTGGCCACGAGCGGCCCCCTTTCCGCCCAGACCGAAACCGATTACCAGGAGATGGTCGAGCGCGTGAACCGCGGCACCGTCCGCGTGATCTCCGGGGGAATTGGCGGCACCTACATCCGCATCGCCACGGACCTCGCCTCCGTGCTGAATGACGGGAACCGGTTGCGCGTGCTGCCGATCGTGGGGCAGGGCTCGGTGCAGAACATTACCGACCTGCTCTATCTGAAGGGCATCGACATCGGCATCGTGCAGTCCGACGTGCTCAGCTTCATCAAGCGGCGCAATATGTATCCGGGCGTCGAGGAGCGCATCGCCTACATCACCAAGCTTTATAATGAGGAGCTTCATGTGGTGGGCGGGCCGGAGATCGGCAGTATCGAGGACCTCGCCGGGCGCAAGGTGAA
The DNA here is from genome assembly GCF_003550175.1 of Dichotomicrobium thermohalophilum. Classification (NCBI taxonomy): domain Bacteria; kingdom Pseudomonadati; phylum Pseudomonadota; class Alphaproteobacteria; order Hyphomicrobiales; family Hyphomicrobiaceae; genus Dichotomicrobium; species Dichotomicrobium thermohalophilum. Next base: position 1,152,342 of record NZ_QXDF01000001.1, read on the forward strand.
TTTCGGCGTCGAAGGCAGCGGTACGGCGATGACGGCGGAAACCGTTTTCGAGAGCCTCGGCATCGAGGTCGAGCCGGTCTATCACGACCAGCCGCTCGCGCTGCAGAAGATCAAGGACGGTGAAATCGCCGCGACGCTCTATGTTGCCGGCAAGCCGACCAGCGCCATCGAAGAGCTGAACCGGGAGGACGGCTACCGCCTCGTTACCGTCGATTATGACCCCGCGCTGCAGCAGGCCTATCTACCGACCACCTTCACGCATGAGGACTATCCAAGCTTGGTGCCGGAGGGATCCCCGGTGCGCACGATCGCCGTGGGCGCGGTGATGGCCGTTTACGACTGGAACCCGGAGGGCGAGCGCTATGCGAAGGTGGAGCGCTTCATCAATGCTTTCTTCTCCAACTTCGAAAAGTTCCTGCAGGCGCCGCGCCACCCGAAATGGCGGGAAGTGAACCTCGCGGCCGAGTTGCCCGGCTGGACGCGCTTCCAGCCGGCGCGTGAGTGGCTCGACCGCAACCGCCAGACGGCCTCGGCGGAAGTGCGCCAGCAGTTCAACGCCTTCCTGGTGGAGAAGACCGGCGCGACGCAGCTTTCCGACGAGGAGAAAGACGCACTCTTCTCCGAGTTCGTCAGGTGGCGACAGCAGCGTCAGGCGGCAGGGAACTGACTAACCGCTCAAGAGCGATAACAAGCGCGTCCGCGCGCAGGATAATAATGAGGTGACGCCGTGAGACAGGGCCGGGTGATCGGTAAGCGTGAGCAGCCTGTCCGGGAGGCCGTCCCGCCCAGCCTGACGCGGTCTCGGCCGATGGAAAAGCTTGTCGCCGCCTTCGTTGCGGCCGGGCTTGCCGGGCCGGCCTGCGCCCTGGCCGCCGCGCCAGCACAGTCTCCTCCAGCCCGCGCAGAAGCGCCGACAGCCGCCCCGCCGCTCGACGCCAGCCGCCTGGCCGACCGCGCGACACCGGACGCCATGGCGCTGCAGCCGATCATCCTTGCCCAGCAGAGCGGCTTCTCCGTCACCGATATCTCCGGACCGCCAGACGAGCCGCTGCCCCTCGAGATCAGCCTGCCGCCCGAGGACGGCGACCTGTTCCGCGTCATTATGGTTCGCGGCCTGCCGGACGACTTCAAGCTGACCGCAGGTGTCTCGCTGGATGACGCATGGGCGTTGTCGCCCGCCGAGATCTCGAGCGTCGCACTGGTCGCACCGCCGGACTACAACGGTGAATTTTCAATGGAGGTGCTGTTCATCCGCGGCAACGGGGATGCGCGCGAGCAGGAGATCGTGAATGTACGCATCGGCCCTGAGCCGAAGCGCGAGGTCCCAACCAGTGCGACCAATGGGACAGACCAGCCGCAGGCGAAGGAATCATCCCTGTCACCGGAAATGCAGAAGTCGATGTTCGACCGCGCCGAAGCGATGATGGCGGGCGGCGACATCGCGGGTGCGCGGCTGATCCTGCGCTATCTGGCCGACCAGGGCGTCGCTGGGGCGGCCTACGCGATGGGCCAGAGCTTCGACCCCGGCTTCCTGCAGGATATCTACGTGCGTGGCGGGGACCCCTCGAATGTCGAGAAGGCCCGGGAATGGTATCGCCGGGCAGCGGAAATGGGCAACGCGGACGCGCGCTCGCGGCTGACGGCGCTGGAATAGCGGCAAGCCCGCCACGCCCGCCCGCGCGGCCGGTGCGGTGCGTTGACATTAACCGGCCTGCCACGTATGTCTCCAATGAATTGAAAGCCGGCTGCCTTGGCGCGGCCGAATGTTTTATGGGAAAAGCCATGAAAGTCAAAAACTCGATCAAATCGCTGCGCAAGCGCCACCGGGACAACCGCCTCGTCCGGCGCAAGGGCCGCATCTACATCATTAACAAGACGAATCCGCGCTGCAAGGCACGCCAGGGCTGAAGGTGCGCCGGCGCCCGCCGTGTGGGCATTTTGACCGCGCGCTTTTCGGTGTTACCCTACGCTCATGAGTAAACCCCGGTCGCGTCACTGCTTGCTATCTGCAGTCGCGGCGCTCGCCATGGTGTGCGCCCCGACGCTCGCCCGTGCGCAACCCGATAATCCAGGCCCGTCACTGCCTCCCGGCGCCGAGGACGGCGTCATCGACCCGGACTCGATTGCGCCGGACCGTGACGCCTTGCTCGACACGCTTTACCAGCGCCTGCAACAGGCCGAGTCGCCCGAACGCGCCAAGGCCGTGGCCCAGAGCATCGAGCGCGTCTGGCGGAGCAGCGGCAGCCCCTCGATCGACCTGCTTCTGGCGCGCGCCATGTCACTCATCAGCGCCGAGGAATACAATCTCGCGCTGGCGATCCTCGACACCGTCGTGATCTCCGAGCCCGAGTTCGCCGAGGGCTGGAGCCAGCGCGCGATGGTGCACTTCCAGAAACGCGACTTCCGTGCCGCCTTGCGCGATCTGCGGCGTGTGCTTGCGCTTGATCCGAACCATTATCGCGCCATGCAGGGTGTCGCCGTCATCCTCAACGAGTTCGGCGAGAAAGAACGCGCCCTGAAAGCCTATCGCCGTGTCCTCGAAGTCTATCCGCTGAAGAAAGAGGCGCGGGACGCCGTCGAGGAACTTCGACGCGACGTCGAGGGGCAGGACATCTAGCGCGCATCCGGCAGCGGCCCGGCCACGTTTCCAATCCAGCCGATTGCCGCGCCAAGCCCCGCGTTGGCGGCTCGCGCCGCGCAGCGCATGGTTAAACCCGGTCTTTTGCGCGCGAGGGCCGGCTCGAGAAAATCCAGAAGAGGGAGAAGCTATTGACCAGCAGCGCAGCCCAGAGCTTCATCATGATCGGCGAGCGCACGAACGTCACCGGCTCGGCGAAATTCCGCAAGCTGATCGAGGCCGACAATTACGACCGCGCAATCGAGGTGGCGCGCGAACAGGTCGAGAACGGCGCGCAGATCATTGACGTCAACATGGACGAGGGTCTGCTCGATTCCGAAGCGGCGATGACGCGCTTCCTGAATCTGATCGCCGCGGAACCCGACATTGCCCGCGTGCCGGTGATGATCGATAGCTCGAAATGGCCCGTCATCGAGGCGGGGCTGAAATGCGCGCAGGGCAAGTCGATCGTCAACTCGATCAGCCTGAAGGAAGGGGAAGAGGCTTTCCTGGATCAGGCGCGCAAGATCCGGCGCTACGGGGCGGCGGTCGTGGTCATGGCGTTCGACGAGGAAGGCCAGGCCGAGACGGCCGAGCACAAGTTCAATATCTGCGCCCGCGCTTACAAGCTGCTGACCGAACAGGTCGGTTTCCCGCCTGAGGACGTGATCTTCGACGCCAACATTTTCGCGGTCGCCACCGGCATCGAGGAACACAACGACTACGCCAACGCCTTCATCGAGGCCGTCCGACGGATCAAGACCGAACTGCCCTACGCCAAGACCTCCGGCGGCGTGTCGAATCTGTCGTTCGCGTTCCGCGGCAACGATCCCGTGCGCGAGGCGATGCACTCGGTGTTCCTCTACCACGCTATCCGCGCCGGGCTGGACATGGCCATCGTGAACGCGGGCCAACTCGCCGTCTATGAGGACATCAATCCGGAGCTGCGCGAGCTGGTCGAGGACGTAATCCTCAACCGCCGTGACGACGCGACCGACCGACTGCTCGAAGCCGCGGACAAGTTCAAGGGCGGGCCCCAGCAGAAGCGCGTGCAGGACCTTTCGTGGCGCGAAAAGCCGGTGGGCGAGCGGCTGACGCATGCGCTGGTGCACGGTATCGCCGACTATGTCGATGAGGACACCGAAGAGGCCCGCCAGCAGTTCGACCGCCCGATTCATGTCATCGAAGGCCCGCTGATGGACGGCATGAATGTCGTCGGCGACCTGTTCGGCGAGGGCAAGATGTTCCTGCCCCAGGTGGTTAAGTCCGCGCGCGTGATGAAAAAGGCCGTGGCCTATCTGATGCCTTACATGGAGCAGGAGAAACGCGACCTCGGTATCGAGGACCAGCCGGCCGCCGGCAAGATCGTCATGGCGACGGTGAAGGGCGACGTGCACGATATCGGCAAGAACATCGTCGGGGTCGTCTTGCAGTGTAACAACTATGAGGTGATCGACCTCGGCGTGATGGTGCCTTCGCAGAAGATACTCGATACCGCACGCGAGCATGGCGCCGACATGATCGGCCTGAGCGGCCTGATTACGCCGAGCCTCGACGAGATGTGCCATGTCGCCGCGGAAATGGAGCGCGAGGAGTTCGATATCCCGCTGCTGATCGGTGGCGCGACGACCAGCCAGGTGCACACCGCCGTCAAGATCTGCCCAAACTACAAGCGCGGCCAGGCGATTTACGTGTCCGACGCCAGCCGCGCGGTCGGTGTTGTCTCGCGCCTGCTGTCAGAGGAGCGCGAGGACTACCTGCAGGAGATCCGCGACAACTACGCCAAGGTGACGGCAGCGCACCAGCGCGGGCGCGCGCAGAAGGCGCGGGTGAGCCTCAAGGACGCGCGGCGCAACAAGTACGCCATTGACTGGGCAGCGTATCAGCCGACCAAGCCGCAGTTCATCGGGACGCGTGCCTTTCGTGACTTCGACCTGCGCGAACTGGCCCGTTATATTGACTGGACGCCATTCTTCGCGACATGGGAAATCAAGGGCACCTATCCCGGCGTGCTCGAAGATGACCGCTACGGGGAGACAGCGCGCCAGCTCTTCGACGATGCGCAGGCGCTGCTGAAGCAAATGCTGGACGAGCAGTGGGTCCACGCCCAGGGTGTCGTCGGATTTTGGCCTGCGAACACGGTCGGGGATGATGATATCGCGGTCTACACCGACGAGACGCGCGCCGAACGTCTCGCCACACTGCACACTTTGCGCCAGCAGATCGCGCGCGACAGCGGCCGGGCGAACACCGCGCTTTCAGATTTCCTCGCGCCGTTGGATAGCGGCGTCGCCGATTACATCGGCGGCTTCGCGGTGACGGCCGGCATAGGCGAAATGGCGATCGCGGAGCGGTTCGAGCGCGCGAATGACGATTATTCGCGCATCATGGTGCAGGCGCTGTGCGACCGGCTGGCCGAGGCCTTCGCTGAGCGGATGCACGAATTGGTCCGCAAGGAGCTATGGGGCTATGCGCCGGATGAGAACTTCTCGATCCAGGAACTGATCGCGGAGAAATACGACGGCATCCGCCCCGCGCCGGGCTATCCGGCTCAGCCGGACCACACCGAGAAGCGCACGCTTTTCGACCTGCTGGACGCGGAAAAGCAGGCCGAGATTGCGCTCACCGAAAGCTACGCGATGACGCCGCCCGCGAGCGTGTCGGGGCTCTACTTCGCGCATCCGCAGGCGCATTATATCGGCGTGGGCAAGATCGACCGCGATCAGGTCGAGGACTACGCCAAGCGCAAGGGCTGGCGTGTGGAAGAGGCCGAGCGCTGGCTCGGGCCTATCCTCAATTACGACCCGATGGAAAAGGCAGTGGCCTGAGCCTGCTAGTCGATCGTGGCGACAGCGGTGCGTTCGCGGCGCTCCTTGCGCTTGCGCAACGCCACCGCGCGGTTGCCGCAAACCAGGGGGCGCAGCTTCGGCGCGGGCGCATCCAGCCCGCTGCCATAGCCATAGTGTTCCAGCCGCGGCGCGAACATCTTTTTCCAGTCATAGACCGCAAAGCCGTGATCGAGCAGCGCCTTGGCGCGCTCGGTCCGGGAGCGGCTGTTATACGAGCCCATCACCACCGCGATGAGCTGGCGTTCGCCACGAGTCGCGCTGGCCACCACGTTGAAGCCGGAGTCACAGATGAAGCCGGTCTTCATGCCGTCCGCCCCGTCGTAAACGCGCAGCAGCGCATTGTGCGAGCGCATGTAGGCGCTCCCGATGCGGAAGGAGCGCTCGGAATAGAGATAGGCGTATTCCGGGAATTCCTTCAAAAGCGTGCGTCCGAGGATCGCCATGTCGCGGGCAGTGGAAATCTGGCGCGCATCCGGCAGGCCATGGGGATTAACGAAGCGCGTCCGCGTCATGCCGAGGCGCTTGGCCGTCGCATTCATCTTGTCCGCAAAGGCCGCGACGCTGCCGGCAATCTTCTCGGCGAACATCACGGCAACATCATTTGCGGACTTGATGATCAGCGCGCGCAGCGCCGTCGGCATGCTCATCTCCGTGCCGATCGGCGCGCCGATCTTGCTCGGGGGCTGGGCGTGCGCGGTTTCCGACACGACGAGCTTGTCCTCCATGGACAGCTTGCCGTCTCGCATCGCCTCGAAAGCGAGATAGGCGGTCATCAGCTTGGTGAGTGACGCCGGGTGCCAGCGCCGGTCGATGTCTTCGGCGTAGAGGACAAGCCCTGTTTCGGCGTCGATGACGAGGGCCGGCGCCGCACGTGCCGGTTCCGATGCCATGCCCGCTACCAGGAACGCCAGCATCGCGCCGACAACAGCCCCAATACGCATCGCCGATTTTCCCCGTTTCGCCGGAAGGTCCGCTCTTAACGGCGTGTTGGTGCCCCAGGCCTGACTCGAACAGGCACGCCCTTGCGGGCAACAGATTTTGAGTCTGTCGCGTCTACCAATTCCGCCACTGGGGCCGCGCAAATACACCTTGCCTCTTTGCAGGCCGATCATAACCGACGCCTTGTTACCGTCAATATAAGAGGCCAGCAAAGCCTTTGCCCGCGCGAAAGCGCCAGCCGACGCGCAGCTTTGATGGACAAAGCGAGCCCGCGTCTATAAGCAAAACGTCATGCTCAGAAACCTCTATGATCGCGTGATGGCCCTCGCCGCCCATCGGCTCGCCGTGTGGTGGCTGATGCTGGTGTCCTTCATCGAAAGCTCGGTATTCCCGATCCCGCCAGACGTGATGCTGGTGCCGATGATTCTGGCCAAGCGCGCGAAGGCGTGGTTCTACGCCGCGATGACCACGATCAGCTCGGTGCTTGGCGGTGCCGCCGGGTACGCGATCGGGTATTTCTTTTTCGAGCTGGTGGGGCAGCCCATCCTTGAATTCTACGGGAAAACGGATGCCTTCGACGAGTTTGCCTCCGGCTACAACGCCTATGGGGCATGGATCGTGCTTTTCGCCGGCATCACGCCCTTTCCATACAAGGTGATCACGATCGCATCAGGTGTCACCGGGCTGAGCTTTCCGATCTTCATGCTCTCGAGTCTCGTGGCGCGCGGCCTGCGCTTTTATCTGGTCGCCGCGCTGCTCTACTGGTTCGGCCCGCCAATCCGCAGCTTCATCGAGCGCCGGCTCGGCCTTGTCACGTTCGCGTTTTTCGTGGCCTTGTTCGGCGGCTTCCTCGCGCTCAGATACATTTGAGGCGGTGTGGAGACAGGCTCATGCAGGATATCATCGGCCGGATCGGCATGCGGAAAGCCGCGCTCGGCGTGCTCGCGCTGGCGGGCGCAACGATCCTTGCCGCGTTGGCGTATGAGCATATAGGCGGTTATGTGCCGTGCGAGCTTTGCTATCGTCAGCGCTGGGCCTACTACATCGGGATTCCAGCGGCTCTGGTCGCGGCCCTGTTCGTGCGCAGCCGGCCGGCGCTGGCAGCGGGCGCACTTGCCGTCGTTGGCATGGCCTTCCTGCTGAACACTGGGCTCGGCATCCATCATGCCGGCGTCGAATGGGGCTGGTGGCCCGGCCCGGCGGGCTGCTCCGGCGGTGTGCAGGTCTCCACCGATACGGGCGCGCTTATCGAGAGCCTGCGCAATGGCCAGACTGTGCGCTGTGATGAGCCCGCCTTCCGCTTCCTCGGGCTTTCGTTTGCGGGCTGGAATGCGGTGATCTCGCTGGGGCTGGCGGTGCTGGCCGGTCTTGGGTTGCAGCGCTTCGCAAGGCGGCATCTCGCAGCCGTGTAATTCTGTGCAGATCAGCCACGCGATCTCGAAAAAACCACAGTTCGTTCCCAGCTTTTACTTGTGCCGTGGTGTAAGGGTAACGTGCGTAAGCTGGAGTGAGTCGTGGAACAGTGGAATGCGTTGGGCGCGCTCGCGAATCGCGTGTTGCGCCAGGCGGCCGAAGCGCGGGAGCAGACGGTCAGCCAGTTGTGTGAGGCGGAAGCGGCCCAGGGTGCGGCAGCACGCGAGCGCCCGAATGCGTGGCCAGCCCCGAACCAGAGACCCGTGGAGGCACCGCGGCAGCTTGAGCTGCCACTGGTCTAGGCGTACGTCGTTATGAAGACGGTTCTTCGCCGGTCGCAACAGGCGTATCCGGTACCTGGCTCCATTCCGTCCAGGAGCCGTCATAAACGGCGGCGCGCTCATAGCCCGTCGTCGCCAGACCCAGGGCGAGGATGCATGCGGTCACGCCCGACCCGCAGGTGGTGACGACTGGTTTGTTCAAGTCGACCTGCGCCATCTCGAAAAGCTGCCGAATCTGCTCGGGCGGGCGCATTGTGCCGTCCGGATTGAGTATCGCGGCATAGGGAAGATTGAGCGACCCTGGAATGTGCCCGGCGCGCGGCATCGGGCGCGGCTCCGGCGCGATGGCGTGGAAACGCTCGGGCGAACGCGCATCGACGATCTGCGCTCCGCCCTGCTCCGAGATGCGGCGCATATCATCCAGGTCGCGCACCAACTCACCCTGCATCCGCGCGGTGAAGTGCTTGGGCTGCGGCCTGGGCGGCGGATCGCTCTCCAGCGGCCGACCCTCGGCCTTCCATTTCGGCAGCCCGCCATCAAGCACCGCGACGTCATCATGCCCCATGACGCGGAACATCCACCAGGCGCGCGGCGCGCTGAACATGCCGGCGTTGTCATAGACCACGACCTTGTCGCCGTCCCCGATGCCCATCTTGCGCATCCGCGAAACGAATTTCTCCGGCGAGGGCAGCATGTGCGGAAGCGGGTTGGAGGTATCGGCGATCTCGTCGATGTTGAAGAACTGCGCCCCGGGAATGTGCTCGATGTTGTAATGCGCATCGAGCGGCATGCCGGGCATGGGATTGTAGCTTGCATCCAGGATCTTGACGTCCGGCGCGTTCAGATGCTCGGCCAGCCAGTCGGTGCTGACCAGCCAGTTCCGGGTTGGTTGCGGCATGGCGTTTCCCCAAGCTGTTTTGATTATGCGCGCTATTCGGCGTCGACGAAAACCTCGGGCACACTGGGCTCACGCTCCAGCCAGCCGGGCACCGGCAAACCCTTCTCGCGCAGGAAGGCCGGGTTGAACATCTTGCTTTGATAGCGCTGGCCGTAGTCGCACAGGATCGTCACGATGGTGTGGCCCGGTCCGAGATCGCGCGCAAGGCGTATCGCCCCGGCGACGTTCACGCCGCTGGAGCCGCCCATGCACAGGCCCTCTTCGCTCAGCAGGGCATAGGCGACATTCAGCGCCTCGGTGTCGTCGATCTGATAGGCACGATCGACCGTGACACCCTCCAGGTTGGCGGTGACACGACCCTGGCCGATGCCCTCGGTGATGGAGGAGCCTTCCGCCTTCAGCTCGCCATGAGCGTAATAGTGATACAGCGCGCTGCCCAGCGGATCGGAAATGCCGATCACGATGTCCTCGCGCTTGGCCTTCAGGCCCATCGACACGCCGCCGAGCGTGCCGCCCGTGCCGACCGCGCAGATGAAGCCGTCGACCTTGCCGCCGGTCTGCTCCCAGATTTCCGCGGCGGTGGTCTCGATGTGGCCGGAGCGGTTGGCGACATTGTCGAACTGGTTCGCCCAGATCGCGCCGTTCGGCTCGCGCTCGTTCAGCACTTCGGCCAGCCGCGCCGAGTATTTCACATAGTTGTTCGGGTTCTTGTAGGGGACAGCCGGCACCTCGACCAGCTCCGCGCCCATCAGGCGCAGCATGTCCTTCTTCTCCTGCGACTGGGTCTCCGGGATCACGATCACCGTGCGATAGCCCAGTACATTCGCCACCAGCGTCAGGCCGATGCCGGTATTGCCCGCCGTGCCCTCCACCACGACGCCGCCGGGCTTCAGCAGTCCGCGCCGTTCGGCATCGCGGATTATGAACAACGCCGCGCGGTCCTTCACCGACTGGCCGGGGTTGAGGAACTCCGCCTTGCCGTAGATATCGCACCCGGTCTCCTGGCTGGCACGCGTCAGCCGGATCAGCGGGGTGTTGCCGATGCATTGCAGGGCATTGTGCTTGAGGTTCAAGGCGGCAGTCCTTCTGGTGCGGGATGGATCGGCGCGCGATCGCGCCGGAATCGTTCGGAAATCCTAAATTACTGAGCGGCGTGCAGGGGCGCAAGAGCGCGCGGGTGCCGCTTGCCTCATATGTGCGTGAGCGGCTAGGCTCCGCGCGGTTTCCACGCACGGGATGCCCCGATGACCGGCAGCGGGCTGTTCTTTTACGTTTCCAAACTGGTTTGGTTCTTCGTTCAGCCTTCCAGCCTGGTCGCGCTGCTGCTGTTGGGCGGGCTGGTGCTGGCAATCTGGCGGCGGCGCTGGGGGCTGCGGATCGTCGCGCTGGGCGCGCTGCTGTATGTGATCGCCGGCTTTTCGCCGCTCGGCCACTGGCTGATGATGCCGCTGGAGGATCGCTTCGCGCGCCCGAAACTGGACGCACCGGTCGACGGAATCATTGTGCTGGGCGGGGCGGTCGACACGCTGGTGAGCAAGGGGCGCGGGGTGACGGCGCTCAATGAGGCCGCTGAGCGGCTCAGCGAAGGCGCGGCGCTGGCGAGGCGCTTCCCCGATGCGCGGCTGGTGTTTTCCGGCGGGTCGGGCGAAATCCTCTATTCCGGCACGACCGAGGCGGCGGGTGCAAAGCGCCTGTTCACACGGCTGGGCATCGCGCCGGAGCGCCTCCTGCTGGAGAACCGTTCGCGGAATACGGCTGAGAACGCGGCTTTCACGCGCGAGCTCGTGCAGCCGCGACCAGGCGAGCGCTGGCTGCTTGTCACCTCGGCGTTTCACATGCCGCGCGCGGTCGGCTGTTTCCGCGCCGTCGGCTTCGAGGTGATGCCCTGGCCGGTCGATTACCGCACCAGCGGCGAAGACGACCTCTGGCGCTTTTTCCCGCGCGCTTCGGAAGGGCTGCGCCGCGTCGATCTGGCGGCGAAGGAGTGGGCGGGCCTGCTCGCCTATTCCATCACCGGTCGCACGAGCACCTTCCTCCCCGGGCCGCGCTAGCGCTACTCCATCCGCGCGCGGAACAGCCAACCCGAGATCAGCAACGTAAACGCCGCGATTAGCGCCAGCGGGACGGTGTTGGCCAATACATCTCCCGCCGGCATCCCCTTCAGGAACACACCGCGCACGATCACGAGGAAATGCCGCAGCGGGTTGATCTGCGTGAAGTGCTGCAGCCATTCCGGCATGTTCTCGATCGGCGTGGCAAAGCCAGACAGCAGGATCGCCGGCGCGGCGAACAGGAATGCGCCGAGAAACGCCTGCTGCTGGGTCTGCGACAGCGAGGAGATGAACAGACCGACCCCGATCACCGCGAGCAGGTAGATGAACGTCCCGAGATAGAGCAGGGCGAGCGAGCCGCGAAACGGCACCTCGAAGAAAAACACCGCGAAGGCGATGAAGGCCGTGGCCTGCGCCAGCCCCGCGATCATGGCGGGCACCGTCTTGCCCAGCAGGATTTCGTGCACGCGCAAGGGCGAAACCAGAATCTGGTCGAAGGTGCCCAGCTCGCGTTCGCGCGCGACCGTCTGGCCGGTGACAACGAGAACGATCAGCAGGGTGAGCGTGCCGAGCAGGCCAGGGACGATGAACCAGAAATCCTTGAGATTCGGATTGAACCAGTGCCGAACGACCACAGGCTCGGCCGCGGCGGGGGCTTGCGGTGGTTCGGTCTCCAGCGTCACGGGGCTGGTTGCGGTCAGCCCGGCGGTGATCTCGCTGAGGTAGCCGGTCACAATTTGCGCCGCGTTGGAGCGTCGTCCGTCGAGCAGCACCTGCACCTGCGCCGGCCGCCCGGCGTTGATGTCGCGCGAGAAGGTTTCATCGAAATGCAGGACGCCGAGCACGTCCTGATTGTCGATCGCGCGGCGCGCGGCGTCGAGATCGGGCAGCCGCCTGATCGCCGTGAAGGTGGAGGCGCCGTCCACACGCTGCACGAACTCCGCGCTCCAGCGCCCGGCATCCCGGTCGATCACGCCGATCGTCACGTTGGTAACTTCCAGCGTTGCGGCGTAGCTGAAGAGAAAGAGCTGCGCAATCGGCGGGGCGATCAGGACAAACCGGCTGCGCGGGTCGCGCCAGATCGCAAGAAGCTCCTTGATGATGAGCGCGAAAAGACGCCGCCACATTACTCCAGACTCTTTCTTGTGGTAAGCGCGGTGAAGATCAGGAAGACCGCGCCGATGGCGAGCATCCGTGCGATGTCGCGCAGGAACAGCGGCCAGATGTCCCCGACAAGGAACACGCTTTGCAGGCTCGGTACGAGGTAGCGCGCCGGCACGATATAGGTGATCCACTGAACGAGCTGGGGCATGGAGCTGATCTCGAAAATGAAGCCCGAGAGCAGGACCGCCGGCAGGAAGCCCGTGAGCAGCGCCACCTGCGACGCGATGAACTGGTTCTTCGTGGCCGAGGAAATGAGAAGCCCCTGTCCCAGCGCGGGCACAAGGAAGGCCGAGGAGATGATCACCAGCGCGAGGAATGAGCCGCGAAACGGCACGCCGAACAGGAACACCGCGATCGCGGTGCACATCGCCATCGCGCCCAGCCCCAGCGCGAAATAGGGCAGAAGCTTGCCGAAGATCAACTCCGGGATGGAAATCGGCGTGGCCATCAGGGCTTCCATGGTGCCGCGCTCCCATTCGCGCGCGACGACCAATGCGGTCAGCAGCGTGCCGACCAGCGCCATGATGATGGTGATCGAGCCGGGCACCAGGAAATAGCGACTCGTAAGCTCCGGGTTGAACCAGTAGCGCGGCTCCAGTGTCACCGGCGCCTGCGGCGGCGCCTCCTGCGTGCGAAGCGCCAGCCAGGTCTGCCAGACGCCACGGGCGTAGTTCTCCACGAATTTCGCGGTGTTCGGGTTGGTGGCGTCTGTGATGACCTGAATGCGAGCGCTCTGCGGGTCATGCGCGACCTCGGCGCCGAAATTCTCCGGGATGACGACGATGCCGCGAATATCGCCCGCAATCAGCTTCGGAATAACCTCCCGCCGGTCCTGCGCAGGAACGATCTCGAAATAGCGGGAGCCCTGAAAGGAGCCTGCCAGGCTTTGCGACGGCGCGTCCGTGGCTTCGACGACGAGACCGACACGGACAAGATTGGTATCAAGCGAGATGCCGTAGCCAAACAGGAACAGGAGGATCAGCGGCAGCACGAAGGCGATGAGGATGCTGCTCGGGTCGCGGACGATCTGGATCGACTCCTTCACAAGCAGCGCGCCGAAACGCCGCCAGCGCCCGCTGCTGGCCGCTGGGCTCATGCCGCCTCCTTCCGGTCCGACTCGCTCGTCTGCACGAGGTGGATGAATGCATCTTCCAGCGAAGGATCGGGGCATTCATCGGTCCGCGCCTGCGCTTTCAGCGCGTCGGGCGAGTCCAGCGCGATGGTCTCGCCGCGATACATGAGCGCGATGCGGTCGCAGTATTCGGCTTCGTCCATGAAGTGCGTAGTCACGAGGATGGCGACACCCTTTGCGACCAGGCCGTTGATGTGTGTCCAGAACTCACGCCGGGTGATCGGATCGACGCCGGAGGTCGGCTCGTCGAGGAACAACGCGTCCGGCTCATGCATCACCGCGCAGGCCAGCGCCAGCCGCTGCTTGATGCCCAGCGGCAGGTCGCGCGCGTTCATGTCCAGATAGCCCGGCAGGTCGAAGGTCTCGATCATCGACTCGATCTTCTCGCGCCGCCGTCCGCGCGGCAAACCATAGACGCTGGCGAAGAAGCGCAAGTTCTGCAAAACGCTGAGATCGCCGTAGAGGGAGAATGTCTGCGCCATGTAGCCAAGTCGTCCGCGCGCGGTTGCGCCCGCCTTGCGCAGGTCGTATTCGGCGACGCGGCCGATGCCTTCGGTGGGTTTCAGCAGGCCGCAAAGCATCTTGAAGGTGGTGGATTTTCCGGCGCCATTCGGGCCAAGCAGCCCGAAAATCTCGCCGGGCGGGATCGAAAAGGTGATGTCGCGCGCGGCGGTGAAGTCGCCAAATTTCTTGGTGAGGGCTTGCGCTTCGATAATCGCTCTGCCATCGGGCTTGCTATCGATGCGCTGTGCCAGCCTCGAGGTCCCGCCCGCCACGCCGCCGAGCACGTTGATGAAGGCGTCCTCGAAGCGCGGCGCGACAGGTTGCAGGTCCGCGCCGTGAAAGCAGTCGCCGAGCATTCTGGACAGCCCCGCCGTGCCGTCTTCCGGCTTCTCGGCGGTCACAAGCCGCAGCGCGCTGCCCTGAACGACTCCGTCGATGATGCCCTCGGTATCAAGCGCCTCGGCGAGTGCGGCGCGGCGCACGCCTTCGATTTCGGTGGCGAGAAACGTGCGGCCCTCCACGCGCTGGGTCAGGTCCGCGGGTGGACCTGCGAACAGGAGCTCGCCGCGATTGAGCAGCAGCACGTCGTCGCAGCGCTCGGCTTCGTCGAGATACGAGGTCGACCAGACGATCGCGATACCCTCATCCTTGAGGTCCTGAACCATCCGCCACAGCTCGCGGCGCGAGATCGGGTCGACGCCCACACTGGGCTCGTCGAGCAGCAGCACGCGCGGCGTGCGGATCAGCGCGCAGGCCAGCCCCAGCTTCTGCTTCATGCCGCCGGACAGCTTGCCGGCGTGGCGCGTGGTAAAGGGCGAGAGGCCGGTGAAGCGCAGCAGTTCGGCGAAGCGGTCGGCGCGTTCCGCTTCAGGCAGGCCGCGCAAGTCCGCGTAAAGATTGAGGTTTTCGATTACGCTCAGGTCCTCGTAGAGACCGAAGCGCTGCGGCATGTAGCCGATATGCGACTGGACGGTCTGCGCCTGTTCGAGGGTGTCGGCGCCGAGCACCCTGATCCGGCCATCTTCCGGGGCCAGCAGCCCCGTCATCAGGCGTATCAGCGTGGTCTTCCCCGCCCCATCCGGGCCGACCAGTCCGGTGATGACGCCGCCGCGAATTTCCGCCGAAATGTCTCGCAGGGCGCGCGTGTCGCCGAAGCTTTTGGACACCTTCGACAGGCTGACGAGCGGCTCTGCCATTGCGCTCAGTCCTTTGCGGCTCTGTCGGTCGCGTCCCCGGCGAGGCGCACCGTAACCGGCATCCCCTGGCGCAGCGCATCATCCGGATCCTTCACCACCACGCGGAAGCGATAGACGAGATCCGCGCGCAGCTCTGGTGTCTCCACGGATTTCGGGGTGAACTCCGCGACCGGCGAGACGAAACCGACCTGCCCGTCGTAGGGCTCGTCCGGCCTGGTGTCGCTGATGACCTTGACGGGCGTGCCGGGGCTGACAAGGCCAAGCTGCGGCTCGGGCACATAGGCCCGCACCCAGACGGGCTCGCTCAGCGATAGCGTGTAGACAGGCGTGCCTGCCGAGACGATGGTTCCCGGTTCGACCGCGCGCGTCAGGATCACGCCATCCTCTGAGGCATGGAGCGAAGCGTCCTCCAGCGCGGTCTGGGCGGCTTCCTTCTGGGCCCGCGCAGCCTCCAGTGCGGCCTCGGCGGCGGCAACGTCTTCCTTGCGCGGGCCTTCGATTGCCAGGTTCAGGGCCTCTTTCGCGGATCGCAACGCCGCTCTTGCGCGCTTCAGTTGCTCCAGCGCATCGTCGAACGCCTGCTGCGAGGCGAAATCCCGTCGCACAAGTTTTTCCTGCCGGCCGTAGATCGCCCGTGCGTTTTCCAGCGCTGCTTCACGTGCTTCGACGTCCGCGCGGGCGCGCTCGATCTCCTGCGGCCGGGTGCCCGCCTCCAGCTTGGCGAGCTGGGCTTGAGCCTCGGCGACTTCCGCCTTGCGCAGCGCCAACTCTTCCTCGAATGGCTCGGTGTCCAGCTGGGCGAGCAGCTCGCCGGCTTCCACCTTGTCGCCCTCATGGAACAGCATGCGCTCGACGCGGCCCGCGACGCGAAAACCCAGCGTGACCTCGCGAATATCGACATTTCCGTAAAACACTGCCGCCGGACCGTCCTCCACCACATAGCGCTGGTAAAGGAACCATCCGCCGACACCGATCGCCGCGATCGCGATCAAAAGGGCTAAACGCTTGCTCATGCGCGAACGCCTTGCATGACTGACTGGTCAGTCATAAACTTGTCGGTGTCTCGGGGGACTGTCAAGCGCTTCCGGGGTGGCATTTCGCCAGCGGCGGTGCTCTGCGACCAGATTGAGACAAGCATGGCGACGGACGGTAAAGAAACGAAAAGCCAGCGAATCCGTTTCATCCTCGCCGCGGCGCTGGACGAATTCGTCGACAAGGGCTTCGCCGCCGCCCGCCTTGACTCGATCGCCGAGCGCGCGGGCGTCGCCAAGGGCACGATCTATCTGTATTTCGATACCAAGGAGACGCTGTTCGAGCAGGCGGTGCGCGCGGTGATCGGGCCGATGGTCGCGCGCTTTGAGTCGATGGCCGCCGCGCCGGAGGAGGACGCCGAGACGATCCTGCGCCAGATGATCCGTACGCTCTACAGGGAGGTCATCACTGATCCCAGGAAGCGCAACCTGCTCCGCCTGATTATCTCGCAGGGACCGCGCTTTCAGCGGCTGCTGCGCTTCTACCACGACGAACTGATCGCGCGGAGCATGGCAGCGCTCAGGCGCGTCCTGGCCTATGGCGTGGAACGGGGCGAGTTCGGGTGCTCGCCCGCGGTCGACCAGCCGCAGATCATCTTCGGCCCTGCGCTGACGGCCGCGATCTGGACGATCCTGTTCGAGGAGATCGAGCCGATCGACTTGGATGCCTACTGCGAGGCGCATCTGGATTTCATGCTGCGGGGCCTCAAAGCGCCCGCCTAACTGCCCGAGCCGAGATAGCGCAGCGCTGCGCTGGACAGCGCGCCGCCGACAACGCAGGGCACGCCGAGCGCAACCTGCCCGACCGCCGAGGCGCCCACGCAGCCGAGCGACAAGGCAACCTGGCCCATCTCCGCCCACCAGGCAGCCGCTCGGCGCGAGCCTGGGCCTTTCTGGCGCAGCTCGTCGATCGCCCCTACCACGTCTTCCCGAAGCCTGGCCGTGTCCGCCGTCTCAGCCGCGATGATCACCTCCGTGAGAATGCGCCGGACCGTCTCGCGCTGGTGTGGCTGGATGCGGCGGAGCGCCGTCAGCAGGTCGGGATCGCGCGATGCGTTGACCGCCAGCGTGAACTTCGCCATCCCGCCCGCGGTGAGCTTGTCGAGGCTGTCCCGCTCCTCGGACCAGGGCAGGAGCGCGGCGATCCAGGCGATCGGCATGTCTTCGCCGGTGGCGAAGTAAAGGCCCCACTGCACGTCGATTAACTCGGGATGGGTGGCGTAGCTGATCCGCACCGGTTTGGCCTTCTCCGGGCCGAAATAGGTCTCCCATCGGAAGGCCCGGCGGACCTTGTCCAGCGTCGAAGCCTTCGGTGGCGTGAAGGGAACCTGTTCGAGCGTGGGCAGCTTGCCGGCGATGTAGTAGCGCATCAGGTGCTTGCGCTCCGGCAGGTTGGGCGCGAAGTCGATCATCACCTGTTTCCAGTTGTCCAGCCCGGAATAGGCGATGGCGCGCACAACCAGCCACTGGTCCTTGAAGGGCAGGGGCAGGCAATCCGCCGCGAGCTGGACCGCCTCCTCGGGGTTCTCCCGCAGCACCCCGGCGAGGAAGCCGACATAAACGCCCGACTTCTGGGGCTCGTCAAAAGCGCCCTGCTTGCTCAGCTTGCGGATCAAGGCGGGCACGTCCTGAGGCTTCGGGTCGTGGTGATAGTCCTTCATCCATTTCAGGCCGGCTTCGGGCTTGTCGCTGTCCTCGGTCAGCGTCGCGGCTGCCGGCGCGGGATGCAGTGACAGAATGAGCAGGAGAAGGGCGATTAAACAGCGCATGTTTCCTAGCGTTCTCCGCAATTCTCTTGACTGTTGCGCCTGGGCAAATCGCTGATTCGCGTAATGGGCGTAGATGGCGGTTTTGTGGAGCGGCCGGCTCATCAAAATTGGTGAGGCTTGTGAGGTCTCTATAGCTCGCCGTTAAGCATAATCCATTCCTGCCGATTGCAACCATTTGGTGCAAAACCGGCAGATATTGTTGCATCACGTGTAAATACAGTGTCGTGTCAGCCACAGTGGCCTGCAAACACCAAGCAAAACCCGGTTGTTAATGTCTTCATTCTTGTAACAACGGCCGGACTCGGTCTGAAATCTCAAGCATTGTACGCCGGTGCCGCGTGGGAAACCGCGTAACATCAGGCGGCGTGGGGATTTTCGCGTTGTGACGGCAAGTGGGATCCGTCGCGGCGCGCGTTTTGGGCACACAACAAGGAGAGGGGAGCGGCGCCGCCCAGGTGGTCGCTTTCGCGTCAGGGGCCGTGACAGGCGGGGTAATGGGCACCTCGCCGCCAGCGCGGGCCGCGACGCCAACAACAAGATGGGGGGATACCATGCTGGCACGCCGGCACACAAATTCGGGCCCGTTCAAAGGCCTAGCTTCGCTGTTCACGTCACTTGCGAGAGTATCAGGCGCGCCGGTGCTTGGTGCTGTCATTCTCCTTGTGGGCCCGCTTATGATGGAAGTCAGCTCCCAAGCTTCAGCTCAAACGCTTAACTTTACCTGCGAGACAGTATCCGGTTCAAACACTCAAATTGGCGACTCTCAATCAAATATTCCTCAGAGTACAGAGAGCGCCATTACAGCGGCCCAGGCAGTTATTGACGCCGCCGGAAAAGACCTGGCTCTGGAGGACGCATTCAAGGTCGTGAACAATGAGGAAAACTGCACTGAGGGAACATGGACCCTCACAGACCCTCCGACTGACGTTTGCGCGATCGGTATTCACGCGGGCAATGGATTCAGCATTTTTGAGATTGACCCCGAAGCTTCCTCAGGAGTGTGGCAGTCACCGCCACGCACGAACAAGCAGGGGAAGGAACAGGCGCCGGCCGATTTGTCGAATCTGTTCGCATTCACCTGTACGGATAACGGTGGCGGAACGGATAATTTCGCGTCTCTTGAGATTGAAAAACAATTCGATTCCGACTCAGACCGTGAGTTCCTATTGGAAATTACGGGAGCGGGTCTGCCTACTCCGTTGCAGGTTTCATTAAAGGATGATGAAACTGAGACTGTGCAGATCAACCTCGGCAATTTGACCTCGGGAACTGTTACCCTTGAGGAACTCACTCAGACTGGCCTGGAGAATCCAGACATTTCCTGTACGCTTGACGAAACCGTTGTGGAAAACGGGTCAGGGGGATTTAGTCTATCTAATATCCCTGTCGAGGCTGATAAAACCACGAGCTGTGTTGTCACTAACGAAGCGGACGTTCCCGATCCGCAGGAAAACATAATACAGATTAGTCTGCAGAAGGTTACTGACAAGGCCGGAGAATTCACTGTCAACGTTGATGGCGTCAACGGCGTTACCTTTTCTGGTTCCAAGACGTTCGATCTTGGAGCAGGTGAAACCTCCGAACAGAAAATCGTCGAAATCGAGGCAGGCGATAACGTTTGGGATTTCATAGTGACGGAAAATGATCCTGGCGAGGGCTTTTTGGACCCTGTCATTTCCTGCTCCATCACAAGCCAGGGGGAGAATGGGGAAACGGCATCCGCGGATAAGGGCTCGCTCACTAATCTTGAAGGCGGGGACACCGCTGCATGCGTCGTCGAGAACAGGGGTGTTCCGGAAGCTACATTGGAGTTGGTCAAGGTCGTTGAAGGAGGCGTCGCGGTTTCGAGCGACTTTGACTTGACCTTCGGCATCGATGGCTCATTCCAAACGGTGAACAGCGGTCATGTTGAACAGATCTCTTTTGATGACGACAATGCCAAGCCGGTTGTATTGTCTGAATCTGGCGGTCCCGGAGGCTACGACCTGACGTCGATCTCGTGTGACAACGGTGAAAGCGTGACGTTTGAAGAAGGGGGCGGGCTGTCAGGCACGTTATCGTTCGACATCCAACCTGATCAGAACGTTAGCTGTACATACACTAATAGGTTCGACGACGTCGACGAGGAGATGGAAGAGGAGGTCGAGAAGTTCAACGAGACCACGCTCAAGCTTCTCCTCACCCACGGGCCGGATCGCGCCCGCCTCGTGCGGCGTCTGCAGGAAGAGCAGCCGCTCAGCCTGAAGGACACCAGCCCGCTGCCGCCGCTGAAGATGTCCGGCGAGATGGGGCCGGAGGGCATGCAGGGCAGCTTCTCCATGAGCCTCAGCGGCCTGCGCGCCTCGATGATGGCCGAGGACGCCCGCAAAATCCGCAAGGCGCAGGACGGCGACGGCATGACGTCCTCCTTTGCCGACGATCCCTACATCGCGCCGTACATGATGACGCGGCCGGGCTGGGATCTGTGGATCGAGGGCCAGATCTCGCGCTACAGCGACGACTCCGCCGGGCGTGACCGCGACGGTACCTTCAGCATCCTCTATGTCGGCGCGGACTACGCGGTAGCGCCGGGCGTCATCGTGGGCGCGCTCGTTCAGGTCGATCACACCGACCAGGATATTGACGGCGATGTCTGGGGCGAGATTGAAGGCACCGGCTGGATGGTCGGCCCGTACTTCGGCGCGAAGATCGGCGACAACCTGATCTTCGATGCCCGCGCGGCCTGGGGCCAGTCCGACAATGACATCGAGCTGGAAAGTGACGATGGGGGACACCGCACCGGCGACTTCGACATGGAGCGCTGGCTGGTGACCGGCAAGCTGACCGGCATGTACTACTACGACGGCTGGCGAATCTCGCCGCATGTCGGCGTGGCCTGGGGCACGCAGGATCAGGATGCCTTCACCAACAGCCTCGGCCAGAGAGTCGGATCGAGCAGCGTGACGCTCGGCCAGCTCACCTTCGGGCCGGAGTTCGGTTACACGAAGAGGCTGGAAAGCGGGGCGACGCTGGAGCCGCACCTCGCCGTAGAGGGCATCTGGAACTTCGACGGCAATGAAATCGACTTTGCCACCGGCACGGAATCCACCGATGACTTCCGCGCCAAGGTCGAGGGCGGCTTTATCTACGCCACGCCTGATGGCTACAAGTTCCGCGCGGCCGGCTCCTATGACGGCATCGGCGGGGACGACTTCGAGGCCTGGAGCGCCAAGGCCTGGCTGAACATCCCGCTCGACAACGGCTACGCCGCGATCGACTAGCGGGGCAGCAATCCTCCAACGGATGGACCCGGCGGCCCTGCGGCCGCCGGGTTTTCTATGCGCTATTGCGCCGCGTCTTCCGGCGTCAGCGTGTCCATGTAGGACAGTAGCGCGTTGATCTGCTCCGGGCTCAACGTGAACTCCGGCATGTCCTCATGACCGACCACGATGCCCTCGGCCAGCGCCTCCTGCAGGTTCCAGACCGAATAGCGCCCGGCGATCTCGCTGAACGTCGGCGCTTCCGGATTCTCGGTCTCGTCTTCCGGGCTGATCGCGTGGCAGGTGCCGCACATGTCTTCGGCGAGCTGTCGCCCTTCTTCCAACGCGTTCGCCTGCGCCGGCGCGCCCGCCCCGCCCGCAAGCAGCATGGCGGCCAGAAGCGCGCTTATCCCGTTCCGTGATCCAAGCATGTTTTCCTCCCCTGCGCGTTCCTCCGCTTAGCCCGGAAATGTGGCGATGTCGTCGCGGGTCGCGCGCTGTCGTGGGCGCGTGAGCGCGGTGCTGTCAAGCCGCGTGCGGAACCATCGCCGCGCATTTGTGTTCCATAGGGCAGACCGTCCGGACGCGGCACGGGCGCTGCGTGAGCAGGCGCCGCCTGCGTGACGGACTCACATAAATGGCAATCGGGGACCGTTATGAATTGGGAACAGGTCAAAGGCAACTGGCACCAAGTGAAGGGCCGGGTGAAGGAAAAATGGGGCGAGCTGACGGACGACGAGGTCGAGCAGATCGAGGGCCGTCGCGAGTGGCTCGCCGGGAAAATCCAGGAGCGTTACGGGATCACGCTCGAAGAGGCGGAAAAACAGGTCGATGACTGGCTGGAGAAGATGGACTAGCGCGGCATGTATTCTGCGCAGTTCCCCGGACCTTGTTCGATTTTGTCATGACCATCATCCGATGATGGCGCCGTCTCTGCGCGAATCGAACTCGGTAAACGGAACGTCTCGGAAACGGATCTGGAAAGAGGGACCATGAGGAACGACCAACCACAACCGTACTGGCCGCCGCTTGCGGCCGGCGTGGGCCTCGGCCTCGTCTTGCTGCTGACCTTCGTCATCACGGGGCACGGCCTCGGCGCGAGCGGCTTCTTCACGCGCCTGACCGCGGCGGTTGGCGCGTGGGTGGCGCCCGCCACCACGGCGGCCAATGCCTATCTGGGCGGCTATGTCCAGGCCGGCGCGCCGCTCCTGGCGTGGATTACCTGGGAAATCGTTGGGCTGGCGATCGGCGCGCTGATCGGCAGCGTCACCGCCCGGCGCTTCAACCCGAGCATCGAGCGCGGCCCGAGCACGGGCGTGGGAACACGCCTGACCTTCGCGCTCGCGGGCGGAATCCTGACCGGCTTCGGTGCGCGTCTTGCGCGCGGCTGCACATCCGGTCTCGGCCTGTCCGGCAGCGCGACGCTGGCGGTCGCCGGCTTCGTCTTCCTGATCACGTTTTTCATCGGAGGTTTCATCACCTCGATGCTGACACGGAGGGTCTGGGAGTAATGGATCAGCCGCTTTACGACAACGGAGTGGCCGCGGGCCTGCTGGCCGGCGTGCTGTTCGGATATATCCTCGAAGCCGCCGGGTTCGGGAGCCCGCGCAAGCTGACGGCGCAGTTCCGGCTGCAGGACTGGGCGGTGTTCAAGGTGATGTTCACCGCCGTGCTCGTCGCGGCCGTCGGCCTCTGGCTGCTGGAGGTGTTCGGCATCTTCGGCCTGAACGCGGTTTACGTCCCAACAACGTTCTTCTGGGCGATGGGCGCCGGCGGCCTGCTGATCGGCGCGGGCTTTGCCATTGGCGGTTACTGCCCAGGCACGTCGGTCGCGGGCTTGGCCTCCGGCCGGCTCGATGCGCTGGTTTTCATGCTCGGCATGGTGATCGGGGTGGCCGGCTTTGCCTGGGTCTATGAGCCGCTACAGCCATTTTACACCGCCGCGCAGGGGCCGCAGGGGCAAACGCTGCCTGACCTGTTCGGCGTCCCGAGCTGGGTCGTGCTGGGCGTGCTCATCGTGATCGCGATCGCCGGCTGGATGCTCGGCTCACGACTGGAGCGGCGGTTTGGCGGGCCGTTCGCCCCGCCGCAACCTGAGCGGAGAGAAGGCACACCGATCGGCCAGATGCAGCCGGGCGAGTGAGTCTGGCAACCCACAACACAGATTGAGAGAAGGAGCGACACCATGTCCAAACGCAAATCCCTCGTCGCCATGCTGCCCGCTGCGGCAGTCGCCGCGGGCGCAGGAACCGCGGCCCTGAACGCGGACCTGAAGCTGCCGCCGGTTATGTCTGCCGCGCATGCGCAGATGAACCCGTGCGGACCGGCCAACCCATGCGCCCCGGTCAACCCGTGCGCTCCAGCCGCAGCAGCCGACGAGCCCGAGGAGAAGGGCGAGTATACGGCCACGGCTGAGACTCCCGCTGACAACCCGTTCGACGTGCCGGCCGGCTACACGCAGGCGGCCTATGGTGACTCGATGCCGGGAGTCGTGAAAAACTATCTTCGCGCAGCCCCCTATGTCGGCACGGGCGGCGTTGTCTCGGACAATGGTTACGCCATCGCCAAGGCGCTGGGCTTCAATACCGTCATCAGCCTGAACACGCCGGAAGAAGGCTCGGACAAGGAGCGCGAGCGGGCCAACGCGGCCGGCCTGAACTTCGTCAACGTGCCGGTGTCTGAGCGTGCGCCCACCAGCGATCAGGTCGAGAAGATCGCCGAGATCATCAACGATCCGGCGAACTATCCGATTCTGATGCACTGCCAGTCATCGAATCGCGTCGGCGCGGCTTGGGCCCTTTATCGCGCCTCGGTAGGCATTCCGAAAAAGATCGCCGTTCAGGAAGGTCGGAATGTCGGCCTGAAGCCGAGCCGCGAATGGAAGGTGCGCGAAATTCTCGGCATGGATCCGTTGCCGAAGCAGGGCTGAGCGGTCCAATCAAAAACGAGAAGGGGCGGGCCGCGCGTGCCCGCCCTTTTCATGAGGGGAGTTGGTATGACGACAGCGACCGAGAGCGACCTGAGGGCCCTGATCGAAGCGCGCCCGAGGGATGAGCTGGAGGCGATGCATGCAGCCGCTGAGCGCGTGCTCACGGCGAGCGCGGCTCTGGCGGAAGCCGGGAAGACGGTCGTTACGGCGGTGATGCCGGGCCAGGCGGCGCTCGAAGCCTGGGCGCACTATCCTGCTCAGGACATCCGCGACCCGGCAACCGGCGTGCAGTTCTATTACCATGCCCACCCTGAGCATGACCGGGGCGCAGGCGAGCACGGGCATTTCCACGTCTTCGCGCCGGCCGGCGTAGAGGGTCCGCAGCCCGCCGATGACAATGGCCACCTGCCGGCGGGAGGCCAGAGTCTGTGCCATCTCATCGGCATTTCGATGGACGCTTACAGCCAGCCGATCGGTCTGTTCACCACCAACCGCTGGGTGACGGGTGAGACCTGGTTGCCTGCCGAAGACGTGATTGAGCGTGTTCGCGCTTTTGAGATGCAGCCCCAAGAGCCGTTCGCACAGACGCGCACCTGGCTCGCAGGCATGATGACGCTGTTCCGCCCCCAGATCGAGGCGCTGATTACCGAACGCGACAGACGCGTGGCAGCCTGGCACGAAGAAAAAGGCGGGGACATCTTCGAAGATCGCGCGCTGAACCGGACATCTGCCGCGCCCATCAATCTGGCCGATCAGATCACCGTGATCGAGGAGGCGCTGGGGATCCGGCAGACTGTATAAACGCCAAGAGTCAAGTGGCTGGGGCGGCAGGATTCGAACCTGCGCATCACGGGATCAAAACCCGTTGCCTTACCGCTTGGCTACGCCCCATCGCAACCCCATGTACCAGATGACATAGCGAAGAACGGCACCGCAGACAATGCCCGCGCAGCCGCATCTGGAAAAGCGGTCAACGCGCCGCTTGCGAGCCGGAGAGCGGAAAGTTATAACGAGCGCATCGCTTTCGTCAAAAGCCGGAGTGTAGCGCAGCCTGGTAGCGCACCTCGTTCGGGACGAGGGGGTCGCAGGTTCGAATCCTGCCACTCCGACCATCCACCCCTTCAGACCCCCCACCGCCGATTCAGCGTTGAACGGATCGGGCGAACGTGAAACAAATGCGTCAGAACAGGGGGAATTTGTTCCATTCTGCAACGTCCTGCAATTTGATCCCGGAAAGATAGCACATGAAATCTGCCGCGCTTGCTGCCTTCATTGTCCTGGCTATGGCCTTAGCGCCGGGTGTTCACGCGCATTCTGGATTGGTCGCAAGTTCCCCGGCAGACGGCAAAACCGTCAAGGGTGAGGTTTCTCGGATCAAACTAAAGTTCTCTCAGGCGGTCCGGGTCACGCTGGTGCGCGTAAGGTCGCAGGATGCCGACCCGGTGGAGCCGAAATCCGATCTTCCCGCTGCGTTCGTCCAGACGGTAGAGGTCGCTGTACCCACGCTGGATCCCGGCACCTATGACGCGAAGTGGACCGCCGTGGCACAGGATGGGCATGTCATGAGCGGCGCGTTCTCCTTCACTGTCGCGGACTGAGATGGCGCTGGCCGAGGCGGACGGGCTCGCTGTCCTGCTGCGGATGGCGGTCTATGGCGGCACCGTGCTCGCCGCAGGCGCGGTGCTGTTTCGGCTGAGTTTTCCCGCACTGCTGGTCGATCCCGCGCTGCGGAAGCAGCTTTGGTTTGGCGCGGGCCTTATCATCATCTGTGAGCCGCTGCGCTACCTCCTGTTTCTCCAGCAAATCGCCGGTGGCGATCTCGCGCTGGCCCTCTCGCCGTCGATGCGCTGGATTGGCATGGAGACGCCGCTGGGCCAGGCGGCGGTCGTTCGGGTGGCCGCGGTGGTCGTCATGCTGGTTGCCGGTTTGCGCTGGCGGGCGCTGGGGCTCGCTGCGACAGGGGCGATGATCGGCGCGTATCTGATCGAGGGGCACACGGCTTCGAGCGATCCAAGGGCCCTGCTCGCGCCGCTATTGTTCGTGCATCTGCTTGCCGTTCATTGGTGGATCGGAGGGTTGCCAGGCTTGTTCGCCGCCAGCGGCTCGGCACCGGCCCGGGACCTCGCCCGGGCAGTCCGGCGCTTCGGTAATTTCGCGGCGTGGGCCGTGGGCGCGCTGGTGATCGCGGGCGGTATTCTTCTGGGCTTGCTGACCGGCTGGCGGCTCGATCTCGCCAGCGGCTATCAACAATCGTTCCTGCTGAAGCTGGCTGCGGTGGCACTGATCCTTGCGACGGCAGCCCTCAACAGGTGGCGCCTGACACCTGCGCTGGAAAGCAATTCCGAGACCGGCCGGGAAGCATTGCGGACATCGCTCATCGTCGAGATGGTTGTCTCCGTGCTTATCTTGCTGGCGACGGCGCTGGCCATCTCGTTCCCGCCCGGCGGGCATTAGCTCGCTCACAGACGCGCGGCGCGGAACGTGTCGCAGGCCTGGAGCTGGCCGCTCTCCAGCCCGTGGCGGAACCAGCGCACCCGTTGCTCGGAAGTGCCGTGGGTGAAGGCATCCGGCACGACCCGGCCCTGGGTACGGCGCTGGATTGTGTCGTCGCCAATGGCGCTCGCGGCGCGGAGTCCTTCCTCGATATCGCCCTCTTCGAGAATGCCTTTCTCCCGGTCTATGCGGTTGGCCCACACCCCGGCGAGGCAGTCGGCCTGTAGCTCCATGCGGACCTGAAGCGCGTTGGCCTGTCGTCCGCCCACACTTTGCTGCGCCTGGCGCACCGTGTCCGCGATGCCGAGCAGCGTTTGCACGTGATGCCCAACTTCATGGGCGATCACATAAGCCTGCGCGAAGTCACCCGGCGCGCCGAACTGCTGACGGAGCTGCCGATAAAAGCTGAGGTCGATGTAGACCGTCTCGTCCAGCGGGCAGTAGAACGGCCCCATTGCCGCCATGCCCGCGCCGCAGCGCGTGCGTGTATAGCCGGAGAACAGCACCAGCTTTGGCTCGCGGTACGTGCGACCGAACGACTGGAACGCCTTTCGCCAGACATCCTCGGTATCGGCAAGAATCACGCCGACGAAGCGGGCGAGCTCATCATCGCTGCGGCTGCCCGTGCCGGGTTTGGGGACCTGGCGCTGTGCGCGGGTTGTCTCGTCCGCATCGGGCAGGCCCGGGATGTTCAGGTCCGGGAAAGTTGCTTCCCGGTCCGCTTGAGGACCCGGCGCGCCGCCGGTCAGGATCACGCGTGGGTCGACGCCCAACAGCAGCAGCAGGCCGAGGATCACCAGTATCCCAAGGATGCCAAGTCCCGAACTGCGTCCGGCCCGTCCGCGGGGCAGGGGGATGCGCATCCCGCGCCCGCGCCGGCTGCCGGGAAAGGGAAACGGAAAACCGCGCCGCCCCGGCTGGCCGCGCCGATCCTCGATATTCTCGCTTTGCCTGCGTCCGCGCCAGCGAACCATGCCCTTCGTCTCTCGCTTGCAAGTCTTGACCGCCGGTATCCTGGCGGGACACCGCACATACTTAAGCCAGCGCCTGCTCCGGTGGTTCTGTCAATCGAAATCGCTGTGTGGAGAGGGGCCTGGCGGGCGATTAAGGCTGGCAAGGTATACCCCGAATTGATCGCCATCATAGAGCCGGTCACTTTCTCGTTCGAGACTGGTCGCGAAATCGAACCGGAAAGACGGGGATCAGCCCATGCACGATGAGACAAAGCCTCTCGACCCGCTGCCCGCGGAGCGCCTTTACCGAGAGGCCGATCTGTCCAATCTCGACTTCTCGACGACCGCCGACCTGGACCCCGCGCAGGGCCTCGTAGGCCAGGAGAGGGCCCTGGATGCGATTCGCTTCGGCACCCAGGTCGACCGCGACGGTTTCAATCTGTTCGTGATCGGCCCGCACGGTGCACGCATGCAGGAGGCCGTGAAGGAACTGCTGGCCGAGGAAAAGCGGGAAGAGCCGCAAGCGGCACCGTCGGACTGGGTTTACGTCAACAATTTCGAGGACTCGGAAAAGCCCATCGCCATTGAGCTACCCGGCGGCCGGGCACGCAAGTTTCAGCGCGCGATGGACAAGCTGATCGAAGACCTGAAAAGCGCGCTGCCGGCCGTGTTCCAGAGCGAGGAATATCAGACGCGCAAGGGCGCGATCGACGAGGAATTCCAGAACAAACAGAACGAGGCGTTCTCGGAGTTGCGCGAAAAGGCCTCGGAAAAGAACATCGTCATCTTGCGCACGCCGATGGGCTTTTCGCTGGCGCCAAGCCAGAACGGCAAGGTCGTGCCGCCCGAGGAGTTCAACAACTGGCCGGAGGAGAAGCGCGAGGAGATCAAGGAAACCATCCAGGAGCTGGAAAAGGAACTTGAGCACATCGTCAATCAGATCCCGCAATGGGAGAAGGAGCGGCGCGAGGAGCTGCGCAAGCTCAACCGGGAGACGGCAAGCTATGCGGTGGACCAGCTCATAGAGGAGACGAAGGAGGACTTCAGCGACCTGCCCAAGGTGGTCGAGCACATCGACGCCGTGCGCGATCATATCGTCGAGAACGTCGAGACCTTCGTCCAGAATACCGAGGGCGAAAAACAGGGGCAGATGCCGGAGACCCGCGCGGGAAGTCCGTTCGACCAGTACAAGGTCAACGTCCTCGTCTCGCAAAGCGACACTGAAAGCGATGTGCCGATCGTCCAGGAGTTTCATCCGACGCTGAGCAACCTGATCGGCCGGATCGAGCACATTCCGGTCCAGGGCGCGCTGATCACCAATTTCCTGCTCATCAAGGCCGGTGCTTTGCATCGGGCCAATGGCGGATATCTGTTGCTCGATGTGCGCCAGCTGCTCACCGAGCCGTTCAGCTGGGCGGCGCTCAAGCGCACGCTGCAGCGCGGTGAGATCGCCATTGAGGACGTGGCGCGCTTCATGGGGCTGACCAGCACGGTTTCGCTGGAGCCCGATCCGATCCCGATGAACCTGAAGGTGATTCTGTTCGGCGACCGGCTGCTCTATTTCCTGCTCTCGGCGTTCGACCCCGAAGTGCAGCAGCATTTCAAGGTGCTGGCAGACTTCGAGAACGACTTTCGCCGCAACCCGGAGAATGAGGCCGTGCTCGCGCGGCTCGTGGCCGCGATCGCCGAGCGCAAGGAATTGCGCGCGCTTGACCGGGAGGCGGTGGCGCGCGTGCTTGAACATGCTGCGCGGCTGGCCGAGCATTCCGAAAAGCTTTCACTGCTGACTGAGCAGTTGCAGGATGTGCTGATCGAATCCGATTTCCGGGCCAAGCAGGCGGGGCGGGAGAAGATTGGCCGCGAGGATGTTCAGCAGGCGCTTGATGCGCGTATCCAGCGCGCGGCCCGCATCCGCGACCGGATGCAGGAGTCCATCCTCGAGGACGTCGCGCTCATCGACACCGAAGGCACCAAGCCGGGCCAGATCAATGGCCTCAGCGTCATGCAGCTCGGCGGCTTCAGCTTCGGGCGGCCCACGCGCATTACCTGTCAGGTGCGGCCCGGCTCCGGGAAGGTCGTGGACATAGAGCGCGAAGTCGAACTCGGCGGGCCCGTTCACTCCAAGGGCGTGATGATCCTCTCCGGCTATCTTGCCGGGCGCTATGCGCTCGACACCCCGATGTCGCTGTTCGCCAGTCTGGTCTTCGAGCAGTCCTATGGCGGCGTGGAGGGTGACAGCGCATCGTCGGCGGAACTTTACACGCTGCTATCCTCGCTTGCCGACGCCCCGCTGCGCCAGGACCTGGCCGTGACAGGCTCGGTCAACCAGCGCGGCGAGGTGCAGGCCATCGGTGGCGTGAATGACAAGATCGAGGGCTTCTTCGACATCTGCAAGGCGCGCGGTTTGACGGGCAAGCAGGGCGTCTTGATCCCGCAATCCAACGTTCAGCACCTGATGCTGCGCGAAGACGTCATCGAAGCGTGCCGGAATGGCGCGTTCGCCATCTATCCCGTCCGCCATGTCGATGAGGGCATCAGCCTCCTCACCGGCCTGGATGCCGGCGAGCGGGGGGACGACGGCCATTTCCCCGAGAACAGCGTCAACCGGCGCGTGGAGGACAAGCTGCGCCACTTCGCCACGATCCGCCGGGAATTCGCCAGGCAGCAATCGCGTGAGGCCAGCGAATGACGGTCACGATCCACACGCACCACTTCAGGCGTCTGATCCTCGGCCTGTCGCCGGGCAGTAGACGGGACTCGGCCGAAACCGCGGCAGATCTGGCGCGACTTCTCGATGTCGAGTTGTTCGGCCTCTTTCTGGAGGATGCTGGCTTGCGCGAGTTGGGCAACATCTCGGTGGCGCGAGAATTCCGCCCGTTGGGGGGCGGTTGGCGCCCCATTCGGGCAGAGCAGATGGCACGCGATCTGGACGAGGCGGCGCGCGAGGCGGAGCGGGCCTTCTTCGCCGCGGCGCATCGGATGGCGCGACGGCATCAGTTCGAGGTGCGGCGCGGGCCGATTGCCGACGCCATCGCCAGCCTGTCCGAGACGAACGACATCGTGATGATCTCCGAGCCGGGGAGCGCCGCCGAGCGGGCGACCGCCCAGTTCTCGGCGCTGGTCGAGGCCGCATTCCGCTCGTCCGCGGCCGTGCTGCTCGTGCCGACGGAGATCGCGCGACGAACCGGTCCGGTGGTCGCGATCGCTGCCAAGCCGGATGATCCGTGTATCCAGACGGCCGCTGGCATTGCGGCGATGGCGGGCGAGCCGCTCGTGGTGCTTCAGGCCTATGACGGCGCAACGGGCGGACAGGTCGACGTGCTTGCCGGGGCGGGCCTGACGGTCCGCGCGGTGCAGGTCGGGGCCGCTGGCATCAGCGACCCCGTCGTGTGTGTGGAGGCCCTGGCTCTGATCGGCGAACGGCTGATGGTGATGAGCCATACGCACGCAGCTCGAACCTTCGCGCCGGCGATGCTTGCCGCGCGGCGCGTGCCGGTATTGGTGCTGGAGCCGGAGCGCGGCGAGAGCGAACCCGCTCCCGTCGTTTCTGTCTAGGCCGTCTCCATCAGCTCCGCGAATGGCCGGTAGCGGTGGGGCAGGTCGAGCGCCTCGGCCACGGACTTGATGGTGAGCGTGCCGGCGTGGGTGTTGACGCCCTCGGCGAAGTCCGGATCGGATGCCAGCGCGCCCATGCCGCTGTCAGCCAGCCGCTGCACGTAGGGCAGCGTCGTTTTCACCAGCGCGCGGGTTGCGCTCATCGGATATGCTCCCGGCATGTTCGTCACGCAGTAATGGATGACGTCGTGCACGGTATATACGGGGTCGGAATGCGAGGTCGGCCGGCTTGTCTCGATGCAGCCGCCCTGATCAATGCTGACATCCACGATCACCGAGCCGGGCTGCATTGATGCGACCATATCTTCGCTCACCACATGCGGCGCGCGCGCCCCGCCGGGGAGCAGCACCGCGCCGATCACGGCGTCGGCGTCACGCACATGTTCGCGTATCGTCTCCTCGGATGACAGAACAGGTATCACGTCCGGGCTGATCTGCTCGCGAAGTTCATCGAAACGCTCTTCGAACAAGGTGAAGATGTAAGTCTCCGCGCCGCCACCGACGGCTGCGTGCGCTGCGTGCTGGCCCACCACGCCGTCACCGATCACGACCACCTTGCCATGCGGCTCGCCCATTATCCGTCCAAGCAGGACCCCCTTGCCGCCCGCGAATTTCGCCAGATAGTGCCGCGCCACGCTGGCGGACATGCTACCCGCCACAGCAGACATCGGCGCCAGAAGCGGCAGCTTGCCATCCGGCCCGCGCACCGTCTCATAGGCGATCGCGGTCACCTCGTTCTCCAGCAGCGCGTGCGTGAGGTTCGGATCGACGCCGGCAAGATGGAGGTAGGTGAACAGCATCTGCCCCGGCCGGAAATAGCCATATTCGCTTTCCAACGGTTCCTTGACCTTCAAGACCAGCTCCGCCGACCACGCCCCGGCCGTGTCGACCATGCGCGCGCCCGCAGCCTCATAGTCCGCATCCGTGAAGGCCGAGCCTTCGCCCGCGCTGTATTCGACAAGGACCTGGTGACCGGCATCGGTGAGCGTGCGCACGGCCGCCGGCGTCAGCGCGACCCGGTTCTCGTTGTTCTTGATTTCCTTGATGAGCCCGATCTGCATGCCTGCCTCTTTTCGTTTTTGAGACCGCCAGTTTCGTTTTGCGCCATGCAGTCTAGCACGAATGAGCGGTGTTCGCGCAGTGGATGCGGCAATTTTGTGGCGCTAAGCGCCGTATCGGGCGGGCAGCGAGATGGTGGAGGGCACCTCGCCGGCGACGAATTCCTTGCCGGGAAAATCTGCGCGCGTTGCCGCCTGAAGCGCTTCAATGAAGGCGGCGGCTACAGGGGCCATGTAGCGGCGCGGATCCCAGACGACCGACATCGCGCAGCCTAGCTGTCTGTCGCCGCGATACAGCCGGACGACGTTGGCGTGTAACTGTGCGAGCAGGACGGTCGAGGGAATGATCGCGGTGCCAAGCCCGGCTGCCACGAAGGCGAGGAGACAGTGCGGGCTGGCGCTTTGCATCATCGCTGCCGGTTGGATGCCGGCCGCTTCGCAGGCGCTGTCAAAAAGCTGGCGCGTCATGAAGTGCCGGCGCATCAGCAAGAGGTTCTCGCCCGAAAGCGCGGTCACATCCAGCCAGGAACGCCCCAGATGGGGGCTGTCGGATGGCAACACCGCCAGCACGCCAAGCGGAAACAGTTCCCGTCCGGCCAGCGGCGAGCCCGCCACACGACCGGCGATCGCTAGGTCGAGCCGGCTGCGTTCGATCTGTTCGGAAAGGCGTGCCGAGCCGTCTTCGACCAGGGTGATCTCGACGTCAGGAAAGTCTTCCTGAAAGCCGGGCAAGAAGGGTGCAAGCACGCTTTCCAGCGTCTGCGGTGTCGCGCCGATGCGCAGCCGCCCCGCCGAGCCGCCCGAAAGTTCGCCGGCGCGGCGCGTGATGGCGTCCGCATCGCTCAGCACCGTCTGGCAGCGCTGCAGCAACTCCTCTCCCGCAGCGGTGAGCGCAATCGTGCGGCCGAGCCGGTCGAAGAGGCGCACACCCAGTTCCTCCTCGAAGAGCTGAATTTGGCGCGAAAGGGCGGACTGGCTGATGTTCAGCCGCTCCGAGGCGCGGGAGTAGCTCAGCTCTTCGGCCACCGCCGCGAAATAGCGCATCTGCCGCAAATCCATGGGCCACTCATATCAGAATTCGATAGGTCAGCGAAGAAAATTGCATTGGACAAATAGTTGGGCTTGCAAGCACACTCGTGTTCACAAAAACGTGAACTTAAGGCGCAGGCGCGTCAGCGCCTGCCAATCAGACCAAGTCAACGGGTCACGAACGATGCACCGGGAAACGCCTCAACAGACCGAACTGCGTGCCCGCGCGGCGCATTTTGCAAATGATCAGGTCGCGCCGCACATCGCGGAGATGGACCGGACGAACGAATATCCCTGGCACATCGTCGAAGGGCTCGCCCGCGAAGGGTTCATGGGAATGACCATCCCGCAAGCCTATGGCGGCGGCGGGCGGAGCCTGATGGACATGGTCGTGGTCGTGGAGGAACTCGCGAAGGTGTTCGGCACGATCGCGCGCATCGTGGTGGACGCCAACACCGCGATTCCGAAGGCCATACTGGAACACGGCACCGAAGAACAGAAGCGGACCTGGCTCCCGAAAATCGTGAAGGGCGACAAGCCGGCCATTGCGATTACCGAGCCGGAGGCTGGCTCGGCGGCCACGTCCATGACCACCAGCGCCGTGCGCGAGGGCGAGGATATCGTCCTGAACGGCAAGAAGTGCTGGATCACCGGCGCGGGCGTTTCGCGCACCTACCTTGTTTTCGCGCGCTTTGGCGAGACGCCGGGCGCCGAGGGCATCGGCGGCGTATTGGTCAGCGCCGACACGCCGGGGCTGTCCGTGGCTCGCGTGCCAATGATGATGGGCCTGCGCGGGATGCCGGAGGGCGAGGTTGTTTTCGAGCATTGCCGCGTGCCGGCGGAAAACCTGCTCGTCCCGCCGGGGGACGGCTTCAAGAAACTCATGCGCTGCTACAATCTGCAGCGGGTCGGTGCGGCGACGGTGGCGCTGGGTATCGCTCAAGGGGCGCTCGACCTCGCAGTGGATTACGCCGCTGCGCGCAAGCAGTTCGGTCAGCCCATCGGCGATTTTCAGGGCATCCGCTGGAAGCTGGCCGACATGCACATCAAGCTGGAGTCCGGTCGAATGCTCGTGCACCGCGCGGCGAGCGAGCTGACCAATGGCTACCCCAACAAGGTGAACGCCGCGCTTGCCAAGGTCTCGACCGCCGAGGCAGCCATCGAGGTGACCAACGCGGCGCTGCAGATCCACGGCGCGAACGGCTATTCCTGCGATTATCCGGTCGAGCGGATGGTACGCGATGCGCGGATGTTTGCCATCGGCGGCGGCACCGCGGAGATGCAGCGCAACCTGATCGGTGAAGAGCTGATAACGCAGCGCGCCAAGCGGCTGAAGGATGTCGCTTAGCGACGGTTGTCCCGTCATTGCGAGCGAAGCGACGCAATCCAGCGTCTAATGTCTCGCTCGGGGGCTAGATTGCTTCGGCCTGGCGGCCTCGCAATGACAAGTGGCGCCTCCGCGACCGCTAGTCGCTACGGGGCGGGCGGCCCAGCTCCTTTTCGACTTCCAGCACGTCGCGCGTTGTCTGCAGTACGCTGTCGGCATTGAGGCTCATCGAGTCGATTCCGATCTCGACAAGGAACCGCGCGATCTCCGGGTAGTCCGACGGCGCCTGCCCGCAGATGCCGATGTGCTTGCCGCTCGCGTGTGCGCCCTCGACCGCCATGCGTATCAGCTTGAGCATGCCGGGATCGCGCTCATCGAAGTCGAAGGCGACCAGCCCGGAATCGCGATCGACGCCGAGCGTGAGCTGGGTCAGGTCGTTCGAGCCGATGGAGAAACCGTCGAACAACTCGGCGAAGGCCTCTGCCTGCAGCACGTTGTTGGGGATCTCGCACATCACGTAGATTTCCAGGCCGTTCTCGCCGCGTTTCAGGCCGTGCTCAGCCATTGCCTCCAGCACGCGCTCCGCCTCATCGACCCGGCGGCAGAACGGGATCATGAGCCGGACATTGGTCAGCCCCATCGTCTCGCGCACGCGCTTCATGGCCGCACACTCCAGCCCGAAGCCCTCGGCATAGTCGGGATGGGCGTAGCGCGAGGCGCCGCGAAAGCCGAGCATCGGGTTCTCTTCCTCTGGCTCAAAGAAGCGCCCGCCGATGAGCCGCGCATATTCGTTCGTCTTGAAGTCGGACATGCGCACGATCACCGGCTCGGGGTAGAAGGCCGCCGCAATGGTCCCGACACCTTCGGACAGCCGCTCGATGAAGAAATCCGCCGGCCTGTCATAGCCCCGGGTCAGCCGCGCGATCTCGTCGCGTGCGCGCTCGTCCTCCACCTTCTCTGGGTGGAGCAGCGCCATCGGATGAACCTTGATGTATTCGTTGATGATGAATTCCATCCGCGCCAGGCCCACGCCGTCATTCGGCAGGAAGCTGAGCTGAAAGGCCGATTCCGGGTTGCCGACATTGATCATGATATGCGTGGCCGGACGCGCCAGCCCGCTCAGGTCGGTCTCCTGCGTTTCGTAGGCGAGCGCACCCTGATACACGCGGCCGACATCGCCCTCCGCGCAGGACACCGTGACCTCGCCGGCGTCGGCCAGCTTTTCGCCCGCGTCTTCCGCGCCGACGACCGCCGGAATGCCGAGTTCGCGCGCCACGATGGCCGCGTGACAGGTCCGCCCGCCCCGCGCCGTCACGATCGCCGCGGCGGTCTTCATCACCGGCTCCCAGTCCGGCGTGGTGCTGTCGGCCACGAGCACTTCCCCTGGCTTGAAGTCCGCAAGGTGCTGTGCATCCGGGATCACATGCGCCTTGCCGGTCGCGATCCGGTTGCCGACGGCGCGGCCCTTCGCCAGCACCGGCCCGCGCTCCTGGATATGGTAGGTCTTGAGGATCTCCCCCTTGCGCTGCGAGGCGACGGTCTCCGGCCGGGCTTGCACGATATAGAGTTGGCCGTCCTTGCCGTCCTTGGCCCATTCGATGTCCATCGGCCGGTCCTCGCCAGCCTGCGTGCTGTAATGCTTGGCGATGGCGATGGCCTGCCCGGCGAGGTCGAGCACATCCGCGTCCGAGATGCTGTAGCGTTGTTGATCGGCTTCGGGCGTCGGGAGATTGCGGGTCTGCTCGCGCGTGTGCCCTGTCGCGTAGACCATTTTCATCTGCTTGCCGCCAAGCCGCCGGCGCAGGACCGCTCGGTGGCCCTGTTCATAGGTCGGCTTGTGGACGTAGAATTCGTCCGGGTCGATGGTCCCCTGTACGACGTTCTCGCCGAGGCCGTAGGCGGCATTGATGAAGACCACGTCCTTGAAGCCCGTCTCGGTATCCAAGGAGAACATCACGCCGGCCGCGGCAAGGTCGGAGCGCACCATCTTCATCACGCCGATCGACAGCGCGACCTTGAAGTGATCGAAGCCGCGCTCGGCGCGGTAGCTGATGGCCCGGTCGGTGAAGATCGAGGCGAAGCAGCGCCGGCAGGCGTCGAGCAGCATCTCGTCGCCCTTGACGTTCAGATAGGTGTCGTGCTGCCCGGCAAAGCTGGCGCTCGGCAGGTCTTCGGCGGTGGCGGAGCTGCGCACGGCGAGGCTGAGGTCATCGCCGTATTCCGCTCGCAGCTTGGCGTAGGCTTCCGTGATTTCGTGGCGCAGCGTCTCGTTCATCCCGGCGCCGTAGACCAATTCGCGCGCAGTCGCTGCGCGCTCGGCCAGCGCCGTCACATCCGACTTGTCGAGATCGTCGAGGAGTTCATGCAGCCTATCCCACGCGCCGGCCTCGGTGAGCATTTCGTAATAGGCGTCGGCGGTGATGGCGAAGCCGTTGGGCACCCGCACGCCCAGCGGTGTCAGTTCGCGGTACAGCTCGCCGATCGAGGCATTCTTCCCCCCGACGAGCGGGACATCGTCCAGCCCCAGCTCGGAGAACCAGCGGATGTAGCGGGCGGTGGGCATGGGCCGGCCTTACTCCGACTCATCCACCCAGCGGTCTTTGAACTTCTCCATGAGTTGCGGCATGGTCGTGTATTCCATCTCGTCCAGGCCGAGACGGTGCGGCTCGAATGGCCCGTGGCGGCGCAGATAATCCGCGACCTCGTTGGCTTGCGCGCGGGCGCGGTCGAAGGCCGGGTCGGCGAACATGTCGCGCGCGCCGATGAGCTTGCCCTCGGCGACCTGGAAACCAGCGGCGATGACCCGCGGCGGACCGTCGAAGCGCGACGGCGTGGCGTCCTCGAAGCTGCACGGCATGAGCGGCCCATGATGCGAGCCGCGCATCCAGCCTTCCGCCGTATGGGCGAAGGTGAATGGCTCCAGCGTCTCGCCCACCGCCGGCAGCCCGGACTGGCAGCGGGTCACGAGCACAGGGTCATCCTTGCCCACATATTTGCCGGCGATCAGGCTGAGCCGTTGCGTTGACGCCGAGGCCGCGATCATCCCGTCCATGCGGCGATAGACATGCTTGATCATGTACCGGCGCGGCGCGCCGATGAACATGAGCATCTCGTACATCTCTTCCGGGCAGACGAAGCGGATGCTCTTGTGATCGATCACATCCATGACCTCGAACTCGAAGCCCTGGTGCATCTTGGTGTCGATCACGAGACCCGGCGAATTGAACGGGTTGGCGTAGATGTTGAACAGCGGCAGGTTCCATGCGCCGGGTGAGGTCTTGTCGGCCATGAACACGATGACCGGTTCGCTCGGGCGCTCCTCGAATTCCATCTCCGCGACGCCCGGGCCCATGCCCGTGATATTGCCCGCGAAGGTATCCGACAGCAGGTCCTGACCCGCGCCGTAAAGCTTCAGGCTCTTGGCGGTTTCGGTGCAGGCGACGAAGGTGTCCCACGCGAACTGGTGAACCTCGCTGTTATCGACGCCGTGCCGGTGCGTCATGATGAGCTGCAGGTCGTCGCCGCAGTTCGTCACGTAGGCATCTATGAGCAGCCCGGAACTGATCGCCTCGGCGGTCTGCTTGCGCGCGGTTTCCAGCAGTTCGGGGTGGACGTTGGAGTGGCCGACATAGCCGCCCACATCGGCCTTGATGACGCTGAATGTGAGAAGATCAGCCATCTGCAACCTCGCTTTCGATGGACGTTCCCTTAACAATAGCCTACGCGCACGGACCGTGGGCGGTCCTTTACGGTTGTTAAGGCGCGCCGCTAGCTCAGCGGGCGTTCAAGCGTCTTGCCGGGCCGGATCGTGCAGGGTTCGCCGTTGATGAAGACCTCGGCCGGCTCCTTGGCGTAGTGCGCCGCGTGCAGCCGGATCGCGTCTCGCCCGATATGCACGTCCAGTTCGTTGTTCTGGTAAACCATCGTGAAGGAGAGCTCGTTGAGCTCGTCCGGCAGACAGGGATGCAGCCACAGGCGCCCGTGGCGCAGTTCCATGCCGGCATAGCATCGCTGGATGATGTCCACCGTGGCGGCCATGGCGCCGAGATGGATGCCCTCGTGGGTGGTGCTGTTTTCCCGGTAGGCGACGTCGTTCCTGAGCGCCTCGTGGAACAGTCGCCAGGAGCGTTCGCGGTCGGCGCGTGCCAGCACCCAGGAATGGACAACGCGGCTGAGCGACGAGCCGTGCGCGGTGCGCCTGAGATAATACTCGACATTGCGCGGGATCGAGGCCGGGTCGAAGTCATAGCCGAGCTGGTGCAGAAGGGCGGTGAGCTGTTCCGCGGAGAAAAGGTAGAACAGCATCAGCACATCGGCCTGTTTCGAGAGCTTGTAGCGGTTCGGTGTATCGCCTTCGGCCTCCAGGATACGGTCGAGCCGCTCGATCGTGTCGTATTTCTCGCGGTAGCCCTCCCAGTCGAACTCCTTCAGCGTTTCATACCCCTCGAACTGGCTGATGAGTCCATCGTCGTGGAACGGCACGAACATCTTGTGTTTGATGTCGGCCCAGTGATCCAGCTCGTCATCCGTAAGCGCGATGTCCTCGCGGATTTCCTGCCGCCAGCCCGGTGGCAAAAGGTCCAGGCACTCCTGGGCCGTGCTGAGGCACCAGACCGCCATGATGTTCGTGTAGGCGTTGTTGTCGATGCCGGGGGTTTCGGCGTCAGGATAGCCGTCGTGGTACTCGTCCGGGCCCATCACGCCCCGGATCTCATATCGCTCGCGCGAAGGGTTCCATTGCGTGAGGCTGGCCCAGAACCGCCCGATCTCCAGAAGCATCTCGGCCCCGCAGCGGCGCAAAAACTGGATATCCGACGTGGCCTGATAGTGCTGCCAGACATTGTAGGCGATGGCCGCGCTGACATGCCGCTGGAGGTGGGTGTTGTCAGGTATCCAGCGGCCCGATTTCGGGTTGAGATGCAGCCGCTGGCTTTCTTCCCGGCCATTGCTGCCGCTCTGCCAGGGGTACATGGCGCCCTTGAAGCCGGCCTGCCTGGCCAGACGGCGGGCTGCGTCAAGCCGGCGATGGCGATAGTCGATCAGCGCCCGTGCAATCTCGGGAAAGCGGATGTTGAAGAAGGGAAAAATGAACAACTCATCCCAGAA
Source organism: Dichotomicrobium thermohalophilum (assembly GCF_003550175.1). NCBI lineage: Bacteria > Pseudomonadati > Pseudomonadota > Alphaproteobacteria > Hyphomicrobiales > Hyphomicrobiaceae > Dichotomicrobium > Dichotomicrobium thermohalophilum. The sequence goes on from NZ_QXDF01000001.1 coordinate 1,191,935, forward strand.
GACGTGCCCGCGATACGCCTCGCCATGCAGGCCTCGCGCCGGAACGCCCGCGTCAAATTCCACCGTGTTCGGCGACATTACCTGCAGCAGGTGAAAGGCGTGCAGGCGCAGTAACTTGGTCGGGTGGTCGATGCCACCGTCGCGGATGGCGATTTCGGCGCGCTGCCACAGCCGGTCCCAGGCATCGGCATGGCTGCGCTCCAGATCGGGGAAGCGCGGGGCGCGCTCGACCGCGTTGCAGGCTTCTAGAGCGGCCTCGGAAATCGCCGTGTCGCGGGAAGTGTAGAGCGCAACGATCTTCTCGACGCTGACCGGCCGGCCTTCCTGAAGCGCAAAGTTCAGGTCTTCCGCGACATGACCGGCTTCGCTGGTGAGCGTCCGCGTGCAATCGATCGCCGTGCCATTGCGGTAAACGGTCGTGCGTGCGGCTTGCGCCATCTCGATGCGCGATTGCTTGGTGCGCACGCGCAGCCAGATCGGCGTCTCCTCGCCGTTGCCCTGACCGGTCGGCTCCAGATGATCGCCGCGCAGATCGCCGTAGCGCGCGACGCCACTGTTTGTTACCCGACCGTCGAGTGCGGAGCGAAGCTGAACCGGGCCCGACCAGTTTTCGGCGGTGATGATCGTCTTGATCCCGGCGTAGTGGCGCGCGGTCATGTGGACGAAGCGCCGGCTCTCGATACGCGTGCGTCGCCCCTGTGCGTCTTCGATGCGCAACGTGCGCAAGAGCAGGCCGTGGCGCAGGTTTAGCTCCAGGCGATAGTCGAGGATGTTTGCTTTCGTCAGCTCCAGCCAGTCACCGTCTTCGGGCCGGAAGTTGAGCGGCAGCCAGTTGGGGAAATTGACCAGGTCCTCGTTCTCGATAACCTCCCCGGCGATGTGCGTCTTCAGCCGGTCGTAGCCGCCCGCGAGATACGTGCCCGGATAGTGGACATCGTCCGCGCTTGCCTCCTGCGCCGCGCCCCGCGTGGCGAAATAGCCGTTGCCGAGCGTGCACAGGGCCTCGCGTAGGCCCTCTTGCTCCGGCGCGAAGCCGTCGCAGACCAGCGACCACTGGTGCCGGTCGCGATCCGGGTTCGCCGGCGCATCGACGACGATCCGCCCGAAATCGCTGACCACCACATCCGCGCCATGGCGCATGAGCGCGTGCCCGGCTTCCTGCCGATCGACGCCGATAACCAGACCGAAGCCGCCCCGGCGGCCCGCCTCGACCCCCACCAGCGCATCCTCGAAGACGATGCTGCGGCGCGGTGCTGCCTCCAGCCGGCGCGCGCATTCGACAAAGCTGTCCGGCGCCGGTTTGCCTTGCAGGTTGGACTCTGCGATGTCCACGCCGTCAACGCGGGCATCGAACAGGTTTTCCAGCCCGGCCGCCTCGACGATCAGTGCGCCGTTCCGGCTTGCGGTGACCATTCCGACCTTGATGCCGGCCGCCCGCAGCTTGCGGATCAGTGCGGGCGCGTCCTCGAACACCTTGACGCCTTCGCTCGCAACGGCTTCCCGGAAATGCGCGTTCTTGGCGTTGCCGAGCGCGCAGATTGTGTCCATGCCGGGCGCATCGGACGGATCGCCACAGGGCAGGGTGATGCCGCGCGAGTCGAGGAAGCTCTGCACACCCTCGTAGCGCGGCCGGCCGTCGACGTAGCCATAATAGTCGCGCTCGATTTGGAAAGGCTGGAAGTCCGGTCCCTGCCGCTGACGCAGGAAAGCATCGAACAGGCGCTTCCACGCACTGGCATGTGTCCGGGCCGTGTCGGTGATGACGCCGTCGAGGTCGAAGATGGCCGCGTCGAAGTGGTCGGCAGAGATCGCGATGGTTTCGGTCGCCGGCATAGCGGTAGCCTGAATATCCCCTTGTCTGTTGACGCACAATAACACGGAGCGGGGCGGGCGCGTTCCGGAAAGGTGTGAGGGTTAAGGGCCGGACGCCGTGCGATGACCGAAAACCAGGCGGACGAGCAGGGCACGGATGCTCTCTGCCACCCCGCCCACGAGCAGACCCCAGAATGGGTCAAAGACGGCCGTCACCCCCGCGGTGATGGCAATAACCGGCCAACAGGAGGGGCGGGAGTCGAACAGCCGCTTGCTGATGGCCAGTTCGCCCGCCGCGAAGAGCAGGAGTGCGCCCAGTCCGGCCGCCGGGATCGCCGCAAACATCATTGCGGCAATCTCTGCGGGGGCAAGCGCCAGCCCGAGGAATGCCAGCCCCAGAATGAGCGGCGCCGCGCCGCTGCGCGCGCCAAAGCGGTAATGCGCCGCCAGCCCGCCCGCGCCGTGACACATGGGTAGCGCGCCAAACGGCGCCAGGGCGATATTCGCCAGACCGCTGGTCGTTGCCAGCCGCCGGGTCGTCACGTGCTCAGCCTCCTTGCCGAAATAGTCGCCAGCGATCAGCGCGGTGAGCAGCACGGCGTTGGTGAGCGTGAGCGCGAGTTGCGGCAGAACGAGCTGAGAGACCGCGCCCTCAAGTTCAGCCACTGATGGCCACAATTCCCGGAGCGAGAGCGTCTGGACGGCCCCAAGCGCGGCATTCTGCACGCCGAACACCTGCCCCAGCACGATCGCAACGGCGACACCGAGCAGCGCAGTCGGCAGCTTCGGCGCGACGAACATCAGCGCGAGCACGGCGAGCACCACGCCCCCGATCGCCGGGTGGCCGGCCATCAGCTCCAGCGCCACCGCGCCCAGCGCCAACCCCAGCCCAAGCTGCAAACCGGCAATGATGGACTGTGGCACGATCCGCGCGAACCGTGTGATCAGCCCTGTTAGCCCGAGCACCAGCAGCACAACGCCCGTCAAAACGCCGCCCGCCGCCAGCATCGCCGGAGTCACTGCGCCCGTCATTGCGATCGCGGCCATCGCTTTCATGGGCTGCACCGGCACCGGCAGCCGGTAGATCAGCGCTGTCGCGACGTAGAACAGCCCGAAGCCCGCCAGCACGCCTGCCGGCGCAAGCCCCGCGACCGCGATCGCGCCCAGAGCCAGTGGCAAAAGCGTGCCGAGGTCGCCGAGCGCGCCGCTCAGCTCCTGCGCGGACCAGCGATAAGGGGTGCCGCGATCGACAGTCACATCCTCACTCCGGATCGTTCTTTAGAATCATTTTGACCAGCCTCGGCCGGGTGATGCAACGCTTTCGCTCAGATGGACGCAGAAGACAAAATTCTGCATAACACTGCAGGCTTGCGCAGAGTTGGAAGTGCTCGGCCTTTCGATTGGCCACGGACAGGCAAGGGCGGCAATGTTAGGCTGCACGGCAGAACCGAACCCGAACCAGTGAGGGGGCGATGACCGTTCAGGATATTCCCGTTGTGGTGTTCGCCGCCGGCAGCCTCGAGGCACCGCTCAATCGAATCGCTGACAGTTTCACGGCGGCCTTTCACGACAAGGTGCAACCCTATTTCGGCCCGTCCGGCGTGCTGCGCCAGGAGATTGAATGGGGGGAGACGGCGCATGTCTTTGCGTCCGCGAACATGGAACACCCCGGCGCGCTCGAAGCCGAGGGCGGGGGCGGCCCGGTGGCGCTGTTTGCGCGAAATGCGCTGTGCGCGCTGGCGCGCGGGGACATGACGGTGACGCCGGATACGCTGCTCGATGTCCTGCTGAAGGATGACATTACCGTGGGTATCTCGACGCCGAAGGCCGACCCGTCAGGTGATTATGCCCTGGCGATGTTCGAACGGGCTGAGGCGGTCGCGCCCGGCGCTGCGGATCGCCTGAAAGCCAAGGCGCTGACGCTCACCGGCGCGCCGGAGAGCACCCCGCCGCCTGAAGGGCACAACCCCTACGCCTGGGTGATCGAGGAGGGCGCGGCCGATATCTTCCTGACTTACCGCACCAATGCCGCGCGGGCCGTCGTGCAGAAGCCCGACCTGCAAATGGTCGCGCTGCCACCGCAACTCGCCGTGAGTGCCGACTATGGCCTTATGGTGATGAACGGCGCGCCCGAGGCGGCCTGGCGCTTCGCGCTCTATGTCCTCTCGCCGGCCGGCCAGGCCATCCTCGCCGAATACGGGTTCGATGCCGTCAACCTGCCCCAAGGAGACCGCTAGATGATGCGACTGGCCGTCCTCTTCGCGATCCTGCTCATCGCGATCCCCGCCGAGGCCCGCACCGTGACCGACAGCGCGGGCCGCGCGGTGGAGGTGCCAGAGGAGATCAACACCGTCTTTGCCGCCGGCCCGCCCGCGGCGATCTTCCTTTATGTCCTGAAGCCGGAGGCGATGACTGGCTGGCCCCGCGCGCTGAAACCCGATGAGCGGCCCTTCATCGCCGCGCCATATCGCGACCTGCCGGAGACCGGGCGGCTCACCGGGCGCGGCGGCGAGGCCAATCTCGAACGGGTTCTGGAGATCGCGCCAGACTTGATCTTCGACTTCGGCTCGGTGCGCGACACCTATATCGACCTGGCCAATCGCGTGCAGGCGCAAACCGGCATTCCCTACGTACTGATCGACGGGCGCTTCGAGAGTACGCCGGAGGCGCTGCGGCTGATGGGCGAGATACTCGGCGTGCCGGAGCGTGGCGAGCGGCTGGCGCGCGATGTCGAGGAGACCTTCGCCCGGATCGACCAAATCGTTGCTGAGCTGCCGGAGGAGGAGCGCCCGCGGGTCTATCTGGCGCGCGGCCCCAACGGGCTGGAGACCGGCACGCGCGGCTCGATCAACACCGAGATCATCGAACGCGCGGGCGGCATAAACGTCGCCGATGCGCCGGGGCGCGGGCGGATCGTGCAGGCCTCGATCGAGCAGGTGATCGTTGCCAACCCGGACACCATCGTCACCTGGGACCCGACCTTCTACAAGAATGTCTGGGACAATCCGCTCTGGCAGGGCATCGAGGCGGTCAAGCGCGAGCGCGTCTATCTCGCGCCGTCCGCGCCGTTCGGCTGGATCGACCGGCCGCCCTCCATTAACCGCATGATGGGCCTGAAATGGATGGCCGCGACGCTCTATCCCGACCGGTGGGAGGGCGACCTCGCCAAGGAAGTCAAAGATTTCTACAGCCTGTATTATCATATCGACCTCAGTGACGAGAAACTGAACACGCTGCTTGAATGGGCCAAGGGACGACCGCCACAGTAAGCCGCGCCCGCGCCGGGGGCTTGAGCCTCGGGGTGACGCTCGCGGGCGCGCTAGCGCTGCTCGCGCTGGCGGCGTTGATGATTGGGCCGTATCAGCTTTCGCCGGGCCAGGTCCTCGGCGCGCTGATCGGCACGGGCAATGCCCAAGCGGAAATCGTCGTGTGGAACGTACGCCTGCCGCGGGTGGCGGCGGCGCTGCTGGTCGGCGCGGCGCTGGCGGCGGCGGGGGCCTCCTATCAGGCGCTGTTCCGCAATCCGCTGGTCTCGCCGGATATTCTCGGCGTCTCCGCCGGCGCGGGGCTGGGCGCGGTGCTCGGCATCTTTCTGTCGCTGCCGGTGCTCGGCATCCAGCTTTCGGCCTTTGCGGGCGGTCTGGGCGCGGTCGGGCTGGTTCTGGTGGTGGCGAGTGCGGTTCGCCACGGGGACCGGACGCTCATCCTCGTGCTGACCGGCGTCGTGGTCGGCGCGCTGGCGGGCGCGGCAACATCGCTCGTGAAGGTCCTGGCCGATCCTTACGATCAGCTTCCGGCGATCACATTCTGGCTGCTCGGCTCGCTGGCGGCGGTCACGCCCGCTGATGTCGCGCCGGCGATCCTGCCGGTCACAGTGGGGTTGGCGGCGCTGGGGTTATTGCGCTGGCGGATCAACGTGCTCGGCATGGGGGATGAAGAGGCGCGCGCGCTCGGTGTCGAGGCCGGGCGGCTGCGGCTGTGGACCATCGCGGCCGCGACGCTTGTGACCGCGAGCGTCACGGCGGTCGCAGGCGTGATCGGCTGGGTCGGGCTGGTCATTCCGCATATCGGGCGCATGCTGGTCGGGCCGGGCTTCGGCCGGCTCTTGCCTGTCTCCGCAGCGGTCGGCGCGGGCTACCTGCTCGTCGTTGACACGCTCGCGCGTACCATCGCGGCGACGGAAGTACCGCTGGGTATTCTCACGGCGGTGATTGGCGCGCCGTTCTTCATCTGGCTGCTGGCGCGCGGCCGGCGCGGGTGGTCGTGATGCTGGAAGCCCGCGACCTGGCAATCGGCCACGGAGGCAAGGCGATCGGCGCTGGCCTTTCGCTCGATGTGCGCCCCGGTGAAATCCTCTGCCTCCTTGGCCCGAATGGCTGCGGCAAGACCACGCTGTTCAAGACTCTTCTCGGCCTGATCCCGGCGCTTGGCGGGCAGGTGCGAGTCGATGGCGCGTCGCTGGCGGGGCTGAGCCGCGCGCAGATCGCCCAGGCCGTCGCATACGTCCCGCAACAGCACGCGCCGCCATTTCCCTACGAAGCGATCGAGATCGTGCTGATGGGCCGCACGGCGCGGCTCGGCGCATTCGCCCAGCCCGGCGCGGCGGACCGGCGGGTGGCCGAGGCATCGCTGGAGCGGCTGGGGATCGCCGATCTTGCGGGGCGGGACTATTCGCGGCTGTCAGGCGGGCAGCGCCAGCTTGTGCTGATTGCCCGCGCGCTGGCGCAGGAAGCGCCGCTGGTCGTGATGGACGAGCCAACGGCGAGCCTCGACTTCGGCAACCAGGCCCGCGTCCTGGCGGAAGTCGCCAAGCTGGCGCGCGATGCCGAGAGCGAAGAGCGCGGCGTGATCCTGTCCACGCATGACCCGGACCAGGCGTTTGCGCTCGGTGCGGACGTGCTGCTCATGCGAGACGGGGCGATCGTCGGCCGCGGGCGGCCCGAGGAGGCGCTGACCGGCGAGTCCCTGAGCGCCGTTTACGGCGTGCCGGTCAGCGTGGAGCGCACCGAAAGCGGAAGGCTGGTCTGCGCGCCCGCGCTTCGTCATTCCGCGCCGAGCATGACTTGCGACGCCTTGATGATGACGTAGACTTCCTTGCCTTCCGACAGGCCGAGGTCCGCGACCGCGTCGCTCGTGACCATTGAGGTGAGCACGTTGCCCCCTCCGATATCGACCTGAACCTGGCTGTTCACCGGACCTTCCTTGATGCTGCTGACTGTGCCCTTGAGCCTGTTGCGCGCACTGAGCTTCATGTTCCTCGTCTCCTCAATCGTTGTCTGAACAGTGCGTACCCTGCCGGGCCGCAGGCTTGGACCTCGGCAAGCGGATGCTGCAGGTCAAGATACCAGGACGTCTCCGACGGGGTTGCCCACGCCCTATCAACATCTTTAACGGGTTTGGCCTTCCCAGTAAGTCGCAGCGTGCCTGCCCCGAAGGCGCTGCCCCAAGCCCTTGTCATCTCGGGACGCAAGTGGTCGGAAGGCTCATGGAATTCTAAGTCTGCGTCCACACTCACGCCGTTTTTGATCGGTCCGCGCTATCGTTTCTCGCTCAATCCGCGTATAGTCCTTTCATAGATCGTTAAAAGCTTGTCGAAGTGACGAGCTTGTTGCGTCCCCCGGTTCCTGGAGATTTGGCGATGTGGCGCCCCGTTGCGTTATCCGCGTTTCTAGCACTGCTTTTCATGTCTTCCCGCTCCGGTCAGCCACCGGTTGAGACCACCACAAACGATCTGGCGAAGACGGATTTCGGCGCTTCGGCCTCGCAGGAGCACACCGAGCCGGTGCCGGTGAAAATCGACCTCTCGCAATCATCGGCGCACGAAAAAAGCCCGCCACAGCAGCAGACCGCCGACACCGTGCCGGATGCGGAATCGCCCGAGACGTCTGATGCGCCCGTGGCGGTCGCCAGCGTCGGCGCGATCGAAAGCAAGACAATTCCGCTGCCCGAACCGAAAACCGATTCCTCTGCGGCTGGTACGCGCGTCGTCGTGACCCAAGGCGAGCAGAAAACGGCCCTGACGACCGGGGAGGAGGCGTTGCGGCTCATGCCACCGGGGCCGGATTTCGCCGCAGAAGTACAGAAAGAGCTTGCGCGGATCGGCTGCTATCGCGGCAGCGTAGACAATATCTGGGGGCCGATGAGCCGAAACGCCGTGGCCCGCTTCAATCGGGTGGCGCAGTCGAAACTTCCGCTGAAACAGCCCACGCGCGCGCTGTTGAGCTCGATACGAAAGGCGCCTGACGACTATTGTAATGGGGGTGGCGAGGCCGGATCGCAGGTTGCCGCGCTGGATCCGGGGGCCGGTCTTGAGGATCTGAAGAACCGGCCGTCCTATCTGCCGCCATGGATGCGCGGCGAGCCGATGCCCGAGCCGGATGAGGAGCAGGCTGAAGCCGAAGGCGGCGCCCAGGCGACACCGAGTGCCAGCGAGACAAGCGCCCGGGAGCCCAGGGCCAGGACGAGACGTCAAGAGCGTGCGCGCGCGCGGTCAAGGCAGGTAAGGCAGCGGCGGGTTCGCCAGCGCCAGGCGCGGCGCGCTAACCGTTACCGGTCCCGGTCGTCGTTCCAAAATACGCTCCGCGGCTGGCCGGGATCAGGCACTGGCCGGTGAGCCGCTGCCAAGTCGACCAAGATCAGGCATCAGTGGCGTTGGGTATCCCGGTCGGCGTGGGTTGGCTCGCCGCAGAGACTGCATCGCCTGCAGGCTGAACCGGTTGCGGCCCGGTCGCTCCTTCTCGGCGGCCCACGCCGTGATAGACAAAGCCCTCTTCTGCAGCGACTTCCGGGCGCATCACGTTGCGAAGGTCGACGAGGATCCTTCCGCGCATCCGCTCTTTCAGTGCGCGCAGGTTCAGCGCCCGGAACTCGTTCCACTCGGTCAGGATTACGAGCAGGTCCGCCCCCTCGGCGGCATCGAGCGCGTCATCCGCCCACTCGACCCCCGGCAGAAGCGGCTCAGCGTTGGCACGCCCCTGCGGATCATAAGCGCGCACGCGGGCCCCGCGCTCCATCAGCATCGGCAGGATGACCAGGCTCGGGGACTCGCGCATGTCGTCGGTATTCGGCTTGAAGGTCACGCCCAGGCAAGCAATCGTCTTGCCGCGTACCTCGCCGCCCGCCGCGCGCTCGATGCGCGGGATCATGGCGATCTTGCGCTCAGTGTTGACCTTCTCGACCTGTTCGATCAGCGAGAGCGGGGCGCGGGCCTCCCGGCCGGTGCGCACCAGCGCGGAGACGTCCTTCGGAAAGCACGACCCGCCAAAGCCCGGTCCTGGATGCAGGAACTTGTCGCCAATACGACGGTCCGAGCCGATGGCCGTGGCGACCTGTTGCACATCGGCGCCCACTTCCTCGCACAGATCGGAAATCTCGTTGATGAAGCTGATTTTCATCGCCAGAAAGGCGTTGGCCGCGTATTTTGCCAGCTCGGCGGACTCGCGCCCGACGAAAATCACCGGCGCGTTGCGCAGGCGCAGGGGCTCATAAACGCGCTCCATCTTGGCCTTGGCGCGTTCATTATCCACGCCCACAAGCACCCGGTCCGGATGGGTGAAATCCTGAATGGCGGAACCTTCACGAAGGAATTCGGGGTTGGAGCACACGGCGAAGTCGGCATCGGGCCGCAGCTCACGCAGGCGCCGCTCGATCTCGCGGCTCGTGCCCACGGGCACCGTGGATTTGGTCGTGACGACGGTGAAGCCGTTCAGATGCGGCGCGATCTCCGCTACGGCCTGGTAAACGTATCTGAGATCAGCGTAGCCGTCGCCGCGACGCATCGGGGTGCCAACGGCAAGGAAGACCAGGTCCGCGTCGCGCACGGCCTCGGCCAGCTCGGTCGAGAAGTGCAGCCGCCCGGCCTTGACGTTCCGCTCGACCAGCTCTTCCAGACCCGGCTCATAAATGGGCATCTTGCCGTCAACAATGCCGGCGACCTTGTCGGCATCCTTGTCGATGCAGTGCACATGCCAGCCGAAATTGGAAAAACAGGCGGCGGACACCAGCCCGACATAGCCCGCGCCGATCATGCAGATGTTCAAGATCGCTCTCCTGATCGTTGAGCCGCCCGCATTCCCCTGCGAACGCCACCCGAAGCCTGGACGAAAGTCGCTGTCATTGCGGGCTAGATAGCCAATAAGACACGATCATGCAAACGTGCCGCGGTCGTTGTCTGCGCGATGCTTATCCTGTGGTGAAGGCGTCTTGCGCATACCCCTGCAAATAGAGCAGGGCGGTCAGATCACAGTGCCGGATGCTGGTGTCGGCCTGCGCAGCGACGACCGGCTTCGCGTGGTAGGCCACGCCAAGCCCCGCCAGTTCCAGCATCGCCAGATCGTTGGCGCCGTCACCAACGGCCAGCACGTCGTCGAGCGGGATGTTATGGGCGCGCGCTTGTTGCAGCAGCGTCTCTCGCTTGGCCTCGCGGCCCAGGATGGGTTCGGCCACCCCGGTCAGCTTGCCGTCGTCGAACAGAAGCACGTTGCCCCGATGCGTGTCGAAGCCAGCGCGCCCGGCGACATCGCCTGTGAAAAAGGTGAAACCGCCGGAGACCAGGATTGTCACCGCGCCGTTGGCGCGCATCGTACCGACGAGTTCGCGCGCGCCGGGATTAAGCGTGATGCGCGTCTCCAGCACGTCGGCCAGCGACGCCTCAGGCAGCCCAAGCAAGAGCCCGATCCGCTCGCGCAGCGCGTCCTCGAAATTCAACTCGCCACGCATGGCGCGCTCGGTAATTGCGGCGACCTGGGGCTTGATCCCGACGGCGCCCGCGACTTCATCTAGGCATTCCTGTCCGATAATGGTGCTGTCCATGTCGGCGATCAGCAGACGCTTGCGCCGGTTTTCGGCGGGCAGGATGGCGTAGTCGACGGACTGCTCGTCGATGAGTTCAGCCATCTGTTCATGCCAGGTCGCCAGCCTCTCCGCCGGGGCATCGGGCAGCGGGATTTCGGCGGCCTTGCCGGGCGCGAGCCAGCGCACCTCGCCAGCGCCGGTCAGCGTGGCGCGCGCGGCTTCAACCAGCGCGGCAACGTCATCGCCCGGTGCGGGCGCCATGAGGACGAGCACATAAGACATCAGGCATCCATGCTGCGAGCAGACACAGTCAGGCGGGGCGTTCGGCCCGGGAGCGTCGCATGACGGCCAAAGACGCCATTCTTATCGCAGGGCCGACGGCGAGCGGCAAGTCCGCCTTCGCGCTCGACCTCGCAGAGCGGCGCGGCGGGCTGATCATCAACGCCGACAGCATGCAGGTCTATCGCGAGCTGCGGATCGTGACAGCCCGGCCCTCCGAATCGCATCAGGCGCGGGTGCCGCACCGGCTCTATGGCGTTCGCTCCGGCGTTGCGCCGTATTCGGTCGGCCAGTGGCTGGACGACGCCGCCGAAGCGCTGCGCGAGGCGCGGGAAAGCGGCCTTGTCCCGATTTTTGTCGGCGGCACAGGGCTTTATTTCAAGGCGCTACTGGAGGGGCTGTCGCCGGTGCCCGAAATCCCCGACGACATCCGCAGCTACTGGCGCGAGCGGGCGCGCATCGAAACAGCGGCCGCGCTGCACACCCTGCTGGGGGACCGGGACCCAGCCGCAGCGGCGCAGCTCCGCCCCTCCGACACCCAGCGCATCGTCCGCGCGCTGGAGGTGGTGCAGGCGACGGGCCAGTCCATCACCCAATGGCAGCAGGGCGAGGGCACACCGCTTCTGAACGCGGAGCAGACCGAGAAATATGTCGTCGCGCCGGACCGTGCCACGCTCTATCGCGCCTGCGATGCGCGCGCGGCGCGTATGGTCGAGGACGGCGCGATCGAGGAGGTCGCTGCGCTCCTGCGTCTCGGGCTGGATCCCGCGCTTCCCGTCATGCGCGCGATCGGCGTGCGACCATTGGGCGCATATCTGCGCGGCGAAACTGATCTGGAGACGGCGCTCAGCCGTTTGCAGACGGAGACGCGGCGCTATGCAAAGCGGCAACTGACCTGGGCGCGGCGAAATATGATTTCGTGGGGTTGGATAGAACCGGAATAAATCGTCTCAAAACGGCATTGAAATTGTCGCTTTCATGCGCGTCGCCTATTGACCGGGCATTCGCATGTCGATACCTTGCGCAGCGCTTGTGCACTGCACTTAAATAGTGATGGTGCGCCGCGTGCGCGCCGAATGACCGGAACCCCCCGAATCAACACCGGTGACAAGAAACGAGCTGTTTGGAGCGAGTTGAAATGAGCAATCAGATGACGGGCGCGGAGATCGTCTTGCGCGCACTGGCCGATCAGGATGTCGAACTGCTGTTTGGCTATCCGGGCGGTGCGGTGCTTCCGATCTACGACGAAATGTTCAAGCAGAACGCGCTGCGTCATTATCTCGTACGTCACGAGCAGGGCGCGGTCCACGCAGCGGAGGGCTATGCCCGTTCGACCGGTAAGGTGGGGGTGGTTCTCGTCACCTCCGGTCCGGGCGCGACCAACGCAGTCACTGGCCTGACCGATGCGCTGATGGATTCGATCCCGGTGGTCTGTATCACCGGGCAGGTCGCCACGCATCTGATCGGCAATGACGCCTTCCAGGAATGCGACACGGTCGGCATTACGCGCCCGGCCACGAAGCACAATTATCTCGTCAAGGACATCAACGATCTGGCGCGCGTGTTGCACGAGGCGTTCTACGTGGCGCAGAGCGGGCGTCCGGGGCCGGTCGTCGTCGACATCCCGAAGGACATCCAGTTTGCCAAGGGGCCGTATCTCAGCCCCAACCAGATCACCCACAAGAGCTATCGCCCGGCGGTCAAGGGCGATCAGCAGGCGATCCGCGACGCGGTCGACCTGATTGCCTCGGCCAAGCGGCCGGTGTTCTACACGGGCGGCGGCGTCATCAACTCGGGGCCGAAGGCGAGCATGCTGTTGCGCGAGCTGGTGAACCTGACCGGCTACCCGATCACCTCGACGCTGATGGGGCTCGGGGCGTTCCCGGCTTCAGATCCGAAATGGCTGGGGATGCTCGGCATGCACGGCACCTATGAGGCCAACATGTGCATGCATGACTGCGACGTGATGATCAACGTCGGCGCACGCTTTGACGACCGCATCACCGGGCGGCTGGACGCCTTTTCGCCCGGCTCGAAGAAAATCCACATCGATATCGACCCGTCCTCGATCAACAAGAACGTGCCGGTCGACATCCCGATCATCGGCGATGTCGCGCATGTGCTGGAGGAAATGGTGCGCGTCTGGCGCCGCCGTGCCCCAGAGATCGACCAGGGTGCGCTCAAGGCGTGGTGGAACCAGATCGGTGAGTGGCGCGGGCGCAAGAGCCTGAGCTACAAGAACCGCAAGGACGTGATCATGCCGCAATATGCGGTTCAGCGGCTCTACGAGCTGACCAAGGACCGCGACACCTACATCACGACCGAGGTTGGTCAGCATCAGATGTGGGCGGCGCAGCATTATCACTTCGAGGAGCCGAACCGCTGGATGACGTCGGGGGGCCTCGGCACCATGGGCTACGGTCTGCCGGCGGCGATCGGCGTGCAGACGGCGCATCCGGACGCCCTTGTCATCGACGTCGCGGGCGAGGCCTCGATCCTGATGAACATGCAGGAGATGTCGACCGCGGTTCAGTACAATCTGCCGGTGAAGCTGTTCGTCCTGAACAATGAGTACATGGGCATGGTCCGGCAGTGGCAGGAGCTGATCCACGGCGGGCGCTATTCGCACTCCTATTCCGAGGCGTTGCCGGATTTCGTCAAGCTGGCCGAAGCCTACGGGGCCAAGGGGCTGCGCGCGACAAAGCCGGACGAGTTGGACGATCTCATCATGGAGATGATCGACACGCCTGGTCCGGTGATCTTCGATTGCTGCGTGAGCAAGGAGGCCAACTGCTTCCCGATGATCCCGAGCGGTGAAGCGCATAACAACATGCTGCTCGGCGACGAGGCCGACGGTGCGGACATCGAAAGCGCGATCACCGAGGAAGGGAAGGTCCTCGTATAATTCCCGCCGGTCGGAGGGACGGCCGGCAAAAACCCCGGCGCGGCGCAAAAGTTGCCGCGCCATTTTTCATGCGCTATGCGAGTGAAGGATTGACTCAAGAGGAAGATGATGTCGCCGCCGCAGGAAATCACCGAACAGCACACGATCTCGGTTCTTGTCGATAACGAGCCGGGCGTACTCGCGCGGGTGATCGGACTGTTCTCCGGGCGCGGCTACAACATCGACTCGCTAACGGTCTCCGAGACGTCACACGAGGCGCATCTCTCACGGATTACCATCGTGACGACCGGCTCGCCGATGGTGATCGACCAGATCAAGAACCAGCTCGACCGGCTGGTGCCGGTGCACCGCGTTGTCGACCTCACCAAGCTCGGCAATCCTCTGCAGCGCGAGTTGGCGCTAGTGAAGGTCAAAGGCACTGGCGAAAAGCGCGTGGAAACCTTGCGTCTTGCCGAGGCGTTTCGTGCGCAGGTGGTCGACGCCACGACCGAGCATTTCATCTTCGAGATCACCGGCCGGCTGTCCAAGGTCGAGCAGTTCATCTCGCTCATGCAGCCGCTCGGGCTGGTCGAGGTGGTGCGGACCGGCGCGGCCGCGATTTCGCGCGGTGCCGAGCCGATCTGACGCGCCGGCTCCTGACCAGCCAATCGGACCTGCTGAGCCCTGTGCGGACCCTTGCGCGTTCGCGCCAGCGCGCATTTCTGCTGCGCGGCTACGGACGGCAGCGCCCGCGGACCGTCATTTTTCAATGTTTTCCAAACGTATCCTGACGTAGCATGCCCGCAGCGCGTGGGAACGCGATCACGCCGTGCGGCACACCTCAGAACACCAGAACGAAACACCACAGACTTCCGCGATCCAATCTGATAACGCGAGCAGTGCTTAGGAGATTCGACAATGATGCGCCTACTCAGTGTGATCGGTCACATCATACGGGAATTGTCCGCGGTCATCATGGCCGTCTTTATCGGGATATTTTTCTTTTCCGGCTGGGAGATTGAATTCGCGACCCAGGAGGAGGCCATATTCTATTCGTTCATGGCGGCGATCTTCCTGTTCGCTTACCTGTGGCTGCAGTCCGGCGGTATCGCGCTGACGGGCGTGCCGAATTCGCTGGCGATGGCGACCGACGCGATTTTCTCGATTATCCCGCTGATTCCGTTGCTTTTTGCCTTTTTCGAATATGCCGGCGGCGACCTGCAGATGAGCTATTTCCAGTTCTATTTCGGGATCGCGATGCTGGTGGCGCTGCTTTTCGATGTCGTCGTGAATCTGACGCTGATGATCCGGTTGAGCCGCCGTTATCTTGGCGAGAGCGGCCTGGAATAGGCGAGGCGGGGCGCGCCCCGCCGCCACAGCGCCTTCGACCTGTCCGATATGGCGGCGGACTCCGGCGGTCTGCCGCGCAGGCGTCCCGTCTTCTCAGACAAGGGGACATGAGCGGTTGCGAGCCGCGCAGGAACGCCGCGCCTGACCGCGGGCCCGGATGTTACGTTACCCGTGTTGGCCGCGACAATCACCCGGCACGTAATTTTGCAGCCGGAAATACACGTATAAGTCGAAAAATCCAAAGGTGGACAACTTTTATTGATCGCGCCAGTCCACGTCGTCGGGCGGTGCAGGTAAAAATTGTTTCGTGGTGTAGTCAGATATTCGCTTTTAGTCGCCTGCTCGAATTTTCCCGAAAATCATTGATATCTGATAAGGTAAACGTCTATGGTTACTCCTTCAGTTGGAATATCTAAGTTGCTCGCGCAAATTTGTGACGAGTCGTTTTGGTATTGTGATTCAATCACTTGCACTTGATGGGGGTGCCAATTCATGCGGCGCATGGATAGGGGCGAAGTGTGCGATCTGTTGGATCGTGTCTATCAGTCAACAGCCGAAGAAACGCTGTGGCCACAGATCATCGCGGGGTTGAAGCAAGCGCCGTGGCGGGGGGACAAGACGACCGACACACTCGCTTCAAATGGAGCGGTCCGCGGTCCCGCTTCAGAGCGCGCCAGCAGCGCCCATCTGGCGGATTCAGTATCACAACTTTCCTATCAGGCGGGTGACACCCCGTTTCCCGGAGACCCGTTGCCGCGGGTCGTAAAGCAGACGCCTTTTGGTCTCACGGGCGCAGGCGTGGAGGCCGGGGACATTCCGGCCGGGCGCGAGACGCTTTTCCGGGAGGTAATCGCCTCCTTGCACGTGCCGGCGCTGGCCGATCGTCCCGAGCTGAACCTTCTTGGTCCTGCAGCAGCCGTTCCCTCGCAGACGGCAACGCAAGAACAAGAGGACCTTGAGAAGACGGTGCTGCACCATACCTTCCTGGCATTGCGGATCGCACGCAAGGTGGAAGACCTCCGGGATCAGGGGTGGGCCGCTGAGGCCGGCTTGGGTCGACTCGCGATCGGTCTGATCCTCGTCAACTGCGACAAGCAAGCCAGGCCGATCAATGATGAAGCGCGTGCGATCCTTGCCAAAGGCGATCTCGAACTTCGCAACGGCAGGCTGACAACGGCTGACAAGCGGGCGCGCCTGCAACTGGAGAGCCTGCTGGATGGGCTCACGGATGAAGACGGGGATCGGCCGACCGGAGGTGGGGTCACGATCCGGCGGATGAATGAGTATGCGCTGCAGATCTGGGGCGTCCCGCTTCGTCATGAGGAGCGGTCGCTCCTGGATCCGCGCGAGCGACCTCGCGGTCTGCTTTTCGTGATCGACCCGGAACGGGCGCCGTCGACCCCAACGCATCTGCTGATGGAGGCATTCGGGTTGACGCGCGCGGAGACGTCGCGGACGCTCGCGCTGCTGCTCGGCGAAACGGTCGATGAGTACTGCGAGCGGACCGGTATCAGCCGTAACACCGCGCGTACGCACATGCGGGCGATCTTCGACAAGCTCGGCATCAACAAGCAGACCGAGTTGATCCGCCTGCTTTCCGGCTTCCGCCTGGTGAATATGGGCGACTGCGAGTAAGTCCTGCCGTCAGGCAGACACCGCGCGCAGGGCGTCGATCACTTCGCCCATGGCCGCTTGCACGAGCTGGCTGTCGTCGCCTTCGGCCATGACGCGGATGACGGGCTCGGTGCCCGAAGGCCGGATCAGCAGCCGGCCGGCATTGCCCAGGCGTTGCTCGCTCCGCGCGATCGCCGCCTGAACGGTGTCGCTTTCCAGCGGCTTGCCGCTCTCATACCGCACGTTCTCAAGGAACTGCGGCACGCGGTTGAAGCGGTGGCAGACCTCACTGACGGGCGCGTCCTTGTCGACCACGACGGACAGCACCTGCAGCGCTGTGACGAGCCCGTCTCCCGTGGTGGTATAATCCGACAGGATAATGTGCCCGGACTGCTCGCCGCCGAGGTTGAAGTCGCGTTGACGCATCCGCTCGACCACTTGGCGGTCGCCCACGGGGGTGCGCTCCAGGCCAAGGCCCAGTTTGTTCAGGTGCCGCTCCAGCCCGAGATTGGACATGACGGTGGCCGCGATGCCATCGCCGCGCAGCCGTCCGGCGCGCTTCCAGTCCTCGGCGATCAGGGCGAGGATCTGGTCGCCGTCGATCAGTTCGCCCCGCTCATCCGCGATGAGCACGCGGTCGGCGTCGCCGTCGAGCGCAATTCCGATATCCGCGCCGCGTTTGCGCACGGCTGTGCACAGCGCCTCCGGGTGGGTCGAGCCGCAGTGATCGTTGATGTTGAAGCCGTCGGGCTGCACGCCGATGGGGATCACTTCCGCGCCCAGCTCCCACAGCGCGAGCGGGGCGACCTTGTAGGCTGCGCCGTGGGCCGCGTCGATGACGACCTTCTTGCCGGTCAGGCTCACGGTGCGGTCCAGCGTGCGCTTGGCGTACTCGATGTAGCGGTCGTGCACGCCGTCGATGCGCCGCGCCCGGCCCATGCGCTCCGGCGTGGCGAGCAGTTCAACGCCGCCATTTTCGATCAGTTGCTCGATCTGCGCTTCCTTCTCGTCGCAGAGCTTGTAGCTGTCGGGGCCGAACAGCTTGATGCCGTTGTCGTAATAGGGGTTGTGGGAGGCCGAAATCATCACGCCGAGATCGGCGCGCAGCGAGCGGGTAAGCATGGCGACGGCCGGGGTCGGGATCGGGCCGAGCAGGAAAACGTCCATGCCGACCGAAGTGAAGCCGGCCGTCAGCGCCGATTCGATCATGTAGCCGGACAGCCGCGTATCCTTGCCGATCACGACGCGATGCCGCCGTTCGCCGTTGGTAAACAGATGCCCGGCCGCCATGCCCACCTTGAGCGCCGTCTCAGCGGTCATCGGCCGGTTGTTGGCTTTACCGCGGATACCGTCGGTGCCGAAATATGCTCCCATGGCCTCTCTCGCCCCAAAATTCCCCGTTAGCGCGCTTGCGCCATTACGGCAAACTATAGCAGCGAATCCGGCAATTCCGCGCAGAAGCGGACACGTTTCGTTTCAGAAAGTTGCACGGTGGGTCAGGTATTGAGCGCATCGAAGGGCGCGCCGTGGGCCGCCGACAGCCACACGCGCAGGGCCTGGCGCGTCTCGCGCACGTCGTGCACGCGCAGGATCTGCACGCCCTGGCTGGCCGCAGTGATCGCCGCGGCGATGCTGCCGGGCACGCGCTTCTTGGGCTCCCGCTCGTCGTTGAGCGTGCCGATGAAGCGCTTGCGCGACGCGCCGACGAGGACCGGCACGCCGAGGCCGTGGAACAGGCTCAGCCCGTTCAGCAGGGTGAGGTTGTGCTGGAGCGTCTTGCCGAAGCCGATGCCGGGGTCGACGGCGATGCGCTCTTTCGGGATACCGGCGGCGATTGCCGCGTCAATGCGCGCGGCGAGAAAGTCGTAGACCTCCAGCAAAACGTCGTCATAGCGCGGGTCGTCCTGCATCGTTTTCGGGTCGCCGAGCGCGTGCATGAGGATGACCGGCAGGCCGGTCTGCGCTGCCGCGCTGAGGGCGTCCGGATCGTGCGTCAGGCCAGAGACATCATTGATGACCTTCGCGCCTTTCGCCGCCGCCTCGGTCATCATCGCGGCCTTGCGCGTGTCGATGGAGATCGGCGCGGGCAGACCGCTCAAGCCTTCGAGCACCGGCATGACACGGGCGCGTTCGTCCTCCAGTGACACCGGGTCTGAGCCGGGGCGCGTCGACTCGCCGCCAATGTCGACGAAATCTGCGCCTTCCTCGGCCAGCCGACGCGCCTGCGCGAGCGCCGTCTCCGGTTCGGCGAAATCGCCGCCGTCAGAGAAGCTGTCAGGCGTAATGTTGACGATACCCATAAGCCGCGGCGCATCCATCGCCACGCCGGCGAGGGCGGGGCGGGGTGCGCTCAGCACCTCGAGCCGCTCGGCAATGGCCGGTTCCTCCATGGCCTTGAGCGTCGCGGCGCGGGCAATCACCGATTTGCTCTGGCCCGGCGTGCCTTCGATCAGTTCCGCCGCGCCAAAGGCCGCCGGCCCGCCCGCCAGCGGCAGCGCGAGGCCCGCCTCGGTCGCCTGTCTGGCGTGATCCCCGAAAATGATGCCCAGCGGCTTGATGTACAGACCGTCTGCCAATGCTGACCCCCTCGGTATGTTCGTTAGCGCCCGGCGTGCTTGTCCCGCCCGCCGGCTGCCGGCACGCGGTATAGCAGTATCGCGCCTGCGGTTACAGATGGATCAGCGATCAACCCGTCGTCGCCCGGGCGCTCGGCCGGGTCCGTTCGGTTTCGCCCGGCTGGTCCTTCTCGCGCATGTCCTCAAGGTCCTGCGCGAACAGCTCTTCAAGTTCCTCCGCCCGTCGCTTTGCTCGCGCGCGCATCTTCTGGGCGTCGGTGAAGTGCTTGTAGTCGTCGAACAGGTGCTTTTCGTCGTGCTTGCGGAAAGTCTCGATCAGGCCGTTGGCCTCATGCGGCGGCAGGCCGAGGCCCTGCAGGAGATCGCCCGAAACCTTGAGCGCGGTGTAGAATGTCTCCCGGTAGATCCGCGTGATGCCGAGATCCATGAGCCGATGGACGTGCTGGCGATCCCGCGCGCGGGCGAAGATCGGAATGTGCGGGTAGCGCGAGCGCAGGAACGACGCCGTCTTGATGCTGTCCTCAGCATTGTCGATCGCCAGTACAACGGCGCGGGCCTGCCCCACTTGCGCGGCTTCCAGCACTGCCGGATTGGTGGCATCGCCGTAATAAATCTTGTTGCCGTACTGTGCCACGAAGTCGACCTGCTCGACGCTGGCATCCAGCGCGGTAAACGGGATGCGCTGGGCGCGCAGGATGCGCGCAACGATCTGGCCGAAGCGGCCGAAGCCCGCGATGATGATGTGCCCCTTTTCGTCAGGCATCTCGTCGAAAGCTGCCGGAACGGCGGGCGTTTTGGGTCGCAGCCATCCGTCAAGGACGAGCAGAACCGGCGTGGCGACCATGGACAGCGTCACCACCACGCTGACGAACTCGGACACCGGCTCGCTCACCACGTTCTGCGCCACCGCGTTGGTCAGCAGCACGAAGGCGAACTCGCCGCCTTGCGACACCGCCAGCGCCAGCCGGCGCGCGGCGGGGTTGTCCAGCCCGTAGAACCGGCCCAGCACAAAGAGCACGACGATCTTGAGGGCGAGCAAGCCGACCACCGCCGCGGCGATGTCGCCCGGCCGGTCGCTCAGCAGCGACACGTTGAGCGCCATGCCGATCGACAGGAAGAACAGCCCGAGAAACAGCCCGCTGAACGGGGCGATGTCCGCCTCGATCTGATGGCGGTACTGCGAGTCGGCGAGTAGGGCGCCCGCGATGAACGCCCCTAAAGCCGCGGACAGCCCGACCCAGTCCATCAGCATCGTGACCAGCACGACCGTGAGAAGCGCGCTGGCCGTCGTCGCCTCGCGCACGCCGGTGAGCGCCACCAGCCGGTAGAGCCGCGCCACGACGAAGCGTCCGACGATGATGATCGCCGCAAGCGCGCCCAGTAGCTTGACGGCGGCCAGCAACGTCATCTCGTCTCCCGCCAGCGAGGCGGCGGCGAACAGCGGGACCATCGCGATCGCCGGAATGGCGGCCAGATCCTGAAACAGCAACACCGAGAACGCCACCCGGCCGTGCCGCGCGCGCAGCTCGCCCTTTTCATCGAGCACCTGCAGCGCCAGCGCGGTGGAGGACAGTGACAGCGCAATGCCGAGAAACAGCGCGATCGCCGGGCTCAGGCCCAGCAGTAGGCCGCCGCCGGTGAGCAGAACCGCGGTCACGATGACCTGTGCCGCGCCAACGCCGAAGACCGCATGGCGCATCGCCCAGAAGCGGCGCGGCCGCAGCTCCAGCCCGATCAGGAAGAGGAGGAGCACCACGCCGAACTCGGCGATGTGCAGGATCGTCTGAACCTCGTAAAGCGAATAGACCAGCCCTATGCCGTAAGGTCCGATCAGCACGCCGGCAAAGATGTAGCCGAGCGCCGAGCCGATGCCGAGCCGGCGTGCCAGCGGCGCGATGATCGCCGCCACGGCGAGGAAAACGGCAAGCTGCGTCAGGCTGGTGGCTTCCATCATGAGGGCGTCCGTCGGTGTGGAAAGGCGCGCCGGATACGGCGGACGCTTCGCAGCCTACCACAGGGCGGTCAACGCGGCACGCGCGGTGGTTGATCGGTGTTGTTCCGATGGTCGGGCCAATGGACAAATGGCCGCGACGGTGGTATTCATCTCCGGTGATCCTATATCGGGAACCAGAAGGCATTCGCCCTTGCCCGCCGCTGCGGGGGCCGGTCATCCGATTTCCTTTTCGGGCGCATAGCTCAGTTGGTAGAGCAGCTGACTCTTAATCAGCGGGTCCTAGGTTCGAGTCCTAGTGCGCCCACCAACGAAATCAATCACTTAGGGCAAAATCGTTTCCTCCAATCCAGACTTGGGGAAGCATATGGGGAAGCGCTGTACAGTCGTCAGGGCGACTGGGTGTAGCGATTGCCCGGCAGCTGTTTCCTAGGCCGTGAACTCATAAACGGCTGAGGGAATTCCCAAACCCTGACGAGTCAGATCCAACGCGGGTCATAAGGAGGATTGCGCATGGCCCGCTACGATCTCACCGATCTCGAATGGTCTGTCATCGAACCGCTGCTGCCGAACAAGCCACGCGGCGTACCGCGGGTGGACGACCGGCGCGTGCTGAACGGGATATTCTGGGTCCTGCGTTCGGGCGCGCCCTGGGCGGACCTGCGGGAGCGCTACAGGCCGAAGGCGATCCGCACAACCCACTTCCGCCTGGACCAGGGCCGGCGTCTGGGACCGGATTATGGACGCGCTGACAGAGGCTTATGAAGGCGATATCCAGATGATCGACGGCACCAGCGTGCGAGTTCATCACTCTGCCGCCACTTTAAAAAAAGCCACCCGGATCGTTGTCTCGGACGAAGCCGGGGCGGTCTTACAATAAAGATCCATGCTCTCACCAACCGGGCCGGACTGCCGATAAGGCTCCCGATCACGCCCGGGCAGACCCGCGATGTCCAACCGGCTCTCGGGATGCTCGAAGGGATCGGCGCCGGCGCCATGCTTCTTGCGGATAAGGCCTATGATGCCAGCACCCTCCGCAGCCAGCTTCACCAGCAAGGCGTGTTCGCCAACATTCCGGCGCGCGCGGGCCGCTAGTAGCCGATCGTGTTCAGCCCGTATCTGTATAAGGCGCACAACGTGATCGAGCGTTTCTTCAACAAACTCAAGTTCTTCCGCCGGATCGCTACGCGCTATGACAAACTCGGCTCGACCTTCCTGGCGATGATCAAGCTCGCCGCAATCCGCTTATACCTGCGCGCTTATGAGTGTACGGCCTAAGATGCTTGGGGTCGGCAGTTTGATTCCGCCATGCGCAATTACAGTCGATCGAGGTGGCCCGCGAAGTCCTGAAAAACATACCATCTTTGGTAAGCAGAAAGGTCGGTGGTTCGATTGCGGCAGCCGGAATCAAACTACTTCCTTTCATTACTCAACCCTATAAGAAAGTCGTAAACAGTTGGTGGCGCTGGATAAAAGTCGCCCAAAAAAGCGGGCTCACGACCGTCGCCTCTCAGGCGGCGTTGCGGATGCGTGTCTCTGGCGTATTCGGGTCATGCCGTAGCGTCAGGCGGGGCGACCACGGGGCGAACTCGTACGTCTTTCAGCCACGGGTACGGCCCCAGGCTGAGTCGCGCTTGCCAGCATGTCTCCGCGACCAGGCGCTCTGACAACGGTCGTCCGCGTCGAACGCGCCGATGCGCACGCGCCAAAAATTAGCGCGCGTCGCGCTGCGTATCTGGAAAGTCTGCGGCCTGTATTCGCCCCGAACCTGAAAAGATTTTCATTTTTGCTGCGTTGCGAAATGACAACACAGAGCGCTTAGTTTGATGTTTGTCATGAGTCATGGTCTTTGAGGTGAAGATTTGGGTTGTTTTCGTCTTGCAAGCTGCCGCGGTGTTGGGTATCAGGCGCACATAACTTTGGTGAACACATCAAACGGAAGGGCGCTTCTGCCCTATCCGGCGTATATAGAGTACGGGGTGGGCAGATGGACGCGAGTCGCCAACAGGGCTCGGTCAAGTCGCATACTGACGTTGCAACAGCTGAGCTGTTTGCCGCGCCGGAGCAGATCGAAGGCCTGAAGCGCGAGGCCGGGGAGCTGCCGAGCTGGGATCTGAGCCCGCGCCAGATCTGCGATCTCGAACTTCTGATGAATGGCGGCTTCGCGCCGCTGAACGGCTTCCTGCGCGAGGCTGATTATCACAGCGTCTGTGACACCATGCGGCTGGAGAGCGGCGCGCTCTGGCCGATGCCGGTGACGCTCGATGTGAGCGCCGAGTTCGCCGATCGCGCCCGCGCCGCCGGGCGGATCGCGTTGCGGGACGCCGAGGGCGTGCTTCTCGCGCTGATGGATGTCGAGTCGGTCTGGCGCCCCGACAAGACGCGCGAGGCGCAGGCGGTCTTCGGCACCACCGATGTCGCTCACCCAGGCGTGCGCTACCTGTTCGACACCGCGGGCGAGGTTTATCTCGGCGGGCGGGTGATCGGTATTCAGCCGCCGGTGCATTATGACTTCCACCATCTGCGCGCCGATCGCGCCTTATGCATCCACCCGGCGCAAGGTGCGTAACCGTCCGGTGAGGACCGTCAGTGGGCTTGCTTGAAGTTCCACGGCAGTAATTCGTCGATCCGGTTGACCGGGTGATCGGCGATATGGGTGAGAACGTCCCGGAGATAGGCTTGCGGACCGAGCCCGTTCAGCCGGGCGGTGCCGATCAGCGAGGCGATGCTGGCTGCCCGTTCGCCGCCGTTATCGGAGCCGGCGAACAACCAGTTCTTGCGTCCCAGCGCGATCGGCCGGATCGCGCGCTCCGCCGCATTGTTGTCGATCTCGATGGTTCCGTCATCGAGATAGCGCGCAAGCGCCGTCCAGCGCGACAGCGCATAGCGGATGGCCTGCGCCGTGGCGCTCTTCCCGGGCAGGCGGGCGCGCTCGCGCTCAAACCAGCCTCTGAGAGCCTCGACCTTCGGGGCGGCATGCTGCTGGCGGATTTTGCGGCGCTGATCCGGCGGTGAACCGCGGATATCGGCCTCGATGTCGTAAAGCTCGCCGATCCGTCGCAGCGCCTCCTCGGCCACCGGCGCCGGCCCCGCGACAGTCAGGTCGAAGAACTTGCGCCGTACATGCGCCCAGCACGACGCCTCGACAATGCCGCTGTTATCCGGCCGGTACAGTCCCTTGAACCCGGCATAGCCGTCGGCATGAAGAATGCCGGCAAAGGCCGTCAGATGAGTTTGCGGACGGATGCCCTTGCGGTCCGGGCTGTAATGGTAGCACACGGCCGGCGGCGCTTTGCCGCCATAAGGCCGGCCGTCGCGGACGTAAGCCCATAGCCGCCCCTGCTTCGTCTTGCCCCGCCCCGGATCGAGCACCGGAACCGGCGTGTCGTCGCCATGAAGGCGGCTTCCGGCAAAAACGTGCGCGCGCAGCGCGTCCACCAGTGGCGCCATCAGCCCCGCCGAGCGGCCCACCCAGTCGGCCATGGTGGAGCGGGCAATCTCCACGCCTTCGCGGGCATAAATCTCGGACAGGCGGTAGAGCGGAAGATGGTCGCAATATTTGGCCGTCAGCACATGGGCAATAAGACCCGGCCCGGGCTTGCCCCGCGCGATCGGCAGCGACGGCGGATCGGCCTGCACCACCGTATCGCAGCCTTTGCAGATCAAACGCGGGCGGATATGGCGCACCACGCGGAACGAGGCCGGGACGTAGTCCAGCACTTCCGACACATCCGCGCCCGCCTTGAGGAAGCGGGCGCCGCCGCAATCGGGGCAACAGCTGCTGGCTTCATGCAGTTGTGGAACGCGCGGCAGATGATCCGGCAAGGGTTGACGGGCCGGTTTTTCCCGCTCTTGCCGGCCAGGCGAAGCCGGCTCACGCGGCTGCTCCTGCGCCGCGCACGCCTCGATGTCCTCGAGCGTCAACTCAAGCTGCGCGATGGCCCGCTCGATCTTCTCCGAGGAAGCGCCGAACCGCGCCCGCCGCAGCGCCGCCAGCTGCGCCTTCAGCTTGTCGATCAGCGTGCCCTGTGCACGCAGCTCAGCCGCCTGGGCGGCGATGATCGCCCGCAGCGACTCGGGATCGGAAGGCAGGGCGTCGAGAGCAGCGTCCATAAAGCGAAGCTATGTGATTTGCCGCCGGCCGAACAGGACGGCTTGCCCAGGACCACAAAATAATCACACCACACGCCGAGGCGGCGCGGTCCATGCCGGACGCCGCCAATCGATCCCTTCCCACAACATGGCAAGCTGCGCCGCGGTCAGGCGCGCCGTCCCGTCGGCCGGCGACGGCCAGGGAAAGCGGCCACGCTCGAGAACCTTGTAATAGAGGCAGAAGCCTTGCCCGTCCCAATACAAAAGCTTGATCCGGTCGCCGCGCCGGCCGCGAAAGGCGAACACCGCGCCTGAAGCCGGGCGCTGGCGCAAGACCTCCTGCGCCACGGCCGACAGGCCGGCAATGCCCTTGCGCATGTCGGTCACGCCGCAGGCCAGATAGACCCGCACACCCGGACCCGGCGCAATCATGCCGCCTCCACGGCCCGGATCAGGGCGCCGAGACGCTCGACATCCATCGTCGCGTCGATCCTCACAGCCCGGCCGTTGCGGCAGACAATCTCGACACGCGCGTCAGGTGTTCGCACCGGCTGCGCCGTGGTCTCCGGCCCGGCGCCATCCGCATGAACCAGTTCCACGGGAAGAAACGAGATCGCCCCTTCAGCATCGGATCCGCCACGCCGGTAGCGCCGCCGCCAGGCGTAAAGCTGCTGCGGGAGAATATCGTGCCGGCGCGCCACCGCCGCTGCGCTGATCCCCGGCCTCGCAGCTTCCTCCAAAATGCTCAGCTTTGCTTCCACCGACCAGCGCCGCCGCCGTTCGCGGCCGGTCATGATCTCCATCCGTCCCATCGCTATCCCATGGCTTCGCAACAAATTGCCAAATCAATTGCGAAACCTGGACCAGAACGGCTTCAGCGCCAATCTAAGCTCACCGGACGGTTACCAAGGTGCGCGACCTGATCGAGCCGCTCGGCGGCTTCCTGGAGGTGCATGTCTCGACGCCGCTGGAGGAATGCGAGAAGCGGGATCGCAAGGGGCTATACAAGCTGGCGCGCGAGGGCAAGATCACCGGTTTTACCGGCATCGACGATCCATATGAGGCGCCGGAAGCGCCCGAGGCCGTGATCGATACGCTGAGTATGTCACCGGATGAGGCAGCACATACGCTGCTGCTGAAGCTGGAGGCGATGGGGCTGGTTCGTCAGTCTTCTTAACACGGCATCAACGCACCTCAATGCGCCAGAGTGTGGTCATCGGCGCGGGGTAGAGGGTGATGTTGTCGGAACGGGCGAAAAAGCGTCCGTCCGGCGTGGCGCTTCGGGCGTTTAGGCCATTCATGAAATTGCTTTTCGTGCCGCGCCTCGACAGCGCCCATCCGATGATCGACTAACGTCAGGCTGGCCGCGTCGCGCCTGAGCTTAGCTTCCGAGAAGGCGCGGCCACAGTCAGACCGATGGTTTCGACATCGAACAGCGACCTGATTTCCGGGTGCCGCCCGAAGACGTCATCCCGGAAGGCGACGGCCTGTTCAAGCACATCCTCCGGCATATCCCTCATCCATTGGCCTTCAAGGTGAAAATCTCTGTTGAACCGCATTTTCCGGTTGATCAGCATGTCACCCTGCTGCTCGTCGGTGCCACGCCGGGCATAGCCTTCGAGAAAGAGCTCCGGATCATCCGGGAAGGGAAAATCGAATTTTCGGCAGAAATCGGCAAGGACCGATTCTGGCGAAATCAGCAATTTCTCATGCTGAACGACGAAACACTGGCCGGCATTTTGCGCGATAAAATCAGCATAACTTTTCATTCGCTCTTGCCAGGAAAACAGGCTCTTTTCAGCAAACCTAGTTGTGAAATCGAGAATCTTTTCCGGATTTTTGTGCTCGAACTTTTTCTTTGAGTATCGGAAGTAGCTGTTCACCCAGGAAACCGGATCTTTTACCGACAGGATGAATTTCAATGTCCGTCCATGAAGGGCGTCCAACAGGCGATTGTAATCTTTTGGTGAAAGCGACTTAGGCAAAGGCATTTCGGCGGCCCAATCTTCCATCGCCGCCCAGCTTATGCTGCTATGCTTGTCGCCTAGAATATTAGCTGCGACTCGCAAATCCAAATTTACTTCGATGATCCCTCGCAAAGCGTTCGTTCCGCTGCGCTGTAGGCCGAATTGCTTGATGATTTCCATGATCTTATCTTCGCGTCTTAAAAGCACCCCACATAAACAGCTCAGATCCCCCGCAAATGCCACGCGATCTCCGTTTCCCCCTCGAAATCGACGATCAGCGTGTCGATGCTGTCATGTTCCAGAAAGCCGTGGCCGACGATGCCGCCCATGCGGGGGCCGGCCGCCGCGTTGCCCCGCACCCGGTCCACCGCCGCCGCCCCGGTGTCGAGCATGAGGCTGAAATCCGAGCCCGGGTGCGTCAGCGTCACCTTGCCACCGGCCACCTGCGCCGTGACATGCTCACCGCAGTGAAAGCGGAGCTGCGCGCCCGCGCAGGGCGCTGACAGTGTATCGCGGCAGGCGATCTCCAGCCGGTCCAGAGCGCAGCTCAGCCGGCGCGTGACGCTGAGCCCCTCATAGGCGTCGTGCTGCCCGCTCAGATAACAGGTGTCGCCCTCCTACCCGCCCTCCAGCCATGCCAGCCCCGGCTCGAGGGCATAGGGCAGATCCGGCACGAACACACAGTTGTGCGCGGCCGCCGAGCGCAGATAGGCCGGGATCGGGGCAGTGTATTCATGCGAATGGAAGCTAGGGTCGATCAGCCATTCCACCCCGTCGAAATAGAGCGTGAGGGCAAGGTTGTCCTCGTGCTTGTGGGTTTTCGACAGCGATGTCGCCAGCATCGTTAGCATGAAGGGGCGGTTTTCATGATCGGCCTTGACGATCGCATAACCCGCCTCTGGCAGCACCGTCACCTCGCGCCGGCCATAGGGGATCTGTCCGCGCGGATTGGCGGTATTCTGATTGGGTAGGCGGAAGGTGTCGCCCTGTGACAGCGCATGGCGGGGATCGGGATAGCGGAAGAACTCGCTGAAGGTGCGCAATTCCTCGGCGATGGCGGGAATGGGGGTATCGCGCCCGCTGAGCATGGCCAGATTGCCGGCGAATTCCAAGATGCGCTGTACGCCATGATGATAGCCGATGGAATTCTCCACGAAGACTGCATAACCATTGTCGCGCTGGATGAGTTTCGCGAACTGGTCTTCCAGCCGCGAAAGCGCGGTATCCCCCCAGCCCTGCGAACACGGCCAGGATGGGAAGGCCAGCGTCACCGCTAGCAGCGCCAGATCCTGAAACCAGGCATGGTTGTGATAGCGCGTCGGCTGATGCCCGGCATAGAACACTTCAGACGCCAGAAGTTGCGCGTGGCGGAAGATGATGCGCCGCAGCCGCGCCATGAAGCGTTGGTCAAAGCCGTGCTGTTGTCCCACAGCGTAAAGCTGCACCATGGCCAGGCAGCGCTCGGCAGTGCCGTGATCGTACCAGGCGTATTTCAGGTTCGGGTCGGGCCGGAAATAGCTGCGCTCGATCCAGCCGGCAACAAATTCCCGGGCAGCGAACAGTGGGCCCGTCTCGCCGCTGTCATGGGCACGCAGCATCAGCATCGTGGCGGCATGCAGCGCGTGCCAGGAATACTGGTAGGTGCCAGTGTCGGTCAGGCCGGGCGGCAGCGTGGCCGTGGCGGGCCAGTCAAGCATGGTTTCGCCGTAAAGCGGGCATTTGCCGGTCTCCAGGAATTCCTGCGCCTGCGCCGTGTAGGATCGAAAGCATTTGCGTTCGTAGGCCTCGATGGCATGAACGACCTTCTCGGGCACGGGCTGGTCGCGGTCCAGCCAGTCGGGAAGAGCCGCTCGATCCTCCTGCCACAGGAGCATTTCGCCCACATCCAGATACGCCCGAGCCCCTGGTGCCCCCTTGATATAGAGCCGAATATCGGCGATCTCGCGGTCCTCGGGATGCGCCCAGTCGTGGTGCCAGCCCCAGGCAAGATCGTCATGGCCGACCAGAAAGTCGAACCAACGATCTATTGCTGGCTGGGCAGCCTTCACATGAGCGAAAGCCTCCTTCCATGAATAACCGATGCAGATGTAATTTATGTATTCCCAACCCCGCAGGCGGATGCGGGCGCCGACGCCGCTGGCAACCTGGGCCCTTGGCAGCCTGAGTCGCAATTGATAGCTGCCGGCTCCGCCACGGAATGCGCAAGAGACATGATCCTGCAATGTGGTCAGGGTTCCGCCGCCGCTCAGGCACTCTGCCGTCAACGGGTCAGCCCCCGCTGCCCCGCTCGCGCTAAATCGGGAGACTGACCACAGTTTCCTATCCGCAAGGCATGGCGGCCAACTTTCGGTCAAACGGTTATCCGGATCCAATTTCATAGAGGGCAGCTACGTTTCCGGCGTCAATTTGAAGCTGTCGAGGTAGAGTTCGAGGCAAACAGCTCAAGCTCTTTTTTGATCACCTCCTCGGCCGCGCTCTGCCGGCGCACGCGTGCCGCCGCGGCTTCCGACATTGCCAGAAAACGTTCGGGATCGTGATACAACGTCTCGATTGCCGCAGCCAGCCCGGCGGCATCCTCCGGCGGGGCCATGAAGCCGCAACTTTCATCAACGAACTCCGGAACCGCGGCCACGGCATTCGTCACCGGCACCAGGCCGGACGACATCGCTTCATCACGAGAAACACCCTGGCTGTCCCATCGCGTCGGACACAGGAATACCCCATACTCCTTATGCAACTCAGCGATTTCCGGTTGCGTCAGGAACCGCCTCTCGATCGTCACGTTGTCCAGCCCCCGCAGCGGCGCCAGTGTTTCTTCAAACAGCTTGCCATCGCCAATAATCCGGAACTCCAAATCGCTGAAAAAAGGCTTATCCCGAAGAGCCAGGATGGCTTCCACGCTCAAGTCATTGGCGTATTTTCGCGACATATATGGCCCAATCGCCAGGATTCTCAGTCGCTGCGATGCCTCTTTGGGCTCATAGCGAAATAGCTCGGTATCAATCGGATTATGAATCACCGAGTAGCGACTGGCTGGGAGCGGAAGATCGTAGTCCTCCATCACCTCGTTCGCAAAATGACGCGATACGAATGTAAAGTGCAGATCATCTTGGTAATTTGAAAAAATATCTTTCCAAAAATTAATTCGGTCTTCACTGGCCGACTTTGCACGCTTAAGATGCTTTTTGGTTTCGTAATTGAAGCTTCGACGCCACCACGGCTGAATCTCAAAGCCGTGCACCCACACAACAATTCTTGTGTTGCGGCAGAATTGTCGAAGGACGCTCCACATGTCGGGATCAAGAAAATGAACAATTATACTTTCGTAGTGTCCGTTCTCTATGAGCCGTTGAAGGTCCTCCTTACCTCCCGTGATGACATCGACCCCGTGAAACTCATGAAATGAGAGGCGCTCCTTCACCCGCAAACGGAAGACGTCGACATTCACACCGGCGTTTTTGTAGCTGACAACCCGTCTGTGCACGAACCCGTTCCGATATATGTCGTCATAAGAAGGATAATGGTTGGTCACTATTAGGTGGCGCGCCGTCGCAATGGGAGCACCACTAAAGTCAATGTGATCAAAATGTAATTCGTTGATGCGAGCCTCACCGGGCCCCAGGATTCTCAATCCCAATTTCGCCGTCGCAGCTTCAATGGGTAATTTGACCGTATGATTGCGATTGGCAGGAAGGATGCTGTGGTCGATGCGATTGTTTTCAGCGTCGAAATACTCCATCACGAAGCTAATATCCAAGCCTGCATCAGCATCCAGATGGCATTTCAGGCGATTTCGCTTTTTGCACTTACTTCTAAGCCAAGTAGTATTGACAGGCGTGGGAGCATAAATATAGGTGTGTTTGCCGTCTGAAAGGTCAGATGTTATAGTCCAACCATCCTCTGTGGTGGTTGTATGAATATCCTGCGCCCTTCCGGTACCAAAAAGCTCAGCAAGCTCACCACCGTCCAGGGATTCAATCTCTGCAGTTTCTCGCGCTCCCACTGATATATTTTCGGCTTTTCTCAGAAGTGATTCCAGCGTTACGCCCGTATCCAGGTCAATGTCGTCGACAACGTCGGACACCTCTCGACGGTGGGTCGCTACATTACCTCCTTGGCAGTAATTGAAGGGGTCTATCGCGAATTGCTCTGGTAGCTCGTACTGCCACCCTTCTAACTTTGATATCCACTCCCGCGCGTTTATACGGTCGGCTGCGTCCTTGGAGATAGCCGAGCGCCGCGCAGCCAGCTTCCCGGTGGACTTATAAGCGGCAGCGAACGAATTTCGGATCGCTTTTCCGCCTTCGTAGGTATAATATTCGGTTTTCCCGATGACCTCCTTGTCTCGGGCATAGCGCGTCGCCAGCGCGATATCGAGCAAGTAGTTGGGACCGTAATGGTCGTCCGGCACCATTGCCGCGATCCATTCGACATCATCTCCCGCAAAATCAGACAATGATTGATGAGAGACGTCATCGAGAGATACTATTTTAACCTGTTTGCTGCACTTCGGCAGGTTGTTTGCTTCAAGAGAAGATGGTGCGACCACTGTGAGTTTGGCTTCGACCCCGCGCTGCCTCTCGAACGTCGAAATCACCCGCGACGCTTCATCGCACGTCTCGACGCGCGAAAAAACGCAGAACCTCGGCAGCGGAGAGCGTCTGTCAGTATTTGTTACGCACGATACAATGTACTCCAAACGGGATTGATACGTGTGCTCTTTCATCACCTTACGGAGACCGGCTAGCCGAAAGCGTTCTTCGCGGTCCGGTTTTTTCGACAGCTGTTCGAGTTGTTTTAGCGCTTCGGATCCGGAATCAGTAGCGACGATAAGATCACCAAAAAGAATTCGCAGGGCCCGCGAATAATTGCTAATGACAATTGTGTTGCTCGCTAACAACTCAACGACTCGGCGCGCAAACATCGTTTGAGAGCGTTTTATGCTATTCATGTTCAAAGCATAGCGGTATCCCTTATATGCTATGCCAATTTGATTGGCAGGCAACGTTCCCATTATATATTGATCAAACCTTTCTGGAAACGCATAATCTGGATGATCCTTACCAAAGTTGCGGTCGTATATTTCTAAAGGTATTTTTGGAGGTAGCTTTTCCATAAACTCTTCGAAATCGCGCATCCGTTCTGGATAACGAGCGTAATATGCGCCGGCAAAGCAAATCGCGTCCTTGCGTTGATATTCCTCAATTGGGTTATGAATTTCTGGCTGGCAGCCAAACGGAAGCAGAAACACATTGTCATGCCCTAGCTCAGACTTGTATCGCGCAATACAATCTATATCTGTAGTAAATACGAAATCAAACAGCGCGGCTGTGTTAAGAAATGTAGCAAAATGAACTGGGTCCTCTTTGTTCCAAAACACTGTTGGAATATCCCTATTGCGGCACCACTCGATCGAATCATGAAGCTCTTGACTTCTTTGGCCGATCTTGCGATCCCACGTGCCGTCCCTACCTTGCCAAGCGGATTCAACGAACAATAAATCAGGCTGGAAATTCTCTAGCTCATTCAAAGTATTTGTTGCTCCCAGTTGAAGAAATTCCGCTTCCCTTGAAAAACAAATGTGAGAAAAGTCATCAAGTATGCAGGCGATCCGGAGCTGCTTTGTCGGCTTAGATAGCTTTTCGGCCCACTGGGGTTGCCGGAGTGAAAGCGGGATCGTATTCTTTTGTATGTTTTGAGGCCGTGCGTTCCGTAATTGAGTAGGATAAATCGAGACCCCATTTTTGATGCGCGCCTTACAGCCGTCCGTAGACGTGCGCAGCGCCGAGGCAGTATTTTTCTCCATCCGACGCCGCATCCGCTTCACAAAGCGGCGTGGCAGAATCGGCGCAAAATGAAGAATGACGTTACTAGATAGCGCTTTACGATAGGAGGGATCAGCTAAAGTCGGCGCCCACGTCTTGCCCTTCGTACCGGCCACTGGTGCGGCATCAACTGGCGGCACGAACCGCTTGCGAAACGAGCGCCGCAGGCGGCGGGATATGTCGCGCGGCGCGTGGACAACTTGATCTGCTGTCTGTGCGAACAGCCAACGGGATGAGCTAACTTTCGTCTCAAGATCGCTGTACCGATCCCGTGCATTACGCAGCTCTTTCTCGAGACGTTCTATGGACGCCCGATAGACTTCTTCTTTGCGTTTAAGTTCGCTTATCTGCTGGCCTTTTTCCGCGAGTTGCGCAGAGAGCTCGGTCTGTTGCTTGTGTTCAGCCTCGAGTTTTTCGACCAGTTCGCGTTCGATTTTATAGAAGCTATTCTCCAGTATTTCAAGAACACCTAAATCGCACTCGCCGTCTAACTCGTCTGAATTCCTTTTTTTTGCGACAAATCCAACCCATTTACCAAGCACTTCTATACCAACAACTTGAAATCCCTGTTTTAAATATGACAGCGGCTTATGTATATAAAATGTGTGCTTGTGATCGAAAAAATCATTAATTCCAAACGGTGTCGTAATAATAAGAGTCCCTTCGGACTTCAGAGCCGAAGCCGCTGCATCTACGACTTTCTCAGGTTGGTTAAAATGCTCAAGAATTTCGCCCATTATCACTGTATCAACTTTCTGAGGCGGAATATAACTGAGGCAGTCGGCTTGCTCGAAGACGACACGTGAAGAAACGTGTTCTGGTTCTTGTTCTAGTAAATCGCGTGCATCACCAATCGCCTGGGAATCAGCGTCGATTGCATACACGCTATATCCTTCGCGAGCCAGGAGAATGGAAGTGATACCTTGACTGCATCCAATATCCCAGACGATATCGCCTTTAACGTGTTGGCAAATCCAATTGAGGCGCTCGTGCGTCTTCCGCATCATTACCTTGCCCATTCCTCCAAAATAGGCATCGGCAATTCGATCTTTTATCAGGCTCCTGAAACCGTCGACCATAGCTCCACCACTCTTGTTACCCCTTCGCGCGACGATCCGACCTTTTTGGATTTAGAACTCGACGTCTAGCTCTGCCACAAACCGACTGTGTCGATCACCACTCGCCGGAGAAGTTGTTCTCGTGAAGCCGCTCTGAAAGCGCTGTGTGCTGTTAGAACGACAACGATGTCAGACTTACGCAGCGCAGCGTTAAAGTCGTCCTTAGAGACGTTGTTACGTTGAGCGAGTGTTTCGGGAAGTACACGAAGATGCGGCTCAACAATGACAAGATCTATATCATCAAAAGCGAGTGTTTCGGCAATTTGGAGAGCGGGACTTTCACGCAAATCATCTACATCTGGCTTATAGGCTAAACCTAGACATGCCACGGTCGGCCGCTTGAAACGGTCAATATTGCGGCGCACTGCATCAACCACTATACGGGGTTTTTCGTCATTGACGGTCCGAGCTGCTCTCATCAGAGGAGTCACCTCGGATGCCATGGAAATAAGAAACCAGGGGTCAACCGCTATGCAGTGCCCGCCAACACCAGGTCCTGGTCGTAAAATGTTAACCCTTGGATGGCGGTTAGCTAATTCGATGGTTTCCCACACATCGACACCA
This sequence comes from Dichotomicrobium thermohalophilum, assembly GCF_003550175.1. NCBI lineage: Bacteria > Pseudomonadati > Pseudomonadota > Alphaproteobacteria > Hyphomicrobiales > Hyphomicrobiaceae > Dichotomicrobium > Dichotomicrobium thermohalophilum. Next base: position 1,226,760 of record NZ_QXDF01000001.1, read on the forward strand.
AGCTTGTCGCAGACGTTCGATAACTCGTTTGCGAATCCAATATTCACATCACGATAAGCGTTTTCCGCTAATTTCACTAACTCCGCAACCGCTGAACTAGTACGGAGTACTTCGCCTCGCAGAAACAGCCTGTAAAGGTCCTCGGCTCGCGCACTGCACTTTGGACTCACGCCCCCAATAATTCGGTCATTGTGCACCAGCTCGAAAACCATATTTCCTGGCAGGATCCGTTCAGGGCAGTACGCAATTTGAATGTCGCCTGCCTTGGGTTCACGTGGGACTTCGAGATCGGGACGCTCCTCCGCAATCCATCCACAAACTTTCTCGGTAGTCCCGACAGGACAGGTCGATTCAATAACAATGAGATTGCCAGGCTTGAGTAGCTGAGAAATTGAACGTGTTGCAGTTTCAACGTGGCTTAAATCAGCTGACCTATCTTCACGGAGTGGAGTCGGTACGGCAATAATGAAGGCATCAGCGGGCTTTGGTTCACAATAAGCGCGCAGTTTCCCTGTGCTGACGGCCGCTTCCAACAGGATGTCAAGATCCGGCTCCGAAAAATGTGCCTTACCTTCATTTATGCAACTCACAACTTCGTCATTGATGTCGACGCCGAAAACTTCAACACCACGAGTGGCGAGGGTAGCTGCCGTTGGTAATCCTATGTAGCCAAGCCCGACCACAGTTATTTTTTTGAAGGCATCATTTGGAGACGTCATGCTCTGTCCGTTCTATATCCGGCGTTTGCCAACCTGGCGCCAGAATGCGGCGTCTCAGGTCCGAGAAGGAAGTTATGGCAATGCGTCACGATGCGATCCGCCGCAGCGCCATCGCCATACGGCGACCCTCCTTGTGACATGGCATTATATGAGGCCTTATTATCTAAAAGATCCCTCGCCGAGCCTACTATGTGGTTACACTCAGTCCCAACAACCCGTGCCACACCTGCTTCAACCGCCTCTGGCCGCTCGGTTTCCTCACGCAGGACCAGCACAGGTTTTCCAAGTGCAGGAGCCTCTTCCTGTATCCCACCACTATCCGTCATGATGAGATAAGCGCGCTTCATTATCGTAACAAGGTCATGATAACTAGCCGGCGGTATGATATGAACTCGCTGCAAGTCGTTTAGTAATTCTCGTACTGGAATTTCGACATTTGGATTAGGATGAACAGGAAAAACAAACTCAACATCCAGCCATATATCATGGATTAAGCGTATTGCGTGACAAATAGACCGGATTGGCGCGCCAAAATTTTCTCTCCTATGCGCCGTGACCAAAATAAGTCGACGGTTTGATCGCGTAGGAAATTCGCAGGGAAAATCCTGGGATGCCAGAGCGAGGAGCGCATCAATTACGGTGTTGCCTGTGACATGTACCGAAGACGGATCTTTCCCCTCGCTTAACAGGTTATCCCTCGCACGCTCCGTCGGTGCGAAATGAATACTACTTACAATTCCTGTGACAACGCGGTTGAGTTCTTCTGGAAATGGGGTCGAAAGATTAAATGTACGCAATCCCGCTTCGACATGTCCAACAGGAATTTTTCGGTAGAACGAAGCCAAAGCGGCGGCCAAAACGGATGTCGTGTCGCCTTGAACTAGCACGAGATCAAATTTCCTCTCCTCAAGAAGCGGATCAATTTTTTCAAGAATTCGGCTACTCAGACGGCTCAGTGTTTGATTAGGCTGCATTACCTGCAGATCGAAATCGACAGAAACGCCGAACAGGTCAAGAACTTGAGGAGCTAGTTCGCCATGTTGCCCGGTGGTAACGACCGTTATCTCCGCCCAAGGTTGGTCCTGAAGCTTGCGTATCACCGGTGCCATTTTTATGCCTTCTGGCCGTGTTCCGATAAGACACAAAATATGAAATGACCGGCTGTTGAAAAAACGTAGCATTTTCAACCTATTTGTCCGTCGAACAGTCTGACGAGGGCATTCACTGACATAATAACGCAGGTGATTATCTGTTCGTTATCGGTCTCAAGAAAGTTACTTGTCAACGTCTCAAGTGCTCGCAAGCATGCATTGCAGCTTAATTTCGTCGATCTTCGATGTATGCGTAAGGATCAGGCAAACAATACGAAACGCATCGTATGTACCCACGAGCGCAGTAAAGTTTTAGCCTCGCCCTGAGGAAGATCTCTGAACCGGATCGCTTCGAAGTGAGCGTGAGAAAGGGAAGCGTGAGCATTTTAAGACCGGCTTGAAGAAATAAGCGCGGGCAACGGACCAATGCTTGCCTCCCCGCCGCGCCCCTTCCACGATCTTGAGCCAGCAAAATGAGTTTGACCGCAGCTTTTCGTTCCGCCCGATTGAGGAACCAACCTGCGGTCAGTCTGTTTCCGTCCTGGACCTCTGATACGATAGCTTCGCGCACCCATCGCACACAGGCACCATTAGCAACGGCGCGGCGACTGAAGTCGACATCCTCGCCGCCTGAAAACCGAAACTGGGAACTGAACCGCAGACCAAGGCCGTCGCCGGCAAAAATGCAGGCTTTGGCAGCCAGGTTGCCAGTGTATGCGGCCTTCACCACCGAGCCCGTTGGCCCGCCGTCGAATTCCGGCATCCGCAGCCATTCCGGCTGATCGTCCGGATAAATGTATTTTACGGGTCCGCGAAACATCTCAGCATCCCACGCGCGAATGGCGGCGAGATGCGCTTCAAACCAGCCGTCACAGGCCTCCTCGTCATCATCAATGAAGAAAATCCAGTCGGCGCCCAACGCCAGCGCCGTCTCAACCGCGGTATTGCGGGCAAACGGAATACCGAGTTCGGGCTCCAGGCGGTATTCGACGTGCACTGAGGGATGCTGGTGAGCGAGGTCGAAACCCCCCCCCCCGCGATTTCTGGGCCGGTCATCGTTCTCGACCACCACCAGCGACGTTTTGGCTGCAGAAGCTTCGAGCTGGGGCAACACGGAGCGCAGGCACGCCATGAGCATTTGTGGTCGCTCACGAGTGCAGACTGTGACGCACATATGTTCAGAGACAGCCACATCGGGATGCGGGCGACAGTCAGCATCCGACTCGAACGACCTATTTTTGTTTTCATCTTCCGGGATCGATGCTTGATCCGCTCGCCCGTTACGCAGCACGATGCCCCCTTAAAGCCTTGGTCAAGCAATTTATGCCGTCCCGGCGCGCTGAAAGCATTATTCGCCGCTGCCTTGGCGCGCCTTTTTCACGCATGCTGAATACCCATCGCCCGTGGCAAAAGCAAGCGCGAAGATTTCATTTACCTGTTGAGCCTATGCAACAATATAGCTTTGGACCGAGGCAGCAGCATGATGGCAATCCCGCACGCTCCCATAGTTGTGACGTGGCGTTGCGTAATTTGCTGACGAAACAGTTCCCACCCAAAGTGCTTGAGGCGCAAATGGCGTTTTCTCAATCCTTGCGCCCAGTCCTAAATGCCTGGCGTTGAAGCGATTCTCGCTGTGGACCCGGAAAAGCACCTTGCATCATCATGATTAGGGGACCAGCCCCACCGCGGGTTTCGCTTCCCGTAACGGATTGTAACGAAAATTCATGAAAAGCATTGCAATATCAGTTCGGCGTGGCTCTTCTTATTGCCAATCAATCCGGTCTTTGCCTTTGCCGCATTCATGCTCTATCCATCGGCGATGCGCGGGTGCCGTTACCGGCGCGCGAGGGATGACGCAAGAGAGCAGGACCCAATGCCCCGTTTGCTGACCAGGAAGTGGTGGGCCGACCGCATCGCCAACTGGATTGAGCAGATCCGTGAGGGCGATGTTGAGCTGTTCCTCCAGATCTTTCGGGAGTATTTTCACCGATTCTGGAAGCGATATGTGCTGATCTTCATGCTGATTGGCATTGCTTCGGCCGCGACGGCAGTCACCGCATGGCTTGTCAAAGATGTCGTCAACGAAGTCTTTGTCGACCGCAATGCCGAAATGCTGATCCCGCTGGTGCTGATGGTGCTGGCGATCTTCACGGCCCGAGGTTTCAGCATCTTCCTACAGATGGTGCTGTCGCAGCGTATCTCCAATGCCATGGTTGCCGACATCCAGAAACGCCTGATACGCCATGTGCTGACGCAGCGCCTCGACTTCTTCAGCCAGAACGGCTCCGATACCTTGCTAATGCGCTTCAATCAGGGCGCACAGGCCTTCAACCAGATCCTGAACCTCGTGCTCGTCAACGGATTGCGCGACTTCGCTACGCTGATCGGATTAATCATCGTGATGCTCATTCAGGATCCGATCCTAGCGCTTGTCAGTTTTACGGTGGCGCCTGCGGCGTTTTATGGCGTTTCCGTTTTGCTGAAGAAGATGAAGGACATCAGCAAGGAAGAGCTAGCCGGCTTTGCGGATTTGAACCGTCTGGTTCGGGAGACTGTACAGGGAATATCGATTGTTAAAGCCTATAATCTTGAAGGCGCGCAGCGCAATAGCTCCGCTAATGTTATCGAGGGGATCCGTCAGCGACGTGACCGCATGGCCGCATTGCAGGCAGCGCCGAGCCCATTGCTCGATACCGTTACAGGAACCGCCGTCTCGCTCGCGATCCTCTACGCCGGCTTTCGCATGATGTCTGACAGCTACGACGCCGGTACCTTCATGTCTTTTCTGACGGCCCTGCTCATGGCCACTGATCCCGCACGCAAGCTTAGTCAGATGCGGGTCAAGCTGCGCCGGTCCTTCATGGCCGTGCAGATGGTGTTTGACCTGCTCAATAAAGATCAGAGCGAGGCCAACGGAACGAAGCTGCTTCCGGGCCCGCTGATGGAGGAAGGCGCTGCAGAGACGCCGGCGATTGCGTTCCAGAGTGTCAACTTCTCTTACAACAACAAGACGCCGGTGCTCAAAGGCCTCGATCTGGAGGTCGCGCCGGGCGAGATGGTCGCGCTCGTCGGGCCGTCAGGCGCGGGCAAATCGACGCTGTTCAAGCTGCTGCTCAAGTTCCATGCGCCAGATGCGGGGCGGGTCGAACTGTTCGGCAATGACGTTGCCGAACTGGACAACGCCGCGCTGCGCGGCGCCATCTCCTTTGTCGGCCAGTCGAACTTCATCTTTGCCGGCTCGATCCGCGACAATCTGAGCTTGCGCAATCATGCGGTCAGCCAGGACCAGATCGAGGCGGCCTGCCGCGCGGTCGGCCTGCATGACGATATCGCCGCGCTGCCGAAGGGCTATGACACCGACGTCGGCGAACTGGGCACGCTGATCTCGGGCGGGCAGGCGCAGCGGCTCAACATGGCGCGGGCGATCATCAAGGACGCGCCGATCCTGCTGCTGGACGAGGTGACCTCGGCGCTCGATGCGGAAAACGAACAGCTCATCAAGGACTACATCCGCGCGCAGGCACAGCACAAGACCGTGCTCGTGATCGCGCATCGCCTGTCGACTGTGAAGGAGGCGGACCGCATTGCGCTGGTTCAGGACGGCCGGATCGCCGCTCAGGGCCGCCACGACGAGCTTGCCGCGACCAATTCCTACTACGAGAAGATCGTCGCGCTGCAGTTCGCAGCGTGACCGCCGACGTTCTCAGAGCCTCGCCACGATTGTGCGGTGCGGGGCCGGACAAACTGCGTTGCTGAAATAGGGCCACGTCCGGAAACGCTCTGGCGCTTGGCGCCCTATCGCGATTCCGAACACCTAAGAAGCTCGCGAGCCAATCCGTCCGGTCATATCGTTATTATCAAACAAACGCGAACCATTCAGCATCACAAAGTTCTAAAAGCCGCGAATGCGCCGGTATGGCTCTGCCCGATAGCCGGTCAAGGCCGCAATCCGCCCAGCAGCAGCGGCGAGACGCTTGCCACCACGAAGCGCCTGCCTCTTGAATCGATGGCTTGATATTGGGGCAAAGATTGCCGCTTCGATCAAAGTCAGCACTCCGCCTATTGTGGTTGTGAGGGCTTTGATCGCGTGGCGCCAAGCCGAACGCTCAGATCGCTCCCGTCGCGTGTTGTTGACGCTGGCGCTGAATGCCCGGAAAATTTGCCAGCGATACGTACAGCGCTCGGGAGGCCAGTATTCAAAAGTGCACGGCTTATCAGAGTAAAAAATGGAAGCTCCGGCTCTGTGTGCCCGTGCAAAAAAATCAATGTCTCCACCGCCAGTCAGAGCAAAATCTTCATCAAAGCGCAGGCCGGCCTCTGACGGTCTTATCAACGAGGCAGAAAACAGCACATTTGCGGTACTCGTGGAAGTTCTGACCTCTCCTTCTCTGCGCTTTGTCGGTCGCACCACCCAGAACGGCGTTGGTTCGGGGTAGACAGGCTCAACGCGTCCCTGAATGACGTCCGCATTGTAGCGCGTTGCGGCGGCCATCAGTTCGGCGAGCCAGTCCGGCGCGGCAGTCTCATCATCGTCGATAAAGGCAATCCAGTCAGCAGCTAAATCAAGAGCGGCTTCAAGTATCGCATTGCGAGCCATCGAAATTCCGCGACGCGGTTCGTGAATATAGCGTACTGGGATCGGACAGGTTGTAACAAAATTTTCGACGAGGACACGGTTTGATGCAGCCGCCTCGTTGTCGGCAACCACTATGGTTGGTGCTACGTCAACTGGCACCTCTTGCCGGGCGAGCGATTCCAGACACTTTTGCAACATCACCGGGCGATGAACGGTGCATACACCTATAGCGACAGTAATCAATTCTCACCCGTCCCCTTAGTAATCCGCGCTGCAAGATAACGAACGGCTGAGGAAGTGCAAGGGAACAATGTTTATGGATAATGAGCGGGCTGTAACCGGTTTGCTCGTCGGCCACAGGTTTTGTGTTGCGCGCGACACTCCGCATCCGACAGGGGCGCATCGGCGCGCCGATACCCGGGCTCGGGTTCAACGGTTTCGGGCGACGCCAGCACGGTCTTCTCGGCGCGCTCCGCCCGCAGGCTCTGCCCGGCCGCGTCTCATCGAGGACCGCCCAAGGATGCCCTGATGGACCATCTGCGACCAACCCCTGGCACGAAAAAATCGTATCTCTGTAGTCTGCCGCTTAACGATCTTGAAACGGAGTCGATCTATAGTGTGATTTATCTTGGCGGTAGTGTGTGCATACTCGTAAACAGAAATGTAGTGTCCCATATCTTTGGACTGAATGACGATCATGAAGACGACTGAATACGCATTATAATCAGATCGATCTTCCATTCTCGAAACTACGCTACGTCCCACGCTCTTGCGCTCGTCCACAAAACGTTAACTGCCGGCTGGTCGCGTCTGCGTGCGGCGCCTTTAAATTACGGCCGCCGACCAACCCAGCCTGATAAATTGACGCTGGTTGAGATGATTTTGCCGTCCGTGAGACGTGGCCTGTTACGTGGCCGACACGTCCCGTTGCGTTGTCTTCTCGAACACGCAGACCTCTTGAGCACACGCCGCGATGTTATGCAGGTTCGCAGGGGTGGACGATCTGGCTGCCAGATGGCCGGCCCAAAAAACCGCTTCCAATGGCTTGCGGGCGAACGCTGACGCGTGTGCCATTAACCGGGCTCACAGGTCCGCCAGCGCTGGCGGGAGGACCGAGCGGCATGAGACGCAAGCCCCTTGTCCCGCGCGATACAAGCGTCGCGCTGTTGGCCGTTCCAGCTGGAAGGAAAGGCCAAATTTATACGTCACCGCATTGATTAATGAAGCACGAAAGACGTCGGGCGCGCCAGCGTAATGCCGTGCGCATGCGGCGGGCTGCCGACATGGATCGTCGAGTTCCTGGTCAGGGATTTGACAACATTATGCGAGGCAACCCTGGGATTCACGGCCGCCCGTTGGCCTGCGCGCAATGGATGGGGACGACCGGGGTTCGTGAAACTTCCCATAGAGAACGACCTGTGGGCCTGGTGGGCGGCACGATAGACCGGATACGCATACCGAGCCGAGAGTTCGGGCCGGACGTTGACCACGGGCGGAGCGTGAAGTGGATGTGCAATGCCGTATTGTGTGTCGGTATCGCTGTAGAGCCGGACTTGGGAGTTCGCCGAGGGGACGGATGCAATCGTTGAGAACGTCTTATCCCGGGACTTGATGGGCGCGGAAGACAAAATCGTGATCGACGTCAAGCGCCACGCCTGACGGGATGAACAAGCCGAGTGTCAGGCTGGCGATTCCGATCAGACCGGTTTCCTCGTTGGCGCCTTCAAGGTTCTGGAAGAACTCACGGGCGACGGTGTTGCCGTCTTCGGTCGTGATTTCGCTGAAAAGCTGGCAGCGGTTTTCGTCGCAGGCGGGGTGGCTGTCTTGGCGATGGTTCTCACAAAATTGCGGTGTATTCGTCGTGAGTCTTAAGCCAATTTTAACGAATATATGAGAATTAAGCATTATCGTCGGGGGAGTGTATCAGGATACACACCGAAATGTATTTTAGCAGATGTTCTGTCTCAACAACCCCGGCCAGGCGAACAGCCTTGACATCAGGGTTGCCGGCGTGACGTGTATTCGTTCGGCTTGCTCGAATATTGCCCCTGTGACACGTGTGACGGTCGTGACGGTGTGAGGGCGGCTCTTTATTCCCTTTTTCTCTTCTTTTTCCAGAGAATCGAAATAGAACTAATTTCGTCACAGCTGTCACAACGTCACGGAATCTTTTGTTGTACAGCGAAACGAGGTGTGACGCCCCGTGACACAGGCGTCGAAGGCCTCTGCGCCACGGAACGTCACAGCCAACCTATGCTTAGCGAAAGATTAGTGCTTCCCGGCTGCTCGGATCCGGATCAAGCGCTTGCCCGTGCCCGGCTCTCGGTGATCAAGAACCACTTCGATGCCCTCAGCACGCAGTGCGGGCAGGAAGCGCCGCAGCCGGGTGCTGACCGCGTTCGGCGACAGTGGGACCATACCATCAGACGGCTGATCATCGCTCCTCCGGCTCAAGATGGCATCACGCAGTTGAGTGGCCGTGCCCTCCCACGGTCCGTGCCCGCGGACCAGAGCCGCAACCTCGGCGATGAAGGGGTCGTTGTCGACCGCGGCCTTGGTCAGACCTGCCTGATTGTCCCAATAGGCACGCATGAACGAGCCTGGTTCAACCGGTAGATCGGGCTCCGCCGCAACACCAAGCCGGGCAAAGTCTGCCATACGCGGAAGCTCATTGAGCTTGACGTCCTCGATGCGCCTGAGCACCCCCGACAGCACATCGAATACCGCCCCGAGGATATAGGGCAGGTCATGCTCGAACGCGGCCCAGAACTCCGACTCGGGCTTACGCTGACGCTCGTCGATACGCGGTAAACGCAACACGAGGGCCCGGTCGGCCAGATCTGGACGGCTGGCCATATCAGCAATGCCATTGAGGATCACCGGCCGCTGCACATCGAAGATGACCTCGTCATCGTCGGTGAAAAGCTTGCGCTTATTGAGACCGCCGCCCGTCGAGAGCCGGCACAGCTCGTCCGAGAGCCAGGGACGGATATCCGAGAGGTTATCCAGAGCAAGAAGCCAGCGGTTTTTCGCTGATATCATCAGCCCTTCCTCGTCCTTGGGAAGGCTCTGGAACGGCGACTTGTTCGGATCGATAAGACGGCGCAGTGCCCGGACCAGTGTCGATTTTCCAGACCCTTGTTCTGCGATGAGAACAAGAAGAGGGTAAGGGCCAGAGGGCCAGAATGCCGCGATGATCCAAGCATAAACGAGGGGCAGCTCTTCTGGCGCGACGTTGATGTATTTCGTCAACATGTCCAACCGGCCATCAGCTCGCGGCTCAGGCAACGCCCGCATTGCTTTCGAGCGCACAAAAACAACCGGGGCATCCGCTGCTTCGATAACCTTCCAGCCGTGCATATCGATACTCACAACTCGCCAGGATTGGTCACCGAGATCGATGTAGGTCACCCCCTCATGTTTGGCGACCCGAACATGAATGGGCCGCTCCCAGCCGTTTTCGAAGGCCTCGGCTTCCAGCATTGCCAGTGCATCGGTGACGGCCGTATTATTCGGAGTGCGACCGAAACGCTTGCGAAACTCATGTCTAAGGCGCCGTTTGGTACACGGCGAGTTGAGTTTATGCGTTTGTTGGCGTCCGTCGATGACGAACGAGACGTACGGCTCATCATCGTAATGCCACAGTTGCCATTGGCGCTGATTGAGAACCAGCTCGATGAGTTGATCGCAAACCGCTTTACTGCCGGGACTTCCGGTGCCACCAGCGTTCCCATTGAGGTGCTTAGCCATGAAGCACCTCCTTCGAATAGCTACGATGTGAGGTGAGCCGCTCGACAGTCTTGGAAGCGCGAAGTTGTACAGAGCTTTCACAGCGCTCCTGATGCGCGTCTGCGCGGCAATAAACAAGTCCAGAGAAAGGTCGTCTAGATAACTTGCCGAGGGGCAAGTTAAGTACAATTTGACGCTCCATAGTTAGATTTCCCACGTTGCACATACGCGCTGGAAATGCGCGGCAGCAGCGCTCATTCGCCCCTGCACAGGCCAGAATAGTCCGGACACTTTTACGAGAGATTTAATGGATGCAGCCGGGGAACAGATGGGGAACAAAGATAGTCAGCATTGTTAGGTGGCGGTTAGGATGAGACATGCCGCGATACCGGTTCGGATCCCCGGCGGCCCAGGCCGCCCGGTTATCCGGGCAAGCACCTGCTCTTCGCGAGCTACAAGATCGCGCACGCCGTGCGCCGCGGGAACGGGCGTATCTGTATCTCCATGCCGCCAAGACATGGCAAGTCCCGTCTGGTGGGCGAGGCCGCGATCCCGTGGTTCCTGGAGGAATTCCCGGAGCGCCACGTCATCCTGATCTCGTACAACGGGGACAAGGCCGAGGAATGGGGCCGCAAGGTGCGCGACACGATCCGCTCGCGCCGCGTCCTTTTTAGCGTGAATGTCCGAGAAGACATGTCACGCGTGGACCGGTTCGAAACCGACAAGGGTTCCGAGGCGCATTTTCTCGGCATCAATGGCGGCGTCACCGGCAAAGGCGGCCACCTCGTCATCATTGATGATTACATAAAAGACATTACGGAAGCGTTAAGCCCGGCGTTTCGTGAACGCCAGTGGATGCAGTTCCTCGCAAACCTCGACACGCGCCTTGAGCCGGGCGCGACGGTCATCATCGTCGCCACGCGCTGGCACTCCGACGACCTGATTGGGCGCGTCACGCAGCGCATGGACGATTGGGAGGTGATCTCACTTCCCGCAATAGCCCTGGAAAACGATCCCCTCGGCCGCAAGCCGGGCGAGCCCTTATTCCCCGAGCGCTATGACCTGAAGCGCCTGGAGCAGATCCGCAGAGCCCGCGCGGGCACCTATCTTTGGGAAGCGATGTATCAGCAGCAGCCCTTCGATGACGCGATGGGGCTGACTGATCCGGAGTGGTTCCAGATCCTCGACCGGCTGTCGATGGCCGAGGAAGCCGAATTGCAGAAGGTCCGCGCCTGGGACCTGGCCGCGACCTCTGCGGGCGGCGACTGGACCGTTGGCGGGCTTCTTGGCAAGCACACGCCCTCAAGCGGCTGCTACATTATGAATGTCAAGCGCAAGCAGCTCTCGCCGGCCGATGTCGAGAAGATGGTCCGCACGACCGCCGAAGCCGATGGCCGCGACGTGACCATCCTCATCGAGCAAGAGCCGGGATCGAGCGGCAAGGCCCTCGTCGAGCACTACCAGCGCAACGTGTTGCCTGACTTCCACGTCGTCCCGATCGCGACCGGCGCCGTCCCGAAGCTGTCGCGCGCGCAACCGTTCCTGGCCGCGTCGGTTCAACACCACAGACCTGGGGTAATCGCTACCCCTTATTCTGGTTGAAACAGTAGCAGAACAAATAGTGAAGAGAGGGTTCCGGTTGACCCCACATTTGCCACGGTGCATGTCACATTTTTCACGGTGTATGTTTGTGACAAGCATCGACATGCTTTGAGCCGTTTACCTTTTGTTTAAGTTTAAAAATACAGCAAAATCAGGGATTTAAGATGGAGCGGGTGATCGTGATCGAGCCGACGACATCGACCTTCGGAAAGTGAATGTCAATTTGGCTAACCCGTTGATTTAAAAGTGTTTTTTCGCCCCGGTTGTGGCGTTTGCCACAGATTTGCCACAGCAGCTCCGGGCTGCCCGATTGTTCCATCCGCGGCATTTTGCAACTCTAGGTTGTTGACCTGTTCGAAGAACTGGCCGCCGACTTGATGGACGCGATCGATGATTTCGGACCGTTCCTCATGGCCGTAGTGGCGCATTGGCACGGTGGGATCTTTCCAGCGGAAGGCATCCTGCAAGCCCTTCAGGGAACCGCCGGCGTCCAAATAATTCCGCGCGGCCTTGTGGCGGCCCCAGGCATGCGAGCCGTAATAATCGACGCCGGCTTTCGCGCACGCCTTCTTGATGTCGCGGTTGATGTTGTCCTTGCTGCACGTCCCGAACAGCCATTTCTGCTCGCGCCAGTTGGGGATCGCTTCGATCGCCTCGATGACGTGTTCGGCGAGAACGACCTGGACCGGATTGCCTGCCTTGTCATATTCGGGCAAATTGAGCCGCCACGGCCAGTGCGTCGTGTCGATGTCCGCGGGCGTTCGCCGTACGGCCTCGGAAATCCGCAGCCCGTGCGTGACGTTGAGCGTCAACAAGGCGTACAGCGTGGGCCGGAGATACGGTTTGATCGCCCCGTACCACCAGTTCGGCGGCGACTTGACGCGCTTATCCTTGTTCCAGCCCTTTGGCTTCTCGAATTTGCGCGGCGGCGCGAGGCCCGCTTTCACGGCGTTGTTGTAGACAGCGCTGATCGGCACGTAAATGTAGCGCGCCTGGGTGTTCGGTTTGCAGTGGCCTTTCAGCTTTTGCGCGACGCGCTGGACCTCGGCCTGGGTCAGTTTGTCGAGGGTAAGGTCGCCGATTTCCTCGACGATCGGCGCAAGCCGTTTAGCTTCTTCGACATTCGGGTTTCTGCCGAGGTAAAGGCCAACGGCATCGTCGAAAGTCGTGTCGGAGCCGTCGGGGGCCTGGTTCACACGCGCGGCCTCGAAGTAGTCGGCCTCTATTTGGTCGGCAACTTCTTCTGCGTCAGCCTTTCGATGGCAGCCCGTCCGGTGTTCTTTGCGCTTGCGGACGATGACGCCGTTTTCGCGGACCGGGACGGTGAGACGGACGTACCACTTGCCTTGTTGGCCGCGGCGGCGCCATGTGCGTTTTGCCATTCCCTGATCCTCACAACAATATCAGACGTGATGTAAGCGCGCCGGCCGATCTTCACGTAAGCGCCGACCTTGCGCGCCATCGACGAGAGCCAGCGCCGCGACGGCGGCTCGTCCGTGAACAGCGCGCGGGCTTCGTCAAGGGTGAGTAGTTCGACGTAATCCATGACCGGCATCACCGCACCATGTCCATGAGGTCGATGTAGGGGATGTCGTCGGCGTCGGCTTGTGCGGCGCGCTCGATGTCCCGCGCCAGGTCGGGGAACCGGGCCGCTAGTGTCGCGAGTGGATGTTCGACGCGCTCGATGTGCAAGCGGCCGGCTTGCGGCTCGTAATGTTCCTCGATGATGCGGATGTCTTCGGCGACGACCGTGTCCGGGCCGTCGATGGTCAGCATGTAGCGGACAGTGAGGTCGTCGATAAAGATGCCCGCGAAATCGAGGTGATACGTGAACTCCCGTTCCGCCGTCAGGTTCACAAGGCCAAGATCCGCCAAATTCGGGAGATTAACATCGCCCTCGGCGGCCTTGGCGGCCGCGAGGGCGATGAAACCAAGCCCACGAGGAACCGTTGGTGCATCGCCAAAGTGACGACGGCGAACGGCATCCAAGTCCGGCAGGTTCCTCGCGGTATCTCGATCTACGTATTGTAATAGGGCACACCTCAGCCGTTTCGGCCTAAGGCGAGCGCGCTCGGGTACAAGTTTTTGCAATTCTTGAAGCAGGCTTGTTTCAGATACAGGCTTTTAGACATCGCCTGACTGACGCGGAAGGCTGGAGGAATTCTCGCCCTCTGCGCGTAAAAGCTGGCTTGCCTTGGCCGTCCGCTCGCGCAACCCTGAGCACTGGTTTAAGTGGCCGGGACAAGCACTATCATGATGGTAAGGCATCACCCATTAAGATAAAATTGAATCTGTTCGAACGGGAGAGTTCCGATCCTGGTCTCCGCGCCGACGCTGCAATTGGCCCCTCAAATCCGAAAAGACTACGCGGTCCTGGAGCCTATATCGCTCGCCGCCTATGCCGCGTCGAGGCGTGCCAGCTCGGCCTCGAACTCGAAGCAAAGCTGCGCGGCTTCCTTCTCCGGCAGTCAATTGGCCATCTGCGGGAAGATCTTCGCGTTGAGCTGCGCGCGCTTGCGGTCCCAGGGCAGGCGCTCGGCAGCGCGCATTTCGGCGAGCATGGCATGAAGCCGGACACGCACCTTGTCCGGCTTGGGCGGGTAAACGATGGCCTCCGGCGTACCGAACATGTGTCGTTATTCAAAATTGCTCTGATTGGGCCTTGTCCCGTTAGTCTTCTTTTTTTCGCCAAATGTCCCTCATGCGTTACGGATGTTACGTTACGGTTACGTTACGCTACGGAGAGGCCCGGGCGCACAGGTTACGTTACGTTACGCCCCCCCTTGAAAGGGGCGTAACCGTACGTAACGCCCCTCGAACGGTCCGGCGTATCTCACCCCTGCACAACCCAGCCAGTGTCCCCCTCAATCACCCAACCCTTGTCTTCTAGTGCCTTTCGCAACTCAGCAAGATGGGCTCTGCGGTTCACGCCCAAACCTGCTCCGCGGGCACGATCGTTCCACGCCCTGGTTGTAAGGCCGTCCGGACCTGCCTCGCGCAGGATGTCGAGCATGGTCTGCTGGTTTTTGGTCAGCTTTGGCCCATCTTTGGCTGAAGCGTCCTTGAGCGGGACATCGGCTGGGACGACGACACACGAGGTGATCGTCTCGCCGTCTTCATCGATACCAACATCGACCTCTTCCAGCTCGCAGGCGATTTGCTCCCCGGCCTCGAAATCCTTGACGTATTCCACCGTCGCGGTGATCCGGCCGTCTGCGGCACGCTTTACTGCGAGCTGGGCATCCGCCGCGCCTGTCAGGCTGGTGTGCCCGCGCGGTCGGGTGCCCTCGACACCGCAGTGATGCACGACAATCACCGCACAATCGAACGCCTCGCGGATCGCGTCACACGCGGCAATGTACGCCGACATGTCTTCGTCCTTGTTTTCGCTGCCGCGAAGACTGCGATTGAGGGTATCAAGGCAGACCGCAACGGGCGGCGTATCGCCGATTTGTGCCCCGATCGCATCGATCAAAGCATTGTGATCGCCGATCAGATCGAGTGTCGCCGGCATCAGATAAAATGGCGGGTTCGCATCATCCAGGCGGTGATGCCGCCGGAATGCCTCGACACGCGCGCGCACCCCCCTTTGGCCCTCGAAAGCGCAATAGACGACCGCCCCTTGTGCGACACGCCGGCCGTGGTACTCCCACCCCAGCGCGACGTGCAGCAGCGCGTCCAGGATTAAAAAGCTTTTACCGCATTTCGGCTCTCCCCAAGCTACGCTCAGCCCTTCCAGCGGGAAGAGGCCCCGTATCAGGTCGCGCCGGCGGGTCTCTGGTGCGAGTTCGCGGAATGGTATCAGCGGGATCGTATGGGGCGCTTCATCGGTCTCTGGAGGCGGCGACCATTCTGAAGTGCTGGCCGCGAGCCGCTCCAGCTCATCGACAGTGCCGCCCGCATCCAGCCAGTCCGACACGTCGCCCTTCTCGCGCAGGCTCGGCAGATTAAGGACGCGCACGCTCTTGGCCCAGCCTTGAAGGGACGCGGCGACCTGATGTGCATGCTTCCGGCCGGGATCGTCATTGTCCGGCAGGATCACGACATGCGTGCCGTGAAGGTGGGCTGAGTACTCCGCCCGCCACTTGCCCGCGCCGCCGGGATTGCAGGTCGCGGTCAGGCCAAACCCGGCGAGCCGGTCGGCATCTTTTTCGCCCTCTGTCACGAAAATCGTTCGGCCGGCCGTGATGGCCTCCCGCACCTCGGGCAGCCGATAAATGAGCAGTGGAGCGCCCTTCGCGTTCCAGATCCAGCCGCCCTTGCCATCGGGCTGACGCTGCCGGAAGTTTTTGCCCGATCGGCGCACGACCTGGAACCCCAGTGTGCCGCTGGCATCACGGTAGTCATAGATCGCGCCGCTTTCTTGAGGCCAGAGGCCCCGCTCTCGCAGCGCGCCGATGACCGCCTCCTGACCACATCCGGCGTGACAGTGCACCACCACACGGCGCATGTCTCCAGGCGATATCGACAGGCTGGGTTTCTTGTCGTCATGGGCAGGACAGCAGGCAGTGCCGTAGCCGCTATCGTCGTGCCACGTGCCACCCAGCGATTGGGTCAGCGTCTTCGCGTTCGGTACCGAGCCGGCCGCATGGTAATTTTTCATTGGTTGCGGAGACTGGTGGATACGCAGTGCCGTTCACAGGCACCAACACCAAAAAATGACCGGCGAGCCGCTGAGCGGCTTCACCGTCGCACTCGGTCATGCAGGCGTCGAGCTAGGACTCGAGCCAGATGGGCCGATTGCTGAGCTTGACGCGCGGCGGGGATCGCGCGTTGTTTTCAAGCCGCTTCAGGTCCCAGCGTGGGGAGGTAATCTCGCGCGACGTTAACGCAGCTGCGGAAAAAAGTGGCTGTCCAGCGTTCATTCATGATTGATATCTGTTGAACATTGGCGCTCAAACAACGCGCCCACCACCAAACGCCGCTGCGCGGCGACCATGCGAGCTGATACCAGTAGATAATGTAGAGATCGCGTAAAATCTTCACTAACAAACTGTTGAACTTCTCGGAGCTTGGCAAGCCTGAGCGAACATGATTCTGTCGTTGCATCGGCAATGGAGGGGCGCGATGCGGGGATCGGACAAGACGAGTGGATCGCTGTTCAGCTATATAGACCTTGAGGATCGGGTGCCGGCGGGACATCCGCTGCGGGTGATCCGCGAGATCGTGAACGACGCGCTGGCCGATCTCGACGCTGACTTCGCGCGGCTTTATGAAGGCAGGGGCCGCGCGTCGATTGCGCCGGAGCGGCTTTTGCGCGCCTCTTTGCTTCAGGCGTTTTATTCGATCCGTTCCGAGCGCCAGCTAATGGAGCAGATCGACTACAATTTGTTGTTCCGCTGGTTTGTCGGTCTGGGCATCGACGATCCGGTTTGGGACCATTCCACCTTCTCGAAGAACCGCGACCGGCTGCTCGAAGCCGATGTGGCGGCCAGGTTCCTTGAAGCCGTGCTGCGCCACAAGAAGGTGCGCCGGTTCCTGAGCGACGATCACTTTTCGTCGCGTTCGCGCCGGCCTGCGGCTCCCGTCGATGGCACACTTGTCGAGGCGTGGGCGTCGATGAAGTCGGTCCGCGCGAAGGACGGCTCGGACGAACCCCCGGACCGGGGCGCTGGCGCGCAAGCGGACTTCCACGGCAAGGCCCGCAGGAACGACACACATGAGAGCACCACCGATCCCGACGCCCGGCTCTACCGCAAGGGCCCGGGCCAGCCGACCAGGCTGTGCTTCATGGGGCATGCGCTGATCGAAAACCGGCACGGCCTGGTCGTGGCGGCCGCGGTGAGCAAGGCGGGCGGCGCCGCCGAACGGAACGCGGCGCTGGCGATGATCGAGACGCGCGCCGACAGGGCGAGACGGATCACCCTGGGCGCCGACAAGGGGTATGACGCCAAGGATTTTGTCAACGAACTCAGGGCGATGGCGGTGACGCCGCATGTGGCGCGCAAGGCCCGGCATTCGGCGATCGACAAGCGCACGGCGCGCCACGCATCCAGGTCTGGACCATCGGTCGGCGGGTCAACGTCGATGCCGTAGCCGCGCACTGCTGAGATGTCGGACTTTTTGGCCTTGCCGTGCTTTGGCAGGCTGTCAACGCGGTTCAGTGTGAAGTATAGGTTGCATTTGCGGCGCACGTTTTGAGCGTGGACAAACTTGATCATACGGTCGCCGGCTTCGGCGGCGAACAGCCGCCCCGTAAGCTTACTGGGACCGTCGGCAAGAGCGATCGCCACAAGGTGGTAAGGTTCCTCCTGCCCAAGCAGGGCGCGCAGAAATTCGATAGATTGTGTCGTCATGTGAAGAATAATTCTGGTGGAAAGGGTGCCCGGCTCACGACCGAGCGGTGCCCTCACTGGACACCAACACCAAAAACGACCGGCGAGCCGCTAAGCTGCGCCGTCGTCACGCTCTGCAATGCGATCAGCAATCCAGGCGTCAATTTCCGACTTGAGCCAGAAGACGCGGTTCCCGAAGCGTATGCGCTTGGGAAACTTCCCGGCATCTTCGAGACGCTTTTTGTGATAGCGCGAGTAGGTTATGCCGCGCGCTTTAAGGGCGCGCTCATCCAGCAGCTTCTCTTCAGCTGCGGTTTCATCCTTCATGGGAGGTATTTAAAAGTTGAACATTAGCGCACGATACAAGGCGCCAACCACCAAAAGGCCGCTCTGCGGCGCGCGATACGAGATCGCAAAGCTCAATACACAGCATTTGCGTAAAAGCATCCCTAATGCAGCACAATTAGGTTTGGCCGGAAACGTGGGCTGCCCAGGCGTCCAACATCTCGCGCTTTTTCTCTAACAGGTCGGCACGCGCATAGATGGATGTGACGGTCGCGCGCTGGTGATTGAGCACGAGAGCGATTTCCTTCTCGCTGTAGCCCACACTTTCAAGCCAGGTGGCAGCGGATCGGCGGATATCATGGAAAGTCCAGCCGTCCACACCGCTTGCAGCTTGCAGCCGCTTCTTGAGCTTGCTGCTCGGATGGATCGGCCCTTTGCCCGTCGTCGAAAACACATACTCGCAGCAGCGGGGCAGGTCTGCGATCTGCGCAATGGCAGGCGCCGGCAACGGGACCGAGTGAACCTTCCCGTTTTTGCTGCGCTCGGCGGGCAGAACCCAGAGCGCCTTTTCCAAGTCGATCTCAGCCCAACGCAGCGCGGCGGTCTCATTAAGTCGCTGAGCCGTGAGCATGTGGAATCGGAACCAGCGCCCTGTCCAGAATGAGAACGCATTGCCCGCGTCCCACACGGCCTTGAGGTCGTCGCCGCTGAGCACATGCTCGCGGGCGCGTTCGCGGCTTGGCGCGGACACCATAAGCAGGGGCGACATATCGATGTGGCCACGCTCCACTGCGAAGCGGAACAGCTTTGACAGCGCGGCCTTCACGCGGTTCGCCATGATCGGCGCGCCGCGGTCCTTGATGGTATCCAGGAGATCGATGACATGTGCGCGCCGAATGTCTTCAATGGGCCAGTGTCCCCAGCGCGGCAATGCCTCTCGACGGAGGATCCGTTCGGTCTCCTTTGCATGCCGGGGGCCACAGTTCGGGCGAACATGACGCTCCAGGAATTGCTCCAGCACCGCTTCGAATGTCTGGCGCGCTGCAATCGCGGCGCTCGGATCTTGCCCGTCACGCATTTCAGCGAGGAAGGTCCGGGCTTTGTCGCGGGCCTGCTTGACGCTCAGCTCGGGGTAGCGGCCAAGCGTGATGCGCTTGTTCCGGCCGTTCACGCGCCGCATCACGACGAATGATTTCACCCCGCGTGGCGTCACGCGCAGACCGAATGCCGGCAGGGTTTTATCCCACACCTCAACACGCTTGGCGGGGTCCGGACGGAGCCGCTCAACGCCCTTCTCGGTCAGCGCAGATGACGTCATCAGTTGGCCTCCCTTGGGGTTGCACCGGGGAAGCATTTTTGTATCGGGGAAGCGCTGGGGAAGCAATATTGGAGGTGTAAGCACGTGCGGTGCTTTGCAGCTTTGAGCCAGAAAACTTTGTAAAAACAGGTTTCTAGAAGGTTAAAGCGAGCAACGGTGTGTTGTGGAGCGAGGCCTATTCGGCTGACTCTTAATCAGCGGGTCCTAGGTTCGAGTCCTAGTGCGCCCACCAACGAAATCAACGACTTGGCTTTCAAATCCATACAGCCGGACGCGTTAGCGCGCTGGCATCAGACCCGAAATCAACTGTCGCAGGCCCAGCGCCGCGCCGGCCATGATCGCGGCCAGGGTCAGGGGCGCGCCGTAGGCAAGGAGGGAAAACGCCGAAATGCCCTGGCCGATCGTGCAGCCGCCCGCCACGCCCGCGCCGACGCCCATTAGCGCCGCGCCTGCGATCTGCCGGCGCAGTTCGCGGGGGTCCTCGCAGGCCTCCCAGCGAAAATGCCCTTTTGCGACCGAGCCTATCACCGCCCCCGCAATCACGCCGGCAACCGCGCCGACACCGAAGCTCAAGGGTGTGCCGGATGCGGTCATCAGATAGATCAGGCTGTCACCAAGGGGTTCAGCAAAGGTATGGCTGACCACCGGCACCGCGCCAAAGCTCTCATAGGCGACGTGGCTTGTGCCAGCCCAGCCGATCACCACGGCGACGCCCACAGCGCCTCCCCAGAGGATCGCCCGGGGCTGCGAAACCAGCACGGAGGAGGCCAGCGAGAGCGCGATGACTGCAAGCCCGATGGTGATGCCGACAGTTGCGGGCGGAATGCCCAGCACACCTGTGAGCGCGTGAGCATAGCCGCCCGGCACCGTGGTGTGCACGTCGGGGAACATCCATAGCCGCAGTTCGGCAAGCGGGCCCGAGAGGGTAATCAATGTAGACACGCCCATGACGACAGCGATGACGAAGGCGCGCAGGTCGCCGCCGCCCAGCCGGGCCAGGGCTCCGTAGGCGCAGGTGCCGGCCAGCGCCATCCCGTATCCGAACACCAACCCTCCCATGATGCTCGCGAGCGGGTTCCAGCCCGACCGGAGATAGGCGGCTTCTGTTGGCACGAGCGCGCCCGAGCCCATTAGGACGAAGCTGCCCGTGATAGCCACACCAATGGCCAGCGCCCACATGCGCAGGCGCGTTTCATCGCCTTTGTAAAGGAAGTCCTCGATAGCGCCCAGCGTGCAGAAACCGCCAAAGCGCGCCGCAAGGCCAAGCAGGAGACCGCCGATCAGACCGATTGATGCGACCTGGATCGTGGCGGGTACATTATCAAGCATTGCCCGTCCTTTTGGGACGTCGATCCGGCGGCGCGCCCTTTAGCGAGCGTCTTGGCCGTCGGCAGCTTCCTCCCTGCAGAACATGTCATACACAACTTCCAGTATTTGCCGCGGACGGTCGTCCGTCAACCGATAGTAAATGGTCTTGCCGTCCCGCCGGGCTGTCACCAGCCCTTCGTAACGCAACCGGGCGAGCTGCTGGGAAACGGCGGCCTGTCGCGCCGATAGCAGGTCCTCAAGCTCCTTGACCGACTTCTCGCCGGGCACGAGGTAGCAGAGGATCATGAGCCGGCCCTCGTGGCTGATGGCCTTCAGGAAATTGGAGGCACGCTGCGCATTTTGCATCATGCGCTCGATATCCTCCTCGCTCATGTCCTCCGTGATGACGGGTAACGGCATACGGGTCGGCCCCTAAAATGCTATGTCGAATTCAATTGCTTCTATTCCTTTTCGTGCGCAATCAGCATCCAGATCAGGTGAAGGCGCGCCGGAAACACCAATTCCCCCGACGGTCGAACCATCACCCGCCTCAATTTCGAGGCCGCCGCCCAGCGGCAGGGCCGTCTCCAAATGCCGGATCGCCTGCGTTGGCTCTCCGGGGCGCGTTGCCTCTGCGAGTTCGCCTGTCGAGATGCCGAAGCTGACCGCTGTCCAGGCCTTGCGGTAGGCCGTTTCATAGACATGCGGGCCAGCGAAGCGGTCGCGGATGAAAACCTGGGGATTCCCGGCCCGGTCGACGACGGTCACGCCGACCTGATAGCCCGCATCGCGGCAGAACTGCAACGCGGCCTCCGCCGCTTTCAGCGCGAATTCGGGCGTCAGTACGCGGAATTCGACGAACGGCGACTCGTCCTGCGCAGCGGCGGGGGTAATGGCAAGGCCCGTTGCGGCAATGGCAGCGGCGATGAATTTTTTCATGGCGTCTCCCCCTTAAAGTCCGTGTGTTGTTTCAGCAGCTTGTTTAGCAGCATCCAGAAGAAGTCCTCGCCCGGATACCCTTCGATCCGGCCGAGCTCCCGACCATCGCCGACCAGCACGAATGTCGGCGTGAACGAGATCGGCCGCTCGAAGGTGAGGTCGTCTGGGCGCGGTGCGTGCAGCTCGATCCGTCGCAACGGCGCGGTCGCGGCCTCGGCTGTTTTGGAATAGATCGGGCCGATTTCCTTGTTCCATCGCGCGCACCAGGGACAGCCGCGCTCTTCGACCATGATCAGCTCATAGGACTGCGCGAGTGCCCCCGCGGGCAACAGCATGAGCGCGGCGGAAAGGACGGCGAACAAGGCTTTTGGCATTGGCCCACCGATCAGAGTGTAGGTTGACAAAAAAATAAATGAATGTGTGAATTAATCAAGGGAGGAAACAGATGCTGGACGTTACGGTCGCCGGCGCCGCTCTGGCGGGGCTGCTCTCATTCTTGTCGCCTTGCATCCTGCCGATCGTACCTTTCTACCTCAGTTATATGGCCGGAACGAGCATGCAGACCGTCCACGCGGACGGCACGATCACGCCGGCGGTCCGGGTGCGCGCGGTGGTATCGGCGGTGTTCTTCTCCGCCGGGGTCATAACGATCTTCATGGGCCTCGGCGCGACGGCCACAGCGTTCGGTCAGCTCGTTAGCGAGTGGTTTGACGTGCTGCGCTGGATCGCCGCGGCGATCATTATGGCGATGGGGCTGCATTTCCTCGGCGTGATCCGAATCGGGTTCTTGCACCGCCAATTCCGCGCAGAGCCGGGAAATACAACCAACCTGAGCTTCCTGGGCGCTTTCGTGATCGGTCTTGCCTTTGCTTTCGGCTGGACGCCCTGCGTGGGGCCGGTTCTGGCGGCAATCCTCATGACAGCGGCCGCCGAGGAAAGCGTGAGGCAGGGCACCATGCTGCTGTTCGTCTACGGGGCGGGCATGACGTTCCCCTTCGTTCTGGCGGCGCTGTTTGTCGGCCCGTTCATGCGCTTCATGCAGCACTTCCGCCGGCATCTGGGGCTCATGGAGAAGATCATGGGTGTCCTGCTGGTAATCTTCGCGCTGTTGATCGGCACGAACACGATCAACTGGATCGCGAACTGGATGCTTGAAATCGGCTTCAGGCCGCTCGGTTGATAAGGGAGGAAAGTGAATGCTCAAGCGATTGCTCGCAGTCTCATTGCTGCTGCTGATGGTCTCGCCGGCCGCGGCCGCCGAACTCGGCCCTGACGGTCTCCACAAGACCGAATGGATGCGTCAGACCTTCAACAACCTGCGTGAGGACCTGGCTGAAGCGCGCGCGGAAGGCAAAAGGTTTGCCATCATCTTCGAGCAGCGCGGCTGCATCTACTGCGAGAAAATGCATGAAGAGGTGTTTCCGGATCCAAAGATCTCCGAGTATATCAAGGAGAACTTTTTCTTCGTCCAATACAACCTCTTTGGCGACCTGCCCGTGACCGATTTCGACGGTACCGAGGGCACCGAAAAGCAGATGGCGCGCCGCTGGGGCATCCACTTTACGCCGACGATCATGTTCTTTCCCGAGGACGACCCCGGCGAGGTCCCGGCGGATGAAGCTGCGGTCGTTACAATGCCGGGAGCGTTCGGGAAAGGCACGACCTACAACATGCTCACCTGGATCGTGGAGAAGGGCTACGAGAGCGGCGAGACTTTCCAGCGCTACCACGCCCGCAAGCTCCAGGAGCAGCAGGCGGCGAACTGACGGGGAGCGGTTCGAACGTCTAATTCATATAGATGAATAAGACATTGCACGCCGTGCCGATGCTGCTCTAGGATCAATCACATAAGAATGAAAGAATGGGAGGAAAAATGAGACATGCAGCTAAGGCGCCCAGCTCACCAGAAGCCGGCCCAGACCGGACAGCAGCAAGTCTGACTGAATGAAGGGGAGGAGTCTCATGCATAAAGCCATAAAATCGCTGTGGGCAGGCAGAAAGCTGCTGTTCGCGGTGCCTATTGCCACACTCGCGTTGACGAGTGCGGCGAGCGCCGAATGTATCCATTGTACCAAAGAGAATCCCAAGGACATTCTGCTCAAGCTTATCGACGAGATCGATTCCGCGTACCTCACCCAGAGTCCTCAGAATCTCATGATGATGGAGGACAACCCGGCCTATTTCGTGGTCGACGATGGCAAGTTTCTGTTCGAGGAAAAACGCGGGCCAAATAACGTCTCGCTGGAAAAGTGTGATTTCGGCAAGGGTCCGGGCGTGCTCGATGGCGCTTATGCCGAAATGCCTCGGTATTTCGAGGATACGGGCAGGGTGATGGACCTTGAGACGCGTCTGGTGCACTGCATGAAGACGATCCAAGGCTTCTCCAGCGATGATCCGGCATTGAAAAACAGGTCGGAAATCCGTGCCTTGATGGCTTATGTCGCCGCCAGGTCCAACGGCTACAAATGGAATCCGCCGATGGACCATCCCCTGGAAAAGGCGATGCGCGATGCCGGCGAAGTCATGTTCTACCGTCGCTCCAGCGTAATGGACTTCAGCTGTGCCACCTGTCACACCGAAACCGGCAAGCGGATCCGGGCCTCGGTGCTCCCCAATGTCAATCGGCCCAAGGAATGGACCAAGGCGGTTTCCTGGCCAGCCCTGCGCGTCGGCAGGTCGTCCAACATACGCAGTCCCTACCAGCGCGTGCGCGGATGCTACTGGCAGATGCGCAAGGGCAAGATCAAACGCCAGTCCGACGCTGCCATTGCGATCCTCAGTTTCTGGACCGATCAGGCGCGCGGCGAGCCGGCTATAATGCCTGACCTGAAGCGCTGATTACAAAAGCATAAAGCGTAGGAGCACCGATCATGTACCCCAAGATTCCCCATAAGTCAGGGCTTATTGCTCTCGTTGCAACGGCTCTGCTTGTCTTTGCGGGCGGATACGCCGTCGCCGACTCCCACAAGAAAAAAGGGGCCGAGAAAGTCGACTACACGGCCATGAGCTCCGAGGAGCTCGCTGAATACCTGATCTTCGAGGCAGAGGGGTTCGATGTCGACGAAAAGACCCAGGAAGGCCGAACGGTGCGCGATCGCCTGACGCAGGACGAACTCCAGAAAACCTGCTCCAAGTTGAAAGGCGGCCCGGTGGATGGCGACACCGCACAGAAAGTCATGGAACTGGCCCGAGACTCGATGGTCTATCCGGAAGGGGGCATAGAACTCGGCGACTGGAAGAGAGGCCAGGCGGTGGCGGAGAACGCGTTCGGCTTTCGGGTCGGCCACAAAGTGGATGACCACAGCGCACGTGAAACCGGCGGCCTGTGCATCAACTGCCATCAGTTCGAAGAGGAGAAAGTGGATCGATCCGGCACCCTCGGGCCGAGCCTAATCGGGTATGGCAAGATGCGCGGCACAAACGAGCAGATGCTGAAGTACACGTATGAAGTGATCTACAATGCGCATGTGGTCTTCCCGTGTACCAAGATGCCGCGTTTCGGCGCCAACGGGGTTCTTAGTCAGGAGAAGATCGCCGACGTGATGGCCTATCTCATGGATCCGGAATCCCCGGTGAATGAATAGGCCCGGTTCGAGCTTCTGATCATGCGAGGAGAACATAGCGACTCCCGCTCCAGAAGCCGCATCGCGCAGGGCGCGTGAGGTGTGCTTCCTCTCCTTGGAGCCGCATCTGTTCTGATTGAACCAGGATGCGGCTCCAAGTCTTTGCTTTCAGGCGCGCGTTCTCGGAACACCGATGCTTATCCCGGACCGATCCCGGAACAGCCTTTCTCCGATCGCGCTCTGATGGCTCTGTTCGGAAGACGGGGGCCGGGGCAAGCCAATCTTGAGCCAGGACGTTGGCATGACGGGAACCTCAAGAAGGCGGATTGCTCTCAAATTGCGCACCTGGGCGCCTCGTTTCCGTCCCCAAGGCAATCAGCTATGCTCAAGGGGCAACCCGAATGACATGTCGCCGTTCACAACGGGAGGAGGTCAATGATGCAGCCGCGCACCACGCAATCAGGATCGCCACTTGCTCGTGCGATTAATCAGCTGATCGTTTCCATCGCGGTCATGGTCGTGCTCACGGCTACGGGCGCGGCGGTGCACGCGCAATCCGCATTGGCCCAGGACGGCTTTGGCGATGGACCCGCCAAGGTTGTCTACCACGCGGATTTCAAGGATCCGCGCCGGTTCAGTGCCATGGTCACAAGTATCTACAACATGGTGTCCTCGTATGAGAATGAGTTGCGCGATTATGACGTGCGCATTGTGTTCAATTCTTATGGCATCCGGTTCCTGACCGATGACAAGCTCGAGGGCACGCCGTTTGAAGCAGATCAGGCATTACAGGAGCGCCGAGAGAATCTGAAGGGGCGCTTGATGAGCCTGAAAAACGTCTACGATGTTAAGCTTGAGCTTTGCGAAATCACCCGTGAGGACGTGGGTCTGTCCAAGGACAAGCTGTACGAAGGCGTCACGCCCGTGGGATCGGGCGTCGTCCGGATCGCCGAACTCCAGAGTGAGGGCTTCGCGTACATCAAAATCGAGTAGATACGGCCCGGACGGGGACAGCCCCTGCGCGCGCGCCCTCGGTCCAGGAAAATGAACGCTCGATTCACCGGATATCGGCGGCCAGCGCTGCGCGGTTTCGGCTGCGGATCCGCAGAGCCGGGTAGCCCGGCAAATTCGAAGCCGCTCTGGCAGTCTTTCCGTGCAGGGAGGTCCTGCCCGCTTTGGGGTTCGAAGTGACGCGGCCCGAAACCACTCATCTTATTCAATAATATGAATTAGACGTTGCAAGCTATGCCGATCCTGCTCTAGGATTAATCACATAAGAATGAAAGAATGGGAGGAGACATGAGACACGCAGCGACCGCGCCCAGCTCGGCAAAGCCGGTCTGTACCGTGGCGGCTGCGCCAGCCTTTCACGTCAAGACGGGTAAGAACTCCGCGGATCCAGCTTCGAAGCCAGGACCGTCCTCACGCCATGGCAGGTCGAGCACCTGGTCACCGATCCCAATAAGCTGAAATACGAATGAAACGCTTTCCGTTGAGAGCCTAACCGGAGAGAAGCGCTATGAAATTGAGTAGACGTCAAGCCATCGCAGTAGGGGTGGGTGCAGGCATATTCGCGCTCATGCCCCACCAGCTTCGCGCCGCTCAGGAGGAGGGTGTTGCCGCCTTCACCGGCGGTGTCGAGCCGAAAGAGGGTGACATCACCCTGAATGCGCCGGAAATTGCTGAAAACGGCAACACGGTTCCGATCTCGGTCGACGCGCCGGGCGCCGAGGAGGTGATGGTCTTCGCCCTGGGTAACCCCTCGCCGGATGTCGTGAAGTTCAAGTTCGGGCGGTTGGCCGGCTCGCATACGGCCTCGACGCGCATCCGTCTCGCCAAGACCCAGAACGTGGTCGCAGTGGCAAAGATGCCCGACGGCAGCTTCGTCAAGACGCAGAAAGAAGTGAAGGTCACGATCGGCGGTTGCGGCGGCTAAGGAAACGACGAGGAGCGGAAGACAATGCAGAGAGTTAGGCCACGAGTCCGGGTGCCTCGCACGGCTGCTGCGGGCGAGGTCATCACCATCAAGACGCTGATCAGCCATCCAATGGAATCGGGGCAGCGCAAGGACGATGACGGCAACATCATCCCACGCCGGATCATCAACCGGTTCACCTGCGAATTCAACGGCGAGACCGTTGTCGATGTCGCGCTGGAGCCGGCCATTTCGACGAACCCCTATTTCGAATTCGAGGCGAAAGTGCCCGAGTCCGGCGAATTCAAGTTTACCTGGTACGACGATAACGGCGAAGTCTACGAACTCTCGAAAGCCATCGAGGTCAAGTGACCGGGATGACTCTCATGCCCGGTTGAGCGGCCGCCTGCCGCCGGGCGGGCGGTCTCGCCATTCATCGATTCTCGCTGTGAGAGTTTCCCGGCGGAGCGCGCTGCGCTTCGAGCAGACCGGCTCTGTTTATAGAGGTGACCAATGATTTCGCGTCGCGAGTTCCTGCAAGCATCCGTTGCCGCATCGGCGCTTTATGGCGCTTCCGGCGTGGGCAACTGGGCGAAACTCGCTGCGCAGCAGGCGCTGACCCAGGATGATCTGCTGCAGTTCGACAGCTTCGGAAACGTCACGCTTATCCACGTGACCGACATTCACGGTCAGCTCACCCCGGTCTATTTCCGCGAGCCCGGCGTGAATATCGGCGTCGGCCCGGTCAAGGGCAAACCGCCCCACGTGACCGGCCAGGACTTCCTGCGGATGTTCGACATCACGCCCGGTTCCCCGCACGCCTACGCGCTGACCAACACGGACTTTGTCGCTCTCGCGCGCGAGTATGGCCGGATGGGCGGCCTCGACCGCATGGCGACGGTCATCAAGGCGATCCGCGCCGAGCGTCCCGATGCCCTGCTGCTGGATGGCGGCGATACCTGGCACGGCTCTTACAGCACCTACAAGAGTGCCGGGCAGGATATCTTCAATGTCATGAAGGCGATGCAGCCTGATGCGATGACCAGCCACTGGGAGTTCACGCTGGGCATCGACCGGGTGAACGAGCTGGTCGAGCAGCTACCCTACGCCTTCCTCGGCGCCAACATTTTCGACAAGATGTGGGACGAGCCGGTCTATGACCCCTACGCGATGTTTGAACGGGGCGGCGCAAAGATCGCGGTGATCGGCCAGGCCTTCCCGTACACCCCGATCGCCAACCCGGACTGGCTGTTCCCGGATCTCTCCTTCGGCATCCGGGAAGAACGGATCACGTCCGTGGTGCAGGAGGTGCGCGACCAGGGCGCCGATCTCGTCGTGTTGCTGTCGCACAACGGTTTCGACGTCGACCGCAAGATGGCCGGGCGCGTGCCGGGTATCGATGTGATCCTGACCGGCCATACGCATGACGCCATCCCGGAGCCGGTCAAGGTGGGCAACACGGTCCTGATCGCCTCCGGCTCCAACGGCAAGTTCGTCAGCCGGGTCGATCTTGACGTGCGCGACGGCGAGATGAAAGGCATCCGCCACAAGCTGATCCCGGTCTTCTCAGACGTGATAACGCCCGACCCGGACATCGCGTCGATCATCGAAAAGGAACGCGCGCCCTACCTTGACGAAATGAGCGAGGTCATCGGCAAGACCGACGATCTGCTCTATCGGCGCGGCAACTTCAACGGCACCTGGGACGATCTGATTTGCCAGGCGCTTCTGGAGGAGCGCGACGCGGAGATCGCGCTATCGCCCGGCGTGCGCTGGGGCACCACCCTGCTGCCGGGCTCGGAGATCACGCGCGAGGACATTTTCGACGTCACCGCGATGACCTACCCCGAGGCGTATCGCACGACCATGACGGGCGAGATGCTCAAGGTCGTCATGGAGGACGTGGCCGACAACCTCTTCAACAAGGATCCCTATTACCAGCAGGGCGGCGACATGGTCCGCGTCGGCGGCCTCGGCTACCGGATCGACGTCTCGCAGGAACAGGGCAAGCGCATCAGCAATCTTACCTTCCTCAACACCGGCGAGCCGATCGACCCGGCCCGCGAATACACGGTCGCCGGCTGGGCCAGCGTCAACGAGGGCACGGAAGGACCGCCGATCTGGGAGGTCGTGGAGGCGTTCGTCCGCCGGAAAGGCACGGTTACGGCCCCGCCCGTTTCCGATGTCGAGATCGCTGGCGTGTAACCGAGGCTTTGTCATCTTCGCCCGCTGAACGGGCGCATTGATCAAGGGAGGCATTGTCCAATGTCGCAATCCGAGAAAGGTTCGGGCCCCTCTCGAAGGACGTTCCTGTCGGGCGCGCTGGCAGCCGGCGGCGCAGCCGCCACGGCCGGTGTCGCACAGGCGCAGCAGCCTGATCCCGCCATTACCGAGCTGCCGGACTGGAGCCGGTATAACGGCGAGGGCGTTGATGCGCGGCCCTATGGCTCTCCGTCGGAATTTGAATCGCACGTGGTGCGCCGCAACGTCGAATGGCTGACGGCGGATACGGTCAGCTCGGTGAACTTCACGCCGCTGCACGAACTGGATGGCATCATCACCCCCAACGGCTTGTGCTTCGAGCGGCACCATTCGGGCATCGCCGAGATCGACCCCGGCCAACACCGGCTGATGATCAACGGGCTGGTGGAGACGCCGCTGGTCTTCACCATGGAAGACCTGATGCGCTTCCCGCGCGAGAACCGGGTCTATTTCCTCGAATGCGCGGCCAATTCGGGCATGGAATGGCGCGGCGCGCAGCTCAACGGCTGCCAATACACGCATGGCATGATCCACAACGTCCAGTACACCGGCGTGCCGCTGCGCTACATCCTGCAGGAGGCCGGGCTGAAAAGCAGCGCGGCCTGGATCTTGCCCGAAGGTGCGGATGCCGCAGCGATGACGCGCTCGATCCCGCTGGAGAAGGCGCTGGACGACTGCATGGTGGCCTTCAAGATGAACGGCGAGGCGCTGCGCCCCGAGCAGGGCTACCCGGTGCGTCTCGTCGTCCCCGGTTGGGAAGGCAACATGTGGGTCAAGTGGCTGCGCCGCATCGAGGTCGGCGACAAGCCATGGCACCACCGCGAGGAGACCTCGAAATACACGGACCTGTTCCCCAGCGGGAAGGCGCGGCGCTTCACCTGGGAGATGGATGCGAAATCCGTCATCACCAATCCAAGCCCGCAGGCGCCGATTGCACATGGTCCGGGGCGCACGATCATCACCGGCATCGCCTGGTCCGGACGCGGTACGATCCCGCGCGTTGATGTCACGCTCGACGGTGGCAAGAACTGGCATCAGGCGCGGATGTCCGGTCCGTCGTTCAACAAGTCGATGCATCGTTTCTATTACGAGTTCGACTGGGACGGCTCGCCGCTCCTCCTGCAGAGCCGCGCGCACGACTCCACGGGCTACGTTCAGCCGACCAAGGAAGCCCTGCGCGAAATCCGTGGCGAGAACTCGATCTATCACAACAACGGTATCCAGACCTGGTACGTGAACGAGAAAGGGGTCGTGGAGAATGTCGAAGTTTCTTAGGATCGGCGTCACGGTCGGAGCCATGACGCTGGCGGCGGCGTCCTTTCACGCCATCACTGGCGATAGCCCGCGGCAAGCGCAGGCCCCCTTCGCGGCCGCTTTTGCCGCCGAGCAGGCCGAGGGCGAGGCGCGCAAGTTCGGCCTTGGCCGGCCCGCACTGCCCGAGGAGCTCGCCGCGTGGGACATCGACGTGCGCCCGGACGGAGAAGGGCTGCCAGAGGGCAGCGGCACTGTCGCCGAGGGTGAAGAAATCTATCTACAGAAATGCGCCAGCTGTCACGGCGATTTCGGCGAGGGCATCGGTCGCTGGCCGGCGCTTTCGGGCGGCGGCGGCACGCTGTCAAGCGAAGACCCGGTCAAGACCGTTGGCTCTTACTGGCCGTTCCTGTCGACGGTCTATGATTATGTCCATCGCGCGATGCCGTTCGGTAACGCCCAGTCGCTCAGTGATGATGAAGTCTACGCGCTTACCGCATATATCCTTTACTTGAACTTCATTGTGGAGGATTATGATTTCGAGTTGTCCAAGGATAACTTTACCGAAATCACCCTTCCCAATGAAGGGCAGTTCTTCGTCGACGACCGCGAAGAAGTCGAGTTCGAGGAATTCAAGCGTGAGCCTTGCATGAA
The DNA here is from genome assembly GCF_003550175.1 of Dichotomicrobium thermohalophilum. NCBI lineage: Bacteria > Pseudomonadati > Pseudomonadota > Alphaproteobacteria > Hyphomicrobiales > Hyphomicrobiaceae > Dichotomicrobium > Dichotomicrobium thermohalophilum. The sequence continues at coordinate 1,258,247 of NZ_QXDF01000001.1, forward strand.
GAACTGCAAGGAGTCCGTCGAGATCACCATGCGTGCGCGCGTGCTCGACGTTACGCCGGAGGATGAAGCCGCGCGCAAGGAGCGCGAGGCCGCTTCCGAGGAAACCCAAGTCGCCGCTGCCGAGGGCGCGTCAGAGCCGGACCCGGCACTGGTCGAAGAGGGCGAGAAGGTCTTCCGCCAGTGCAAAGCCTGCCACCAGGTTGGCGAGGGGGCCGAGAACCGGGTCGGCCCGCATCTGAACGGCGTCGTGGGCCGCGACATCGCGGCGGTCGATGGCTTCCGCTATTCGCCCGCTTTCCAGTCGAAGGCTGAGGAGGGCTTTACCTGGACCGAGGAAACGCTCGCGGCTTATCTCAAGGATCCGCGCGGTTACATCGAGGGAAACCGCATGGCCTACCCGGGCCTGAAGGACGAGGACGATCTGAAAGCCGTTATCGCCTACCTGAAGACGTTCGAGGAATGATCTGATGCTCCGGCGCTCGATTTGCTCCCTTTTTGCCGCTGTGGTTGTGAGCGTAACGACAGCGGCGGGGGAGGAAATCGGCGATCCCGAGGCAGGGCGCGAAGCGTTCAAAGAATGCGCTGCGTGCCACGAAATTGGTGCGGGTGCCGAAAACGGAATCGGCCCCCATCTGAATCTCATTTTCGGCCGACAGGCTGGCTCGCTTGAAGATTACGTCTATTCGCCGAGCCTGAAGCGCATGGGCGCGAACGGCCTCGTGTGGGATCTGCGCACGCTGGACGCCTATATCGAGAACCCGCAGTCGCTCGTTTCCGGCACGCGCATGAGCTACCCGGGAATGGGCGACCCGGACCGCAGGGCCGACCTGCTCGCGTATCTCCGCAAATTCTCGGCTGATCCGGCGAATATCCCGGAAGCAGCGCCGACCGCCCTGCCGACGAAGCCGGATCTCGACCCCGAAATTCTCGCCATCGAAGGCGATCCAGCCTATGGCGCCTACCTTTCCAGCGAGTGCACGACATGCCACCGGCGGGACGGCAGTGACGAGGGCATCCCCTCGATCACGCACTGGCCCGAGGAAGATTTCGTCGCCGCCATGCACGCTTACAAGCAGAAACTGCGTCCGCACCCGGTCATGCAGATGATCGCCGGCCGGTTGTCGGATGAGGAAATCGCGGCATTGGCCGCGTATTTTGCCAACCCCGAGCAATGAATGCCGGAAGGGGCCGGCAGACAGGGAGGAAACAAATGAGCCTGAACAGACGTGATTTTCTGGGCGCGTCGGCAGCCGCCGCCGTGATGATGGCCGCGCCGCGGGTGAATGGGCAGGCGCGACCGCATGTCGTCGTGGTCGGCGGTGGTGCGGGCGGTGCCACGGCCGCGCGCTACATCGCGAAGGATAGCAAGGGTGCGATTGACGTGACGCTCATTGAGCCGACACGCACCTATTACACCTGCTTCTTCTCGAACCTCTATATCGGCGATTTCCGCACGCTCGACAGCCTCGCGCATTCGTACGGAACGCTCGCGTCCGAGTACGGCATCAATGTCGTGCACGACTGGGCGACAGGTGTGGACCGGGACGCCAAGGAGGTGGCGCTCGCCGGCGGCGGCCGTGTGGGTTACGACGCGCTGGTGCTCTCGCCGGGTATCGACTTCGTGGAAGGCAGCGTTCCCGGCTGGGATATCACCGCGCAGAACAAGATGCCGCATTCCTACAAGGCCGGCAGCCAGACCGAATTGCTCAAGGCCCAGGTGCTGTCGATGCGCGAAGGAGGCGTCTACTGCATGGTCGCGCCGCCGAACCCGTACCGCTGCCCGCCGGGGCCGTATGAGCGCGTGTCGATGGTCGCCCACCAGTTCAAGCAGAACAACCCGACCGCGACGATCCTCATTCTCGATCCCAAGCCGAAATTCTCGAAACAGGCGCTTTTCGAGGAAGGCTGGCAGAAGCACTACCCCGGCATGATCCAGCGGCTTGGCCCGGATTTCGGCGGCGGAAATGTCGAGGTGCGTCCCGACTCGATGGAGGTCGTCATCGACGGCTCGCCGGAGAAGGTGGATGTCTGCAACGTGATCCCCGCGCAGAAGGCCGGGCGCATCTGCCATGAGGCAGGACTGACAGAGGGCAACTGGGCGCCGGTCGTCCCCGCCACGATGCAGTCGCGGATGGACGAGAATGTCTACATTCTCGGCGATGCCACCAGCCAGGGCGACATGCCGAAATCCGGCTACTCCGCCAACAGCCAGGCCAAGGCGGCCGCAATGGCCATCCGCGGCGCGCTCACGGATGCCCGTACCTTCCCGCCGCGCTACTCCAACACCTGCTGGTCGCTCATCGCGCCGGAGGATGGCGTGAAGGTCGGCGCGAGCTATGAACCGACCGAGGAAAAGATCGCCAAGACGGATGGCTTCATCAGCGCGACCGGCGAGGACGCGGCCCAGCGCAAGGCCACCTATGAAGAAAGCCTCGGCTGGTATTCCGGCATCACCTCGGACATGTTCGGTTAGGCGCAAAGCGCCCGGCGCAAATTCCGAGACGCGGTGGAGTAACGCGCCGGGCGCTCTTTCAGGAGAGTTGTCATGAAACTTGCTCAATTCGCGGCTGCGGCGGCTCTTTCCGCGGCAACGGTTTTCTCGACCGCGGCGACCGCCGGGGACGGCGTGACCACCTATCGCTTTGACGGCAGCTTCGAGGATGCCGCCTTTGGCGTCGAGAATGCCATCATCAATCGCGGACTCGTCATCGACTACGTCAGCCATGTCGGGGAAATGCTCAACCGTACGGGCGAAGACGTCGGCAGCGATGTCAAGATCTTCGAGGAGGCGGATGTCTACCTGTTCTGCTCGGCGGTTATCTCGCGCGAAGTTATGGAAGCCGATCCCATGAACATCGCCCATTGCCCCTATGGCGTCTTCGTCGCCGAGCGCGAGGGCGAGGTCATGATCGGCTATCGCGATTATCCGGACGGACCGATGGACAAGGTGGAGGCGCTGCTGGACGAGATCGCGCAAGAAGCCGTTGGGCCGCGCTGAGCGCGCACGGAACGCTCTTTACTGCCGGTCCATCTTTCGGGCGCAGGGCACCGGGGACGGGCAGGTGAGCGTCGCCGGACCAGTGGGCCCTCGACGCGGTAGCAGCCGCGGACTCTGTGACACCGCCGCAGGACGTCCGTCTTGATGCGGGCGTTCGTAGACCCGATCGCGGCTTCGCACCAATTCAGGCCGATATCCAGCGGGGGCCGCTTGCGTGCAGCCCCCGTCCTGCCTTTCGATCTTATTCCGCAGGGTCAATCGCGATCACGCGGAACTTCTTGTCCATGCCGCGCTTGAGAGTCAGCACGACATTACTCCCCTCTTTAACGGTCGAGAGATCCACCCGCCGCGTCACCGGCAGGTCCATCGTCATTTTCGGCCAGCCCAGCGCCTCAACGGGCTCATGCGTGACGTTGATCATGCCGGCATCTGCGTCTATCGCATGAATGACCGCTGCAGCCTGGGCTTCGCTTGCATCCGTGGCTTCCATGGCGCTGTGATCCATGTTTTCCGCCGCGATCGCTGGCGAAAATAACGCGCCGAAAACAAGGGCGAGGCTCGCGAAGAGGGTCTGCTTCATGTTTGTCTCCCGTCTGGTTGCATGAGAACTGCCGGCCTGAGCCGGCGCATTACCGTTCGTTGCGAACGGAATCACTCCGCCGGCTTGGGCGCGTAGTCGGCTTCGGACCCGGTAACCTCGCGTGCAGCCACGCGGCGAAAGCGGCGGCCTTCCCACAAGTAGTAGACCACCGGAATGACGATGAGCGTGAGCACCGTTGTCGAGGCCATGCCGCCCACCATTGGCAGGGCGATGCGGCGCATCACGTCCGAACCCAGCCCGTCGGTGAAGAAGATCGGCAACAGCCCGCCAATGATCACGCCCACGGTCATCAGCTTGGTCTCGCCCTGTTCGATGACCCGGCCGCCGACCTCGCCGCTCGCCACGCGGACCGCCTCGGTAATCCGCGAGAGCGGAATGTCGTAGGCGCGCAGGCGGTTGGGGTCGATCAGAACCTGATACTCCTTAACGAAGCCCCCAACCAAAGCGACCTCTGAGACGCCCGGAACCGCCGCCAACTCGAACTTGACGAACCAGTCCTGGAGCGTGCGGAGATGCGTATCGCCGTGCCCACCTCGAAGACGACATCGGCGTAGCTGCCGGGCCGGATCCGCCCGTCCTGGTTGTCAATGACAAGCCGGACCCGACCGGTCCGCGTCTTCTCGTCGATCGTCGGATAGACGAAATCAACCTTTGCACGGACTTCGCGTCCGGGCAGGCTCGGGAAGGTGACCGTCGCTCGCGTGTTTTGGTCGATGAACCCGAGGTCCTTCTCCGGGACGCCGACGATCAGCCAGACAGACGCGTAATCCTGTATTCGCGCGAGCAGCATCCCGCGCTTCACGTAAGTTCCCTCGCGAATGTTGAGCTCAGCAACCACGCCGTTGCGATCCGCGAAGAAGGGCACATCCTGCATCGGCTCTTTGCCCTCCCTCATCCGGTCGATGGCAGCTTCCTGCACGCCCAGCGCGCGAAGCTGATTGATCCCGCGACGGCGCAAATCCGCCGAGCCGGAGCGCAGATAATCGTTCTGGGAGACAACGAGTTGCGGCGCGTAGAGCTTGAAGAGCAGGCCCCCCGCGCTGACTTCATCGCCCACAGCCGTGGTTTTCAGCTCCGTCACCCAGCCTTCCACGCGGCTGGTGATGTCGGTTTGCAGGCGCTCGTTCTCGGTGACGATCCCGTAGCTACGCACGGTCCGTCCGAACTGAGACTGTTCGGCTTCCGACAGCCGCACGCCCATGCTCTGCACCACCTCCGGCGCGACGGTAATGACCTCGCGGGACGTGGCCGTGGTGGCTTCGAGGTCGCTGTCGCCGGTATCGAGCTTGACGAGGTCCATCCCGCAGATCGGGCAGGTTCCGAACGCGTCCGCGATGTAATGCGGATGCATGGGGCAGGTCCATTTCTGCGCCCCGTCCTGACTGTCCTCAGCCGCGTAGGCTCCCGGAACCAGCGGGCTTTGAACTACGGTGGCTTTCTCGTCGTCCATGACGGACGTGATGATGGCGTCGCCCACCACGCGGGCCATCGGCTGGCTGACGGTCAGCGCCGGGATGAGCAGAAGCGGGGCGACATGCCTTTTCACAGCGTGGCGGCAGGACGTGCACATTCGGGACCTCGTTCATCTGGCAAGCACCGGAGCGTCTGGGGCGGCAGGAAAAGCCGCGCGGCAGACAGGGTGAGCGTGCGCCTCCGCGTGCCGGAGCCCCTCAGGGCGGCCAAGCCGGGGAAGCGGTCAGTCAGAACGATGGTCGGGTATCAAATGCGCATGCGGCCGGTGCGCAGGATGATGTCCGCCTGCGCGGGCGGCAAGGAAAAGCGCGGGACCGCCTGTCTATCACTCAGTAGAGGCCGCGAGGGGCCGGTAATGGATGGGAGCAGAGTGGCGCTTAGGGACTTCTTGGCAGGCTTCTCGCGTTCGCGCGTCAGGGTGCTGGTCTTAACCGCCAACTGTGAGCCGTCATAGCAGGGCGGACAGCGTTCATCGCCCTGCGGCGAGGTGGCGCTGCCAGCCGGTAGCGCGGCATGGTGATGCTCGTGCGAGCTTGCAAAAATCGCAAGCTCGTCAGCCTCGCTAGCCCTTTGATGCATCGCATGAGCTGAGGCGACATGAGCACGCTCGGAGAGCAAGGCTTGACCTAGGGACGACACGCCGGGCACCGCGAACAGGATTGCGGCGACGATCGCCATCAAGCCCAGACAGAAAAATGCCAACCGAACGGTCATAGGATCCCCAAACACTGGACTGCCAGTTATGGGTGGCGGGCCGGATAAGTCAAGCCGGACACGCTTCTACAATAGAAGGACAAGTTCATATTACCTCACGGTTTTTGCCAGTTCCTTACGCGCGGCAGGCTGCTGACGCCATTCCCCGCAGCCCGGCCCGGCGACCGGCTGTCCGGCCACGGTCCACGCTTCCGTGGCTAGCGGATGAGATGCGCGTCTCCTGGGAGCGGCTCGGTGACGGGCGGGCGAAATGCTTGAGCTGCGGCGAGCCGCGACCTGTGGCGGCTTGTCCGGCATATCCCCCGGTCGTACAGTCATTTGACAAGCGGAGCACCTGAACCGGAACTTCGCGCATGGACGGACCGAAGCCGGCCATTCCAGAGGATACGCTCGCCAACTGGCAGCGCATTGTCGATCTGATCGCGAAACTCGCGGATGTTCCCGCCAGCCTGATCATGCGCACGCATGCGCCAAACCACTCGGTTCTGGTGCGAAGCCGCGGTGAAGATAACCCGTACGCTGTTGGGCTGCGGTTTCAGCTCAAGCGGGATCTCTATTGCTACGGCGTCCTGAGCAAGGGCTCCGAACTCATCGTCGAGAATGCTCTCCTCGACCCGGAATGGGATGATAATGAAGACCTGAAATTCGGGATGAGCTTCTACGTCGGCTACCCGCTGCAGTGGCCCGACGGCTCGACATTCGGAACGATTTGCGTGCTGGACCGGCAGCGCAATCCGCAGGCGCTGACGTTCCGGGAAGGGCTGGCCGAATTTGCCCGCGTCATCGAGGCGGACCTGAAACTGCTGTGCGAAGTGGCAGCGCGCGCAAAACTTGAGAAAGAGCTCCAGCGTGCCCTGTCTCAGTTGGAAGAGCGGGTCGAGCAGCGCACGCAGGAACTGGAAGAAGCCAACTCCGCGCTTCGTGTCCTGATCAGCAATCTGGAGAACCAGCGAAAGGATTACGACGCGCATGTGCTCCGACAGATCAAGGGGTTGGTATGGCCCAGCCTCGCAAAGTTGCGCAGCCGGTTGGCCCATGATCCTGCGGCTGCAACCTACCTCGACATGATCGAGGACGGCCTGAACGCGATCTCCACGTCCAGATCGGGCGATTTGACCACGATCCTCGAACGGCTGACTCCAGCCGAGCAGGAGGTTGCGCAGATGATCATGCGTGGGTTGAGCACGAAGGATATTGCCCGCACACTTGCCCGCGAGCCCAGCACAGTCGAGTTTCACCGCAACAATATCCGCAAGAAGCTGGGCCTCAGGCGCTCAGGGCGCAATCTGCGAAGCCTGCTTCTGTCCAGCCAGTGAAAAACCATGGGGTTTGTCCCCATGGTCTTCCCATGAATTTCACACGGTCTGACCGCCCCTTGCCAAAACTAAACTGGGATTGCCGGACTTCTTCCGGCGGCAACCCATGTTAACAGGGAAGGCGGTCATGACACGAAAGACTCAGGAACCTGCCCACACCAACGCGACGAATGACCAATCGACGCCGGGCTTGTCGCGGCGATCGTTTTTCACGGCGGCTGGCGCGTCAGGAATCGCTGCCGCGGGGTCATTCCTGATCGGCGACCGCGCCATGGCCCAGTCCACGGACTGGAAGCAGCCGGGCAACAACAACCACGTCATCGATCTGCAGAGCCAGACGGGCACATCCACCGAGGGCACCGTCGGCATCGATTTCTACGGGCACTGCGCTTTCAAGATCACCTCGCCGGCAGGCGCGACCGTGCTGGTCGACCCGTGGCGTGACGACCCCTCCGGCGCTTGGGGCATGTGGTTCAAGAACGAGTTCCCGGAGACAGTGGTCGACATCTGCATGTCCACCCACACCCATTTCGACCACGACGCGATCATGCGACCGCACTCGACGATGATCCTCGATCGGATGGTGGGCAACTTCGAATTCGCCGATCTGAAGATCACCGGATTTGCCGACAAGCATACATGCGTCGCACCGGGCTGGTATGAGTGGACAAACGCGCTGGCGGAGTTCGGCGCTGAGGCTTGCCCGCCGGACAACGTGGGGCACATGGACAACGTTACTTTCGTGATCGAGACGGGCGGGATACGGACGCTGATCTGGGGCGACAACCGGCCCGACCCGGCCGACGCGTTCTGGGATGCCGTGGGCCGCGTCGATGTCCTGACCCTGCCGGTGGACGGGTCGGAGCATATCCTGTCCTACGAGATGGGCAACGCCATCGTGGAGCGCCTCAAGCCCAAGGTGGTCATCCCGACGCACTACCTGAATGAGACCACAAGCTATACGCTCACGACGCTGCAAACCGCGGACGAGTGGGTCAAGTCGCAGAAAAGCTTCAAGATGCTCGATGGGCCGAGCCTGCCGCTGAACGCCAGCGAGATCGCCCGGATGGACCGCGAGTTCCTCTACTTCGGCCACCACGCGCAAACCGCGTGAGACGTTGCGGGGCGTCGGCGCGGTCGGCGCCCCGCTTTTTCGCGGCATGGGCGTGTTAACAGGCGACGTCCCAGTCTGACTGCCTCGGCCGATTACAATTTATCCATGACCGCCCCGTGGTCTTGGCGGTGTCAGTGTTCCGATTTAGCCTCGTCGCCCGGGATAGACTGACCAGGCTCAGCGAACTCGCTTGCATTTGCCGCGCAGACGGCGGCCGCGCCTGGCGGAAACAGGGAGTCAGCCATGTTCATGACGGAATTCGGCTATGGCGCCGAGACGCCGCGCCGTCCAGGCACATCGCATCTGTTCAATGTAAGCCGGCGTGGTTTCATGGTTGGGGCGGGTGCCGGCGCATTTGTCATGGGCCTCGCGATGAAAGGCGGGCCGGCGATGGCTGACGCCACAGCCGGCGGGCTGGAGAACGTCCGCGGCGGCGACGCGACACCCTCTTTGTTCATCTCCATCGAGTCGGACGGCACGGTCAAGCTGACCTGCCACCGCTCGGAAATGGGCCAGCAGGTCTGGACCTCGATCGGCCAGATCCTCGCCGATGAGCTTGAGGCCGATTGGGACCGCGTCGAAATCGTCCAGGCTATCGGCCATCCGAAATACGGCAGTCAGAATACGGACGGCTCACGGTCGGTCCGGCGCAACCTCTACCGGCTCCGGGTGGCTGGTGCGGCGATGCGGACCATGCTGGAGCGGGCGGCGGCAAAGCGTTGGGGCGTCCATCCCGGCGAGTGTCGCGGCGTGCAGAACGTGGTGAAAGGCCCGGACGGCCGCGAGGCGAGCTACGCCGAACTGGCCGAGGCCGCCGCGGCGCAGCCGGTGCCCGGCGAGGGTGATATCCGCCTGAAAGCGCGCGACGAATGGCGCTATATCGGCAAGCCGGTTCCCTCGCTCACGGTGCCGAAAATCGTCAAGGGCGAGGGCACTTTCGGCATGGATGTCCAGCTCCCGGACATGCTCGTCGCAGTGATCGCGCGCCCGCCGCAGGTGTTCGGAAAAGTCAAGAGCCACGATGCGGCAAAGGCGATGGAGGTTCCCGGCGTCGTGCAGACCGTCGACCTGCCCGCGCTGGAGCAGCCGGCCGCATTCAAGCCGCTAGGCGGCGTCGCGGTGGTGGCGAAGGACACATGGGCCGCGATGCAGGGCGCGCAGGCCCTTGAAATCGAATGGGACGCCGGCCCGAACGCGGATTACGACTCCGAAGCGTTCGAGAAAGCGCTTATGGAGACCGCGCAGCAGAAAGGGGAGGTGCGGCGCACGCGCGGCGATGTCTATGCCGCTCTGGACGCCGCCGACAAGCGTGTCACGGCCGATTATTACATGCCGCATCTGTCACAGTCGCCGATGGAGCCACCGGCGGCGACCGCGCGCTGGACTGGCGACAAGGTCGAGTGCTGGGCTTGCGTGCAGGCGCCGCAGACCGCGCGCTCCGAGGTGGCGAAGGCCACCGGCTTGCCGGAGGACAACGTCACCATCAACGTGACATGGCTCGGTGGCGCGTTCGGGCGCAAGTCGAAGCCTGATTTCGTCGTGGAGGCCGCGCTGATCGCCCGCAAGGTCGGCCAGCCTGTCAAGGTGACCTGGACGCGCGAGGACGACATCAAGCACGGCTACTTCCATTCTGTCAGCGCGCAGCACATGGAAGGCGGGCTCGATAGCGACGGACGCTGCACGGCGTTCCTGCATCGCACGGTGTTCCCGCCGATCCCGTCCACCTTCCAGGCGGGGCTCGAAACGCCGTCATGGGGGGAGTTGCGGCTCGGCGCGACAGACAACCCCTTCGCCGTGCCGAACCTGCAGCTCGAAACCGGTGATGCGCCGGCCAAGGTGCGCATCGGCTGGCTGCGCTCGGTCGCGAATGTCTATCACGCTTTCGCCATCCAGAGTTTCGCCGATGAACTTGCGCACGCCGCCGGACGCGACCCGAAGGACTACCTGCTCGAGCTGATCGGCCAGCCACGCTACGTCGACCCGCGCGAAGAGGGCGCGCAATACGACAACTACGGCGACCCGATGGATGAGTATCCCATCGACACGGGCCGTCTGGCGAACGTCATCGAGATTGCGGCGGAGATGTCCGGCTGGGGCCGCTCGCTGCCGGACGGCCGGGGGCTGGGCATCGCCGCGCACCGCTCCTTCCTGACCTATGCCGCCACGGTCGTTGAGGTCGAGGTGGATGACGAGGGCCGCCTGCGCATCCCCAAGGTGTGGTCCGTGCTCGATGCCGGCACGGTCGTGAACACGCGCCACACTGCCGCGCAGATCGAGGGCGGCACGCTGTATGGCCTGTCCAACGCGCTCTACGGCGAGATCACGGCGAAGAACGGTGTCATCCAGCAGGGCAACTTCCCGGGCTGGCGGATAATGCGCATCGACGAGGCGCCACGCGAGATGGAGACGCATATCGTCGAATCCGACGCCCCGCCGGGCGGCGTGGGCGAGCCGCCGACGCCGCCCGCCGCGCCGGCGCTAACCAACGCCGTCTTCGCCGCAACGGGCACACGCATCCGCCGCCTGCCGGTCTTCACGCCGGAAAGCGGCGACCGCCTGCCGAAACGCGCCGGGCGTCAGAGCTAAAGGAAACTAGCCATGACCATCAAACTGACCGTGAACGGCACCGAGCATGATCTCGACCTACCCGAAGGGATGCCGCTTCTGTGGGTGCTGCGTGACCGGCTGGGCCTGACGGGTGCGAAATACGGCTGTGGCATCGCGCAGTGCGGCGCCTGTATGGTGCATGTCGACGGATCGCCGCGGCCATCCTGCATCACGCCGGTGGAAACGCTGGACGGCGCGCAGGTGACCACCATTGAAGGCGTCGAGGGCAAGGAGGCAGAGGCCGTGCGCGCGGCCTGGCAGGGCATCGACGTGCCGCAGTGCGGCTATTGCCAGTCTGGCCAGATCATGTCGGCGATCGCCCTGCTGCGCGAGGTGCCGGAGCCGAGCGACGCGGATATCGACGAGCGCATGTCGGGCAACCTGTGCCGCTGCGCGGCCTATATGCGCATTCGTCAGGCGATCAAGGACGCCGCGCGCAACGTCTGAGCCATCACGGTGCGCGCCGCGCCCCGCGGAACAGGAACGGCACGATCAGGAACAGGCCGAGCAGGCGGATGAGCTGGTGGCCGGCGACGAAGGCCGGGTCCACGCCGAGCGCCAGTGCCAGCGCGACCATCGTGTCGAACCCGCCGGGCGCCATCGCCAGCCACATCTGCATGAAGGGCAGGTCGAGATAGGCCGCGGCGGGCCAGGCGATCAGCGCCGTGATGATGACCGCCAGCGTGATCCCGCCGGCGCTCATGCCCAGACACCCGGCGAGATAGGCCCGGTCGATCCCGGCGAAGCGCGCGCCCACCGATGCGCCCAGCACGATGAAGGCGGCGGCGACAAGCGGCTCTGGCAGGCGGCCCCCGACCGTGCCAGAGGCGAACAGCGCGCCGGAAATGAGCATCGCCCCGGTCAGCGCCGGAGCGGGCACACCGAAGCATCGCGCGATCAGGAAGCCAGCCACCGCCATGCCGAGCAGCGCGACAAGCTGCGGCGTACTGAGCAACGGTTCGACAGCCTGACCACCATCCCCGAGATCGACGCCCAGGCTGACGACCAGGGGCACCGCCATCATCAGGATCGCGAGGCGCAGCGACTGGAGAACCGCGACGCGCCGCTCATCGACATTCAGCTCATCGGCCAGCGCCAGCACGAGCGACACCGCACCGGGGATCGCACAGAGCCGCGCTGTGGGCGTGTCGAGGCCGTGCATCCGCGACAAGTAGCGCGGCACGACCATGACCAGCGCGGCCATCGCCACCGCCAGCGCCAGCAGGGAAAGCGGCCAGCGAGGCAGGGCCTCCAGTGTCTCGGCGGTCACGGTGGAGCCGACGACGACGCCGAGCATGAGCAGCGCGACATTGCGCATCGGTTGGGATATGCGCGCGTCCAGCCCGGCCAGCGCAGCGACGGCGCAGGCGAGGATCGCGCCGCTGAGATAGCCGCCGGGTACGCCGACGAGCGCAAAGGCCAGCCCGCCGACGGCGGCGACCGCAAGCGTGCGGAGTTGGACAGCGATGGTCTGGCGTGGGGCAGGCTCCATCAGGCCGGCCGCTCGCGGCGCTCTGGAGCGACAAAACGTCTTGGGTTGGCGAGCATGTAAGGCAATGTCCGGCGCGCTGCCGGCCATGTCAACTATGTCGCCATCACCAGTTTCCCTATGCCCCTCGAAGCATGGCTGAAGCGTTGAAAAGCCCCCGTTGCTCTTGGATGACACCGCGTATTTCCGACCGTGGGTGCGATGCCGTGGCGATTATCCTCTGCCGCGCGCCGCAAGAGGCCGGCAAGACGATCCTCTCTAAGCTTGGGGGTTCGCCAACGCCCTTCCACCGATCAATCGCGCAACTCTCGCCAGCCTGGCGCTCACAAAAGAGAGCGCCGCGGGCGGGCGTTTTCACGCTTCGACATAGGCGAGCGTGCTTTTCGGCGTCGGCGGGGACGTGCCATCTTCGGCCATGCCGTCAAGATGGAGCCGGATCGCTTCGCGGATTTCGCGCTCGACCTCTTCGCGCGTCGCGCCCGTGGCCACGCAGCCGGGCAGGTCCGGCACATAGGCCGAATAATTCCCGTTCGCCTGTTCGATCACAACTGCGTAGCGCATCACTGATCCTCGTCTTTCAAGCCCGCCTGCTTCAATATGCTGCCCAAGGTGCCGGGGGCCAAGTCGTCTGAGGGCTTCCCCGCGATAGTAACACGGCCGGGCTTGTCGTCATGCTTAAACTGGCGATGACTGCCGCGCGTGGCGACCTGATACCAGCCCGCCGCTTCGATCAGCTTAATCGCCTCACGAACTTTCAACACCTCGCCTTTCGTGTCGCAATTTCTCGACCGAGCGTCACACCCGCCATTAAAGGGGTTTTCGATCAGCAAGAGCCACGTCATGCCCGTGCTTCACACGGTCATCCATAGCGGCAGCCGTCGAGCTGATAAGCTGGATTCCCGGATCAAGTCCGGCAATGACGAATGTTGCCTCGTTTCAGTCTGATCGAAATACGCGCTAATGTGATCTTAAGCGGTACCGAATAGTACGTGGTGTTTTAAGGCGCGTCCCAAGGTTTCCAGAAGCCGCCATAATAGTGCTTCTGCGCCTCCACCCATTTAACTGCCGCATCGATAGCGATCCAGTAAAGGCTCGACAGCCCAGCGGCGACGATTATCGGCATCAGGCCCCAGAAGCTGCCTTCAGCGATTTGGCTAATCCCAACATATACGCCAAATGCCAGGACGCTTCCCCAGGCTGCAAGCACCAAACCAATCGTCAGAACGCGCGTCCAATACGAGTTCATCGCTAGCCAGAACCAGCCCCCTAAAAATAGCAGGGACGCAAAAAAACTCCACTCGAGCGTCAGGGCGTGCATGTTGCATTGCGACCTTAGTTGGTGGGTTTTTGCGTCTTCTCCGGGTGGCGTCGATCTGGGGATTGGGGGTTTTTGCCTGCAAAGCTCCTTGAATGTCGCAGTTTAACGCTTTGCCATGTACGGAAGGTAAGCCCAGCCCACTGATCCGGACTCGTGCCGGACAAGTGCCCATTCGCCATATAGTTCCAATATTCTCACCCGCGTTCCGTTATCCATACGGCGGATAATATTGAAGTCCGTACTTGGTCCGGTCCGTAAGTTCAACCACCCGTCCTTAGGATCCCGAACGACTCGATAGTCAGTGACGAACTGACTCCCGCCTCGCCCAAACCCAGCCGGAGCCGACAGTCCAAAAGCTCCGTTGTCCGAACGAGTTCTCTCTTGGCTCTCAAGAGTCTGGACTTCTATGCCGTATCTCTTGGCTTCGGCCGGGGACAGCCAGATCATACCGTCCGGGCCGGCCTGCGTGATGTAAACAATAGCGCTAGCCTGCAGTCCGATCCGGTTTAGATAAGCTCCCACGAGCGCGTTGCCTGCGCCGCTCACTTGCCCGGACCTGCCATCGCTAGCTGCGTGGAAGCCTATCCTGGCGGATTCCGCCATGAAGCGCGGCGCACCTCCTAGCCAAGCCAATGCGCAGGATGAAGCACATTGCTGATCGCCAAAGACGACCGTCTTGTAGTTGCGCAGCCGGATCATGTGTCCGATTTCGATACCTGCGGCGACGCTGCCCCCAGGGCCAGCCAGAGCCACGATCGCTTCCGGCGTATTGCTCGCGACATCCCGAAACCGCTCGATGTCTCGTGTCTCCAACTCCCCGAATACCATTATGAGGTCCGGCGATTCCGGGCCGAGAGGCTTTTTCTCGATGAATGCAGCCTGCGCCACATGGACTGGAGCAGAAATAAAGATCGCAGCTAAGACAGCTCTGAGGACCCATAAACCGATATGGCCCAACCGATCTCTCATGACTGAACATGCCTGACCCAATTAAGGATGCATTTATAGTGCCACGGGCGTCAGGATGTCGAAAAGGGTCTGCGCAACATGCGTAGGCTACGCTTCGGACCGATGCCCTAACCAGCAAGTCCAGTTGCACAACTCGCGACCAATTGGGCTGCGGGTTGCGACAGACGTACAAGTGCTGGGTCATGCTCGGTCGAGCGCAAGTTCGCCAATAGTCGACATGCTGTCGGCAACACAGGCCTGCGCCGATGAACTTTCGTATGCCGCGGCCCGAATTGACTTGCCAATGAGGTTTGCTGAAACGCGTTGGTGAGCAAGGGGCATTGGTGGAGCCGAGGGGAATCGAACCCCTGACCTCAGCAGTGCGATTGCTGCGCTCTCCCAACTGAGCTACGGCCCCGGATGACGGCCATTTAGGAGCGCGCCCACGGGCCTGTCAAGCTGCGCGTGGTGGCGAGCCTGCGTGGATGGCTGCAGGCTGGCTGCTTGCGGGGCGCGATCAAGCCGGTTAAATGGAGGCGAACAGCGCAGCCAGGGGGCACGCATGATCCCACTACTCCAATTTATCTCGTGGCTACTAGGGCTTTACGTCACCGTGGTCGTCGTCGCGGTGATCTTCAGTTGGCTGATCGCCTTCAATGTCATCAACGTCCACAACCAGTTCGTGCGCATGGTGTCGGAGGCGCTCTACCGGCTGACGGAGCCCGCCTTGCGCCCGATCCGGAACGCTCTGCCCGACTTTGGCGGGCTGGACCTCTCGCCGATCGTGCTCATCATCGGAATCTACTTCATTCAGACGGTCGTGATTCACGGCTGGCTGATCCCGTTCTTCCGTGGCTTCTAGCAGAATGAGCGCGCCGCCGAACGGTGTCGCGGCCCCGCACGCGGACGGGTTGGCGCTGAAGCTTCGCGTGACCCCGAACGCCAAGTGCGACGCCGTCACTGGCGCGCGTGCGTGGGGCGATGAGACGCGGCTGCTGGTGCGCGTGCGCGCAGCAGCGGAAGACGGTAAGGCGAATGCGGCCGTGGAGTGTGTCCTGGCGCGCTGGCTCGATCTGGCGCCCCAGGACGTCCGGCTCGTTTCGGGTGAACGATCCCGGCTCAAGACGGTTGTCGCTACGGGCGAAACCGATGCCTTGTACAGACGATTGGCAGAGCGTCTGGATCGTCTATGACAGGCGGCTAAAGGTTGCCTGAACACTGCCAGCAAAGGAGCGCGCCATGTCCGGGGCCCAGATCATTGACGGTAAGCAGGTTGCGCAGCAGGTCCGCGGCCGCGTTGCGGAGGAGGTCGCGGCGCTCAAGCGTGATCATGGGGTTACACCAGGGCTGACGGTGGTTCTGGTCGGCGAGAACCCGGCAAGCCAGGTGTATGTGCGCAACAAGAGTCGTCAGACCGAGGCCGCCGGCATGGTCTCGACAATGCACAAGTTGCCGGCCGAGACATCGGAGGCGGATCTGCTGGCGCTGGTCGCGGACCTGAACGAGGATCCTTCTGTCCACGGCATTCTGGTGCAGTTGCCGCTGCCCGAGCAGATCGACGAGACGCGCGTCATCGAGGCGATCAGCCCGGCGAAAGATGTCGACGGCTTTCATCCCGAGAATGTCGGCCGCGTTGCGACGGGGGCGGGCGGCATCGCGCCGTGCACGCCGCTGGGCTGCGTGATCCTGGCGAAAACGGTTCAGCCGGACCTGACCGGCATGGAAGCCGTGATCGTCGGGCGCTCCAATATCGTCGGCAAGCCGTTGGCCCAGCTCCTGCTGAAGGAGAACTGCACGGTTACGATCGCCCATTCCCGCACGCGTGATCTGCCTGAGGTGACGCGCCGGGCTGATCTGCTGTTGGCGGCGGTCGGCAGGGCCGAGATGGTGCGGGGCGACTGGGTGAAGCCTGGCGCGACGGTGATCGACGTGGGCATCAACCGGCTCGAGCCGCAGCCGGGCGAGGAGAAGGGCCGGCTCGTCGGTGACGTGGCGTTCGAGGAAGCGCGCGAAGTCGCCAGCGCGATCACGCCGGTGCCGGGGGGCGTTGGGCCGATGACGATCGCCTGCCTGCTGGCCAACACGGTCAATGCGGCGCGGGCCATCAACGGCTTGGAACCGGTTGCGATCGGCGCGTGAGGGAAGGGCCTGGTCTTGAACAGTGTTAGAACGCTGATGGTCGCAGCCGCGTTGCTCAGCCTTGCAGGTGAAGCGCGGGCCAGTTCCTACTGCCGGACGGTGATCGGCGAGGTCGAAGGCTTTGGCCAGGATTACACGCGCTTCTCCGCTGAGCGGAACCGCGAAAAGGCGATCGAGGCCGAGCTTGGGCGGTGGCGTGAGATGCGGCGGGAGGTCGTCAGCATCGAGCGCGAGGAGACCGCGTGCGAGGCCGTCTATCCGCTCGGTTTCGAGGAGTGGTACTGCGTCGCCAAAGCCGATGTCTGCGTCAAACGTTGATGCGCTCCCCAGAGATTCGCTCACGATCCACCAAGTGACGCGCGCAGTGCCGGCTTCGCTGCACAAATCCGGCATGAACCACGCCGTTGCGTGGCGTTTCCGCCCCACTTCTGTGGACAAAAAGGCTAGATTCTAACGGCGGTTGCAGATTTTTCTCACAGCCCACTGTGCGAATCAGGCAACAATCAAGCCAATCGTCCGATATGGCCTCTCGGTCGCGCGTGCCAGTTGGATGCGCAACGCTTGAGGCGGCTGGGCCGATGCCCGCTGCCCGCGAGGGGGATTGCAAGACATGTCAGATACGGCTTCTCTCAAGTATGAACGCGACGATCTCTTCCAGGTTGGCGCGGCGCGGGTCCTGTTCTGCGGCAAGTCGTTCATCGCCGATCACACGGGGGCGCTGTACTGGCCGGCCGAAGAGACGATGATCTTCTCCGATCTGTGCCTCGACAAGGGCTCCTATCTCGCCGAGGACGACGCTGTCCTTCCGCCATATGACACGCTCTCGGTCTTTGAGAAGGTCGAGGACGCCCTGAGTCGCTATGATCCGGCGCGGGTGATCGCGCTGGGCGAGAGTTTCGGCGGTCCGAACGTCTATCGCCGCGGATTATCGATCCACGACATCGACTGGCTCATCGACCTGATGGATGGCCGCGACTGGTACTGGGTCTCCGGCGAAGATGACCCGGGGATCCCGGAAAAGGTCGGCGGCACTGTCTGTCCGAACGTCTCGCTGGCGAGCCTGCGCTTCCGCAATGAACCGGTCCGCGCGCCGATCACCCATGAGGTTGCCGGCGGCGTCCATCCGGTGGCGACGTTCACGCAGTATGACCGCGTGACGCGGGCGCGCTGCTTCGTCTCCAACGGCATGCGGATGCTTCTGCCGTCCGTGGGCCACTATGGGCCGGGCACCAACGTGCTGGACAAGACCCTTGACCCGCTGATGGGCCACGAAGGGCTGTTCGTGTGGGTGGTCAGCCACGGGCAGGCATTCCCGATCGCTGCGGGGCAGTTGCTCGGTGAGGATGAGGTCGAGGACGCAAGCCTGATGTAGCTCAGCCCGGCGGCCGGGTGAAAAGCGGCGGCGCCAGCAAGACGGCCAGCACGGCAAGTGCGAACAGGTTGCCCTCCGCGATCGTGGTGGGCGACAGCGTCTCGAACAGCCGGGCGAGCGGTGCGGGCTGCTGTGAAGCGATGAGGGCATATTCGAATCCGAGCGTAAGCGCAGCCCAGATACCCCCGAGCAGCCAGGCCGCCCAGCGCGCTGCGCCGCCTATGAGCCGCCGAAACATCACGAAAGCATAAAGCGCCAGCAGAACCGCCAGCGTGATGCCGCTCGCCGGCTGCGCTGCCGCGCCGAACGCGGGCTGCAATGCCAGTTCGCGCAATGCGGCATTGCCGATGGCAATGACCGGCATCGGCAGCCAGGCGAGCGTGCCCCGCAGCAAAAATCTCCCAGAGCTGCGCATCGATTACGGATAAAGCCGCTCGCGCATCCACGGCGCGTCCGGCCCGCCGCGCCGGAACAAGAAGCGGTCATGCAGGCGGAAGCGCCGGTTGCGCCAGAATTCGATCTCCACCGGAATCAGGCGGTAGCCGCTCCAGTAGGGTGGGCGCGGGACGTTGCCGGTCGGATATTTGGCCGTGTATTTCGCCACCGCTTTCTCCAGGCCGAAGCGGGTGCCGAGCGGGCGTGACTGCTGCGAGGCCCAGGCCCCGATGCGGCTGCCATAGGCGCGGGTCTCGAAATAGGCATCCGCTTCCTCCGCGCTGACCGGCTCCACAGGCCCGCGCACGCGTACCTGCCGGCGCAGGCTTTTCCAGTGAAAGCACAGTGCCGCCTTCGGCTGTGCGGCCAGTTCCTGGCCCTTGGTGCTTTCGGTGTTGGTATAGAAGACGAACCCCTCCGGCGTGGCCTCCTTCAGCAGCACCATGCGCACATTCGGCATCCCGTCAGCGTCCACCGTGGCGAGCGCCATGGCGTTGGCATCGTTGATCTCGCTCTTCGCGGCATCGGCCATCCATGCGTCGAACAGCGCGAAGGGGTCGTCCTTGTGCGCCGGATCGCGGTCACCGGGCAATTCCGCGTCTTCGGTCGTGCCGTCCTGACTCATCGTGCTTGCGCCTGATTTCGTGGTGTCACGCCGAGTGATAACGCGCGACCGTTCCGCCATTCGCGTCAAATGTCAATGCGGCGATGCGCAGCCTGGCGGAACGGCAGCCAGACCGCTGGCGCTACGGCGCGGGTCAGTGTCACGCGGGCTGGACGCGCATGGCCTTTCGTGTAGGATGCAGCCCAACTTGAAATCCGCGAGACAAAGAGGACGACGGTGGCCGACGGACAACAGTTGATGGCGGGCAAACGCGGGCTTGTCATGGGCGTGGCGAACAACCGCTCGATCGCCTGGGGCATCACGAAAGCATGCGCGGATGCCGGGGCGGAACTGGCCCTGACCTATCAGGGCGAGGCAATGGAAAAACGTGTGCGCCCGCTGGCCGAAGAGGTCGGCGCCAAGCTCGTCATGCCCTGCGATGTGACGGACAGCGCCTCGCTCGACGCGGCCTTCGCCACGTTGCGCGAGCAATGGGGCCAGCTCGATTTCGTTGTCCACGCCATCGCATTCTCCGACAAGTCGGAACTGGACGGCCGATACGTCGACACCTCGGAAGAAAATTTTAAACAGACCCTGCTTGTCTCCTGCTATTCGCTTACCGCAGTGGCCCAGCGCGCGGAAAAGCTGATGACGGATGGAGGGTCGATCCTCACGCTGACCTATTACGGCGCCGAGAAGGTCATGCCGCATTACAACGTGATGGGGGTTGCCAAGGCGGCGCTGGAGGCGAGCGTAAAGTATCTCGCGGCCGATCTCGGCAAGGAGGGCATTCGGGTCAACGCGATTTCGGCCGGGCCGATCAAGACGCTGGCGGCGTCAGGCATAGGCGACTTCCGTTACATCCTCAAATGGAACGAATACAACGCGCCGTTGCGCCGGACCGTAACGATCGAGGATGTCGGGTATTCGGCCGTCTATCTTTTGTCGGATTGGGGACGCAGTGTGACGGGCGAAGTCCATCATGTCGATTGTGGGTACCACGTGGTGGGGATGAAGGCGGAGGACGCGCCGGACATCTCCGTTGTGTAAGAGGGAAGGGGACGATCCGTCATGGATCCGATGAAAATCATTACGTATATCGCCGTCACCGCGGTCGTGGCGTTGGTGGCGCTGGGCGGTGTGGCGTTCTATGCAGGCTACACGGCCGGGCTGGGCCCGGAGAAGGCCGGGACGGCCTCCCAGGCGCCAAACGACTCGAACGCGGCCCTGACCGAGATCAAGAGCCTGAATCGGGAGATCGCTGAACTCAAGGAGGCACTGGCGGAGCGGCGCGACACCAACGAGCAGCGGGCCGACGCCCTCGCCGAAAGCCAGGCGCGGCTGGCGAAGATGGCGGATGAGCTGGATGCCACCAAGCAGGAGTTGGCCGCGGCCCGGGACGAGGTCGCGACGTTGAAAGAAGAGCTTGCGGCAGCGAAGCAGGGACGGACGGCAGCAGCCCCGCCTGCGCCGGCGGAGGGCGGCGAGCAGCGTACCGCCGCGGCTGCAACGGCACCGGAACCCGGCGATGACTCGGTCCTGCTTTATGACCGCTTTCAACTTGAGCGCGAGGCCGCGCGCGGTTTTGATCAGGTTGATCTGCGCTTCGGTCTGGAGACTGTCGGCTCCAAGTCGGCCGGTCTGAGCGTCAACGGAAAGCGCATCAGCATGCGCGTGAAGGATGGCAAGCAGATCATCCATAAGGGCGTGACCTGCGAGCTGATCCTGCTGGACACCGATCAGACGGTGCAGCGCGCGCAATTCAGCCTTGCTTGCAAGCGGTAGTTTCTGACGCCGCATGCGCTTGGACGGCGTTACCATCTACTTTGTGCGCCACGGCCAGACCGACTGGAACGCTGAGGCCCGATTCCAGGGGCATCTGGACATCCCGCTCAATGACACCGGACGGGCGCAGGCCGCACGCAATGGCGCAGTCCTGGCCCGGGTGATCGGCGATCCGGCGGACTTCGATTTCGTCTCCAGCCCGCTCAGCCGCGCATCCGAAACAATGCAGATCGTGCGCCGCGCGCTGGCAGTCGAGCCTACAGCCTATCGAACCGACCGGCGTCTGCGTGAGATCAACGGCGGCGATAACCAGGGGAAGCTGCCGACAGAGGTCGTAGCGGCGATAGAGCGGTATGCGGGACGCGCGCCGGCCGATCGCTGGGGGTTCCAGCACCCTGGCGGCGAAAGCTACGCGATGCTCTATCAGCGCGTGTGTGACTGGCTCGAAAGCGTGAAACGCGATACAGTCGTCACGGCGCATGGGGGCGTGATGCGCTGCCTGCGGCGATACGTCGAAGGGCTGGACCCCGAGGCGACGTTGCAGATGGCGGTGCCGCAGGACAAGGTGCTGGTTATTCGCGCCGGCGCGCTCGACTGGATTTGAGCGCCTAACTTGCCGCGCCCCCTCAGCGAAGGTCGCAGAGTCATGTCTCACAACACCTTTGGGCATCTGTTCCGCCTGACCACCTGGGGCGAGAGCCACGGCCCGGCCATCGGCTGCGTCATCGACGGGTGCCCACCCGGTATCCCGCTGACCGAAGAGGACATTCAGCCTTGGCTGGATCGGCGCCGCCCCGGCCAGTCACGCTACACGACACAGCGGCAGGAAGCCGATCAGGTCAGGATCATGTCGGGCGTGTTCGCAGGTGATGACGGCGTCCGGCTCACGACCGGCACGCCGATTGCGCTTCAGATCGAGAATGTCGACCAGCGGTCGAAAGACTACGGCGAGATCAAGGACAAGTTCCGGCCCGGCCACGCCGACTACACCTATCTCGCCAAGTACGGGATCCGTGACTATCGCGGCGGGGGACGCTCCTCGGCGCGGGAGACGGCGATGCGCGTCGCAGCCGGTGCGGTGGCACGCAAGGTGCTCGCTGGCATGACCATCCGCGGCGCGCTGGTGCAGCTCGGACCTCACGAAATCGATCGCGGGAACTGGGACTGGGACGAAGTCGACCGCAACCCGTTCTTCGCCCCTGACGCTGAGGCCGCAGCGCGCTGGGCCGATTATCTGGACGGCGTGCGCAAGGCCGGCTCCTCGGCCGGCGCGGTGATCGAGATCGTTGCCGAAGGCGTGCCGCCGGGCCTGGGCGCGCCGCTTTACGGCAAGCTCGACCAGGACATTGCTGCCGCTTTCATGAGCATCAATGCGGTCAAGGGAGTCGAAATCGGGGCAGGCTTCGCGGCTGCGGCGCTGTCGGGCGAGGAGAACGCCGATGAAATGCGCATGCGCCCGGACGGGACGCCCGAGTTTCTGTCGAACAAGGCTGGCGGGGTCCTGGGCGGGCTGTCCACGGGCCAGCCAATCGTGGCGCGGTTCGCCGTGAAGCCGACCTCCTCGATCCTCAAGCCGCGGCAGACGGTCGATGCCACCGGGCAGGAGACGGAGATCGTCACCAAGGGGCGGCACGATCCTTGCGTGGGTATTCGGGCGGTGCCGGTCGGCGAGGCGATGATGGCGCTGGTGCTGGCCGATCACCTGCTGCGTCACCGCGCGCAATGCGGCGGGACATGAGCGACGTCCACCAGACCCACGAGCGCTTTTGATGACGGCACAGGCGCAACCTCCGCAAAGGCCCTCCGAAGAGACCAAGCCGTCACAGGAAGAGGTCATGAGCCGCGGCTTCGCCTTGCCCTATGGGGCGAACCGCGGTGGCTTCCGCTTCTATTTCATGGCCTTCGTCGCGCTGATGTCGCTGGGCATCTATGTCTCGGGCGGACAGCAGTTTTTTCTGCCGCTGGGCATCGCGGCGGGCAGCGTGGCCTATTACTTTTATCCGCTGATTGAGGGGCGCCCGCGCTTCGGCGCGAATGAATACGGTATCTTCTGTGACGGTCTCGGGCTGATCCCGTGGCGGGAGGTGAATGACATCCTGCTGCGCACCTTCGCGGTGCGGAACATTGAGAACAAGGAGCTGCACATCCAGCTCAAGCGCGATCTCGACCACGCGCTTATCGCCGACTGGCGCCGCCAGCCGCTCTACCGCATCCTGATGAAGCTGCCATGGAAGCTCGGTCCCGATAATGTCGTCCGCATCCGGCTGGAACCGTTCCGGCCGGACCCCGAGCAGATCCACAGCACCATGACCCGGCTCTGGCACTATTATCGTTAGGCATTTCGTCTGGACTTTCAGCTATGTGACGCCATCTATGGCGTAAGGCGTGCTCGCGCAAAATTCATTCTCGGCAATCCGTTTCTGGAAGGCAGATTTCATGACGGCATCTTCATTCAGCCGGCGGTCCCTGTTGCGTGTAGCTGCGGCTGCGCCGCTCGTTTCAGTAGCTAGTTCCGCAGCGGCTCAGGCACCGGAATTGCAGAAGGGCCCGCAGGCGCGGCAGGCGCCGGGCTTCTACCGCTTCAGGCTGGGCGATTATCTCGTCACTATCGTCAGCGACGGGCAACTCAGTCTGCCCACGCCGACGCTCGCCGCGAACGTCCCGGAGGCTACGCTGCGCAGCTACCTCAAGACGATCCGTCAGGGGGCGGACATGCAGCGGGGGCATCTCAACCTGACACTGATCGACACAGGTGAGCAGATCATCCTCGTCGATGCAGGCGCCGGGCCGGATTTCCAGGAGAGCGCCGGGCGAATCGAGGCGAGCTTGAAGGCCGCAGGTTACAGCCCCGAAGACATCACGCTTGTCGTCATCACGCATGGCCACCCGGACCACGTCTGGGGCATCCTTGACGATGCGGGCGAGGCGCCGCGCTTTCCGCATGCCGAATACGCGATCAATTCTGAGGAATGGCGCTTCTGGACCGATGAGAAGCTGGCCGAGCGGCTGCCCGAGGCGCGCAAGCCGATGGCCCGTGGTGCGCGCAAGAACCTGACCGCCGTCTCCGCGCGCACGACCCGGGCCAATCCTGACGCCGAAGTGGCACCGGGCGTGCGGCTGTTTTCCGCGCCGGGGCACACGCCCGGCCATTCGGGCGTGATGGTCGAGTCGGCGAGCGAGCGGCTTCTGGTCGTGGGCGATGCGCTGACGCATCCATATATCTCGTTCGAGCAGCCGGGCTGGCATTTCGGCTTCGACATGGACGGCGAAAAGGCGGCGGAGACGCGCAAGCGGATACTGGAGATGGCCGCGAGCGAGGACATGCGGATCGCCCTTTATCATGCGCCGTTCCCCGGCGTTGGGCGCGTGGCGCCTCTGAACACGGCCTATCGCTTTATCCCGGAGAACTGGGACTGGAATGTCGAACCGGCGTGATCACTTTTGCGCCACCGCCAAAGCCGTGATATCGCGCTGGCCCAGCGCGGATTGGCTGTGATATAGGCCCTTAAAGTCTTGACGCGGAGGCAATACGCTGCGGGTGTGGTGGAATTGGTAGACACGCCAGATTTAGGTTCTGGTGGCGCAAGCCGTGGGGGTTCAAGTCCCTCCGCCCGCACCAAGGGGTAAAGCGCATGAATCGTCCGGGGCGCCCCGGCTGGCAAGAATCACAAGAGACGAACGGAAAACACGGATTATGCAGGTTACTGAGACGGTTTCGGATGGACTCAAGCGCGAGCTGAAGGTGACGGTCGCGCGCCCGGAGATCGAGGAAAAGGTCGATGCGCGCCTTCAGGAGATGAAGCAGCGTGCGAACATCAAGGGTTTCCGGCCGGGGAAGGTGCCGGTCGAGCATCTGCGCCGTCTCTATGGCCGCTCGATCATGACCGAGGTGCTTCAGCAGACCATCTCCGAGACCAGCCAGCAGGCGCTGGCCGAGCGCGATGAGCGCCCGGCGCAACAGCCGCAGATCAACCTGCCGGAAGACTCCGAGGGCGTCGAGAACATCATCAGCGGCGAGGCCGATCTCGAATACACGATGTCCTTCGAGGTCATCCCGGACATGGAGCTGGCCGACCTCAGCAAGCTGGACCTTGAAAAGGAGGTCGCGGAGGTCGACGAGGAGGACGTCGAGAAGAGTGTTCAGCAGCTTCTCGAATCGAGCGCGACCTATGAGCCGAAGGACGGCGCGGCGGAAGAGGGCGATCAGCTCAAGGTGGATTTCGTCGGCAAGATCGACGGTGAGCCGTTCGAGGGCGGTTCGGCCGAGGACATCTCGGTGGTGATCGGGAAGAACCAGTTTATTCCCGGGTTCGAGGAAGGGCTTGTCGGCGCGAAGCCCGGCGAGGAGCGCACCGTCGATGTGACCTTCCCGGAAGAATACGGCGCGGAGCATCTCGCCGGCAAGCACGCGCAGTTCGACGTGAAGGTGAAGGAGGTCGGCGCGCCGAAGCTCCCGGAGGCCGACGACGAATTCGCCAAGAACATGGGCTTCGAGTCCATGGACAAACTCCGCGAGGCGATCCGCGACAAGCTTTCCAAGGAGCTGGAACAGGCCAGCCGCACCAAGCTCAAGCGCCAGCTTCTCGACGAGCTGGAGAAGGCGCACGATTTTGAATTGCCTGGCTCACTCGTGGAGCAGGAGTTCAACGAGCTTTGGCGCCAGACCACCCAGCAGATGGAGCGCGCCGGGAAGAGCTTCGAGGACATGGAGACCACCGAGGAGGACGAACGCGAGCGCAATCGCAAGCTCGCCGAGCGCCGCGTGCGCCTTGGCCTGGTCCTTGCCGAGATCGGACAGCGTAACGATATCGAGGTGACTGACGAGGAAATGAAACGGGCGATGATGGATCAGGCCCGTCAGTATCCCGGTCAGGAAAAGCAGGTCATCGAGTATTTCCAGCAGAACCCGAGTGCGCTGATCGAGCTGCGCGGGCCCATCTTTGAGGAAAAGGTGGTGGATTACGCACTGGCGATGGCCAATGTCACGGAAAAGCCCGTGTCGAAGGACGAGCTGTTCAACATGCCGGAGGAAGAGGCTGCGTAACGCGGCCATGCTCCGGCGGGCGCGGGGGCTCGGCTCTCGCCTGCGACAATCCGGTGCGACCGCTCTTCAAACGCCGCCCGGCGCGCGGCTGGCAAACAGGAAACGACCATGAGCGATCCGAACGATATCTACATGTCCTCGCTGGTCCCGATGGTGGTCGAGCAGACCAACCGCGGCGAGCGGGCCTATGACATTTTCTCGCTGCTCCTGAAGGAGCGGATCATCTTCGTGACCGGCCCGATCGAGGACCACGTCGCCTCGCTGGTGACGGCACAGCTCTTGTACCTGGAGTCGGATAACCCGAAGAAAGAGATCTCCATGTACATCAACTCGCCCGGCGGTATCGTGACCTCGGGCATGGCGATCTATGACACCATGCAGTTCATTCGTCCGCCGGTTGCGACGCTTTGTATCGGCCAGGCGGCCTCCATGGGCTCGCTCCTGCTGGCTGGCGGCGAAGCGGGTATGCGTTTCGCGCTGCCGCACTCGCGCATCATGGTGCATCAGCCCTCCGGCGGCTTCCAGGGTCAGGCGAGCGATATCGAGCGTCACGCCGAAGACATCCTGAAGCTGAAGCGGCGACTGAACGAGATTTACGTGCATCACACTGGCCAGCCCTATGACGTCATCGAGCGGACGCTGGACCGCGACTATTTCATGTCCGCGACCGATGCCAAGGAGTTCGGCGTGGTGGACCAGGTGCTCGACAAGCGCGAACTGCCGGTGGACGAAAAGGTCTAGGGCACCTACCTAAGGTCGAGAGACGGGGAACCGCCGGCACCTTCATCCACAACGGGGAATTGGTGTCGGCCAAAAGCCACAAACCGCCAATTTCGCCTGCGACGTTTACACTCTATATGCTTCGTTGGGCTATGAGGCTCGGCCGGCGCTATTGCGCGGACGGACGGGCGTGTGGAGCGGTTGCGACCCCGCGCCGTCCCTCAACGATTTGTAACATTGGCGGCGCAACTGGATGCTTGATCCTGAAGCGCTTCACATGGTCAAATTGCATTGATGGGGCGGTCCGTCAGCGAACCGGCAACGTATGCCGCGCTATATGACAAAGCTGCGACGCCCCGGCTTTCGGGCGCGTTCGCGAACGGGACGGCCAGACACCGAGGTGTGAGTCTATGAGCAAGGTCAACGGAAACGACTCCAAGAACACCCTGTATTGCTCCTTCTGCGGCAAGAGCCAGAATGAAGTGCGCAAACTGATTGCAGGGC
The DNA here is from genome assembly GCF_003550175.1 of Dichotomicrobium thermohalophilum. Lineage (NCBI taxonomy): Bacteria > Pseudomonadati > Pseudomonadota > Alphaproteobacteria > Hyphomicrobiales > Hyphomicrobiaceae > Dichotomicrobium > Dichotomicrobium thermohalophilum. Next base: position 1,285,428 of record NZ_QXDF01000001.1, read on the forward strand.
CGACCGTCTTCATCTGCGATGAATGCGTCGAACTGTGCATGGACATCATCCGCGAGGAGAACAAGAACGCCTATGTGAAATCCCGCGATGGCGTTCCGACCCCCTCGGAGATCTGCGACGTCCTGAATGACTACGTGATCGGGCAGGACATGGCCAAGCGCGTGCTGTCCGTGGCGGTCCACAATCACTACAAGCGCCTGAGCCATGCCGGCAAGAACAACGACGTCGAACTGGCCAAGTCGAATATCCTGCTGATCGGCCCGACCGGCTGCGGCAAGACGCTGCTGGCGCAGACGCTGGCGCGCATTCTTGACGTGCCATTCACGATGGCGGATGCGACGACCCTGACCGAAGCCGGCTATGTCGGCGAGGACGTCGAGAACATCATCCTGAAGCTGCTGCAGGCGGCGGATTACAACGTCGATCGCGCCCAGCGCGGCATCGTCTACATCGACGAGGTCGACAAGATCAGCCGCAAGTCCGACAACCCGTCCATAACGCGCGACGTGTCGGGTGAGGGTGTGCAGCAGGCGCTCCTGAAGCTCATGGAAGGCACGGTGGCCAGCGTTCCGCCGCAGGGCGGGCGCAAGCACCCGCAGCAGGAGTTTCTGCAGGTCGACACCACCAACATCCTGTTCATCTGCGGCGGTGCCTTCTCGGGTCTCGACAAGATCATCGCCCAGCGCGGCCGCACCACCGCGATCGGCTTCGGCGCCTCGGTCGAGGCGGAGGACGAGCGCAACACGGGCGACCTGCTGCGCAAGGTCGAGCCGGAGGACTTGCTCAAGTTCGGGTTGATCCCCGAGTTCATCGGCCGGGTCCCGGTCCTGGCGACGCTGGAGGATCTCGACGAGGATGCGCTGATTCAGATCCTGCTGGAGCCGAAGAACGCGCTGATCAAGCAATACCAGCGCCTGTTCGAGATGGAGGATGTGCGCCTGACATTCTCCGAGGAGGCGCTGCGCGCGATCGCGCGCAAGGCCATCGAACGGAAGACCGGCGCGCGCGGCCTGCGCTCGATCCTGGAGGCCATCCTGCTCGACAGCATGTTCGAGCTGCCCGGCCTGAAAGGTGTGGAAGAGGTGGTCATCAGCCCCGAAGTGGTGGACGGAAAGGCCAAACCGCTGCGCATCTACTCCGAGCGTCAGGACGAAGTTGAAAGCAGTGCGTAAGAGTATCCCCGCACGCGTGTCACAACCGAATTTCTGCAACTTGACTCTGTACGAAGCTCTCGCCACTTACGTCTGTTGAGTAAGGTAGAGTGCGTCCGGGCCGGGCGCTCCAGGCGGCGGCCCGCGACAGACGGTAACCACACCAACCGGGGCATCGGGGGCGGGCTCACGGTTCGCAAGCCGCATGGCCGCCGCTCAGTCGGGGCCGGTTCGATGCCAAGGAGACGTATATGACGGATCAACCGAACGAAATCACAACAACACCAGAGTCTGGCGGAACGACCTATCCGGTCCTGCCGTTGCGGGACATCGTCGTGTTCCCGTACATGATCGTGCCGCTGTTCGTCGGCCGCGAGAAGTCGATCGCCGCGCTTGAAGAGGTGATGAGCGCGGACAAGCAGATCCTGCTGGTCGCCCAGAAGGACGCTAGCGAGGATGAGCCGACCACCGACGGCATCTATGAGGTGGGCACGCTGGCTTCCGTGCTGCAGCTTCTGAAGCTGCCCGACGGCACCGTCAAGGTGCTGGTCGAGGGCTCCGAGCGTGCGCGCATCGTGCGCTACACCGACAACGAAAACTACTTCGAGGCCGAGGTTGCCCGGGTCGAGGAAGAGACGGGACCGGACGAGGAGGTCGAGGCGCTGGCGCGTACGGTCATCAGCCAGTTCGAGAATTACGTCAAGCTGAACAAGAAGATCTCGCCGGAAGTTCTCGGCACGCTGAGCCAGATCGAGGATTACTCGAAGCTGGCGGATACGGTGGCCTCCCACCTGGCGATCAAGATCACCGACAAGCAGAACATTCTCGAGACCACGTCGGTCGCCGCACGGCTCGAAAACATTCTCGCGCTGATGGAGAGCGAAATCTCCGTCCTGCAGGTGGAGAAGAAGATCCGCTCGCGCGTGAAGCGCCAGATGGAGAAGACCCAGCGCGAGTACTACCTCAACGAGCAGATGAAGGCGATCCAGAAGGAGCTGGGCGACTCCGACGAGCGCGATGACATCGCGGAAATCGAGGAGAAGATCGAGAAGACAGAGCTCACGAAGGAAGCGCGCGAGAAGGCTCTGGCCGAGCTGAAGAAGCTCAAGCAGATGAGTCCGATGTCGGCCGAGGCCACGGTGGTGCGCAACTATCTGGATTGGCTGCTGTCGATCCCGTGGGGCGACGTCGCGGAGGTCAAGACCGATCTGGACGAGGCCCAGAAGATCCTCGACCACGACCACTACGGTCTTGAGAAGGTGAAGGAGCGGATCGTCGAGTATCTCGCGGTGCAGAAGCGCACTGACGCGATGAAGGGGCCGATCCTGTGCCTGGTCGGTCCGCCGGGCGTCGGTAAGACGTCGCTGGGCAAGTCGATCGCCAAGGCCACCGGACGCGAGTTCGTCCGCATGTCGCTGGGCGGCGTGCGCGACGAAGCGGAGATCCGCGGTCACCGCCGGACCTATATCGGCTCGATGCCCGGCAAGGTGATCCAGTCCATGCGGAAGGCCCGGCAGGCGAACCCGCTGTTCCTGCTGGACGAGATCGACAAGATGGGCGCGGATTTCCGCGGTGACCCGGCCTCGGCGCTGCTGGAGGTGCTGGACCCGGAGCAGAACCACACCTTCAACGACCACTACCTGGAAGTGGACTATGATCTTTCGAAGGTGATGTTCATCACGACGGCGAATACGCTGAACATTCCGCCGGCGCTGATGGACCGCATGGAGATCATCCGCATTGCGGGCTACACCGAGGACGAAAAGGTGGAGATCGCCAAGCGTCACCTCATCCCCGGCCAGATCGAGGCGCATGCCCTCCAGCCGGAGGAGTGGAGCGTGGACGATGAGGCGCTCATCGAGATCGTCCGCCGTTACACCCGCGAGGCCGGTGTCCGTAACCTGGAGCGGGAGCTGGCCAAGCTGGCCCGCAAGGCGGTCAAGGAGATCGAATCCGGCGAGAAGACGCAGGTGCACGTCACCAAGGCCGATCTGCAGGATTACCTGGGCGTTGCCAAGTACCGCTTCGGCGAGGCGGAGTCCGAGGACCAGGTGGGCGTGGTCACGGCGCTGGCGTGGACCGAGGTTGGCGGCGAACTGCTGACCATCGAAGGCGCCATGATGCCCGGCCGCGGCAAGATGTCGGTCACGGGTAACCTGCGCGACGTGATGAAGGAGTCCATTCAGGCGGCTGCAGCCTATGTCCGCTCCCGCGCGAAGGACTTCCATATCGACCCGTCGGTCTTCGACAAGCTGGACATCCACGTTCACGTGCCCGAAGGCGCGACCCCTAAGGACGGACCCTCGGCTGGCGTGGCCATGGCCACCGCGATCGTTTCGGTGATGACCGGGATCCCGGTGCACCGTGACGTCGCGATGACGGGCGAGATCACGTTGCGTGGCCGCGTCCTGCCTATCGGCGGCTTGAAGGAGAAGCTGCTGGCGGCGCTGCGCGGCGGGATGAAGACGGTCATCATCCCCGAGGAGAACACCAAGGACCTCGCGGATATCCCGGAGAACGTGAAGGATCGTCTGCAGATCACGCCGGTGTCCCGCATGGATGATGTGCTCCGCATCGCGCTGACACGTCCGCCCGAGCCGAAGGACTGGGACGAGGCGGCCTCGGCGGCTGCCGCCGCAGCGGCGGCTTCGGACTCCTCCGTGGAGCAGGATCAGCCCGTCGGCAGCAGCTTCCGCGCGCACTAGGCGCGCTGGACGGACAGACACGCCACGAACATGGCCGGGGCGGCTTAATTGGCTCGTCCCGGCCTCTTTTTTTGGCAAGGAATGCGCAACGCCGCGGATTTCCGCCCCTTGCAAGAAACTTTTGCGTGGATAAATCCTTTGACACACTTGGCGGGCAGGGGCCATGTGCCATTCACTGACCGCTCGATTTCCGTGCGTGAGCACGACTTTTGACGACCTTGTGTTGTGGCGAAAGGAAGAGAAGATGAACAAGAAGGAGCTGGTCTCGGCCGTCGCTGACGACGCCGATCTGACGAAGGATCAGGCAGGTGCGGCCGTGGACGCGGTTATTCGGCACATCCAGAGCGCGCTTCAGGACGGCGACGAAGTGCGCATTGCCGGTTTCGGGAGCTTCAAGGTGTCCGACCGCAAGGCCACTACGGCGCGCAACCCGCGCACCGGCGAGACCGTCGAGGTGCCGGCCAGCCGCGTGCCGAAATTCCAGGCTGCGCGTGGTTTGAAGGACGCGCTCAATCCGTAAGGCTTCGGCCGAAAATCCGTTTTCCACGTAACAGGGGTGGCTCGGTCGGGTCGCCCCTTTTGCTTTGCGCTGGACAGGGTGGCCGGCGGCAAAAAGCATGGCCGCCCCTACGCGATCTCTGATAGGATCGCCGCGCCAGCTTGCTTGAGGGGGCGTGGGTTCGCATGTGGGAGTTTTTCCGGAGTTTCTGGCGCAGCCGGGTGACAGGGACGTTTCTCGCGGGACTGATCGTCCTCCTGCCGATCGTCCTCACCGTCGTCATCATTGCCTGGCTGGTGCAGATCCTGCGCGATGCCCTGGGCCCCGGCACCTTTCTTGGCGAGCTGCTGCGCCGCGGCGGCAGCGCGCTGGTCGAGAACGACACCCTGGCCTTCTGGCTGGGCGTGGCGATCGCGCTGATCGGCATCTGGGTGCTTGGCGCGATCGTCCGCACAGAGGCGCGGCGCGGCGTACAGGGCGCGATCGACTTGCTGTTCGCCCGGCTCCCGCTGGTGAAAGGCATCTACAACCCCGTGGCCCGCGTGATCCGGCTGGCGACGGAAAAGGGTGGCGGCGACCTGTCCGGGATGGACGTGGTGGCCGTGCGCTTCGGCGGGACGGATGGAACGCACATCCTTGCCCTGCTGGCCAGCCATGACCGCTACTACATCGGCGACCAGCGCCGGGTGATGGTCTATCTGCCCACAGCGCCGCTGCCGATGACCGGCGGATTGGTGCTGGTCCCGGAGGATCACATCACGGTCGTGCCGGACATGAAGGTTGACGATCTTCTCAAGGTGTATTTCTCCCTCGGGGCGCTTGCGCCTGAAAGCATGCCGCCCAACATGCTGCAGGTGCGCCCAGAGGAAGCGGCGCTTTCCGAGGCGCAGATCGCGGGGCCGCCAAAGCCGGAGGCCCCGGCGCCCGTGAGCGGAGACACCGACGAGACCAAACGTTAGGACGATCAAGGATGCAGGCAAAAGGCACCTACGAGGAAAGCGACATCACCGCGCGGCTGAGTAAGGACCTGCCGACCTGGCGCTATGAGGGCGGGCAACTCCGCCGCACCTATGGCACCCATGGCTTCAAGGCTTCCGTCATGGTGGCGAATGCCGTGGCGCATCTGGCCGAGGCGGCTTGGCACCACCCGGACATCACCATCTCGTTCGGCAAGGTCGAGGTCGCCATCGAATCGCATGACGTCGGCGGCATCACCGACCGCGACTTCGAGCTGGCCGCCAAGATCGAGCAGGTGATCATGTGGCAGCCCGGCAAGGAGGGCGGCGCGCTCACCGGAACGCCCGAGAACGAGTCGATCGCCAGGTACATCAAATACAATGCCTAGCGCCGTTCCGGTGCCCCTGCGGTGCGCATCGTGACCGGCACCCCGTCCTCAACGCCCGGTGCGACGGTGCGCCCCGCATGAGCCAATCTCCGATCTATTCCGACATCATCTTCGTGCGCGATCTGGTGCTGCCCTGCCGGATCGGCATCCACGCCGAGGAGCACAACGGCAAGCAGCGCGTGCGCTTCAGCGTGGACATCGCCGTGGCGCATGGCGCGACCCGCGACCGTCGCCGGCCGGTGGTCGATTATGATTCGATAATCGAAGCGATCCAGGCGGTCATCGACGAAGGGCACATCAACCTGATGGAGACGCTCGCCGAGCGCGTGGCCGATTCATGTTTGGCGCTGCAAGGGGCGCAGCGCGTGAGCGTGCGCGTGGAAAAACTGGATCGCGTCCCGGGCGCATCGCTTGGCGTGGAGATCACGCGCGGAAGCGAACCCGCCTCTTAGGACACGCTCGCCTGTCCCTCGTCATTGCCGGCAATCTGGCCCTCGCAAAAATATTGGCGTGGCGCGCCGGCACGGGTGTGCCTTTTCTGTTATAGCCCAACATGTCCGCTGAGACAGACGCGTCGTAACAATTTATGCGGCACGCGAATCAGCGTAATCGCAAAACCATGACGTGCAGTTGGGGATCGTGCGTTGGGCACGAGCTGGCGTCATCCGCCTGCAGGGGGCAGGCGGGATTTTGGGCCTATTGAGAGGGACTTTTCATGCGCAAACTGGTGTTTGGCGCCGCAGCTGCGGCGTGTCTCGGCATGGCCGCGCCGGCCATGGCGGGTGGTATGTATGACGGCTCGATGAAAGATGCGCCGGTTGAGCCAATCGTCCACGCTCCGATTTGGGCTGGTCTTTATGTTGGTGGCTCACTGGGCTTTGGCGTGGGCGACACTTCGGGGCAGCTCTGCTTTGATGGCTCGTGTCTGGATTTTCTGTCTTCTGACTATGATGTCGACGGTGCTGTCTATGGCGCGCACATCGGATATAACTGGCAGCACGGCCACAAGGTTTTCGGAATTGAAGCTGCTCTCAATGGCACAGATATTGATGGCAGTGAAGACTGTGGCCCATTTTTCAATTTCACGACGTGTGAGCGTGAACTAGATTATTATGCCACGGTAGTTGGCCGGCTTGGTTACGCCGTAAATAACTTGCTGTTCTACGGGTTCGGTGGTGTTGCCTGGGGTGAAGTCGAGACGGATGTAAGCATCTTAGGTCAGAACCTGTTTGATGGCAGCGAAACCCATGTGGGTTGGACTGGCGGCATCGGTATCGAGACTGCGCTCACTGAACGGTTCTTTGCGGGTGTTGAATACGCTCACGTTGATCTCGGTGAAGAAGACTTGTCTTTCGATATCTGTCATTGCGAAGGCACCGATAAAGTTGATATGGACTTTGACGTGATCAAAATTCGCGCGAGCTACAAGCTGTGGGACCGCGGCCAGGAGCCGCTGGAATCCTACAAATAGGACCTCGACTGATCCTCTGAGTCATCTCCTGGGCCGGGCCTTCGCGCCCGGCTCTTTTTTTTGCTCGGCCACGGAGGCAGACGCCAACGCGCGATAATGCCGCTTGCTGGCAACCCTTTGTTTACGAACACCCTCGTTGTCCCCCGTTTCTGTCACATGCACGCAACAGTTGTCCCCAAACTCCTTCTGCAATCGACAAAACCACTTTTGCCCGCACGCGAATCCGGGCTATGAACGCAACCATGACGTGCAGTTAAGTGGGATCACGCCATGGGGGCGTGGGCTGCCGTCAGGCGTCCGCAGAAGAGGCGGGCGGAACAAGTCACTCTGAGAGGGAGAAAAGATGCGCAAGCTCCTCTGCGGGGCTGTGGCCGCGGTGTGCATCGGCGCCGCCGGTCCAGCCATGGCGAATGGTTCCATGAAAGATGTCGTTGTTGTCGAGCCGGCTCCGCTCTGGTCGGGCTGCTATTTCGGCTTGAATGTCGGCGGTGCGTGGATGGATGATCAGAATTACAGTGATGTCAAGAAATCGTACGGATTTTACGCTGACGACTATGAACACGCATACGACCATCACAATTCTAACAAAGGCTCGTCAGGCTATTGGAAGACGGACTACGATGGCTACAGCTTCCACGATAATGTCGATGACTCGGGTCCGTTCGGTGGCGGCCATATAGGCTGTAATTTTGAGCGCGGCGCGTTCATCTTCGGCGTGGAGAGCGATATCGGTGTCGCGAACGATGTCGATTATCTCGCCTCGGTTCGCGGCCGGATCGGGACCGCCGCCTGGAGCCGCTCGCATCTGTACCTGACCGCCGGCGTGGCCTTCGCCAGCTTCGACCGCGATTTCAAGCTAAAGTATGAGCATGAAGGTCATGAATACTATCACCGTTACGACGAGGGCGATGACGAGACCGGTTGGGTGCTCGGCGCAGGCTGGGAATATCTCATCAAGGACAATATGAGTTTTGGTCTCGAAGGGCTCTATTACTGGTTCGACGACGACTCCAGCAAGTATGAATGGATCGACAAATATGATGGCCCTAGTGGGTCCTGCGGCGATTCATGCGGCTACAGTCATCACTACCACGCCTACAAGTTCGACCGGGACGTCGATAACGAGGTCTTCGTGATCCGTGCGCGGCTGAGCTATCACCTGCGCCGTGCGCCGGAGCCGCTGAAGTAAACCTTCTACACTCCTCCTTCCCCACCTCACCTGAAGCAGACAGCCGGGCGTTCGCGCCCGGCTTGTATTTTTTGGCGTCCGCCCGCTCTCGGCCTTGACGGCCTTGTCCGTTTATCGCCGCGCCGGCTCGGCCGTTGCACGCCGCGCCCAACCGGCCTATTCTCCGCCTCAGCGGGCGGTTAGCTCAGTTGGTAGAGCGCTTCGTTTACACCGAAGATGTCGGGAGTTCGAATCTCTCACCGCCCACCAGCGCCGTTGTCGATCGCGTGAAAGAGCGTCTTGACGCCGGACACGGCCTCACGTACATCACTGCGTATCCGGTCAATGTTCCGTGCCTGGACGCATTGGGGGTGTAGCTCAGTCGGTTAGAGCGCTGGCCTGTCACGCCAGAGGCCGCGGGTTCGAGTCCCGTCACTCCCGCCATTTCCTCCCTTCGGCGCGGCCACTAACCCCGACAAAATTTCACAGCTTGCGCCGGGATCAGGGCTGGTCTACGGGTGCTGCAATGCGATATTATTTGGAGCGTTTCAAACACGCGCGGCCGTTTTTGTGAGCTGGCCCGCCGGCCGGCTGCCGCGCCCGATTGGGCCAAACGATGACCGACCTCCTCCAAGATTACCTGCCGCTTCTTATATTCTTTGGTGTGGCCGCGGTTATCGGTGCGGCGCTGCTGATCGCGCCGTTCCTCGTGGCCCCGAACAACCCGGACCCGGAAAAGGTGTCGACCTATGAATGCGGCTTCCCCGCGTTCGAGAGTGCCCGGATGCGCTTCGATGTGCGCTTTTACCTGGTGGCGATCCTCTTCATCATCTTCGACCTGGAGGTCGCCTTCCTGTTTCCTTGGGCGGTCGCCTTCGAGGAGGCCGGGCTGTTCGGCTTCTGGGCCATGATGCTGTTTCTGGCCATCCTGACGATCGGCTTCATCTATGAGTGGCGCAAAGGAGCGCTGGAATGGGATTGATCAAGCCTGAGCAGACGCTGGACGACCTCGTGCTGCGCCAGCCCGACGGCACCACTGGCGGTGCCACCGCGCTGCGCGACGAGAGCTTCACGGAGCTGTCCAACAACCTGGCGGACAAGGGCTTCCTGGTCACGTCGTCGCAGGACCTCATCAACTGGGCACGGACCGGCTCACTGATGTGGATGACGTTCGGGCTGGCCTGCTGCGCGGTGGAGATGATGCAGTCCTCCATGCCGCGTTATGACGTCGAGCGGTTCGGCTTCGCGCCGCGCGGCAGCCCCCGGCAGTCGGACGTGATGATCGTGGCGGGCACGCTGTGCAACAAGATGGCGCCGGCGATCCGCAAGGTCTACGACCAGATGCCGGAGCCGCGTTACGTTATCTCGATGGGCAGCTGCGCCAATGGCGGCGGTTATTACCACTATTCCTACTCGGTCGTGCGCGGCTGTGACCGTGTGCTCCCGGTAGACATCTACGTGCCGGGCTGCCCGCCCACGGCCGAGGCGCTGGTCTACGGCATCATGCTGCTGCAGCGGAAAATCCGCCGCACCGGTACGATCACCCGCTAGGAGGCTGAAGGTGGCAACGGTCCCGACGGCAACGGCCCAGGAAGAGGCGCTCCAGGAGCTGGGTGAGCACATCGCCGCAGCGCGCCCGGAAGCGGTCGACACCTGGTACGTCGCGCTTGGCGAGCTGACGGTGCGGGCCACGCGGGAGAATATCGTCTCGCTGATGACCTTTCTGCGTGACGATGTGCGCTGCCAGTTCACCTGCCTGATCGACATTTGCGGGGTGGACTATCCTGACCGCGCCAAGCGGTTCGAGGTGGTCTATCACCTACTGAGCGCGCGGCAGAACAAGCGCGTCCGCGTGAAAACGGACACGGACGAGGTGACGCCCGTGCCGAGCGTCACGCATATCTTCCCGGCCGCCAACTGGTACGAGCGCGAGGCCTTCGACCTGTACGGCATCTTTTTCTCCGGCCATCCGGATCTGCGCCGCATCCTGACCGATTACGGCTTCCAGGGCCATCCGCTGCGCAAGGATTTCCCGCTGACCGGCTTCGTCGAGGTCCGCTACAACGAGGATCTCAAGCGCGTGGTTTACGAGCCGGTCAAATTGCAGCAGGAATATCGCGACTTCGACTTCATCAGCCCGTGGGAGGGCGCGGAATACATCCTGCCCGGCGACGAAAAGGCGTCATCCGGCTCCGAAGGAAAGACGTAGGTACAGCACGAACGGGTGAACAGGGATACTGAAACGGCATGGCCCAGGCTGAAGCGGAAGTCCGCAATTTCTCGATCAACTTCGGGCCGCAGCACCCGGCGGCGCACGGCGTGCTGCGCCTCGTGCTGGAACTGGACGGCGAGGTCGTGGAGCGGGTCGACCCGCATATCGGCCTTTTGCATCGCGGCACCGAGAAGCTGATCGAGTACAAGACTTATCTGCAGGCGATCCCGTATTTCGACCGGCTCGACTACGTCGCGCCGATGAACCAGGAGCACGCCTTCTGCCTGGCCATCGAGAAGCTGCTGGACATCGAGGTGCCGATCCGCGGGCAGATCATCCGCGTTCTTTTCAGCGAGATCGGCCGGCTTCTGAGTCATCTGCTGAACGTCACGACGCAGGCAATGGACGTCGGCGCGCTCACCCCGCCGCTATGGGGGTTCGAGGAGCGCGAGAAGCTCATGATCTTCTATGAGCGCGCCTCCGGCTCGCGCCTGCACGCCAACTATTTCCGCCCGGGCGGGGTGCATCAGGACCTGCCGCCCGACCTGATCGACGATATCGCAGGATTCTGCGACCCGTTCCTGAAGGTGCTCGACGACATTGAGGGCCTGCTGACGGAGAACCGCATCTTCAAGCAGCGCAATGTCGACATCGGCGTGGTGTCGCTGGATGACGCGCTTGCTCGCGGCTTTTCCGGCGTGATGGTGCGCGGCTCCGGCGGTGCGTGGGACTTGCGCCGGGCACAGCCCTATGAGTGCTACAACGATTTCGAGTTCGACATCCCCGTCGGCAAGAACGGCGACTGCTACGATCGCTACCTCGTGCGCATGGAGGAGATGCGCCAGTCGGTACGGATCATGAAGCAGTGCATCGACAAGCTGACCTCCGGCGAGGGCCAGGGGCCGGTGCTCGCGCCGAACAACAAGGTCACGCCGCCGCGCCGGGCGGAGATGAAGCGCTCGATGGAGGCGCTCATCCACCACTTCAAGCTGTTCACCGAGGGCTTTCATGTGCCCGAGGGCGAGGTCTACACGGCGGTCGAGGCGCCCAAGGGCGAGTTTGGGGTCTACCTCGTCGCTGATGGGACGAACCGCCCGTATCGCTGCAAGATCCGCGCGCCGGGTTATGCGCACTTGCAGGCCATGGAATTCCTGACAAAGGGCCACATGCTGGCCGACGTCTCGGCCGTGCTCGGCTCGATCGACATCGTGTTCGGCGAGGTCGACCGCTGAGCGGTCTGGAGGAGCCAGAATGAGTGTACGCCGTCTCGATCCCGTTCAGCCGGAAAGCTTCGAGTTCACGGAAGAGAACCTCGCCTGGGCGAAGGCGCAGATCGCCAAATATCCCGAGGGGCGCCAATGGGCGGCGATCATCCCGCTGCTCTGGCGGGCGCAGGAACAGCACGGCTGGCTGCCCGAACCGGCGATCCGCTATGTCGCCGAGTTGCTGGAGATGCCGTACATCCGCGCCTACGAGGTCGCGACGTTTTATACCATGTTCAACCTCTCGCCGGTCGGGAAGTATCACGTCCAGCTCTGCGGCACGACGCCATGCATGCTGCGCGGCGCTGAGGATCTGAAGGCGGTTTGCCGCGACCGGATCGGCGAGCCGGGCGAGGTCACGCCGGACGGTCTGTTCTCGTGGATCGAGGTTGAATGTCTGGGCGCTTGCGTGAACGCGCCGATGGTCCAGATCAACGCGGACTATTACGAAGACCTGACACCGGACAGCTTCGCGCAAATCCTCGACAATCTGCGCGAGGGCAAGCCGGTGACGCCGGGCCCGCAGGTCCAGCGCCAGAAAGCCGCGCCGATCAGCGGTCTGACCACGCTGAAGGATCGTAGCGCCATCTTGCGCGGGGGCGAGCCCGGCGCGTGAGTTAAGGGAGCCAGGAGCGAATGCTCGAGGATAAGGACCGCATCTTCACGAACCTGTACGGCCTGCATGACTGGCGACTGGAAGATGCGCGCCGTCGCGGCGCCTGGGACGGGACGAAGGCGCTGCTGGAGAAGGGCCGTGATTCGATTCTCGAAGAGGTCAAGGCTTCGGGGCTTCGCGGTCGCGGCGGCGCCGGCTTTCCGACGGGCGTGAAATGGTCGTTCATGCCCAAGGAGAACGACGGGCGTCCGCATTATCTCGTGGTGAACGCTGACGAGTCGGAACCGGGCACCTGCAAGGACCGCGAAATCATGCGGCATGACCCGCATATCCTGCTGGAAGGCTGCCTCGTGGCCGGCTTCGCGATGGGCGCGCACACCTGCTACATCTACATCCGCGGCGAATATATCCGCGAGCGCGAAATCCTGCAGGCGGCGATCGACGAAGCCTATGAGGCGAAGCTGATCGGCCGGGACAATGTTCACGGCTGGGATTACGACATCTATATCCACCATGGGGCTGGCGCCTACATCTGCGGCGAGGAAACCGCGCTCCTGGAGAGCCTGGAAGGCAAGAAGGGCCAGCCGCGCCTCAAGCCGCCGTTCCCGGCCAATGTCGGCCTGTGGGGGGCGCCGACCACCGTGAACAACGTTGAATCGGTCGCTGTGGTCCCGGAAATCCTGCGCCGCGGCAGCGCCTGGTTCGCCCAGCTTGGCCGGCCAAACAACACCGGCACCAAGCTGTTCTGTATCTCCGGGCATGTCGAGGAGCCCTGCACGGTGGAAGAGGAAATGAGCATCCCGCTGCGCGAGCTGGTCGAGCGCCACGCCGGCGGCGTGCGCGGCGGTTGGGATAATCTCCTGGCCGTTATTCCGGGCGGCTCCTCGGTTCCGCTGGTGCCGCACTGGCATTGCGATGACCTGCTGATGGACTTCGACGCGCTGAAAGACGTGCAGTCGGGCCTTGGCACCGCTGCGGTGATCGTGATGGACAAATCGACCGACATCGTCGCGGCGATCGCGCGGATCGCTTATTTCTACAAGCATGAAAGCTGTGGCCAGTGCACGCCGTGCCGCGAGGGCACTGGCTGGATGTGGCGCGTGCTGACCCGGATGATCGAGGGCAACGCGACCAAGCGCGAGATCGACCTGCTGTACGACGTGACGAAGCAGGTGGAGGGTCACACGATCTGCGCGCTGGGCGACGCGGCGGCGTGGCCGATCCAAGGCCTGATCCGCCACTTCCGCGACGAGATCGAAGGGCGCATCGAGGCGGTGAGCCGCCCCGCCGAGACCACTGGGATTGCCGCCGAGTAGCATCGCGCTCTAATCGACACGCTGAAAGGCGACGGAATGCCAAAGCTGATCATCAACGATCGCGAGATCGAGGTCGAGGACGGGATCAACCTGCTGCAGGCCTGCGAGGAGGCCGGCGAGGAAATCCCGCGCTTCTGCTACCACGAGCGCCTGTCGATCGCGGGCAACTGCCGCATGTGCCTCGTCGAGGTCGTCGGCATGCCCAAGCCCATCGCCTCGTGTCACATGAGCGTCAACGATCTGCGCCCGGGTCGCGACGGCAGCCCGCCGCAGGTGCGCACCGACAGTCCGCTGGTGAAAAAGGCGCGCGAAGGCGTGATGGAGTTCCTGCTGATCAACCATCCGCTGGATTGCCCGATCTGCGACCAGGGCGGGGAATGCGACCTGCAGGACCAGGCGATGTTCTACGGCGTCGATGGCAGCCGCTTCCACGAGAACAAGCGCGCGGTCGAGGACAAGAACATCGGCCCGCTCATCAAGACGATCATGACGCGCTGCATCCACTGCACGCGCTGCGTCCGATTCATGACCGAGGTGGCGGGCGTGCCGGAGCTTGGCGCGATCGGCCGCGGCGAGGACATGGAGATCACGACCTACCTGGAGCACGGGATGACGTCGGAGCTGTCCGGCAATGTCATCGACCTGTGCCCGGTCGGCGCGCTGACCTCAAAGCCCTATGCCTTTACCGCGCGGCCGTGGGAGCTGACCAAGACCGAAAGCATCGACGTCATGGACGCCCTCGGGGCCAATATCCGCGTTGATTCGCGTGGGCGCGAGGTCATGCGCTTCCTCCCGCGCGAGCATGCCGACGTGAACGAGGAGTGGATCTCCGACAAGACCCGCTTCGTCTGGGACGGCCTGCGCCGGCAGCGGCTCGACCGGCCCTATGTGCGAAAGGATGGCACGCTGCGCGAGGTGAGCTGGGGCGAGGCGTTCAACGCGATCGCAGCGCGCCTGCGCAATACGGCGTCCAAGCGGGTCGGCGCCATCATCGGTGATCTGGCGCCGGTCGAAGATGCCTATGCGCTGAAATCGCTCATCAACGGGCTTGGCTCGCCGTATGTGGAGTGCCGGCAGGACGGGGCCGCGCTCAACCCCGCGCTCGGCCGCGCGAGCTACATCTTCAACACCGGCATCGCGGGCATCGACGAGGCCGACGCGATCCTGCTGGTCGGCACCAACCCCAGGCTCGAAAGCGCGGTGCTGAACGCGCGCATCCTGAAGGCCTATCGTTCCGGCCGGGCCAGAATCGGTGTAATCGGCGAGCAGGCCAACCTGACTTACGAGTACAGCTATCTCGGCGCGGGTCCGGACACGCTGCGCGAGATCGCCGAAGGCCGACATGAGTTTGCCGACGTGCTCAAGAATGCCGAGCGGCCCATGCTGATCGTCGGACAGGGCGCGCTGGCGCGGCCAGATGGCGAGGGCGTGCTGCGTCTCGCCGCACAGACGGCCGTGAACACAGGTATGCTCAAGCCTGACGAGGGCTGGAACGGCTTCAATGTCCTGCATACCGCCGCCAGCCGGGTCGGCGCGCTGGACATCGGGTGCGTGCCGTCCGAGGAAGGCGCGAATCTGGAGACCATGCTCGCCGCGGCCCAGACGCGGGAGATGGATGTGCTCTATCTGCTCGGCGCGGACGAGTTCGATGTCAGCCAGACCGGCGACGCCTTCGTGATCTATCAGGGCAGCCATGGCGATAGTGGTGCGCGCCTGGCCGACGTGATCCTGCCGGGCTCAGCCTACACCGAGAAGGACGGCACCTACGTCAACACCGAGGGCCGCGTGCAGATCGCGCCGCGTGCTGTGTTTCCGCCGGGCGAGGCGAAGGAGGACTGGGCGATCATCCGCGCGCTGTCCGAACATCTTGGCCGCGCCCTGCCGTTCGACACGCTGGATCAACTGCGCAGCGCAATGTACCGCGATCATCCGCATCTGGCAGGTATCGACGAGTTCGTGCCGGGCGACACGGCCGAGATCGATGCGCTGGCCCAGGGGGCAGCGGAGGTGACGTCGGCGCCCTTTGCCTCGCCGATTGAGAACTATTATCTCACCAACCCGATCGCCCGCGCCTCGCACGTGATGCAGGAGCAGGCGGCGCTGCACCAGGCCAATGCGCTGGGAGAGACGGGGACCAATGGCTGAGTTCTGGACGAATTACGGCCTGCCGACGGTCATCATGATCGGGCAGAGCGTGCTGCTCCTCTCGAGCGTGCTGATGATTATCGCGTATCTGCTCTTGGCAGACCGCAAGATCTGGGCGGCGGTGCAGCTGCGCAAGGGGCCGAACGTCGTCGGCCCGTTCGGCCTGCTTCAGTCCTTCGCGGATTTCATCAAGTTCGTCCTCAAGGAGCCGGTGGTGCCGGCCGCCGCCGACCGGCCGGTGTTCCTGCTTGCGCCCGTGGTCATGGCGGTGCTGGCGATGTCGGCCTGGGCCGTGATCCCGGTTGATGATGGCTGGGTGGTCGCGGACATCAATGTCGGCATTCTCTACATCTTCGCGATCTCCTCGCTCGGCGTTTACGGCGTCATCATGGGTGGATGGGCGTCCAACTCGAAATATCCGTTTCTGGGCGCACTGCGGTCGGCCGCGCAGATGGTGTCCTACGAGGTCTCCATCGGCTTCGTCATCATCACGGTGCTGCTGGTGGCCGGCTCGCTGAACCTGACGGACATCGTCAACGCCCAGCGCGGCGACTGGGGGCTGTTCAACTGGTACTGGCTGCCGCTGTTCCCGATGTTCATCGTGTTCTTCATCTCCGCACTCGCGGAGACGAACCGGCCGCCTTTCGACCTCCCGGAGGCCGAATCGGAGTTGGTCGCCGGCTTCATGGCCGAATATTCATCGACGCCCTACCTGCTGTTCATGCTGGGCGAATACGTGGCCATTACGGTGATGTGCGCGTTGACCACCATCCTGTTCCTCGGGGGTTGGCTGCCGCCGTTCGACGTGGCGCCGTTCAACTGGATCCCCGGCGTGGTGTGGTTCACGCTGAAAGTCATCCTCGTGTTCTTCATGTTCGCGATGGTCAAGGCGATCGTGCCGCGCTATCGCTACGACCAACTCATGCGGTTGGGCTGGAAGGTGTTTCTGCCGCTCTCGCTGGCGATGGTCGTGATCGTGGCTGGTGTGCTGCAATACACCGGCGGCGCGGCACAGTAAGGAGGTTCCGATGAGCCGAATTGTTCGCGCATTCAGGGTCGCGGTGCTGGCGGAGTTCGCTGCCTCCCTGTGGCTTGGGCTCAAGTATCTCGTGAAGCCGAAAGCCACGGTCGATTATCCGTTCGAGAAAGGTCCGCTGAGCCCGCGCTTCCGCGGCGAACACGCGCTGCGCCGCTACCCGAATGGCGTGGAGCGCTGCATCGCCTGCAAGCTGTGCGAGGCGATCTGCCCGGCCCAGGCGATCACCATCGAGGCCGGTCCGCGCCGCGCAGACGGTACCCGGCGCACCACGCGGTACGACATCGACATGGTCAAGTGCATCTATTGCGGATACTGCGAGGAATCCTGCCCGGTTGACGCGATCGTCGAGGGGCCGAATTTCGAGTTCGCCACCGAGACGCGCGAGGAGCTGCTCTACGACAAGGAGAAGCTGCTCGCCAACGGTGACCGGTGGGAGCGCGAGATCGCCAAAAACCTTGCGCTCGATGCGCCCTACCGTTAAGCCTCGCAGGCGGCGAACGAACCGAGCGGATCACAGGGCATGGTTGCGGGGGCCTTCTTTTACATCTTTTCGTTCATCACCATCGCTTCGGCGCTGATGGTGATCACGGTGCGCAACCCCGTGCACGGTGTCCTGTTCCTGATCCTCGCCTTCTTCAACTCTGCCGGGCTGTTCGTGCTGCTGGGGGCGGAATTCCTGGCGATGATTCTCGTGGTGGTCTATGTCGGCGCCGTGATGGTGCTGTTCCTGTTCGTCGTTATGATGCTCGACGTAGATTTCGCCGAGATGCGCGCCGGCTTCGTCAAATACCTGCCCATTGGCGCGGCGGTCGGCATCGTCCTCCTGGTGGAGCTGAGCCTTGTCATCGGCGCCTGGACGATTTCGGAACAGAGCCTGGCACAGCGTGCCGCGCCCACACCGGGCGGTGAGGTGACCAACACCGAGGCGCTCGGCGCGATCCTCTATACCGACTACGTCTATTTCTTTGAGCTTGCCGGCGTGATCCTCTTGGTCGCGATGATCGGCGCCATCGTCCTGACCTTGCGCCAGCGCGAGGGCGTCAAGCGCCAGGACATCGCCGCTCAGGTTGCCCGGCGGCCAAGCGAAGCCATCGAAGTCCGTCACGTCGAGCCCGGCCAGGGCCTGTGACGCCTCTAACGTCTTGCAGCGTCCGCGCATGCGCGATATGGCATCGCCGCAGGTGGCGCGCGGCGCACGGGAGCATGAATGATGGAAATCGGTCTGGCCCATTACCTCACGGTCGCGTCGATCCTGTTCACGCTCGGCGTCTTCGGCATCTTCATCAACCGCAAGAACGTCATCGTGATCCTGATGTCCATCGAGTTGATGCTGCTCGCGGTGAACATCAATCTGGTGGCGTTTTCTGCGTTTCTGAATGACCTTGTCGGCCAGATCTTCACGCTGTTCGTGCTGACGGTCGCCGCAGCCGAGGCGGCCATCGGGCTCGCGATCGTCGTGGTCTATTACCGCAACCGCGGCACCATCGCGGTGGACGAGATCAACGTGCTCAAGGGCTGACGCGCGACACGGGGGACGGCCAAGATGTATACCGCCATCGTTCTTCTGCCCGCGATCAGCGCGCTATTCGTCGGCCTCTTTGGGCGCTACATCGGCAATGCCGCCTCGGGCTGGACCGCCAGCACCCTCCTCGTCATCAGTGCCATTCTCTCCTGGATCGCGTTTGTCTCCGTCGGCTTCGACGGCGAGACGGCACGCGTCACGCTGTTCGAGTGGATCGTCTCCGGCGACATGGTCGCGGAGTGGAGCCTGCGCATCGACACGCTCACGGCGGTGATGCTTGTCGTGGTCACGACCGTATCCAGCCTCGTGCACATCTACTCCATCGGCTACATGGAGCATGATGAGGGCCAGCCGCGCTTCTTCGCCTATCTCTCGCTTTTCACTTTCGCCATGCTGGCGCTGGTCACGGCGGACAACCTCTTGCAGCTGTTCTTCGGCTGGGAGGGCGTCGGGCTGGCCTCCTACCTGCTGATCGGTTTCTGGTATCACAAGCCCTCGGCAAACGCGGCCGCGATAAAGGCGTTCGTCGTCAACCGCGTCGGCGATTTCGGCTTCCTGCTCGGGATCTTCGCGATTTTCGCCAGCTTCGGCACCATCAGCCTGGACGCGATCTTTGCCGCCGCGCCGGGCAAGGTGGACGAGACGATCCATTTCCTTGGGCAGGACTTCGACCTGCTGACGGTCGCCTGCCTGCTGCTGTTCATGGGGGCGATGGGCAAGTCCGCGCAGTTCCTGCTGCACACCTGGCTGCCCGACGCGATGGAAGGCCCCACGCCGGTCTCCGCGCTGATCCACGCCGCGACGATGGTGACGGCCGGCGTGTTTCTTGTCGCGCGGATGTCGCCGCTGTTCGAGCTGGCGCCGGTTGCGCTGACGGTCGTGACGGCCTTCGGCGCGATCACCGCGTTCTTTGCCGCCACGGTGGGCATCGCGCAGAACGACATCAAGCGCGTTATCGCCTATTCGACCTGCTCACAGCTCGGCTACATGTTCGTCGCGCTGGGGGTCGGGGCCTATTCTGTTGGTATCTTCCACCTGTTCACGCACGCGTTCTTCAAGGCGCTTCTGTTCCTTGGCGCCGGGTCGGTGATCCACGCGCTGCATGAGGAGCAGGACCTGCGCAAGATGGGCGGCATCGCGCGCAAGATCCCGCTGACCTGGGCGATGATGCTGATCGGCACACTTGCGCTGACGGGTTTCCCGCTGACAGCCGGCTACTACTCCAAGGACGCAGTGGTCGAGGCGGCCTACGCGGGCGCAAATCCGGTCGCGATGTATGCCTTCTGGGCCACGGTCATCGCCGCGTTCCTGACCTCGGCCTACTCATGGCGGCTGATGTTCATGGCGTTCCATGGCCAGCCGCGCATGGGCGATGAAGCCTTGGGCAAGGTGCACGAGTCGCCGCCGGTGATGACCGGACCGCTCATCGCGCTGGCAATCGGCGCGCTGGGCGCGGGCTTTGCGTTCAAGACGTTCTTCATCGGGGATGGGTACGAGGCGTTCTGGGGCGCATCGCTTTTCACCGCGGAAGGCAACACGATTCTTTACGACCTGCACCACGTTCCGGGCTGGGTTGTCGCCTCGCCCTCGGTGGCCATGCTGATCGGCTTGGCGGTCGCCTGGCTGTCCTACATCGCCTTCCCCGCCGTGCCCGGCGTGCTGACACGCGCCTTCAAGCCGATCCACCTGTTCCTGCTGAACAAGTGGTATTTCGACGAGCTTTACGACTGGATCTTCGTACGGCCCTACAAGTGGCTGTCGCGCCAGCTCTGGAAGGTGGGCGACGGCGCGATCATCGACGGTCTCGGCCCCGACGGCATTTCCGCGCGTGTGACCGACATCACGGCCCGCGTTGTGCGGCTGCAGACCGGCTTCGTCTATCACTATGCCTTCATCATGCTGGTCGGAGTCGCGCTCATCATCAGCTATTTCCTTTATCTGATCCTGAGCCGGGGAGGCTTTTAAGGGCATGTCCGACTGGCCGATCCTCTCAGCAACGATCTTCCTGCCGCTCGCCGGCGCGCTGTTCATTTTCCTGATCCGCGGCAGCGACGAGATCGCGGCGCGCAACGCCCGTTACGTCGCGCTCTGGACGACGGTGATCACCTTTGCGCTGTCCCTGCTGATCTGGGCGCAGTTCGACCCGACGACCGCCGATTTCCAGTTCGTCGAGAAATACGAATGGTTCGCGACGGGCATCACCTACCATGTCGGCGTCGACGGCATTTCGATGCTGTTCGTGATCCTCACGACCTTCGTCATGCCGCTGTGCATCCTGGCGAGCTGGGTGTCGATCAAGGAGCGCGTGCGCGAATACATGATCGCGTTCCTCGTTCTCGAGACGCTGATGATCGGCGTGTTCTGCGCGCTCGATCTGGTGGTGTTCTACCTGTTCTTCGAGGGCGGGCTGATCCCGATGTTCCTCATCATCGGGGTATGGGGCGGCGCGCGCCGGGTCTATGCCAGCCTGAAGTTCTTCCTATACACGCTGCTCGGCTCGGTGCTGATGCTGGTGGCGATCCTGGTCATGTACGGCGAGGCTGGCACGACCGACATCCCGACGCTGCTGGCCTACGATTTCCCCGCCGAGATGCAGACCTGGCTGTGGCTGGCGTTCCTCGCTTCCTTCGCGGTCAAGATGCCAATGTGGCCCGTCCATACCTGGCTGCCCGACGCGCACGTCGAGGCGCCGACGGCCGGTTCGGTGGTGCTTGCCGCGATCCTGCTGAAGAT
This sequence comes from Dichotomicrobium thermohalophilum, assembly GCF_003550175.1. Taxonomy (NCBI): domain Bacteria; kingdom Pseudomonadati; phylum Pseudomonadota; class Alphaproteobacteria; order Hyphomicrobiales; family Hyphomicrobiaceae; genus Dichotomicrobium; species Dichotomicrobium thermohalophilum. The sequence continues at coordinate 1,306,612 of NZ_QXDF01000001.1, forward strand.
GGGGGGCTATGGCTTCCTGCGGTTCTCGATCCCGATGTTCCCGCTGGCCTCGGCCGAGCTGGCGCCGCTGATCTTCGCGCTCAGCGTCATCGCGATCATCTATACCTCGATGGTCGCCTTCGCGCAGGAGGACATGAAGAAGCTGATCGCCTATTCCTCCATCGCCCATATGGGCTTTGTCACGATGGGCGTGTTCACGCTGACCATGCAGGGCGTGCAGGGCGGTATCTTCCAGATGCTCAGCCACGGGATTGTCTCGGCCGCGCTGTTCCTGTGCGTCGGCGTGGTCTATGACCGCATCCACACCCGCGAGATCGCGGCCTATGGGGGGCTGGCCGACCGGATGCCGCTTTATGCCTTCTGCTTCATGGTGTTCACGATGGCCAATGTCGGCCTTCCGGGAACCAGCGGCTTCGTCGGGGAGTTCCTGGCCCTGACCGGCGCTTTCCAGATCAACACCTGGCTGGCGCTGTTCGCGGCGATCGGCGTGATTCTCTCGGCGGTTTACGCGCTGTGGCTCTACCGGCGCATCATTTTTGGCGTGCTGGAGAAGCCGTCTCTGCGTGCGATTACCGACATGACGCCACGCGAAGCCGCGATCATGCTGCCGCTGGTGATCCTGACGATCCTGTTCGGCTTCTATCCGGCGCCGCTTCTGGACGTGACGAGCGTATCGGTCGCCAAGCTGGTCGAAGATTACAACGCCGCGCTGGCCGCTGCCGAGCAGGCGCGGCTGGCCGCGGCGCAATAAGGAGGCTTACAGGCCGTGGAACAGTTCACCGCGTTCCTGATCGCGCATAGCGCCCTTGCGCCGGAGGCATTCCTGCTGCTGGCCGCCATTGTGCTGCTCATGTTCTCGGTCTTCACCAAGGACACGGCACGCACCGTGACCTGGGCCAGCGTCGGCGCTCTGGTTATTTCGGCCGCGCTCGTGGTGTCACAGCCGGCTGAGTCGGTGACGCTGTTCGACCGCGCCTTCATCGCCGATGGCTTCGGGCGGTTCATGAAGGTGCTGGTGCTGCTCGCCGCCGCGCTCGCGCTGACCATGTCGCAGGACTATTTGCGCGGCGCAAAGCTCGACATCGCGGAATACCCGGTGCTTGTGCTGTTGGCGACGACCGGCATGATGCTCATGCTGTCAGCCAACGACCTCATCTCGCTTTATCTTGCCCTGGAGCTGCAAAGCCTGTCGCTCTATGTCATCGCCGCGATCCGGAGGGACTCGTTGCGCTCCAGCGAGGCGGGGCTGAAATACTTTGTGCTCGGCGCGCTGTCCTCCGGTTTCCTGCTCTACGGCTCGTCGCTGATTTACGGGTTTACCGGCAACACCTCTTTCGAGGCGATCGCCCTGACGGCGCAGGCGCAAGGGGCTTCGCTCGGGCTGATCTTCGGGCTGGTGTTCGTGCTGACGGGGCTGGCTTTCAAGGTCTCGGCGGTGCCGTTCCATATGTGGCAGCCAGATGTCTATGAAGGATCACCCACGCCGGCGACGGCGCTGTTCTCCGCCGCGGCCAAGGCGGCGGCGGTGGGGCTTCTGGTCCGCGTGCTGATGAGCGCGGTGCCGGCGCTGGCAGCCGAGTGGCAGCAGATCATCATCGCGGTGTCCATCGCGTCGATGGCCCTCGGCGCGTTCGGCGCCATCGGGCAGCGGAACATAAAGCGGCTGATGGCCTACAGCTCTATCGGCCATGTCGGCTACATGTTCGTCGGTTTGTCCGCGAGCAGCCAGCAGGGCACGCAGGCGGTGCTCGTCTACCTGGCGATTTACGTGGCGATGACGCTGGGCACCTTCGCCTGCATCCTGTCGATGCGCCGGTCCGAGGGGATGGTCGAAGGAGTCGACGAGCTGGCCGGGCTGTCCAAGAATCAGCCGATGGTCGCCTTCCTGCTGGCGATGTTGATGTTCTCCATGGCCGGCATCCCGCCGCTGGCAGGCTTCTTCGCCAAGTTCTACGTGTTCGCCGCGGCGGTGAACGCCGGTCTGGCCTGGCTGGCGGTGGTCGGCGTGGTCGCCTCGGTGATCGCCGCGTACTACTACCTGCGCATCGTCAAGGTCATGTATTTCGACGAGCCGGCAGACGCGTTCGAGCCGCTTGAGCGCGGTCCCGGCTTCGTGCTTGGCGTGACCAGCGCCTTCACACTGCTGTTCTTCATCGCCCCTGGTCCGCTGGTTGCCGCGGCCGATGCCGCTGCCAAGGCGCTGTTCGTCTGATGTCGACGGGGCGCGCGTTCATCACGCTGCCTGGCGGCCACCGCGCGCTCTTTCTGTCTGAAACCGCGTCGACCAACGCCGAGGCCATGGCCCTCGCACTGGAGGGGGCAGAGCCGCCGCTTTGGGTCTGGGCCGCGCGGCAGACGAAGGGGCGTGGCAGGCTTGGCCGGGATTGGGACTCGCCCGAAGGCAATCTCTATGCAAGCCTTTTGCTGCGGCTCAACTGTCCGGCGCATGCGATTGGCGGGCTGCCGCTCATCGCCGGACTGGCAGCGCGAGACGCGGTTTCCTCGGCTGCGGAGTCCGTCGCGGGGCGGCTGCGGCTCAAATGGCCGAATGATATCATGTTGGACGGCGCCAAGCTCGGCGGCGTGCTGATCGAAAGCCTCGTTCTGAGTGGAGGGGGGCGCGCGGTCGTGATTGGGACCGGTCTCAATCTGGCGTCTGCGCCATCCGGGCTGAACCGCGCGGTTACTTCGCTGCGTGAACATGGCTGTACAATCGCGCCGGAACAGGCACTTACGGTGCTGGCTGAGGCGAGCGCGCGCTGGCTGGCAATCTGGGACGACGGTGCAGGCTTCGGGCAGATCCGCGAAGCTTGGCTGAGCCACGCTGTCCCGCTGGGCGCGCCGATCTCGGTGACGCTGGGCGGCGAAAAGATCGCGGGCCGCTTCGGCGGGCTGGACGAGACCGGCGCGTTGCGCCTGCGCAAGAACGGCGCGGAACGGATCATCACCGCGGGCGACGTCGCGATCGGCTGGGCAGCGCCAGTGGGCAAGAAAGAAGCTACAGGACATGAATAACAACGGCGACGCCGAACTCGTTTTTCTGCCGCTTGGCGGCATCGGCGAGATCGGCATGAACATGTATCTCTATGGGTTCGGGCCGGCCGATGATCGCCAGTGGCTGATGGTGGACTGCGGCGTCACCTTTCCCAGCGGGGAGGAGCCCGGTATCGAGATCATCACGCCGGACACCACCTACATCGAGGCCGAACGCAACCTCGTCGGAATTGTCCTGACTCATGCGCATGAGGATCACATCGGCGCGGTCGAGGAACTGTGGCCGCGCCTGCGCGCACCGGTCTATGGGACGCGGTTCGCGCTGACACTGCTCAAGGGGAAGCTCGCCCAGCGGGACTGGGGCAAGCAGGTTGAGTTGATCGAGGTGCCGTATGAGGGCCGACTGACCATCGGCCCGTTCGACGTCGAATTCATCAACATGGCGCACTCGATCCCGGAGACGAATGCGCTGGCGATCCGCGCCGGCGGCGGGCTGGTGCTGCATACCGCGGACTGGAAAATCGACGAGGCGCCGGGCCTTGGCGAGCCAACCAATGTCAAGCGGTTGACCGAACTCGGCGATGAGGGCATCGACGCACTCATCTGCGACAGCACGAACGCCGTGACGGAGGGAGCAACCTTCTCCGAGGGTGAAGTCGCCGAGACGCTCAAGAAGCTGGTGGCTGATGCGCCGTATCGCATCGCCTTCACCACGTTCGCGTCGAACGTGGCGCGCCTCATTGCCATCGCCGAGGCTGCCCACGCCGCCGACCGTCATCTGGTGATCGTCGGGCGCGCGATGCGCCGGATCATCGATGCGGCGGAGGAAACGGGCTATTGGCCCGAGCATCTCAGCTATCTGGACGAGGAGGACTACGGTTACCTGCCGCCGGAAAAGGTCGTGATGTTGTGCACCGGCAGCCAGGGCGAGCCGCGCGCGGCGCTGGCCCGCATCGCCGAGGATGAACACCCGAACGTGACTCTCTCGCGCGGTGACTGGGTGGTCTATTCCAGCCGCATGATCCCCGGCAACGAGGACGGGATTTACAAGGTCTACAACAACCTCTCGCGCCTTGGCGTGAAGATCATCGAGCACCATCCTGACGGGCCGATCCATTCCTCCGGCCACTGCCGACGCGGCGAACTTCGGCAGATGTATCAGTGGACGCGCCCGCGCGTGGTTGTTCCGATGCACGGCGAGGACCGGCACCTGTACGAGCACGTCAACCTGGCAAAGGAGGAGGGGTTGTCGGCCCTGCGCAATGTGCGCAACGGCGTCATGGCCCGACTCTGCCCCGGCCCGGCCGAGATCATCGACGAGGTCCCCGTCGGTCGGCTGTTGCGCGACGGCACGCTGCTGCTGCGCGAGGACGACGGCCCGCTGCGCGAGCGGCGCAAGCTCAGTTTCGTCGGCACGGTCACGGTGTTCGTGGTGGTCGACCGCAAGGGGGAGATGGCTGCGGACCCGCACATTGTCATGCACGGTATCCCCAACCTCGACGAACATGGCCAGCTCTTCGCCGAGATCGCCGAGCGCGCCATCTTCAACGCCTTCGACGGCATCCCCCGCCCGCGGCGCAAGGACCCCCGCACGCTGGGCGAGGCGGTGCGACGCTCGGTCCGCGGCGCGATCAACCAGGCCTGGGGCAAGAAGCCGCTGTGCACGGTTCGCATTGCCACGGTATGAGCGCGCCACGTATCCTTTCGCCCATTGAGCATCCGCGAAATGGAGGAGAATGGTGCTTGGACGACTGAATCATGTGGCGATTGCCGTACCCGATGCCCGTGCCGCTGCGGCCCAGTATCGCGACACGCTCGGGGCGACGGTATCCGACCTGGTCGAACAGCCCGATCACGGCGTGAGCACAGTGTTTATTGAGCTGCCGAATACCAAGATCGAGCTGCTGGAGCCCTTGGGAGATGCCTCGCCAATCGCCAAATTTCTTGAGAAGAACGCCGAGGGCGGCATTCATCATGTCTGCTACGAGGTAGGAGACATTCATGCCGCGCGCGACAAGCTGCTGGCCGAAGGTGCGCGGATCCTGGGGGACGGTGAACCGAAAATCGGCGCGCATGGCAAACCGGTCCTGTTCCTGCACCCCAAGGACTTCTGCGGCACACTGATCGAGCTCGAGCAGGCCTGAGGCCGCTTGACGCGCGCGAGGAGAACACGAGGAGGCCTGCGTGAGCTTGCCTTTTGCGATTGCGACTTATCTGGTGTGCTGGTGGATGGTCCTGTTCATGGTCCTGCCGTTCGGCGTGCGCTCACAGGAAGAGCAGGGTGAGGTTGTCGAAGGCTCGGAGCCGGGAGCGCCTTCGGTGCCGTATATCTGGCGCAAGTTCGCGATTACGACCATACTCGCCGCCCTGATCTTTGCACCAATCTATGCGGTGGTGGAGTACCGGCTGATCCCGCTCGACAGCATTCCCTTCCTGCCGAAATACGAGCGGTTCGACTAAATAAAAAAGGCAAGGCGCGCGACCTTGCCCGTCTTAATGCAAGACATTTCAGTAGAATTTCAACCGAGCGTTGAACCGCCCTTTTTATCAGTCTTGCTCATGCAACCTGGAGCCCCGGTTGACCGGAGATTCTTTAAAGTTTTAGAGCCTTCCTCCCCAGACTCGGGCGCGCGTGACACCGGCATCCATGCGTTATGCTCCTTGGCGGATACGGTCGGACGACGTCAGCGACGCATCATGACGATAGCCCAACCTGCGCGCCTTGTCATCATTTCGTGATGATGTTGCCCAATCAATGAGCAATTCGTTGAAGGCGGGGCGCAGATTTGAACATTCGGGGGTTGTGAGCACGGTGGGGTCGGCATTGCGCTTGGCGCCTTTGTCGGGTATGCCGCTCGCAGGCACGGGGCCGTGCGTGAGGCCCGTATACGCTTCAGTCCTGGGACTCTGTGATGAAACTGAGCCGCTATTTTTTGCCGATCCTGCGCGATGACCCGAAAGAGGCGGAGATCGTCTCGCACCGGCTGATGCTGCGCGCCGGCATGATCCGCCAGGCGAGCGCGGGCATCTATGTCTGGCTGCCTTTCGGCTTCCGCGTGCTCAAGAAAATCGAGCAGATCGTGCGTGAGGAGCAGGACCGCGCTGGCGCGATCGAACTCCTGATGCCCACGATCCAGCTTGCCGATATCTGGCGGGAGAGCGGCCGGTACGACGATTACGGCCAGGAGATGCTGCGCATCGAGGACCGGCACGGTCGGGACATGCTCTATGGCCCCACCAACGAGGAGCAGATTACCGAGCTGTTCCGAGATTCGGCGAAGTCCTACCGCGATTTGCCGCGCATCCTCTATCATATCCAGTGGAAATTCCGCGACGAGGTCCGGCCGCGTTTCGGCGTCATGCGCGGGCGCGAGTTCCTGATGAAGGATGGATATTCCTTCGACCTGACGGCGGAGGACGCGCGCAAGTCCTACAACCGCATGTTCGTGTCCTATCTGCGCACCTTCGAGCGGATGGGGCTGACCTCGATCCCGATGGCCGCGGAAACCGGGCCGATCGGCGGCGACCTCAGTCACGAATTCATCATCCTGGCCGACACCGGCGAGAGCGAGGTGTTCTGCCACCGCGATCTCGTGGAGACGCCGGCGCCGAAGGATGTCGACTACGACGCGGACCTCAGCGGCATTGTCGAGGAGTGGACGAGCAAATACGCCGCCACCAGCGACATGCACGACCACGCACAGTTCGCCCGCGAGGTGCCGGAGGACAAGCAAGTGAGCGCGCGGGGTATCGAGATCGGGCACATTTTCTATTTCGGCACGAAGTATTCCGACCCGATGCGCTGCCGCGTGCAGGGGCCGGACGGAAATCTTGTCACGCTGCATTCCGGATCTTACGGCATCGGCGTCTCGCGCCTGCCGGCCGCGATCATCGAGGCAAGCCATGACGATGCCGGGATTGTCTGGCCGGACACGGTGGCGCCGTTTTTCGTTGGCCTCGTGAACCTGAAGACAGGCGACGCGCAGACCGACGCGGCCTGCGAAGATCTCTACGCCAAGCTGCGCAACGCCGGGCTCGACGTCCTCTACGACGACACGGATGAGCGCGCCGGCGCGAAGTTCGCCTCGATGGACCTTCTTGGCCTGCCATGGCAGGTGATCATCGGCCCGAAGGGCCTGAAATCCGGAGAGGTCGAGGTCAAGCGCCGCGCCACCGGTGAGCGCAGCACGATGAGCCCGGAAGAGGCGCTGAACATGTTGGTCGCGCAGGTGCCGACCGGCGCACCGCGTCCGATCCAGCTCGATTAGGGAAGCCGTATGGCCCGCGCACAGGACACCGGACCTTTCTCCGGCTTTGAATGGATGCTGGCGCTGCGTTATCTGCGCGCGCGGCGCAAGGAAGGCTTCATCTCGGTCATCGCCGGCTTTTCCTTCATCGGCATCATGCTGGGCGTGGCTACGCTCATCATCGTCATGGCGGTGATGAACGGCTTTCGCAACGAACTGTTCGACAAGATTCTCGGCCTGAACGGCCACATGCTGGTGCGTCCCCTCGGCGAAGAGTTCAAGAACTACGACGAGGTGGCCACGCGCCTGCGCGAGGTCGAGCAGGTGCAAAAGGCGATCCCGCTCGTCGAGGGGCAGGTGATGATCTCCGCCGAGGAGACCGCACGCGGGGTCATCGTCCGCGGCATTCGCGAGAATGACCTGAAGAACCTTGAGGCCGTCGGCCGCAACATCTATTTCGGCACGCTCGACGGCTTCGACGATCGGCGTGGCATCGTGCTCGGCACCCGGTTGGCAAATGCGCTCGGCGTGCGGGTCGGCGACGGGATCACGCTCGTTTCGCCGCGCGGGTCGCAGACGCCGTTCGGCACGGCGCCGCGCATTCAGCGTTATCCGGTCGCGGCAATCTTCGAGATCGGCATGAGCCAGTACGACGAGACGATCGCCTTCCTGCCATTGCAGCAGGCGCAGGCCTTCTTCAACAGCCCGGAGTCTGTAACGGCGCTGGAGGTCATGCTCGATAACCCGGATGCGGTGAATGCTGTGCGGCCCGAGCTTGCCTCTCTCTTGCCGCCGAACCTGATTATGTCGGACTGGCGCGAGCGCAACGCGACCTTCTACAACACGCTCAAGGTCGAGCGGAACGTGATGTTCCTGATCCTGACCCTGATCGTGCTGGTCGCTGCGCTGAACATCATCTCCGGTCTCATCATGCTGGTGAAGGACAAGAGCAGCAGCATCGCCATCCTGCGCACGATGGGCGCGACGCGCGGTGCGATCATGCGCGTGTTCTTCATTACCGGCGCGAGCATCGGCGTGGTGGGCACGCTGGCCGGGCTGATTCTCGGCGTGGTGGTCTGCCTGAACATCGAATCGATCCGCGAGTTCATCGCCTATGTGACGAACACGGACCTGTTCTCGCCGGACGTGTATTTTCTCTCGCGGCTGCCAGCGGACATGGACCTCTGGGAGGTGGCAACCGTGGTGATCATGGCGCTGTCGCTATCGGTGCTGGCGACGATCTATCCATCCTGGCGGGCGGCCCGGCTCGACCCGGTCGACGCCCTGCGATATGAGTGAGGTAGCGTGGAGCAGCGGATAACACGACCGGCGCTGAGGGCCAGCGGGCTGCGTCGCTGCTTCAGGCAAGGTCCGCGCGAAATTCATGTGCTGCGCGGCGCCGATCTGGAAATCTGGCCGGGCGAGACCGTGGCGCTGGTGGGCCCCTCCGGCGCGGGCAAATCGACGCTTCTGCACATCCTCGGGCTGCTGGAGCGGCCGGATACCGGCTCGGTAGCAATCGGGGGGCAGGAATGCGCCGAGCTGGACGATGTCTCGCGCACGCGCGTACGCCGCACAGAGGTGGGCTTCGTTTATCAGTTTCATCATCTGCTGGTGGAGTTTTCCGCGCTGGAGAATGTCGTCCTGCCGCAGCGGATCGCCGGGCTGGACCGCAAGGAGGCGGAGCGGCGGGCGCGCGATCTGCTCAAGATTTTCGGGCTGGCCGAGCGCGCCGATCATCGCCCGGCCGAGTTGTCCGGCGGCGAGCAGCAGCGCGTGGCGATCGCCCGCGCCGTGGCCAACGCGCCGAAGCTGCTGCTGGCCGACGAACCGACCGGGAACCTCGACCCGCCAACCGCAGAGCGCGTTTTTCAACAGCTCCTGCAGTTCGTGCGCAAGGCGGGGCTGGCCGCCGTCATCGCTACACACAATCTTGAGCTGGCCGAGCGGATGGACAGGGTCGTGCAGCTTGAAGACGGTCTGCTTTTGGCGCATGATCCGGCGCGAGCGCGGTCCTCTTCGGGCAGCGCATAGATCCCCGCGGGAGCAAGACGCACAATGTTCCGCATTCGCACACCCTGGATTGGCCGGCGCGCTGCGGTTTCCGGCCTCTGCGCGGCCCTTGCCGCGGCGGCTACGGGGAAACTCGCGCCGGCGCATGCCGCCCCTGAACCGAAGCTCACCCCGACACCGGGCCAGACCGAGGGGCCGTTTTATCCACCGGAATGGCTCGGTGACATCGACAATGACCTTGTGCTGGTGAAAGGCGAGGACGCGAAGGCGCTCGGCACCGTGCTCCACATTCGCGGGCGCGTGCTGGATCGGCGCGGCGAACCAATCGAAGGCGCGATTGTCGAGATCTGGCAGTGCGATGCGAAGGGTGTCTATCACCACCCGTGGGACGAACGGGGGCGGCGCAAAGCCGATTCCGGCTTTCAGGGCCGCGGGCGCGTGGAAACGGATGCCGAAGGCCGCTATGTCTTCCGCACGATCAAACCCGCGGCCTATTCCGGGCGCACGCCGCACATCCACTTCAAGATCATGCAGCCCGGTGGCGACACGCTGGTCACCCAGATGTATTTTGCCGGCGAACCGGCTAATGCGCGGGATTTTGTCCTGGAGCGCATTACCGACCCAGCGCAGCGGGCGAATGTGATCGTGCCGCTCGAAGACGCAGGCGCTGTAGAGCCGGGCGCCCTCTCCGCTCAGTTCGACATCGTACTCGGCTAGCCGGTGGGGACAGACCGCCCGCCCGGCGTGCGAATCGCAGCGCGCGGCGCTACCTTCATCGCGATCAGTCATGCGAGCAAGGCGCGATGACCACGGGACCCGGCTTCATCCATCTGCGCGTGCATTCGGCTTACTCATTGCTGGAAGGCGCGCTGCCCATCAAGAAGCTCTGCGAACTGGCGCAGGCCGATGCGCAACCGGCGCTCGCCATCGCCGATCGCAATAACCTGTTCGGCGCGCTGGAGTTTTCCGAAACGCTTGCTGGCGCGGGTATCCAGCCGATCGTGGGCTGCACGCTGTCGGTGAGCTTCGACGAGACCGGCAACGGGCGTCCTGACACGGCCCCGCGCCCTGACGGCGCGATCGCGCTGATTGCCAAGGACGAGACCGGCTATGCCAGCTTGATGAAGCTGTCGAGCCTCGCCTATCTCGACCACTGTGAGGATAGCGAGCCGTTCGTCACGCTGGCCGATTTGGAGCACCACGGCGAAGGATTGATCGCGCTCACCGGCGGTCCGGAAGGGCCGATCGACGCGGCTCTGCGCGAGGGCGACGAAGCGCGTGCGAAGCGCCTGCTGGAGCGGCTCGCCGCGATCTACCCGGACCGGCTTTATGTCGAGCTGCAGCGCCACGGGCTGGCGAGCGAGCGCGCTGTCGAGCCGTCGCTGGTCGAACTGGCCTATGCGCACGACCTGCCGCTCGTGGCGACCAATCAGTGCTACTTCCCGGCCGAAGAGGATTTCGAGGCGCATGACGCGCTGATCTGCGTCGCCGAAGGGCGCTACGTCGTCGAGGAGGACCGCCGCCGCCTGACGCCGGAGCACCGCTTCAAGACGCGCGCAGAGATGATGAGCCTGTTCTCCGATCTGCCCGAGGCGCTGGAGAACACGGTCGAGATCGCGCGCCGCTGCGCCTTCCGCGTGCGCACCCACCCGCCGATCCTGCCGGAATTCGCCACGGATGGCGCGGGCAGTGCAGAGGAGCGCAAGCAGGCCGAGGACGCGGCACTGCGTCAGCAGGCCTGGGCCGGGCTGGAGGCAAGGCTTGAGCGACAGGGCTGTGCCTCTGGTTTCGAGCGCGAAGACTATGAGGCCCGGCTCCAGCACGAGCTCGACGTCATCACGTCGATGAACTTCTCCGGCTACTTCCTGATCGTCGCGGACTTCATCCAGTGGGCGAAGCAACAGAGCATCCCCGTCGGGCCGGGGCGTGGGTCGGGCGCGGGTTCGGCGGTCGCTTGGGCGCTGACAATCACGGACCTCGATCCGCTGCGCCACGGCTTGCTGTTCGAGCGCTTTCTGAACCCGGAACGCGTGTCGATGCCGGACTTCGACATCGACTTCTGCCAGGATCGGCGCGACGAGGTGATTGGCTACGTCCAGCGCAAATACGGCCATGACCGCGTCGCGCAGATCATTACGTTCGGAAAGCTGCAGGCCCGCGCCGTGCTGCGCGATGTGGGCCGCGTTCTGCAGATGCCTTATGGGCAGGTGGACCGGCTGTGCAAACTTGTTCCGAACAACCCGGCCAATCCGGTGACGCTGCAGCAGGCCATCGACGACGAGCCGAAGCTGCAGGAAGCGCGCGACAGCGAGGAGATCGTCGCCCAGCTTCTCGACATTGCGCAGCGCCTCGAAGGGCTTTACCGCCACGCCTCGACGCACGCCGCTGGTGTGGTCATCGGCGACCGGCCGCTGGAAGAGTTGGTCCCGCTCTATCGCGACCCGCGTTCGCCCCTGCCTGTCACGCAGTTCAACATGAAGTGGGTCGAGCCGGCGGGGCTGGTGAAGTTCGATTTCCTGGGCCTCAAGACGCTGACAGTCATCGAGAACGCGCGCCGGCTGGTGGAGCGCGACGGGGATGCTCTTGACCTCGACAAGCTCTCGCTGGACGACACGGCGACCTACGATCTGATCGCACGCGGCGACACGGTTGGCGTCTTCCAGCTGGAAAGCACGGGCATGCGCGAGGCGCTGCGCAAGCTCAAGCCGGACCGGTTCGAGGACATCATCGCGATGGTCTCGCTCTACCGGCCCGGCCCGATGGACAACATCGACCCGTTCATCAACCGCAAATATGGCCGCGAGGAACCGGACTACCTGCATCCGCGCATCGAGCCCATCCTGAAGGAGACCTACGGGGTCATCATCTATCAGGAGCAGGTGATGCAGATCGCCCAGGAGCTGTCCGGCTACAGCCTGGGCGAAGCTGACCTGCTGCGCCGCGCGATGGGCAAGAAGATCAAGGCGGAGATGGACAAGCAGCGCGATCGCTTCATCTCCGGCGCGGTGGAGCGCGGTGTCGAGAAGGCGCGGGCGGCGCACATCTTCGACCTGGTGGCGAAGTTCGCGGGCTACGGCTTCAACAAGTCCCACGCCGCCGCCTACGCGCTGCTGGCGTACCAGACGGCCTATCTCAAGGCGAACCATCCGGTGGCGTTCCTTGCCGCGTCGATGACGCTCGACATGGGCAATACCGACAAGCTCAACGTGTTCGTCCAGGAAGCGCGGCGCATGGGCGTGGGGCTGGAGCCGCCATCGGTGAACGAGTCCGGCGTGGAGTTCCTCCCGCAGGACGGCGCGATCCGCTATTCGCTGGCCGCGCTGCGCAATGTCGGGCGGTCGGTCGTTGAGCACATCGTGGCCGAGCGCGATAGCGGCGGCTCATTCCAGAGCCTTGCCGACTTCGCCGCGCGCATCAATCCGCGCATCGTCAACAAGCGCGCGCTGGAGTCGCTGGCGGCGGCTGGCGCTTTCGACTGCCTGGAGCCGGACCGCGCGAAGGTTTGCGCCAATGTGGATGTGATCCTCGGCGCGGCGGGCCGTCTGGCCGGCGACCGGGCGGCGGGGCAAAGCGATTTGTTCGGCGCGGGCGAGGCCGAGCCGCCGACGCTGGCGCTGCGCGCGGCCCCGCGCTGGGGGTTGATGGAGCGGCTGTCGCAGGAGCTGGAGGCGGTCGGGTTTTTCCTGTCTGGACATCCGCTCGATGACTACCGTGACATGCTTTCCGCGCTGAACATTCCGGACTGGGCGAGCTTCGAGGCCAAGGCGCGCGCGCAGAACGGCGCAGGCGGCAAGGTGGCGGCAACGGTGCTCTACAAGCAGGAGCGCAAGTCGAAATCCGGCAATCGCTTTGCCTTCGCGGGCTTCTCCGATCCGACTGGCCAGTTCGAGGCAGTGGTGTTCTCTGAGACGCTGGCGGCGGCGGCCGAGGCGCTGGAACCCGGTCACAATGTCGTGCTCACGGTGGAATGCGATGTTGAAGGCGACAATCTCAAGACTCGGGTGATCAGCGTTCAGACCCTGGATGACCTGATGGGGCGGAAGCAGTCCGGCGCGGCGATCTGCGTCGACTCGGACGTGGCGCTGGACGAGTTGGTCAAGCGGCTCTCGCCCGGCGGCTCAGGCCGGCTCAGCCTGGCGGTGCGGCTTGACGAGCTTGGCCGTGAGGTCCGCTTCGAGTTGGGCGAGGGTTATGACCTCTCGCCGCGAAACCTGAGCGCGCTCAAGACGCTGCCGGGCGTGCGCGAGGTCCGGCCGGTTTAAGGGAGGCGAGATGTTTCTGCGTGCGCTGATGATGATTGCGCTGGTGGTCGGCGGACCGGTGATGGCCGGGGAGGCGGATGTCGTCGATGTTGAAGTGGCAAAGCAGGGCGATGGCACGTTCCGTTTCGATGTGACTGTACGTCATGCCGACGAGGGCTGGGACCACTACGCTGACCGCTGGGACGTGCTCGGGCCGGATGGCGAGGTGCTGGGCTCGCGCGAGTTGCTGCATCCGCATGTGAACGAGCAGCCTTTTACCCGCTCGCTCATGGGTGTGGTGATCCCGGCAGATGTCGAGGAAGTCACGCTACGGGCGCATGACAGTGTGCATGAACTCGGCGGCGCGGAAATGAGGGTCGCGGTCCCCCACTAGGCGGCTGGTTCCGTCTCTTGGTGCGCCCGGAGCAATTCGCGCACGAGCGGATTCGGGAAGCGGCGCGCGAGCGTGACGGCGTAGAAGGTCTCGCTCACACCCGGAAGCTGGTTTGCTTCCACCAGCCGACCATTGGCCAGTTCGTCCCTCACCACGATGGGCGGCACCACCGCCAGGCCGATGCCCTCGCGCGCCATGAGCCGCATCATCGCCATGTCGTCCACCTCCGCGGCGATCTGCGGGCGCACCTCAAGCCGGTCGGCGAGTGCGTCGAACCCGGTGCGCACGCCTGTGTCGAGTGAGGGCAGAATGATCGGGTGCTGCTCCAGAAGATCGCGCAGTTCTCCGCCATTGCCGACCCGATCCGGCGTGCCGACGAGGCTGACCCGCTGCTCGGCGATGGCATGGGAAATCCACGGCGTAACCGAGTCGCGCGCCGGGGCCTGGTTGACCAGCACCACATCGAGCCGCAGGGCCTCCAGAGCCTGGTACAGATCGGCGAGCCCGCCGGAGCGCAGAATGACCTCCACGTCAGCACGGCCAAGAATGGGGCGCAGGAAGGCGACCTGAAAGTTCCGCGACAGCGTCGACAGCGCGCCGACACGCAGCACCTGCCGCGCGGCACTGCCGCTTTCCTTCAGCGTGTCGAGTAACTCCTCGCCCGTGGCGAAGATCGAATCAGCGTGATCGAGGGCGATGCGGCCCGCCTCGGTCAGCACGAGCTGTTTGCCGCGCCGTTCGAACAGGTTGTGGCCAAGCTGATGCTCCAGCTTGTGGATCTGTGTGGACAGCGCCGATTGCGACACGTTCAGCCGCTCCGCCGTGCGCGTGAGATTGCCCTCATGGGCGACGGCCCAGAAGTAGCGCAGGTGATTGTAGTTCAGGATCGCCATATCTTCTATTTAAGAGAACGAACCGATCTTAACAATGAATTTTATAGATGGAATGCGCGCTGCTATCTAACCGGGGAACGTGAAGCAATCCGGAGGATAAAGGATGGAGCTGTTCGCTGTGGCTGTTGTCGCCGCGCCGCTGGCTCTGCTGGCCGTCTGGGTCTATGCGCAATCGGCGCCGGGCATGAGGCCGCGCGGCTTGCTGGATTTTGCGCGTGTCGCCACCCTCGCTGCACTGGCGATTGCCGTGGTAGCTGGCGTGTCCGTCGCACTTTATGGCCCTCTGACGACGCCGACGATCGGGTCTGAGGGCCTCGGACTGTCGCTGCGGCTCGATGCGGTGAGCGCCGTCATGTTCTTGCTCGTCGCGTTTGTCGGCGCGATCGTGGTCGAATACAGCCGCAACTACATGGATGGCGATGCGCGCCAGGGCGTGTTTACCGGGCGGCTCTGTCTAACGCTGGCTTCGGTGGTGTTGCTCGTCCTGTCCGGCAATCTGGTCATGTTGGTGCTCGCGTGGATCGGGACGAGCCTCGCGCTGCAAACCTTGCTGCTTTTTTACGCGGAGCGGCCGAAGGCGGTCATTGCCGGGCGCAAGAAGTTCATTACCGCACGCATGAGCGACGCGCTGCTGATCGGCGCGGCCATGCTGCTCTATCAGGCTTTCGGTACAGCCGATATTGGCGCCATCCTCTCTGCTGCGACGCAGGCGGAAGCCTCCACCACGATCGCTGTCGCCGCGCTGCTGCTGGTCGGCGCCGCGCTCTTGAAGTCCGCACAGTTCCCGTTTCACGGCTGGCTGCCGGAGGTCATGGAGACGCCCACGCCGGTCTCCGCGCTCTTGCACGCCGGCATCATCAACGCCGGGGGCTTCCTGATTGTCCGCTTTGCCGACGTGATGCTGCTCTCCGCCGCGTCGCTCCACCTGCTCGCCATCATCGGCGGTTTCACCGCGCTCTTTGGCGCCGTGGTCATGCTCACCCAGACCAGCATCAAGGTTTCGCTGGCCTGGTCCACGGTCGCGCAGATGGGCTTCATGATGCTGCAATGTGGCCTTGGCGCCTTTGCGCTTGCGGTGCTGCATATCGTGGCGCACTCGCTCTACAAGGCGCACGCGTTCCTGTCCTCGGGCAGCGTGATCGACATCGCCCGCACCTCCTGGGTGCCGGAGAAGACACCGCCGCGGGTCTCGCATGTGCTGCTCGCGCTTGCACTGGCACTGGTGCTTTACACCGGCATCGGCGCGGGATTCGGCCTTGCCGGTGATGTGGCCCCGCAGATCCTGGCGCTCGGCGCGATCCTCATAATGGGGCTGACCCTGTTCATCGCGCAATCGGCCGCAGGGAAGCTGAACGCCTATGTCATCGGCCGCACGCTCGCGGCCGCGACCACCGTCACGATAGCCTACTTCGTATTGCAGGGCGGGGCGCAGATGCTTCTCGCCGACACTTTGCCCCCGCCGCCCGCGCCGGGCCCGTTTGCCTACGCGATCATGGCGCTGGCTGTCGCGTCGTTCGCCGCGGTCACCGTCCTGCAGATCATCGAGCCGTCGCGCGCGGCCACGCCATTCTGGCGCGCCGCCCGCGTACACATTGCCAACGGCCTTTATGTGAACAGCCTTTTCGACCGTTTCGTCGGCGCCTTTGACCGGCCGGCTGCCCATAAGCAGGGAGGAGCGCAATGAACGTCTTGCCCGCTAACCAGATGACTGACTTTAAGGACGCAATGGCCGTGACTGACGCGGCGATCATCGCGGCGGCCGACCGCGCCGGCAAGCGCATTGCGCCGCTCTGGCCGCTCAAGCACTTCGTCGCGGTCAATCCGTTCTGGGGGCTGGCAGACCATGACTTCGCCGAGGCCGCCGAGGCGCTGGCCCGCACTGCCGGCGCCCGGATGACGATGCCGCGCAGCTACTATCTCGACGCGATCGAGTCCGGCCGGATCACCAGGGACGACATCGCCGCGGCGCTTGAGCGAGTGAAGGGCGCGGGTATGCCGGCCGATCCGGACACGGTGATCGCCGCGGCGCGGCAGGAGACGGCACTGCCGCCGACCTTGACGACGGTCGCCGACATTGCGGCCCGGGTTTCCGGCAAGGATTGGCCGGGGTTCATCGCCGAGCGCATCTCTCTCTGGGCGGCCGACCAGTTTGATGAGGGGCAAGCTTCCTGGCCGTCCGCCGGCCAGACACAGCCGCCTTACGTGCACTGGCGCGAGACAGCGATGGTTGACCGCACCCCGGAATTCGCCGGTATGGGGAGCATCCGCGCCGCAGTCGCCGCGCTGCCGGAAGATGCGGACGCGCTGATCGTCGCGGCAATCAAGCGGCTCGGACTGGATAACGACAGCGTGGAGCCCTATCTCCACCGTCTGCTCATGACCGTCGGCGGCTGGGCGGCCTATGCGCGCTACAAGGTCTGGGATGCCGAGCTTTACGACCGCGAGGACGAGACGCTGCGCCAGTTCCTCGCCGTGCGGCTGGCTTATGAGCTGATCCTGTTCGAGCGGTATCAGTCAGACGCCGACTTTCTCGCGCGTTGGGCGGAGGCCTATCCAGTCGCGGCCGTTGACGGGCAGGCGCTCGCCATAGATGCCGTGCTACAGACGGCCTATGACGTCGCCTGGCAGCGCGAACTGGTCGGCAAGCTCAACGGCAGCGCGCCGGCGACCCCCGAAGCGCGCAAGAAGGTTCAGGCCGCCTTCTGCATCGACGTGCGTTCGGAAGTGTTCCGCCGGTCGCTGGAAAGCGTCTCTCCGGAGGTCGAGACGATCGGGTTCGCCGGTTTCTTCGGCTTTGCCATCGAGTACATCCCGATCGGCAAGAACGAGGGCGGGTCGCAGTGCCCGGTGCTGCTGACCCCGCAATTCACCGTGCGCGAGACGGTGCGCGACGCCACGCCGGAGGAGGAAGTTGAGATCCTCGGCCTGCGGCGGCTGCGCCGGCGCGCGTCGAAGGCCTGGAAGTCGTTCAAGCTGGCTGCGGTGTCGTCCTTTGCCTTCGTCGAGACGGTCGGTATTTCGTATCTCGTCAAGCTGGTCAGCGATGCCACGGGGTTGTCGCGGACGGTCACCCATCCGGCTTCTGACGGGCTGGACGCCTCGGTCGAAAAGCGCCTGAAGCCGGAGATCGAGACACGGGCGATGGCCGGGCGGGAAACCGGGTTCACGCCGGAGCAGCGGCTGGATATGGCCGAGGGCGTCTTGAAGGCAATGTCGATGACGTCGGACTTCGCGCGGATCGTCCTGCTGGCCGGCCACGGCGCAACGGTTGTCAACAACCCGCACGCCAGCGGGCTGGACTGCGGCGCCTGCGGCGGCCACACCGGCGAGGCGAATGCGCGCGTTGCCGCGGCCATCCTGAACGACCCGGAAGTGCGCGCCGGGCTGGCGGAGCGGGGCATACACGTGCCGGAGGACACGATCTTCATCGGCGCGCTGCATGACACCACCACCGACGAGGTCGAGCTGTTCGATCTGGAGACGGTGCCGGAAAGCCACGCCGACGATCTCGCGCGGCTCAAGGATTGGCTCGATCGCGCGGGGCATCTGGCGCGGGCCGAGCGCTCGGCCCTGCTGAACATCGACAGCGGCCGCGAGATCGACGCGCAGGTCATCGCCCGCAGTCAGGACTGGGCGCAGGTGCGGCCCGAATGGGGGCTGGCCGGTTGCGCCGCCTTCATCGCTGCGCCGCGCAGCCGCACGGCCGGGCGCGACCTCGACGGCCGGAGCTTCCTGCACAACTATGATTGGCGGCAGGACGAGAACTTCGCCACGCTGGAGCTGATCATGACAGCGCCAATGGTCGTTGCGAGCTGGATCAGCCTGCAGTACTACGGCTCCACGGTGGACAACCGCGTGTTCGGCTGCGGCAACAAGGTGCTGCATAACGTGGTCGGAACGCTCGGCGTGCTGGAGGGCAATGGCGGCGACCTGCGCACGGGCCTGCCCTGGCAGTCGGTCCATGACGGCGAGCGGCTGATCCACGAGCCGCTGCGGCTGTCGGTGGTGATCGAAGCGCCGCGCGAGGCGATGAATGCGATCATCGAGAAGCATGAGGTGGTCCGCAATCTCGTCGACAATGGCTGGCTCTACCTGTTCGCCATGGACGACAGCGGCAAGATCGCCTGGCGCTATGCCGGCGGCGGCGAATGGGAGGCGGTCACCCGGGAGCAGGTCGCGGATGCGGCTTGAGCCGGAGACACAGGCACGGCCCCACCCTTATGCGGGCGGGCAAGCCGCGCTCGCCACGATGCACCGGAAGGAGCGGGCTATCGCGCCCACTCTCGCCGAGCAGGTCGGGCTTCAGGTCATCGTGCCCCGGGGCCTGAACACCGATCGGCTCGGCACCTTTACCGGCGAGACTCCGCGCGCCGGCACGATCGAGGAAGCCGCGATCGCCAAGGCGCGGCTCGGCATGGACGCCGCCGGGCTGCCGCTCGGGCTGGCGAACGAGGGCGCTTACGGCCCGCATCCGCAGATCCCGTTCATCGCGGCCGGGGTCGAGCTAATCGTGCTGGTGGACGATGCGCGCGGGCTGATCGTCAAGGAGCACATCATCGAGGAGGCGCCGCATTACGATCATGCGGTGGTGGGCGCGGGCGATGATTTGGACGCGTTTCTCGTCCGCGTCGAATTTCCGGAAACGGGGCTGATCGTGCGGCCCAACGGACGCGACCCCATCGACGCCCCAGTCCGCAAGGGCATCCGAGAGCAGAACGCGTTGATGGCGGCGATCCGCGACGCCGCGCGGGAAGCGGTGGACGGCAAGGCCTTTGTCCAGACAGACATGCGCGCGCATGTGAACCCGCGCCGGATGGCCACGCTCACCCGTCTGGCCGAGCGGTTCGCGGCGCGGCTGGCGCGGCTGTGCCCGGATTGCGGCGCGCCGGGCTACGGCATGGTCGATGTCGAGAGCGGGTTGCCCTGCGCGGGATGCGGCGCGCCCAGCGGGCTGGTCCGGTTCGAGGTGTTCGGCTGCGCGGCTTGCGACCGGCACGAGCGCCGCCCCCGCGCGGACGGGTTGGAGGCCGCCGACCCGCGCCACTGCCACCTGTGCAACCCTTGATGCTTATTTGTCGGCGGGACCGTCCTTCTCGATCCCATAGCGCGCGACGAGCTTCCAGACATGCGCCGGCACCATATGCTTCAGCCGCCTTGGCGCGGCATGGCGCAGATGCAGCACCGTCTCCGCCGCCTTCATCTCCACCCGCGCCCGCGCAAACTCCACGCCGCGCGGGCCGATGCGCGGCTGTAGCCACGACACGATCGGGCGCACCCAGTTCGGCATCCGCCGCACCGGCAGCCCGCCCGCCGCGCGCTCCGTATTGGCGATGAAGCCCGCCACCGCCGGCTTCCGCTTGCCCTTGTCGCCGGGCGCTTCGGTCTGAAGCTCGTCGCCGAGCAGGTCCACCAGCCCTTGCCCGCGCGCATTGCGCACCAGCAGCCATTGCTGCCCCTCGCCGCCCATATAGCCGACCGTAACGTCCGACAGCACATTGGTATAGTCCACGCAGGTGCGGCAGGTCAGCGGGAAGAAGTCGCGCGGCAGATCGCTGATCGGCAGGTTCAGGAACGGGATCGTGCGCTTGCGCCCGTCATCGTGGCGGATCTCGACGCGGTAATCGGGCCGGAATTCGAGATAGTTGATCGTCTCGGGCGCGTCGTCCAGCCGGGCGAGGAAGGCGTGGAAGTTCTCCGTCGTCGTGTTGTCGGAGCAGGGCGTGCCGACAACGTAAAGCCGCTCCAGCCCGAGTTCTTCCTCCAGCGCGCGCAGGGCGTAGACCTGGCACGGGATGCCGATAACCGCGAGACGGCGGTAACCGGCCGCGCGCGCCGGCTCCAGCAGCGCCAAGAGCGGCGCATAGCCCATGCGCATTCCGCGGCAGTGCGCCATCGCTTCCGGCTTGGTGACGATGACCGGCACGGGCCGCCAGCGGTCCTCCGGGTCGGGCGCGACGGTCAGCACGGCGTCGACATGCCCGCCCGCCAGCAGCCGCTCGCCGATGCGCGTGGCGATGCCGGTCCACTGCGCGCCATCGCTCGGCTGGGTCAGGCGGGCGCGCAGCATGGACCGGTAGGGGCCGAAGTGGAGTTCATCAGCGCGTTCCGGGTCGCGGGCGCGGCCATGCACCTTCGTCTCCAGCCCTTCGTAGTCGGGGCGGATGAACTGGCAGGCGCTGGCGCAGCGTTTTGGCTGATCGGTGCGCGACACGCCGCAATCGGTGCAGAACGAGCGCGGCGCGGACGGCGCGACCACCGGCGCGAAAATCCCCGGCTCATCGAGCACGCCGCCGGTTCGGCGGGTGAGGTGCGTGGTTTCGTGGCCCATGATCCCTCCGGCGGCTCACGCCCGCAGTGTAAACATTTCTGGACACTCGATCCATCCCGATCTTGACACGCGGCGCGCACTGGCGTCGAAAAAGGGGCAGGAGGGGTGTCATGGAAAAGCAGTTCTCGCCGAGCGCGGCGCGCAATACCGAGCCGATCCTTGCGGCGCTGCGGCCGCGCCTGCCGGCATCGGGGCGCGCGTTAGAGGCCGCCAGCGGGACCGGCCAGCATATCGCCGCGTTCGCGTCGGCCTTTCCGGGGATCGACTGGACACCGAGCGACCCCGACCCGACGGCGCGGGCCAGCATTGCCGCGCATGTGGCAGAAGCCGGGCTGGAGAACCTGCACGCGCCGCTTGATCTCGACGTGACCGATCCGGCCTGGCCCGAGACGGTGGACGCCGGGCTGGATGTGATCGTCGCGATCAACCTGCTGCACATCTCGCCATGGGCGGCGGCGCTTGGGCTGCTGGCCGGGGCGGAGCGGTTGCTTGCGCCGAATGGGCGGCTGTTCATCTACGGGCCGTTTTCGCGCGGCGGCGATTACCTGTCGCAGAGCAACGTGCAGTTCGACGCGAGTCTGCGCCATCGGGACCCAAGCTGGGGGCTGCGCGATGTCGATGACGTGGCTGCCGCTGCGCGGGCCGAAGGTCTCGACCTGGCGGAAGTCATCGAAATGCCGGCCAACAACCTGATGCTCTTATTCTCGAAGTCACCCGGCGGAGCGTAGAGTGCAGAGTCGACAAAACCGAGCGGCCCTATGCATTGCAGACCAACAACGTTAAGACCGGTTTCTTCTTGTTAATGCCTCAGCACCAGAAAAGATCGCTGTACCAAACAGTGCCGCAATCATTAGGGGAATGCCCGGGAAGCACAGCAGACCAGCTTGCCACCATTCCCATCCCCAACCTTCCATTGCGCCGACAAACGCAATGATGAGCATTGGAATCGCGGCGAGCTGAAATAGTGGAATTGCTAGAAAGGCAAGAACGTATTGTAGCCACACAGGCGCTCCTATCCAAACGTCCAGACCGGTGATGAATGCGGCTATGATTGTTACAGCGTAACCTAATCCAAGAACGATCACAGCACCGCCGCCGACCACGCCTAGCGACATAAGCAACTTATCCCATAGCTTGGTCATCTTTACCTCACCTAACCGAGTTCAAAAATGTCAGCGTCTATACAGCAATTTGATGATTCGAGAACAGGAGCTTCTCTTTTTCTCCACAGATGGTGCAATGAGTTGTGTATGCCATGTGGGTAGTAGTCGCGCGCCTAGTCGTTTCGTCCCTCCAGCCGGGCGATCACGGCCTGCGTCACCTGCTTGGTTGTCGCCTGCCCGCCGAGATCGCGCGGCATGTCTTCGCCCGCGCCGGTATAACGCTCGATCGCCTGCATGAGGTTCGCCGCCGCGCGCGCCTCGCCCAGGTTTTCAAGCATCATCACCGCTGACCAGAACGCGCCGACCGGGTTCGCGATGCCTTGTCCCATGATGTCGAAAGCCGAGCCGTGGATCGGCTCGAACATGGAGGGGTAGCGCGCTTCCGGGTTGAGGTTCGCCGTCGGCGCGATGCCAAGGCTGCCTGACAGCGCGGCGGCGAGGTCGCTGAGGATGTCGGCATGCAGGTTGGTCGCGACGATCACGTCCAGCGTCTCAGGCTTCAGCACCATGCGCGTGGTCATGGCGTCGACCAGCACCTTGTCGGTCTCGACGTCCGGGTAATCGCCCTTGATGGCCGCAAAGACCTCGTCCCACATGACCATCCCGTGGCGCTGCGCATTCGATTTCGTCACGAGCGTCAGGTGCTTCGCAGGCCGCGTGCGGGCCAGTTCAAAGGCGAAGCGCTGCACCCGCTCCACCCCCGCGCGCGTGAACACCGCCACATCCATGCCGACCTCTTCAGGGTGCCCCTGATGCACGCGCCCGCCCGCGCCCGCATATTCGCCTTCCGTGTTCTCGCGCACGATCACCCAGTCAAGGTCGGTGACGCCGCGCAGCGGCCCCTCGATGCCGGGAAGCAGCCGGGCGGGGCGCACATTCGCGTACTGGTCGAAGGGCTGGCAGATCGCCAGGCGCAGGCCCCAGAGCGAGACGTGATCCGGCACGCGCGGGTCGCCCGCCGAGCCGAAATAGATCGCGTCGAAGGGCTTGAGCGTCTCAAGCGCGTCCTCGGGCATCATCCGCCCGTGCTCGAGATAATAATCAGTGCCCCACGGGAACGTCTCGACATCCAGGGTAAAGCCGCCGTCTCGCGCCGCAGCCGTCTTCAGAACCTCCAGCCCGGCGGCGATCACCTCGGTCCCGATGCCGTCGCCCGGTATCGCCGCGATCTTGTGTGTCCGCATCGGCACGCCCCTCATCATGGTTGTCATGCGCCGCTGGCCGGCCGGCGCCCAAATGATATACACATACGCGATGGCGCGCGCCGGCGTCGATACACGCCCACGATAAGCGACGAGGAGTTTTCATGCAGTACCGCAATCTCGGCCGCAGCGGTCTGAAGGTCTCGGAAATCTGCCTGGGCACCATGACCTTTGGTCACAGCACCGACGAACGCGAGGCGGCCGCGATCATGGATGCCGCCTTCGATGCCGGAGTGAACTTCTTCGATAGCTCCAACACGTATGCCAAGGGCCGTTCGGAAGAGATTCTTGGCGACCTGCTCAAGGGCCGGCGGCATGAGGCGGTGATCGGCACCAAGGTCTTCAACCCGACCGGCCCTGCGCCGAATGATTCCGGCCTGTCGCGGCTCAACATCCTGCGCGCTGTCGAAGAAAGCCTGCGCCGCCTGCAGACCGACTACATCGACGTCTACTACCTCCACCACACCGACGACGAGACTCCGCTCGACGAGACGCTGCGCGCGCTGGACGACCTCGTGCGCGACGGCAAGGTCCGCTATATCGCCTGCAGCAATTTCGAGGCGTGGCGGCTGCTGGAGTCGATGTGGATCAGCGATACCAAGGGGCTGGAGCGGTTCACCGCCTATCAGCCGCAATACAATCTCGTCGTGCGCGATATCGAAGCGGAGATCCTGCCGGTGTGCCGGCTCAAGGGCGTTGGCGTCGTGGCCTGGGGGCCGCTGGCCGGCGGCTTCCTCACTGGCAAATATAAGCCGGGCGAACGAACCGCCCCGGGAACACGCTCTGAGGAAAACTGGGTGTTCATGGACCACATGTTCGCGCCGAACGCGGACGATACGCTGAAGACTCTGCTGCGCCTGTCGAAAGAGGTCGGATGCGCGCCGGGGGCGCTGGCGCTGCGCTGGGTGCTGGAGCAGCCGGACGTGTCCTCGGCGATCGTCGGCGCGCGCACGGTGGAGCAGTTTCGGAAGAGCCTGGAGGCTGTTGATCTGTCGGTCTCCTCGCATGTCTTGCGCGATTTGACGAAGGTTTCCGCGCCGCCGCTGCGCTATCCGCACATATCCGAGTCGACGATGACGCAACGCCGCCGCAACGCGCTGCGCCCGCCGTGGGCGGCTGAATAGGCGCGTTTCGTCCCCGCTGGCTCGGCCTATTTGGCGGCGAGGCGCGCGCGGATCGCCTCTTCCTGCTCGAAGGTTTCCAGATGTTCGTTGATGCGCTTGAGCCGCTCGCCCACCTCGGGCAGCAGCACATTCTCCAGCGCGCGGGCGCGCTTTTCGGTGCGCCGGTATTCCTCGGCCAGCCGGTGCAGGTTCGAGGAGGTCGCCGCCAATTCCGCGAGCGGCGCGAGCAGCGCGGCGAAGGCGTGCATGCACGCATCTTGGAATTGGTCTAAAAAGGCCCCCGCCAGCCCTAAGGCCAGCGGGGCGCAATTCTAGTCCTCGTCGTTATCGTGGCCGTACTCCTCGCGCATTTCCTGCTCGAATTCTTCCTGCTCTTTAGCGGGTAAACTAACGAACATCGCGAAGAAGATAAGCGCTCCGATGATCTTCCCTGCTGCCTCTAGGTAGCCATCGGCATTGGCCGCGATTGCTTCCAGAGTTAGCACGTAGATAACCGCTATCACCGCGGACCGGACCGGATATTCGCGGAGCAGCAGCCATACACCGCGCCACGGATAATCCCGGATCAGCTTGAGAATTCGGTTCAACTTTGCCTCCTTTGCTCATGGCACCGGAGAAACGAGAACCCCGCCAGCCGCGAGGGCCGACGGGGTGAGTCTTACAGGGTGACGCCTGCGAGGTTTGTAGCCCCAGCAAAGCGCGCTGCTCAGGATCTTGGCCGATCGCCTGTTGCGGCTGATGGCCGATGACCCGGACGGGACTCGCCGTGGTCCCGAGTGTGGGCTCTTCCGCTGCGGTTTTGGCCGCAGCTGATCCTCGTTGCGCCCGCTGCGCCAGAAGACGCTTGCGAGAAGAAAGGCGATTGCCGGCACAACTTCGACGATCAGGCTCGGCAACGTCGGCAGCCATGCCGGCGCAATGCCCTGCGGCCGCCGTGGGCGGCTGAATAGGCGCGTTTCGTCCCCGCTGGCTCGGCCTATTTGGCGGCGAGGCGCGCGCGGATCGCCTCTTCCTGTTCGAAGGTTTCCAGATGCTCGTTGATGCGCTTGAGCCGCTCGCCCACCTCGGGCAGCAGAACGTTCTCCAGCGCCCGCGCGCGCTTCTCGGTGCGGCGATATTCGGCGGCCAAGCGGTGCAGGTTGCTTGACGTCGCCGCCAGTTCGGCCAAGGGGGAGAGCAGCGCGGCGAAAGCCTTCATGCACTCATCCGCCTCCCGGGACGGATCAATGGGCGGAAAGGCGTGCTCGCCCGGTTCAGGTGCGAAGTCGTGCGCCACCATAGGCACGCCGAGAAAGGTGCTTTCCTTGCGCTTTGGGGCGTCCGGCTCGATCGTGCGGGGCGGATAGACCTGCAGGTTGTCGATGCCGTGGCGCTCCACCGCGTCGGCGAGGGCATATCGCGCTTCGCGCAGACTCTCCAGAAAGCGCTTTTCCCGCTTCTCGTAGATGCGAAGCTGGTCCAGGATTTCGGACGCGAGCAGCATCCGCTTTTCGTCAAGGAACTCGTAGCCCTGGCGCATCATGTCGCGCTCATCGGCGAGCGCGAGCGCGGCACTCTTGGTCGGAACGTCATCGACCATCGGCGGCCTCCGCTTCGCCCGTCTCCTCGGTCTCGTCGTCCTGCTCGCCCGTTTCCTCGTTCTCTTCGGCCTCCGCGCTTTCCGCTTCTTCGGGTTCCTCAGCTTCCGCGCCTTCCTCTTGCGCCTCCTCGCTCAGATATTTCTCGATCTGTTCGTCGCTCAGCCGGGTCATCTCACTGACGGGCAGGTCGCTCAGCAGACGCCAGCCGATCGCCATGGTGTCCTCGAGCGTTCGCGGCTCGTCCTGGCTGACAAGCTCGTTCTCGAAGGCGTCGGCGAATTGCAGATATTTCCGGTCCGTGCCGGTCAGCCCCTCCTGCCCGACGACGCTGGCCAGCACGCGCACCCGCGCCGCCTTGGCGTAGGAGGCGAATAGCTGGTTGGCGAGCGCGGGGTGGTCCGGGTGCGTGTAGCCCTCGCCGGTGCCCTGATCGAACAGGCGTGACAGGCTCGGCTGAACGTTGATCGGCGGATAGATGCCCTTGTGGTCCAGTTCGCGGTCGAGCACGATCTGGCCTTCGGTGATGTAGCCGGTCAGGTCCGGGATCGGATGGCTGATGTCGTCGGCCGGCATCGTCAGGATCGGCAGTTGCGTCAGCGTGCCCTTGCCGCCGCGCACCCAACCCGCGCGCTCATACAAGCTCGCCAGGTCCGAATACATGTAGCCCGGGTAGCCCTTGCGGCTGGGGATTTCGCCGTGGCTGGCGGAGACCTCGCGCAGCGCCTCGCAATAGTTGGTCATGTCCGTCATGATGACGAGCACGTGCCGCCCTTCCTCGTAGGCGAGGTACTCCGCCGCCGTGAGCGCGAAGCGCGGGGCCAGCAGGCGCTGCGGGCTGGGCTCGCTGGCGAGGTTCAGGAACAGCGCGGTGTGCCCCAGCGCGCCGGAATCCTCCATCGCCCGGCGGAAGGCCTCGGCGGTGTCGTGCGAGATGCCGATGCCGACGAAGACGATCGCGAATTCCTCGGCCTGTTCCCCCCGCAGGCGCGCGTTCTGCGCGATCTCGATCGCCAGCCGGTCATGCGGCAGTCCGCCCGAGGAGAAGATCGGCAGCTTCTGCCCGCGGATCAGGCTGTTGAGCAGGTCGATGGCCGAAACGCCCGTTTCGATGAAGTCCTGCGGCAGCGCGCGCTTCGCCGGGTTCAACGGCTCGCCGCTGATGCGCCGGAAGCTGGACGCCGCCACCGGCATCCCGCCGTCGATCGGCTCGCCGCGTCCGTTGAAGATGCGGCCCAACAAGCCCGGCCCGACGCCGAACTGCAACGGCTGTCCCCGGAAGCGGACGCTGACGTCCTCAAGCGCCATGCCGGTCGTGGTTTCCAGCACCTCGATGACCATCTCGTCGTCATCGAGCGCGGTGACCTGCCCGACGCGCGGCTCCTCATCCTCAAGCAGCACCTCGACCGCCTCGTGCAGCCCGGCCTCGACATTCCGCTCCAGGAACAGCAGCGGACCTTCGACCGCCTTGGCCCGGCCGCGCACCATCAAGTCCGCCCAGATACTCATTCCTGTGTCTCCCGCGCTTTCAGCCCGCCGAGCTGATCGTCAAGCTCGCTCCGGAGGTCATCAAAGCGCTCGATTTCATCCTCCCCGATCTCCTCGCCCATGCGCTGCAGCCGCCGGTAGACCGACAGCCCGGCGATGTCGTCCGGATCCGCGCCGCGCTCCAGCGCCTCGAAGGCGAGGTCGATGAAGCGAATGACGAGGCGCAGCATCTCGATCTGCCGCTCGGGCGAGCAGTAGCGATCAGTTTTTGAAAAGGCAGACTGGCTCAAGAGCGCCTCATTGACGAGCTGGGCGCAGGTGAGAGTCAACTGCTGGTCGGCGGGCAGGGCGTCCTTGCCGACGATGCGCGCCATGCGCTGGAGATGGGCTTCGCGCTCCAATAGCGTGAGCAGGCGCTCGCGCTGGCGGTACCAGTCGGAATTGCCCTTTTCCGTCCACCAGCCGGTGAATTTCTCCGCGTCTTCGGAATAGGACTGCAACGGATGGATGGCCGGATAGAACCGCGCCTCCGCGCGCTCCTTGTCCAGCCCCCAGAAGCAGCGAATGTAACGCTTGGTGTGGCTCGTCACCGGTTCGGAGAAGTCGCCCGCGGGCGGGCTGACCGCGCCGATGATGGTGAGCGAGCCTTCCTCGCCGGTCAGCGTCGTCACGCGCGCCGCGCGCTCGTAGAAATCGGCCAGCCGCGAGCTCAGATAGGCGGGATAGCCCGCCTCCGCCGGTAGCTCGCCCAGCCGACCGGAAACTTCGCGCAGCGCCTCGGCCCAGCGGCTCGTCGAATCCGCCATCAGCGCGACATGCTTGCCCTGGTCGCGGAAATATTCGCCGACCGTCACGCCCGCGTAGATGCTCGCCTCGCGCGCCGCCACCGGCATATTCGAGGTGTTGGCGATGATGACCGTGCGCTCCATGAGCGGACGGCCCGTGCTCGGGTCGGTCAGGTCAGGGAACTCGTTGAGCACCTCGGCCATCTCGTTGCCGCGCTCGCCGCAGCCGACATAGATGATGACGTCCGCGTGCGCGTGCTTGGCGAGCGTTTCCTGCAGCACAGTCTTGCCGGTTCCGAACCCGCCGGGGATGGCGGCGCGGCTGCCGCGCGCAATCGGGAACAGCGTGTCGAGAATGCGCTGGCCGGTGATGAGCGGGCGGTCGCCGGGGAGGCGGTCGCGAACCGGGCGCGGCCTGCGCACGGGCCAGCGATTGTGCAGGTGGACCTCGTGGCACGCATCATCGTCGTCGCGCACGACCATGAGCACCTGCTCGCGATCGATCTTGCCTTCCTCCGCGATCTCCTCGACCGTGCCGGAAACGTGGGGTGGCACCAGGCAGGGTTCCTCCAGCCCGTGCATCGTCACCTGAGCGTAAATTTGCCCGGGTTTGACCTTATCGCCCTCGCTGACCTGCGGCTGGAAGCGGCTCTCCGTGTCGTCGCCCTCCACAAAGCGTTCCTCGGAGAGCGGGCGGAGCAGGCCGTCGTAGATGTTTCCGAGCAGGCCGGGCCCGAGCGGTACGGACAGCGGCTGGCCGGTCCCGTGAACCGGATCGCCCGGTTTCAGGCCGGTCGTGTCTTCATAGACCTGCGCCACGAATTCGCGCCCGCGCAGGCGGATCACCTCGCCGGGAAGCCCGGCTTCACCGACCTCAATCGCCTCACCGAGCTGGAACGCGCCCTCGCTGACCGCGTGCAGCACCGGCCCGCCGATCCAGCGGATGCGCGCCTCAGCCATGCGACGCCTCCTCGTCGGTGTTCTCGCTTTCCTGCGTGGCCGCGAGCTGCTCGATCTCGGCGATCAGCGCGGCCTGCACCCGCCCGGTCTGCGCAAGGAGCGCCTTCGGGGTCGCGTCAAGCACCGCACCGTCCGCCTCGACGCGCAGGCCCGCATCGATCTCTTCGGAGGCTTCGGTTGCGGCGTCGTCAACGTTTTTTTCGCCCAGCCAGCTTTTCAGCTTGTCGCCGAAGTCGGAGTCGCTGTCCGCCGGATAGACCACGCGCCAGCCCTTGCGCTGCAGCCGGAACGCCGCACTGTCGAGCGCGCCCTTTGCCCATGTCTCGCGATCCTCGGCGCTTTGCCAGCGCGCCTTGAGCGCGTCCGTCAGCTTCGGCCAGGCCGTTTCGACAATGTTCGAGAGCGCGGCTTGATGACGCTGGCGCTGCTCGGTATCGCGCTGGGCCTTGGCCTGATCCATCCGTTTGGCGCGATCACGCCGCAATTCCTCGGCCGCCTCATGGAACCGCTGGCGCGCGCTGCGATAGGCCTGCTGGGTAATGCCGCGGGCTTCTTTGCGCGCTTCGTTCAGGATCCGCTCACATTCGTCCTGCTTGCGCGAGTCGATGGCGTCGATGAGCGCCTGCGCCTGTGTCTCGGCCAGATTTGCGTCGGCTTGGCTCATTATTCGATGCCCAGCGTTGCGCGGATTTTTGCCGGCAGATTTTCCGGCCGCTCCCGCTCGCGGATGTCGGGAATGACGGTCACGGTTGGGTGCTTCGCGGCAAGCGCGGACTCCAGGGTGGCCTCTGGCAGATGCTGCGCGTATTCCGCCGTGACCACGACGACATCGGCCTCTTCGCGCGCCTTGGCGAAGGCCGTAGCAGCGTCTTCAGGCGCCGGCGACGCGGTATCCACGCCCGCGAGCCGGAATCCTGTGCAGGTCACCTCGTCCCCTATGACGACGATGCCCGCCATGTCAGCCCGCCTGGTTGAGGATAAGAATGGCGACGATCAGTCCGTAGATGGCGATACCTTCGGCCAGGCCCACGAGGATGAGAACCCGTCCGAGCAGTTCGGGTTTCTCAGCGAGCGCGCCGACAGCTGCGCTGCCCACCACGGCCACGGCATAGCCCGCCCCGAGCGCGGAAAGGCCGGCCGCGGCAGCCGCGCCGATAAAGGCCCATTTCAGAATGACCGGATCGACAGTCTGCGCCGCAGCCTCCTGTGCGCCCGCCGCCCCGGAATGCGCGAGCAGCACGAGCAGGCTGACACCGCCGATCGCAATGGCCGCGACCGCGACCCCCTGCACGATTTTCATGCCTTTTGAAATCATCTCGTCCCCCCGTCGGTGTTGGTGTTCGTCTGTGGCGGCGTCAGCGGCGTGAACATGCGGCCTTCACCCTTCAGGAAACGTACAAAGAACTCAAACAGAAGCAGACGGGTCGTCTGTATGCTCACGATCAAGCCTTCCAGCAGAATGATGATGACGTTGCCGATGAACAGCACGATCCAGAAGCCGATACCGCCCGCGGCCGCGGCCACCTGGGCGACAGCGACCGAAAGCCCGGCATGGGCCAGCGCGAACGCGCCGACGCGGGCGAAGGAAACCGTGTTGACGATCAGCTGCAGGCCGGATTCGAGCAGGCTGCCCATGCCGCGAAGGGTCGCCGAGATCGGCGCGGAAGGCTCCAGAATCGCCTCGCCCAGCACGAACCAGATGACGCCGAACAGCGCCACCCACAGCGCCGGCTGCCAGAAGATCGCGACCAGTAGCGCCCCGTAGGCCACCAGCAGCCCGCACTCCCGCAGCCACCAGGTCCGCGCCGCGCCACGCCAGTGCGCCTGTGCGGCATTCAGGAACAGGCCGGTCACCAGGACCACCACGCCGATCACGATCGCGCCTATGAGGATCTCGATGGGCGCCTCCAGCGGGTGGAGCCACAGCGGTTCGATGATGTCCTTGCGCGTGAACACGTCGCCATAAAGGACGCCGAAGACCATCGCCATGATGCCGCCGGGCACCAGCAGCGTGAAGACCGGCATCTTGCGCCGCAGGATCAGACCTGCAATGAGCAGGACAGCACCGTGCCCGACATCGCCGAACATGTAGCCGAACATGACCGGCGCGAAGATCGCCAGCAGGATGCTGGGGTCGGCTTCGTCGCGCCCGGGGCTGCCCAGAAGCTGGGTGATCGTCTCGAAAGCGCGCGCCCAGGGCGGGTTGCGCAAGAGCGTCGGTGCCTCCGCCTTGCTGGGCGGCTCCGGGAAGTCCACGAGGCAGCGCAGCCCCTTTTCGGTGAGCGGCTCGCAGAAGCTGGCGCGGTCTTCGGCCGTTGTCCAGCCGGTGACCCAGGCGAGGTCGGCAGAGGCCGAGACTTCCTCGGCGTGCGAGACCATCCAGGAAATCAGTTCGATCCGGCCGATGACGCTGGCGAGGTCATATTCCGTGCTCAGCGAGTCGAGCTTGTGCTGCGTCTCGTTGATCTGCTTGTCGAGCTGCGCCAGCCGGTCCTTGATGGCTTCGGCCGCCTCGGACACGCTTGAGGGCAGGTCATCCGGGATCGGCACCGGCCGCGCCTTTTGCGCGCGTAGCTGGTCGTCCAACGAGCGCATATCCGCATCGCGCCCCATCGCGAGCAGGTATTCGCCGCTTTCCGTCTCGATGCGCTTGTGCAGGACGCGTTCGGGCACGCTGAGCGCCTGCATGTTCGCCGGCAGCAGATAGACCCGCGCGGAAAGTTCCGGGCCGGTTGTCCCGAGCCGGGAAAGGTCGGGCAGCGGCTCCTCGGCCCCCGCGAGCAGGCCGTGGAGGCGCTTAAGCTCCCGCTTGCGGTTGTTCAACTCTTCGAGGTCCGCGATCGTCGGGTCGGCCTCCTCGGCCCAGGCCTTGAGCGTTTTCACGCCCTCGGCGACAACCTTGTCCGGCTCGGGCATCCGCGCAGGCGCCATCTGCTCTGGCTCGGGCCAATAAGTCCGGTAATCCTTGGCGAGATCGTTGTAGGCGCTCAGCTCGTCACGGACGCCCTCGGGGAAAAGCGCCTCGGCGCTTCGGCTGAAGGTTTCGAGCTGCACAGCACCCGTGCGTGCCAGCGCGTCGAGAACCGAGGCGAGTTCCTCGCGTGTCGTTACCAGTTCGAACCAATGGGCCGGCACCGGGCGCAGCGTCATGCGGCGCTCCTTTCCCGCCCGTCGTGAAAGAGCTGGCGGCGGATCAGGCCGCCGCGGAACCGTTCGAAGTCCCGCCAGGTGAAGGCCAGATAAGCAAAGATGGCCACAGGCGTCTGCGCATGGCGGCGGAAGAGCCGGGTCAATTCGGCGTCGATGGCTGCCTCGCCGGCGCGGTAGGCGGCGGCCGGAACCGGCACGCCGGTCGCATCGAAACCCGGGAAGAGGGCGGTGGCGATCGCCTCAAGGGCTTCGGCCTGCGCGCGCGATGGATTGGCCCACGCGGAGCGCCAGCGGGTCAGCCACGCGGCGCCGGCGTTCTGTTCGCTCTCGCCGGCGGCTTCGGGCAGGGCTTCGGCCAGATGATCGTCGCGCTCGGCCCATTCCGGCGCGAACCAGCCGCGCTGCACATGCACGACGCTCGGCAGGTCCGGCAGCTCGGTCCAGAGGCGCGCTGCCTCTTGCCAATCCGTCGGCATCCAGCCGCTCACCTCATCCACTGTGTCGCGCCAGACCGCGCGCAGCACGCGCTCCTTCTGGTGGTGGTCCATGTCCTGCGAAAGCGGCGCGACCCAGGGGCCGAGGCTGGTCGCGCGGGCCGTCTCAAGGTACTGGTTTACCGAGCGCACCGCACCGAGGCGCTGCCAATCCGAATCCTCCAGCCGGTCGCCGTAGCGGGCCTGCGCCCGCGCCTGGGCGTAGGCGAAGCTATGCAGCGCCGTCATTCGCCCCTCCGCTCAGGCGGGTCGCCAACCGCGCGACGGCCGTGTCGATCAGCTCCTCTTCGGGATGTTCGATGAGGTCGCTGTTCCCGCCCTTCTCTGCAAGGATGGCGTCGACGGCGGCCTCGGTGTCGGCCCTGTAGTCACGGTGCGCGCGAGTAATGCGCTCGTCGGCGCGGTTTTCGATCTGCTGGGCCTGCGTCCGGGCCTCCTGGACGATGCGCTTGGCCTCCTCGCGCGCCTCCTCGATTTCCTCTTGGGCGCGCCGCTCCGCCTCCAACACCTGATCCATCGCCTCGGAGACGCGGTCCTTTTCCCTGTTTTCGGAGGCTTCGGCCATGCAACGCTCCGCACGAAATCCAAGGGCAGACAGCTGGCCGCCCCCGGAGGAGGCGGACCAGCGTGGTGGAGGTTAGAACGACATGATGCGCGCGTTATCGTCAAGCAGACGTGCGGCCATCTCTGGCGGCTTTGCCGTGCCCACGCCGTCAATCAGAGCATCTTGAGCCACGCCCTTGTTCGGCAGGTAGATCGCGCAGACCTCCACCGTGCCGCCTTCGGCGATAATCTTCTTCATCAGGCCCTGCGGGCTCATGCCCTTGGGTTTTTGCGGAGCGGTCGCGCTCTCCGGCGCGTCCTTCAGCGCGAGATCGCCGCCGGGGCCGCACAGCAGGATGTAGACCGATGCGCCCTGCTGCAGCGCCTGCATGCTGAGCACCATGCTCATGAGCTGGGTCTGCGGCTCCGGCGTGCCGACGATGGTGACGAGTTTCTTGTCCTGCGCCAACGCCTGGCCGGCGAAGGCGGTGGCGAATGCCACGATCAGCGTTGCGAGCAGCTTTTTCATGTGTCTGGTCCCTTCCGTGTGTTTTGTTCAGATCACGCCGCCGAGGATGGCGACGCCGCTCAGCGCCATCACGCCGCCAATTCCGCGCGCGAGATTTAGCCCCGCCTGGCGACCTGCCGCGCCGAGCGCGAAGCCCGCCAGGATGCCGCCGCCGTGAAGCAGCGCGGTCGCCAGCATAAAGCCGATCCCGTAACTCAAACCTGACGCTGTCGCCGGCATTTCCGCGCCGTGCGCATGGCCGTGGAAGATCGCGAAGACGGCGGTGAGCGCGGCGGCCAGCAGGCCGGGCGTGCTCTTGCCCAGCGTCACCATCGCGCCGATCACGACGACCGACAGCGCAATTCCGGCCTCGACGTAGGGTAGGGCGAAGCCATAGAGCGCCAATGCGCCGCCCGCGGCCATCGCGGCGATGAAAGCCAGCGGCAGGCCCCATAGCGCCGCGCCGCCGATCAGATAGGCCAGCAGCCCGACGGCGACCATCGCCAGCACATGATCCAGCCCGCCGATCGGGTGCATCAGCCCGTAGGTGAAACCGGAGACTTCGCCGTGCCCCGTATGCGCGGCAGCCGGAACCGCGATCAGACACAGCGCCAGAGTCAGGAAAAGGCTACGAAGGAGCATCGCTCATCCTTTCACTTTGCAGGGATTTCCATTAGTTTCCCAAAGGCGTGTGCGAGGCGAGTGCTGATCTTTCTCAACCGTGATTCCCGGCAGTTGCCGGTTACCGCCTCGCATTGGCCGACCCCGGGACTTGCGTGGTCGGAACATCCTCGTACCGAAGCAGGGAGAGTGAACGGCGTGACCCCGCGAGTCCCCAACGGTGATTTTTCGACGCTTGCTGATCGACTTCAAAACACGCCGCTTTGGTCGGCGCTGGCTGACGAGGAGCGCGAGCGCATTCTGCTTGGTGCCCGCATGGTGACGGCCCACAAGAGCGAGGTTCTGATCGAGGAGGGCGAACTGGCGCAGGCGCTTTTCATTGTCGTCGGCGGTGCGCTGCGCCTGACACGTATCAACGGCCGCGGGCACCGCATTATCGCGGGGTTCCTGTTTCGCGGCGATCTTGTGGGGGCCTGCATCGCGGATCGCTATCCGTTCTCGGTCGAAGCTATCGACGAGGTCGTGCTGTGCCGCTTCGAGCGCCGGCATATCCGCGAGATGAACCGGGAAAATCACGGGCTCGAATGGCGCATGATCACTGCAGCGTCGAATGAGTTTCTGCAGTGTCAGACGCATCTCGACATCGTGATGGGCGGATCGGTCGAGGCCAAGCTCGCCCGCTTCCTGCTCCATATCGGCGGGCGTATCGGCGAGCCGGTCTCCGACGGCACGCACATTCAGCTGCCCATGAGCCGGGAAGACATTGCCCATTACCTTGGCCACAGCCTCGAAACCGTTAGCCGCGCTTTCACCAAGCTGCGCGAACACGGCGCCATTGCCACACCGCACCGGACGCAACTCGTCATTACGGATAACTCCCGCCTTGCGGAGATCGCCGAAACGGACGGCTAGTCGGCACCTGCGGGGCTCCGATCACGGTTTTTCCACGAGCGACCCGGTGGCCGGATCGATCGCCAGATAGGGCAGGCCAGCGTTCTTCCAGGCGCCGAAGCCGCCCTCCATGTGAGCAACCCGAGACAGGCCGGCCGCGGCCGCCTTCTCCGCCGTCTTGTGCGAGCGCATGCCCGAGCCGCAATGGAAGACGACGCGCTTGCCTTCCTGCGAAGGGAGCTTGGCAGGGTCGAAGCTCGACATCGGAAACAGCATTGCGCCCTGGATATGCTCGAACGCATACTCGTTCGGCGTGCGGACGTCGATCACCACGATCTCGTTGCGATCGAACATCTCCTTGACTTCCTGGGGCGTAAAGACGTCCAGAGTTACGCCGTTCAGGTCTTCCGTCGTACCCATTGTTCCCCTCTTCTGATCCTTGGACCTGTCGCATTAACGCACGCGAATCTGTGCTCGTTCCTCGCCGTCTGGGTCAGTCACATGGACTGCGCAGGCAATGCATGGGTCAAAGCTGTGAACAGTTCGCTGGATTTCGAGCGGCTGTTCGGGATCGTGGAGCGTGTGGGCATCCATGAGCGCGGCCTCATAAGGGCCGATGCCCCCCTCCGCGTCTCGCGGGCCGGCGTTCCAGGTGCTCGGAACAACCGCCTGATAATTGTCGATCACCCCGTCCTTAATGACGATCCAATGCCCAAGCGCGCCGCGCGGCGCTTCCATGAAGCCGACACCGCGCGCGACGGAGGGCCAGGTGGAGGGGTCCCATTTCGCAGTATTGTGCACCTGGTTGTCGCCGCCCTTGATGTTGGCGATCAGGTTGTCGAGCCAGATTTCCATCTGGTCGGCGAACACCTTCGATTCGATCGTGCGCGCCGCCGTGCGGCCCATTGTCGAGAAGATCGCCTCCAGCGGGAGGTCGAGCTGCTGCAGCGCGCTGTCCGCCAGGTTCTTCGTTGCTTCGTGGCCCGTGGCGTAGAGCATGGCGAGGCGGGCCAGCGGGCCGACCTCCATCGGTTTGCCGCGCCAGCGCGGCGACTTCAGCCAGGAGTAGCTCTCCTCGACATTGAGTTGCTTGTAGGGCGGCTGCGGGCCGGTGTAGCTCAGGTTTGTCTCGCCGTCATACGGGTGCAGACCGACATCTTTGCCGCCCTCGTAGTCGTACCAGGCGCGCGCGACGAACTCCTGCACCTGCTCCTGGTCGTTGAGGTCGACCGGCTCGATCGTGCTCAGGTCGCGGTTAAGGATCGCGCCTGCGGGAATGAACCAGCTTTCCGGGTCATCCATGCCTTGCTCGGGGAAGTCGCCAACGGTCAGGAAATTGCCGACGCCTTCGCCGCGGCGGAACCAGTCCTTGTAGAAGCTGGCGATCGCGATCGTGTCGGGCAGGTAGACCTGCTCGATGAAGGCTTGCATAGATCGGATGATGCGGCGCACTTCCTCCAGTGTGACGATGTTGACGCCAGTGGAGGCTGTCCCGTCCGTGCCGGGGCCGGCGCTGACAGGGCTGGGCGCGCCGCCGACGAGGAAGTTCGGGTGCGGGTTCTTGCCGCCGAAGATCGCGTGCAGCCGCACGACGTCGCGCTGCCAGTCCAGCGCCTCCAGATAGTGCGCCAGCGCCATCAGGTTGGCTTCGGGCGGCAGCTTGTATTCCGGGTGGCCCCAGAAGCCGTTGGCGAAGATGCCGAGCTGCCCGCTCTCGACGAACTCCTGCACCTTCTTCTGGACCTGACGGAAGTAGCCCGGGCTGGAATTCGGGTGGCTGGAGAGCGACTGCTGTAGCTCGGAGGTTGCCTTCGGGTCGGCCTTGAGCGCGGAGACGACGTCCACCCAATCGAGCGCGTGCAGGTGGTAGAAGTGCATCACATGGTCATGCACGTGCTGCGCCGCGATCATCAGGTTGCGGATGAGCTGCGCGTTGGCCGGGATCGTATAGTCCAGCGCATCCTCCACCGCGCGGACCGAGGCAATACCGTGCACTAGCGTGCACACCCCGCAGATGCGCTGGGCGAAGGCCCACGCCTCGCGCGGGTCACGGCCTTTCAGGATGATCTCGATTCCGCGGACCATCGTGCCCGAGCTGTAGGCCTGGGTGATGGCGCCCGCGTTGTCGGTCTCCGCCTCGATGCGCAGGTGCCCCTCGATGCGGGTGATCGGATCGACGACGACGCGCTCTGCCATAAGTCACACCTCCTCAGGACACCATGTTGTCCGCGACAAGCTCCATCAGGCTTTCCGGCTTCTTGTCCCAGTTCACCGCTTTCGCGCCGCGCTCGAATGTCATGCGGCATTGCCCGCAGCTCGTTATGAAATGCTCCGCGCCGGTGGCCTCGACCTGCCGACGCTTGAGGTCGAAGACGCGCTCGCGCAGCGGCGCCGCACGTTCATTGGCCAGAACGCCGCCGCCGCCCCCGCAGCAATAGGAGTAGGAACCGTGATCCTCCATCTCGCGCAGCTCATAGCCGAGCGCGGCGAGGATGCGACGCGGCGCTTCCTCCAGCCCGCCGCGGCGGATGATCTGGCATGGGTCATGGAACGTCGCCGTCTCGCCGACCTTCTTGACCTTGATGCGTCCCTCCGCGATGAGCTGATCGAGAAACTCGACCATGTGCAGGACATTGACCGGCGCCGGCTTGCCATACCAGTCGCCGGCCTCCCAACGCGCGGCGCCATAGGCGTGGCCGCACTCGGGCAGCAGCAGCGTGCTTGCCCCGATCTCGACCGCCTTGTCGATGATGCGCATCGTCAGGTCCTTCTGCAGGCGCATATTGCCCGACAGGAAACCGAAGTTGGTTGCCTCGAACGCATCCGAGGAAAAGGTCCAGTCCGCACCAATGGAGTCGAGGATCTTGACCGTATCCGCCAGCGACTTCTGATGCGATTCCAACTCGCCCGGCGCGGTGGTGACGAGGATGTCGGCCTTTTCCTTGTCGACCGGGATCGAGATGTTGAACTTCTCCTCGATCTCCTTGATCGTGCTGATGAAGTCCTCTTTCGTGCCGAACGGGCTGTGCCGGGTCTCCGCATTTCGGGTGATGTGCGCGAGACGGTCGGGCAGCAGGCCCGCCTCATACATGCCGTGGCGCGCTTCCTTCACCAACTCGGCAATGTCGATGCCCATCGGGCAGATCAGCGTGCAGCGCCCGCACAGCGTGCAGCTGTCATAGATGAGCTCTTCCCAGTCCTGCAGTTCTTCGATGTCGACCTCCTTGACGAGGCCGAACATCCGGTAGATCGGCGCAAAGGCGCTCATCTCCCGGTCATAGGCTTGCTGAAACGGTTTCAGCTTGTGGATGGGCGTGTATTTCGGGTCGCCGGTCGTAACGTAGAAATGGCAGGCCTCGGCGCACAGCCCGCAGCGCACGCAGGCCGACATGTGGCTGGCGACGGACATGCCGAAGTCGCTGACAAAGGCGCGCATGGCGTTGCGCACACGCTCCTCGTCGGGCATGTCACCCTGTTTGTCGAACCGGGCCGGTTCGGGTGTCGTGTCTTTCTTGTAGTGGTCCGCCGTCATCAGACTTTCGCTCCCCGCCAAGCTAGGCGCGCGCCAGTGGCACCGCGCGAAATGAAGAACAGGAATGTGTGCATGAGCTTGCCGAACGGCAGCCAGATTAGCAGCACCGCGAAGCTCAACAGATGAATGGCCAGGATGGTCTCGTATGAGCCGCCGACATTACCCGCGGCCATCATGCCGGTCACCAGAGGGGCCGTCGTCACCGCCCAGCTGAAGTAATCGTCAGCACTGGAGATGAGTCGCTGAACCGGATTGGCGAGCCGACGGATGAGCGCGGCCACCAGCGAAGCCAGCGTGATCGCCCCGACGACGTAGATCAGCGGAGAGGGCAGCGCGGGCCAGGAAACGCCCAGGAGCCCCTCGATGTACAGGATGTGTGGCGCATAGCCGAACACCACGATCGCCAGGCCGAGGTGGAACACGTAGCCATTGACCACCGAGAACAGGCTCTGTCGCGCAAAGGCCTTGTGCGGGACGAAGCGCGAGAGAATGCCGCGCGCCGCGCCCATCGGGCGGCTGGACGCTCCCTCGCGCTTGCGCGACGGTGTCAGCTTCTTTGGCAGCAGGAACAGCGCCACCAGCCGCCAGATGGTACCGAACACGAAGATCGCGACTGCGATCTGGAGCGCCGGCCCGCGCGCGAATTCCAACAAGCCCGTCATGCTCATCCCTCCTCGTTGCCGGCGTGTTCCTCGGCGATTGCCTTGCTGCGCCGGCGCGCCATCCAGGCCGTGCCGGCACCGACGGCTGCGCCAGCGGCCGCCGCTATGCCCGCCGCCGTGCCGGCCGGTGCGATGCTCGCCGACAGCGGTTTGTAGAAGCCGCCCTGGTCCCAGAAGTTCGGGGAGGCGCAAGCGAAGCAGCCGTGCCCCGACTGGATCGGGAAGGATATGCCGCCGTTCCACTTGACCGTGGCGCAGGCGTTGTAGGCGATCGGCCCCTTGCACCCGAGTTCATAGAGGCACCAGCCCTTGCGCGCGCCTTCGTCGTCGAAGCTCTTGGCAAACTTGCCTTCTTCGTAGAACGGCCGGCGATAGCAGCGGTCATGGATTGTCTCGCCGAAGAACGCGAGCGGTCGGTTCATGTGGTCGAGCGCGGGCAGTTCGCCGAATGACAGGATGTGCGAAAGCGTCCCGGTCATGGCCTCGGGCACCGGGGGGCAGCCGGGGATGTTGATGAGCGGTTTGTCGCCGACGAGCTTGGAAACGGGGACAGCGCCGGTCGGGTTCGGCTTGGCGTAGGGCAGGCCGCCGAACGCCGCGCAGGTTCCCACCGCGACGACCGCGAAGGCGTCCTCGATCGTCTCGGCGAGCATGTCGACGTTGGTGTGACCCGCGATGGTTGAATAGACGCCGCCATCCTTCGTCGGGATCGAGCCGTCGACGATAACGATGTACTTGCCCTTGTTCTCCTCCATTGAGCGGCGCCGTGCATCCTCGGCGGCCTCGCCGGAGACGGCCTGCAGCGTGTGGTGATAGTCCAGCGAGATGAAATCGAAGATCAGGTCTTCGAGCGTGAGCCCCTGCGCGCGGGTCAACGACTCCGTGCAGCCGGTGCATTCCTGGAAGGACAGCCAGATGACCGCCTGACGCCGCGCCTGCGCCAGTCCTTCGGCGAGCACCTTGCTGGCAGTGGGCGGCAGCGCCATGATCGAGGCCAGATAGGCCGAATATTTCAGGAAGGCGCGCCGGGAGATGCCCTTCCGTGCCAGCTGCTCGCCAAGCGTCTCGGCTTGCCTCATAAGTCGGTCTCCTCCGGTTCGCTGGGATTCAGCAATTCTTCCAGCCGCGCGCGGCCTTGCGGCAGGTCGTCCGGGTGGGTGCGCAGGATGTCGGGAAGCAGGGTAATGGCGATCTGCTCGTTGGCGATCTGGCCGTCGCCCGCCTCGTGCCGGATCCACCAGACGCCTCGGATCGCGGTTTCCTCGATTGTCGATGTGCCGGCAACCTCAAGCGTCGCCCGCACTTCGCCAGTCCCGAGTTTTTCGCGCAGGGCGTCGCGGTCGGCATCCGTCATGGGCAGACTGCGCAAGTCGATCGCGCCTTCGTTGCCGTTTTCAATGAGGTCGTCGAGCAGCGAGGCGATCTCTGGAATCACGGCGTCGGCAAGGCCGGTGGTGAGACCCTTGGGGTCGGATGGCGGTGCTTCGAAGATCTTGTGGCTCATGCCGCTTCGACCTCCACGCGCCAGCGCGCTGCGAGTTCGAGAACACGCGCCGCCATTTCCCCGATCGCCGCGGCGACCGCCGGTGTCGGTTCCGTTCCGAGCGTTGCCTGAACAGGCTGCACGCCGACGAGGGCCCGCCGCGCCGGGCAGGTGCCGCGCATCGCCGCCGCGCCGATCAGGTCTGACAGCGCGACATCATGGGCGCTGAATTTCTTGGTGCCGAGTTGACGGTCCATCTCCGCGCCCTCGAACACACGAACCGTGCCGGGCACGGAATCGAAATGCGCGGCATCCACGGCGATTAACGCACGGGAGGCTTCGATATCGGGCAGAAGCGCCATGCCGATCGTCCCGCCGTCGCACAACCGCGCGCCCGCAACGCCACTCTCGGCTAGCCGGTCAATCACCAGCGGCCCGGCGGCATCATCGCTCATGAGCCGGTTGCCGAGCCCGAGGATCAGGATGTCACGCCTCTCATCCATCGCGTTTCCGGGATACCGCTTGCCGAAAAGTTAAGCTCTTGAATAGCACGGCCGCGCACAGCCTTCCTTGATAAAAGTCAAGGAAAGTTGACAGCTTATGCAGTAAGGTCAGCAATCGATTTTGCACCGGAGAAAAGGGTCGGAGCATGTGTCTGGCGATCCCGATGCGCGTGGTCGAGGTCGACGGCCTGAACGCGACGTGTGAGGCGAAGGGCGTCGAGCGCACGGTGAGTCTGTTCATGATGCAGCATGAGACGGTCGCGCCCGGCGACATGGTGATGGTGCATGTCGGCTACGCCTTGCAGAAGA
This sequence comes from Dichotomicrobium thermohalophilum, assembly GCF_003550175.1. Lineage (NCBI taxonomy): Bacteria > Pseudomonadati > Pseudomonadota > Alphaproteobacteria > Hyphomicrobiales > Hyphomicrobiaceae > Dichotomicrobium > Dichotomicrobium thermohalophilum. The sequence continues at coordinate 1,348,717 of NZ_QXDF01000001.1, forward strand.
TGACCGAGGCCGAGGCGCGCTCCACCTGGGAACTTTACGACCAGATCCTTGAACAGGAGGACGCCCCGCGTGCATGAACTGGCCGTGTGTCAGGGATTGATCGGCGAGGTCGAGCGGGTGGCGGCGCTGAACGGTGCCTCGGAAGTCACCAGCGTGACCGTCCTGATCGGGCCATTGTCCGGGGTCGAGATCGACCTGCTACAGAACGCATTTCCGATCGCGCGCGCGGGCTCTGTGGCCTCGGAGGCGGAACTGGTTGTCGAAACGGGCGATATCCGCGTGCAGTGCACGGGCTGCGGGGCTCAGGGGCCCGCAGCGCCGAACAAGCTGATTTGCAGCGCCTGCGGTGACTGGCGCGTGCGTGTCGTCTCCGGCGACGAACTGCTGCTGAAAAGCGTCGAACTGAGCCGGGCGCCCGCCTCGGCAAATTAGGGAGGTTTTGATGTGCGGAACCTGCGGTTGCTCCACTACGCCTGACAGTCTTGAACGCCTGCCGAAGGAGGAAGCGACCGAAACGGTTTCGGTGCTCTCAAACCTGCTGTCCAAGAACAACCACGCTGCCGCGCATAACCGCGAGCATCTGGACCGCGCGGGTGTGTTGTGCATCAACCTCATGTCCTCGCCCGGCGCGGGCAAGACGGCATTACTGGAAGCAACCATCGATGCGCTGGCCGGGCGCTACCGCATCGGTGTGATCGAGGGCGATCTGGAGACCGAGAACGATGCCGAGCGCATTCGCGCCAAGGGCGTGCCAGCGGTGCAGATTTCGACCGGCACGGCCTGCCATCTTGATGCGCACATGGTGCATCGCGCTCTGCACGACCTGACCCTTGGCGATCTCGACATCCTGTTCATCGAGAATGTCGGCAACCTCGTCTGCCCGGCGAGCTTTGATCTGGGCCATCACCTGAACGTCACGCTGCTCTCCACGACAGAGGGCGATGACAAGCCGGCGAAATACCCGGTCATGTTCCGCTCGACGGACCTGATGCTGTTGACGAAGGGCGATCTGCTGGCCGTGCTTGACGACTTCCAGCCAGAGCGCGCGGAAGCCGCCTTGCGCAATCTGGCGAATGCCGCGCCGTGCCTGACCGTCTCCAGCCGCGATGCGGACAGTCTCGCGCCGTGGTTGAACTGGCTGGACGCCCGCGTCGCCGACCTGAAGCAGGGCGCGCCGCTGAACCCGGTCATGCAGCCGGATGGCGCCCTGATGCACGCCGCCGAATAACGGAGCCCCCCATGCCCACGCCCAAGGAATGGCTTGAGCGCATCCGCGAGATCAGCGCGGGCCAGCATGTCCGCGTGCTCAATGTCTGCGGCGGGCACGAGCGCACCATCTCGAAAGCAGGCGTGCGCGCTGTCATGCCCGAGGGCGTGGAGCTGATCCCCGGGCCGGGCTGTCCGGTCTGCGTCTGCCCGGAGGAGGACATCTTCGCGGCGATTGAACTGGCGCAGCGCCCTGATGTGACGCTCGTGGCGTTCGGCGACATGCTGCATGTGCCCGCGAACGTGCCGAAGCGGATGCCCCGCAGCCTGCAGGCCGTAAAGGACGCCGGCGCGGATGTCCGCCCGATCGCCTCGCCGCAAGAGGCGCTGCGCATCGCCCGCGACTCACCGGAGCGGGAGGTCGTGTTCTTCGCCGCCGGTTTCGAGACAACGATGGCCCCGGTCGCAAGCCTGATGGCCGAAGGCGTGCCGGATAATCTGTCAATCCTGCTTGCCGGGCGGCGCACCTGGCCGGCGGTGGCGATGCTGTTGGAGAGCGAGGCGCCCGGATTTGACGCGCTCGTCGCGCCGGGCCACGTCGCCACCATCATGGGCGCGAATGAATGGCGCTTCGTGGTGGACCAGCACAACGTGCCGGCCGCCGTTGCCGGCTTCCACACCGAAAGCCTGCTGTCGGGGATTTATTCGGCGGTGCGCCAGTATGTCGAAGGCCGGCCCTTCCTCGACAACTGCTATGGCGAGGTCGTGCGCCCCGAGGGCAACGCCTGCGCGCAGGACATCCTGAACCGTGTGATGGACGTTGTGCCGGCCAACTGGCGCGGCATCGGTGAAATCCCGGCTTCGGGTTATTCGCTCAAGCCGGACTATGCCGCGCATGATGCCCGCCTGCGCTTCGCCGTCGACCCGGCCGAAGACCGCAAGCGCGCCGGGCAGATGCCGCCGGGGTGCGATTGCGCCCGCGTGGTGCTCGGCAAGATCTACCCGGACGAATGCGCGCTTTACGGCAAGGCTTGTACGCCGCGCAATCCGGTCGGCCCGTGCATGGTTTCGGACGAGGGGGCGTGCCGCATCTGGTGGTCCTCCGGCATTCGCACCCAGCGTGAGCGCGAGCCTGCATGAGCGCGCCGCCCGTCCCGGTCGATGCGCGCCGCGCGCGGCGTTTGAGCGTCGGTGGGCGCGTCCAGGGGGTCGGGTTTCGCCCGTTCGTTTATCGTCTGGCGCGATTGGTCGGGGTCGCGGGCTGGGTGCAAAACGCTTCCGGTCATGTGCTGATCCATGTGGAGGGGCCGCAAGCGGCGCTCGATGATTTCGCGGCGCGGCTGGTCCCCGATGCGCCGCCGCTCGCCCGGCCCGAGATCGTGGACTGCGAGGATGCCAGCCCTGCCGGCCTCACAGACTTCGCCATCGCCGCCAGTGCGGCGGACGATGCGCCTTGCGTCAGCCTCCCGCCCGATCTGTTCGTCTGCGATGACTGCCTGCGCGAACTGGCCGATCCAAACGCGCGGCGCTACCGCTACCCCTTCATCAACTGCACGCAGTGCGGCCCGCGTTACACGATCATCACCGGGCTGCCCTATGATCGCGCGGCGACGACGATGGTGGGTTTCCCGCTCTGCGACGATTGCCGGGCGGCGTTCGAGGACCCGGTCGACCGGCGCTTCCACGCCCAGCCGCTGGCCTGCCCGGTCTGCGGGCCGTCGCTGAGCTATGTGGAGGGCGAGACGCGGATCGGCGCGACCGAGGCGGCGCTGGCGGCCTGCGTCGCGCGGCTCAAGGCGGGCGGGATCGTCGCGGTCAAAGGGGTCGGCGGCTACCACCTGATGTGCGATGCGGGCAACGCGGAGGCCGTCGCAGCCTTGCGCGCGCGCAAGAACCGGCCGCACAAGCCGCTCGCAGTGATGTTCCCGATGACCGGCGCGGACGGGCTGGACGCAGTGCGCGCTCATCTCGCGCCGGACGCGACGGCGGCCACGGCGTTGTGCGATCCGGTCCGGCCCATCGTGCTGACGCTGAAGCGCGCCGATGCCGCTCTCGCGCCCGGCATCGCGCCCGGGCTGGACGAGATCGGCGCGTTCCTGCCCTACAGCCCGCTGCATCACCTGCTGCTCACCGATTTTGGCGGGCCGCTGGTCGCCACTTCGGGCAATATCTCCGGCGAGCCAGTCATCACCGACGCGGCAGAGGCGGAAGGGCGGCTGGGCAGCGTGGCGGATGCCTTCCTGCACCACGACCGGCCAATCGCGCGGCCGGCGGATGACAGCGTGATCCGGCCGATCGCCGGGCGCGCCCGCACGATCCGGCCCGGGCGGGGGCTTGCGCCGCTGGAGGTCGAGCTGCCAATGCCGTTAAATGCGCCGGTGCTGGCGACAGGCGGGCACATGAAGGCGACGCTCGCGCTTGGCTGGGGAAACCGCGCGGTGCTTTCGCCGCATATCGGCGATCTGGACAGCCCGCGCGCGCTTTCGGTTTACGAGGCTGTCGCCGCCGATCTGCCGCGGCTTTATGGCGTGCGGCCGGAGTGGATCGTCTGTGACGCGCATCCCGGCTATGCGTCGCGGCGCTGGGCGCGCGAGACGGGGCTGCCAGTAAGCGAGGTCTTCCATCATTTCGCCCACGCCTCCGCGCTGGCGGCCGAGCGGCCCGATGTGCGGCGCTGGCTGGTGCTCGCCTGGGACGGCGTCGGCTACGGCGCGGACGGCACGCTCTGGGGCGGCGAGGCCCTGGTCGGTGCGCCGGGCGGATGGAGGCGGGCCGGGTCATGGCGGCCGTTCCACCCCATCGGCGGCGATAAGGCCGGGCGCGAACCGTGGCGCAGCGCGGCGGCGCTGTGCTGGGCGGCGGGGCGGGCGTACCCGCGCGATATCGAAGGCATCGGGCTGGCAGAGGCGGCGTGGCGCAAGGGGCTGAATGCGCCGGCGACGTCCGCGGTGGGCCGGCTGTTCGATGCCGCGGCGTGCCTTGCGCTGGGGCGTGACGTGGCCAGCTTTGAAGGGCAGGGGCCGATGGAGCTGGAAGCGGCTGCGGCGGGGGAGGGGCCGGCTGTCGAGGTCCCGCTGTTCCGCGATGGTGACGGCGTGCTCCGGCTCGACTGGGCGCCGCTGCTGGATTTGTTGCTGCGCAATGATCTGAGCGTGGCCGAAAAGGCGGCGGGATTTCATGCGTCTGTCGCGAAGGCCGCTGCCCGGCAGGTCCGGGCGCTGGCGCAAGAGGCCGAGGTCCAGGCCGTCGGGCTGACCGGCGGCGTGTTCCAGAACCGCAAGCTGGCCGAGATGCTGTCTGCCCGCCTCGCGCAAGCCGGGTTCACGGTCGTGATCCCCGCGCGCATTCCCGCCAACGACGGCGGCCTCGCCATTGGCCAGCTTGTCGAATACGCTGCGCGCCAGGCAAACGAGGCGGATGATGAGTGAGGACAGGATTTCGCTGGCGCACGGCAATGGTGGCCGACTGATGCGCCAGCTCATCGAGACGCATTTCTTCGCGGCGTTCGACGAGCCGGCGCTCGCGCAGGGGCTCGACGCGACGCCCGTGCCCGCGACAGGCGGCAATCTGATGATGACGGTGGACGGCTTCACCGTGCAGCCGCTCGAATTCCCGGGCGGCGATCTCGGCACGCTGGCGGCGAACGGCACGATCAACGATCTTGCGGTGTGCGGCGCGCGTCCGCGCTGGCTGACCTTGAGCGCCATTCTGGAGGAGGGGCTGCCGGTCGAACAGCTTGCCCGGTTGGTGCGTAGCTTTGCGGAAGCGGTGCGCGGCTCGGGCGCGACGGTGCTCGCGGGCGATACCAAGGTCGTCCCGCACGGCCAGGGCGGCGGCGCTTACCTCACCGTCACCGGGCTCGGCGAGACGGTGCGCGGCGGCCTGTCCTTCGCCGGTATCCGTCCGGGCGACAAGGTCCTGGTCAGCGGGCCGGTCGGCGATCACGGCACGGCGGTGATGCTCGCGCGGGAGGATTTCGACCTGCGCGGCGATGTGCGCTCCGACTGCGCGTCGGTGCTCGGCCTGTGCGAGGCGGCGTGGGCGCTCGATGGCCTGCGCTTCCTGCGCGATCCCACGCGCGGCGGGCTGGCGACGGTGGCCAACGAGATCGCGCAGGCGACCGGCCAGGGCATCCGCCTGTCCGAGCCTTGCATTCCGCTCCATCCGGCCACCACGAGCGTCTGCGAGATGCTGGGCTTCGACCCGTATTATCTGGCCTGCGAGGGCCGCGTCGTGGCTGTGGTCGGCCCAGAAGACGCCGGGCCCTTGCTGGAGGCGTGGCGCGCATTGCCCGAAGGCGCGCAGGCCGCCGAGATTGGCCAGGTGGCGGGCGACGCGCCGCGCGTCGTGCTGGAAACTGAGATTGGCGGCGAACGCCTGCTCGACGAGCTGGAGGACGACCCGCTGCCGCGCATCTGCTGATTGCATGGGCCGGCGTGCGGGCGATAATGGCGCGATAATGAAAACCGCGCCGGGGAGGACGCGCCATGGATAACATCACAGAAACGCTGGCGGGCTTCGCCGCCGACCTCACCTTCGACGCGCTGCCCGGCGAGGTGGCTGACCGCGCCAAGCTGCTGATGCTCGATACGGTCGGGATCATTGTACGGGCGCGGCATGACGCGGAGTCGACGCCGTCGATGGTCCGCGCGGTCGAGCGCATGGGCTTGCGCGGGGACTGCACCGTGTTCGGGGACGCGGCCCGATACGCGCCGCCCGCCGCCGCGCTATTGAACGGCGCGCTGGCGCATTCGCTTGATTTCGACGACACGCACGCCGCCGGCTCGATCCATTCCTCCGCGCCGATCTTCCCGGCGGCCTTCGCGGCCGCGGAGATGACGGGCGCTAGCGGGCGCGAGCTGATCGCAGCGGTCGTGGCGGGCTATGAAATCCAGATCCGCCTGTCGCTGGCGCTCGGCCCGTCCGACCATTACGCGCGCGGCTTCCACCCCACGGCGACCTGCGGCGTGTTCGGCGCGGCGGCGGCCGCGGGCAAGCTGCTCGGGCTGGACCGGGCTGGGCTGGTCTCGACCTTTGGCATCGCGCTGTCGCAGGCGGCTGGCTCCATGCAGTTTCTCGATAACGGCGCGTGGACGAAGCGCAGCCATGTGGGGCAGGCGGCGCAGAATGGGCTGATGGCCGCCATGCTCGCGAGCGAGGGCTATCGTGGGCCGACGGGCGCGTTCGAGGGCAAGGCTGGCTTCCTGAGCGCCTACGCGCCCGCGCCGGACCCTGCCAAGGCCGTCGCCGGGCTGGGCGAGCGTTGGGAGACGATGCGGCTGGCGGTGAAGCCCTATCCGAGCTGCCGCTATTCGCATGCAGCAATGGATGCGATCGCCGCCCTCCGGGCCGAACACGCCATCGCGCCAGAGGAGGTCGAGGCGATCACGATCGGCCTGCCGCGCGTGGGGCTCAACATTATCGGCGAGCCGCTGGCGGCGAAGCAGGCGCCGGAAAACATCGTGGACGGGCAGTTCTCGATGCCGTTCTGCGCAGGCGTCGTGCTGCGCGAGGGCCGGCTGGACTGGGACGATTATCCGCGCCACCTGGCCGATGCGGACACGCTCGCGCTGTGCCGTCGGGTGGACTGCGTGGTGGACGCGGACGCCGAGGCGGCGCTGCCCGCGAATATGGCCGGCAAGGCCACGATCACGACGCCGCGCGGGCGTTTCGAGCGGTTCGTGGAGGTGCCGCGCGGTGAGCCGGATAATTTCCTGAGCGAAGACGAATTCCGCGCCAAGTTCCGCGCGCTCGCGGCGCCGTATCTCGGCGATGAGACCGAGCGCTTCGCGCAGAAGCTGCTAGCGCTTGATAGCTTGGGCAATATCCGCGCGCTGGTGGCAGAAAACCGCCTCAAAGCCGCTTACGCATGAAAGCGGCATCTCCGGGGCACAAGCTGGAAAACTGCTGTGTTGCCGCGATCTCTGGCGGCGCCTCGCCCCTGTCGATCTCCGCGAAGCCGAGGGCGCGAAAATAGCCTGCCGCGCTCTCCGTCAAAAGGTATAGCGCATCCATCTCCGCGTCCCGCGCGCGTTCAAAAGCAAAGTGGCAGAGCCGGCCCGCCAGGCCGTTTCCACGCCAGGCCGGCCCCACGACCAGTGAGCGCAGAAGTCCGGCGCGCCCCGCGTGTTCCAGACCGACGCTTCCGACAAGCTGACCGTGATGCGCCGCGCCCCAGAGCAAGACTTGCGGCTCGGCAAGATCATCCGTGGGCAGGCCCGCATCGCTCAGCAGGCGGCGTATGATGTCCATCTCGCAGGACTGCGGCGTGATCGGCAGGATCTGCATCCCTAGCACCTCTCTCACTTCGGCGGTGCGATCGGCTCTGGCGTGCCTTTCACCTGCCGCTCGCGGTAGATCAGGTAGAGCCCCGCACCGACAATGATGAGCCCGCCCGCGAGCGTCCACGCGCTCGGCACGTCGCCGAACACCACGTATTGCAGCGCCGTCACGGAGATCAGCCCGAAATAGACGAAGGGCGCCAGTACCGGCGAGGGCGTGTTGCGATGGGCCAGGATCAGCAGCCAGTGCCCCAGACCGCCCCAGAAGCCGAGCGAGAGCAGCAGCAGCCAGGTGAAGGCATCCGATGGCCACTGCCAGTTGTAAAGCGCAAACGGCGCCATTCCCAGCACGCCCGCGAGCGGTGAGTAGACCAGCGTCGTGCGCCAGGTGTCATGATGGGCAAGGTAGCGCGTCGAGATATTGTAGAGCGCGTAGGTCGTCACCGCGCCGAACGAAAACAGGATCGCCCAATGGACGCCGCCGAAGCCGGGGCGCACCACGAACAGCACGCCGATGAAGCCGGTGCATATCGCCAGGAAGCGCCGCCAGCCGACCCATTCGCCGAGCAGCGGTCCGGCCAGCGCGGCAATGAGCAGCGGGCCGAGGAAGAAGATCGTCACCGTCTGGTCAAGTTGAAGGTAGAGCAGGGCGGCGAAGTTGAAGGCGGTCGTAAGGAACAGGAAGGTGCTGCGCAGCCACTGCAGGCCGGGCCGGTTGGCCCGCAGCGCCTCGATGAACACCGCCGGGCCGACGGCGGCCAGTGCGAAGGGCAGGTGCATGAGGAAGCGGGTCCACACCACCTGCGTGACCGGCAGACCGGCGACGGTCGTGAGGTATTTCGCGGTCGTGTCCAGCGCGCCGAACAGCGTGACGGTGCAGCACATCAGGGCGATGTCGCGCAGGCGCTGGGCGCTGTCGGCCTCGGTGGCTGGGGCCTGGAGCATTCGGCGTCCTTCAAGGGTGGCGCACGGAGCCGGCGCCGCGGCTTGGGCGCGCTGGCCGGCGGAACGACGAGGCTTAAACGGTGAGGGCGGGGGCGGGCGGCGTCAACCCCGGGGCAGCGCATGGGAGAGTTGCACCGCACGAACGGATTATGCTTCGCGGAAGCTCCGAGATGGTGCCCAGGGGCGGAATCGAACCACCGACACTGCGATTTTCAGTCGCATGCTCTACCAACTGAGCTACCTGGGCGCAAAGGACGGGCAGGCAGGATGGCAAGCTCACGAACACCACAAAATGCATGGCGATCGACCGATGGCCTGCTATGTCCCCAGCTTTGTAGGAAATCCGGGCCGCGCTGTCCAGCCCGAAAGCCCCGGCCCGCCTCCTACATGATGTCGCTTTCCACCTCGTCCACGTTCACGCCCATCTTCGACAGGCCCTCTTCCAGGAAATCGGGCAGAAGCGGGATGCCGAGCAGATAGTTCTCCGTGGGCGTGGTGTCCTCGCTCTTGGCGACGTTCACAGCCTCTTCGAAGTCCGCCGGGTCGTAGGTGCCGCGGCCAACCCACACCAGCGCGACGAGCCGGGCCTTCTCGTCCTCGTTGAGGCCGCCGATGAACTCGGACAACTCCGTGCGGGTGGCGTCTTCGGAGACGTTCGAGATATCCTCGAGGATGGACTGGTTGTCGTAATCGGTGAAGCCGCTCGGGTCCGCGTCCTGCCAGGGCTGGGTTTTCACGTCCCATTCGCGGGCCTTGAGAATGATGTAGGCGACTTTATTGGTCGAAATTCCAAGCATGTTGAGACATCCTTCTGGCCCCGTCCGCTCACCCGTTCATTGGTCGATGGTAGTCTTTTGGCCACGGGGTTCAACATCAAATTCCGGGCGGCGGCGTCGGACGGCAGAGGTGATCGAATGGCGAAGGCGGGGAACTGGACGGCAGTGAAGGCAGCGCTCACGCGCCGCTTCGGCGCTGCGGCCGAGCGGCTGACGGACGCGGTGGCCGGAGAGCCCCCTGCGCTGTGGCAGGCGCTGGCGTCGCGCGGTTCGGTGCGCGCGTTCCGCGATCCGCCCCCGACGGCCGAAGAGCTTCACATGATCGCCGCGCTGGCGCTCGCCGCGCCGACGAAGAGCGACCTGCAGCAGCGCGACATCGTCCTCGTGACCGAGCCGGACCAGCGCGACGCGCTCGCCGCGCTGGTGTCTGAGCAGGCCTGGACGGCTGGCGCGCCGGCCTTCGCCGTGATCTGCGCGAACCATCGCCGCCAGCGGCTCATCCACGAGCTGCGCGGGCGCGAATTCGTCAACGACCATCTGGATGCGTTCTTCAACGCCAGCGTCGATGCGGGGATTGTGCTCGCGGCCTTCGTGCTCGCGGCGGAGGCTTACGGCTTCGGCGTCTGCCCAATCAGCGCGATCCGCAACCGCGCGCAGGAAGCGAGCGACCTGCTCGGCCTGCCGGATCACGTATTTCCGGTCGCGGCGCTTGCCGTGGGGCGGCCGGCTGAGGAACCGGAGATCAGCCTGCGCCTGCCGTTGAACGCGACCATCCACGACGGCCGCTTCGATGACACGGGCCAGCGCCAGGCGATCACGGCTTACGACGCCCGCCGTGCCGCCGAACAGCCTTACGCCCGCCAGCGTCGCGCGCGCGAGTTGGGCGAGGCGGAGCCCTATACATGGTCAGAGGACAAGGCCCGGCAGTATAACCTTCCGGAGCGTGCGGACTTCGGCGCGTTCATCCGCGCCAAGGGCTTCAAGCTGGATTGATTGCCCCTTCATTGCGAGGCCGCAAGGCCAGGTTTTCTTTGCTTCCGGCGGACATCCGTCCGCCGGTTCCGGCCCAACGGACCGGCCGCCAGTGGTCGCTTCGCGCCCGTCTTCGACTCCGGCGGCTCAGCGCGGCAGAGCCGCGCTGGAGAGCGTGACGTTGGCGCTGATCCGGCTTTACGGCTCCAGCTCGGTATCCCAGTAGAGATAGTCCAGCCAGCTCTCGTGCAGGTAATTCGGTGGGAACGCGCGGCCATTGCGGTGCAGCTCATGCACGGTCGGGCGATAGGGCATCTGCGCCGGCCACATCTTCGCCTTTTCCGGCATCTTGCCGCCCTTGCGCAGGTTGCAGGGGGCGCAGGCGGTCGTCACGTTGTCCCAGCGCGTCAGGCCGCCCTTGGAGCGCGGGATCAGATGATCGAAGGTCAGGTCCTCGGTGTCGCCGCAATACTGGCAGGAGAACTTGTCGCGGAGAAAAACGTTGAAGCGGGTGAAAGCGGGGTAGAGGGCAGGGCGGACATATTGCTTGAGAGAAACCACGCTGGGCAGGTTCATCTCGAAGCTCGGACTTCGCACCACCCTGTCGTAGGTGGAGACAATGTTCACCCTGTCGAGAAAGACGGCTTTCACCGTGTCCTGCCAGCTCCAGAGCGAAAGAGGGTAGTAGCTCAGGGGCCGGAAATCGGCGTTGAGGACAAGGGCCGGGCACATCCCCGGCGAGACGGCTGCGGCGGCGTTCACGTTTTCCCTTCCCATGGTTCCCGGTGCCCGGGTGCCCAAAGTACGCTGGCTTACGTGCTCCGAGTTAGAGAGATACTATAACCCTATGTCAGTTCTGTGAAGCCTGTTCACAAGTGCTCTTGTCGCAGGATCAAACGCTTAACCCATTCCGATCGCGCCGTGGTAGAAGAACAGGCCGAGCCCGAGCGTGAAGATGAGCTGGCCCGCGGCGACATGCATGAGAAAGGCCAGCGGAAACGAGTTCAGCCGCGTGTAGGCATAGGCGAAGGCCAGCCCGCCGACGGCTGTGAGCCCCACCGCGACCCAGTTCCAGTAGAACAGGTGCGCGAGGCCAAAGCACAGGGAATTCACGAAAATCGCCAGCCAGGGCACGCGCGCATGATCGCCGTGCCAGCCGAACAACACGCCGTACCGCTCGAAGAAGAGCGCGCGGAACAAAAGCTCCTGCGGCAGCGCTGACAGGAACGGGTACAGCGCCATGATCATGATCCAGAGGTCCGTGCGCTGCGTCGGCAGCGAGAGATAGGCCCACGGCGCGACCCGCTCGACAAGGCTGTAGATAATTCCCGCCGCGACGAGGGCGAACACGGCCAGGATCGTCAGATCGCGAATCGGCTGGCATATGAGCAGGCGGACCCAGCGCCAGCCCGGCGTGAGCGCCAGCAGGATGACGCCCGCCGCCGCGCTGACCGCCAGCACGTTGACGACATCCTCCGGGCGCAGCAGGAAGGCGCAGGCCAGCGGCACGCCGATGTAAAGCGCGACGAACTCGCCCCAAAGGCGGGCGAGGCGCGCGGTCGAGACGGCGCGGCGGGGGCGGGTCGCGTCGATCGTGGTCATGCCTGCGATACGTCTGGCTGCGGGTTTTGGCTTGGTCCTGTCCCGTTATGTAACGCAGGACCGTGAGCATGAAACGACCAGCCAGATGAAATCTCTGTCAGGTTCGCCACCCGCGTCATTGCGAGCGAAGCGACGCAATTCAGCGACTGGCGGAAACATCTGGATCGCTTCGGCCCTGCGGGCCTCGCGATGACGGCGGCCTACCCCGCGCCCGCCAGATGCCGCGCGAGAAACCCCGCGCCGAGCCGCAGGCCCTCCTCGTCGATGCCGTGGCCCAGCCCCTCGCGCAAGTGCGCCTCCACCGGCACATCCACGCGTTGAAGCGCATCGCGCGTGTGCGCAAGCGCCTGCGCCGGGATCAGCTCGTCCTGCGCGCCATGCACCAGCAGCACCGGCGGGCGCGCGGCGATCTCCCCGGCCAGCGCCGCCGCGTTCGCCAGCACGCCGGAATAGCCGACCAACGCCGCCAGACCGCCCGCGCGCCGCAGCCCCACATGCAGCGCCATCATCGTGCCCTGCGAAAACCCCACCAGCGCCAGCGCCTCCGGCCCCAGCCCGTGGCGCTCAAGCTCGGCATCGAGGAACGCGTCGAGGTCCGGGCCGGCCTGCGCCAGCCCATCGACCAGCTCCTGCTCGTCGCGCAGGGTCAGCGGGAACCACTGCCGCCCGCCGAACGGGTTGGCCGCGCACTCCTCTGGCGCGTGCGGCGAGACGAAGACGGTGTCGGGCAGGGCGGCCTGCCACATCTGGCCGAGCGCGATCAGGTCGTCGCCATTCGCGCCGTAGCCATGGACGAAGACGACGAGGCTGCGGGCCGTGCCGCTGGCGGGCGCGAGGCGGGGGCCGTCGAGAGGGCGGGGCATCGGGTCTCCACTCAGTTCGTGATGGTGATGTCGTAGCTCTGGCGTCGCCGGGGCGGCTTGTCCTCCCACGCGCGCAGATAGATGAGCTCGAGCCGGGCGCTGCCGGGCGCGCGCGGCGCCAGACGCCAGCGATGGACGGTCGGCGCGCCGAGCCGCTTGCTCTCCGGTTCGCCGGTGCCGAGATCGGTGATGTCCAGCTTGTCCAGCCCTTCGCTCGCGTCCTTGTCGATGCGCCACTGATAGCCGGTCGTGGGGTTCGCCTCTAGCGCGATCTCGGCCGGCTCCCCGACGCGCAATTCCAGCGTCTCCGCCGGCTCGGCGGCGGCCGGCGCTGCGAGCCCCACGGCGAAGACGGCGGCGAGCACGGCGCGCATCATGCCTCGGCCCTGCGCTGCGGCGGCTGCGCTTCCGCCCGGCCGGTGATCTTCAGCGCGAAGGCGAAGGCCAGCGCGACCTCCTTCAGCCGCTCGAAACGCCCCGAAGCGCCGCCGTGGCCGGCCTCCATGTTGGTCTTCAGGAGCAGCAGGTTGCCGTCGGTCTTGTTGGCGCGCAGCTTCGCCACCCATTTCGCCGGCTCCCAGTAGGTCACGCGCGGGTCGGTCAGCCCGGCGAGCGCCAGGATGTGCGGGTAATTCTGCGCGGTCACATTGTCATAGGGCGAATAGGCGGCGATCTGCCGGTATTCCTCCGGCGACTCGATCGGGTTGCCCCATTCGGGCCATTCCGGCGGGGTGAGCGGCAGGCTCGCGTCCAGCATGGTGTTGAGCACGTCCACGAACGGCACCTCCGCGATGATCCCGCGGAACAGGTCCGGCGCCATGTTTGCCACCGCGCCCATCAGCATCCCGCCGGCCGAGCCGCCCTGCGCGACGATGTTGCCGCGCGTGGTGTAGCCCTGCGCCGCGAGATATTCACCCGCCGCGATGAAGTCGGTGAAGGTGTTGGTCTTGTGCTCGCGCCGGCCCAGCCGATACCAGCGGTAGCCCTTGTCCTTGCCGCCGCGGATATGCGCGATCGCGTAGATGAAGCCGCGATCGACCAGGCTTAGCCGCGCCGTGCCGAAGCCCGCCGGCATGGCAATGCCGTAAGCGCCGTAGCCGAACAGCAGCACCGGCGCGGTGCTGTCGAGCGGGGTGTCCTTGTGCCACAGAAGCGAGATCGGCACGGTCTCGCCGTCCGGCGCGGTCGCGAATATGCGCCGGGTGCGGTAGTCCGCCGGGTCGTGGCCGCTCGGCACCTCCTGCATCTTGCGCAACACCCGCTCGCGCGTCGCCATGTCGTAATCGAAGGTCTGCGACGGCGTCGTCATGGAGGAGTAGGTGAACCGCAGGGTCGTCGTGTCGTACTCGAAGCCGCCCGAGATGCCGAGCGCGTAGGCGTCCTCATCGAAGGCGATCGCGTACTCGCTGCCGTCGCGCGCGCGGATGACGATGCGCGGCAGCCCGTCCTCACGCTCCAGCCGCACGAAGAAATCCTTGAACGCCGTCATCCCGAGGATGAGCCGGCCTTCCTTGTGCGGGATCAACTCGCGCCAGTTCTCGCGGCCCGGCGTGTCGATCGGCGCGGTCATGATCTTGAAGTCCTCCGCGCCGCCTTCATTCGTGCGGATCAGGAGTTCATCGCCCCAGTGCTCGACATCGTATTCATGGCCCGGCTCGCGCGCGGCCACGAGCACGGGCTCGGCGTCAGGCTTTTCGGTGTCGATCAGGCGGATTTCGCTCGTCTGGTGGTCGCCCGTCTGGATGATGATGTAGCGGCGCGACTGCGTGGACCCGACGCCGACGTAAAAGCCCTCGTCCGGCTCCTCGTAGACCAGCGCGTCCTGTTCGGCCGGCGTGCCCAGAACGTGCCGGAACACGCGAAGCGGACGGTGGTTCTCATCGAGCCGCACGTAATAAAAGCTCTGCGCGTCGGCCCATTCAACGCCGCCGGTGGTGTCCGCGATCTGGTCGGCCAATTCTGCGCCGCCCTCGGCCTCGCGCAACCGCACGGTGTAGTATTCCGAGCCCTTGTCATCATAACCATAGGCAATCAGCCGGTGGTCCGGGCTATGGTCGACGCCACCAAGCTGGAAATACGGCTTGCCTTCAGCCAGCGCGTTACCGTCGATCAGCGTCTGGTCGGTGCCCCCGCCGCGCGGCTGGCGGCAGAACACCGGATGCTCGCCGCCCTCCACGAAACGCACGAAGTATTCCCACGGACCGTCCGGCGCGGGTACGGTGTCGTCATCCTCCTTGATCCGCCCGCGCATTTCGGCGAACAGCGCCTCCTGCAAGCCTTCCGTGCCGGCCATCTGCGCGGCGGTATAGGCGTTTTCGGCCTCAAGGTAGGCCCGGATCTCGGCGTCAAGCTGCGACGGGTCGCGCATCACCTCGCGCCAGTTGTCCGCGCGCAGCCAGGCGTAATCGTCGATGAGCCGCTCACCGTGGAATTCGCGCTCGTCGCGGCGCGGCGTGGCGACAGGCGGCGCGGTTGTCTCGTTCTCCGGCTTGGCCTCGGCCATTCGGATATCCTTTCGCTTCGAATCTGTTGGGTATCAGGATTGCTCGTCTAAGCCTTCGGGCTGGAAGTCGAGGGCGGTGCCGTTCATGCAGTAGCGCAGGCCGGTCGGCTTTGGGCCGTCGGGGAAGACATGGCCCAGATGCGCGTCGCACTGGCTGCACAGCACCTCGGTCCGGCGCATGAACAGCGAACGGTCCTCGCGCTCGGCAACGGCGTTCTCGGCCATCGGCTGGAAGAAGCTCGGCCAGCCGGTCCCGGAGTCGAATTTCGCCTCGGAGGAGAAAAGCGGTTGCCCGCAGCAGATACACTTATAAATGCCGGCGCGTTTTTCATTATTGAGCGGGTGTGAAAACGGTCTTTCCGTTCCGGCTTCCCGGGTAATGTGATATTGCTCCGGTGTCAGTTCGCGCTTCCACTCGGCTTCAGGCTTATTGATCTTTCTGGCGTTTTCGGTCATAGCTTTGCCTTCGTATGCTCTGGCGTCACGCGCGGCGGGGCATCTGCGCTTGCCTAGAATAAGCCAGGTCAATGCGCGGCCTCGACTCTGAACATAGCTGTCGATG
The DNA here is from genome assembly GCF_003550175.1 of Dichotomicrobium thermohalophilum. NCBI lineage: Bacteria > Pseudomonadati > Pseudomonadota > Alphaproteobacteria > Hyphomicrobiales > Hyphomicrobiaceae > Dichotomicrobium > Dichotomicrobium thermohalophilum. Next base: position 1,364,427 of record NZ_QXDF01000001.1, read on the forward strand.
GCGCAACGGCAATAGGCCGGGCGGGCGTACCCATCCATCCAAGAGGGCCAGCGAGGGAGCGGACCGGACATGAGCGGGAGCAGCGTGATGAGCCTTGCGGTTGTTTCGGGCTTTGCCGCTGCGCTGATCGCGCCGTTTCTCACTATGGGGCTGCGCCATTGGGCTGGCTGGTTACTCGCGCTTTTGCCCCTGGGGCTGTTCGTCTATTTCCTCGATTTCTTCCCCGGCGTCGCGGCGGGTGACACCTTCACCTTCTCGCTGCCCTGGCTGCCGCGTTACGGGATCAATTTCTCGTTCTACGTCGATGGCCTGAGCCTTCTATTCGCGCTGCTGATTTCGGGCATCGGCGCGCTGATCGTGTTCTACGCATCGGGCTATCTCAAAGGGCACCCGCATCAGGGCCGCTTTTTCGGCTTCATTCTCGCGTTCATGGCCTCGATGCTGGGCGTAGTTCTGGCGGACAACGTGGTCACGCTGTTTGTCTTCTGGGAGCTGACCTCGATCACGTCGTTCCTGTTGATCGGCTTCGATCACAGCCGGGAGGCGGCGCGACGGGCCGCGTTCCAGGCACTGACGATCACCGCGATGGGCGGGATCGTGCTGCTGGCCGGACTGCTGATGCTGGGGCTGGCGGGCGGATCGTTCGAGATGTCCGAGCTTCTCGGACGCGGCGAGCTTGTGCGCAATCACCCCTGGGCCGTCGGCATCCTGATACTGTTGCTTGGCGGTGCATTCACGAAGTCCGCGCAGGTGCCATTCCATTCCTGGCTCCCTAACGCCATGGAAGCGCCCACACCGGTTTCGGCGTATCTGCACTCCGCGACGATGGTGAAGGCTGGTGTTTATCTGCTGATGCGGGTCAACCCGATCTTCGGCGAAATGGCGCTGTGGCAGGTAGTTCTGCCGCTGTTCGGCGGCGCGACGCTGGTGGCGGGGACCCTGCTGGCCGTGCGCCAGACCGATCTGAAGCTGATGCTGGCCTACACGACGGTGGCTTCGCTCGGCCTGCTGGTCCTGCTGACCGGGATCGGCACGGAAAAAGCGCTGATCGGGGCAGGCGCGTACCTGCTCGCGCATTCGCTGTTCAAGGGTGCGCTGTTTATGGTCGCGGGCTGCGTGGACCACGAGTCCGGTACGCGCGACATCACCAAGGTCGGTGGACTTTCGGCGCTCATGCCGGTGACGGCGGGCGCGGCGATCCTGGCCGGGCTGTCGATGGGCGGGTTGCCGCCCTTCACAGGCTTCCTGGCGAAAGAGGCGCTCTATGCCGGCATCAAGCTCAAGGAGGCTGGCGATTATGCCGTGCTCGCCGCGCTTGTCTTCGGCAATGCGCTGATGCTGGCGGTTGGCCTTGCCGTGGCGATCAAGCCATTCTGGGGCGCGCGGCCCGAGACGCCGAAGCACCCGCATGAAGCGCCGCTGTCGATGCTCACCGGGCCGGTGGTGCTCGCCGCGCTCGGGCTGATCATTGCGCTGGCGACGCACATGTTCAACACGGACATCATGACGCCACTGGCCACCGCCATCCGCGGCGTGCCGACCGCCGTCGATCTGCATTTCTGGGCCGGCGTCAACCAGGCGCTGATCCTGAGCGTCATCACGGTCCTGCTGGGGCTGGGCTTCCTGCTGCGCTACGAAGCGATGCGTGCGGGCTCTCAGGCCCTGTTCAACGCCATCGGCTGGGGGCCCGACCGCGGCTTCGACCAGGTTGTCGGCGGGCTGGTGCGCTTCTCCTACGGCCTGATGATCTGGGTCCAGAACGGCAATATGCGGTCCTATGTCCGCCTTACCTTCATCGTTGTCGGGCTGGCGCTGTTGATCCCGCCGGTGGCTTTCGGCGCCTGGCCGGAAATGCCGCACGTGCCGGAAATGTCCTTCTATGAGGCGGCGATCCTGGCGCTGGCCGTGGTTGGCGTGCTGCAGGTGGTCCTGGCGCGCAAGCGGCTGACGGCGGTGGTTTCCTTCGGCGTTCAGGGCTTTGCGATCGCGGTGATTTTCCTTCTTTTCGGGGCGCCGGATTTGTCCTTCACGCAGTTCATGGTCGAGACCCTGTCCGTCGTCATCCTGGCCTTGGTGTTCACGCGGCTCCCGCTGGAGCCGCGCGACGAGCGCGCGCCCAGCAGCATCCTCTTCGACGGTGTGCTCGGCATCGCGGCGGCTTGCGGCTTCGGCCTGACGCTGCTCGGCGTGACGGAGGGCGCGTTCGACTCCACGCTGTCCGACTTCTTCCGCGAGTATTCCGCCACCATCGCGCATGGCCGCAATATCGTGAACGTCATTCTCGTCGACTTCCGCGCGCTCGACACCCTTGGCGAGGTGGCGGTCGTCCTCATGGCCGCGCTCAGCGCGCTGGCCCTTATCCGGCTGCGCGCCGGCCGCAGCGCGGGATATCTCGAAAAGGAGCGGCGCCGGTCCCTCGGTCTCGACCAGTCGGCCTAAGGAGCGCATGTCATGGGCACATTGATTTTCCGCACATTTGCGCCTGGGCTTGCAGCCCTCATGGTGATGTTCTCGATCTTCGTGCTGTTGCGCGGGCACAATGAGCCGGGCGGCGGATTCATCGGCGGGCTGATCGCTGCCTCGGGCTTCGCCATCTACGGGATCGCCAACGGCGTGGAAAACGTGCGCCGCGCGCTCTATTTCCGGCCGCTGGCCATTTCCGCGGCGGGCGTGCTGCTGGCCGCGCTGAGCGGCATCCCGGCGCTGTTGCAGGGGAAACCGTTTCTGACGGGGCTGTGGTGGTTTCCCGAACTGGGGGGTGACGTGAAGCTGGCGCTGTCGACGCCGCTTGTGTTCGACATCGGTGTGTGGCTCGGCGTCGTCGGGGCGGTCATCGCCATCGCGCTGGCACTCGAGGAACGGGAGGGATGATGGAACCGGCTCTTGCCGCCGTGGTCGTCGTATACTTCCTGGGAAGCATCTTCCTGCTGACCAGCACGAACCTGATCCGAATCCTGCTCGGCGTCGCCCTGCTGGGCAATGCGGCGAACCTGACCATCTTCACGGCCGGCCGGCTGACGCGCGAGGTGCCGCCGGTCATCCCTGAAGGCGCGATGCAGCCACTCGCGCAGACGGCAAACCCGTTGCCGCAGGCGCTGATCCTGACGGCGATCGTGATTGCCTTCGCGCTGTTCGCCTTCATCCTCGTGCTGGTCTACCGCTCCTACCAGGAACTGGGCTCCGAGAACGTCGACCGCATGCGTGAGGCCGAGCCGCTCGAATACCCGCGTCCGCCGGAGGGCTACTGATGCGAAGCGAGGATCTGATCCAGCTTGCCGCGGCCAAGGGCCCCCTGCCGGAAGGTATCGACCGGGCTGACGCGATGACGCAGACGCCGGTCGGCCTTTCGGACTGGCTGATCATTATGCCTGTGATCCTCCCGCTGTTGATGGGCGTGATCGGCATCATGATGCGCGCCTATCCGCGCTGGACATCGCGGCTGACCGTTGCGGTGCTGGCCGGCGTCGTGTTGGCGAGCGCGGCGCTTCTGTCACGCGTAATCGCCGAAGGCCCAATCGCCATGACCATGGGCCAGTGGCTGCCGCCATTCGGCATCTCGCTGGTGGTCGATCCGCTGGGTGGCCTGCTCACGCTCCTCGGGAGCATCACGGGGCTGATCGTGGCGGTCTATGCGCTCTCGGATGTGGATTTTGCGGCCCGGCGCGCCGGCTTCTATTCCATGCTGTGCTGGCTGATCGCGGGCGTGAACGGCGCCTTTCTGACCGGCGACATCTTCAACCTGTATGTCTGGTTCGAAGTGTTCGTCATCGCCTCGTTCGGACTGATCGTGCTGGGCGGGGAGAGGCTGCAGCTCGACGGTGCGGTGAAATACTGCGTCCTCAACCTGATCGCGACGACGCTTTTCCTTATCGCGGTGGCGCTGCTTTACGGGACGCTCGGCACACTGAACATGGCCGATCTTTCCGGAAAGCTCGCCGCTTACCCGCCGGATGACCCGCAGATGCTGACCATCGGGCTGTTGTTCTTCGTCGGCTTCGGGATGAAGGCGGCCGCCGTGCCACTGCATATCTGGCTGCCGGCGAGCTATCACACGCCCAAGCCCGTGGTTTCCGCACTATTCGCTGCGCTGCTTACGAAGGTCGGCATCTACGCGGTGCTACGAACCTACACGATCGTCATGCCCGCCTCGAACGAAAGCGTGTTGTTCGAGGTGATCTACGTGGTCGCCATCGCCACGATCGTGCTGGGTCTGCTGGGCGCGCTGGCCGAGAGCAATTTGCGCCGGATGCTGGGCTTCCTGCTCATCAGCGGGGTGGGGGTAATGTTGCTCGGCCTTGGTGTCGACACGCGGCTTTCGCTTGCCGCGACAATCTTCTACACCGTGCATTCAGTTATCGTCATGGCGGGGCTTTATCTGCTTGCCGGGCTCATGGAGCGGCGCACGGGTCTGACTTCGCTGCATCGGCTTTCGGGGATGTATACCGGCGCGCCGGTGCTTGCCGTGCTGTTCTTCGTGCTGGGCTTTGCTGCGGCCGGCCTGCCGCCGTTGTCCGGCTTCTGGCCGAAGGTTCTTCTGATCGAGGCTTCGCTGAACGAGCAGCAATACGTCGCCGTCGCCGCCCTGATCGTGAACGGGCTGTTCTCGATGATGGTGGTCGGGCGCGCCTGGGCGCTGATGTTCTGGCGGCCCGTGGTCACCGCCGGTATCATCCCGCAGGCGGAGACCCCGCATCCGCGTGAACAGGCCGCGCCTGTACCGAAGGCCGCGGCGCTGTCCGCCGCCCCGACGCCGCCAAAAGCCGAACCGACGCCGGGGCACAATCCTCCGGCCTTGCTGGTGCCGGTGGTCGTGACGGCCGCCGCAGCGCTGATCATCGGCGTGTGGCCGACGCCGCTGCTCGATCTGTCCGACATCGCGGCCGGAGACCTCCTTGATCCGAGCGCCTACGTCCAAGCCGTGTTCGGGAGCGCGCCATGACTCGTACAGTGCTGATCAATATCCTGCTGGCCCTGGCCTGGGGCGCTGTCACCGGCTCCTTCACCCTCCTCAACCTGGTGTTCGGGTTCGTTATCGCCGCAATCGCGCTGTGGATCATCCGCGAGCAGTTCCACACGCAAGCCTACATCAAAAAGGCGTGGCGGATCGCCAGCCTGATCCTGGTGTTCCTCAAGGACCTGATCGTCTCGGCGTTTCGCGTCGCGGTCATCGTGCTGGCGCCGACACGCCGGTATCAGCCCGGCTTTATCGCCTTTCCGCTGAGCACCGACCGGGCGCCGGAGATCTCGATCCTGGCTAACATGATCACACTGACACCGGGGACGCTTAGCGTCGACGTCTCGGACGACAAGTCGACGCTTTTCATTCACTGCATCGATGTGCCGGACACCGAGGCGCTCAAGCGGGACATTGCCGAAGGGTTCGAGCGCAAGATCATGGAGGCAATGCGATGACGCCGGAAGCCTTTCTCGACCTGGCGATCCGCGTTTCGCTCGGGCTGGTCTGCCTGGCGTTTTTCGTCGCGTTCGTGCGGCTGGTCCGCGGACCGACCCTGGCGGACCGCGTGCTCGCGTTGGACATGTTGGTGACAGTGGGGATCGGCTTTATTGCCGTGATCACCGTGAGTACTGGCTACGGCCAGTATCTCGACGTGGCGATCGGCCTCGGTCTGGTCGGCTTCCTCGCGACAGTGGCCTTCTCGCGCTATATCCTCGCCCGCGGTCCTCGGCCCGAGCAGCGATACGTCACGCCACGCCCGGATCAGGCGGAAACCGGCGTGCGGCTTGAAGGAGAGCCCAAATGATCGATTATCTCGCCGGCGTGTTGCTGATCATCGGTGCCTTCTTCACCTTGGTGGCGGCGGTGGGCGTCGTGCGTCTGCCTGATCTTTACACCCGCATGCACGCAGCCAGTAAAACCGGCACCGTTGGCTCTGGTGTGATGCTTCTGGCGATCGCCTTTCATTCCGGCGAGTTTGATGTCGTCACGCGCGCCATTGCTGGCATCGTCTTCTTCCTCCTCACCGCTCCCTTGGCGGCGCATTTGCTGGCCCGCGCGGCCTATTGCACAGGTGTGCGTCCCTGGCCCGGCACGGCGCCGGACGAACTCGCCGGACATTACGAGCAATCCCCTGCACAGCCTCGGCTGACGAGTGCGTCCGAGTGACGCACAAAAATCATATTGCCAGTGGATTGAATCACTTTTTCCCAAAAAACGTGTAGGTGCTTTCGTAAAGCGTAAAAGCCGAAATGGTCGTAAAAACGCGACATTTCCGGAACGATTTTGCCGCGTCTTGCGCACATCACATTTTGGTCCCGATTGCCGCGTAGCGAAAGTATCGGTTGAAAATCGTTTCTTTTCGTCTATTTTACGGAGTGCCACTAGATAATAAAGCCATGCAAAGCCGTCGTTGGCGCGAGCCGAGCAGGTGTGGATGTGCAATCAAGAAACAGCGACGTTCTTGCACCCTCGGATGTGGCACAAGCTCTGGGCGCCGGCGAACACACGGACTGAGCGAAGGGCGAACGATAGGAGACCTTGTCAATGGAACAGACTGTGGACAACACCGAACTCGTCGAACTCACCACGAACATTGTTTCTGCATACGTGAGCAACAACACCGTGGTGTCAGCGGATCTGCCCAATCTGATCAATGAAGTTCATGGCGCTCTTGTCCGCGCTGCCGCGAACAAGGGGCAACCGCCACAGGAAGAGCAGAAGCCCGCGGTTCCGATCAAGAAGTCGGTCACGCCGGACTACATCATCTGCCTGGAAGACGGCAAAAAGTTCAAGTCGCTGAAGCGGCACCTTCGGGCGCACTACAACATGACGCCGGAGGAGTATCGGGAAAAGTGGGGCCTGCCGCACGATTACCCGATGGTCGCGCCGAACTATGCGGCCGCTCGTTCCCAACTTGCCAAGGAAATGGGCCTGGGTCAGCGCCGTCGCCGCTAAGGCCGCTGGCGGGGCAAGTCCCGCAGCGCAAAAATCACTCTTTCAATAGGGCGGATAGCTCCGCGCAGCAGGCGGGGCGTCCGCCCTCTGCTTTTTCCGCCTGATCCGAGACGCAGGGCCTTCGTGCACGGCCGCGCGTTCTGGTGTAGCCTTGTGTCCATGGAATTACGCGTTCTTGCCACTCCTCCCGAAGCCCGTACGGCAGCCCCTTACTTTGATCCAGAGGCCGCGCGCGCCGAACTCACGGCCCTGTGGCGGCGCCACGGTGACAGCGACGCTCTTCGCCCCCAGGCGCTCGATTTACTCAAGGCCATTGTCCAGGATGCCCGCGAAACTGCGCGCGCCGAACTGGAGACGACCGGCAATGGCCGGGCCTGTGCGGAGAGCCTGTCGCTCTTCCAGGACGAGCTGATCCGGCTGATCTATGACTTCGTCGCCAGCCACGTCTACCGCGCGAAGAACCCCTCGGCGGCCGAGCGCATGACCGTGATCGCCACAGGGGGCTATGGCCGCGGGCTTCTTGCGCCGAAATCAGACATCGACCTGTTGTTCCTGCGCCCGAGCAAGCAGACCGCCTGGGGCGAGAGCGTGGTCGAGAGCATCCTGTATTTCCTCTGGGACTTGGGCTTCAAGGTGGGGCACGCCACGCGCACGATCAACGACTGCATCACGCTGGCGCGGCGCGACATGACGATCCGGACCTCTCTGCTGGATTCGCGCCTGATCCTGGGCGATGAGGAGTTGTTCCAGCGGTTCCGCGACAAGTTCCAGTCCGCCGTCATCTCCGGCACCGAAAAGGAATTCGTCGAGGCCAAGCTCGCCGAGCGGGATGCCCGGCACGAACGCTCCGGCAATTCGCGCTACCGCGTCGAGCCGAACGTCAAGGATGGCAAGGGCGGGCTTCGCGACCTGCACACGCTGCACTGGCTGACGAAGTATCTCTACCCGGAAAGCGAGACGGAGGACTGGGTTGCTCTCGGCATCTTCAGCCCGAGTGAGCAGCGGCACTTCCGGCGCTGCGAGGATTTCCTGTGGACCATCCGCTGTCACCTGCATTTCCTTGCGAACAAGCCAGAGGAACACCTGACATTCGACCGCCAGCTCGTGCTCGCCGAACGTCTTGGCTATCGCGAGGGGGGCAACCTGCGCCCGGTCGAGCGCTTCATGAAGCACTATTTCCTCGTGGCAAAGGAGGTCGGTGACCTCACGCGAATCGTGTGCGCCAGCCTGGAGATGCAGCAACTCAAGGTCACGCCGACACTGGGCAACATGCTGGCCGGCATGGGCTGGCGCAAACGTGCCAAGCTGAGCGCGACGACGGATTTCCGTATCGAGAACGGGCGCATCATGGCCAAGCGAGCAGACGTGTTCCGCGCCAATCCGGTGAACATGATCCGCGTCTTCGCACTGGCCGAGCGACACAAGGTGTTGTTCGACCCGGAGGTGTTCCGGCTGATCCGGTCTTCGCTGCCGTTGATCGACGACGAGATGCGCGCCGACCCCGAGGCGAACCGTCTGTTCCTGGAGTTGCTGACGTCGCCCGGTAATCCGGAGATCGCGCTGCGCCGGATGAACGAAGCCGGCGTGCTCGGCCGCTTCATTCCGGATTTCGGTCGCGTTGTGGCGATGATGCAGTTCAATATGTATCACCACTACACAGTCGACGAGCATCTCATCCGCACCATCGGCGTGCTCTCCGAGATCGAGGACGGCGACCTCGCCAGCGAACTGCCGCTGTCCACCGAGATCATCCGCAATATCCAGAACCGCCGCGCGCTGTTCGTCGCCGCCTTTCTCCACGACATTGCCAAGGGGCGCGACGAGGACCACTCGGTTGCTGGCGCCCGTGTCGCGCGCGAGTTGTGTCCGCGCCTTGGCCTCACGCCGGCGGAGACGAGTACGGTGGCGTGGCTTGTCGAGCATCATCTGGTGATGAGCGAGTTCGCGCAGAGCCGCGACCTAGCCGACCCCAAGACCATCCGCGACTTCGCCGAGATCGTGCAGAGCCCCGAGCGGCTCAAGCTGCTGGTCATCCTGACGGCGGCGGATATTCGCGCGGTCGGGCCCGGCGTGTGGACCGGCTGGAAGGGTCAACTGCTGCGCGCGCTGTACAATGAGACCGAGCCGGTGCTGGCCGGCGGGCACACGCAGATCAGCCGCGAGGCGCAGATCCGCCGGGCGCAGGACCAGCTCCGCGAGGCGCTGAACGACTGGCCGGAAGAGGAGGTCGAGCGCATCATCGCACGGCATTACCCGGCCTATTGGCTGCGCTGCGATCTGGAGACCCAGGTCAAGCATGCCGAGTTGATGCGCCGCTGTGAGGGTCAGCCGACCCCATTCGCGCACGATGCCACGGCATCCCCGATGGGTGCGACCGAGCTGACGCTCTACACAAAGGACCATCCCCGCCTGCTGGCGATCTTCGCCGGCGCGTGTGCCGCAGCGGGTGCACGTATCGTCGGGGCGCACATCTACACCACGCGCGATGGCATGGCGCTGGACACGTTGGGCATTCAGCGCGCCTTTCCGGAGGACCGCGAGGAACTTGAACGGGCCGAGCGGATCGCGGACGCGGTGCAGTCGATGCTAGCCGGCGATCGTGACCTGAAGAAGCTGATGGCGGAAAAACGCAAGGCCAAGCCGAAACTTGAGCCGTTCAGCGTTGAGCCGCAGGTCATCATCGACAATACGCTTTCAAACGATCTGACGGTCATCGAGGTGAACGGGCTCGATCGGATCGGGCTGCTTTACGATCTCGCAGATGCGCTCGCCTCGCTCAACTTGAATATCGCCTCGGCCCATGTGGCCACCTTCGGCGAAAAAGTCGTGGACGTGTTTTATGTGATGGACCGCGCAGGCAACAAGATTGAGAGCGACTGGGCGCGGGAGAAGGTGCACGACAAGCTGATAGCCGCGCTCGAGTCGTGAAGTCTAGGCCAGCCCTTCGCGCGCCTTGCGTATCTTCTGGCGCAGTTCATCCGCCAGGCTCTCCCGCTCCGCCGGCGAAAGACAATCCCCAACCGATACCGCGCGGCCGCTCTCGCGCAGGATCAGGCGTTTCTCGATCTTGTATTGGTCGCTCAGCTCAATGCGAACCCAATGCGGGTTGAAGCGGTCGACGAGGTGGTGCTGGCCAAGATAGCTGGTCATGACGCGGATCAGGTTCGCGCTGACGTCGATGATTTCCAGGCGTTCGGCCCGGCGCATGTTCAGCCAGAACGCGAAGGCAAGGCTCGCAAGCGCGATGATCGCCGGGAACACGACGAACCATGCGGCCGGCGCAGCGACCCAGGCGGTTACCATCGCAAACCCCGCCGCCGCCACACCCGTGACAGCAAGCGTGCCATCACGCCCGAGTGAGCGATGGGGCCAGATAACGATGCGCTCGGCGCCGGCGAGGGTCGGCGGCAGCGCGGCATCGGTCGGCGCCGCAGAGGTTCCGTCCGGCCAGCCTTCCGATATGTCGCTGGTCTGATTTTCGCTCCGGTCCGTCATCCCTGCATCGTTGCTTTTGCGCGCCGGCGCGTCCGACGCACCGGGGGCGGGTGCGCCGTCGGCCCGTGTGGCTGCATCACAGACCTTGATCTATTATACCACTCAGGCGCTTGAAAGGATCACCGCTCTTATAGAGCTGCCGGTCGCGGCGGCGCACGAAAAAAGGACCGGCGCGAAAGGTACGCACCCGTCCTTTTTTCATGTCGGCCAAAGGCCAGTAAGCGGCTTACGCTGCGCGCACCTCGGCTTCGGCGCCTTCCGTCTGGGGCTCTGGGGCCTGCTTGGCGCCGCTGCGCGTCTTGTTCAGCGCCTCATGGATGCGGCGTGTTGCCACAGCCTCGTCTACATCCTGCACGGCGGCGATTTCGCGCGCCATACGCTCCAGGGCCGCTTCGTAAAGCTGGCGTTCGGAATAGGACTGCTCGGGCTGGCTCTCGGAGCGATGCAGGTCGCGCACGACTTCAGCGATCGAGATCAGGTCACCGGAATTGATCTTGGCTTCGTATTCCTGGGCGCGGCGGCTCCACATCATGCGACGAACGCGCGCGCGGCCGCGTAGGGTCGCCATCGCCTTCTCGACGATCGCGCCTTCAGACAGCTTACGCATGCCGACCGACTCGCACTTCGTGGTCGGGACGCGCAGGGTCATTTTTTCCTGCTCGAAGTTGATGACGAACAGTTCAAGCTTGGAGCCGGCGATTTCCTGTTCCTCGATGTCCACGATCCGCCCGACACCATGTGTCGGATAGACAACGTACTCGTTTGTCTTGAAGCCGTTTCTTTGCAGCGATTTTTTTGCAGCCATTCTCTACCGTCTCACTTGTTCTGGCGCTGCCGAGAGATACCAACAGCGCGGGGTTATCCGCTTTTGACTGCGTAGAACCACAGCGCCAACAACACGGAAGTCACCACTGCCCCCAATGGCGGCGTGTTGCTGCCCCCTATGCCCAACTGTGCTACGCGAAACTCGACATCAGAAGACCGCCCGAGTGTCCAGAACGCCAAACAGGCGAGCCGCTACTTCTTGCGACACGCCCAAAATCTGAGAGGCTTCAGAAAGCGCCGCCTCGCCGCGGCGCTGGCGGCAGGACGCTCCACGATCTCTCGCCGAAGAAGTGGTGTTTATAGCATTATTATTAGGCTTTTGGAAGCCTGTGTTCAGATTCCGATAAGCCCTGAGGCCACACCTCAAGGCGCTGGCCAAACTTCTTAACAGCTTTTGCCGCTTGCGGCGTTTTTTGCTTTATGGCGCCAGGCCCCTGACCGTCCGGTCAGAACTTGCCTCTTCCCCTTGCTGAGTCGCCTGAATCGCTTGCGACGTTGCCGCCATCCTTCGGCGACTGTCGATGTTCGGCAAAGGCCGATAGCAGCTTGCGCGACGTTTTGACCGGGGTTAACCTTGATTGCGTTCGGCGGTTCCCTAACGGGACGAAGAGGGAAGCTGGTGCGAAACCAGCGCTGCCCCCGCAACTGTGAGCGGTGAGCCAGCCTTCACGATGCCACTGGCCTGCATGGGCCGGGAAGGCGGAGGCCTTGGCGACGACCCGCGAGCCAGGAGACCTGCCGTTGAACGAGAAGTCACCATAAGCTGGGGCGGTGGGCCCCGTAAAGGAGCACAGCATGATCCGTTATATCCTGATGGCAGCCGCATTCACGCTCGCGGCTGGTCTGCCGGCGACTGCGCATCACGATGGCGAGCAGTATCGCAAGGCGAGCGTTTCGGTGAGCCACGCCTGGACAGGCGCGACCGCAGAAATGGCGCACGCCATCGAAGTTTACATGACCATCGAGAACGCCGGCTCGGAACCCGTGACTTTGACCGGCGCGGACGTATCGTTTGCGCGCCCGGGCGTGTTTCAGGCACAGGTGGTTGGCGCGGATGGGACGCTGCGCACGCGCGAAGTCAACACCGTCGAGATCGGGCCCGGTCAGAGCGTGACGATGCAACCGGGTGGCCTGCGCATCGTGTTCAACGACGTGCAGCGGCGGCTGTTTGCCGGCGACTATTTCCAGGCGCATCTAGAGTTTGCAGAGATCGGCGAGGTTGAGATCGACGTCGAGGTAGAGAAACTCGGCGAGGAAACCGACCAGGACGGGGACGAGGGCGAACTCGGCTAGCCGCTGTTCAAAAGACTGTATTCCGGAATTGGTGCGGCGCTGACGGGGGCAGGGCCGCACTTTTCATGTTTGCCGCTCAGAACGCCCACTCGCGCGCCTTGGCGACCACAAACTCCCGGAAGGCCGCGATGCGCTTCGATGTCTTCAGCTCGGCCGGATAGACCAGATAGGTGTTGAAGGCTGGCACATCCGCCTCGTCCAGCACCTTCTCCAGGTCCGGCTCGTCTGAAGCCAGATAATCCGGAAGCACCGCCAGCCCCATGCCGCGCTTCACCACGCGCTTGATGCCATCCATGCTATTGATGCGCATGATGGGCTTGCGTGGCGTCTGTCCCTCGCGGCCGGCCGTCTCCAGCCAGTTGATGCCGCGACGCGGGAAGGGGATGCCGCCGTAGGTGATGATCGCGTGGTTGTCGAGGTCGGCAAGCGTCTGTGGCGCGCCGTGCTCTTCAAGGTAATCCTTCGAGCCATAGACATGGAAATGCACGGTGAACAGCCTGCGCAGGATGAGATCTTTCTGCGTCGGCGCGTGCAGCCAAATGCCAACATCGGCCTCGCGCTTGCTGAGGTCGAGTTCTTCGTCACGCAGCAGAAGCTGGACCTGGATTTTCGGATATCGCTCGATGAACTCGCGCAGCCGAGGCGCCAGCCAAGTCGCGCCAAGGCCCGCTGGCGTGGTGATGCGCAACTCGCCGCTCGGCTCGGCCAGCGTGTCGGCCAGCATCGACTCCACCGAGTTCAGCTTGACCAGCACATCCTCGGCGGTCTGGCGCAGCAATTCGCCCTGTTCGGTCAGCGACAGGCCGCGCGCATGGCGGTGGAACAACGGCGCGCCCAGCTCCTGCTCCAACGCACTCACCTGGCGGCTGACGGCGGATTGGCTCAGATGCAGGGCCTCTGCGGCGTGGGTGAAACTCCCGGCCTCCGCGGCGGCGTGAAATATCCTTAGTTTGTCCCAGTCCATTGGGCGATCCAGTCCGGCGGGACCGCCTTGTCAGCAAAGCCCCTTGAAGATCCTGATTACTCGGCGGCTTGTGCGGGTGCCTCCATTGCGGCCAGGTCCCGCTCGGCCTCCAACGCCGCCATGCAGCCCTGGCCCGCGGCCGTCACGGCCTGGCGATAAATATCGTCGGTCACGTCGCCGGCTGCATACACACCCGGCACGCTGGTGCGCGTGGAGTCCGGGGCGGTAATGATGTAGCCGCCTTCCTTCATGTCGAGCTGGCCCTTGAACAGGCCGGTCGCCGGGTCATGGCCGATTGCGATGAAGACGCCGTCCACGGCGATCTCGTGCGCGTTGTCAGTCTTGACGTTGCGCAGCCGCGCGCCCGTCACGCTCGGCAGGTTGTCCTCGCCCAGAATCTCCTCCAGGACCGTGTCCCAGATGACCTCGATCTTGGGGTTGTTGAACAGTCGGGTCTGCAGGGTCTTGTCCGCGCGCAGCGCGTCGCGGCGATGAATCAGCGTGACCTTGCTGGCAAAATTGGTGAGGAAAAGCGCCTCTTCCACGGCGGTGTTGCCGCCGCCGACCACCATCACCTCCTTGCCGCGATAGAAGAAGCCGTCGCAGGTGGCACAGGCCGACACGCCATAGCCCATGAACTTCTCTTCCGACGGCAGGCCGAGCCACCGCGCCTGCGCGCCCGTGGCGATGATGAGCGCATCGGCGGTGTAGGTCGTGCCGCTGTCGCCCTTCAGCCAGAATGGCCGGCGCGTCACGTCCACCTCGATGATGTGATCGGTGACGATCTCCGTCCCGACATTTTCGGCCTGCGCTTGCATCTGCTCCATGAGCCAGGGGCCCTGGATCGGGTCGGCGAAGCCGGGGTAGTTCTCGACATCGGTGGTGATGGTGAGCTGCCCGCCCGGCTGGATGCCCTGGATGAGCACCGGCCCCAGCATGGCGCGCGCGGCATATATCGCGGCAGTGTAGCCGGCAGGGCCAGAGCCGAGAATGATGAGCTTTTCGTGGCGATCGGACATCGGCTTGCCTGTATCTCGCTTATCGGCGCGTTTTTTCGCGGTGCCGAAATGGGATCCCTCCGCTGCAGAAATAGGGCGCGGCGCAGGCCGGGTCAATGCGACGCGGAGCTTGTCCACGCGTGGGCGGCGCTTCAAGCCGGCGCGAAGCGTGCTTGCGCACGGCGGGCGATCTCCTCGGCAATGCGTTCGGCGGAGTGGATCGGAGCGTAGTGCCAGGTCTCCAGCGCGTCCAGTCGGTAGGGCAGGGCGCGGGTCGCGCCGGTCTTTTCGAGCGCACTGTGAAAGGCGTGGAACTTCGGCCGGCCTCCCTCCGGCATGAATACATGGACCGGGCGTCCGGTCGCGCAGGCTTCGCCGGTCATGTTGACGCTGTCGGCTGTCACGACGAAGGCGTCGGCGCCGGCAAGGAAATAGGGGTAGGGGTTCTCGCCTGTGCCGTCCCAGACGATGCGTGGGGCGCTGGCGGTCGCATCGCGGACGGCGTTGCGCAGGGCAGGCGGCGTGCGCCGCGAGGGCGTGATAAGAAAGCTCGCGCCGAGGCCGGCCATCTGGCGGAGCGCGCCTGAGAGCCGTTGGATTGCCGCGTCCGTGAACGCGAACCCGCCTCCGCACCCGCCGAGCAGGACTGCCACCCGCGGGCTGGGGAGATCAGCGATCTCTCCCGGCAATGCCGCACGCAGCGCCGCAAGGCGCTCTGGGGAGAAACCGTGGGGTGATGTCACGGTCGTGATGACATCCTCGCCGCGCCGCGCGTCGTGCGCCGGAACCCAGACGAGATCGGCGGCGTCTGGCACGCGCGGGTCCATGAAGGCCACGGTGAAGCTGCGGCTCCGGGCTGCACGGTGGATCGCCCGCAGATAGGGGATGGTTGCGCGCCCGGCCGCAAAGACATACTGCGGCCAGGGCTGCCCGGCGTCAGGGCGCAGCCTGCGCAGGTCCGGCGGGGCCGGGCCACGCGGCGCCATCCATCGCCAGGGCGGGGGCGGCGCGACCTCGATGATACGCGCCTGGAGCCCCATCGCGGTGGCAACCCCGGTTGTCATCGCCAGATGCCCGGCCTTGCCGTCCGACAGGATCCAGATTGAGCCTTCTGATCCGCGCTGCGTCACAAACGCCCTCTACACAACTTTGTTGCTTGAATTCTCACCGGAGCATTCCAATGGTATCGCGCAGGCGACATGATATAACCGCGAGCGGCCTTAAGACAGCGAGATTGGATTGGCTTCGTGACGACATTCAGACTTGACGAAACTGACTGGCGCATCCTGCGCGAGCTTCAGGCCAACGGCCGCATTACCAATGTGGAACTTGCCCGCAGGGTGGGAATTTCCGCGCCCCCTTGTCTGCGGCGGATGCGCGCGCTGGAGGAGTCCGGCATCATCGAGGGCTATCACGCGCTTATCAGCCAGAAGGCGCTGGACTACGAGGTCTGCGCGTTCGCAATGGTCGGGCTCTCCGGGCAGTCGGAGCAGGACCTGCGTACATTCGAGGAGCAGGTGCGTTCCTGGGACATCGTGCGCGAATGCCACATGCTGTCCGGCGAGATCGACTTCATCCTGAAATGCGTTGCGCGCGACCTTGAAGCATTTCAGGACTTCATCATCAACGATCTGACGGCGGCGAAGAACGTCGACAGCGTCAAGACGTCTCTGGTCATCCGCCGGTCAAAATACGAACTCGGTCCGCCGCTGCCGGCGGTTGCGGAACAGTCTTGAAACGCCACCTTCGCTAATGTGTTTCCGACACGATGCGCGCCGATCCCTCGCGTCTTGAGAGGCCCATGACTGGTACCGCGCCCTCCGCTGACCGCCGCCGGGTTCTTTTGAGCCTGCCGAACGTGCTGACCTATCTGCGGTTGGCCGCCGTGCCGGCGCTGGTGGCGGCACTGTTCTTTCTCGAAGGCGATATCGCGAACTGGACGGCGCTGGGCGTGTTCGCCTTTGCCGGCGTGACGGATTTTCTCGACGGCTATATCGCCCGGGCGTGGCAGCAGCAATCCGCACTCGGACGGATGCTTGACCCCATTGCCGACAAGCTGCTGGTGGGCGCGGCTCTCCTCATGCTGGTGGAGACCGGCGCAATTTCCGGGTGGTCGATCTGGGCCGCAGTGATTATCCTGTCCCGGGAAATTCTGGTGTCGGGCCTGCGGGAATTCCTGGCCGGTTTGCAGGTCACGGTCGCCGTCAGCGCAGTTGCCAAGTGGAAGACAACGGTGCAGATGGTGGCGCTGTGCTTCCTGCTGGCCGGCGGAGCCGGTGACGACCTGTGCGGCGGCTGCGCCTCGGCGATCGGGCTGAGTCTGCTGTGGGTCGCTGCGCTTGTGACGCTGTACACCGGTTTCGATTACTTCCGCGCCGGCCTCAAACACGTGATGGATCAGGACAGATGATGACCAAGGTGCTGTATTTCGCCTGGATGCGCGAGAAGACGGGAATAGGGGAGGAACAGATCGAGCTTCCGGAGGGCGTGGAAACGATCGCGGACCTGATCGCGTGGCAGAAGCAGCGCGGGCCGGAATTCGCCGCCGCTTTCGAGCGCGACGATGTTATCCGCGCGGCGATCGATCAGGAGCATGTCGCCCATGATGCGCCGGTGCGCGGGGCGCGCGAGATCGCCTTTTTTCCGCCGGTGACGGGCGGCTAGGGGAGGCACGCATGATTCGGGTGCAGCGCGAGGATTTCGACATCGGCGCCGAGATCGACAAGGTCCGGGCTGGGCGCACGGATATCGGCGCCATCGTCGCCTTCACCGGCACGGTGCGCGAGACCAAGGGCGAGCGTGTCGCCGCGATGACGCTGGAGCACTACCCCGGCATGACCGAGCGCGAATTGGAGCGCATCGAGGCCGAAGCGCGCGAGCGCTGGCCAATCACCGAGTGCACCATCATCCACCGCTATGGGCGGCTGGAGCCGGGCGACAACATCGTGCTGGTCGTCACGGCGTCAGCGCATCGGCAGGCCGCGTTCGAGGCGGCCGAATTCCTGATGGACTATCTCAAGACGAGCGCGCCGTTCTGGAAGAGCGAGGAGACACCGGACGGCCCGCGCTGGGTCGAGGCGCGCGAAACCGACGATGCGGCCGCGCGCCGCTGGGCGGGCGAATAGGCTCGCGCTTTAGCCAGCCTGCGCCAGAGCCTCGGCCGGGCGCACCAGCGCCGAATAATCTGCCATCAGCGTGCGCGTCACCTCGCCGACATGGAAGCTGTACGGCCCGATCTCGCCGACCGGGGTCACCTCGGCGGCGGTGCCGGTGAGGAAGCACTCCTCGAAGCCTTCCATCTCCTCGGGCATGATGACGCGCTCCACGATCTCGATACCGCGCTTGCGCGCGAGGTCCATGACCGTGCGGCGCGTGATGCCGTCGAGGAAGCAGTCGGGTGTGGGGGTGTGCAGCACACCATCTTTCAGGAAGAAAATGTTGGCGCCTGTGGCCTCAGCGACACGCCCGCGCCAGTCGAGCATCAGCGCATCGGCATAGCCTGCCGCTTCCGCCTTATGCTTCTCCAGCGTGCAGATCATGTAGAGGCCGGACGCCTTGGACTTGGCCGGCGCGGTGCGCGGGTCGGGCCGGCAGTATTCAGCCATCGCGAGTCGGATCCCGGTCTCCATCGCGGCCGGGTCGAAATACTTTCCCCAATCCCAAGCCGCGATGGCGACGTTGATCCTCGTCTGTTGCGCGGAAACACCCATCTGCTCGCTGCCGCGCCACGCGACCGGGCGGACATAAGCGTCCACCAGGTCGTTCGCCTTCAGCACATCGCGGCAGGCCTGATCGATTTCTTCGACGCTGTACGGAAGTTCGAAGCCGAGAACGCGCGCTGATTCGGCCAGGCGCTCGCTATGCTCGGTGAGCTTGAAAATCTCGCCGTTGTAGGCCCGTTCCCCCTCGAACACGCAACTGGCATAGTGCAGGCCGTGGCTCAGTACGTGCAGCTTCGCGTCGCCCCACGGAATGAGCTCGCCATTCATCCAGATAGCGCCGTCGCGCTGATCGTACGGAACGAGTGCCATTGTTCTTCTCCCGAGCGTTTGCCGCGTTTCGCTCCCGAAATCGGCTTGACTCCCGGCTGCAGCGGGACAACACATGATGCCCGTCGCAGACCGGGATTCCGGCCTTTTCGTTGCCTGATGACGAGCGCCCCGTGGCGTGAGCGTATCACGCCAAGCCTTTGCCGATTAAGCCGTTTAGATATTGCGGCAAATGGCGCGAGTCCATCGGAAAAATGTCAAAAACGATTGCTGTACGTAGCAATCCGTTCAATATATGTCAACATGGCTGACATAACGCCCGATACCGAACTCGAGCGGCCCGAGAGTGCCGCCGCAAAGCAGAGCCCGGAGAGCGCGCGGGAGGCCGCGCCGCCCGATCCGCAGAGCCTGCGAATCATCGAGCTGCTGTTCTTTGCCTATCGCGACTTCACCGCCGATGCCGACGCAATCCTCGCCGAGCTCGGGTTTGGACGAGCACACCACCGGGCGCTGCACTTCATCTGCCGGCATCCGGGCATTAGAGTCGCCAATCTCCTCGAAATCCTCAAAATTACCAAACAAAGTCTCGCACGCGTGCTGAAGGATCTGCGCGACCGCGGTTTCATCACCCAGATGCGTGGCGAGACCGACCGGCGTGAGCGTTTGCTCTATCCGCGTCAGGATGGCCAGACGCTGATCGCCCGACTCGCCGGGCGTCAGAGCGAGCGGATCAACGCCGCGCTGCGCGCTTCGGGGGCAGACGCGCCGGAGACGGTGGCGGAGTTCCTGTTCACGATGATCCGCGCGGAAGAGCGCGAGGACATCGCGAGACTTATTGCCACGGGGGATGGGCTGGATCCGAACGGGGAGGAAGGTCAATGACTGCTGCGAGCGTTGAGGAAAAGCCGATTGAACCGCCGGCCGATACTGCGCCGCATCTGCTGGTGGTGGATGATGACCGGCGCATCCGCGACCTGTTGGCGCGCTACCTGCGCGAGAACGGCTTTCGCGTGACAGTGAGCGCGGATGCGGGCGAGGCGCGCAACGCGCTGCGCGGCCTGGCTTTCGATCTGATTATCCTCGACATCATGATGCCGGGTGAATCCGGCCTGTCGCTGGCCGAGACGCTACGCGCAGAATCGGACGTCCCAATCCTCATGCTTACAGCGCGCTCCGAGCCGGAAAGCCGCGTCGAGGGGCTTGAGCTCGGCGTCGACGACTACATGGCCAAGCCCTTTGACCCGCGCGAACTCCTGCTTCGCCTGCAGAACATCCTGCGTCGGCGTACGCCGCAGGATGAGACACCGGACGAGATCCGCTTCGGCGATTGCGTTTTCAATGTCCTTCGCGGCGACCTGACGCGCGGCGGCGAGCTCGTGAAGCTCACCGATCGCGAGCGGGAACTGCTGCGCCAGTTTGCCCGCGCTCCCGGCGAGACGATCGCGCGTCATGAGTTGCTCGGTGATGACGCGCACGGCACGGACCGGGCCATCGACGTGCAAATCAACCGCCTGCGCCGCAAGATCGAAGTGGACCCCGCCAACCCGGTGCATCTGCAGACCGTCAGGGGCCGCGGCTATGTCCTTTACGTGGATTGAGCGGCCGAAAACGCTGGTCTCGCAAGTCGCCAGCCGGAAACGCGACGCGCTCGGGCGGTTGTGGCGCGGTTTCGTCGCCATGCACCGGCGCAACATGGCGTGGCTGGGCTGGGCTGCGGAGAAGCTCTGGCGCGGCTTCCTCGCGATGCACCACCACAATGTCGCGTGGCTGCGGCAGTGGCGGGTGTTTCGCGTGCTGTTCGATGCGCTTGCACGGTTCCATGATGCTACCGCGCATGCGCTTGGCCGCATCCTGCCGAAAGGGCTTTATGCCCGCGCGCTGCTCATCATCATCGTCCCGATCGTGATTCTCCAGTCGGTGCTCGCCTTCGTCTTCATGGAGCGGCACTGGCAGCAGGTCACGCGCCAGCTCTCCATCGCCACCACCAACGAGATCGCTACGCTCATCTCGGTCTATGAGCAATATCCGCACGACGACGATTACGAGACACTGACCGACATTGCGCGGGAGAGGCTTGGGCTGATCGCGCGAATCCTGCCGGACGAAAACCTTCCCGAAGCAAGGCCCAAGCCATTTTTCGACCTGCTCGACCGGACGCTGTCACGAGAAATCCGCCGACGCATCCGCCGTCCATTCTGGATCGATACGGTCGGCAAGTCCCGGTATGTCGAAATCCGGATCAAGCTCGACGACGCGGTCTTGCAGGTCTTGGCGCGGCGCAACCAGACCTACGCCTCGAACTCGCACATCTTCCTGCTGTGGATGGTCGGGACATCGCTGGTCCTGCTCATCGTTGCGGTCCTTTTCCTGCGAAACCAGATCCGCCCCGTACTGAACCTCGCTGAAGCGGCGCAGAGGTTCGGTCGTGGGCAGCCCGCGCCGGAAGACTTCAAGGTACGCGGCGCGCGCGAAGTACGCTTGGCGGCGCAGTCCTTCATCGAGATGCGCGACCGGATCGAGCGGCACGTGGAGCAGCGCACAACCATGCTCGCCGGGGTCAGTCACGACCTGCGTACGGTTCTGACGCGCTTTCGCCTGCAGCTCGCCATGCTCGGCGATCGCCCCGAGGCGGAAAGCCTGAGCGCGGATATCGATGAAATGCAGCAGATGCTGGAGGACTATCTGGCGTTTGCAAAGGGCGATGCGGGGGAAGAGCCGGTCGAGTTCGATCTGGTCGAGGTGCTGGAGGAGGTCGCCGAGACGGCGGGCGGCGGCGTGACGCCGGTCACGCTGGAGGCCCCGGAGACGCTCGATCTCGTCGCGCGGCGCAACGCCATCAAGCGCGCCGTGCTCAATCTGGCCGCGAATGCGACACGGTTTGCGGAGACGGTGCGGCTCACGGCGCGCCGCAACCCGCGCACGATAACGGTTGATGTCGAGGATGACGGCCCGGGCATTCCGCTGGAGCAGCGCGAGGAGGTGTTCCGCCCGTTTTTCGGCCTCGACGATTCCCGCAACCAGAACGTCAAGAGCACGGGCCTCGGCCTTTCGATCGCGCGGGATATCGTGCGCGGTCACGGCGGTGACATCACGCTGGGCCACAGTCCGCTCGGCGGGTTGAAGGCGACTATCAGGCTGCCGGTCGAGTAGGGCGGGGCGATGGAAAAAGAGTGGGCAGCGGCCCCGCGCATTGAGCGCCAGGGTGAGGACAATCGGCTGATCCTGGGCGATGGCCGGGTCATCGGGTTTCGCGAATACGGCGCTGCGGACGGTCTGCCGATGCTGTGCTTCCACGGCACGCCGGGCTCGCGCTTCATGTTCGGCATCGCCGACGAGTTTGCGCGCCACAAGGGTCTGCGTCTGATCGCTCCGGAGCGCGCGGGCTTCGGGCTGTCCAGCTTCGCCAAGGCGCGCCCCCTGGCGCGGAGCGCGGATGAAATGGCCGCGCTGTGTGATGCCCTCGGCATCGAGCGCGTGGCGGTGGCGGGCGTGTCGGGCGGCGCCCCGTTCGCGGTCGCTTTCGCCGCAGCGCGGCCGGAGCGGGTGGCCGCGATGGGTCTTGTATCGCCCATCGGACCTTTCGCCGGGCCGGAGAGTCCGAAGCGTATCGGGCCGGCGCATCGGCTGACCTTCCGCGTTCTTCCCGGTGTCCCGCTGCTTTATCGCGTCCTGTTCAGTTTTGGCCGTGCCGGCTTCCTGTTGGTACCTGATGCGATGGCCGCGCTTCTCATCAGCCGCAGCGCGCCGTCGGATTGGCGCATCCTGTCGGAAAAGCGCGTCCGCAAGAACCTGCTGCGCGGTCTGCGCGAGGGCGTGCGCCCGGGCATCGGCGGAGCCGTGGAGGAGCTGCGGTGTTTTTCGCGGCCATGGAACCTGGCGTTCGAGAACATCACTGCCCCGACCATTCTCTGGCAGGGGCTTTCAGACCGTAACGTCCCCGTCTCGGCTGCGTTGCGGCTAGGCGAGTTGATCCCCGGCTGCGATGTTCAGCGCATCGAAGGCGCGGGCCATTATTGGATTCTGCGCAACTACGGCCATGTCTTGGAAAGCGTGACGCGCCTGGCGCGCGAGGCCGCATAGGCGCGGCGCGCCGGCTTTGCTACGCTAAATCCTCGTCCCGCCCGCACGCGGCAACCCAGCAGGCAGCGCCCCCTCATGATCCCCATTCGCGATTCGATCGTCGTCCGCACCACGCCCAGCGTCGTTTATGCGCTCATCATCGCGAATGTGGTCGTGTTCCTGTTCCAGATCTCGATGACGGGGCTGGTAGGCCAGAAATTCATCTATGAATACGCGCTTGTGCCGCTGCGCTATTCCAACCCGGTCTGGGCGCAATATCAGGGTCTGTCACCGAACGACTACTTTCCCTTCATCAGCAGCTTCTTCATGCATGGCGGGTTCCTGCACATCCTGCTGAACATGTGGACGCTGTATATCTTCGGCAGCTCCGTTGAGAGCCGCTACGGGTCGGTTGCCTTCTTCATATTCTACATCCTCTGCGGGATCGCGGCGAACATCGCGCATTTCTACTTCAACCAGAATTCACCCGTCCCGGTGCTTGGGGCGTCCGGGGCCGTGGCCGGCGTGATGGGCGCTTATGCGGCGACCTTCCCGCGCGCTCGGCTCATCATGCTGTTCCCGATCGTGTTCATTCCGCTATTTTTCGAGCTGCCCGCGCTGTCCTTCGTTGTGTTGTGGTTCGGGCTGCAAGTGCTTCAGGGTGCGGTGGAGATGTTCCGGCCCAGCATGGGCGGCGGTATCGCCTGGTGGGCGCATATCGGGGGCTTCGTCGCCGGCATGGTGCTGTTGCCGCTGCTCTGGCTCGGCGGGATCGGCCGCAAGGGCACGGTCTATGACGCGCGGCGCGGCAAGCGTTATCGCATGACGACCGGGCGTAGACGCTGGCGCGTGCCAAACTCCGGGCAACGTCGCCAGGCGGGGACGGAAGGCAACGGCGAGGGCCCCGACCAGACCAACTCGGATACGCGGGGGCCATGGGGCGGCGCACCGCCGCGTCCTTGACGGGCGCGCTGCTTCGCGCCGAAATAACGGAAAGCCCAAAGGAAAGCTCTCATGCCCGGAATTGACGAGACCAAGCCTTTCAAATCCGTCCGCATCGCGGTGCTGACCGTTTCCAATACCCGCGAATTGTCGGACGACAAGTCCGGCAGCCTGCTGGCCGACCGCGTGATCGACGCTGGCCACGAACTGGCCGACCGCGCCATCGTGCGCGACGATGTCGAGCAGATCCGCGCGCAGGTTCAGCGCTGGATTTCCAATCCGCAGATCGATGCCGTGATCACCACGGGTGGCACCGGCTTGACCGGGCGGGACGTGACGCCTGAAGCCATCCGACCGCTGTTCGAAAAGGAGATCGACGGCTTTTCCGTCGTCATGCACATGCTCTCCTTCGAGAAAGTCGGAACGTCAACGATCCAGTCGCGCTCGCTGGCCGGCGTAGCGGGCGGCACCTACGTCTTCTGCCTGCCGGGCTCGCCCGGCGCCTGCAAGGACGCCTGGGACGGCATCCTGCAATACCAGCTCGACTACCGGCACAGGCCCTGCAATTTCGTCGAGATCATGCCGCGTCTGAGCGAGCACATCGCCGATGAGCCGGCGAAGTAACATAGCCGTCACAACAAGTTGAGTTTCATCTGGCGCACAGGCGATTAGGTCCTGAGTTGTGACCGACGGGCAGATGCCCGAACCGTCAACGCCAGGAAAGGAAACTCCGATGACGCAATATCCGCGACTGCTTCCAAGAACCGCGGCCCCAGATCTGCGCGTCCCCACAGTCGGCGGCGGCGTGTGGGACCTGAGCCAGCGGCAGGCCGAGCGCTTCATCATGGTGAATGTCTATCGCGGCCTGCATTGCCCGATTTGCTCGAAATATCTGGCCGAGCTGAACCGGTTGGCCGATGACTTCCAGAGCAAGGGCGTCGATACGCTGGTCGTCTCCAACGACCCGCAGGACCGCGCCGAGCGCGCGAAGCAGGAATGGGGGCTGGACAAACTCACTGTCGGCTATGACCTCAGCCTGGAGGAGGCGCGGCGCTGGAACCTGTACATTTCCTCTTCGAACGGCGTGACCTCGATGGGCGTTGAGGAGCCGCGCGAATTCGCCGAGCCGGGCCTGTTCCTGATGAAGCCGGACCGGACGCTCTACTTCATCAGCATCCAGAACATGCCCTTCGCCCGGCCGTCGTGGCGCCAGGTTCTCGGCGCGGTCGATTTCGTTGTCGAGAAGGACTACCCGGCGCGTGGGGAAGTGCCGCTGAGTGCAGCCGCATAGGAGCATGCATGATCGAACTCTATACCGCCGCGACGCCCAATGGGCACAAGGCTTCGGTGACGCTTGAGGAACTGGGCCTGCCGTATGCCGTGCACCCGATCGACCTCGGGGCAGGCGAGCAGAAGCAGGACTGGTTCCTCAAGATCAACCCGAACGGGCGCATCCCGGCAATCGTCGACCGCGGCAACGACAACTTCGCCGTGTTCGAGTCCGGAGCGATCCTTGTGTATCTCGCGGAGAAGACGGGTGAGCTGATGCCTGCCGATGAGAAGGGACGCAGCCGCACCATGCAATGGTTGATGTTCCAGATGGGCGGTGTCGGCCCGATGATGGGCCAAGCCAACGTCTTTCACCGCTACTGGCAGGAGAAGATCCCGCCCGTGATCGCCCGCTACCAGAACGAGAGCCGCCGGCTGCTCGAAGTGCTCGACGGGCGGCTGGCTCAAAGCCGGTATCTGGCCGGCGAGGACTACACCATCGCCGACATTGCCAACTGGTGCTGGGCGCGCACGCATGAGTGGTCCGGCGTATCCGTCGACGGCCTGGACCACCTTCAGCGTTGGCTTGGCGATGTCGCGGACCGGCCAGCCGTGCAGCGCGGTATCTGCGTGCCCAGACGCGAGGAGGCGCTGGAGACTCGCGACCGCGCAAAGACCGAAGAGTTGATACGCGAGGTCCGCGGTTTCCTGCAGCAGTGACATCGCCGCCGGAAGCGGCGCCGCTTCGATTGACTCGCGCGCGAGCCGGCGCGATAACCGCGCGTCGGAAGGATCTGGGCGCCGCTGCTTCCGGGAGAGCGGGTGTGACACGATACGTCTACGTAAATGGCGAATTCGTCGAGGCCGAAAACGCGCGAATTTCGATTTTCGATCGCGGATTTCTGTTTGCCGACGGTGTGTATGAAGTCACCGCCGTGCTGAACGGCCGGATGATCGACTTCGCGCCGCACCTTCAGCGGCTGCGGTCGTCGCTTGCAAAACTGGACATGACGCTTGAGATGGATGACGCGGCGATCGAGGACCTGCATCAAGGCCTTATCACGCGCAACCGGGTCGAGAATGGAGTCGTCTATATCCAGGTCACGCGCGGCGTGGCCGAGCGGGATTTCGCCTATCCGTCTGATGCCGAGCCGACCGTGATCGCGTTCACCCAGCCGCGGGATTATTTCGGCGACCGCAACGCGGAGACCGGGGTGAAGGTCGTTACCACGCCGGACCTGCGCTGGGTGCGCCGCGACATCAAGAGCATCGCGCTGTTGCCCCAGGCGATGGGCAAGCAGGAGGCGAAGAAGCGCGGGGCTTACGAGGCATGGATGGTCGAGGACGGCCTGGTCACGGAAGGCACGTCGTCTTCGGCATTCATCGTGACGCAGGAGGGGGTCATCGTCACCCGCGCGCTTGGCCGGGAAATTCTGCCCGGTCTGACGCGCAGCCGGCTGCTCAGCCTGATCGAGGAGGAAAAGCTGCCCGTTGATCAGCGGCCCTTCAGTGTCGAGGAGGCGGTGGCTGCGCGCGAGGCGTTCCTGACGAGCGCGTCCAGCTTTGTGCTGCCGGTCGTGAGCATCAATGATTATCCCGTGGGCGATGGCGAACCGGGACCAATCGCCCGGCGGCTGCGCGCGCGCTATCTGGATTTCGCCACCCCCGCCTGATGCGGACCGTTTTGTTATTGCCGCGCCGAACGGCCGAGGCCTCCCGGCTACACATGGCGCATGCTCTGAATGGTTTCAGCCGCGCCGAGCCGAGGCGTCGACGCGGCTGACTTGTCTAGACCTAGACGTATTTTTTTCACCCCTTCAGGAGCTTAGCGCCGCAGCGATCTGCGGCCCCATATCTCGACGAGAGCGAGCCGGCCGCCGCCGCGCGTGCGGTACACCAGCTCGATCCGGTCGAGGAATCGACCCCGCGCGCCGCGCAGTTCCAGCACATCCGATTCATCGCCCGCACGGATGCGCCGGTCGATATCGAGATTATCGCGCCGCCCGTTGCCATAGATAACCCGAACGCGGCGGAACTCGACGTCATTGCGCTTCACTCGCAGCAGCAACGCGTCGAACCGGCCGTCGCGCCGCGACAGCTCGATCACGTCGCGGTCGCCGCCCCGGCTGGCCCGCATGATCCCGATCTCGTCCCAGCGCGGCCCTAGCGGGCGGAAGCCCCTGCGCTGGGTTTGCCGGCCCCAGACCTCGACGCGGGCCCGACGCGGGCCGCCGGCATCGCGGTAGACCAGGACGATCCGGTCAATGAAGCGGCCTCTCCGCCCCCGTAGTTCAAGCACATCGGTGTCACCGCGACGCAGGACGTTGGGCAGGTCGAAATCCTGCCGCCGGCCATTGCCGAACACGACACGCACCCGGCGCACGCGCACGGGACTTTGCCGCACCCGCAGCAGGATCGCGTCGAAGCGTCCGTCGCGCCGCGAAAGCTGGATCACGTCGCGGTCACGCTCCCGATTCACACGCTCGACGGACAGGCGTGACCAGTCCGGTCCGAGGTCGCGGAAGTCCGGCCGCCGCTCGGCCTTTCGGCCAAAGACTGCGACGCGGGCGCGACGCGGGCTGCCAATGTCCCGGTAGACCAGGACGATCCGGTCGATGAAGCGGCCGCGGCGTCCCCGCAGTTCAAGTATATCGGTGTCACCGCGACGCAGCACGTTGGGCAGGTCGAAATCCTGCCGCCGGCCATTACCGAACACGACCCGCACCCGGCGGAGCCGGATCGGGCTTTGCCGCACGCGCAGCAGGATCGCGTCGAAGCGTCCGTCGCGCCGCGAAAGCTGGATAACGTCACGGTCGCGCTCGCGATCAACACGCTCGACGGACAAGCGCTCCCAGCGCGGCCCGAGGTCGCGGAAAACCACATCTGGCCGGTCGGGACGACCGCGGACCGGATGGCCGAGGACCACGACGGTCGGCCGCCCGAGAAAGCCAAGCGAGCCATACCGCACCCTCACCGAGCGGATGAATCGCCCGCGACCCTCCAGATCGATCGGGCCGGTCTCGGCGCCGGCCGTGAGCGGGAAGCGGATATCCACCTTCTGCCGGTCGCCATTGCCGAAGGTGATCTCGACGCTCAGCAGCAGGATGTTGCCGCCGCGCACGGCCACCTTGAGCGCATCAAAGCGTCCGGCGCGGCGTCCCGGCACGTCGATTTTAAGGCTCTCGACGCCGGGACGGCTGCGCTGCTCGCCCAGAACTTCCCATTGACCGCGCGGCTGGGCTTGGGCGGTGACGACCGCGGCCATCAGGGCCAGGAAAACGGTCAAAAAACTGATGATGCGGGGCATTCGAATTGCTCCTGGATGGTTGTCCCTCGGCACGGGCGATGGTCGCGGTTTGGAAACCGTCTTTTAACCAACGCGTCCTGCTTCAATCTTGTTCCGCTTCTTTGCAAGCCCTAATTGCCGCGCGGCTGTCCTTTCCGGCGGCGCGTTCGCGTTCGTAGCAGTCGAGCCGGGCGTCGGCGTCGTTGGTGCCCGCGCACAGCCGCACGGCATAGGCCCATTTCGATTCGCCCTTGGAATCGCCCTCGATTTCGCCGCTGATGGCACGGAAGAAGCACAGGCCGGGCTGCTGCGGCGCACGGGTCTTGCCGCATAACTCATCAAGCACAGCTGGCTCCCAGTCCTGATAGCCGTCCTGGCTCCAGGGAATGTTGCCCTGTACGAAGCGTTTGCAGCGCGTGCTGCGGTCCGTGGGCCGGCGTGGGTTGCAGGCTTTCAGCACGGCCCGAAAAAGTCGGTCGGCGCGGGACTGCGGTGGGGGCGCATCCTCGCCCGTGTCGACGATTTGCGGCTCGGGCTCTATCGCCTGTTCGTCCAGGTCGGCGAGGGTGCCGGTTACGCAGTCCGTGGTC
Organism: Dichotomicrobium thermohalophilum; assembly: GCF_003550175.1. Lineage (NCBI taxonomy): Bacteria > Pseudomonadati > Pseudomonadota > Alphaproteobacteria > Hyphomicrobiales > Hyphomicrobiaceae > Dichotomicrobium > Dichotomicrobium thermohalophilum. The sequence continues at coordinate 1,393,050 of NZ_QXDF01000001.1, forward strand.
TCGCGCACGCTATTGGTGCCCGCACAAAGCTGGGCGGCGCGGCGCCAGTTGCCGTCAACGATCTGGTCCCACGGGCCACTGCCATGGAACAGCCGGTCGAAGCACAACAGCGGCTGGGTCGGACGCGTGGTGTCCTCGCAGAGCAGATCAAGCCGGCGCGGCGTCCAGCTCGTGTCGCCCGTCTTGTTCCAGGTGATGTTGCCCTGTACCAACCGCTCGCAAGCAGTTCGTCCCGCGATGATGGGCGGCGGGTTGCACTGCTCGATGGCGTCGCGGAAGTGCATCCCGCGCTCCACGCCTTCGCGGTAGCACGCGATTCGGGCTTGCGCGTTTTCGGTGCCCGCGCATAAGGCGACAGCGTCTTTCCAGTCCGCCTGAATGGCTGCGCCCTTTTCGAGGGGGATTTCGCGGATGCTGCTGAAGCACAGGCCGGGCTGGGCGGGGCGCGTCGTGCCGCGGCAGAGGCGGTTCAGCCAACTCGAGTCCCAGCGGGTGTTGTCGTCATCATTCCAGGCGATGCGGCCCTGAACGTAGCTGGCGCACTGACTCTCTTCGGGTGATGGGCCGTCCCGCTCCCACGCGAGCGCGAGAAAGACCGCCACTGCGCCGAGAAGGATGCCGCCAATCAAGGACGTGACCGAGAGGACGCGCCGATCGCGCACCCGCTCCGACGCCGCGCTGAGGCGGCCGCGCCAGCGCCCCGCCTGGCCATTGTCGTCGCCGTTGCCGCCGGTGTCCAAGCCGTTCGCCACCGCGTTCCCCCCGCTATTCCCCGCGGCGCGCCACCCCTCCCGGCTGCAGATCAGCGCGGCGCCGGTTCGCTCGGTCCGTAGACCATGCGCGAGCGGATGGTGCCCTCGAGGCTGCGCAACTGGGCGAGAAGATCGGCCGCGATGTCTTCCTTCACTTCGGCGTCCAGCACAACATAGCCCAGTTCGCCCTCGGTTTGCAGGTACTGAGCGGTGATGTTGACATCCCGCGCGCCGAAGGCGTCGTTGAGCCGGCGCATCATGCCGGGGATGTTGTGGTGGATGTGGATGAAGCGCTTGGACTTGGCCGCGGCCACCGGCAGCTGCACCTGCGGGAAGTTCACTGCGCCAGTGGTCGAGCCGACATCGGAATACTCGATAAGCTTGCGCGACACCTCGGTGCCAATGCGCTCCTGCGCCTCTTCCGTGGAGCCGCCGACATGCGGGGTGAGGATCACGTTGTCCAGACCACGCAGGGGAGAAATGAACTCTTCCTCGTTGGAGGACGGCTCTGACGGGAACACGTCGATCGCTGCACCGCGCAGATGCCCGTCCTTAAGCGCCCGCGCGAGCGCTTCGATGTCCACGAGCGTGCCGCGCGCGTTATTGATGAGGAAGGCGCCGGGTTTCATCGCGCGGATTTCGCGCTCACCGATGATGCCCTTCGTCTGCGGCGTTTCGGGCAGGTGAAGTGAGACCACGTCGGAGCGCTGCAGCAGGTCCATGAGATCATCGGCGGCGGTGACGTTGCCGTGGCGCAGCTTCTCGGTCTGGTCATGGAAGATCACGCTCATACCCATGACCTCGGCCAGATTGGCGAGCTGCGTGCCGATGTTGCCGTAGCCCACAATGCCGAGCGTGCGTCCGCGAATCTCGTGGCTGTCCTTGGCGGATTTCTGCCAGATGCCCTCATGGGCGGCCATCGAGCGTGGGAAAATGCGCCGGAACAGCATGATGATCTCGGCGATGGTCAGTTCGGCCACGCTGCGGGTGTTGGAGAATGGCGCGTTGAACACTGGGACGCCCTTGGTGCTCGCGGCGCCGAGGTCGACCTGGTTGGTGCCGACCGAAAAGCAGCCGACGGCAATCAGCCGCGGCGCAGCCTCGAAGATGTCGGCGGTCAGCCGCGTGCGCGAGCGGATCCCGAGCATGCGCACGCCGTCTTGCAAACGTTCTTTCAGTTCTTCCGGGCCAAGCGCCGTCTTCAGGCGTGTGACATTCGTGTATCCATCAGCATGCAGCGCTTCAACGGCCGTGTCCGCGATCCCTTCAAGGAGCAGAATCGGCGTCTCGCTCTTGGACAGCGCCAGATGCTGTGCGTGTGAGAGTTCCTTCGTCATGTCTTTCCATTGCAAAATTCTTGGTTCAGACGTGGCGTAAGGTTTGAACGCATGCTGGCGCCGAGGTCAAGCTGCGGCGGGACGCCACACCCCTTGACAGGCAGGTCCAAGCGCCCGCGGGAGCAGAGGCGAGCGGTTCCGATTTTTCACGCTGTGACAGGCGGCTGGCAGAGTGTTAATGTTCCTCGTCGCAGCCCGAAAGACGCACAAAATCACCATATTCCCTGTGTTCCTTGGTCGCTGATTGTGCGTGATTCTGCGCGTCGTCGGCTGGTCAGCGGTGCGCCAGCGGCGACAGATGTCGGCGAATTTTGCACGGCGCCACGCGGAGCGCCGTTAGGAAAGGTGGCTCACATGCCAGGTCTGGACCGGTTGTTCAGGACGCTTTCGGCTGCGCGTGCCGCGCGGGTGGTCATGGTCGCCCTTTGCGCGGTCGTGCTCAGCGGCTGCGCTTCAACGTCCCTGACGGGGATGTTCGAGGAAGAGGAGGCAGCGAAAGAGGATAAGACCGCCGCCCAGATTTATGCCGAAGGCGACGCGCTGCTCGACGAGGCCGACTGGAAGGAAGCAGCGGCCAAGTTCGAGGAGGTCGACAAGAACTATCCCTATTCGCCGGAGGCGCGGCGCGCCATTGTCATGAGCGCGTATGCCAACTACAAGCAGGGTGATCTGCCCAAGGCGGTCAGCGCGGCCCGGCGCTACCTGACGCTGCATCCCGGCACGGATGAGGCACCGCTTGCCCAGCACATCATCGCGTCGGCCTATTTCGACCGGATGAACGGTCCGGACCGCGACCAGTCGGACACCGAGAAAGCCCTGAACGAGCTCGAAATCCTCGTGCGGCGCTATCCGGACAGCCGCTACGCGCCGCAGGCGCGCAAGCGCATCAAGATCGCCCGCGACCTGCTGGCCGCCAAGGAGATGCAGGTCGGTCGCTACTATCTTGAACGGGGCAACTACATCGCTGCGATCAACCGCTTCCGCACCGTGGTCGAGAAATACCAGCAGACCAAGCATGTGGAAGAAGCGCTGTCGCGGCTGACGGAAGCCTACATGGCACTCGGCATTAAGAGCGAGGCGCAGACCGCTGCGGCCGTGCTGGGTCACAATTACCCGGAAAGCGAGTGGTACGAGGACGCTTATGCGCTTCTCCAGAGCGACGGGCTGGAGCCGCGCGAGGATGCGGGGTCCTGGATCAGTCGCCAATGGACAAAGCTCCAGCAGGCCAGCCCGCTCTGACACGCTTCGCGGGAATCATCGTATAAGGGCATCATGCTGACGGCCCTTTCGATCGAGAACATCGTCCTTATCGACAGGCTTCACCTGGAATTCGGCGCCGGGCTGAGCGTGCTCACCGGCGAGACCGGCGCGGGAAAGTCCATCCTGCTCGACGCTTTCGGTCTTGCGCTGGGAAGCCGGGGTGAGGCGAGCCTCGTGCGCGCGGGGCAGGCGCGCGGCCAGGTGACGGCGCGGTTCGACCTCCCTGAGTCGCACGAGGCGATCCGATGGCTGGCCCAAAACGGCTTCGATGCGGAACAAGCAGGCGGTGAACTCATCCTGCGACGCGTCCAGCAGGCCGATGGCCGAACCCGCGCTTTCATCAACGACCAGCCGGTAAGTGTGCAGATGCTGCGCCAGACCGGCGCGCGGCTTGTCGAAATCCACGGCCAGCACGACGACCGGGCGATGACCGATGCGGCCACGCATCGTCGGCTGCTCGACTGCTATGGGGGCCTGACAGCAGATGCGGAGGCTGTGCGTCGTGCGTGGGATGCATGGCGCGCGCTGGAGGGCGAACTCGCCGAGCGGGAGGCCGCGCTTGCGCAGGCGCGCGAAAACGCCGACTATCTCCGCCATACGCTTGATGAGCTTGAGGAATTGGCGCCGGAGGAGGGCGAGGAAGAACGCCTGGCCGAGGCGCGGCAGACCATGATGAACGCCGAAAAGATCGCCAGCGAGCTGAACGCTGCGTTCGAGAGCCTGTCGGGCAACAATGGCGCGGAAGAGCGCCTGAGTTCGGCGCTGCGCCGGCTGGAGCGGTTTGGCGGCGGCGAGCTTGTCGCGCCGGTGGTCGAGGCACTGGAGCGCGTGCTGGCTGAGGCCGGTGAGGCCCGAGACACGATCGAGACGGCGCTGCGCGACTGTGCTTTTTCACAGGCTGATCTGGAACGGACCGAGGAGCGGCTGTTCGCGCTCAGGGCGCTGGCGCGCAAGCATCGCGTGACGGTCGATGAATTGCCCAACCTGCAGGCCGAGTTCACGAAGTTGCTCGATGATCTGGCGGAAGGCGAGTCGGCGCTGGCCCGCCTGCGAGAGGAGGTAAAGACCGCTCGCGACCATTACCATGGCTTGGCGCGCGACCTGAGCGAGAAGCGCCGGGCGGCGGCCGAAGCGCTGGATGAGGCGGTACAAAAGGAGCTGCCGCCGCTCAAGCTGGAGAAGGCGCGCTTCATCACGAAGCTGGAGCCCATCGACGAAGACGGTGTTGAAGGCGGGCCGGACGGGCTGGAGCGTGTGAGCTTCCATGTCCAGACCAATCCGGGCACGGCGCCCGGCCCGATCATGAAGGTGGCGTCGGGCGGCGAGTTGTCGCGGTTCATCCTCGCGCTCAAGGTCGTGCTGGCCGAACGCGGCAGTGCGCCGACCCTGATTTTCGACGAGATCGACACTGGCGTTGGCGGTGCGACGGCCGCCGCGATCGGCGACCGGCTGGCACGGCTGGCCGAGGGCGTGCAGGTGTTGTCCGTGACCCATGCACCGCAGGTGGCCGCGCACGCGCAGGGACATATGCGCATCAGCAAGGAACCGGCACCGGGCGAGCAGGGCGAGACGACGGTTACGCGGGTCGCGCCGCTGGACGAGCCGGACCGGCACGAGGAGATCGCGCGCATGCTGGCCGGCGCAAAGGTGACGGACGAGGCGCGCGCGGCGGCGAAACGGCTGATCGGGAGCGCGGCGTGAGCGCAGTTCGCGATATCCCGGCCGACAAGCTTAGCCACGAGCAGGCCGCGGAGGAGGTCCCGGCGCTGATCGCCGAGATCAGCCGGCATGACCGCGCCTATTACGTCCAGGACCAGCCGCTCATCAGCGATGCGGGATATGACGCGCTGCGCCAGCGGCTGGAGGCGCTTGAAGCGCGCTTCCCGGACTTGATCCGGCCCGACAGCCCCACCCAGCGCGTCGGCGCGCCGCCCTCGGAAAAGTTCGCCAAGGTGCGCCACCGTGTACCGATGCTCTCGTTGAGCAACGCTTTCGCCGACGCGGAAATCCACGAATTCGTCGACCGCATCCGCCGCTTTCTCGGGCTGGAGCCGGATGCCGAAGTCGCCTTTGCCGCTGAGCCGAAGCTCGACGGGCTGTCCATGAGCCTCGTGTATGACGGCGGGGAACTAGCCTTTGCCGCCACGCGCGGCGACGGCGCGGAGGGCGAGGATGTCACGGCGAACATCCGCACGATCCCCGGCATTCCAAAGAAGGTGGAGGCCAAGTCCTTCCCCGACCGCTTTGAGGTGCGCGGCGAGGTGTTCATGTCCCACGCCGATTTCGAGGCGCTGAACGCGCGGCATGCCGAAAGAGGCGGCAAGACCTTTGCCAACCCGCGCAATGCCGCGGCCGGCTCGGTGCGCCAGCTCGACCCCAAAGTGACCGCCGCGCGCCCGCTGCAGTTCTACGCTTGGGGCTGGGGCGATGTTTCCGAGCTGCCGGCCGACAGTCACTTCGCCGTCATGCAGGCGATTGCCGACTGGGGCTTTCCGATCAGCCCAGAGCTGCGCTTCTGCCGCAAGGCCGAGGAGTTGCTCGCCTTCTACCGGGACATCGAAACGCGCCGCGCCACGCTCGGCTATGACATCGACGGCATGGTCTACAAGGTCGACAGCCTCGCGCTGCAGGAGCGGCTGGGCTTCGTCTCTCGCGCGCCCCGCTGGGCGATCGCGCACAAGTTCCCGGCGGAAAAGGCGACGACGATCCTTGAAGACATCGACGTCCAGGTTGGCCGCACTGGCGCGCTGACCCCGGTAGCCAAGCTGCGGCCTGTGACGGTCGGCGGCGTGGTGGTCAGCAACGCGACGCTCCACAACGAGGACGAGATCGCGCGCAAGGACGTGCGGGTCGGGGATACGGTCATCGTCCAGCGCGCGGGCGACGTGATCCCGCAAATCCTCGGCGTCGTGCAGGAAAAGCGCCCGAAGGACGCCAGGCCCTATGAAATGCCCGATCGCTGCCCGATCTGCGGCTCGCACGCCGTGCGCGAGATCAACCCGGCGACCGGCAAGCCGGAGGCTGCGCGCCGCTGCACCGGCGGGCTGATCTGCGAGGCGCAGCTTCTCCAGCGGCTCAAGCACTTCGTATCGCGCAGCGCATTCGACATCGAGGGGCTGGGCGGCAAGCGCATCGAGTTGTTCCATGAGGAAGGGCTCATCAACAATCCGGCGGACATTTTCAGGCTGGAGGCGCGCGACGCGCAATCCAACCAGCCGATCCGCACCTGGGAAGGCTGGGGCGAGAAGTCGGCGGCCAACTTGTTCGAATCGATCAACGCGCGGCGCGAGATCCCGCTCGACCGCTTCATCTACGCGCTCGGCATCCGGCATATCGGCGAGACGACCGCACGGGTGCTGGCGCGCAGCTACGGTTCATGGACGGCTTTCCGAGAGGCGATGGAGGCCGCGCGCGACCGCGACAGCGCCGCCTATCAGAACCTTGTCAACATCGACGGGATCGGCCCGGCGGCGGCCGAGGCGATCGTCGAGTTCTTCGCTGAAAGCCATAACCGGGAGGTGGTCGACGCGCTGATCGAAGAGGTGACGGTCGAGGACTTCGCGCAGACAGCAACGGAATCGCGGGTGAGTGGTAAAACGATTGTCTTCACTGGCAAGCTGGAGCGCATGTCCCGCGACGAGGCCAAGGCGCTGGCCGAGCGTCTCGGCGCGAAGGTGACGGGATCGGTCTCGGCGAACACGGATCTGGTCGTCGCCGGACCAGGGGCGGGATCGAAGCTGAAAAAGGCAAGCGAGCTTGGCGTTGAGGTCATCAGCGAGGATGACTGGCTCACGCTCTCCGGCGCGAGCTAAGCCGGTTCAGGTTGCTGCAGTCCGCCTATCTTGAGATGAGCTTGGCGGCGTCCACCGCGACAGCTGCTGCGTAAGCGGCTCTTCGGGCCATCACGTCTTGTTCCGGTGGTCCACCGCCACGCTCTGGGGACTAATTATGGTAAAGGTCCTCGAGCGGCTTCCCGCCAGGCGGCGTCCCGGTGGGGTCGTGCTGCATCTTGTCGATTATGTGCCAGTTCTCGCGGTCGAACCGGGCCGCTTCTTCGGGGTTGTTCTCACGCCATTCAATCAGCCGCTCGATTTCCTGGTCTATGGCACCGCCTGGGGCCCGGTCCCGGCGGTTCTGTCTCACGCGTTCAATTTCCTTCTGGCTTAGGGCCATCTCTCTCGCTCCTGTCTTGTGACACGCTATCCAACTGCAGCCTCGCAAAGTCATCTCGACCCATCCGGTGGGCGGCGCGGCGCGAACTGACGCGGCGCAGACACGGGACCCAAATGGCGGCAAACCGACATTGATCCCGGGTCAGCGCAGCACCGGTTCGCGTTGCAGCGCGCCCGGGATGACGGCCGGCTACACTGTCTCGCGCGGCTTGACCAGCCCGCGGTTGACCATCGCCTCGGCGATCTGGACGGTGTTGAGCGCCGCGCCCTTGCGCAGATTGTCCGAGACGACCCACATCGCCAGCCCGTTATCGACCGTCGAGTCCTCGCGGATGCGCGAGACGTAGGTGGCATAATCGCCGACGCATTCGACCGGCGTGATGTAGCCGCCGTCCTCGCGCTTGTCGACGACGAGGATGCCGGGCGCCTCGCGCAGGATGTCTCGCGCCTGATCCGCACTCATTTCCCGCTCGAATTCGATATTGACCGCCTCGCCGTGGCCCACGAACACCGGCACGCGCACGCACGTGGCGGTCAGTTTGATCTTCGGATCGAGGATCTTCTTGGTCTCCGCGACCATCTTCCACTCTTCGCGGGTTGAGCCATCGTCGAGGAAGCGGTCGATATGCGGGATGCAGTTGAACGCGATCTGCTTGGTGAAGTGCTCCGGTTCCGGCTCGTCGGTGACGAAGATACCCTTGGTCTGGTTCCAGAGCTCATCCATTGCGTCCTTGCCGGCGCCGGAAACCGACTGATAGGTCGAGACGACCACACGCTTGATTCCCGCGGCCTCGTGCAGCGGCTTGAGCGCGACGACGAGTTGCGCGGTCGAGCAGTTCGGGTTGGCAATGATGTTGCGCTTGGTATAGCCGGCGATGTCGTCGGCGTTCACCTCCGGCACAATCAGCGGCACGTCTTCGTGGTAGCGCCAGGCCGAGGAGTTGTCGATCACCACGCAGCCGGTAGCGGCAATCTTCGGCGACCATTCCTTGGACACGTCGCCGCCGGCCGACATCAGCGCGAAATCGCATTTCGAGAAGTCGAACTGCTCGATGTCGTGGCACTTGATCGTGCGGTCACCGTAGGACACCTCCCGCCCCAGCGATCGGCGCGAGGCGATGGCGAACACCTCATCGGCAGGAAACTCGCGCTCTGCGAGGATATTGAGCATCTCCTGGCCCACATTTCCGGTGGCGCCAACGACAGCGATATTGTACCCCAAGGCTGATCTCCAAAACGTCGTGTCAGTGGGCTGGACGGGGAGCCCTTTCCGCCTCGTTGTAGGAGCGGTCTCGCCGCGTTGCAAGGCCAGCGCCTGAGAACGCGCCATGCCGCCATGAAAGCGCAGGGACAAGCGATGACCGACGCGCCGCGCGCCGGCACACCCTGGGAGGTGTTCCGTACGTTTCTCGTGCTGGGCTGCGTTTCGTTTGGCGGGCCGATCGCGCATATAGGCTATTTCCGCGAAGCTTTCGTCAAGCGGCGCGGGTGGATCACCGACGAGGCGTATGGCGATCTGGTGGCGTTGTGCCAGTTCCTGCCCGGCCCGGCGTCCAGCCAGGTCGGAATGGCTCTCGGGCTGATGCGCGCGGGCTACGCGGGGATGCTTGCCGCTTGGGTGGCATTCACGCTGCCCTCGGCGCTGCTGATGTTCGGGCTGGCGGTAGGGCTTACGGCGTTTCAGGTCGACACGCAGGCCGGCTGGGTCGTCGCGCTGAAGGCGGTGGCCGCGGCTGTCGTGGCCGATGCGCTCCTCGGTATGGCGCGCAACCTTGCGCCGGATGAGCGCCGCGCGACCATTGCCGTTGCGGGCATGATCGGGGCGCTGCTTCTGCCGATCGAATGGGGCCAGCTTGCGGTGATCGGCGCAGGCGCTCTGGTCGGGTTGGTGGTGCTGGGCGGCTTCGAAAGCCCCGCGCCCACGGAGAGTGCGCCGCTGGTAAAGGTCTCGCGAGCCGTCTCCCTTAGCTGTCTTGCGCTGTTCTTCGCGCTGCTGATCGGGCTGCCGTTCGCTGTTGGCGGGCTAGGCGGAACACTCACCGATCTGTTTACCCGGTTCTATAGCGCTGGTGCCCTGGTATTCGGCGGGGGCCATGTCGTCCTGCCGCTGTTGCAGGCGCAGGTGGTCGATCCCGGGCTGGTGGACCGCGACGTGTTCCTGGCCGGTTACGGCGCGGCGCAGGCGTTGCCAGGGCCGCTGTTCGCGATTTCGGCCTATCTCGGTGCGGAAGCGACCGGCGCGGCTGGGGCCTTGGCGGGCGCGGGCGTGGCGCTGATCGGCATTTTCCTGCCGGGCGCGCTGCTGGTACTCGGGACGCTGCCTTTCTGGAGCAGCCTGCGGCAATGGGCGCTGGCCCGGCGGATTCTGGCGGGGATCAACGCGGCTGTTGTGGGGCTGCTGGCCGCGGCGCTGTATGATCCGGTTTTTGTCGAGGGGATCACCGACGCGAAAACGATGGCGCTCGCCGTCGCCGCGTTCGTTGCGCTGCATGTCTGGAAAGCGCCGCCGCTCACCGTCGTTGCCGGCGCGGCTGCGGTGGGCGTCCTCGCGCTTTAGCCGTCGCTGAGCAGGCGCCCGCAGAGCCAGAATTCGCCCTGCACGACCATACCCGGCTCAAGCGGCCCACGGTGTCCCTCGATCTGCGATTCCAGCGCGACGACATCGACCGTCCCGCCCAGCGTCTCGATCAGCGCCCAGCAGAAGCTCTGCTCTGTCACCGGGTTGGTGCGAATTTCCGAGCGAATGACCTCGCCACAGATAAAGGCGCGCGAGGGCGCATTGAAGCCCGGCTGATCGGGATCGTGGAAGACCGGCTGGTCCGTCTCGCTCGAAGGCATGAACAGACCGCTGGCGAAGAACGACTTTGGCGCGAAGCGCACCTCCTGACCGTCCTGGGCCGCCTCGAAGCTCGTGGCATCGCTGAACACCGCGATATCATGCGCGAAGGCCGTGACCTGCGCCTCAGCCTTGAACGGCGCAACGCGGTTGGCGAGGCAGGCGAAGTCGACCACGTCGAACAGCGCCACGGTCGTACAATCGTGCAACTCTTCGCCCGGCTCGACCTCGGCGAAGATCGCCCCCTCGAAGGCGTTGTCCTCCGGACGGCGCTTGATCGCTACGGCGCGGATCGGAACGCGGCCCGCGCCGGCGAAAAACGGCGTCACCCCCACTATGGCCAGCGTGTCCTCGGGCGGGCCATCCCCTTCATCGGCGTCCTCGTCGCGCCGTTTCTGCATGTGGATCCAGAGCTCCGAGCCGACATCGGTGTGCCAGCGGTAATAATACCCCGGGCGGCATTCCAGCGACTCCGCCCGGTCTTCCGGCAGCTTTCCGATCAAGCTGGCGAGTTCCTCTGCCGAACGCGCCTGAAAACCAATGATGCTGAAATGATCTGTCATGTCCCCACTGAATGTCTTGGCAAGGCGCACGAGAGCCACCGCTTCGGCCCGGCCGCGCGCCACTTCGCTATACAGGATACAGCAGATTCGTGTTCAAAAATGACACAGTATGCGGGCACTGCGCCACGCACGCGCGACACGATCGGGCGCGAAAGCGCCATTTTTCCACGATTAGCCGCACGGCCGGACGTGGATCAGCCCGCTTGTGCCTCCAGCGCGGCGACGATCGCTTTGCCCATCTCGTCCGTTCCGACCCGGCTCATTCCCTCCTGCATGATGTCGCCGGTCCTCAGGCCCTGGTCCAGCACCGACGTTATCGCCCTCTCCAGCATGTCGGCCTCCTCGGCGAGATCGAAGGAGTAGCGCAGGGCCATGGCGAAGCTCGCGAGCATCGCGATCGGGTTGGCGATGCCCTTGCCGGCGATGTCCGGCGCGCTGCCATGCACAGGCTCGTACATCGCACGCTTGCGGCCTGACGCCTGCGCCTCGCCCAGCGAGGCCGACGGCAGCATGCCGAGAGATCCGGTCAGCATTGCTGCCTCGTCAGACAGCATATCACCGAACAGGTTATCCGTCACGATAACGTCGAATTGTTTCGGCCAGCGAACAAGTTGCATCGCGCAGTTGTCAGCGAGGATGTGCGTCAGCTCGACATCGGAATAACTGTCCTGATGAACGCGCGTCACGACCTCATTCCAGAGAACCCCGGTGCGCATGACGTTGCGCTTTTCGGCCGAGTGTACGAGGTTTCGCCGCTTGCGCGCCAGGTCGAAGGCCACGCGCGCGATGCGCTCGATTTCGCTGCTGGTGTAAACCTGGGTGTCCACTGCGCGCTGCTGTCCGTCCTCCAGCGTCACGACTTCCTTCGGCTCGCCGAAATAAGCGCCGCCGGTGAGCTCGCGCACGATCATGATGTCCAGTCCCTCGACCACTTCTCGCTTGAGGCTGGAGCTATCTGCCAGCGCCGGGTAACAGATCGCCGGACGCAGATTGGCGAAGAGGCCGAGGTCTCTGCGCAGGCGCAGCAGACCCGCTTCCGGGCGCTTGTCGTAGGGCACGCCGTCCCACTTCGGCCCGCCAACGGCGCCGAGCATAACAGCATCGGCCGCCGTCGCCCGCTGCATGGCCGCGTCGGTGATCGGCTCACCGTATTCGTCATAGGCGCAGCCGCCGACGAGGTCCTCGTCAATGTTGAAGGAGACGACGCCCGTCTCATTGAACCAGAACGCGACCCGCTTGACCTCGTTCATCACTTCCGGGCCGATGCCGTCGCCGGGCAGGAGCAGCAGGTTGAATGTCGCCATGGGTCGTTTCCTCGCAAAATTCGTTGATGAGCCGGGCCGAAAGCCTCGCCGCGTGACGCGGGGCAGGGTGCAACTGTGCTAGCCGCTCGCGCGGGGGCGCGCAAGTGTTGGCGCCTCAGTCGCTCTGGGCGAGCAGCGCGGCGTTGCCGCCGGCGGCGGTGGTGTCGACGCACAAGTGGCGCTCGTGGAAATAGCGGTCCGGCCGGATCACCTCGGTGATGAGCGGCAGGATCGGGCCGTCGCGGCGGGCGAGGGCGCGGCGCATGGCGCAGAGAGCGGATTCGTCGCCGGTGCAGGCCACGCCTGCGAGGCCATCGTGTTCGGCGAGCCAGTCCGGTTCAATCTGTCCGTCCAGGGTTGCGATCGGCGCGCCATGTTTCTTCAAATCGCTCACCTCGGGTGCCTCGGGGGCGGCCATGACGACCGCGTTGCCGAAGGCGAGTGCCTGTACCGCCTGTGCCAGCGCCGTTTCCGCATTCGGCCCGAGACAGAGCATCGTGCCGCGCGGATGCACCGTCATGCGGTTGCTTTCGCCGGTCGGCCCCGGGAGGACGAGTTCATCGGCATCGAGCGCCTTCGCCGCTCCCAGCGCGTCGCGGGCGAGGGCAGGGGCATCCGCCAGCGCCTGCTCCAGCACCGAAAGCCGGTCATCGCGCGCCTCCCAGGCGGGTTGTTTCCCGGCGGCCTCATCAAGCGCCCGTGCGAAGTCCTCGCGCGCGAGCCTCGGGCCATCGCCATGCGCGGTCGTGTGTGCTGGCTCATGCGGTGGTTTGCGAAAGCTCATGAGGTAGTGCGGCCCGCCGGCCTTTGGGCCGGTGCCGGAGCACTTCTCGCCGCCGAACGGCTGAGACCCGACGATCGAGCCGATCTGGTTGCGGTTGACGTAGATGTTGCCGACTTCCAGCCGGTCCACGACCTCCTGCACGCGCCGGTCAATGCGCGTGTGCAGGCCCGCCGTCAGCCCGTAGCCGCTGGCGTTTATGTTCTCAACGATCTTCGTGAGGTTCTCCGCCTTGAACGGCGCGACATGCAGGACCGGGCCGAACACCTCGCGCTTCAGCTCCTCGATGCCGGAGACGCGGAACACCGAAGGCGCGACGAAGCGGCCCTCGAACGGCACGTCGACTGTCTTGAGCAGGCGTCCGTCGGCTTCCATCTTCGCGCAGTAGTCGGCAATGTCCCGTTGGGCATCCGCGTCGATCACCGGTCCGACATCGGTGGACAGGTCCCACGGATCGCCAACCCGCAACTCGTCCATGGCCCCAGCGAGCATCGTGAGTGTGCGGTCGAACACGTCCTCTTGTATGTAGAGGCAGCGTAGCGAGGAGCAGCGCTGGCCCGCGCTTTGGAACGCCGATTGCACGACATCGCGCACGGCCTGCTCGGGCAGGGCGGTGGAATCGAGGATCATGGCGTTCAGCCCGCCCGTCTCGGCGATGAGCGGCGTGCCAGGCGCGCAGTGTTCGGCGATGGTGCGGTCGATGATTTTCGCGGTTTCGGTCGAGCCGGTGAAGCACACGCCGGAGACGCGCCGATCCTTGAGAAGCGCGCCGCCAAGCTCCGCGCCATCGCCGGGAAGAAGCTGGAGCACATCGCGCGGAATGCCGTGCTCGTGCATGAGCGCGACCGCGCGCGCGGCCATGAGCGAGGTCTGCTCGGCCGGCTTGGCGATCACGGCGTTGCCGGCGGCAAGCGCGGCGGCGATCTGCCCGGTGAAGATCGCCAGCGGGAAGTTCCACGGAGAGATGCACACGAACACGCCGCGCCCCTTTAGCGGCGCGTCGGCGTTGAGACGCCGGGCTTCCGCCGCGTAATAGCGCAGGAAGTCGACCGCCTCGCGCACCTCGGCGACGCCATCGGCGAGCGTCTTGCCCGCCTCGCGGCTGGCGATGGCGAACAGCTCCGGAGCGTGGCGCTCGTAAGCATCCGAGATCGCTTCGAGAATCTCCGCGCGTTTCTCGACCGGCTCGGCTGACCAGCGCGCGGCAGCGTCCTCCGCCGCATCGAGCGCAAGGCGGGCATGCTCGGGCGTCGCATCTTCGACCTTTCCCGGCTTGTCCGACGGAACCGCCGGGTTCACTACCGTGCGCGCCGGCTTGGACGGTGGCGCCTGTGTGGCGACCAGTGGCGCGCTATGCCACGCGTGCGCGCGGAACTCCGCCATCTGCTCATGCAGCGCGCCGACGGTCATCGGATCGGTCAGGTCCCAGCCGCGCGAATTGCGCCGCTTTGGCGCGAAAATCTCGGGCGCCGGAACAACTGCCGGATTCGGCAGGCTGTCGTTGAGCCGCTCCAGGGTCGTGAACGGGTCGCGTGCGACATCCTCTGGTGGCACGTTCTCATCCACGATCTGGTTGACGAAAGAGGAATTCGCGCCGTTCTCCAGAAGGCGGCGCACCAGGTAGGCGAGCAGATCGCGGTGAGCGCCAACCGGCGCGTAGATACGGCAGCGCGTATCGTGATCGCCCTTGATCATGCTGTGCAGGGCTTCGCCCATGCCGTGCAGGCGCTGAAACTCGAAGGCTTCCTTCCCGGTGCCGGTTTCGCGCGCCATGTCGAGGACGGCCATGGCTGTGTGGGCGTTGTGCGTGGCGAATTGCGGGTAGATCCGGTCCGTCATGCCGAAAAGTTGCCGGGCGCAGGCGATAAAGGATACGTCGGAGCTCGCCTTGCGTGTCAGCACCGGGAAGCTGTCCACGCCGGTCACCTGCGCCTGCTTGATCTCTGTGTCCCAATAGGCGCCCTTGACCAGCCGGACCATGATGCGCCGGTTTTCGCGCTCGGCCAGTGCATGGAGCCAGTCGAGCACCATTGGGGCGCGTCGGCCATAGGCCTGAACGACGACCCCGAAACCGTCCCAGCCCTTGGTCGCCGGATCGCTGAGCACCGTCTCGATGACATCGAGCGAGAGGTCGAGCCGGTCGGCTTCCTCCGCGTCGATGTTGAAGCCCATGTTGGCGCTTTTCGCCAGCAGCGCCAGCGACATCAGCCGCGGCGTCAACTCGCGCATCACCCGATCCTTTTGCGCGTATTCATAGCGCGCGTGCAGCGCCGACAGCTTGACCGAGATGCCGGGATTATCCGCCACCTCGCCGATGCACAGCGGCGCGAGGCGGCTGATCGCGTCGGCGTAGGACAGGTGATAGGCGCGCGCGTCTGCATCGGTCCGGGCGGCCTCGCCCAGCATGTCGTAGGAGTAGGTGTAGCCTTCGGCCTCCCAGTGCTTTGCGCGGGAGAGCGCCTCGTCCATGTCCGCGCCGAGCACGAAGGTGCGCCCCATCTCTCGCATCGCCTGTTCGACGGCGGTGCGCACCACGGGTTCGCCCAGCCGCCGCACCATGCCGCGCAGCACCCCGGCAAGCCCCTCGTCGCGGTCTTCGACAACCTGCCCGGTCATCATCAGCGCCCACGTGGAGGCGTTGACGAGCGTGGAACTTGACCGGTTCAGGTGCTCCGCCCATTTGCCGCCAGCCACCTTGTCGCGGATCAGCGCGTCGATCGTCCGGTCGTCGGGAACGCGCAGCACCGCCTCGGCGAGGCACATCAGCGCGATGCCTTCCTTCGTGCTCAGCCCGTACTCACTAAGGAACTGTTCCATCATGCTGGGCCGCGAATCGGTGCGAATACGACGCACCAGGTCCGCGGCCTGCTTGGTGATGCGCGCGCGCTGGTCAGCCGACAGCTGAGCGGCGTTGACGAGATCGGGCACCAGCGCGGACTCCTCCGCGCGGATGTTGTCGCGGATACGCTGGCGCAATGCGGCCAGCCGGCCGGGTCGTGCTTGCGGCGTGGTCATGCCCGAGAGGCTAGCATATCGGCGCGCGCGGACAAGGATTCGCGGTGGTTGCGGGGCCTTTTGTGGGCCCCGTTATCAGCGGATTACGGGCCGATGCGATCGACGACCATCGCGCCGCGGCGGTTGTTGTAGATATGGGCGTAGAATGTTTCGCCCTTGCGCACCGCGTCGATGATATAGCTGGCGTGTCGGCCATTGCCCTGAACGAGCAGGATATTTGGCTCGCCGGAGCGAAAGCCGCGGTCCAGCCATGCACATTCGCCGGCGCTCGGTGGCGTGGACCCGGCGCCCTGACGGCCCGGATTGAAGCGCACGCGCACGGTGTTTCCGGCGCTGACCTCGGCCATCATGTTGCCGCCGGCCTTGCAGACCACAGGGTAGCTCTTCTGCGCTGCGGCCGGGACGGCGCTCGTGACGGCGAGAAGCGCGGCCGCCCCGAGGGCGGGCAGGGCCCTTGACAGACGCATCGTTTCCTCCCCTAAGCCATTGAAAAGACGGCGTGACCGTATTGGTCGCCGAGAGGGGGTGTCAATCCGACACGCCTTGTAGCCTAAACCGTGGCGTGTCGTTTTACCGCGCCCTGTCCAGCCAGATAGACATCGAAGGCGGCGGCGACCACGCGGGCGAGCGCTCGCCCCTCGGCGGTGATATGCACCTGCGCACCGTCGATCCGCGCCAGCCCGTCAGCCTCCAGCGGGCGCAGGCGCGCAAAATCTTCCGCGAAGTCCTCCTGCGTCAGGCCGAAACGCAGCGCGATTGCCTCAAGGTCGACCGCGAAGTCGCACATCAACCGCTCGATGACCGCGCGCCGCCAGATGTCCTCTGCGGACAGCTTCAGCCCCTTGGCCACGGGCAACGCTCCCTCATCGACCGCCCGCAGGTAATCGTTGGTCTGGACGACATTCTGCGCATAGCCCTGCGGCAACGCTGAGATCGCGCTCGCACCCAGCCCGATAAGCGCGTCGGCCTGATCCGTCGTGTAGCCCTGGAAGTTGCGGCGCAGGCGCCCGTTTCGGGCGGCAATGGCCAGGCTGTCGTCCGGCCGCGCGAAATGGTCGATGCCGATCGCCTGGTAACCCAGTTCTTGCAGCAGGATTCCGGCGTCCTCGGCCATGTCGAACCGCGTTTCGGGGCTAGGGAGCGCGTCCTCGTCGATCTTGCGCTGATTCTTCGCCATCCACGGCACATGCGCATAGCCGAACACCGCGATGCGGGCCGGATCGAGGTCGGCCGCGCGCTTGACCGTATCCGCAAGCATTTCGGGGGTCTGGTGCGGCAGGCCGTACATCAGGTCGAAATTGAGCGCTTCGATGCCGGCATCGCGGAGCCAGTCACACACCTGCTTCACAGTATCGAAGGGCTGAACACGGTTGATCGCAAGCTGCACCTGTGGGTCGAACTCTTGTACGCCGAGGCTGGCCCGGTTGCAGCCCATTTGTGCCAGGGCCGCGACAGTTTCCTGGTCGAGCGTGCGCGGGTCGATCTCGACGGCGATCTCGGCGTCTTGAGCGATGTCGAAGCGTTCCCGAATGGCAGCATCCACTCGCTGGAAGTCCGCCGGCGAGAGCGTTGTCGGCGTGCCGCCGCCCCAGTGAATATGCGTGAGCGTCTGGCGGTGGCCGAGAGCGTCGGCGCGCATGTGAATTTCCTTGATCAGCCGCTCGACATAAGCCGCCACCGGGTCATAGCGCGCGACGAGCCGCATGTTGCAGCCGCAGTACCAGCACATCTTCTGACAGAACGGCACATGCAGGTAGAGCGAGAGGTTGGAGCCGGGTGCGAGGTCGGCCAGCCAGCCGCTGACCGTCTCGGCGCCAATATCGGGCGAGAAGTGCGGCGCGGTCGGGTAGCTTGTATAGCGCGGCACGCGTGCACCCAGATACTTGCGGATGGCTTCCCTCATCAAAGGCTCCTTTCCTGACGTTCCAGATAGTCAATCTAACTTGACACCTGCGCGCTTTGACCTGAGTCAAATTTGGGGCCCCCGGTGCACCCTTTGTCCCGATGTGATCCAAGCCGGTGCCAAGCGCGTTGTCCTGCCGTCCCATGCAAGGAATTGCCGGCTGAGGGCGTTAACCCTTGCCGGGTTCGATCTCATGAAAGGAGGATCATGATGCGTAAGGTCGTGACGGGCGCGCTTACCGCGCTGTTTATCGGTACCGCCGCGCCGGCGAACGCCGCGAATATCGTCGAAACCGCGCAGGAGGCGGGGCAGTTCGAGACGCTGATCGCCGCCGCCAAGGCCGCCGGGCTGGCTGGCGCGCTGGCCGAAGGCGACAACCTGACCGTCTTCGCGCCGACTGATGCCGCGTTCGACAAGCTGCCCGAGGGCACGGTCGAAGACCTGCTCAAGCCGGAGAACAAGGACAGGCTGGCAGCGATTCTGTCCTATCACGTGCTACCGCGCGAACTGGCCTCCAACATGCTGCCGGGTCGGCGCATCCATGTCTCGACGATCAAGGACGGCGGAGACGATATGCTCGCGGTGGAGAAGGATGCGCACACGCAGGCGGTGACCGTCGATGGCGCGAATGTTGTGCAGGCCGATATTGAAGCCGATAACGGACTGATCCACGTCATCGACAAGGTGCTGATCCCCTCAGACTAACCCTCACTCGGCGGCACTGCGGCTAGACCGTCGCGGTGTCGCCATGCTTCTTCGCGGGTTCCTTCTGGCTTTCATGGCCAGCGCGGCGCGAGGCGGCCTCGATCCGCTCCGCGGCGTCTTCCATCGTCTCCGCATACTCGGGCACGACCAGCCCTGCAGAAATGATCAGCTTGGCGGCTTCCTCGACGCTCATGTCGAGGATCTTGATGTCTCGTTCTGGCACGAAGAGGAGGAAGCCCGAAGTCGGGTTTGGCGTTGTCGGCAGAAACACGCTGATAAGCTGGTCAGAGCCATGCCGCGCCTGGATTTCGCCGCGTGTCTCCGTCGAGATGAAGATGATCGAATAGATGCCCTTGCGTGGATATTCGATGAGGCCGACGCGCTGGAAACTGCTGCCGCTTTTTGAGAGCACCGTTTCGAAGATTTGCTTCAGCGCGCCATAGACGTTGCGCACGATCGGCATGCGGCCCAGCATCAACTCGCCATAGCCGAAGATCGTGCGTCCGAACAGGTTGGCCGTCAGTGCGCCGATGAGCATCAGCCCGATGATGGCGATGATCAGGCCGACGCCGGGAATGTCGGGTAGGGCGGAGACGGGAAAGGGCAGGTCGAACGGCAGGTTCCGCTCGATCTCCTCCAGGCTCGGGAGCAGAGGCTTGACCCAGGCATCGACCAGATTGACGAACCACCAGACGATATAGAGCGTGATACTGACCGGACCGACGATGATCAGACCGGTGAACAGGTAGTTGCGCAGGCGCGTGCCGATGTGGTGGCTTTCGTCCTTCTTGCCGCCGACGAAGAGCCTGGCAAGGCTGGCGCGGCGCCGGCGCGGCCGCTGCGGTCCGTGTCCGGAAGGGGGCTGCTGAGATGTTTCGTTCATAACCCATCACTCATGCACACCGGGAAACCGGCGGCAACGTAATCATATTTCGTTAGAATATCAGAAAAATGCGCGGACCGCAGGCGCGTGGCCGCCTACACGGTTTTGCTGGCGCCGGGGGAAGGGCTAGCGGCTGGAGACGACGAGGCAGTCCACCCCGCGCGACTTGAATGTCTGGCACATGTTGCTGGCCGCATCACGGGAGGGCTGTGGCCCAACGATGATGCGATAATAGGTATTGCCGGCGTCCGTATCGGTGCGCAGGATGCTGGGCGTCTCTCCCTGCAGCGCATCGCCAAGCAGCCGCGAAAGCCGGCGCACCTCGGACTCAGCGCCGTCGCGCGTGCCAACGGAGGCAAGCTGAACACGGTACTGCGGGCCATCTCCGCTTGCGGATGAGGTGCTGGCCGTCACGTCCGTGGTGCTCGCCGTCCAGCCGGACGCTGCGGCGGTTTCTGTCTCGCGTTGCGACGCGGGCTCAGGCTCCTCCGAGCCGCCGAAGAGGTTGCTAAAGAACGAGCCGATGCTGTCGCTTTCCTCCCGCTCCGACTCGGCGGTTTCGACCTCGGTCTGCCAGGCGGTGGTGGGCGGGGTGTTCGACGGCTCCTGCGTCCTGGCCGGCTGACTGGTCCCAGACGCGGTCGTCTCCTCGTCCTCTGTCGAGGTCGGTATGGAGGTCGGGATGCTCGCGGTCTGCGACGGGGCCGAAGCGTCTGCCGTGGTCGGTGCGGCCTCCTCCTCCGCCAGCCCCAACTTTCCGAGGGCGGCCTGGCGGGCGGCCACGGCATCCTTGCGCTGGCTGGCGTTCAGCCCCTGAAGCCAGAGCGCGGCGTTGAAATCTGAAAGCGCCTGCGCATGACGCCCTGCCTTGGCATAGGCCTGTCCGCGCAGCAGCATCGCCTTGGCGGCGGTCCCTGAGTCTTCCGGGGCCTCTTCGAGCAGGGCGTTGAGCTGCTCGACCGCCTTGGCCGTCTCGTCCGACTGGATAAGTTTGTAGGCCTCCGACAGCTTGCGCAGGTTGTCCTTCGACTGCGCGGCCGCCGGCCCGGCCAATGCGACGGCGCAGAACAGCGCGGTGAGTGCGGCAAATAATTTCGTCAAGCGCATGCGGCTCCGACCCAAAAGATGCAATACCGCCAATGACGGCTTCGCTCTTTGTCAGCCAGTCAGAGCAGGAAGGCAAGACTGTGACCGGGTTCCCACAATTCATTCCACAGTCACGGACTTCGCCAGGTTGCGCGGCTGGTCGACATCCGTGCCGCGCCACACCGCCGTGTGATAGGCCAGCAACTGTACCGGCAGCGCGTAGAGGATCGGCGAAACGAACTCGTGGACATCCGGCAACCGGCAGTCGGCCATGACCTCGCAGTCCGGCGCGCCGCCTGATTCGCCTGTGAGTAGCACGATCTTCCCTCCGCGAGCCGCCACCTCCTGCATGTTCGACATTGTCTTTTCGTGCGTGCGGCCCGGCGGAGCGATGACGACGACCGGCACATTCTCGTCAATGAGCGCGATCGCGCCGTGCTTCAACTCGCCTGCTGCGAACCCTTCGGCATGGATATAGGAGATTTCCTTGAGCTTGAGCGCGCCTTCCAGCGCAAGCGGATAGTTCACCCCGCGCCCCAGATAGAGCATGTCCTGGGCGTGGGAGAGCTGGTGCGCGATGTCCGCGAAGCCCTGTTCCTCGCGCAGCACCCGGCTGATCAGGCGGGGCAGCTCGACCAATGCGCCGACCAGTTCGTGCTCCAGCGCGTCGTCGATGTGGCCGCGCGCCTTCCCGGCGGCGATCGCCAGGCAGGCCAGCACCGCAAGCTGGCAGGTGAAAGCCTTGGTCGAGGCGACCCCGATCTCCGGGCCAGCAAGGGTCGGCAGCACCACATCCGACTCGCGCGCGATCGAGGAATGCTGCACGTTGACGATCGAAGCAATGTGCTGGCGCTGCTCGCGGCAATAGCGCAGGCCGGCCAGCGTGTCCGCCGTCTCGCCGGACTGGCTGATGAAGATGGCGAGGCCGTTTTCCGGCAGCGGCGCCTCGCGGTAGCGGAATTCCGAGGCGACGTCGATCTCCACGGGCAGCCGGGCGTACTGCTCAAACCAGTATTTCGCCACCAGCCCGGCATAGAAGGCCGTGCCGCAACCGCACAGCGTCACGCGCTCGAGCGAGGCGAGATCCACCGCAAGGTTGGGGATGTCCACGCGCCTTTCGGCCAGATCGGCATAATGCGCGATGGTGTGGGCGATGACCTCCGGCTGTTCATGGATTTCCTTGGCCATGAAATGCCGGTAGTTGCCCTTGTCGACCAGGAGCGCCGAGGCGACGCCCTTCTGCCGCGGCCGATCAACCTCCATGCCGGTTTCGTCATATATGCGCGCGCCCGCGCGCGTCATTACGGCGACATCACCCTCTTCGAGATAAGTGATCTCCCCGGTCAGCGGCGCGAGCGCGATGGCGTCGGAACCGAGATACATCTCGCCCTGGCCATGGCCCAGCGCCAACGGGCTGCCCTTGCGGGCAGCGATCATCAGGTCGTCGTGTCCGGCGAAGATGATGGCGAGGGCGAACGCGCCTTCCAGCTGGCGCAGGACAGCCTTGGTCGCAGCCTCCGGGCTTTGCCCCTTGGCGATTTCCCGGGCGAGCAGATGTGCGATCACCTCGCTGTCGGTCTGGCTCTCCAGCGTGACCCCATCATGCTCAAGCTCACGGCGAAGCGCGGCGAAGTTCTCGATAATGCCATTATGTACGAGCGAAACCGGTCCGGAGACGTGCGGGTGTGCGTTGATCTCGGTCGGCGCGCCGTGTGTGGCCCAGCGGGTGTGGCCGATGCCGGCCTTGCCGCTCAGGGGATGGCTGCCCAGGACGCTCTGCAACGCATCAAGCTTGCCGGGCGCGCGCCGCCGGTCGATCCGCCCATTCTCGACCGTGGCGATGCCGGCCGAGTCGTAGCCGCGATACTCCAGGCGCCGCAGTGCCTCCAGCAAGGGGGCGGCGACCGGCGCCGAGCCAAGAATTCCAACGATCCCGCACATCGACACATCCCTCCATGCGTCTGTTCGACCGCGCAGCCAAGCGCGTTGCTGTCGATTCCGTTCCGACAGTTAACGCTGGCACTTTGAAGATTTCGTAGAATTGGCGTGATGATTTATCTGGAATGCGGTGTTTGGCCAAATCAAAGCGCGTTACAGCCCGTTTCAGGAAGTATCAGCCTTTGTCTCGACCCCGCCGCGCGTGCATGCGGTCGGCCCAGCCTTCACGCTCTTCCTGCGGCGCGCGACTGAGAGCCAGAGAGCCGGCGCTGACATCGCGGGTGATGACGCTGCCCGAGCCGATATAGGCGCGGTCGCCGATCTTCACGGGCGCGACCAAGGCGCTGTTCGAGCCGATGAACGCGCCTGCACCAATGTCGGTATGGTGTTTCTCATGGCCGTCGTAATTGCAGGTGATGGTGCCCGCGCCGATATTCGCACCGGCACCGACCCGTGAATCGCCGATATAGGTGAGGTGGTTGACCTTCGCGTCATCCTCGATGCTGGCCTTCTTGATCTCGACGAAATTGCCGATGCGCACGTTTTCGCCCAGTTCCGCGCCTGGGCGTAACCGGGCGAATGGACCAACGCTCGCGCCGGGGCCGACGCGTGCGCCCTCGATATGAGAGAAGCCGTTGATGCGTGCGCTGTCACCGACCGTCACGCCGGGGCCGAAAATCACGTTGGGTTCGACGACCACGTCGGGGCCGAGCACAGTGTCATAACTGAAGGTCACCGTCGCCGGATCGATCAATGTCGCGCCGCCATCCATCGCCGCGTCGCGCAGCCGCTGCTGCATCTTGGCTTCGGCGGCGGCGAGCTGTGCCCGGTCGTTCACGCCCAGGACTTCCGCTTCCTCGCCCATCGCCACGGCGACGTCATAGCCCTGTCCACGCGCCAGCGCGACCGCGTCTGTGAGGTAGTATTCGCCCTTGGCGTTGTCGTTGCCGATGCGCGGCAGCAATTCGCGGAGCGCCTCCGCCCGGAACGCCATCACCCCCGAGTTGCACTGGCGGATCACGCGCTCATCGGCCGAGGCGTCCTTTTCTTCGCGGATGCCGATCAGCGCGCCTTCCTCATCGCGTAACAGGCGGCCATAGCCCGTCGGGTCCGCCGCGTCGAAGCCGAGCACGGCCAGCGCCGAGCCATCGCTGAGAGCCTCGCGCAGCCGCCGCAGCGTTTCCGGACGGATCATTGGCGTGTCACCGTAGAGCACGAGCACGTCACCGTCGAACCCGGCGAAGGCTTCGCGCGCGGCGTCGACCGCGTGCGCCGTGCCGAGCTGTTCTGCCTGCACGAAGACCTGCGTATCTGCGTCGTCGGTAGCGATCGCCTCGCGCACCTGATCGCCGCTGGCGCTGATGACGACGGCAACCTCGTCAGCGCCGGCTGCGCGTGCGGCATCCAGAACATGCCCGACCATCGGCCGGCGGGCGACCTCATGAAGCACCTTGGGCCTGCGGGACTTCATGCGCGTGCCGTGTCCGGCAGCGAGGATAATGGCGAGCAATGGGCGGTCGGTCATGGCTACGGTCCCTAGAGCGTTTCAGGCGGTTGGTTACGCTTCAGGCGCGATTATTGCAAGTTGCGGGCGGAAGGATGACACACAGGGTTGAAACGACTATCACGCGAGAATGACAGAGAATTCCGATAACAGCGAAACCGTCTTGCCTGACCCTTGGCGCGCCTGCGTGCTGACGCTTTATCCGCAGATGTTTCCCGGCCCGCTCGGCGAGAGCCTGTCGGGACGCGCGCTCGGAGAGGGTGTCTGGGCGCTGGACGCGATCAATATCCGCGAGTTTGCAACCGACAAGCACGCCTCGGTGGACGATACGCCAGCGGGCGGCGGACCGGGCATGGTCATGCGGCCGGACGTGGTGGGCGCAGCGATCGACGCAGGCCGCGCGCGCTATCCGGCGCTGCCGATTATCTATCTCTCGCCCCGCGGCAAGCCGCTGACGCAGGCGCGGGTTCGCGAGTTGAGCGCCGGGCCCGGCGCGCTCTTGCTGTGTGGCCGGTTCGAGGGGGTGGATCAGCGGGTGCTTGATGCGCGCGGGGCCGAGGAAGTCTCGATCGGCGATTATGTGCTTTCCGGCGGCGAACTGCCCGCCATGGTGCTCATCGACGCCTGCGTGCGGCTTCTGCCCGGCGTGGTCGGCGAGCGCGCGTCGCTGGCGGATGAGAGCTTCGAGGCCGGGTTGCTGGAATATCCGCAATATACCCGTCCGCGCGTCTGGGAGGGGCGCGAAATTCCCGAGGTGTTGATGTCGGGCGATCACAAACGCATCGCGCAGTGGCGGCGCGAGCAGGCGCTGGCCTTGACGCGGGCGCGCCGGCCCGACCTGCTGGCGGACGAAGAGGCGTAAGAGGAACTTATGCGCATCATCATCATCGGCGCAGGCGTCGCGGGCGTGACAGCGGCCTATTATCTCGCGCGCGCCGGCCACGACGTCAAAATTCTGGATAGCCGCGACGGCAGCGGCGAGGGCACCAGCTTCGCCAATGGTGGTCAGCTCAGCTACTCCTATGTCGAGCCGATGGCGCGGCCCGAACTGGTGCCGAAGCTGCCGCGCATCATTGCAGGGCTGGAGCCGGCTTACGTCATGACGCGGCTGTTCGACCTCAAGCTGATGCGCTGGGGAATGCAGTTCCTGCGTAACTGCACGCGGGCGCGATTCCACCGTAACGCCAAGGCGGCGCTGGCGCTCAGTGTGGAGTCGCGGGACGCCATTCACGCCCTGCTTGCTGAGCATGATCTGCGCTTCGATTACAGCCGCACGGGCAAGCTGGTATTGCAGCACAGCAAAGACGCGCTTGATCACGCCGCCGAGATGATCCCGCTTAAGCGCGAGGCGGGGGTCGAGCAGCGCCGCCTGAGCCGGGAAGAGTGTATCGCGCTTGATCCGGCGCTGGAGGCCTACGGTGCGGATTTCGCGGGCGGTGTCTATGCGCCTGGCGACGAGGCGGGCGATGCCGGGGCCTTCTGCCGTGGCCTGATGGCTGTGTGCGAAAACGAGCTGGGCGTGCAGAAGCACACCGGCGTGCAGGTACGCCGGATCGTTCGGGAAAACGGCGCGATCAGTGGACTGGAGACCTCCGAGGGGCGGATGGGCGCAGACCACTACGTGCTCGCGGCCGGCCCGGATGCCGA
Source organism: Dichotomicrobium thermohalophilum (assembly GCF_003550175.1). Classification (NCBI taxonomy): domain Bacteria; kingdom Pseudomonadati; phylum Pseudomonadota; class Alphaproteobacteria; order Hyphomicrobiales; family Hyphomicrobiaceae; genus Dichotomicrobium; species Dichotomicrobium thermohalophilum. The sequence continues at coordinate 1,418,736 of NZ_QXDF01000001.1, forward strand.
GTCGCTCGCGCGCACGGCCGGTCTGCGGCTGCCGATCTATCCCATCAAGGGCTTCAGCATCACGCTCCCGGCGCGGCAGGGGGCGCCGGCCGTTAACATCACGGATGCGGCCAACAAGGTCGTGTTCTGCCGTCTGGGCGAGCGCTTCCGGGTGGCGGGGTTTGCCGAATTCGCGCGCGGCGACAAGCGGGTCGTTGATGCGCGCATCGCGAGGCTGACCGAAATGGCCCGGCGGCTGCTGCCTGATGCGGCGGATTACGACGCCGAGCCGCATGGCTGGGCCGGCGAGCGGCCGATGACGCCGGACGGGCTGCCGCTGGTCGGGCCGACGCGCATCAACCGGCTGTCGGTCAGCGTCGGGCACGGCATGTTCGGCTGGACCTATAGCTGCGGCGCGGGCAAGCGGCTGGCCGAACGGATCGGTCCGGCGCGAAAGCATTAACTCTCCGCGCGGTTTCCGATCAATTTTGTCTCAAAATGACGCTACTCTGTTCCGAGATGGGCCGGACGCCAGGACCGGCTGCCGACCAATTGGCCGCTGATCCGATGGGGATGCAGATGTCGCGCGCATTGACCGTGTTGATGACCGCCGGAGTGATGGTTGCCTCCGCACAGACCGCCGCTGCGCAGTACTACGGGCCGGTCGACTACTACGATGCCCCGCCGCGTTACTACGAGGAGCGCTACGATCGGTACGGCCCGCCGCGCGGATACTATGACGAACGCGAGTATTACGGTGAGCCGGACTACTACGAGGAGCGGCCGCCCTTCATCCCAGAGCGCCGCTATCGCGATCGACCGCGTTACGGCGAGCCCTACGGTTATCGCCGGCCCCGTTACGACTACGACGACGACCCTGTCTACGACGAGGACTTTCGCGACGAAGACCTTCCAGAGCGCCGGCGCTTCGACCCGCGTCGGCCGCATCTGGGCGATGGCACCGACGCGCCAACCGAACAGTATTACCCGCGCCGGCCGCGAAGCTGCGGCGAATACTACTACTGGGACGGGTCGGCGTGCGTCGACGCCCGCCACTATCCGCCGTATGTGGGGCCGAAGCTGTAAGGCTGGCTAGGTCTGAGTTTGCGGTGTAATGACGGCAATCTCCGGCACGCCGTAGATGTCGGCAAGCGAGGCGCCGTCGGCGATCTTTGCGATCGTCGCAGCCTCTCGTTCCTGGAGCGCGCGCACAGCACCCAGCGTCGTCTCGATGCGGGCGAGCGACACGACCGCTACTCCATCGGCATCTGCCACGATCAGGTCGCCAGAGGACACGGTCACACCGCCGCAGGACACCGGCGCATCCACGCTGCCGCCGAAGCCCTTGTGCGGTCCGCGTGGCACGACGCAGCGCGCAAAGCAGGGAAAGCCAAGCTCGGCGATTTCGTCGCTGTCGCGCACCGCGCCGTCCACAATCAACCCCGCGATTCCGCGTGCCATCGCCGCGCGGGTCATAAGCCCGCCCCAGACCGCGACGTCCTCGAACCCCTGCGCCGCCGCGACCAGCACATCGCCCGGCTCGGCGAGGGTGATGGCGGCGTGCAGCGCGCTGTTGTCCGCGACCATGCAGCTCACCGCGCGGGCCTGCCCGATCACGCGCATGCCTGGTCGCAGCGGCCCGATTGCGCCGAACATGGCCTGCGCACGATCGAGGCAATCCGAAATCTCTGCGGTGCCGACGTCGTGCCACTGGGCGAGTTGGTCGGTCGAGAGGCGCCCATAGTCCTGCTTGTGATGGCGAACGGTCATTAGTCGGGCCCTCCGAAGCCGTGGCCGGCTTTCTTGTAGGCCTCACGTGGCGGGGCGAAGACATCCATGACGACAAGTCCCTCATCGCCGGCTTCCATCGTGTGCGGCGTCCCTCCCGGCGTGCGCCAGAAGTCGCCCGCTTTGACGCGAACTTCCTGATCACCCTGAATGCGGACGCCGGAGCCGGCGATGCAGTAGCCCCACTGCTCCTCGGGATGGTGGTGGAGGGTGCCGCGGGTGTTTGGCTCAATACGGACGATGGAGAGCATCGCGTGCTCGCCGGGGAACACGGTGGTGGTGATGCCAGGCGCCAGATCCCGTGGGATCCCGCCGTCCGGGGCATTGATGTTGAAGAAGAACCGTTCTTCCATCGGCGTTTCCTTTTCGCGGTCGTGATCTTTTGTTGGACGGCACCGCGGCCGTGGATCAGCGCATGAAGATGCGCGCAAGCTGGCGCGGGCGTCAACGGCGATCGCGGCGGCAAGGAGAGCGTTTCTGGCGCGCTCCTTGCATTGCTGCTATGACGCGCGTGACACGATGTGCGCGTGCAGATTATGCCTGCGCGTGCGAAGCGTACGGGAGGCAACGCGATGAAATACGTGCTGAGCACACTGACTGCCATTTGTTTCGCCACCTCCGCCTTGGCTGGCGAGAGCGTGACTTACGAAGTCGACGGCGCCGCCTATGAAGGTTATCACGCCGATGCCGGGGATGACGCGAAGGGCCTTGTGCTCATCATTCACGACTGGGACGGCCTTACTGACTACGAGCGCAAGCGCGCCGACATGCTCGCGGAAATGGGCTATGATGCCTTCGCCGTGGACTTGTACGGCAAGGGTAACCGGCCGGTCGAAACCGGCGCTAAGAAAGCCGAGACGGGCAAGCTCTACAACGATCGGGAAAAGATGCGCACGCTGATCCTCGCCGGCTTGGACGAGGCGCGCCGGCTCGGTGGCGGCGAGGCAGTCGTGATGGGCTACTGCTTTGGCGGTGCGGCGACCCTGGAACTGGCGCGCTCCGGAAAGGCGGAAGACGTCGTCGCCTATGCGACGTTCCATGGGGGGCTGTCCACGCCGGAGGGCCAGAGCTATTCCGCAGACAACCCGCCGATACTGATTGCGCATGGCGGTGCGGACAGGGCGATCACGATGGATGACGTCGCCCAGCTTTCGCGTGAACTGGAGGACGCGGGCGTGACCTATGAGATCGAGGTTTATTCCGGCGCGCCGCACGCCTTCACGGTGTTCGGCTCCGACCGATACCAGGAACGGGCGGACCGCAAGTCCTGGGACGCCTTCACCGAGCTTCTGGACAACACCCTGGCCGGATCGTAAAGGCCCATCCTGCGGCGACGGTGGCGGCGCGGATATTGACGGAGAACGACAATGACGACCGCCATCGCGCCCCGTCCGGACACCACGGCCTCGGCTGCGCTCAAGATATGGGCGCTGCTGTTGGGCATGGGGGCAATGCTGGCGGGCAATGGCCTGCAGAGCAGTCTGCTCGGGCTACGCGCCGAATCCGAAGGATTTGGCGACGGGATTACCGGCCTGATGATGTCAGGCTTCTACCTGGGCTTCCTTGCAGGCTCGGTGCTCACGCCGAAAATGCTCCGCAACGTGGGTCATGTCCGGACGTTTGGCGCTCTGGCGTCACTGGCGTCGATTGCCATCCTGGTCCATGGCCTGTTCATCGACCCAGCGGTCTGGACGGCGATGCGCTTCATGACCGGACTCAGCTTTGCCGGCCTCTATGTGGTCACGGAAAGCTGGCTCAATCACAGCGTTCCAAACACGCTGCGGGGCAGCATACTCGCACTGTATTGGGTGATCGGCTATCTCGGGCTTGCCGCCGGGCAGGTCATGCTGAACGCCGCGCCGCCCGAGACATCCGATCTGTTCATTCTGTGCTCGATCGTCATTTCGTTCGCCCTGGTGCCGATCCTGCTGACGGCCACGCCTCAGCCCGATGTATCGACGCCGCAGTCTGTCAGCTTGAGATTCCTCGTGCAGACGGCACCGCTCGGCGCGATCGGCTGTTTCGCCACGGGCACCGCACAGGGCGTGATCCTTGGCATGGCGCCGGTCTATGCGAGCAAGCTGGGTCTTTCGGTTGCGGAAGTTTCGGTCTTCATGATCGCGCTGGTCGTGGGCGGGGTCGTGCTGCAGTGGCCGCTAGGCAAGCTGTCCGACATTTTCGATCGGCGAAAGGTGATCCTCGGGATAGCACTGAGCGCCGCGGTCGCGGCCTTGTTGATGGAGGCGGTCGCGGCGGTCTCCTTCACGGCGCTGCTGCTGGCTTGCGCCGTCATGGGCGGGCTGGTGTTGAGCCTTTATCCGATTTTTCTTGCCTACACCAATGACTGGCTTGAGCCCAACCAGATGGTGGCGGCAAGCGGGACGCTCGTGCTGACCTTCGGTGCGGGCGCGATCCTGGGGCCATCCGGGGCAGGCTGGCTGATGGGCATGTTCGGGCCCGAGGGGTTCGTGGCTTATCTGGCCCTGATCCACCTGGGTATCGCGGTGTTCGCGATTTACCGCATGACGCGCCGCGCGGCGCCGGAAGAACAGGGCGAATACGTGCTCGGTCCGTCGCAGCCGGCGCCTTCGGCGACGCTTTGGGCCGAGGAGATCGCCGAAACCGACGGCGAGCCCGAGGAAGAGGCGGCTTCCGAGCTCGGCGATTCGGTCGTCAGTGGTGAGGCCACGGAATCCGCGCGTGGTGATCCTCCAGAATCGTCCCGTAGCTGACCACGAACTGGGTTGCGCCGTAGTATTTGCGCAGGAGGCGGCAGATGTTGCCGTCAAGGAATTCCTGCGTGATGACGTAGCGCGCGTGGCATATGATGAGATCGAGCGTCTCGGGGGCATTCTCCTCAATGAGGACGAGGTGATCGCGGCCTTCTTCATCTCGGCTCTTGAAGGCAACGGTGCCCGCGGAGCCGATACACGCGCGAGTTTGGCCGCGGCGTATGCACAAAAGAAAGGGTGTAGCTGTGCCGCTTTCCCTCACCGGCATTGATAAACAGTTCGAAGCGATGCCCCTGATCGGGCGTCTTGTCGCGGAGGATGAGCGCCTGACGCTCGTGATGGGGCGGCGCCCGCAACAGCTCCTCGCATCTGTCGTAGGGGTTGCAGTGCTCTCGTGGATCAGTCGCGCTCGCAGCTTGTGAGAGGAAGGTGACACATAGCTTGAGCGAGAAAGCCGGAGCCAGACGGTTGGCGCTTGATTTCATGGCTCTCGGCCTTCACGCGAAGGGGGCGGCGACCGAGCTAAGGCCGCCCAAGGCGCCGGATTAGGGGAGACGGCGCTTCGCGCGAAGGGGCATCCGGTTCCGAGGTAAACCGGTGTTTGCAGCCGGTTCAGGCATGTGCGGCATTTCGGGCCGCCGAGGGGGCCGGCCGCTCGGACGCAGGAAGTGGGACACCTGACGGTTGTCATCGTGGGGCGGGTGAGTTACCCGGCCACGCCGCCGCGGCGGTGATCACCCGGGCTAGAAGGACGCGGCAGACGAAATGAGCAAAGACGGCGCTGGTCAACGTGTTCCTCACGGCCTAAAACCGGTCGACAAGCGCGTGAAAGTGTTTTATCACCATGCCCAACTTCCCATTCATAGGGCGAAACGGTAACTGGCGGCAGCGCGTCCTGCGCGGCCCGCGGCAGAGGGTTTTGAACCATGAACATCATTGAAGAAATCGAGCGGGAACAGGCCGCCGCGATCGAGCAGAAGCGCCGCGTCCCGCCGTTCCAGCCGGGCGATACCGTACGCGTGAACGTGCGCGTCGTGGAGGGCAACCGCGAGCGGGTCCAGGCGTTCGAGGGCGTGTGCATCGCGCGCAGCGGTCACGGCGTGCAGGAAAGCTTCACCGTGCGCAAGATCTCATATGGCGAGGGGGTCGAGCGTGTCTTTCCGGTTTACTCGCCGCTGATCGATTCGATTGAGCTGGTACGCCGCGGCAAGGTGCGCCGCGCGAAGCTGTATTACCTGCGCGGCCTGCGCGGCAAGGCAGCGCGTATCCCCGAGCGGCGCGAGACGCGTGTGCGCGCGGCTGGCGGTGCCAAGCCGTTCAAGGGCTTCAAGAAGCCGAAGGGGGCGCCCGATGACCTGACCCGCATTTCCGGCATCACCAGCGATGTTCAGGCCCAGCTCCGCAAGCTGGGTGTTATCCAGTACGGCCAGATCGCGGCGTTTTCCGACGAGGACATCGCCAAGGTGGACGATGCGTTGGGCCTCGGCGGCCAGATCGAGCGGGACAACTGGGTCGATCAGGCGCGTGAGCTTATGACCGAGGCGACCCTGGACGAGGTGCCGGCCGTCGAAGAAGAGGGCGGCGAAGCCTCCGAGGGCGATCAGGACAAATCATAAGCCGGCTCGGGTTTGCGCCGCCGGCATTGGCGATGGCGCCGCTGATGCCAATATAGGCGGGAGACGGGACAAGAACCGGAGGATAAGGAGATGGCGAAGACCGGCGGACGCACGCTGTATGACAAGATCTGGGACGATCACCTCGTCGACACGCAGGAAGACGGCACGTCGCTGATCTATATCGACCGCCATCTCATCCACGAAGTCACCAGCCCGCAGGCGTTTGAGGGGCTTCGCATCGCCGGGCGCAAGGTCCGCAAGCCAGAGAACACGCTTGCCGTGGTCGACCACAACGTGCCGACCACCGACCGCACCGAGGGGATCGACGACCCGGAATCCGCCCTGCAGGTCAAGACGCTGGCGGACAACTGCCGCGATTTCGGCATTGACTATTTCGACGAACTGGACGAGCGCCAGGGCATCGTCCACATCATCGGCCCGGAGCAGGGCTTCACGCTGCCCGGCACGACGATCGTCTGCGGCGACAGCCACACCTCGACCCATGGCGCGTTCGGCGCGCTGGCGCATGGCATCGGCACCTCGGAGGTCGAGCATGTGCTGGCGACCCAGACACTGATCCAGTCCAAGGCGAAGAACATGCGCGTCGTCGTCGACGGCGAAATCCCGCCCGGCGTTGGCGCGAAAGACATCATACTCGGCATCATCGGCGAGATCGGGACAGCAGGCGGCACCGGGCATGTCATCGAATATTCGGGCGAGGCGATCCGCGCGCTGTCGATGGAAGGGCGCATGACGGTGTGCAACATGTCGATCGAAGCGGGCGCCCGTGCAGGCATGATCGCGCCGGATGAGCGGACATTCGATTACCTCAAGGGCCGGCCGCGCGCGCCGAAGGGCGCGGCCTGGGAAATGGCCATGCAGTATTGGGAGACGCTTTATTCGGACGAGGACGCCGAATTCGACACCGAGGTGCGTCTCGACGCGGCGAACCTGCCGCCGCTGGTCACCTGGGGCACCAGTCCGCAGGATGTCGTCTCCGTGGAAGGTCGCGTGCCGGACCCGAATGACCTGGAGGACGCGGGCAAAGCCGCGGCCGTTCGTCGGGCGCTCGACTATATGGGGCTGACGCCAGGCACGAAGATTACCGACATCAAGCTGGACCGCGTTTTCATCGGCTCCTGCACGAATGCGCGGATCGAGGATCTGCGCGCTGTGGCGAAAATCGTCGCCGGTCGGCACGTGAACGAGAATGTGCAGGCCATGATCGTGCCCGGCTCCGGTCTGGTGAAGGCGCAGGCTGAAGCGGAGGGCCTGGACGCGATCTTCAAGGCCGCCGGCTTCGAGTGGCGCGAGCCGGGCTGCTCGATGTGCCTGGCCATGAACGCCGACAAGCTGGCTCCGGGTGAGCGCTGCGCTTCGACCTCGAACCGCAACTTCGAGGGCCGGCAGGGCTTCAAGGGTCGCACGCATCTGGTTTCGCCGACAATGGCGGCCGCCGCAGCGATCGCCGGGCATTTCGTCGATGTGCGCGAGATGACGCCCGGCCCGCAAAGCATCGCGGCGGAATAACGGGTGCCGCTTCCGCGATCGTCTAGCGGGCGGCCATCACCAGACAGTCCACCGAGCGCTGCTTCAACTTGTCGCAGGAGCGCCATGCTTGCGCCTTGTCGAAGCCGCCGAAGCGCGCCCGGAACACCTCCCGGCCATTGACCTCGGCCTGGATGGCCTGGTGCGGGTGTCCGTCGAGCAGCCCGCCGGCTTGCGCCGATACGGCCTCCAGCCGCCGGCGCGCATCATTGGCTGAGACATAAGCGCCGACCTGCACATGATATGGACCCGCCAGTCCTTCGGACGTCGCAGAGCCGCGGGCCCGCTCAGGCTCCGGCGTTGATGCTTCCTGCGTGCGCGTCTCGGGCTCCGGTGTACGCTTCGCGATCAGACGCGCCTGGATTTTCCGGCGTGGGGCAGGGCGCACCTCGTCTCGCGGCGCTGGCGCGGACGCCTGCAGGTGTTTGAACAGCAGGGCTGCTGGCGAGCCATCCGCGCTGGCGAGCTTGTGACGGATTTGCTGTTCGCGCTCGCTTGGCCTGAAGACCGGATTGCGCCGCGGCAAATGCGCCGCCATTTCCGGGGCACGGACGGACGCGTTTTTCCAGGCTGCATCGAGCAGGCGCCGCGCGCGCGCATCACGCGCCCCGGCGGAACGCCCGCCCATGATGACGGCGATCAGCCGCTTGCCGCCGCGCTTCGCCGCGAGCATGACATTGAAGCCCGAGGCGCGGATAAAGCCGGTCTTCAAACCCTGAATGCCCTTGTAGCGGAACAGCAGGCGGTTGTGATTGCGGTAGGTCTTGCCGCGGTATTTCGCGTAGCGGGTTTTGAAATAGTCGGCGTACTCGGGAAAGTCTGTCAGCACCCGCCGCGCGAGGATCGACATGTCGTAGGCGGTCGTTTTCTGCTCGCTGTGCGGCAGGCCGGAAGCATTGCGGAAGGTGGTGTCCTTCATGCCCATCTCGCGGGCCTTGCGCGTCATCAGCTGCGCAAAGGCCGATTCCGAACCGGCGATGTTTTCCGCCACAACGGCGGCGACGTCATTGGCGGATTTCGTGACGAGCAGGCGGATCGCCGCGCGCACTGTGAGGCTGTCGCCAGGCCGGAAACCAACCTTTGACGGAGGACGTTTCGCCGCATGCGCCGAGACGGTCAGCCGGGTGTCCATTTCGAGACGCCCGTCGCGCAGATACTCGAACAAAACGTAAAGCGTCATCACCTTTGTGAGAGAGGCCGGATAGCGTGGGGCGCGCGCATTGCTTGCGTGAAGCGTCTTGCCCGAGTTCGCGTCAATGACCAACGCAGCCTTCGGCGGCGAATAAGCGCCGGCTTCGGGAACCGAAAAGACGATGCAGACAGCGACAAGCGCCAAAGACAGGCGCATCGCCAAGATACTGAAGTTATTGGAAAAACTGCGGTGGAGCCTGCGGCTCGTCACCCATCTCCCCCGCTCGACGCGAGACACCCACTGACGCATGAACAACTCCCTCGCCTGCTACGCGCGACGCGCCCCCTGTACGCTGTCGTCCGACCCCTGTCCCGGTTTGGACACGCCTAACCAACATGGTGCGATCAACGTTAAGAAGACGTTATGGTTGTGGAACGCGTGAATGCGGCAACCTTGCGGAGACGTCTTGAAACGGAACGGCGGGAGTGCTTTTCGGCCGAGGCATTTTTCGCTATCCTTTCGCGCATGTCGTCGTGGCGATCGTCGGGACCGACCGCAGTCGCAACAGCGGGATGTTGAACAGGGTTCAGCGGCACCATACTCTTTCACGAGAGCCGCGTGTCCGGACGAAGGCCGACCTCATCCGAGAGGGCAGCGCCGGCCAGTTCGACAACGCGTCCGGCCCGGGCAGAGGGATTTACGGCCCGGATTTGTCACGGGAAGGTCAGTTCAGCTTGAAATCAGCCACAAAGAGCGCAGATCATGGTGGAGACACCCTGGGCGGCGAATATGAAAACGGCGCATCAGATTGGCAGCATGGGCAGCAGCGCCCCGATCCTGTCGGACGATGATCCGGGCAAGGATGACGGTGAAGGCGACGCCCAGACCGGGATTGTCACGCGCACCCGGCCAAAGACGAAAAAACCGAGTCTTTACAAGGTGCTGTTGCTGAACGACGATTATACTCCAATGGAGTTCGTCGTTTATGTGCTGGAACGCTTCTTCAACAAGGGGACGGAAGAAGCAACGCGGATCATGCTGCACGTGCACAACAAGGGTGTGGGCATCTGCGGAGTCTATACCTACGAGGTCGCCGAGACGAAGGTCACGCAGGTGATGAGCTTCGCCCGGCAGCACCAGCATCCCCTTCAATGTACCATGGAAAAGGAGTGAATTCGGATCGTGCCCTCGCTCTCAACTAGTCTGGAAGAATCGCTCCACCGTGCTCTGGAATACGCGAACGAGCGCAGCCACGAGTACGCCACGCTCGAACATCTTCTGCTCTCGCTGATCGACGACCGCGACGCGTCGACCGTTATGCGGGCCTGCAATGTCGATCTGGACGTGCTGCGGGCCAAATTGATCGAATATCTCGACCACGAGCTGGACAACCTCATCCTGGAGGATGGCAGCGAAGCCCAGCCTACCGCGGGCTTCCAGCGCGTCATCCACCGTGCGGTCGTGCATGTCCAGTCCTCTGGCCGTGAGGAGGTGACCGGCGCTAACGTGCTGGTGGCCATCTTCAACGAGCGGGAAAGCCACGCGGCCTACTTCCTGCAGGAACAGAACATGTCCCGCTTCGATGCGGTGAACTTCATCTCGCACGGCATCGCCAAGCGCCCCGGCATGTCGGATCCGCGCCCGGCGCGCGGCGTGGAGGACGACGCGGCGACCATGGACCAGGGCGAGGAAAAGAAGCGCTCGGGCGATGCACTCGATGTCTACTGCATCAACCTCAACGAGAAGGCCGGCGAAGGTCGCATCGACCCACTGATCGGCCGCGAGCGGGAGGTCAACCGCACGATTCAGGTTCTCTGCCGCCGGCAGAAGAACAATCCGCTGTTCGTGGGTGACCCGGGCGTCGGCAAGACAGCGATCGCGGAAGGCCTGGCGCGCAAGATCGTTAGCGGCGAAGTGCCGGAGGTGCTGGCGAACGCCACGATCTTCCAGCTCGACATGGGCGCGTTGCTGGCCGGCACGCGGTATCGCGGCGACTTCGAGGAGCGCCTCAAGGCCGTGATGCGCGAGATCGAGGCCTATCCCGGCGCGATCATGTTCATCGACGAAATCCACACGGTGATCGGCGCCGGCGCGACGTCTGGCGGTGCGATGGACGCCTCCAACCTGCTGAAGCCGGCGCTTCAATCGGGCGTGCTGCGCTGCATGGGCTCGACCACCTACAAGGAGTATCGCCAGCATTTCGAGAAGGATCGCGCACTGGTGCGCCGGTTCCAGAAGATCGACGTGAACGAGCCAACCGAGTCCGACGCTATTGAAATCCTCAAGGGGCTGAAGCCCTATTTCGAGGACTTCCACGGGCTCAAATACTCCAACCAGGCGATGAAGGCGGCCGTCGAGCTGTCGGCGAAATACATCCATGACCGCAAGCTGCCGGACAAGGCGATCGACGTGATCGACGAGACCGGCGCGTCGCAGATGCTCATCCCCGAGACCAAGCGGCGCAAGACGGTCGGCGTCAAAGAGATCGAGGCCACCATCGCGACAATGGCCCGCATCCCGCCGAAGACGGTCACCAAGTCCGACGCCGAATTGCTCAAGAACCTGAGCGAAGACCTCAAGCGGGTCGTCTTCGGCCAGGACCAGGCGATCGAGGCGCTCTCCTCGGCGATCAAGCTGGCGCGCGCCGGTCTGCGGGAGCCCGAAAAGCCGATTGGTTCCTACCTCTTCTCCGGTCCGACTGGCGTCGGCAAGACGGAGGTGGCCCGTCAGCTCGCCTCGCTGATGGGTGTGGAGCTCCTGCGCTTCGACATGTCGGAGTACATGGAGCGGCACACCGTCTCGCGGCTGATCGGCGCGCCTCCTGGCTATGTCGGCTTCGACCAGGGCGGTCTGCTGACCGACGGTGTGGACCAGCATCCGCATTGCGTCCTGCTGCTCGACGAGATCGAGAAGGCGCATCCCGACCTGTTCAACGTCCTGCTGCAGGTGATGGACCACGGCAAGCTGACAGACCACAACGGCAAGCAGATCGACTTCCGGAACGTCATCCTCATCATGACGACGAACGCGGGCGCGACCGATCTTGCCAAGGCCGCGATCGGCTTCAACCGGTCCACGCGCGAAGGCGAGGACGAGGACGCGATCAAGAAGCTGTTCACGCCGGAGTTCCGCAACCGGCTGGACGCGGTCATCCCGTTCTCGAACCTGGGCAAGCCGGTCATCAGCAAGGTCATCGAGAAGTTCATCTTCCAGCTCGAGGCTCAACTGGCCGATCGCAACGTCTCGATCGAACTCACGGATGCGGCCAAGGACTGGCTCGCCGAGCACGGCTACGACGATCAGTTCGGCGCCCGCCCGATGGGCCGCGTTATCCAGGAGTACATCAAGAAACCCCTGGCCGAAGAGCTGCTGTTCGGCAAGCTCGAAGGCGGCGGCACCGTGCGGGTCGACGCCGCGGAGAAGGACGGGCGCGAGCAGCTCGTCTTCGAGATCGTGGAAAGCCGTCCGAAGGCCAAGCCGGATACGTCCTCAGACGATGACTCTGAAGACGAGCCGGATGACGATGACGGCGGCGATGTCGAAACCGCTGAGAGCCAGCAGGGTCCCTCGGGCAACTCCGGCAAGTCCGGTGGCGGCGAGGGTCCATCGAGCCCGATCCCGAAGGTGCCTCTGGCGCCGTAGCGAGATAGCCGGGGAGCCGCGTGCTCCCCGGCCTCTTTTCCCGATAGAAAGCCATGACCATCGACCTTGACGCGGCGCGCGAGGTTCTTCTTGCCCGCCGCGACGAATTGTTGGCGCTCAACGAAATCTCGGCCGAAAGTCGTGAGGCCGTGGCGCTCGACCAGCAGAGCGTTGGCCGGCTGTCGCGCATGGACGCGATGCAGGCGCAGGCGATGGCCAAGGCGAATGAGCGCCAGCGGCGGGTCGAGCTGTCACGGATCGAGGCGGCGTTGCGCCGGATCGAGGAAGACGAATACGGCTACTGCCAGAAATGCGGCGAGGAGATCGCGCCGGAGCGCCTGCGCGTTGACCCGGCGGCCTCGTTCTGCGTCGACTGCGCCTGAGCCTCAGGTTCCAAAAATCAGCACAGCGGCGAACACGCCCATCCCCTGGAGGTCGCCGCCACAACACCCCCTCCGCATTGCCTGTCCCTACGTGATCGACTATTCCTGACCGCGGCAGTCGGCGAACGGAGCGGGGGATGAGCGACGTCACCGAATTCGGCTACAAGACGAACGCACTGCTGATGCGCCTGCTGATATCGGGTGGCCTCACCGCGGCGGCGCTCCTGCTGTGGTCTCTCGCTGGCTGGGGCTTTTCCGGCTTCGACGCGATCCTGGGCGCGCTGGCAACGGCCTATTTTGGCACGCGGGTGCTTGGCAACCTTTACGAACTGGCGTTCCCGCGACCTGTCATTCGCGTCAGTGATGAGGGGATTCAGGACCGCCGGCTTGGTCCGACGGTGATCCCGTGGACGGCGATCACCGAATTCAAGCAGGTAACAGGCGCAATGGGCGCCGGCACGCTGTTTCTCGAAGTGCGCGAGCCCAAGCGCTACATCGGGCCTTCAAAAGGGTTTCTCTGGCTGTTCTATGCGCTGCGGGGACGCTCCGGCCAGGCGGAGGCCGGCATCTTGCCGCTGACCCCGCCGAACGTGCTCGATCTCGGCGATATGGACCTGCTCGACGCGGTCGATGAACACGCCCCGCACGAAATTCCTGTGACGCCGACGGGCCCTAAAAGCTGACGTTATTGATGATCCACGCCCCGGCCGCCGCCGTCAGGCCGGCGATCAGCGCGGGCGCCAGCGTGCGCACGATCGCTCCCAGTAGCGTGGCGAAGGCTGCGAGCGCATTCTGCGCGGCATCGAACAGCTCCCGTGCGGCGCGATAGAGCAGGTAGATCACGACGCCGGCGACCACGACCAGAAGGATCTGCTCCAGGATGTGCAGCTCACCAAGATTGCCCCAGGGCACGGCGCGGATCTGCTCGATGGACCACGTCCAGACAATCTCGACAAACCGGAAAATCGCTGCGATACCGTCGCGCAGGAACGCGATCAACTGATCAACAAACGCCATGAGCGTCTCCATTGCTCTGCCCGCTGCGGCCATGGGGCCATGATTTGAGCCACAGGGAAAGGTCGCCAGCGCAACAGCTGCGCGAGAACCGCAGTAAGACTGTCGTCAGGATGACGAGCTGAGTTCATCCGATCTATGATGTGCCCGCCCGTCCGGTGGCGCCAGATCCGAACCTGAACCCCAACTCGCTCTGTCTGCGAGCCAAGCCAACGGAAGCGACATTCCTGTATGAGGACGCCGACGGCAAAAGGCGGGTTTTTCGCGAGCCTGCGGCAAATCCGGGGCGCAACACTCATCGCGGCGGCAGGTGCCGGGCTGGCACTGTATCTGCTGGTGCTCTCCCTGGGTGACGGGACAGGCGCCGATCAGCTGAAGACCTGGGCGCTCCTGGTCCTGGCGATCAGCCTTTTCGCCACGCATGTTCTGCCTGAGCATGTTACCGCGCTCACGGTGTTTCTGCTTGCCTTGCTGGGCGACATTGCTCCGGCTGACGTTGTCTTTTCCGGCTTCGAGGTCGGCGCGCTCTGGCTGCTGTTCTCCGGAATCATCATTGGCGCGGCGGCGCAGGAAGCCGGTCTCGGAGCCTTTATTGCCAGGCGCATCCTGAGCCTGTGGCGCATGACCTATACGCGTGCGGTCGTTCTCCTGATTGTCATCGCACTGGTCCTCGGCCTGATCGTCCCGGCGACCATCCCGCGGATCATCCTGCTGATGCCGGTGGCGCTCGGCTTGGCCGAAGCAATGGGCTTTGAGGAAGGTGGCAAAGGGTACACAGGACTGGCGCTTGCCGCCGGGCTGGGCACGTTTCTGCCCACTTTCGCTGTCGTCACGGCCAATCTGCCGGCCGTGGTGCATGTTGGGGTGATTGAGTCAGTCTACGGCATCAAGGTGTCGTACGCCGAGTTCCTCATTTATCAGCTTCCGGCCGTCGGCATTTTGCGGGCCGTGGTGCTGATGGCCCTCCTGCTCCTCCTGTTCTCGCAGCCTGGTCAGCCTGTCACCGAAACCAGCCGCGAGCGGATGACCCTGCGCCAATTCCGGCTGTCGATCGTGCTTTTTGGCGCGATCATCTTCTGGGCAACCGACGTGTTCCACGGCATCCATCCCGCCTGGATCGCCATGGCCGCTGCGGTGGTGATCCTTTGGCCGTCATCGCGGCTCATCAGCCCGACCGCGTTCCGGGAGAAGATTGACCTCGCGCCCGTGCTCTACGTCGCCAGCCTTCTGAGCATTGGCGCGATCATGATCAACAATGGGCTTGATGCGGAACTGGGCGATTTCATCCTCGGCTTCGTGAGTTTCAGCCCCGATAGTCAGTTGATCAATCTGTACTTGTTGACCGTCCTGTCCCAGCTCGTCTGCCTGATTTCGACCACGCCGGCCGCGCCGATCCTGCTGGTCCCGATTGCGGGGGAGCTGGGGCAGGCATCCGAGATTCCCCTTATGGGCGTGCTGATGGCCCAGCTTGTGGGCTTTTCCTCGGCGCTGCTGCCATACCAGGCGCCGCCGCTGATCGTCCTGCTGAGCCTGTGCAAGGTGCGGTTCCGGGACGTTGTGAAGGTTATAATGCTGGTTGCGCTGGCGACGCTTTTCCTCGGCGTGCCCGTAGCGTATCTGTGGTGGGGCTCGCTCGGGCTTCTCTGAGCAGGGCGGTGGAGGCGGACAAAAAAAGCGGGCCGTCCGGCGAACGAACGGCCCGAGTCTAGGGAGGAAACGCCCAAGGAGGGCACGCGACAGCGATCTCTCGATCTTGCCGCGCTGCACAAAAATGGCATTGCGGCGCACAAAATTCAAGGGAATTCGGGACCGCGCATAACTGCTATGATAGCTAGCCCTTGAACTTCGCACCTGCAAGATGGGACTGGCGCGGCAGTTTCGCGCAGCTTAATGAAAATTCCGTTTTAAAGTGACGCAGTTACCGAGATCGGGGAAACCATGCCGCCGACTTCTGCCGCTCAAACCACCGAGTTTGCCGCCTTCGCTCACGCGTTGGCGGATGCTTCGCGCGCGGTGATCGCGCCGCTCTTCCGTCGCGCCACGGCCAACGACAAGAGCGGCGGCGGCCCTTTCGACCCTGTCACAGAGGCAGATCGCGGTGCCGAGCGCAAGCTGCGCGAGTTGATCGGGGCGGCCTATCCCGACCACGGCATTGTTGGGGAGGAGTACGGCGCGCACAACCCGGACGCGGCGCACTGCTGGGTGATCGACCCGATTGACGGCACACGCGCCTTCATCGCCGGGCTGCCGGTCTGGGGCACGCTTATCGGGCTGATGGCCGAGGGGCGGCCGCTGATCGGCTTGATGGACCAGCCTTTCACGCGCGAACGCTTCTGGAGCGACGGCGCGGGCGCCTTCTATCGGCTGGGCGACGGGCCCACCGAGCGGATGAGCACGAGGGGCTGCGCGCGGCTGGAGAATGCCGTTCTCGCCTGCACGACCCCGGAAATGTTTCGCACCAATGAGGAGCAGGCCGGCTTTGCTGCCATGCAGGCGCGGGCGCGGCTGACCCGCTTCGGCGGCGACTGCTACAACTACTGCATGCTGGCAATGGGGCTGATCGACGTCGTGGTGGAGGCGCAGCTCAAGAGCTTCGACATCGTCGCGCTGACGCCGATCATCGAGGCGGCGGGCGGGCGTGTCAGCACCTGGGAAGGCGGCGCACCGGCCGAGGGCGGGCGGATCGTCGCGGCCGCGAATCCGGCGCTTCACGCGGCGGCGCTGGAGGTGTTGCAGGCCGCCTAGTCCGGCTTGCCGTAGGTCTCGAACTTCGCAAGCACCTCGGCCATCTGCGCGTCGTCGAGAAGATGCACCTCGCCGAGTTTGAGCACTTCGAGATATTGCGCGGCCAGATTCTCCACTTCTCCGGCCAACTCCAGCGCGGCGTCGAGGTCGGAGGCGGCTGCGATCTGTCCGTGATTGGCGAGCAGGCACGCCTTGCGCGCGGACAGCGCCTCGGCCGCGTGTGCCGCAAGCTCTTCGGTGCCGAAAGTTGCATAGGCCGCCACCGGGATGTCCGTGCCGCCGGCGACTGCGACCATGTAATGAAACGCCGGGATCGGGCGGCGCGCACAAGCCAGCGCCGTGGCGCAGCGCGAATGGCAGTGGACGATCGCGCTGGCGTCGGGCCGGGCCTGATAGGCGGCCTGGTGAAAGCGCCACTCGCTTGAGGGCTTGCCGCCCCTGGGTGTGCCGTCTGCATCCACGTAGACGATGTCATCCGGCTCCAGCGTTTCATAGGCTGCCCCGGAAGGCGTGATGAGCATTCCGTCGCCCCAGCGCGCTGAGACATTGCCCGAGCGTCCGTGGCTCAGTCCGGATGCACTCATGCGCCTGGCGATTTCGACGATATCCGCCCGCAAACCCCCCTTGTGGGTGGGATGCCTGATGACGGCGAACAGCTTTCTGGCTCGGGCCATGCCGCGCCTCTCTAGCCGTGATTGTCAGGAGTCCAGTTTTCGTCTCGCCCCGCCATTGTGCCTTGGTGGGGGCGCGTCATCACTGGCCCGGTCATCCTCATGCGATAAAGGATCGGTCTCGCGCTGAGCAAAATCCGGGTCGCTATAGTGATAGGGGTCCGGGTCATCGTGACGGTCGTAGTCCGGCTCCTCGTCGCGGATTTCCGGGTCGATCTCCTTCTGGGTATCGGCCGCCGCCTGTCGCTCCTCCGGCTCCTCGGTGCTGGGGTGATGCTCGATCTGGGGCCGCGGCTCGACCCCTTCCAACTGATTGTCGTTGCCTGACGGGTCGGTCAACATGCCCCGGTCGAGCGCAGTCTGGGGTCGCCTTTCGGGGAAATCCTGGCGGAAGCTCGCTTCCTCCTTGTGGGCGCTGACGACGGTGCGCAAGGCGATCTCCGGCCATTTGCCCTTGGCGAATTTGTAAACGCGGAAGTCTGGCGCTTCGGCAAATTCGCTGTTACGGGCGCGCAACTGCCCGCGAGCAAAGGCTGAGAGGTCGGACCAGCCGCGCTTGCCAATCATGCGCTCCAGCCTGCCGGCTGGCTGCGCCTCGTCGCTCTCCGGGGCGCGGGCGTTGCGGCTTATGAGACGGACGAATCCGCGGGTTTCCAGCGCGAACATGATGTTGGCGATATAGCGGGCCTTGCGCCGTTTCAGCTCGTCGGCGCCCGGGCCGAATTCCAGGGGGACGGCCGCATAGTACGCGCCTCGGTGATCAAAGACCACGTCCTGGATCGGCGAGAGCATCTCCTCGGGGGATGGCCGTCTGTGGAACTCGTCGAAGAACACCTCGCGGAACATCCGCATGAACTCGCCCATCTCGCGGGTGCGCGCTTCCTCCACGCCCCCGTAGAACGCGCGAAAAGCATGGAACGGCCGGTTCATCGATACCAGCAGGATGCAGAAATCCACGAAAATCGCGATCGCCAGCGGGATGAAGTCGCGCGGACCAAGGCCGGTCAGCCCGGTCACCTGCGATGGGTCTTCGCCGGCGGCGATCGCACGCTCGCGCGCTTCGCGCAGCTCCTGCGGGCTGGGCGGGACTTCGAGCTGGAGCAGACCGTAAAGGCTCGTCGTCAGCCGGCGGAAGGCCTCCACGACGGCGGCTGAGCCCTCGGTCGGGTTGATCTGCGGCGGATTGAGTTCGGGCAATTCATCGATCGCGCGCACCACGCCTTTGAGCGCGGAGCTCAGCGCCGGGTCCGGGCAGCGGAAGGTGCCGCCATTGCTCTGGAAGACCGTCTGGTCAGCGCGCTGGGCGAATTCATCGCGCAGGGACATGAGCTGCGGGTCATTGGCCAGGGCGTTGAAGCGGGTGGCGACCAGGTTCAGCTCGCGGTTCATGTCGCGGAGGAAGACGTTGCGCGTGCCCGTCTGCGGGTCGATGGTCGAGGGGTCATTCGCGACAACGCGGCTCATCTTCTTGGTGAGCGCGTTTATGTCGTCCTGGACCTGGCCAGCGCGGGAGCCGACGAACTGCTCGGCGAAGCCGAAGCGGCTTGCATCGGCCTCGCGCAGGCGCATGCGGGGGCCTTCGCCGGGCGGGCTGCCGTTGCAGGTGCCGCCTTCTTCGCGCTCGGTTTCCGCGCGCTCGGAAGAGATTGTCGCCAGCGTACCGAGCGTGGCCTGAAGCTGGTCAAGCTGAGTCGCGCCACGCTGAAGCTGTGACTGGACCTGCGTGATCGAGGCTTCGGCAGAAGCGCTGGAGGCGGTGCGGGCCTCAAGATATTTCCAGTAGAATCCGAAGCCGAAGCCGACCGAGATCAGCGTCAGGAACAGGTAGCCCGCGAGATAGAGGGGGAAGATCGCGAGGACGCGCTTGCCCTGATAAAACTCGCGCGAGAAGAACTGGTCCAGGATGAACAGGATCATCAGCTGGAGGACGGCCACGGCAAAGCCGACCGCCACCGTGATCACCATGCTGATCTGTCCCGCGTTCGCGGTGATCAGCTCCAGCATGCCGGTGTAGGTCGAGATCCACGACAGCGTGGTCAGGCCGATGATGAGCAGGATGCTCTTCCACGATTCGGTGAATCGGGCCCATGAGCGGCGCAGCGGCCCCGGTTGATCCGGGTCTTGCTGCCGGCCGGGCATGGCCAGACCTGCCTCCATGCCTTTTTTCGAGGCACTCACGTTACCAGGGCTCCCGAAAGAAAAAAGCAGCTGCCATCCCGGGAGGCTTCATCACACCCCGGCGGCAACATCAGGATTAACGCATATTGCTCTTAAATTACATATAATGTCCGATCCAAACCAGAGCAGGGGCGCCACAGCCATTATTCCGGCACGCGCTGGCCGTCCCAGGCGAAAACGCAGCCGCTGTCAGCGGGCGTCAGGCCGTCGAGGACGGTGAGCAGGCGCGTGGCCGCGAAGTCGGGCGTGAACAGCTTTTCCGGCGGGGTCTGGCTCTGGAATGGCTTGGACAGGCCGGTGTCGACCGTGCCCGGATGCAGCCCGACGCAGATCGCGTCCTTGCGCTTGCGCCCAAGCTCGATGGCGAGGTTGCGCAGGATCATGTTCAGCGCGGCCTTGGAGGCGCGGTAGCCGTACCACCCGCCGATGCGGTTGTCGCTTATGCTGCCGACGCGCGCGGACAGCGCGGCGAAGATCGCACGCCCTTCACGCGGGAACAACGGCAGGAAGTGCTTCGCGACGAGCGATGGGCCGATCGTGTTGATACGGAAGCTGCGGGCGAGCTGGTCGGCGTCGAGCGCGCGCCAGCTCTTTTCGGGCTGGATGGAGTCGTCATGCAGCAGGCCCGCGGCGACGATCACGATCCGGGTGCCGCCCAGACGGCTCGCGGTTTCGGCGGCCGCGGCGATGGTCTCCTCGTCCTCCAGGTCGATATGTCCGGTCTGCACGCGCGGGTTTTCGACGTCTGCGGGCGATCTGGAGAAGGCGAGCACGCGTTCAATGGTCGGCATTTCGGCGAGCTGGCGCGTCATCGCCGCCCCGATCCCGCCTGATGCCCCAATGACGGCGGCAGTTGGGCGTTCGGCGAAGTTTTCGAACATTGAGCCTCCGGAGTTATGGGATGTCGGGCAATCGCATGCGCAAAAAGGGCGATCTGCCAACCAAGACCTGTTCAGTGTGCGGGCGCGCGTTTACCTGGCGGCGCAAATGGGCGCGGGTCTGGGATCAGGTCAGGTATTGCTCACAAGCGTGTCGGCGCGCTGCCCGCACGCGTCGCGAATGAAGGCGCGGGCGCTCTCGCGTGTCGCCTCGCGCTTGTCCGCGCTCATCTTGTCCCAGGTACGATAGACCGGTCCGAGCCGCGGGTTGCCCTCCAGCTTGTCGCGGTTGCGCGCGAGGAAATCCCAATAGAGATAGTTGAACGGACAGGCGCGCGGACCGGTTTTCTGCTTCACGTCATAGGCGCAATGGCCGCAGTAGTCGGACATCTTGTTGATGTAGTTGCCTCCTGCTGCATAGGGCTTGGAGCCGAGCAGGCCGCCATCGGCGAACTGGCTCATCCCGAGCGTGTTCGGCATCTCGACCCATTCATACGCGTCGGCATAGACCGCAAGATACCACTCGTGGATCTGTTTCGGATCGACGCCCATCAGCATCGCCAGATTGCCGGTGATCATCAGACGCTGGATATGATGCGCGTAGGCTTCCTCGATCGTCTGCCCGGCGGCCGCGCGCACGCAGGCCAGGTCGGTTTCGCCGGTCCAGTAGAAGCCGGGTAGGTTGTTGTCGGCTTCGAAAAAGTTGGAGTCGGCATACTCCGGCATCTTGAGCCAGTATATGCCGCGGATGTATTCCCGCCAGCCGAGAATCTGCCGGATATAGCCCTCTACGGCGTTGAGCGGTGCGCGCCCGGAATAATATTCCGCCTCCGCGCGGCGGCACATGTCGAGCGGATCGAGCAGCCCGGCGTTCAGATAAAGTGAGCAGACGCTGTGGAACAGGAATTTTCTGTCCTGCAGCATCGCGTCCTGGTAATCGCCGAATAAGGGCAGGGCATCTTTCACGAAGGTCTCGAAGGCGGCTTCGGCATCTTCGCGCGTCACGGCGAACCAGAACGGCTCCAGATCGCCGACGTGATTTGAAAAGTGCGCGTCGACGAGAGCGAGCACTTCGCGGGTGGTGTCGTCCGGCGCGAAGCGTGCGGGTTGCGGCATGAACAGGTCATCGTCAGCCGGCTTGCGGTTCTCCGCGTCGAAGTTCCAGCGGCCGCCCTCCGGCTCGTCGCCGTCCATCAGCAGGCCGGTCCGCCGTCGCATGTCGCGGTAGAAATACTCCATACGCAGGCTTTTGCGGCCCGCCGCCCAGTCGCGGAAATCCGCGCGTGAGCACAGGAAGCGGTCGTCGTCCAGCACCTCGACCGGAATGTCCAAACTGTCGCGCCAATCCGCGAATTTCTGGGCGACGCGCCACTCCCCCGGCTCGGTAACGATCAGGCAGGCCGGGCGGTGGCGCTCGATCGCGCGTTCGACCTCGCCGTCAAATGAGCCGGCGTTTCCGGGATCATCCAGCTTGGTGTATTCCACCGTCCAGCCCTGCGCGCGCAACGCATCCGCAAAATGGCGCATGGCGGAAAAGATGAAAGCGAGCTTCTTCTTGTGATGCGGGACGTAGCTCGCTTCCTCGTACACTTCGGCCATGAGCACGACCGCATTCGCCGGGTCCGCTGCGCGCAGGCTACTGAGGCCGAGCGACAATTGGTCCCCCAGCACGAGGACAAGGTCGCGCCCTGTGCCGTCGGCGCCTTTTTCGGGCATGACTGGCCTAGTTGATCTTTGCCGAGGCGAGTTGCTCTTCGATCGCGTCGGTCACTTCCTTCGCCTGCGGCTTGGTGCGGGTGCTGAAGGCGCCAACCAGCTTGCCGTCCGCCGAGATCAAATATTTGTGAAAGTTCCAGCGCGGCGCCAGCTTCTCGCCGCCGACTTCGCGCGCCCACTGGTAGAACGGATGGGCCTCCGATCCCTTCACGTGGATTTTCTCGGTCAGGGGAAAGTTGACGCCGAATGCGCCCTGGCAGAAGTCCTTGATCTCGCCCTCGCTTTTCGGCTCCTGCCCGCCGAAATCGTTTGAGGGCGCACCGATCACGACGAGCCCACGATCGCGGTAGTCCTGCCACAGGGCCTGCAGCCCTTGGTACTGCGGCGTGAACCCGCACAGCGAGGCGGTGTTCACCACCAGCAGCACCTTGCCGGCGTACTGGCTGAGCGGCATTGGCTCACCGCCGATCGAGGTGAAGGTGAAGTCATGCGCCGATCGGGTCTGCGCTTCGGCGGGAACCGTGGCCGCGGGCGCGGCAGTCATCACGCCAATCAGAGCCAGCGCGGCGGAGAGTTGCTTTCTCATCGCTGCTATTCCGTCTTGAAGATGAAACTGTCAGGAGTACGCAGCGGCGCGCGCTGCGGTTCCCTTTGCCTCACTCGCGCAGCCTGGCAAGCGCGATGCCATCATAGCCTTTCTGTCCCACCATCTGGGTCACAATGGCTTCGACGCGCGGATTTTTGGCCAGCGCGTCGTTGAAAGCCTGCACGCCCTGCACCCGGGGATCGTTCGAGGTCGGGTCCAGGACGCGGCCGTCACGCACGACATTGTCCGCGATAATCAACGCGCCGGGGCGGCAGAGCTTGATCGACCAGTCCAGGTAATTGACGTAGTTCTCCTTGTCGGCGTCGATGAAAACCATGTCGAAGGGAGGTTCGCCGCGCTCTTCCAGTTCGCGCAGGGAGGCGACCGCCTCGCCGACGATGATCTCGACCCACGGCCCCACTGCAGCGCGGTCAAGATTGGCTCGCGCCACGCCGGCGTGCTTGGGTTCGTATTCCAGTGTCACGACGTGCCCGTCCTCGGGCAGCGCGCGGGCCAGCCAGGTGGTGCTGTAGCCGCCCAGCGTCCCGATCTCCAGAATACGCCTGGCGCCCATCAGTTTCGCCAGAAGGTACAGGTATTTGCCCAGCACCGGCGAGACTGCGATGTTCGGCAACCCTGCGGACTCGGCGGCCGCTTCGGCGGCGTCCAGCGCCGGGTCGTCCACGATGAAATGATCGGCGATGTAGGCGTCGACATCCTTGAACATCTGGTAATCAGGCATTTTTCCTCCTGGCAGGCGGCTGATGGCTCCTGGCGAGCCGAGTCGGTGCGGCTGACGTATGGGTAAATCGCACTTTCGGCCCTCTGGAAACTGCCATAATGTAACATCCAACCGGCGACAATCGTTGCAAAATCCGGCCAATATCACCGACCCGGCTCAAATCTGGAGGGAGGAATGGACCCGATCTGGCTCGACAGCTATCCGCCCGGCGTTCCCAGCGAGATCGACCCAGACAAATACCGCTCCATCGGCGAGATGTTTTCAGAAAGCGCGGCGCGCTATGCGGATTATCCCGCCTTCACCTGTATGGGGAAAACGTACTCTTACGGGGAACTCGACCGGCTGTCGCGCGCATTTGCCGCCTATCTGCAGGGCGAATTGTGTCTGGAGCGCGGTGCGCGCGTGGCGATCATGATGCCGAACGTGCTGCAGTACCCGATCGCCATGCTGGGCGTCCTGCGGGCGGGCTATACAGTGGTCAACTGCAATCCGCTCTACACTCCGCGAGAGTTGGGCGGGCAACTCGCGGACTCCGGCGCCAAGGCGATCGTGATTGTCGAGAACTTCGCGCACACGCTGGAGCAGGTGCTGGATCAGACCGATGTCGAGCATGTTATCGTCACCCGCCTTGGGGACATGCTCGACTTTCCCAAGGCCAGCATCGTCAATCTCGTGGTCAAGCGCGTGAAGAAGATGGTGCCGCAATGGCATATTCCCGGCGCCCTTTGGTTCAAAGAGACCCTGTCGGCCGGCGCGAAAAGGGCCTATCAGCCGGTGGACGTCGGCCCGGATGAACTGGCCTTCCTGCAATACACCGGCGGGACAACCGGCATCCCGAAAGGCGCGATGCTCTCTCACCGCAATATGATCGCCAATCTCGAGCAGGCCCATGCCTGGATCAAGCCGCATGTGCGTGAGGGGCAGGAGGTCATTGTCACGGCGCTGCCGCTCTATCACATCTTCGCGCTGCTCGCGAACTGCCTGACCTTCATGAAGATCGGCGCCAAGAACGTCCTCATCACCAATCCCCGCGACATACCCGCATTCGTGAAGGAGCTGAGCACCGAGCCGTTCACTGCACTGACCGGCGTCAACACGCTCTTTAACGCTCTGTTGCACAATGAGGACTTCCGAAAGCTGGACTTCTCCGCGCTGCGCTTGACGCTGGGCGGGGGCATGGCTGTGCAGAAGAGCGTCGCGCATGAATGGAAGGAGGTCACGGGGACGCCGCTGGTCGAGGCCTATGGCCTCACCGAGACATCACCGGCCGCGACCATCAACCCGCTCGAGATTGAGGAATACACCGGCTCGATCGGACTGCCGATCTCCTCCACGGAAGTCTCGATCCGCACGCCGGAAGGCGAGGAAGTGCGCGTCGGCGAGCCCGGCGAGTTATGCATCCGCGGCCCGCAGGTGATGAAGGGCTACTGGCAAAAGCCGGATGAAACCGCGCTGGTGTTCACCGAGGATGGTTTCCTGCGCACGGGCGACATGGCCAGGATCGATGATGATGGGTTCATATATATCATCGACCGTACCAAGGACATGATCAACGTGTCCGGCTTCAACGTCTATCCCAACGAGATCGAGTCGGTGATCGCCTCCCATCCCGGTATTGTGGAGGCCGGCGTGGTCGGCATTCCGGACGAGCAGTCCGGCGAGACGGTCAAGGCCGTGGTGGTCAAGAAGGACCCCGACCTCACCGAGGACGACATCATCGCTTTCTGCCGCGAACAGATGACCCCGTACAAGGTGCCGCGTCAGATCGAATTCCGCGATGAACTCCCGAAGTCGGTTGTTGGCAAGATTTTGCGGCGAGAGTTGCGTGATAACGCCTAGACTGTCGCCGATCAGCCACAGTTGGCACAGAACGGGCAGGGAACCCGTGCATCTCGTGGACGCGCAACTCGGCCCGGTGGTAACGTCTTTTTGGGCACGAGTATCGGGTGCGTTTCGCAATGATCCGGCGCGTATGGGGGGCGATCGCAATTTCGAAGGCGCAGCAGGCGAGCTTGCTGGGCGCAGCGGCCGCGTTGGCGTTGTGCGTTCTTCTTATCGCCGGGGCGGACCCGGCAAAGGCGCATCAGAACTGCGCGCAGACCTCTCTTACCCCGACGTTTGAAAACGGTTCGACCTGCGACGTGTGCAGGCACGTCTTTCGGCCCAGCCGGACGGCCATGCCGCGCGCTGGCGAACAGGATGCCGCTGGCGCGCCAGAGCATCGGAGCCTGCCAAGCACCGAGTCGCTCCGGCTCGCAAGATCTTGGCCGGCGGGCCGGACACACGACCCTGTCCGGGCGACCGGCGTGATGCTCGTGGGCAATGTTCGGTTGCTGAATTGAGAATGTTGGCGTCTGGCATGGGCAGAAACAGGGCCCTTGGACGCCTACGGAAAGATGTCCGTAATATCTGCTTGTTATTTTCGGTTTTCCGGCTAGCGGTCCCCGCCGCAATTATTCAAGAGGTGGCTCGATGAGACAGATGTTCCTTTGGTTCGCAGCGGTTGCCTTGTGCACTGCCGCGTTCACGACTGCTCCGGCAGTCAACAGTCCCGTATCGGCGCAGTTTTCGTCGTTCTTCTCCTTCAGTTCGGCGTCAGGCCGAAACATGGTGTCGTTCTCGAAGCGGTATAGCCCGGGGACAATTATCGTCAGCTTCGGTGATCGGCGCCTGTATCATGTGCGCAAGCGTGGCCGTGCCATGAGCTATCCGATCGCCGTGCCGCGCCCTGAGGCGCGCTGGGGCGGCACGCTGCGCGTGTCGCAGAAGCGAGTTAACCCGAGCTGGAGGCCGACCGCGCGCATGCGCCGCGAGGATCCGACGCTGCCGGCTTACGTGCCGGGCGGTCATCCGC
Source organism: Dichotomicrobium thermohalophilum (assembly GCF_003550175.1). Taxonomy (NCBI): domain Bacteria; kingdom Pseudomonadati; phylum Pseudomonadota; class Alphaproteobacteria; order Hyphomicrobiales; family Hyphomicrobiaceae; genus Dichotomicrobium; species Dichotomicrobium thermohalophilum. The sequence continues at coordinate 1,444,940 of NZ_QXDF01000001.1, forward strand.
GCAATCCGCTGGGCAGCCGGGCGCTGTACCTCGGCAGCACGCTGTACCGCATTCACGGTACTGACGCGCCGCAACTCATTGGCCGGCAGGTTTCGAGCGGCTGCATCCGCATGCACAATTCGCATGTCGAGGAGCTGTATCGGAAGACGCGTGTCGGCGCCCGCGTGATCGTCACTTCGCGCCGGTTCCGCACCTCGGCGATCGCAAGCTCGCCGTCGTCGAACAGTTTCGGCTCCTCGGGGTCCTCGTCGTCCCGCGACTGGGATCCGTTCAACCGGAACTTCTGAATGGCTTCGCCGGAGGCGGGCGCTCGTCCCGCCCCGGCCGCTCACATGACCTGCCCTACACAGGCGCGTGTTCAGGCGCCGGCACGAGCTTCTCGACAACCTTGGCAGAACACAACACGCCCGGCATCCCTGCGCCCGGATGCGTGCCCGCTCCAACGAGATACAGGCCCGCCGGCCCTTCGGCGCGGTTATGGAAGCGGAACCAGGCGGATTGGGTGAAGTGCGGCGCGACCGAGAAGCCCGCCCCCGCCTCACTGAGATAGTCCTGCTTGAAGTCGGCAGGCGTCATGTAGAAATCGGCCGTAATCGACTCGTTCAGGCCGGGCAGCATGGTCTCGTCCAGCGCGTCGACGATGCGTTGCCGCAAGCGCGGCCCTTCGGCGTCCCAGTCGATGTTGCCGTCGAGATTCGGCACCGGGCATAGAACGTAAAACGAGTCGCAGCCTTCCGGCGCGAAGCTCGGGTCGGTCGCCGTCGGACGGTGAACATAGAGGGAGAAGTCGTCGGCGAGCTTCTTCTGCTTGAAGATTTCGTCAAGAAGCTCTCTGTAGCGCTTGCCCAGCCAGATGGTGTGGTGCGCGACGTCCGGGTACGACTTCGTCGTGCCGAAATAGAGGACGTACAGCCCCATCGACTTGCGCATGTACTTGCTCTTGATCCGCGCGGCCCAGCCGCGGTCCTTCTCATCCAGCATGTGCCGGTACAGATGCAGCGGGTCGGCATTCGAGACCACGACATCGGCCGACTCCGTCTCGCCATCCGGCAGCCGGACGCCGGTGACCCGACCGTTCGACGTCTCGATCTTGTCGATGGTCGTGTTCAGCCGGACCTCGACGCCTTCTTCTTCCATCAGCTTGTGCAGCGCGTCCACGATCGCGCCGGTGCCGCCCATGGCGAAATACACGCCCCATTTACGCTCAAGGTAATGGATCAGCCCGTAGATACTGGTGGTGTCGAACGGACTGCCGCCCACGAGCAGAGGCTGGATTGAGAAGGCCTGGCGAATCTTTTCATTCTTCAGATGCTTGCAGATCAGCTGCCAGACCGTGTTGTGGCTCTTCAGGCGCACCAGCGTGGGGATCTGCCCGATCATCGTGAGCGGGTTGTGGAACGGCTGGTCGGCCAGGCGCGTGAAGCCGGCATCGAAGAGCTTTTCCGAATGGGCAAGCAGCTTCAGGTAACCGTCTGCATCGGCTGGCTCGAATTTGCGGATTTCATTCAGCGTGTCCTCGACCGTGCCCCCATAGTCGAAGGTGCTGCCATCGGGGAAGCGAAAGCGGTACCAGGGGTCAAGCGGGACAAGCGTGAGATAATCCTCCAGCCGCTTGCCGAACAACTCGAACAGCTCACGGAACAGGAAATCGGCGGTGATGACAGTCGGCCCGGCATCGTGGCGAAAGCCATCGCGTTCAAACACCTGCGCCCGCCCGCCGCAGCGCGGTGCGCGGTCAAACATGGTGACGTTGTAGCCCTTGGCCCTCATGCGGAGCGCCGCCGCCATGCCGCCGAAGCCCGCCCCGACCACGACCGCGCGGCCCTTGCCGCCGGTGCTCACATACGGCGAGGCGATCGCCTCGGAATCGCCGCCGTTCACCCGATCCGTTGCAATGTCCATGTCAGCTTTCTCCCGGGCCTTCGCTGCCCAGGCCCCCCGGTTGAATAAGACGCGCCTGCCTGAGATCGGCCAGCGTGTGGCTGCCCGTGCAGAAGCAGGCCACGCGCAGCGCCCCGATGACGCTCTGGAAGTGTTCGACGACGGCCTCAGCCGATGTCAATGCGGCATCGAGGACGCCTGCGGCCGTGCCGGCCAAGTCGGCCCCGAGCCGGATCGCGCGCGCGACGTCCAGCCCATGACGGATGCCGCCAGAAGCGATGATCGTGGCCTCGGGGCAAAGCCGGCGCGCATCGGCCACCGCGTGAGCGGTCGGGATGCCCCAGTCGGCGAACGGTTTGGCCGCCGCGCGGGCCACCGGATCCTTGAGCCGCGCGCCCTCGACGGCTGCCCAGCTCGTTCCACCCGCCCCGGCGACATCCACCGCCGCGACCCCGGCATCGACCAGCTTGCGTGCTGTCACCCCGGAAATGCCCGCGCCGACCTCCTTCACGATGATCGGCACATCCGCCATTCGCGCGAGCGTTTCGATCTCGCCGAGCAGGCCCGACCAGTTGCGGTCGCCGCCGGGCTGCAGCGCCTCTTGCAGCGGATTGACGTGAATGATGAGGGCGTTGGCGTCGATCATCTCGACGGCCCGGCGCGCGGCGTCCGGTCCGTTCCAGGTCTTGAGCTGCGCAGCGCCAAAATTGGCGAGGATCGGCGCCGAGCCGGCCTTGTCGCGCAGGCTGCGGTCGAAGCCGGCCATCTCTCCGGTCTCGATCGCCACGCGCTGCGAGCCGACTGCCAGTGCGATGTTCAGCTCTCGCGCCGCCTCTGCGAGATTGGCGTTGATCTGCGCCGCGCGGTCGACGCCGCCTGTCATCGAGCTGATCAGCAGCGGCGCGCCCAATTCATGCCCCAGAAAGAGGGTGGACACGTCCACGTCGTCCATATCCATCTCGGGCAGGGCGACGTGCTCGAAGCGCACCGCATCGAAGCCGGTTGCGCCCGGCTTTCCGGTCGCGCCGCCGCCGAGTACGATGTTGAGGTGCTCGTCCTTGCGTGTGACTATGTCGGCCATGCGCCTTGAGCCAATTAAACCGGCTGGCTGATACCCCCGGCATTCAGACGGTGCTGGACCATTCCGGCCGTGGACTGAACTGATGTTCCACCACGCGCGTTAATACGACGGACATTCGCTGGCGGTTCCCGTCCAATCGGATTAAAACAATAGCAATGCCCACGAGGCCGAGCCGGGAAGACGCCGCCAAAGGCAGTGGAATGCACCAACATATTCATAACGTGGTTTCGCAAATCGGCAAACAGATCGACGCCGCACTGGAAGAGGCGGTCCCCGAAACCACAGGCGCAGGCGACGATCTGACCCGTGCGATCCGCCATAGTCTGCTGGCGCCGGGCAAGCGGGCGAGGGGCGTGCTCCTGATGCTGGCGGCCGGGCACGGGCAGGCAGAGCGGCCTGAAGCCTTCGCGCCGGCCTGCGCGATCGAAATGGTGCATGCCGCCTCTCTGATCTTCGACGACCTGCCGTCGATGGACAACGCCACGCTGCGCCGCGGCCGGCCGGCCAGTCACTGCGAGTTTGGCGAGGCGACGGCCATCCTGGCAGGTATTGCGCTGTTGAACGAAGCCTATGCCGTTGTCAGTGCGGAACACCGCCTTGACGGCGATTGCCGCGCGGACCTGACACGCATGCTGAGCGGCTCGGTCGGGCTGGAAGGGCTGGTGGCTGGCCAATTCGCCGATCTGCACGCCAAGGCGCCGATGACGGCCGAACAGATCGAGTCGATTCACGCGCGAAAAACCGGCGCGCTGTTCGCTGCTGCCGCGCAGATGGGCGGGCGCGTCGCTGGCCGGTCGGCCGCCGATATCGAAGCGCTCAGAGATTTCGGCATGTCGATTGGCGTGGCATTCCAGACCTTTGATGATCTACTAGATGCCGTCAGCTCGCGCGAGACGGCAAGCAAGACGGTCCGCCATGACGGCGAGAAGCCGACGCTTGTGCGTCTGAATGGCGTGGAGGCTGCCGAGGAGGCGGCGCGCGCGGGCATGGACCGGGCGATGGCGCAGGTGAGCGAGCTCGGGCCGGACGGCCAGCTCCTGGCGCAGTTTGCCGGCCAGCTCGCCGACATTCTCTGCTCCAAGATGAAACAGCGTCCCGAAGCCGGGACCGATACCACGAGCATGTCCTGAACGTGTCACGATACCAGGCCGAACTGGCGACAAAGACGGTGCCCGGCGACGACAACGCGCCAGGGGATGGCCAGGCGCGGCCTTCGCCGGAACGGCGCTCGCCTCACGGGCGCCAGCCGTCCCAGACCGCTGCCGCATTGCCGGAGGCGCTGCTGCATGTCGAAGACGCCCACTACGCCTATGGCAGCCGGCAGGTGCTGCGTGGGGCAAGCCTGGACGCCTACCCGGGCGAAATTCTGGTGCTGCTCGGGCGCAATGGGGCTGGAAAATCGACGCTGGTCAAGGCGATCACTGGCCGCATCGCCCTGTCGGACGGGCATCTGACGGTGTCAGGGCAGGATCCGCGCCAGACGCCTTGGGCGCGACGCGAGATCGGACTGGTGCCTCAGCAACTGGCGATCTACGACAAGCTTACGCCACGTGAAAACCTGACTGTCTTCGGCCGGCTGATGGGCGTTGCACCGGACAAGCTGAATAACGCCGCGGATGCGCTGCTGGAGCGGATCGGACTCAGCGCCCGCGCGCACGAGCCTGTGCGCGCGCTTTCGGGCGGCATGAAGCGGCGCGTGAACATCGGGGCGGCGCTGATGCATGAGCCGAAGCTCCTGATCCTCGACGAGCCGACGGTGGGCATCGACACCCGCGCCCGCGAGGACATCTCGGACATGCTCCGCCAGCTCCGCGACGAGGGTCTGGCCATCCTGCTGACGACCCATGACATGGAAGAGGCCGAGGCGCTGGCTGATCGCGTGGCGATCATGGTGGACGGTCAGGTCATGGCCAGCGGGGCGCCGGCTGCCTTGGTGCGCGAGTATTTCGGCGCGCGCATGGAGATTTCCGTTACCGCTGCAAGACCGCTCGATGCTGCAATGGAGGCCGAGGAATGCGCGGCGCTGCGGGCCGCGGGCTTTACCGTCGATCCGCGCAGCAATGCCGTGCGCGGTCTGGTCGAACTCAGCGGCGATGATCTGCCCCGCGTGTTCCGCACGCTGCTGGCTGACAAGCCGGAGGCGCAGGAAATCCGTGTGCGGCGGCCCGGTCTTGACACGCTGCTCAACTATTTCGCCGATCAGGGATCGCAGCCATGAGGATGGCCGCTTTCCGCGTGATGCTGCTGAACCTTGTCCGGGATCGCGGCGCACTGGCCTCGGCCTTCTTGCTGCCGGCGACCGTGTTCGTCATCTTTGCGGTGATCTTCGCCGGCACAGTCGGCGGCACCATCAACCTGAAGATTGCGGTTGCCGACGAACGCCAGAGTGAAGCGTCCGTAAAGCTGGTCGAGGCCATCTTCGACCGGTCCAGCCTGAGCCAGACAGTTTCGGATGATGGGCTGTCTTCGGCGCAAGTGCGCGAACTGGTGCGCACCGGGGCGGCGGATGTCGGCCTGATCATCCGCAGCCAGGGCGGTCCGCTCGACAAGCCGGGCGAGAGCACGTCCGCGCCGTTGCAGATCGTCGTCGACCCGGCGCGCGAGATCGCCGTGTCGATCTTCGAGGGTGCGCTCAATGAGGCCTATTTTGAAGCGTTCCCGCGCGCGCCGCTGCGCAGCGCCGCCGAGGAGCTGGGGCGCAATGTGCTGCGCCTGTCGGAATCCCAGACCCAGGAGCTTGGCGCACGCATCGACGCTGCGCCTGTCCCCGCAGAGGGCGAGGGTGAAGGTTTCCGGATGCAGCCGGGCATGGAAAAAGTCACCGTGGCCGGCACGGTCGGCGTGGCCAGCGGCGTCTCGTATTATGCCGGCGCGGTCGCGATCCTGTTCCTGCTGTATTCCTCGGTCGTGGGGGCGATCTCGCTTCTGGAGGAAAAGGAATCGGGCCTGTTCGACCGGTTGACTTACGGCCCTGGCGGTACGCGCGCACTCGTCGAAGGCAAGTTCGTCTTTCTGGTTGCGCAGGGCGTCATTCAGGTCACGATCATTTTCCTGGTTGCTTGGCTGGGCTTTGGCGTCGATTTGCCCGGTCACATCCTCGCCTGGGCCGGGACAACGGTGGTGAGCGCGCTCGCGGCGGCGGGACTGGCGCTCGTTTTCGTGCTTCTGTGCCGCAGCAAGCAGCAGGCGCAGACACTGACCAACATCGTTGTCTTGCTGGTGTCGGCGATTGGCGGGAGCATGGTGCCCCGCTTCCTTATGCCGCAATGGATACAGGATATCGGCTGGTTGACGCCGAATACCTGGACATTGGAAGCGTATAACGAGATTTTCTGGCGTGCCAGCGGGCTGGATGCTGTCGTTCTGCCATGGGTCGTGCTCGGTGCGACCGGTCTCGTAGCGCTTGTGGCGGCCAACATGCTGGCGCGCAGGCATGCGGGCTGACGAGGGAGCTTGAGGAATGGAACAGGTGATCGCGCAGGTGCGCGAGAGCATCGGCGGGGCGGACAAGGCCCGCACCACCGTCATCGGGCTGAGCCTGGCGGTCGGCGTGATCCTCGCCTGGCTGGCGCTGCACATCTACGCGGTGTTCTTCGTCGATCTCGCGGCGATCAACCCTCTATTGACGTTTGCAATCGTCGCGGCGCAGTGCTGGCTTTATGTCGGCATCTTCATCGTCGCGCATGACTGCATGCACGGTTCGCTGGCGCCGGGGCGGCCAGCGGTCAATCGCTGGTTTGGGCGCGCCTGCCTGTTTCTCTATGCCGGCTTTGATTTCGATACCCTGAAGGCCAAGCACCGCGAGCATCACCAACACGCCGGGACCGAGGACGACCCGGACTTCCACGAGGACGATCCCGACTCCTTCTGGGCGTGGTATGTGCGCTTTTTCCGGGAGTATTTCTCCGGCCGCGAACTGCTGATCATCCTCGCGGCGGTGGTGGCCTATGTGTGGCTGCTGGGCGCGTCACTCGCCAATATCTGGGTGTTCTGGGCGCTGCCGGCGATCGTCTCATCGCTGCAGCTTTTCTATTTCGGCACCTATCTGCCGCATCAGCCGGGGCAGGAGCCGTTCGTGGACCGGCACAACAGCCGGACCAACGATTATCCGCACTGGCTATCGCTGCTGACCTGCTTCCATTTCGGCTATCACCACGAGCATCACCTGTTCCCGTATCTGCCGTGGTGGCGGCTACCTGCGGCGCATGATGCGCTGCGCCGGGCGGAGGCGCGGGCTTAGGTCGCGTTCACGCGCTCGCCATTGCGAGATCCGGAGGGGCGAAATAATCCAGCGCCGCGCACTTTGGCTGGATTGCGTCGCTTGGCTCGCAATGACCCGCAAGCAGCGGGATTCAGGCGTGCTCGTCGCTTTCGACAAGGCTGGGCTTGGTCCACAGCCCGTCGCGCGGGCGGACCGGGCGGATGGCTGCGAGCGCGTGGACGCCGAGCGCATCCAGCCCGCCCAAGCCGAGGCTGCCAAGTTTGCGGGCGCGGCTCGTGCTCACGCGGCGGTCCCAGGCCTGCGGGCCGAGCGCCTGCACGTCCCGGCCGATAGCGCGGTAGATGCGGCTGGCCGCGGCGATGGTCCAGGCCGAGCGCAGCGGCAGCTCGGCGATCCCCTGTCGTGCCGAAACATAATACGCATCCGCCAGATCGAGCAGGCGTCCGACGATTCCCGCCACTTGCGCGCGATATGCCGGATCGGCGACCCGGTCCTGCGGCACGCCGGCCTCCGCCAGCCATTCAGCCGGCAGATAGACCCGCCCGTCCTGCGCATCCTCGATCACGTCGCGCGCGATGTTGGTGAGCTGAAAGCCAAGGCCCAGATCGCAGGCGCGCAGCAGGGTGGGGCGGTCGCGCACACCCATGATCATCGCCATCATCACGCCGACGACGCCGGCGACATGATAGCAGTAGTCCAGCGTGTCCTCGATCGTCTCGTAGTGCCGCCCCTCGACATCCATCGCGAAGCCGTCGAGCAACTCCAGCGGATGCCGCGCCGGGATGTCGTGCTTCGCTGCGACGCGCGCCAGCGCCTCGAACACCGGCTCTTCCGCCTCGCCGTTGAGCGCGGCCTCGGTTTTCTCGCGCAGCTCGGCCAGACACTGCGCGCAGGCGCTCGCTCCCCCGCCATTCGCGCGAAAGCCGAAGTCCTGCCCGTCGATCCGGTCGTCGCAATAGCGGCACCAGGCATAGAGCATGTAGGCGTCGTGGCGCGTCTCGCGCGGAAACAGTTTGGCTGCCGCTGCAAAGCTCTTGGAGCCGCGCTCGATACGCGTCTTGCTTTCGCGGACGATCGGGTCTCGTGGCATCAGGGTCATGCGGGTCGGGCTCAATGAGGTCACGGGTTCTTTGCCCGCCGTTTATGCGTTTTTTGCGGTTGCCGGGTGCGCGACCCAGATGTTTTGCAACGCTCGGGAGATGGGTACGGGCGGACGCCCGATCAGGATCCGTGCCTTATCCCAAGGTGTAAGGCGGCAGGCATAGAACCGCTCGATCAGCGGCTCGGGAAGGGTGTAGAAACGCTCCATGACACTGGCGCGCTTGTCCGGTTCGGCGGCGAAGAACAGAAAGCGGTTGAGGACCCGGAAGAAGTCGCGCTGGCGCCAGGTGGCCATCGAGTAGCGCTTGGCAAGGGCGTGGGCCTGTTCGGTCGTTTTTGGCCGCTTGGCGGCGAGCAGATCGGCAAAGCGCACCGCGTCGGGCAAAGAATAGCCGGTGGTTGGGTGGAACAGCGCGGCGCGCATACCCGCCCGCGGGATGCCGCCCGAGGATGCCCAGAAGCCGTGAATATCGCCGGTGAGGACGATGGGCAGAACGCCGCCCTCCTCGCGCACGACTTCAGTGATTTCGAAGCCACGTCGCTGGGCATAGGCGTCGATCTCGGAGGTCAGCATCTCTCCGTCGAGCTCCGGCCCGTCGCTGTAATAGGTATCCTCGATGAGGATGTGGGTCTCGTCCATCGGCAGGGTGTAGATGAAGCGGTAGCCGTCCTGCTGCGGCACCGTCGCGTCCATGATGATGGGAACGCTCTGGCCGTGCGGCTTCGCGCAGCGCACCTCGCGCCCAATGAATTTCTGATAGCCGAGCGTCAGGTTGTCGTCACCCCGCGCACCGCGTCCGTCGATGATGCAGTCGGCCTCGATCGTCTCACCGTTCGCTACGGTAACATGCCGCTCGCCAATCTCTTCGACTTCTCTGCCGAGCAGGAAACTGTCGCCGAATTCACGCGCGGCCACTTCGGCGAGCTGGTCGGAGGTCGCGGAATGGTATGAGGTACGCAGTTCACGCCGATAGCCGGGAAAGCGGACCTCCTGGCGCGGCCAGTTGTGCGCGACGAAGGGCTTGAGCCACTGATGCTGCGCGGGCGTCAGGTCTGTGCCGTGGAATGACCAGGTGTGGTTGCCGCCGATCCGGTTCGCACGCTCGATGATTGCGATCCGCAGGGACGGGTCCGCGTGACGCAGTCGGTAGGCGGCAAGCGTGTTCGCCAGCCCTCCGCCTGCAAAGACATAATCGTATCGCAAAATCCGGCTCCGCCCGCTCGAATTGGGTGTTTTCGCCCATTTAGGTAGGCCGCCTCTGCTGTAGCGCAATGGCACGGGTTGCGCCAGCGCCGGGGGTAGCACCAAAACGTCCCGGCGGATTTAGGCCAGTTCCGGCTGCGTATCCGGCGTGTCGCGTTCACCGCCGCTGAGTTCGGGCATATTGCGGTCCATCTGCGGAGAGCGGCCGAAGTATTCGCGGTAGCGTTTGGAAAAATGCGATGCCGAGACGAAGCCGGAGGCTACCGCCACCTCGATGATCGGCAGGTTTGAGTGGCGCAGCAGACGCCGCGCGCGCTCCAGCCGCACTTCCAGGTAATATCGCGCCGGCGAGCGCCCCAGGTGATGGCGGAATAGCCGCTCGATATGGCGGCGCGAAATGCCGGTGGACTGAGAAATCTGAGCCAGCGAGACCGGTTCGGCGATGTTCGCCTCCATGATCTCGATGATGGTGAGCAGACGCGGGTTCTGGATGCCCAGCCGCGAGCCGATCGGCAGACGCTGGCGGTCATGCGCCGGACGCACCCGGTCCATCAGGCAGACCTCGCAGACGCGCTCGGCCATCTCTGCACCGAAGCGCAGCCCGATGAAATAGAGCATCATGTCAAGGGCGACAGTTCCGCCGGCGCAGGTGAAGATGTCGTTGTCCACCTCGAACAGGCTGGACTTCACGTTCACGTCCGGGAAGCGCTCGGCAAAGCTTGGGATCATCTCCCAGTGGATTGCGCAGGTGCGGTCTTCCAGCAGACCTGCCTCGGCGAGCACCCAGGCGCCCGTGCAAAGCCCGCCGATGCTCACGCCGCGCTTGTGCATCCGCCGCAGCCAACTGAATACCGCGCGATGGTGGAAGTTCTCGACATCGACCCCTGAGCAGACGATCACCATGCTCGAATCGCTGGGATGGGTGACGTCGTTGAGCACCTGATCGAGAGAGGAATCGACCGTCAACACCACGCGGTTACTCGCCTCGACCGGCTTGCCGTCCTCCGAAATCAGCCGCCATTCATAGGCCGTTCGCCCGAGCGCGCGATTGGCCAGGCGCAAAGCCTCGATCGCCGAAGAAAAGGCGATCATGGAAAAATTGGGGATCAGCAGAAAATGGATCCGTTGACGATCCAACGCGCGAGCTTCCATCGCACGCCCTCCAGACACACTCGCCTCGCCGAAACGAGCGCCTCAAATTCGCAAGCCCCGTGCCCCGGACATCATGAACGGATGTTCGTGACAGACGAATTAACCTCCGATAATCGCTCAAAAACATGGCCGCCACAAGAGGAAGTGTAATCAAGCTCTTACACACTTCGTTGAGACTCGCTGGAGCCTGTTTTCGGCTCATTTCGGGCAATGTCGCTTTCGGACAAGGATGCGCCGACCGTGAACCGCAGTGGTCCGCGTTTGCTCGGCAAGATGCGCTCGCGCGGCATAGAAGACGCACCGATTTCGGCAAAAAAAGGCCGTTGGCCAGAGCGGAACGGGCGCCATCTGCCAGCCGCGGGCGCCGCCTGCGAAAGACACCGGATTGTTTTAGCCATCAAGCGATTAACCGTCTCGTTCAACTGAGGAAGCCGCCATGCTGAACCCCGAGGGCAAACCGGAGTCTGCTGCCGAGACTGCCGCACCCGCCAAGAAGCACGGGTCCGACCTGGAGATCGCCCGGGCTGCCCATCTGCGCCCGATCCGTGATGTCGCAGCGCGGCTCGACGTGCCGGAAGAGGCGCTGTACCCGTTCGGCCATCACATCGGCAAGATCGAGGACTGGTATCTCCAGCAGATCGAGGACCGCCCGGACGGCAAGTTGATCCTGGTCACGGCGATCACCCCGACCCCGGCGGGCGAGGGCAAGACGACGATGACGATTGGTCTCGGCGACGGGCTGAACCGGATCGGCGCGCGCACGGCGATGTGCATCCGCGAGCCCAGCCTCGGTCCCTGCTTTGGCATGAAGGGCGGCGCGGCCGGCGGCGGCTATGCCCAGGTCGTCCCGATGGAGACCATCAACCTCCACTTCACCGGCGACTTCCACGCGATCACCGCGGCGCACAACCTGCTCGCCGCGATGCTCGACAACCACATGCACTGGGGCAACGCGCAGGATATCGATCCGCGCCGCGTGGCCTGGCGCCGTGTGCTCGACATGAACGATCGCGCGCTGCGCCGCATGGTCATCGGCCTTGGCGGGCCGACGGAAGGCGTGCCGCGCGAGGACGGTTTCGACATCACGGTGGCAAGCGAGGTCATGGCAATCTTCTGCCTGGCCAAGAACTTCGACGATCTGCACGAGCGCCTGGGCGCGATGGTGATCGGCTATCGCCGCGACAAATCGCCGGTCTACGCGCGCGACATCGAGGCGCCGGGCGCGATGAGCGTGCTCTTGCAGCAGGCCTTCAACCCGAACCTGGTGCAAACGCTGGAGAACAATCCGGCCTTCGTGCATGGCGGGCCGTTTGCCAATATCGCGCATGGCTGCAACACCGTGCGGGCCACGCGCGCGGCGCTCAAGCTGTCGGATTATGTCGTCACCGAAGCCGGCTTCGGCGCGGACCTCGGCGCGGAGAAGTTCTTCGACATCAAGTGCCGGAAAGCCGGGCTTAACCCGAGCGCGGCCGTCGTCGTCGCGACCGTGCGCGCGCTCAAGATGCATGGCGGCGTGGACAAGGCCGATCTTGGCAAGCCGAATGTCGAGGCCGTACGCGCCGGCGCGGTCAATCTCGGCCGTCATATCGAGAACTTGCGCAAGTTCGGGGTGCCGCTCGTGGTTGGCATCAATCGCTTCGGCACTGACACCGAGGAAGAGTTGCAGGCGGTCGTTGATTACTGCGCCGCGCAAGGCGTCGAAGCCTATGTCTGCACGCATTGGGCCGATGGCAGCGCGGGCAGCGAGGCGATTGCCGCACGCGTCCGTGAGCTGGCCGACGGCGAGACCACCAGCCGCTTTGCCCCGCTCTACAGCGAGGAGCTTTCTGTCGAGGACAAGATCCGCAAGATCGCGAGCGAGCTTTACCGGGCGGGCGATGTGGTGCTGTCCGACGCGGCGCGCGCGGAAATCCGCCGGCTGACCAAGCTGGGCTACGGCAACTTGCCGGTCTGCATGGCGAAAACCCAGTACAGCTTCAGCTCCGATCCGGCTCTGCGCGGCGCGCCGGAGGGCCACACGCTCGAGGTCCGCGAGGTGCGGCTTTCTGCCGGGGCGGGTTTCATCGTGGTGGTCTGCGGAAGTATCATGACGATGCCGGGCTTGCCCAAGGTTCCGGCCGCCAATGCCATGTATGTCAACGAAAACGGGCAGATCGAAAACCTGTCCTGATCGCTGTCGTTTCTGGAGGTGCCGCGATGCGCCAGAAGTATTCCGCCTTTCGCCTGTTTCGCGAGGGCTTGCGCGGTCACAAGGGCTGGAAACCGGCATGGCGCGACGCCGAGCCGAAGGACCGCTATGACGCGGTGATCATCGGCGGCGGCGGGCACGGCATGGCAACCGCGTATTATCTCGCCTCCGAGCATGGCATGACCAATATTGCCGTCGTCGAAAAGGGCTGGATCGGCGGCGGCAACGCGGGGCGCAACACGACGATCATCCGCTCGAACTATCTGTTCGACGAAAGCGCCGCGATCTATGAGCATGCGCTCAAGCTCTGGGAAGGCCTCGACCGCAAGCTCAACTTCAACATTATGATGAGCCATCGCGGCGTGCTGAACCTGGCGCATGACGATGGCGAGGCGCGCATGCTCAAGCGCCGCGTCGAAGCCAACCGGCTCAACGGCATCGACAGCGAGTATCTCGACGCCAAGCAGGTCAAGGAGTTCTGCCCGCCGATCGACATCTCGCCCGATGCCCGTTTCCCGATCATCGGCGCCACGCTCCAGCGCCGGGGCGGCGTGAACCGGCACGATGCCGTTGTGTGGGCCTATGCGCGGGCGGCTTCGGCGCTCGGCGTGGACATCATCCAGAACTGCGAGGTCACAGACATCAAGACCGAGGCCGGCGCGGTCACCGGTATCGAGACGACGCGCGGCACCATCAGGACCCCGCGGGTGGCAAGCGTGACCGCGGGACACACCAGCGTCATTGCGCGCATGGCCGGCGTGCGCCTGCCGATCGAGAGCCATCCGCTGCAAGCGCTCGTCTCCGAGCCGATCAAGCCGGTCATGCCTTGCGTGACGATGTCGAACGCCGTGCATGCCTATTGCAGCCAGTCGGACAAGGGCGAGCTCGTCATCGGCGCGGGCATCGACGCCTACCTGTCCTACACCCAGCGCGGCGGCATGGACACGATCGAGCACCAGATCTCTGCGCTCCTGTGTATGTTCCCGCAGTTCTCGCGCCTGCGGATGCTGCGCCAGTGGGGCGGCATCGTTGATGTGTGCCCCGACGCGAGCCCGATCATCACGAAGACCCCGGTCAAGGGCTTCTACATCAACGGCGGCTGGGGCACCGGCGGCTGGAAAGCGACACCTGGCTCGGGGCATGTCTTCGCCGATCTTGTCGCCAACGACGAGCCCAACGAAATCGCTGCGCCCTTCACGATGGAGCGCTTCTACTCCGGCGCGCTCGTCGCCGAGCACGGCGCAGCGGCCGTGGCCCACTAGGCGTCTGGGAGGACGAGCATGTTCATCATCGAATGCCCGTACTGCGGCCCGCGCGATCAAAGCGAATTCTCCTACGGCGGCCAGGCGCATATCTCGCGGCCGACCAATAGCGAAGCGTTGAGTGATCAGGAATGGGCGGAGTTCGTGTTCATCCGGGACAACCCCAAGGGCCTGTTCGCCGAGCGCTGGAACCACGCTGCAGGCTGCCGCAAGTTTTTCAACTGCCTGCGCGACACGGCTACGGACAAGATTTACGCCATCTACAAGATGGGCGAGACGCCACCGCAGATCGACGCGCCGGAACTGAAGACACCATCGGGTGAGCCGGCCTTCGGCTCCGGCAACGACGGGACGAAGGTCGCGGTGGACCAGACCGCCGGAAAGGAAAGCGCATGAGCGGACCGATAGCCAAATCGCGCCAGCCCTACCGGCTCGCGGCGGGGGGGCGCGTCGACCGAAGCAAGACCGTCAATTTCACATTCGACGGCAAGGCCTACGAAGGCTTCGCGGGCGACACGCTCGCCTCGGCGTTGCTCGCCAATGGCGTGCACATGGTCGCGCGCAGCTTCAAGTATCACCGCCCGCGCGGCATCCTCGGCGCCGGCCCGGAGGACCCGGCCGCGCTGGTTCAGATCGGAAAGGACATGGTCCGCACCGACCCGAACACGCGCGCGACCGAAGCCGAGATCTACGAGGGGATGCAGGCCAGCGCGCAGAACTGCTGGCCGTCTCTCGGCTTCGATGTCGGCGCGGTCAACGATCTGGTGCACCCGTTCCTGCCGGCCGGCTTTTACTACAAGACCTTCATGGGCCCGCCGGGCAAGTGGTCGTGGTTTGAACCGTCGATCCGCGCCGCCGCCGGGCTGGGCCGCGCGCCGGAAGGGCCTGATCCGGACCGCTACGAGAGCATCAACAAGCACTGCGACGTGCTGGTCATCGGCGGCGGCGCGTCCGGGCTGATGGCCGCGCTGTCGGCGGCGCGGTCCGGCGCGCGGGTGATCCTTGCCGAGGAGACGGCGGAGCTTGGCGGCTCGCTCTTGTCGATGAACCCCGGCGACACGCGCATCGGCGGCCAGCTCCCACATGAATGGGTGGCGCAGGCCGAGGCCGAACTTGCGGATGCGTCCGAAACCCTGATCCTCAAGCGCACCGCCGCGACCGGCTACTACAATGACAATCTCGTCTTCCTGCATGAAAAGCTGCAGGACCATCTGCCTGACGCCGAGCGCGACGACAGCGCCCCGCGCCAGCGCATCTGGCGTGTGCGCGCCCGTCGTGTCGTGCTGGCGACCGGCGCGGTAGAGCGCCCGCTGGTCTTCGACGGCAACGACCGGCCGGGCATCATGCTGGCGGGCGCGGTGCGCACCTATCTGCACCGCTACGGCGTCCTCGCGGGCCAGAAGGCGCTTGTGCTCACGAACAACAACAATGCCTGGCAGACGGCGTTCGACCTGAAGCGCGCGGGCGCGGATGTGGCCGGCATCATCGACATGCGCCACAACATCGAACCTGCGCTGCGCAGCGCGGCGGCCGAGTTCGATATTCCTGTCTATGCGGGCGCGACGGTCGATGGCACAAGCGGGCGCAAGCGCATCGAAAGCGCGAGCGTGTTGTCGGTCACGCCCGAAGGCGCCCCGGCCGGTGAGCCGCATGACATTGACTGCGATTTGCTGGCGGTTTCCGGCGGCTGGTCGCCCAACGCGGCGCTGTTCTCGCAGTCGCGTGGACAGTTGCGCTACGACGAAGAACTGGCTGCGATGCGCCCCTACAAGTCATGGCAGGCGGAGAGCTCGACAGGCCGCTGTAACGGGGTTATGGACCTCGCGGAGCGGCTCAGCGAAGGCGCGCGCGCCGGAGCCGAGGCTGCGCGCAAGGCGGGTTTTGAAACCGATCCCGCTGACGCCCCCGAGATCGACACGCCGGAAATGCGCCGGCTGTCCTATGCGATCCGCGCGGCGTGGTCCCCGATTTCTGCCAAGCCAGCACACAAGCAGCGCGCCTTCGTCGATCTGCAGAACGACGTGACGGTGAAGGACCTCAAGCTCGCGGTCCAGGAAGGCTACAAGTCCGTCGAGCACGCCAAGCGCTACACGACAACCGGCATGGGCACCGACCAGGGTAAGGTGGTCGGCGTCAACGCCTTCGGCCTGCTGGCGGACACGATGGATAAGGCCGTGGCGGAGATCGGCGTGACGACCTATCGCCAGCCCTGGAAGCCGGTGCAGCTCGGCGCACTGGCCGGGCAGCATACGGGCGATTTCTTCGAGCCGCGTCGCACCGTGCCCGCGCATGAATGGCACGTCGCCAACGGCGCGCAATTTGAGCTTGTCGGCGACTGGTTGCGCCCGCGCGTCTATCCGCGCAAGGGCGAGAGCTTTGAGGACGCGCTGCAGCGCGAATGCTACGCCGCGCGCACGGCCGTGGGCGTGCTGGATGCCTCGACGCTGGGCAAGATCGATATTCGCGGCAAGGATGCGCGCGAATTCCTCAACCGGGTCTACACAAACAGCTGGACGAAGCTCGCGCCGGGCCGGGCCCGCTACGGGCTGATGCTGGGCGAGGACGGCATGGTCATGGATGACGGCGTGACCGCCTGCATCGCCGATGACCACTTCCACATGACCACCACGACCGGCGGCGCGGCACGGGTTCTGAGCTGGCTGGAGGACTATCTCCAGACCGAGTGGCCGGACCTGGAGGTTTACCTGACGTCGGTGACGGAGCAGTGGGCGGTGGCGAGCATCTGCGGCCCGCATTCGGCCAAGCTGGTTGGCGAGTTGTGCCTGGACCTCGACCCTGACCCGGAAAAGTTCAAGTTCATGAGCTGGAAGGAGGCGCATATTGACGGCGTGCCTGTGCGCGTCTTCCGCATCTCCTTCACGGGCGAGTTGTCTTACGAGATCAACGTTCCGGCCTGTTACGGCAAATGGCTGTTCGAGAAAATCTTCGCTGCCGGTGCGAAATACGGCGCGACGCCTTACGGCACGGAGGGGATGCACCTGCTGCGTGCCGAAAAGGGCTTCATCATCGCAGGGCAGGACACGGACGGCACGACGACGCCGCTCGACCTGCGCATGGACTGGGCGGTCAAGAAGAAGGGCGACTTCATCGGCAAGCGCTCGCTGTCCCGCTCCGACACCGCGCGGCACAATCGCTGGCAGCTCGTCGGCCTGCTCAGCGAGGACCCAAACGACGTTCTGGTCGAGGGATCCTATTTGCGCGATACCGCGGACGAAGGCGTTCCGCCGGTGAAGAAGGCTGGTCATGTAACCTCGGCCTATTACAGCCCGGTGACGAAACGGGCCTTCGCGCTCGGCCTTGTCGAGCGCGGCGGCGAGCGCATGGGCGAGACCCTTTACGCCAGTTGGGGCAAGGGGCCGGTCAAGCGCGTGACGATCACCGAGACCGATTTCCTCAAGGATGTCACGCTACCCGATCCGCAGCCGATCAATGAAAATGCGCCAGCGCCGCAGGCCCCGTCAGCGCCCTATATGCGCGGCCCGCTGGCGCACCGCGAGGCGATCTCGGGCGGCGGGGGTGCAGCCGCGCTCACGCCGCTTCCGGGCGGGACGCGCTTCATCCTCCGCGGCGACGCTGCCGTGATCGGTCCGAAGTTGGCCGAGCAGGGCGTGACGCTGCCGGAGGCGGCTTGCACGATGACAACCGGCGACGTGGCGCGCGTGCTCTGGCTGGGCCCGGACGAGTGGATGATTTTGGCTGACGACGGTCAGGGGCAGATTGTAGCCGACGCAATCAGCGCTGCGTGTGAGGCCACGCATCACCAGCTCGTTGATGTGTCGGACTATTATGCCGAAATCGGTATCTCAGGCGCGCGGGCGCGCGATATGCTGGCCAAGCTGACCACGCTGGACATGCACCCGCGCGCATTCCAGGCCGGACAGGTGAAGGGCTCGATGTTCGGTCGGGTGCCGGCGACGCTGCGGCTGGAGCCGGATGCGGTGCCGGAAGCATTCGCACTGACGATCCGCTGGTCGCACGCCGATTATCTCTGGTGCCAGCTCGCGCTTGCCGGGCGCGAATACGGCCTGCCGGCGCAAGAGCCGATCGGCAAGGTGACATTGGGCTACCCGGCGGAGGATCGCTGGCATTGATGGGTGAGCGGCGCGTCCGCCGCTTGCTCAGGTCAGGCTGAAGGTCGCCTCAAGCGAGATCGACCCGGGAGTTTCCGCGCGCCCGGTCTCCACCAGACGCTCCAGATGCGCGAGCACCGAAAGCTGCGCGGCGCGCTCAAGATGCTCGGGCAGACCGGTATAAACTTGCGCGGTGATATCCGGTACCGACTGCGCGCCCGTCTGCAAGGCCTCAATGATCTCGTTTTCCCGCCAGCGCCTGTGCATGATGAACGCCTTGACGAGCCGTTGCGGCTGGTTGATCCATCCACCGTGGCCGGGGAAATAGGCAGTGTGGTCATAGTCCAGCAGCCGGTGCAGCGAGTCCAGATACGCGCCCATGTGTCCTTCCGGCGGCGCGATGACGCTGGTGTTCCAGCCCATGACGTGATCGCCGGAAAACAGCGCCTGCGCCGGCGCGTAAGCAAAACACAGATGATCCGGTGCGTGGCCTGGCGTGTGCAGCGCGGTGATCTCCCAGTCATCGCCGGAGAGGACTTCGCCATCGCGCAGCGGGATGTCCGGCGTAAAATGCCCATCTGCGAAGCTGCGCCCGCCAGGCCCGAGCGTATCTGTCCGGCGAAGCCCCACCGATCCAAACCCGGCGGTCAGCGCGCCGGTGGCCTGTTTCAGCGCGGGCAGCCCGGCGCAATGATCCAGGTGCGTGTGGGTGATCAGAATATGCGTGACGCGCTCGCCGGTCTTTGCAAGCTCGTCCAGCAGCGCGTGGAGATGATCGGGGCTCTCCGGACCCGGGTCGATCACTGCGACATTGCCGCGCCCGATGATGTAGGTGTTCGTGCCATGATCCGTCATTGGCCCGGGGTTCGGCGCGACCAGCCGGCGCACGCCCGGTGCGACCGGGCTCGCCACGCCATACGCGAAGCGCATCTCCTTCTGAAACGGGATCTGCTCGCTCATGAGATGTCCTGTCAGGCGGCGCGTTCTGGCTGCGTCACGCTACCGCCGGTCAGCGGCCGGGGCACTCCGGTTGTTCCGGGGAAGGTGATTGGCATTCCTTGGAGGCTGCGGGCAGCGAGGAAGGCGAAGGCCTGCGCCTCGATGAAATCGCCGCGCCAGCCCAACGCGTCGGCTGTGGTGAGGTCGCCGGGCAGGGCGTCTGTGAGCGCGCGTAGGAGTTCCGGATTGCGCGCGCCGCCGCCGCAGACGATCCAGCTTTTCGGCGCTTCAGGCAGATGGTCGCGCGCCGACGCGACACAGCGGGCGGTGAAACTGCTGAGCGTGGCGGCGCCATCCTCAAGGCTCAACCCTTCAAGCGCCTCACCCGTCGAGAGGTCCAGCCTGTCGAGGGATTTCGGCGGCTGTTGTGCGAGGTAATCGCTCAAGCCTGCCTCCAGCGCCGCCAGCGCCCGCTCATCAACCGCGCCGCTTGCCGCCAGTGCGCCGTCGCGGTCCATTGGCTCGCCCGTATGTCGGTAGACCCAGTCATCGAGCAGCGCATTGCCCGGCCCGGTGTCAAAGGCCATCAGCGCGTCGCTTTCGCCGATCCAGGTCACGTTTGCGACCCCGCCAACATTCACAACCGCTACCGGCGGTTCCAGTCCGGCCGCTCGCGCCAGCGCCTGGTGAAACACCGGCACCAGCGGTGCGCCCTGGCCGCCCGCGGCCACATCAGCGCCGCGCAGGTCGTGCACGACCGTCAAGCCGCAGCGACGGGCCAGCGCATCCGCGTCGATAAGCTGGACCGTAAGCCGGTCCTTGGGCCGGTGCAGAACCGTCTGGCCGTGGACGCCGACGACCGCGACCGGCTCATTCTCCCGCCCGGCGAGAAAATCGCGGATCGTCTCGGCGTAGGCATCCGTGATCATTGCCTCGGCCTCGGCAAGCCGGCCCGGCCGCGCATGGCGATCGGTCAGCGTCTGCGCATCCGCCAGCGCGCCGCGCAAAAGGTCGCGTTCCTGGAGCGTAAAGGGGCGCTCGCCCACCGGCCCGAAGCGCTGGACCGCGTGGCCGTCCGTCTCGATCAGCGCGATATCCACACCATCGAGCGAGGTGCCGCTCATGAGCCCCAGCGCGGTCACAGGTTCAGCATATTTGTTGGCGTGCATTTCGGAATTGGACCTGTTACATCTGGTGGCGATCCCGAACAACAGGACCGTTGCTGTCAGCCGATGCGCATCAAACCTTTGCGCTTCGCTTTTGCTGTTTCGGGGCTCGTTGCCCCGCATGAACCGGACGCGAGATCATGAGCGAGACGAAAACCGCGCGAAAAACTCGATCGGCAGCGCCTACGCGCGCCTACAAGTCGGATTTTCTGAACATCCTCCAGGAGCGCGGCTTCATCAACCAGTGCACGGATGAGGCCGGCCTCGACGCGCTTTTGACCTCGGAGCGCGTCACCGGTTATATCGGGTTCGACCTGACCGCGCAAAGCCTGCATGTGGGCAGCCTCATCGGCATCATGACGCTGCGCTGGATGCAGAAGTGTGGCCATCGGCCCATCGTGCTGCTTGGCGGCGGCACGACCAAGATCGGCGACCCCTCTGGCAAGGACGAAACCCGCCAGATGCTCAGCGCGGAACAGATCGCTGCGAACAAGGAGAGCATTGGGCGCATCTTCGACCGCTTCCTCGATTTCCGCGAGGATGGCGCGCTGTTTGTGGACAACGACGAGTGGCTTAGCGAGCTGGGCTATATCGAGTTCCTGCGCGACTATGGCCGGCACTTCACGATCAACCGGATGTTGACTTTCGATTCCGTGCGCCTGCGCCTGGAGCGCGAGCAGCCGCTGACCTTCATCGAATTCAACTACATGCTGCTGCAAGCCTACGATTTCGTCGAGCTTTACAAGCGCTTCGGCTGCCGGCTTCAGATGGGCGGTTCCGACCAGTGGGGCAATATTGTCAACGGCACGGAACTGGGCCGGCGCACGGGTACGCCGGAGCTATACGGGTTGACGACGCCGCTTCTCACGACCGCCTCGGGCGCGAAGATGGGCAAGACCGCCTCCGGTGCGATCTGGCTCAGCCCTGAGATGCTGTCGCCGTATGATTATTGGCAGTTCTGGCGCAACACCGAAGACGCCGATGTCGGCCGCTTCCTCCGGCTTTACACGGAACTGCCGCTGGACGAGGTCGCCCGCCTGGAGGCGCTGGAAGGCGCGGAACTGAACGAGGCGAAGAAGCGCCTGGCCGATGAGGCGACCGCGCTGGCCCACGGACGGGAGGCCGCGCGCGAGGCCGCCGAGACGGCACGGCAGACCTTCGAGCAGGGCGGCATCGCCGGTGGACTGCCATCCGTGGAGGTCTCACGGGACGATCTGGAAGGCGGGCTGGGCGTTCTGGCCGCTTTCGTGCTGGCCGGGCTGGCAGCGTCGAACGGCGAGGTGCGTCGCGGTATCAAGGGGGGCGCGGTGCGCGTGAATGGCGAGCAGGTCCGCGACGAAAAGACGCAGCTTGGCCCGTCCGATGTCCAGGACGGCGTGATCAAGCTGTCGATGGGCAAGAAGAAACACGCGCTTCTGAAGGTCGTATGAGGCACGCATAAAAAAGACGCGGCGGGAGGCTTCGCCGCGTCGGAAGTTTCACGCTGGACGCGTGGCCAATAATCAGTCGCCTTCGCCAGGCTCCGGCGAGAAATACTGCTCCTTGTCCTTTACATCGGCCATTTCATCGGCAGAGG
Source organism: Dichotomicrobium thermohalophilum (assembly GCF_003550175.1). NCBI lineage: Bacteria > Pseudomonadati > Pseudomonadota > Alphaproteobacteria > Hyphomicrobiales > Hyphomicrobiaceae > Dichotomicrobium > Dichotomicrobium thermohalophilum. The sequence continues at coordinate 1,466,803 of NZ_QXDF01000001.1, forward strand.
GCAGGGGGTCTTTCTTCGCCGTGATGTTCGGCCATTTCTCGGAATATTCCCGGTTGATCTCCAGCCACTTTTCCAGGCCGGGCTCGGTGTCCGGCTTGATTGCCTCGACAGGGCATTCCGGCTCGCAGACGCCGCAATCAATGCATTCATCCGGGTGGATGACGAGCATGTTCTCGCCCTCATAGAAACAATCCACCGGGCACACCTCGACACAGTCGGTGTATTTGCACTTGATGCAGGCATCCAGGACCACATACGTCATTCGGCTCCTCCGCGTGCGCGACGTCGGCAGTTTCGGCCCGTATTTCCGATAGCTGCGGGCAAAATGCAAGTCTGGCGACGCCTTTCCCGCAAGCTAAAACCAACCTCAGCACTTGGGTAAATGAATTTGCACGATGGATCAAGCACGCGCGTCAAAAAGCGCGTTCGATTTCGTGCATGCTGACTTATTCGATGACGATGCGCGGGCGCGCGGCCTGTGCCTTGGCATCTTCACCTGTCAACTCGGCCCAGGCCTTGGCAGCGATCTGACGATAGACCTGAGCGTGCGGGCTGTCCGGCTCGCTGGCGACGATGGGCTGCCCGCCGTCGGAGCGCTCGCGGATCGTCATGTTGAGCGGCACCTCGCCAAGGAGCGGAACGCCCAGCTTGTCAGCCTCCTTGCGTGCGCCGCCATAGCCGAAGATCTCGCTGCGCTCACCGCATTTCGGGCACAGGAAGTAGCTCATGTTTTCCACGATGCCGAGCACCGGCACATTCGTCTTGCGGAACATGTTGAGGCCTTTGCGCGCGTCGATGAGCGCCAGGTCCTGGGGCGTCGAGACGATCACCGAGCCGGCGAGCGGCACCTGCTGGGCCATCGTGAGCTGCGCGTCGCCCGTGCCTGGTGGCATGTCCACCACCAGCACGTCGAGCTCACCCCAGGCCACATCGCGCAGCATCTGCGTGAGCGCCTGAATCACCATCGGGCCGCGCCATATCATTGGCTCATCCTCGGCTATCAGGAAGCCCATCGACATGGCTTTGAGGCCGAAGGCGTCCATCGGCTTGAGGATGTTGTTATCATCGACATCCGGGCGCCCGGTCAGGCCGAGCAGCCGCGGAATCGACGGGCCGTAGATGTCCGCGTCGAGGATGCCGACGCGCAGACCGTTCGCCGCGAAGCCGAGCGCCAGGTTGACGGCGGTTGTGGACTTGCCGACGCCGCCCTTGCCCGAGGCCACGGCGACAATGTGCTTGACGTTCTCGATGCCGCGGAGGGTGCCGCCGCCTGCGCGCGCCGGTCCGGCCTGGGCGCCGTTGCCGCTGGCCGGTGCCTGCTGCTGACGGGCCGCCGTCTTTTGCTGGGCGGCGCCTGGCTTCTGCTCGGCGGTCAGCGTCACGGTTGCGTTCTCCACGCCCGGCAGTTCCTTCACCACGATCTCGGCAGCCTGGCGGAGCGGCTCCAGTTCCTTGGCGCGCTCTGGCGGCACCGCGATCGAGAAATACACCTTGCCCTTGTTGACGACGATCTCGGAAACCAGGCCGAGCGCGACGATGTTGCTCTCGCCGTCCGGCCCCTTGATGCGTTCGAGCTCTTTAAGGATGCGGTCTTTGGTTGGTGCGTCTGTCATAGATGGTCCTGAACCCCGTTGAACTCCCAAACGGCGCATGCCAACTCGCTCTGGAAGGAGGGATCACCTGGAAGCTGGCTGACTGACATGCCTCTTACCTAACTATTGTCCGGGGGCATCGCAATCGGTTGTTCAAGGCCGGAGAAGGGGCGCTGCTCTTGACGAGCCCCATTCACGCAAGAAAGTAACGAAAAATTGATCGATCTGGAACTTTTCTAACTTGACACGCCTTAGCGAAGTAATGTAGCTGACAGCCATCCTGAGCCGTTGTCACTGAACGGCAACAAAACTCGTTATTGCGTTCTTCATTCGCATGAAACTTTGGTAGCCTTGCCTATTGCAAGGCCGGGGGGCAGACGATGACAACCACTTCTATACGGTCCGAGATGCAAGAAGACTCCTCATCAACGGCAAATGGACCAGGGGAGGGCTTGGGAAGCCGGTTGTTTTAACGTCCCTCCCTATCATTGTTCGCAGGCAGGTCGGGAGCGAAGAAGGTTAGTTCGTACGGGGTATTCCCAAGAGCGACCTGTTCGCCTTCAAAGACCCACCGCGAGCCTTGCGATTCGTCCACATTATACAGTTTCAGACCGGCCGGCTTGCTGCCTGTGTTGTGGCATTCGACATGGCCAAGTGCTTCGTCGAAAATCCATTCGGCGCTAAAGTCTCCGGGCATGCCGGTTGTGGGCGCCCTGTTTTGCCAATCATATGAAACCGTGCCGGTTTCCAATAACTTCAGCAAGATGCCAGGCCACTGATAGTATAACGTGAAGGACCGCGTTTCTCCTGGTTGAAGAAGTGGAAGAAAGTAGATCACGAACTGCTTTTTGAGCCCCTCGTCCACAATCGTGATATATTGAACGCTTGTGTCGTCATCCAGCGCCGCGACCGAAAAATTCAGATCAGCTACCTCCTCGAGTGGTTTACTGTACTGGTCGCCCGCGGCATAGAATGTCCACAAGAAACCTTCTTTGTCATCTGCCTTAACGGTGATTTCTTTGTGGACCTCCAGGTCGCCATTCGCGTTGACCCGGTATACGCCCTTCACCGATGAATAATTGAGTCGCGGCCGGTTATCCCCATAGATCTGGTTATGGACCGTCCTGAGGATTATCATGTCGTTTTTTAATTTCTGACGGAGCTGCCTTATCTGCTCGTTCTTCTCCTCCAGGATAGCTTCGTCAACGATAGCCAAGTGGTCTCGGCTGTTCTGTCCCATTGGGGTGGTGCGAAACGTATGACGGATAAGAAAGACGACCGTAAAGCCTGCAAAAAGCAGCACGAAGACAATGGTTCGCGCCACATTCTTATTCACCGTGTAGCCGATGGGCTCCGACATAGGGCCATCGCGATAGGGGACAATGTATTCCGATATGAAGCCCTGCAGCCCCTCGGCCATGTCGTCGAAAGAGGTGTAGACGGGGATCAGGACAACACCGAGGAAAATGGCGAACTGGACAAAGTCCTTGTAGAAATTTGACGGCGTCGGTGGCGGTGGCAGCCCGTTTCTGTGGTTCTCCGGGCTGTCGGTCAGCGCATGGGAGTCGGGGGCTTCATCCCTTGGATCAAACTGGTCCATCGCAAATTTATCCCCTCAACAAAGGAGATGAGCAGACTCATCCCAACTGACGACATAAATTTTCGGTCTGGGGTTGAAGAAACAGCACTTGATAGCTGACGACTCAGGCTAAACGACTGCCCTCGCCGTAAAAATTTTGCGGGTAATGACGTCCCGTCGAAGCGTTTGACATCCAACGCAGCTTGAAGACGGCCGGACCAAGCGATCGAAAGCGGTTGCAATACCCTTTTCATTTTAAACAACTCTAGCACAATTCTAAAGTATTCGCCAGCCCGGCCGCGCGCGGCCAAATCCCACGCATTTTCCGCCTCTTGCGGCTCGGCCCGCTCTTGCCGTATCCAAGGAAGCCGCAACAAAGAGGATAGAAAAAATGCCCCACGCCATTCGCGTTCATAACTACGGCGGCCCTGAGGAGATGCGCTGGGAGAGCGTCGAGGTTCCGGCGCCCGGTCCGGGTGAGGTGACACTGCGCCACAAGGCCGTCGGCCTCAACTATATCGACGTTTATCATCGCACCGGCCTGTATCCGCAGCCGAGCTTGCCCTTCACGCTCGGTACCGAGGGCGCCGGCGAGGTCACTGCAGTGGGCGAGGGGGTGAACGGACTCTCGGTGGGTGACCGCGTGGCCTATGCGGGACCGATTGGCTCCTATTCGGAAGAGCGCAGCATTCCCGCCGATCGCGTGGTCAAGCTGCCCGCAGAGATCGATTTTCAGACCGCCGCGGCGATGATGCTGCAGGGCATGACCGTACGCTATCTGCTGCGCAAGACCTATGAGGTCGGACCGGAGACGGTCATGCTGTTTCACGCGGCCGCTGGCGGCGTCGGGTTGATCGCCTGTCAGTGGGCGTCGGCGCTGGGCGCGACGATTATCGGCACCGTTGGCTCAGCCGAGAAGGGCGCACTCGCCCGCGCGCATGGCTGCACACACGTCATCAATTACCGCGAGGAAGACTTTGTCGAGCGCGTGCGCGAAATCACCGGCGGCGCGCTGTGCGATGTGGTCTACGATTCGGTCGGCAAGGACACCTATCCCGCTTCGCTCGACTGCCTGAAGCCCCGCGGTCTGTGGGTGAGCTTCGGCAACGCCTCGGGCAAGGTCCCGCCGGTCGATATCGGCATGCTCGCCGCGAAAGGCTCGCTCTTCCTGACGCGCCCGTCGCTTGCGGCCTACATCGCCACGCGCGCAGAACTGGAGGAAACAGCGACCGATCTGTTCAACATGGTCACCACGGGCAAGGTCAAGATCAACATCAACCAGACCTATCCATTGAGTGAGGCGGCCCAGGCGCATCGCGACCTCGAAGCGCGCAAGACAACCGGATCGACCATCTTTCTCGTCGACTAGCCGTTGGCACCGGGGGCACAGGTGCTGGACCAAACGCGACCGGCCGAGGCCCGAGCAGGCAAGGGCGGCACGGCGCTTTACAGCCTCGGCGGTATTCTCACGGCTGCCGGCCTCTACGCCCTTGTGCATGTCACTGCGCGCCTGATCGCCTCGCTCAACCTGGGCGAGGATGCCCCCGTCACGGAGATCTTCGTTCAGCAGCTTCAGCTCGGTTATCTGTCAGACAGGCCGCCGCTTTATGACTGGCTCATCTGGACCGTGCAGCAGGTCACGGGGCCGGGCGTCGTCGCCTACCAACTGCTGAAATATGCGCTGCTGGTCGTGACGTGTGGCTTCCTGTTTCTGGCCGCGCGCCGCGTGATGGCCGGCGACAATCTCTGGGCGTTCCTGACGGCAGAGTCGCTCGCCCTCATCTACCAGATTAGCTGGCGTTTCCACGAGGGCTTCACCTATCAGGTCGGCGCGATGGCGCTCGTGGCGCTCACGTTCTGGGCATTCCTTCGGGCGGTGGACGCGGCGCGCTGGCGTGACTTCGCGCTGCTCGGTCTGTTTGCCGGGCTGGGGCTGCTGTGTTCGCAGGAATACTGGGTTTTTCTCGCAGTCCTCGTCGTCGCCGCGCTGCTTCAGCCTGCTCTGCGTGCGCGTCTTGTAGGGCCGGGCGGTGCGCTGGCCGGGGCGATCGCGGTTGCGCTATTCGCGCCGCATCTGGTCTGGCTGCTGACTGAGCCGGGGCGTGAGGCGGCGGCGCTGCCCGATTGGCAGCTCCCGGACGCCACGAACTGGGGCGAGGTGGGGCAGGGCATCCGCCGGGCCTTCACCGAGCCGCTCATGTATCTCGCGCCGCTGATGTTCATCTATCCGCTGATGTTCCCGCGCATGACGCGGCAGACGCTGCGCGAAGCGCGCCTTCGGCCTGCTGCGAATGCGCCCGACTTCGAGCAACTCATTCTTCACATGACGCTGTTGAGCGTCGCCGCGCTGGTCTTCGGCGCGCTGGCCGCCGGCATCTGGACCTACCCCACCCATGCGCTCATGCCGCTGTTCCTGCTCACGACCATCTGGCTTGCTGCCAGGGCGCGCCGCGCGGTCCGCACCAGCGGGGAGATTCGCCGCTTCGTCTGGCTCGCGGTTGTCATCACACTGGTCGCGCTCGGCGGG